>JADKAN010000005.1 GCA_016719225.1 Flavobacteriales bacterium | reverse complement strand
TTCAGGCGGCATTTCAGCACCAAGGCCATGCGCTCCATAACATCAAAATGGGGTATGCGCTCGTCCCGCTCCCATCGGCTCAGTACCGATCCTTTAACGCCCATGGCCGCAGCCAATTGCTTTTGGGCCATGTTGTTATAGCCCCTCATGCGTACGATCAAAGCTCCCAAGGTCATTGTAATAATGGTGTTGGTTGAACGACATTGAACACGGAGCGCAGCGAAAATAGCAGGGATTTTTTGTGGAATTGGTGTGTCCGAGAATTAAATTCACAGATAAATGTGGAAACGCATCGGCTATCATTAACCCGTATTTACACCTCCGCTATCCTTGGCGACATCCATTGTATTCCATGCCTTTACTTAAGCGCTGTGTCCACACGGCTAACGTCAATCTCCATTACTTATCGGATCGGCCCGGAATATCAATTCCGCGTGAACACCACGGCCCCATCGCAACGTGCGGTCTCGGTCCAGAAGCGCGAACGGCCCAGCGTATCCAGCGCTAAGTGGAACTCTTCCAGCGTTTCCGGGTACGGCCATTCCGTAGTGGCAAGCACGATGACGTTCGCGTTGGCGAGGATGGGGTATTGGTACAGGTCGCGGTGCTGCACCAAGTGCGGCACGAACGGCGTGGAAGCGGAGACCGCTGCGCTGGCAGGGATGTCGTCCAGTAGTTGCCGCACTTGCGGTGCATCGAATTCGCGTTGGTAATGCTCCGCTTGGTAGAACCGTTGCTTGGCGCGGTTCTCCGTGTAGATGCTGGCATCGGGCACGCGGATGGTGGCGCCGAGGGAGAGCAACGTGGCCACCACGGCGATGGCAGTGCCTGCGCGGCCGGGCCGTAACACAGGCTTCCACGAGAAAATGGCCACCGTGCAAAGCGGCGCGAATTCCACTGAGTAATGGGCCAGCACGCCCCATTGAACGGGCCCCTCGTGCAGGAGCTTTTGCAGCAGGAGCGGCACGGCCATCAGCAGGATCCAGGGGCGCACCAGCATGGCCCAGCCGCCGGCGAGGAAGAGCAGCACGAGCATTTCCACCTTCACGGCGCGGCCCACTTGGACGTCGCCGCCATCCAGCAAGGCTTGGAAAACGCTGAGCGGATGCGTGGCCAGGATGCGCAATGCATCCGCGGGGCCGTTGCCCAGCGCGGGGTAGCGCCAGCCGGCGTAGTGCGCGCTATCGGCCAAGGCGGGCATCACGAGGCCCACCACCACGGCGCTCCAGGCCAAGGCGACCACGGCCTGGAGCAGGAGCATGTTGCGCATGCCGGTGGCCTTGCTTTCGTGCAGCCAAAAGCCGAACGCCGCGAAGCCGAGCCAGATGCCCATGTTCTCCTTGGCGCAGAGCATGAAGAGCAGCCACCCCCAAGCGGCCCCTTTGCGGCGGTGGTGCAGCGCAAGGCCGAACCACGGGAAGGCCATGGCGCCCACCACGCTGCTGTGGAAATCGGCGGTGAATGCGCTGAAGATGCCGAAGAAGCCGAGGAAATGCACCAGCCCCAGGTTGGCGATGAGGGGCGTGGCACCCAAGGCCCGCAGCCAGCGCCACATGCCCAGCCCGCCGAGCAGCACCGCCGCCCATTGTACCAGCAGCAAGGTCCACTGCCCGAAGAGCCAGGTGAGCGGCGACCACAGGATGAGGTGAATGTCGAAATGGTCGGCCAGCAGGCTCCTGCGGTTGCCGAGGAAGAGCATGCAGTCGGCCATGCGGCCGTGGGCGTAGGTAACGGCGGCGTGGGTGTACAGGCCGAGGTCCAGCGCGTAGGTGCGGAACAGCAGGTGGTTCGGCACGAAGATGAGCGCGTAGACCGCCGCGAACACGAGGAACACGGCCCACGTTGCTTTTGTGCCGCTCCACGGGAGGCTTGCCGGTGTTGCGCGGGGAAGCATGGGGGAAAGGTATGCAACCGCGCAAGAGGAGCTCCCTCGGCCGTGATCGTTACCTTGCCGACCATCTTCAACGTATGAAAAAAGTCCTTTCCGCTGCTGCGCTCCTGCTTGCGGCCACGACCACCTTCGCCCAAACGGCGCTCACCAACCGGACCATCTGGTACAGCAACACCTTCAGCAGCGATGAGCTTGTGAATCTGGAGAGCATGAACGACGGCCGGCACTACTCCACGTTGGAGCGGACCGCTGGCGGCAACGAGGTGTCGACGTACGATTACAGGACGGGTTCGAAGACCGGTACCGTGGTGCGCCAGAGCGACCTGGTGCTGCCCGGGGATGTGGTGCCGCTGGACCTTGCGGGCTACACCTTCAGCGGGGACGAGCGCGCGGTGATGGTGATCACGCAGAAAGAAGACCTGTACCGCCACAGCTATTTCGCCTACCACTATGTGTACGACCGAAAGGCGAAGACGGTGAAGCCCCTCACCGACCCCATCGGGAGCAAGCAGCGCTTGGCCAGCTTCAGCCCGGACGGATCGCACGCTGCATTCATGCGGGACAATAACTTGTTCACGGTGGACCTCGCCACCATGAAGGAGACCGCTATCACCACGGATGGTGCTTGGAACGAAGTGATCAACGGCGCACCGGACTGGGTGTATGAAGAGGAATTCGAATTCACGCAGGCCTATGCGTGGAGCCCGGATGGGAAGAAGCTTCTTTACCTGCGCAGCGACGAGAGCGCGGTGGAACAGGCGGAGATCCCCTTTTATGAGCAGCAGCTCTACCCCGGGCTGTACAGCTACAAATACCCGAAACCCGGCCGGACGAACAGCACGGTGAGCCTGCATGTGTACGACCTGGCCTCGCAGCGCACCAGCACCGTGCCGCTGGGCACGTCGGAGACCGACCTCTACCTGCCGCGGTTCGGCTTCACGGGCAACAGCACCGTGTGGTACATGCGGCTGGACCGCTTGCAGCATGAAAAGCTGATCTGCACCTCGGACGTCTCCGATCCGGGCACCGCCAAGGCGCCCCGGACGATCTACACGGAAACAAGCCCCACGTACATCGAAGTGACAAACGACCTGTACTTCCTACGGGACGGCAGCTTCCTGCTCACCAACGAGCAGGACGGCTGGAACCACATCGTGTGGAACAGCGCGGACGGAAAGACACAGCGGATCCTGACCCCGGGCAACTACGACGTGGTGGCGGTGAAGGGCGTGGATGAAAAGAACAAGCGCGTGCTCTACACCGCGAGCAAGCTGGACCCGACGCAGCAGGACGTGTGGTGCATCGGCCTGGACGGCGAAGGACTGAAGCAGCTGAGCCCGGCGGGCGGTTTCAACGAGGCTGCCTTCAGTCGTGGGTTCCAGTACTTCATCAACACGCGGAGCACCGCCAACGACCCGGGCACCATCGCCCTGCACGATGGCAACGGCACCCTGGTGAAGACGCTGAAGAACAACGCACGGCTCAACGGAACGCTGAAGGAGTACGCGCTGCAGCCGAAGGAATTCATCACCATCGCCGCTGGCGAAGGCGTTGTGCTGAACGCGTGGATGATCAAGCCCCCGGGCTTCGAAGCGACGAAGAAATATCCGGTGCTGATGACGCAGTACAGCGGCCCCAACAGCAACAAGGTGCTGGACCAGTGGGGCGGCCGCGACCTGATGTGGCACCAGCTGATGGCGCAAAAAGGCTACATCGTGGTGTGCGTGGATCCGCGCGGCACCGGGCATCGTGGCCGCGATTTCCGGCACATGACCTACGGGGAGCTGGGCAAATACGAGACCGAGGACCAAGTGGGCGCGGCCAAGTGGCTGGGCGCATTGCCTTACGTGGATGCGGCGCGCATCGGCATACAAGGCTGGAGCTATGGCGGCTATATGAGCGCACTGTGCATCACGAAAGGCGCGGACACCTTCAAAGCCGCGATCGCTGTGGCCCCGGTGACCAACTGGCGCTTTTACGACAGCATCTACACCGAGCGCTACATGGGCCTGCCCCAGGACAACGCCAGCGGTTACGATGACAACAGCCCCATCAACCACGTGGCCGAGCTGAAAGGCAATTTCCTGCTGATACACGGCCTGGCCGACGACAATGTCCACTTCCAGAACAGTGCTGAGATGATCACCGCGCTGGTGAAGGCGAACAAGCAGTTCGACATGATGGTGTACCCGGACAAGAACCACGGGATCTCCGGCGGGCCGACGCGCATGCAGCTCTTTACCAGGATGACGGACTTTTTACTGGAGAAGCTGTAAGGGGTTGGCCTATACTGGTCGTCTGATGTCCTATGCTGAGGGCACACATAAGACTGCACACATAGGACATAAGACATTCCCCACCAACGGATCCCCTATCCGCATACCTTGGCCCGGTCCTAAAAAAACGAAGTCCCTATGCGACCACCTCCATCGGAACACATTGAGCTAACGATGAACCAAGGGCACCCCAAGGGGCTGTACCTGCTCTTTTTCACAGAAATGTGGGAGCGGTTCAGCTACTATGGGATGCGGTCCATCTTCATCCTCTTCATGACCAAGGCGCTGTTCATGGGCAACGCCGAGGCTTCCAACGTGTATGGAAGTTTTACAGGCTTGGTCTACCTCACTCCGTTGTTAGGCGGTTACATCAGTGACCGGTTCTGGGGCAATCGGCGCAGCATTCTGGTAGGCGGCATTTTGATGGCCATCGGGCAGTTCCTGCTCTTCTTCAGCGGTAGTTTGGTAACGGAGGCGGTACAGAGCGCCAGTTCCATCAGCATGATGTGGGCGGGCCTTACGCTGCTGATCATCGGCAACGGCTTCTTCAAGCCGAACATCAGCACCATGGTGGGCCAGTTGTACCCGCCGAACGACCGCCGTATCGACGGGGCCTTCACCATCTTCTACATGGGCATCAATCTCGGTGCGCTCTTCTCCCCGTTGATCTGCGGTGGTTTGGGCGATACCGGCGACATCTTCGACTTCAAGTTCGGCTTCCTCGCGGCAGGCATCGGCATGTTGCTGGGCACGCTCACCTTCGAAATGCTGAAGAAGAAATACTTGGTGGATTCCGTAGGTGAACCCATCGGCATGCCCAAGCAGAAGATGGACATGAAGACCGTGGGGATCATCCTCGGTTCCGTCGCCCTGATGTTCGTACTGCTGAACTTCAAGACCTGGTTCAAAACGGACATCGACCTGATCGGCTTCTTGATCTACGGTGCCATGATCGCCATGCCCCTCGTGATCTTCAGCGATAAGAGCTTGAAGCACGAAGAGAAGCAACGGATCAGCGTGATCTTCATCCTGGCCTTCTTCGTGATCTTCTTCTGGTCCTGCTTCGAGCAGGCGGGGGCTTCCTTGACGCTCTTCGCGGATCAACAGACCGAACGGCACATTGGCGGATGGGAAATGCCTGCGAGCTATTTCCAGAGCGTGAACCCCATCTTCATCATCATGCTGGCTCCCCTGTTCAGCATGCTGTGGGGTTGGTTGGGCAAGCGCGGCTGGGAGCCTTCCTCCCCACTGAAAATGGCCATGGGCCTGGGCCTGCTGGCGATCGGATACATGGTGATCGCGTTCGGTGTGTATGGCGTTGCACCTTCCGCCAAGATCAGCATGTGGTGGTTGATCACCTTGTATGGCCTGCATACCATGGGTGAGCTTTGCCTCTCCCCGATCGGCCTCAGCATGGTGAGCAAACTCGCACCGTTGCGCCTTTCCTCCTTGTTGATGGGCACATGGTTCCTGGCGAATGCCGCGGCCAACAAATTCGCGGGTACGTTGAGCGCCTTGATCCCCCCGGGTGCAGGCGAAGCGCCGGTGACCGTGGATACCGTTTTCCCGAAATTCCTCGGCTTCACCATCGACAACCTGTTCCACTTCTTCCTGGTGTTCATCGTGATGAGCGGTAGTGCCGCGATCCTCTTGGTCGTTATTCACCGTTGGTTGCAGAAGCGGATGCACGGGGTGAACTAGAGCGTTATTAAGGTTCACCACAGAGGCACGGAGGCACAGAGAAGAGTCTTGGGTCATAAGTCCTGGGTCTTAAGTCCGGAGTCTTGAGTCTGTGTGTCGTGAGTCCGAATAGTGCACTACTACCTGAAACACGCCAACCAGTAACATTCCACTTTCGCATTTCTCCGTGCCGCCGTACTTATGTGGTTTAAAAAACTCCCGATTTGACCCCTATCTCCTCCCCCTCCAAGCATCCCCGCGGTCTCTACGTCCTCTTCTTCACGGAAATGTGGGAACGCTTCGGCTATTACCTCATGCTGGGGATCTTCAGCCTGTACATGCTGGACGGCTGGGAGAATGGCGGCATGGGTTTCAGCGCGCTGAAGAAGAGCGACATCTACGGCACTTACCTCGGGCTGGTGTACCTCACGCCATTCATCGGCGGCTTGCTGGCGGACCGCGTGCTCGGCTTCCGGAAGAGCATCACGATGGGCGGCCTGCTGATGGCGGCGGGCTACCTCACCTTGGCCGTGCATGACGTCAATGCGTTCTACATCGGTCTCTTGCTCATCATCCTCGGTAACGGCATGTTCAAGCCGAACATCTCCACGCTGGTGGGCAACCTGTACAACGATGACAAGTACCGCGACAACAAGGACGCGGGCTTCAACATCTTCTACATGGGCATCAACATCGGTGCCTTCGTCTGCAATTTCGTGGCGGCCTACATGCAGATCAACTACGGCTGGGGCTATGCCTTCGCTGCGGCGGGCATCGGCATGCTGATCGGCGTGGGCATCTTCCTGAAAGGCAGCAAATGGGTGAAGCATGCTGACATACGGAAGCCGTTGGAACCGGGCGACATGAGCACCAGCAGGATCCTGCTGAGCACGCTCGTCCCGATGTTCATCTTCGGCGTGCTGGGCTACTTGATCCCCGGCAATTTGCTGGGCACGGACACCAACGATGCGTTCATCTTCGGCTGCATCCCCGTGGTGGCCTTCTTCATCTACCTGTACGTGAAAGCCAATGAAGAGGACAAGCGGCCCATCGGCGCGTTGCTGGCAGTGTTCGGCTGCTTGGTGATCTTCTGGGCGGTGTTCCACCAGAACGGGGACGCCCTTACCGTGTGGGCCAAGGACTATACGAACCGCGAAATGCCACTTGCCGTGAGCAACGTGGCGGACCAAGCGGGCATGGCACAAACGGTGACCAACAATGGCGCGGACACCGACCCGAAGAGCGCACAGTACTTCGCGAACATGGCCCCTGAAAATGTGCCCGCCCAAGGCCAGAGCCTGAAGTTGTATTCCACCCAGCTGTACCAAAGCATCAATCCGTTCTGGGTGGTGCTGCTCACGCCGGTCGTCGTGGGCTTCTGGGGCTTTATGCGCAGCCGGAAGAAGGAGCCGAGCACACCCACGAAGATCGCGATCGGCCTGGTGATCACGGCACTTTCCGCGTTGGTGATGGTGGGCGCTGTGATGGCCACGAACAACCTGGAAAGCAAGGCCAGCAGCTGGTGGCTGATAGCGAGCTACGGCGTGATCACCGTGGGTGAGCTATGCCTGAGCCCCATGGGCCTTTCGTTGGTGAGCAAGCTGAGCCCACCGCGCATTACGGCCTTGATGATGGGCGGCTTCTTCCTGAGCACCTCGGTGGGCAACAAGCTCAGCGGCATGCTCAGCGGACTGTGGGAAGGCTTCGAGGACAAGAGCTGGTTCTTCATGATGAATTTCGGCCTCGCGCTGGCCGCCGCGCTGATGCTCTTCATGATGCTCCGCTGGTTAAAGGCGGTGATGCGTGAGAAGAACATTCATTGAGGCTTGGGGCTTGGGGCTGAAGGCTTGAGGCTGAAAGCTCCGATGACCCGTGGAATGGCGTAAAATTGCCCCGTCCCGCGCGGAACCCTTGTTCCGGATCCGACTGCTGGCAACGAACAACTGACAACCGACCCACCGCATGTACACCCGAGAAGAGATCCACAATTTCGAAGGGAAGTACCCTAAACAGCTCTTGCACCTTGCCGGAAGCGAGATGTGGGAACGGTTCTGTTTCTATGGCATGCGCGGGATGCTCACCGTGTTCATGGTGACGCAGCTGGGGCTGGGGGACAAAGTCGCCAACCTGCAATACGGCGCCATCCAGGCCTTCGTTTATGCGTTCACTTTCATCGGCGGCGTGTTCGCGGACAAGATCCTCGGCTTCCAGAAATCGCTGTTCTGGGGCGCCATCCTGATGATCGCTGGTGGCTTGGTGATCGCCATTTCCCCGGCGGATCTCTTCTACATCGGTACCTGCTTCTTCATCATCGGCACCGGCTTCTTCAAGCCCAACATCAGCACCATGGTGGGCCAATTGTACAGTGAGAACGACCCGCGCCGTGATGCCGGGTTCAGCCTGTTCTATTCAGCGATCAACCTCGGGGCGCTCTTGGGTGGTGTCCTGATGATCTGGGTGGGTAAATACCACAGCTGGCCACTGGCGTTCGGCTTGGTGAGCGTGGTGATGACGATCAGTTTGATCAACTTCATCTACACCCGCAAGAGCCTTGGCACCATCGGCCTTTCACCCTTGCACCCTGACATGCCGGTGAAAAAGCGGCGCATCTACGAGGTCGCGGTCTATATCGGCTCGCTCATCGCCATTCCGTTCATCCTGAAGTTGGTGACCAACACGCACTACACGGACCTGTTCATGTACATCATCGGCCCGCTCACGCTGGTCTACCTGGGCTGGGAGATGCGCAAGTTCAACGTGAAGGAGAATAAGCGGCTGCTCGCCGCACTGGTGTTCATCCTCTTCTCCATCCTGTTCTGGGCCTTCTTCGAACAGGCTGGCGGTTCGCTCAGCATTTTTGCCTTGAACAACCTCCACCACACCTTGCTGGGCTTCATCCCCATGGACCCGAACATCGTGAACAACAGCGCGAACTCGCTCTTCGTCATCATTTTCGCACCGCTGATGGGCCTGCTCTGGCTGTGGCTGAGCAAGCGCAAGAGCGAACCTAATTCGGTGGTGAAGTTCGGTCTCGGGTTTCTTCTTCTCGCTGGTGCGTTCTATGCGTTCTACGCCACCATCTTCTTCGCGGATGCGGACGGAATGACCTCCCTGGACGTGTTCACCTTGGGCTACTTCATCATCACCTTCGGGGAGCTGTGCCTGTCACCCATCGGTCTGTCGCTGATGACCAAGCTATCGCCGCAGCCCATCCAAGGCTTGATGATGGGGATGTGGTTCTTGGCCAGCGCGTATGGCCAATACGTCGCCGGCTTGCTGGGTGCGGGAATGAGCACCGCCGATCCCAACGCATCCAACTTGAGCAAACTGGTGTCCTATACCGGTGGATACCAACAGTTGGCGATCTATGCATTGATCCTGGGCGTGGTGTTGATCGCGATCTCGCCCGGGGTACGCCGGTTGATGAAAGGCGTACATTGAGGCCGGAGCCGTCACCATTCCGGCACGGTCTTCGTAATAGGGCACTCAACACACGGACAAATGCGCAACCTTCTCTTCACTCTTTGCTTGGCCCCGTTGGCCCTTTTCGCCCAGGATCATGGCGATGCCTTGGTGCACTGGACCGACCTGGAAACGGCCCAAAAAGCCGCAAAAAAGGACGGTAAGCCCCTGATCATCGATGTGCACACCTCTTGGTGCGGTCCTTGCCGCATGCTGGACGCGAACACCTTCCATGACCCGCAGACCGCTGCGTACATCAACGCGAATTTCCACGCTGTGAAGTTCGATGCGGAAGGTGCTGACACCATCATTTACAACGGAAAGACCTACACCAATCCGAGCTACAACGCGGCGATGAAGGGTTCGCGCAACGCAACCCACCAGCTCACCATGCAGATCGCCCCGGTGAACGGGCGTGTTGCGTACCCGACCATTGTGTACATGGACAAGGATGGCCAAGTGCTCGCGCCGGTCCAAGGCTACATGACCCCAGAGCAGATCGAGCCGATCCTGGTCTACTTCGGTGACAAGTTGAACGGGAAGCAGGAATTCCCCGACTTCCAGAAGAGCTTCAAGAGCCGCCGGAAGTAAGCTGCGGGTTGATCCGATCTTTGAAGAACGGGCCTCGGCCCGTTCTTCGTTTTTACGACGAAGGAGCGATGGTCGGATGTGTCGTGGAACCTGTGGGCCAGCCGCTGCAGGACTTTGCTGAAAGGCGTGACCGAGAAGCCCGCCCATAAGCCCCATGAAATGCGCGCCTTGCCCGAATGTCGACGATATACATTTGGCACATGCGCCTTTTTCTCGCACTCGCTCTGTTGATCTCCGTGCCCGCTCTCGGGCAGTCAGGGGAATGGGATCCTGCGCCGTACAACGCGGCAGGTATACGCTTTCACGATGACCTCGACTTCTTCCTCACCAGCTACACCAAGCCGGAGATCCGGGCCATGCGCAAGGAGGTGAGCACTTGGCGGATGAACTTCGACAAGATGATGAAAGCCACCGTGGCGGACATCCGCACCTACAGCGAAGGCGGGAACATGGCGCCGCGTACGCATCCCTTCACGTTACCGGTAGTTGGCCGTGCGGGAACAAAGACGCTCACGGACACCAAAGGCAAAGTGCGCGTGCTCATGTTCGGAAGCATCACCAACCCGCCTGCAAGGGCGCAGCTGCCGCTCTGGGAAAAGCTTCAGGCCAAATACGATACAGCACAGGTGGAGCTCTTCGTGGTGTACGGCCATGAGCTGCATCCGGGGGATAAAAAGAAATTCCGGCGCTATCCTGTACCCCGGATCGGAGCCGAAAAAGCCGCATATGCCCAAGAGTTCGCAGCCATGACCACCCTACCGGTGCTGCTGGACGGCATGGACGACAAGGTCTTCAATGCTTACGGAAAGGCACCCAACGGCGCTTACGTGATTGATGCGGATGGCAGGCTCGTGTTCCGCGCCACGTGGGCGGACAGCCGCAAGATCGAGGAGATCGTGGACCGCCTGCTGCAATGGTATGCGGCAGGACGGCCGAAGCTGTGAAGTGGGCGAGCGTCGGTTGGGCAGTTCCTTCGCTGTGCTCCGTATCGCTGCCGGCAGGCAAGTCTGTGCCGCTGTGGTGTAAAACCTTCCTTCCACCCTCA
This sequence comes from Flavobacteriales bacterium, assembly GCA_016719225.1. Taxonomy (GTDB): domain Bacteria; phylum Bacteroidota; class Bacteroidia; order Flavobacteriales_F; family PHOS-HE28; genus PHOS-HE28. The sequence goes on along the minus strand of JADKAN010000005.1, from coordinate 398,182 downwards.
CACTTGCGCCAGTTTCCACTTGCCCTTGCGGAAAAAATAGATGCAAAGCAGTGCCAGCAGGCTTTCGCTGAAGGCGATGGCGATGAACACACCTTCCGGACCTCCGAGCCAACGGGCCAAACTCCACGCCAAAGGGATCTCCACCAACCAAAAGCAGAACATGTTGAGCCATACCGGCGTCATGGGATCCCCGGCGCCGTTGAAGGATTGGGAGAGCACCATGCCGTAAGCATAGAAGAAGTAGCCGAGGCATATTACCCGCAGCGCCTGCACCCCGACGTGCAACGCTTCAGCACCGGGAGAGAAAAGGCCTACCATCCAAGGTGCGAACGCGATAAAGAGCATGGCCATAATGGACATGTACACCATGTTGTAATGGCCGCAGAGCCAAGCGCTCCGTTCGGCGCGGTCCGGTTGATCCGCACCCAGGTTCTGGCCCACCAACGTGGAAGCCGCATTGGCGACGCCCCATGCCGGCAACAGGGCGAAAATGATGATGCGCACAGCGATGGTGTATCCAGCAACGGCATCGCTCCCGAACCCGGCCACGATGCGCACCAGGAACACCCAACTGGCCGAAGCGATCAGGAATTGCGCCGCCGCTCCGGAAGAAACACGGATGATGTTCCACAACGCATCCCACGCGAACTTCAAGTGCCGCGTGGCGATCATCACCCTGCTCCTGCCATTGAACAAGTGCCAGCATTGGTAGAGCACCGCGCATCCCCTACCGATCACCGTGGCAACCGCAGCGCCGGTAACGCCCATTTCCGGGAAAAGCCAAATGCCGAAGATCAACAGTGGATCCAGGACCATGTTGATGATGTTACCGATCCAGAGCGAACGCATGGCCAGAGCCGCATTGCCGGCACCGCGGAAAATGGCATTGATGCCGAATACGAGCAGGATCACCACATTGCTGCCCACCATGATCCGGATGAAGGGCGTGCCCAACTCCTGCACTTCGGGGGAGGCGCCCATGGCCCGCAACAGTTCCCCCGCGAAGAACACACCCGGCACAGCGAACAGCAGACCGAGCGCAATGGCGATCAAGATCCCCTGCACAGCTGCAACGTCCGCTCCTTCCCGGTCTTTTTCGCCGGTACGGCGGGCCACCACTGCGGTGATGCCCGCACCCAATCCCCAAGCGATGCTGTAGATGATGGCCATTAATCCTTCCGTAAGCCCCACCACGGCCACGGCGGCAACTCCCAACCGGCTCACGAAGAACACGTCAACAAGTGCAAAGAGCGACTCCATGGCCATTTCCAACACCATGGGAATACTGAGCAACACCACAGCGCGGCGCATGCCGATACTGGTAAGATCACGATCACCACCGGTGAGGGCCTCCTTCAGAACGGCCCACACACCCTCTCTCCTCACCATGGCACCAAAGTTGCAACAGCCATCGCCGAAAAGAGCGCATTGCCCGAGGCTGTTAATCTTTGGTTAAAGTCAACTACGGCATGCAACCACGCCCAACCTTTGCAACGTTCAAACAAGAAAACCTTAAAACGCACCATGAAGAAGTTCATCGCAACCCTCGGCCTTAGCGCCCTCGTGCTCGGCGCGTTCGCCCAGGACAACACCAAGACCGTTGGCGGCAGCGGCCCCATGATCACTTTGGACAAGGAAGTGCATGATTACGGCACCATCGATCAAGGAGCCAACGGCACCTGTGAGTTCAAGGTGACCAATACCGGCGACCAGCCGTTGATCATCAGCAACTGCAAAGGCAGCTGCGGATGCACGGTGCCCAAGTGCGAGACCGCACCGATCGCTCCAGGCGCCACGTCCATCATTACCGTGAAGTACGATAGTAACCGTGTTGGCCCGATCAACAAGTCGGTGACCATCAGCAGCAATGCAGTGAATGCTCCCGAGAAGATCGTGCGCATCAAAGGCGAGATCAAGGCAGTGGACACGCCAGCTCCCACCAGCCCGGTGAAGGAGAATACCATGGCTCCTACTTCCAACTAAGCAACGTTCAACGAACCGGTGCGAGGCCGTCCGAAAGGGCGGCCTCGCCTGTTTTGTGGCGGTACTGTCGAACAGCGACTGCCTGTGTAGCCGGAATTGGAAACATAAAATCGACCAACAATGGAACAAGCAGCCTCCGTACACGTTAAATTCGCGACCGTCGGAAAAAGGAAGTCATTATTCAGCGAACACCCATGAGCGAGACCGCGAAGATCATCTTGGAAGGCAAGACCTACGAATTTCCCATTATGGTGGGTAGCGAGGGTGAAAAAGCCATCGATATCAGCAACCTTCGGGCGGAGACGGGGCATATCACCCTGGATCTCGGGTACAAGAACACCGGTGCAACCACCAGTGCGATCACCTTCCTGGATGGAGAGAAGGGCATCCTTCGCTACCGTGGTTATCCCATTGAGCAGCTCGCTGAAAGGGGTAGTTTTCTGGAAGTTTCCTACCTCCTGCTGAACGGCGAGTTGCCGAACGCGAAAGAACTGGAGACGTTCGAAAGCAATATCCGCTACCACTCCTTGGTGCATGAGGATATGAAGCACTTCTTCCAGTTCTTCCCGAGCAACGCACATCCGATGGGCATCCTCTCGGCGATGATCAACTCGCTGAGCACCTTCTACCCGAAGAGCCAGTCGCCGAACCGGCCGAGCAAGGATGTTGAGCGCACGATCTTCCGCCTCATCGCCAAAATGCCCACGTTGGCAGCCATCAGCTACAAGAACAATCTGGGCCACCCCTACATGTACCCGGACAACAAGCTGGGTTACGTGGAGAATTTCCTCCATATGATGTACGGGCTTCCCACGGAAGAGTACACAGCGGACCCCGTGGTAGTGGACGCGTTGAACAAGCTGTTGATCCTGCATGCGGATCACGAGCAGAACTGCAGCGCCAGCACGGTGCGCATGGTCGGAAGCTCGCACGCCAACCTATACAGCTCGGTATCCGCAGGCATCGCCGCCTTGTGGGGGCCACGGCATGGCGGAGCGAACCAGGAAGTGATCGAAATGCTCGAGAACATCCGCAACGACGGTGGGGACATCCAGAAGTGGGTGAACAAAGCAAAGGACCGCAACGACCCGTTCCGTTTGTTCGGATTCGGGCACCGGGTGTACAAGAACTTCGATCCACGCGCCACGATCATCAAGAAAAGCTGTGACGAACTGTTGGCCAAGCTGGGTGTGAAGGATCCCGTGCTCGACATTGCACTTCAATTGGAGGAGATCGCCCTGAAAGACGACTTCTTCATCGAGCGCAAACTATATCCCAACGTTGATTTCTACAGCGGGATCATTTATCGCGCCATCGGCATTCCCACGCGGATGTTCACGGTGATGTTCGCTTTGGGCCGCCTGCCCGGCTGGATCTCGCAATGGAAGGAAATGATGGCCAATAAGGAGCCGATCAGCCGTCCTCGCCAGATCTACACAGGGGCCACGGAGCGTAACTACGTGCCCATGGCCGATCGGAAGTAATACCGCCTCCAGTAACTGACACTTGCTCAAGCGCCGTATTCACTACTTTGCGGCCCGACCCTATCCCCCATGAACACCAAATTGATCATTGGTTACCTCTGCTGGCTGGTGGCCTTCCTCGTGCCCTTCCAGTCCGCGCTGCTCAGTACGGAGGAGGTCGCGAACACCACAGGGCTTGTTAGCTTTCTGGTGATGTTGGTCCTACTTTTCACGGGGTATATCCTCGTGGATGGTGCCAACGCTGCTGCCAAAGCGAAGCAGGGCCACGGGCACTGATCGCATACTGCAGCGGGCCGGATCCCCGGGCACGTACTACTTCGCCTGTTCCGCCGCTTTTCGGCGCGCCTTGGCTTTCGGGTCATAAACGGTGAATACCCTGGAGATATTGAAGCCGAAGTGGATATCGCCTTCGAACGGATCGCCGGTGGTCTCGGTGATGAACGCTCGTTCGAACATGCCGGTGCTGTTGGTCAACTGCAACTGGAATACGTGCCCACCTGTCTCAATATCCACGCCGAACGCGAGTGAATTGTGGAATGGATCGCGCGGGCCTTGGCCCGGCAGGACGTAGAAGTATTCGCCCGTTATGGCAACACGCTTGCTCACCTTGGCGCGACCAGCTACCCCTATGTTGAATAGATCATTGTGCTCAGCCTCCGTGGTCACCAGGTTACGGTGTACCAGGCCAGGAGTAAGCTGCAGGCTCGATCCTTCCGTGAATTTACGGCCCACCACGGCTTGGATGTTGTAGGATACACGGTTGGGAAAAAAGTCCGGCCGGCCAGGACGGAATCACGGTACTTGTTCAGCGACCAAGGTGGTAACGGCGGAAGAAAGCACCACGTCCACCGTGACGGGCATGGAGCAACCGGCGTCGCATTGCCTCAACACTTTGTACTTCAGCAGGCCGTCCACGGTCTTTTGGTAGCTGCTACGGCCGATGCCCACCATCAATCGGTCGGAGATGCCGTAATCGAAGCCCAAGCGTAAAGTGGCTTGGTCCAGCCCGAAGAAATTGCTCACACCCTCGTTCACGAAGCCCATCCGGTGACTGATGCGGAAATCCAGAACGCCATGTGCAACGTTCTCGATACTGTGACCGTTGATCACCCGGGTACCTTTGAAACTCGCGGTGGTATAGGTTTTGGCAAGACTGTCCGTACCCAGCAGGTCCAACAGATCGCCTTGTGCCGAAGCCGTTCCCGCTAAGCCGAATAGGATGATCGGAAGGGTGAGGTATCTCATTTCGCGCAAGGCCAGCTCATAGCCGGGTATAAGGGATGATCACGGAAACCTTCACGGTTTTCGCGATCTTATCGCGCACCACACTTGGCACGGAAATGCCATGGTCCTCCGGCTTCACATCGAAGGTGCAGGTAGCCTTTACTTTCCCATCACCACCCACCTCCAAGGTCGCGTTGGTGCTCAGCGGTCTTGACACACCGTGGATGGTGAGATCGCCCTCCACGACCACCGCATGCACTCCGGGTCGGGAAATATCGTCACCGTTCTTAGCGACCACTCGCCCCTTGAAAAGCGCCTTGGGGAAGGTGTTGCTCTCCAGGTAATTCTCATTGAAGTGCTCCTGCATCAATGCTTTCTCGAATTCAAACGCTTTGATGAGCACGGAAAACTCGATGGCACCCGTGGAGGGGACGAATACGCTCGCGACCTTATGGTTCACCGCGGTGATGTCCTCCAGCGGGGCGGTGGAAAAGAAAGTGACCTCTCCATCCCGGGAGCCGAGTTTATCCTGGGCCTGTGCTACCAAGGGTGACCAGGATATGGCGGCTATGAGGAGGAAATGTGTGCGTTTCATGATCCTTTATCGAGGTTCGGCCGGGTGAATGCGCAGCGTTGAAGAAGAACGTCCAAGTTAAATCCCGCACAAAATCCCTTTATCGCTACCGCGCTGCCCACTGCGGGTACCTCATCCGGTTCGGTGAATTCACAGACCACGGCTCCCATCGGGTCCCCTGTTTCAAGCACTACGTTCATGCGACCTTCCGGCCTCGGTGAAACCTCCCTCACGGAACCGACCACTTCGATCACCTTGTCGTTGAACTTCCTGCCCGCCTTTACTTCATCCAAGGCGAAGGCATTGAACAGATCTGTTGCGCTGATGGCGATCTCGACCTGCTGGCCTGATGCGTGGGGTACTTTGACCGTATAGGCCTTCAGACCTAGATACACGGCTACCGCAGCTATCATCAGGGCAAAGATCAGGAGGGTCTTTTTTGCTTTACGCATCAGTTTTGCGGAGCCCCTGCATTTACCCAGATCGTGATCTTGGTGATGTCACAATCGGAGAGTTTCCCGCTGGGCGGCATGAACGCGGAACCGCTCACTTGCATAATGGAGGGGAGCAGCCGACCGCTCACCACTTGTCCGTGCAGTCCGTTGTAGGAAGTAAAGTCACCAGTACCGGAACCGCCCGGTACATGGCAGGCAGGAATGGCGCAATTGGCTTGAACAATGGGCTCTATGATCCCGCTGTAAGTGATAGCGGCGGTATCGCAAAAATCCAAGGGATAAAGGTCCTGCTCATTCTCGTAATAGCAACCAGGGGAAGCTAGGACAGCAGCAAGCACAAATAGACCAAAGCACAGCTGTCCAACGTTCATCCGTGGTTTGTCGGGGGATTGGAACCGGCTTGGCCAGGGCTTTTAGCTTACAAGGGCAAGGGCAGGAACAGATCAAATGTAAGAGAGGTTTGCGGCACGGCTATATTTGCCGCCCTTGCGGCGGAGCGGTGTTCAACGCAAGATTTTGGAGAGGTGCCAGAGTGGTCGATCGGGTCTGTCTCGAAAACAGAAGTGCTCGCAAGGGTACCGGGGGTTCGAATCCCTCCCTCTCCGCCAACGCTGCCCGCGCAGCGGGCGATGGTGGAACAAGGAAGGTGGCTGAGGTAGCTCAAAGCCACCTTTTTTGTTCCACGATCAGTGGCAGCACAGCGGCAACAGCGTTGAAGCTACCCTCCTAGGGATAGCGCGCTTCGCGCAATCCCACCTTGGTCTGCGTTCTTTCCCCTTGACTTGAAGAAGGTGGCTGAGCTTGCTCAAAGCCACCTTCTTTGTTCCACGAGCAGTGGCGGCAAAGCGGCTACAGCGATGAAGCTACACCCCAAGGGATAGCGCGCTTCGCCCGATCCATCCGGCTTTTGCGTCCTGTTCAGGACCCCGTGCGGATGACCCCGGCGAGAAAGTGGTTTCCTTTGCACCGATGAACATTTGCGTACGGCATGCTTGGCTCTTGCGATCAATGGTGGTGACCATGCTGGCTTCCTGCGGCACAGCGCAGCCTGCAATAAGCGGAACGGAGGAGTATTATTCCACCCAGGAATTGAAGTACGAAGATCATATCTACAGCCCCACGGTGCAGACCGTACAGCTCTTCAAAAAGGGCTTCGAGCTTTCACCTCCGGTGATCGAGCTGGGAAGCACCGAACCATTGGTACTGCGCTTCGATGACTTTTCACCGGACGTGGAGGATCTGTCCTATACACTGGTGCATTGCAACGCTGACTGGATACCCAGCGACCTTAATCCCAGCCAATATCTGGGCGGAGTTCCCACGGACTTCATTCCACAGCCGCGCCAGAGCTTCAACACCTTGAAACATTTCCTGGAATACGAAGTGGAGTTCCCGAACGACATGATGAAGCCCACAGTTGCGGGCAATTACCTGGTCAAGGTCTTCCGCGGTAGCGATCAGGAAGACGTTGTGCTCACCCGGCGCATGCTGGTCTTTGAAAACCGGATACAGGTGGATGCCCGGATCGTTCCCACGCGCAACGTGGAGCGGCGGGATGCCGACCAGCAACTGGAACTCACGGTGCGCTACCCGGGCATAACCGTCCCGGACCCCTTCAGTGATGTGTACGTGGCTGTGCTACAGAACATGCGCTGGGACGACCTGCGCACGGCTTTCCGGCCCAAATTCGTTCGCGATGCCGAACTGGTTTACGACCAGCCCGCCGCCGGCCTGTTCCAGGGCGGGAACGAATGGCGCGGGGTGGACCTGAAAAGCATGCGTTATTCCACTGTCCGGATGGACCATGTGATCACTTCCCCGGAAGGTCTTGATGAGGCGATCCTTTTACCGGATGAGAAACGCGAATACCGCATCTACCTGGACATGCCGGACATCAATGGAAAGCACTTGGTGAAGAACGATCTTGTTGGTGCCGATCCCCTTAGCGCGGACTACGTCTATGTGGACCTCACCCTTCCAAGGTCGGAAGAACTCACCGGCGGTGATGTTTACGTGTACGGCGCGGTCACCGACTTCCAGTGCCTTCGCGACTTCCGTTGCACCTGGGATGCGGCCCGCAAGGCCTACACCTTACGCGCCTTGGTGAAACAGGGATACATGGATTACCAGTATGCTTTTCTTCCCGCAGGTTCCACGGTTCCGGATCTGTCAAAGTTGGAAGGCTCGCACTATCAGACGGAGAACGACTACTTGGTGCTGGTCTATGTGCGCGACTACCAACTGCGCTGCGACCGGCTCCTCGGGCTTCGATTCCTGAACAGCCGCAAAGGGTGAACCGGTGTCGGACCGCTGCGTGACGAAGGATCGCTGATCCAGCGGGACACGCTTTAGTGATGTCCCGCACTGTGAAAAGGCTTCACTGCTTGTCCACTTCCTCCTCTTCGATCTGTATCATCTTGAAAGGAAGGTTGATGATGGCTTGGTAGTCCTCACCCGCCTCCAGCATATCCTCATCATCGGCCTCATAATGCCAGAGCACCACCACCTCGTTGCCAGTGGCACGCACCAGTTCCAGCTTTTTGAACAGGTCCAGGATGCATTTGCTGGAGCTTGTGTTGAAATATTCCAGTTGCACGTGTAGCGTGGTTTTCACGCCCGGTTCGCGGGAGTACTTGTCCACCCAATCGATCAGGGGCTTATAGAACTCGATGGAATTCTCCGGGATGGAGCGACCGCGCAGGTCCATTTGTCCATTACTGCCGCTGAAATTCACGGTCGGCGTCTTAGCGCTCCCTTCAATGTTGATGTCCTTCATGATCTGGTCAGGTCGTAACGTTTACGTTCAAGCTGAAAAATGTGTTGCCGTCCTCCATGGGAATGAAGCCGTATTCAAGTTTTTTGCCGCTTTTGCGGGCAATGTCGATCAGGCCAAGTCCACCGCCACCGGAGCTGGTGAATTTACCGTTGCCGAGTATGCTTTTATAGAGGATCCGCAATTGGTCCGGCTCACAGCCATTCACCCTGTCCAGCCTGTCCTTCAGGTTGTGTACCTCGGCCATGGCCATTGCATTGCCGGTAAGCACGGAATAACCTTGATCGGCCTGGGCGATCATCACTACGCCTTGTGAGGCTGCGGTCTCGGAACCTACCCCTGTGCTGAGCTCGATGTTATGATGGTAGAGGTTCTGCAAGCACTCCACCACCACGTTGAACACGCGTTTGCGCATGCGTTGGTCCTGCTCCAGCACCTCCAACTTCCGCTCCACCAGATCCACCACCGCCGCGATCAGGTCGGGGGTGAGGTTGCCTTTGAAGGAAAGCATCACCCGCTGGCGTTCCAGGTCATCATAGAGATCGAAGATGCGATCTACCATTTACGCAAGAGGTATGGTCGGGGTAGGACGGACATGGGATCTTAGCAAAGAAAAATAATTGCGCACCCTGTAAAACGATTTTAAAGCGGAGTTTTCCACGTTTTTCTGCACCGGTTTACGGCGAACGGCACCGCTTGGTTCCAAACACCTTTCCATGCTGTTGCCTGAAGAGTGCGGCAAGAAGTGCTGTGAACAGGGCCGAAGCCCCTAATTTCGGCGGCGTCAACAATGGGCTGGTTCAACGGATGGTTCGGTACGCGCTGGTATGGCTTGCTATACGGTCATCGCAACGCGGAAGATGCGGCCGAAATGGCAAAGCCCATCATGGAGTTCGGCGGCTTGCAGCCCGGTGACAAACTTCTGGACATGGGTTGTGGTCGCGGCCGGCATGCGGAATTATTCGCCGATGCAGGTCTGGATGTTACAGGCATCGACCTGTCGCGAGCCAGCATCGAACATGCCCGCGCGTGCGTACCCAAGGCACGGTTCGAGATTTTCGACATCCGTGAACCTTATGCCCAAGGCACCTTCGATGCCGTGGTCTGCCTCTTCACCAGTCTGGGCTATTCCGGCGATCGCAACGACGATCAACGGGCGATCGATGCCGCAGCTGCCGCGCTTAAGTCCGGCGGGCTTTTCGTGCTGGATCTGCTGAATGGTGAACAGGTAGCGCCTAACCTAGTGCCTTTTGAAGTGCAGGAGATCGAAGGTGTGCGCTTCACCATCCGGAGGAGTTTGGAACAAGGTGGGATCGTGAAGAAGGTCACCGTGGAAGAGCGTGGCGAACAACATGGATTTGAAGAACGGGTGCACGCCTGGCAGGCCGAGGAAGTTTCTGCTATGCTCCATCGCTCCGGCTTTATAGTGGAGCGCTGGACCGATGGCACCTGCTTGGCCCCATTCCTCCCTAACGGATCGGACCGCATGGTGGTCTGGGCACGAAAACCCGCATGAGCACTCCTGTCCTGATCATCCTTTTCCTGATGCTGCCGCTGGTAGCGGGTGCCTGGGTGCGTTTCCGCACCACCGATGCTGGGCATATTAAGCTGTTGCTCGCTTTCAGCGGTGCATTCCTTTTGGGCATCACAGTTCTGCACATGCTGCCGGAGCTTTACGAGCGCGACGCTGGCCAGCCGGGCCTATGGCTTTTGGCGGGGTTCATGCTCCAAGTGGTCCTGGAATTCTTCAGCCACGGCATCGAGCACGGCCACATTCACGCACACCCACACAAGCCTGGCCTTGGCGGGTTCGCGGTTCCCGCCACCGCCTTGGGCAGCCTGTTCATCCATTCCTTCACAGAGGGGATGCCGTTTGCCGACCCACGCGTGGGGGGCGACACTGCTTTTGTGGCGGGCGTGCTGCTGCATAAATTACCCATGGCCATTGCCTTGGCGACCATCCTACAGCGGTCCGGCACCGGCGTGGGACGCTCTTGGGCGGTACTCATGGTATTCGCCGTGGCTGCACCCTTGGGGATGTTGTTCGGGCATTTTTTCGGAGAGGCACTTGGGGAAGGTTTCCTGACTGCTGCCTTGGCTGTTGCGATCGGTATGCTGCTCCACATCAGCACCACCATCATCTTCGAGACAACGCCGGACCACCGCTTCAACGTCCGCCGTTTCCTAACGGTGCTGGCAGGTGTGGCGCTCGCGCTGCTTTCCATGCACTGAACCATGCACGGTCGGCTATCCGTGTCCTATTGGAAGCCGTTGGGCGCATTCGGTCTCTTAGTGCTTGCAGGTCTGATCGCGTGGGGCCCGGACCGTATTTGGCCGGTCCTGATGCTTCGAGCATTCGCGATCCCTATGGGTTTTGCCTTCGCGGCAGGGGCAGGCCTGCTGCTCTGGCGGAAGCAATGGCTGCTCATGGCCGGAGCGGTCATTGTCAGCGTGGCCGCATGGTACATCTCTGACTTACCGGGACGTATTCCAACTCACTTCGGCAATGGCAGCACAGTTTTGAAACTGGTCCAAATGAATGTATTGCAGACCAACACGGATCAAACCGGTGCGATCCATGCGGCATTAGCCCAAGATCCGGATGTGATCTGCTTCCAAGAGGTGGACCAGGAATGGGTTGATCGGCTTCTTCAAGACCTATCAGCACAATACCCTTACCACTGCCTTGCACCACGGAACGACCTCTACGGTATGGCGCTGTTCAGCCGGCTACCCTTCAATGAGGATACCGTCCGAATGCTCGGACCGATGCCCGCCATCTTGGTCCGGATCCAGAGTGGGGGTTTGCCGGTAAGGCTTATCGCAGCACGCCTCCGGGCACCCGAGACCGCCGCTGATGTTAGGCAGCGCAATGTGCAATGGCGGCAACTCGCCCTTTGGTCGCTGGAGGACTCCTGCGCCACCGCCGTGTTCGGGGACCTGAATACTGTACCGTGGGATGATGCGTTCCAAGCCTATACTTCCACCACAGGCATGACCAGCATAACATCAATGCCCTGCCCTACTTGGCCCGCTTTCTCCGGTCATGCTATCGTTCCACTGGATCATTTCTTACTCTCCCATACGCTGGTGCCCGGGCGTTTCTCCAGCTTCACCATTCCCGGGTCGGACCATTTGGGGATCCACGTTGGGATCGGCATTGTGATAAGATGAATACGCGCCGCTGGACGGAGTATCTGCCTTGGGTCACGCTCTTCGCGGTGGCGATGGGCTTCTTGGAAAGCGCTGTGGTGGTATACCTACGGGCCATCTATTATCCCGCCGGGTTCAGCTTTCCGTTGGCTGTGATGGCTCCCAAGCTTGTATTCACAGAACTCTTGCGGGAAGTGGCAACGATGATCATGCTTCTTGCGCCGGGTGCATTGATCAGCCGTGGGCGGCTGGAACGGTTTGCTTGGTTCTGCTGGTCGTTCGCTATCTGGGACCTGTTCTACTACGTGTTCCTGAAGCTGCTCCTGGATTGGCCCGAAAGCCTTTTCACTTGGGATGTGCTTTTCCTGTTGCCCACGGTGTGGGTGGGGCCGGTGTTGGCTCCCTGTATCATCTCCTTCGGACTGCTCTTCCTGGCTGCCATCATCTTGGCACGGCGGGAGCGCGAACCGGGCTATCGGCTCACGCATTGGCAATGGGTATTACTGGTGCTAGCGGCGCTGGTGTACTTCCTGTCGTTCATCGAAGGTCCTTTGACCTACCTACGGTCCGTGGCGGCCGGCACATCGTATGTCCTGGATGGTGCAACAACCCTGGGACAATATCTTCCAACTTCCTATCGATGGAGTTGGTTCGTTGTGGCAACCTTGTTGGCGATCGCTGGAATGGCAGGCTCGCTGCGGGCTCCGTTCCGCAACTTTGGTCGCAGGGGTCGGGAGTAAGTTCCGGCCGGAGGGAACCTACAAGGCTTTTCCTCGTTGAAACCCCTGATCCCAACGACCATCGCGTCAGCGCCAATGATAACCCAAAGCCGTACGTTCTTGCGCCTTGGCTTCATTGCGATCCTTGGATCGGCCTTTTACTATTCGCACCTTTTTCTGGGCCTTGTCGCCAACGAAAACGTGTCCATGCTCTTGGCGATCACCTTTTGCTTAAGCACGGTGCCATTGCCGATCATCGCCGTGGGAAACCGCAAGTTGTTCCCCAATTTGGAAAAGCGGAACATGCACCTTTTGGGCATGGGCAGCATATTGCTCTTGGTCCATAATTTTTTAATGACGTTCCTGTTCGTGATGATCCTGCCCGGAAAAGGCGGTTGATCTTACCGCCCGAAACCTTGTGGACCACGCCCTCGTTATACTGGAAGAATAACATTCGAACCCCTGGCTGTGTAGGCGGCGACGCCTCCGATCGAAGCCCGTAAGCAACGAAGCCAGGCTACTTGGAACGCGCCCCGTAAGGCGCGTTCCGCTATTATACCGATCCTTGGTGCCCGAGCAGGAATAGTTGGCGCCGGATCTTTGGACCCGAAGCTTCCTGCCGCATGGCAATTACTGCTATATCAACTTCTCGCACGGATCGGCGCTATTGCTCGATCACGAGCGACCCCGGGTCGGCACCCAAGGTTTTCAGCATATCACAGAGGTCGGTGACGAACGCTTGGGGACCACAGACGTAAAAATGCTGGTTGAAATCCTGTACCAATGCCACGAGCGTATCCCTGTCGATGCGCTTCTCGCGAAAGCCGATCACATGCTGGCGTGTGAAGATGTTCAGGAAGTTCTTGCCGAGCATTTCGGTGAACTCCTTGTCCATGATCACATCATCAGCGGTCTTGTTGGAACAGACCAAGGTGTTGCCAGCGAGCTTCTTTTTCTTTTGGAGATCACGAAGGATCGCGATATAGGGCGTTACCCCGGCACCTGCCGCAAAAAAGAAGCCGGGGCCTTGGTAGTGGATAGCTCCATAGGGATCACCCAATAATAGCCCATCACTCTTTTTGGCCAAGCCGAGTTGTTTGGTCACCCCGTCATGGTCGTCGTAGATCTTAATGATGAACTCCAGTGTTCTGGAACTCGTAAGCGACGTGAACGTGAACGGCTTTTTCCTGTCGGCCCAACCCGGCTTGTCCAAGGCTACACCAGCAGCTTGGCCGGGGATGAACGTGTAGCCTTTCGGCTTCTCCACTTTGAACCGTTTAACATCCGGGGTAATGAAGGCGGAATCAAGGATCTTAACAGCGTACGGCATGGCGCAAAGGTCGTGAAGAGGATGACGCCCGGGTCTTTCAGCAGCTCAACATCATGATCGCCGCGAAAAATGGAACCATCAGCTCTTCATGTTATCGAACTGCAAGGGCACGTCGAACTCATGCCCGCGCACCGTGTTCATCACCTGTTGCAGGTCGTCGATCTTTTTGGCTGTGACACGGACCGTGTCATCCATGATCTGCGCTTGCACCTTCAGGCCGGTATCCTTGATGAATTTAACGATCTTCTTCGCCGTTTCACGGTCGATCCCTTGTTTGATCTTCACCGTGCGGTAGAGCAGTTTTCCGCTTGGGACGGGCTCTTCGGAGAGATCATAGCTCTTCACATCCACCTTTTGCTTGGTGCTCCGTTCCAAGAGGATGTCCAAGATGGTATCCAACTTCAAATGGTCCTCAGTGGCAAGTTTCACGGTGAGGGCCTTTTTATCGAACTCCACGCTGCTACTTGAGCCGCGCAGGTCGTAGCGCGTCTCTAACTCACGCTTCACAGTATTAATAGCGTTGTCCAAGGTTTGCGGATCCACCTTGGACTGAATGTCGAAACTGGGCATGGGAAATGGATTTGCGCAAGTTTATGGCTTCGGGACCCATGAACGTTCCATACGTTCATGGGATCAGCCTCATGTCGGCATTTACAGCGCCAACGGCAATGCCGCTCGAGTTCAGCAGATCGTGCGACCAGCCGAATCCTGACCTTACACGTTTCAGCCGATCACTTCCGCTTGCGGATAGCGCTCTTTCCAGAAAGCAAGCTTCTTCAAGTCGCTCAATGTGATGATGGTACGATGATCCAAGCGCACTTTGATGGCTTTGATCCCTTGACGGATGGGCTGGCTGAGGATGAGGGTTTTTTTCTTGCGTGGCATTTTCTATGAGTTTAACCCTCACAGAGTGAATAGCATGCCAAAGTGAAAGAATTGGATCTCAAGGGAAAAAACAAGGCACATTGACCTGGACACGGCCAGATCGGCGGGGAAGGTGTTCCCCAACGCTGTACGCTACTCCTTTATGGCTAAGTCTTATCTCACTCCGTAGCGCTTCCCCGTGCCTCGCGATCGGATGCCTCTAGATCCGCGCTTGGTACTTGTGCAGTTCGCCGTACCGTCCTCCCAGCGCGATCAACTCTTCGTGCGTGCCGCGTTCCACGATCCGGCCACTCTCGATCACCAATATCTGTGTTGCTTTACGGATGGTGCTGAGTCGGTGCGCGATAACGAATGTCGTCCTGTCTTTCACCAACTCCGCCAGGCTTTGCTGGACCAAGGCCTCACTCTGAGTGTCCAAATTGCTGGTCGCCTCATCCAGGATCAGCACCGCTGGATCGGCCAGGATGGCCCTCGCGATGGCTACCCGCTGCCGTTGGCCTCCGCTCAGCTTTACGCCGCGTTCACCGATCACCGTGTCCAAACCCAGCTCGAACCGGTCGGTGAATTCATCGACGTAAGCCCCTTGCACGGCTTTCATCACTTCTGCATCAGAGGCATGGGGCCGTGGATACTGGATGTTATCGCGGATGGTGCCTTCAAAGAGGAAATCGTCCTGCAACACCACACCTAGCCGGGCCCGGTACGTATCCAGTGAAACGGTGGAAAGATCCGTACCGTCGATGCGTACCGTGCCAGCTGTGGGTGTGAGGTAGCTCGCAGCCAAACCGGCGATCGTGGTCTTGCCGGATCCGCTGCTACCTACCAAGGCCACCACCGCACCCGCAGGTGCATCGAAGGTGATGCCGTGGAGTACCTCCACCCCGTTCTCGTAACTGAAGCGCACGTTGTCGAATTGGATGTGGCCTTTCACCGCTTCCAGCCGGACAGGCCGTTGCAAGGGGTCGTTCTCGGGGGCCATGGCCATGATCTCTTCCGTTCGGTCCAAGCCGGCGAAGGCCTCGGTAAGCTGGGACCCGATATTGCTCATCTGCACGATCGGCGCGATCATAAAACCGAGGTAAAGCGTGAAGGCCAGGAAATCACCCACGGTTAGTTGACCCTGCACCATCTTGTAACCACCGAGCCCCATGATGCCCGCAGAAGCCAAGCCCAGCAGCAGCGTGGATGAGCTCGTGATGAGCGCCGTGGAGGTAAGGCTCTTGCGCACGTTCTCGAACAGGCGCTGCACACCGGCACTGAACACCTCCTCCTCGTGGGTCTCGGAGTTGAACCCTTTGATCACGCGCACCCCGTTCAGGCTTTCGGTGAGCCGCCCCGTTACTTCCGCATTGATGGCACCGCGTTCCCGGAAAATGGGCCGGATCCGGCCAAAGGCCTTTCGCGCGATCACGGCGAAAAGCCCTACCGGCAGCAAGGTCCACAGTGTCATGGTGGGGCTGATGCGTAACAGGAAGAACAACGAAGCAATGGCCGTGATCGTTCCGCCGACAAGCTGCACCAATCCCGTACCCACCAGGTTCCGAACGCCTTCCACGTCGTTCATGATCCGGCTGACCAACGCCCCGCTCTTGGCATTGTCGAAATAGCTCACCGGCAGGGACATCACCTTTCGTTGCACCTCGGCACGCAGGTCACTGATCATCAACTGTGCTTCTACGCTGAGCAAGCGCGTGAGCAAAAAAGAGGTGATGCTTTGCACCACCACGGAAGCGACCACCACCAGCACTATGGTGCGCAGCATGACCAGATCCTTCCCTACTACGACATCATCGATCAAATATTTGGTGGCTCCGGGTAGGACCAAGCTGGCCCCACGGCTCACCAAAATGAGCAACAGCCCCAACAGGATGTGTTTGCGTCGCGGCCTTATGAACTTGCGATAGGCACTGCGCCATCCCATGCGCGGAACATGATGGGTGCCAGATACCTCCGGCCCGCTGCTTTTACGCGTGTTGCGGGGGATGCGTTCAGCACGGGAGGAGCGGGGAAAGAGGGAAGCCACGGGAGTGCAAGGTTAACCTCGACGACCTGAAAGGAAGTGAAATCGGTGGATAAGAACGTTGCGAACATCCAAGTGCCCGGGATCGTTATCTTTGTAGCAACCGAAAAGCGAAGACCGCTTTGAGGTGACCGTTAAAACAAAAACCAAAACCCCTCCAACAATGAAGAAATCCCTACTCATGGTAGGCTTGCTGGCGTCCGCGATGGCAGCCCAGGCACAAGTGACCACGTTGGTCCTGCAACCGAGCGATCTCGCTGGTCCCTTGGAATTTACCACCCCTACTGATTGGGGATTGAACCCTGACTTGAACATTTTGGCCAATGCCGTGCAACAGTTTGCGGTGATCGGACAAGATTCTACTGGTTGCACCCCTTTGACCAATGCAGCCGATGTTAGCGGAAAGATCGCTATCTTATACCGTGGAACTTGCGAATTTGGCCTGAAGGCTCTTACAGCGCAAGATGCTGGAGCTATAGGTGTTGTTATCGTCAACAACATTCCCGGTGCCCCCATTGCCATGGGTGGCGGTGCTAATGGCGCCGCCGTTTCCATCCCTACTGTGATGATCGGCCAAGCGGATGGAGCGAATATCCATGATGCAGTAATGGCAGGAACTGTAGAAATGTACATCGGTACTGTTCAAAGCCTTTACGCCAACAACTTGGCCGTGGAAAAGAAGGGGGTGTTGAATCCTACTTATGCAGCTTATCCTAAGATCTTGGCCGACAACTTCACTTTCCCTGTTGGAAGCTGGGTGGTGAACTTCGGTAGTGCTGATCAAACGGGTGTATCGTTGAATGCTAAAGTGATGCACAACGGTACTTCTGTATACGATCAAACATCCTCCCCTGTCTCTATTGCGAATGCTGATAGCGCGTATTTCCAGCTTCCCGCTTTCACTCAAGCCAGCTTCGATGGGACGTATGAACTGACCTACTCTGTGTTGTATGGGAACACGGACGAGTACGAATCCGATAACACGTTCACGGCTTCGATGGTGTTCGACACATTGTTCACCTATGCTCCGATCGACCCGACCACCAATTTCCCGGTACAGAACAATTTCTACAAGCCAACAGGTATCAGTACTTGGCAGCTGTGCACCCGTTTCAGCGATCCGCAGGCACACAAGGTAAAAGTTAGCGGCTTTTGGGCTGCAGCTACCTACACCAATCCCGGTAACATGTTGGGTCAGCAACTTGATGCACACTTTTATCTGTGGAACGATGCGGTGACGACCACTACAAATGCCACATTCGACAACCTCGATCTGATCATGGACGGCGCATACGTATACGGCGATTCCCTTTCGGATGAGTTGCCTGTATTCATTCCATTGAACGAGGAGCAGACCTTGGTGGACAATCAAGTGTATTTGTTCTGTGTGTCCACGAACTCTGCTGACGTTTACATGGGAACTGGCTCAGGTGTCAACTACCTGCATAACAACCTCATCAACGGTGAGATCGGATCTATCCTTGATGACGGGACCCAGTTCTACACACTCGGCTTCGGTACAGACATCACCACGACTATCGCCGTTGGTATGCAAGATGCCTCTATCGGTATCCGTGAGAACAACGTGGAGAACTTGACCCCGTACCCGAATCCTACTGCTAAGTCCCTTACGATCCCAATGAAGGGCAACAGCGGCAAGGCCACCCTTACGGTGTTCGATGCCAAAGGCGCTCAGGTGCTGAACAAGCAAGTGACCGTGGGTAGCGACAACAAGCTCATCATGGACCTGCAGGACTTCAACGCTGGCAGCTACCTGTTCAACATGACCTTTGAGAACGGCAACCGTTCCAAGTTCCGTGTGGTAGTGAACAAGTAAGCTAGTACTGTTTTCTAAAATGGGCGACCCTTTCCAGGGTCGCCCATTTTTTTGCGTGAAGCTCAAAACGGGTATTCCGCCCCAAAGCTCAAGCAGAATTTTTGTCGCTGTTGCTTCCGAGGCAAGGCTGCTTCACTTGCCAATTCCGATTTTTTGATTATTTTGCACGATTATTGCCGGTTCCTTACAGTTAAGGTCCACTTTTACAGGCACAATCCCGGTCCATCCATGGCAACGCGCAGAAAGCACCTCATTTTAACCGCACCGGTGCGTGAGGGCAAACCCGTGAAGGTCCGCTTGGATTCGCGCACCATCGTGATGGTGAAGAATGCCAAGGCGCTCGCTTTTTGGAAAGAGCGCTATCCCAAGGCGGAGGTGATCAAAGAGTGAATTCGCGAGCTCAGCAGAGCCGGATCTGGCGCGGGTCCCGAAGTTTTCTTACCGCGAGACCCACGGAGGGCCATTCAGATCCAACCGTTCAATTTGTAATAGGCAAGGGCAGTGTATTCGCGTATGCACGTGATCTCCAGTTTCAGCCGGTTCCAGAAGTCGTAGCGGAGGTCCATGTTGTTCGAGACGTCGGGGACGTAGGCTTTTCCTCCTATTCCTCCATGTGCGTACCGAAGGTCGTCGAACAGTGCATGGTCGAACGCAGGGCTTCCGCACACGTGCATGAAACCAGCCTTTCGGAAGGTGAGCAGGGAACGGTACATGTTCTCGGGCGCGGTGACCAGTGTGATGTTCCGATCCACCCAGGCGCTATTGTCCGCTAAAAGGTCGAGTGCCTGCTCTCGTGTATTCCGGCCATTCAGCACTGCTACGATCTTCTCCGGCGCCACACCCTTCGTGACCAATTCCTGCTGCATCGCTGCCGCCAAGCCCGTATCCTGAGGCAATAACAGCACCACCTGTACACCATTATAGCTGTGTGCCAGGTCCGCAGCAAGATCGCAGCGCATCAGCTCCGGGCCACTGGGCATTCCACTTCCGCCTAAGACTATAACGGCGTCCGGAATTCCGTTGCAAAGTCCACCGGCTGTTCCCAACCAGCGGTGCGCATCAAAAGGCATGCGCGTGAATGCAAGTACCAGCATCACGGCTGTCAAACCTCCGACGATCAAGAGAGCCGTTCTGATCAACGCCATGAGGAGCACCCAGGTACGCAAGTTCGGCATGGCCATTATTCGATGCGAACCCGCGAACTGACCGGTAACTAACCCGGAAGGGGGCTGCCTACCGGAACTGCACAATCATGTCCGGGTTCACCGTGAGCAGGGTTCAGCATACCCTTGCCAGTTACGGGATCCGCTACTGGCATCGGGGCTGGAGCGGGCGTTGGCATCATCGTGTTATTCCCAGCGCTACCGCTGCCATCCAACGGGGCACCCACAGGTATCGCACAATCGTGACCAGGCTCGCCATGGGGCGGATTGAGTTGGGCGGTCACAGCGTTCGGAGTCTCGGATCCCTGCAATTGGGAAGGAGCTTCCATAGGGACCAAGGCTTCGGTTGCAGCAGCGGGCGAAGCAGGGCTCAAAGCAGCGGGGGCCGAGGATCCGGTGCAACCTGCGAGAAGCAGGGCAGTTGAGAATGCGATACCGTTGAAAAGAGATCCGGTCCTGGTCATGCTAAAAGCTGAAAATGAGGATGATGAAGGGAGTGTCCGCGAGACCGCAAAGTTAACCGGATCCGCTGCACCAACGCTTGGAATGCGATCACGGAACGGCCAAGAATAGTTCAATGCTTGAAGCGCACGAAGAGCCGACCGAAATTGTCGCTGTCCTTATCAATACGGTGGTACAGCTTCTTCACTTGTGGTTGCTGGAGGTACCGGATCACCTTCTTTTTGAGTTGGCCGCTTCCCTTCCCCGGAATGATCTCCAGCAGCGGGATCCGCCTATCGATGCAGAATAACATCGCCTCGTCCAACGCACGGTCGATCTCTGTTCCTTTATTGAAGATGTCGTGAAGGTCGAGTTTGTGTTTGGACATGTCTTGCGTTTATGCACCTTGGTCGAATTAGCAGAAGGAGCCATCTGCGGTCGACCTGGACGTTCTGTGCATTAGAAGCACATGGGACCGAGCGGTCTTTGATCATGTTTTGCTTGGTTCAACCGCTTGCAAGCGATTTAGGCCCGCAGTCCTTGGCATGGTAGTCCAAAGCAGAAGGGACTCACGGCGCTGAATTAACCCCATCGGCGAATGTGTCAACGATCTACATAGCCTCATTAGGCTACGTTTTCCATCAATTTGCGGATGATCCTCACCGCCGCCTTCGGGATCTTCGTCCCCGGCCCGAACACATCAAAGCACCCGGCCTGCTTGAGGAATTCGTAGTCGTTCGGCGGGATCACACCACCGGCCACCACGAGGATGTCGCCGCGGTGGTAGGTGTCGCGCAGTTCTTTGCTCACCTCCGGCACTAGCGTCTTGTGGCCACCGGCGAGGCTGCTGATGCCGAGCACGTGCACATCGTTCTCGATCGCTTGTTTGGCCACTTCCTGCGGGGTTTGGAACAACGGGCCGATGTCCACGTCGAAGCCGATGTCGGCGAAGCTGGTGGCGATCACCTTGGCGCCGCGGTCGTGTCCGTCCTGGCCCATTTTGGCCACGAGGATGCGCGGACGACGGCCTTCCTGCTTGGCGAATTCATCGGCGAGGCGCATGGCCTCCTTCATCTCGGGGTCGTTCATGGCTTCCGCTGCATAGACGCCGCTGATGGCGTGGGTGGTGGCTTTGTATCGACCGAAGACGAGTTCCAGTGCATCACTGATCTCACCCAGGGTGGCTCGGGCTCGTGCTGCGGTCACGGCCAGTTCCAGTAGGTTGTCCGTTGTCCGTTGTCCGTTGCCTGGTTGAGCGGCTGCTGCATCCGTCAGCTTTTTCAAGGCACTTCGGACTGCGATCTCATCGCGGCTCGCACGGATCTGCTTCAACCGCGCCACCTGCGATCCACGCACCGCCGTGTTGTCCACTTCCAGCAGGTCCATCTTCGTCTCGTCGTCGGTCACATAGGCATTCACGCCGATGATGTGGTCCTTGCCAGTGTCGATGCGTGCTTGGCGTTTGGCGGCCGCTTCTTCGATACGCATCTTCGGAAGGCCCGTTTCGATGGCCTTGCTCATTCCGCCGAGCTCTTCCACCTCCTTGATCCGCGCCCAGGCCTTTTGCACCAGTTCGTTGGTGAGGCTTTCCACATAGAAGCTTCCGCCGAGTGGGTCGATGAACTTCGTGATGCCACTGTTCTTCTGTAAGTAGAGCTGTGTGTCGCGGGCGATCTTGGCGCTGAAGTCAGTAGGTAGCGCTATAGCCTCGTCGAGCGAATTGGTGTGCAAACTTTGCGTTCCGCCGAGTACCGCCGCCAATGCTTCCACGGTTGTGCGCGCGATGTTGTTGAAGGGGTCTTGTGCAGTGAGGCTCCAGCCGCTGGTCTGGCAGTGCGTGCGCAGGGCAAGGCTTTTCGGGTCCGTGGCGCCTGCTTCTTTAAGCATTTTCGCCCAAAGCAGACGACCTGCACGCAGCTTGGCCACTTCCATGAAGAGGTCCATGCCGATGCCCCAGAAGAAGCTGAGCCTTCCTGCGAACTCATCGACCTTCATACCCGCTGCGATGCCAGTGCGCACGTATTCGATGCCATCGGCGAGGGTGTAGGCCATCTCCAGGTCCGCAGGTGCTCCGGCCTCCAGCATGTGGTAGCCACTGATGCTGATGGTGTTGAACTTGGGCATCTTCTTCGCGCAATAGCTGAAGATGTCGCCCACGATGCGCATGCTCGGCCCCGGCGGATAGATGTAGGTGTTGCGCACCATGAACTCCTTCAGGATGTCGTTCTGGATGGTGCCTTGCAGCAGTTCCGGAGCAACGCCTTGTTCTTCCGCAGCCACGATGAAGAAGGCCATGATGGGCAGCACCGCGCCGTTCATGGTCATGCTCACGCTCATCTTGTCCAGCGGGATCTGGTCGAAGAGGATCTTCATGTCCTCCACGCTACTGATGGCCACGCCGGCCTTGCCCACATCTCCCGTCACACGCGGGTGGTCACTGTCGTATCCGCGGTGCGTGGCCAGATCGAAGGCGACGCTGAGGCCCATCTGTCCGGCGGCGAGGTTGCGGCGGTAGAAGGCATTGCTCGCTTCCGCCGTGCTGAACCCGGCGTATTGCCGGATGGTCCACGGACGGATCGTGTACATGCTGGCATAGGGTCCACGTAAGTACGGCGGAGCACCCGCACCAAAGCGAATGTGCTCCACGCCTTTCGTATCCTCTGCGGTGTAGTACGACTTCAGCGGGATCTCTTCCCGGTTCGAAATGTCAGCCTCAAGCTGCAAGCCGCCAGCCACAAGCTGGGAAGCGGTCAAGCTTGTGGCTTGTGGCTTGTGGCTTGAAGTAAGCTCGGTCGATAAAATCCTTGTGAGTTCCTCTACGATGTAAGCCCCGCCAACCGGGTCGGCCACGCGGGCCAAAAGTCCTTCATCTCTAAGCAAGTGATGGATGTTGCGCACCACGCGGCGCGCCAGTCCTTCGCCTTCGGGGATATTTGGCGGTGATATGGTCAACCCATCGCAACCGGCGACCACCCCGCTCACTGCCTGCAAGGTGGCGCGGATGATATCCGTGTGGCCCGCGCCGTCCGCGGGATACCGCACCTTCGCTTGCACCCAGGTGTTGTGCGAACACGCATGCATGGGGTTGTAGCCGGCGATCACCTCTGCCCATGCGGCACGGAAGGCCCGCAAACGAGCGATCTCCATGAACAGATCATCGCTGAGTGGCAGTTTGAACTGGATCCGCGCTGCTGCATCATCAATAGTGAATCCTTGTTGCAGCAGGCGGCCGATAAGTTCTTTGCCTTGCTGTATCGCAGCTTTCGTGGCTTGTAGGGAAGGGTCGGCGGCCGGGATGTTGAACAGCCTGAAATGCGGATACACTTCCACCGCGGAACGCAAGGCAGTTGCATCCTCGTCCAAGGTCAGGCCTGCACAGCAGAATAGTTCCGTGGGCTTAACGTCCTGCCGTTCCGCTTCGTGCAGCAGCCAATTCACCAAGGCTGGCGTTCCCTCCGTGAACTGAAGGTCCACCCCGGCGAACAGCACGTCGTTGAGATCCTGGGCCACCTCCTCTCCCGCCCCGGAAAGCACCGCGGAATCCGCTCCGCCCATGAGGTCCTCCAAGAGGAGCTCGTTGATGTTCTCCCTCACTTTGCGCAGATCCGTGGTCATGCGCCATGCGTTACCCGTTCGCTTGGTACCCCTACGCAATTCGTTGGCGGTCGTTGCGCTTTCCGCCGTGGCGAAGTGACGCAGCACCTTGCCATTGTCCAACGTGATCGCGATGCTTTCGGGTGCCTTGCCTTTTAGCTCTTTCAAGATCAAGGTTTCCCAAGCGGCGGCGTCCAAGGCGGGGAAGTCGGCGAAGAGTTGTTCGTTGCCCATGGTCGCGAAGTTCGGTAATGGTGCACATTCGAAATTTCAGTTCCCTTAAACCGACCCATGAGGATCGCTTGCAAGCACGCAAAAAAGGGACAACGGCAACTGTTTTCATTGTGCGACCTTTAATTAAGGATGTGGGCATCCTGATTACGGACCGTGCCCTACATTTGCCCCCACGTCACTTGCCGACATGTTCTCCAAGACCTGTGAATATGCTTTCCGTGCCACGGTCGTGGTGGCGATCGCCTCGAAGAACGGTGAGCGGCTCACTTTGGCCGACATTGCGGAACGTACTGGCGCACCGAGAGCTTTCACGGCCAAGGTGATGCAGGACCTGGCGCGGGCAGGCATCATGACTTCGCAGCGCGGACCCAATGGGGGCTTTGATCTACCGCCATTAAAGGCCAGGAAAGTGAACCTACGCATGGTCATGGAGGCCGTTGGCGACGATGCTTTCCGCCATGATTGTGCCATGGGCCTAGGGCTCTGCAAACGCGACGATCCCTGCCCTATGCACGAACAGTTCAGCAAGGTGAGGGACGAGCTGAACGCAATTTTGGAAACCACTGATGTCCACAGTCTGTCCCAAGGGTTGCACAACGGAACAAAACGTTTAAGGATATGAATTCACATTCCAAAACCGGACCTTGGTATCCGATGAATGGGTTGCAACGGCCAACGTTCTTGGCCATCGCTTTGTGCCTGATGCAAGGCGCCATGGCGCAGAGCTCCAAGACCGAGGGCTGGTTGAGCAGTCCGGGCGTGGTGGGCACCATGGTGCTACTGGGCATCGTGCTTTTCGTAGCCGTTCTGATCATCGCGGCCAAGGTGAGCCGCTTGATCCAACAGACCAAGGAAAAACACACTGTGGCAGAAGGGAGAACAGGCATCAGTGATGAGGATCGCGCACGGCATGAGGCAGCCTTGGAGTACCGCCTGCGGGGCAATGAGCTGGGCGGTAGCGCCACCGCCTTCGACGACAAAGCCTTGATAGCTGGAGCCACCAGTGAGCCTAACAATCCGATCGTGGATGAAAAGATCTACTCCCGCGCCCGGCTGGATGTGCCGAAGCCTTTGCAACAATTGATCATCTGGTACTTGGCAGCCTCCACCTTCTGGCTGCTCTTCGGCACTTCCGTAGGCGAGTATCTCGGTCTGAAATTCATTTGGCCTGACCTGGACGAGGTGGCTTGGCTCTCCTTCGGGCGTTTACGTCCGGTGCATACCAATACCGTTTTCTGGGGTTGGGCCTCCATGGCGATGATAGGCCTTGCCTACTTCGTGATCGCGCGGACCTCAGCCACGAAGATCCACAGTTACAAGCGGGGCTGGTGGGCATTCGGCCTCATCAACTTTTCCGTTATCGCAGGTAATGTCTGCCTGATGGCCGGCATCAACAACGGTGGCGGCGAATACCGCGAGTATGTATGGCCTGCGATGTTGCCTTTCGCATTGGGCCTTATCCTCACGTTCCGGAATTTCTATGCTACGGTGAAACGGCGCAAGATCCCTGAGATCTATGTGAGCAACTGGTACTTGCTGGCTTCCCTCGTGTGGACCATCGTGCTGACCGTCATCGCCTACTTGCCCTTTTATCAGGATGGCCTGGGTGAGACGATCACCCAGGGCTATTATATGCACCAAGGCGTGGGCATGTGGTTCATGACGTTCACGCTGGGCCTCATTTATTACTACCTGCCATCGTCGCTCAACAAGCCCATCTATTCCTATTCCTTGGGTGTGCTGGCATTCTGGACGCAGATGCTCTTCTACACCATGATCGGTACGCACCATTTCATCTTCTCGCCGCTGCCTTGGTGGTTACAGACCGTGGCGATCGTCTTCAGTATGGGCATGTTCATCCCGGTGATCGCCGGCACCACGAACTTCCTGATGACCATGCGCGGCAGTTGGAGCGCGATCGGCAAGAGCTATGTGCTACCGTTCTTTCTCGTGGGTGTGATCTTCTACTTCGTGGGTAGTTCCCAGGGCAGTTTCCAAGCCTTCCGGTTCACGCAGAACGTATGGCACTTCACGGATTTCAACGTGGCGCACTCACACATGACGATGTACGGCATCATCTGCTTCATCCTCTGGGCCTGCATCTATGCACTGCTTCCTAAGATGACCGGGCGTGAACCCTCGCAATTGTTGGTCGGTGCGCACTTCTGGCTCGCCTTCATCGGTCTCTTCGCCTATACCGTTTCGCTGATGGCAGGCGGCACGGTGAAGGGTATGGCTTGGGTGGAAGGTGTACCGTTCATTGACACGGTGATCGCTACCCGGGGATACTGGACCTGGCGTGCGGTCGGCGGCACGCTGATGTTCATCTCCCACTGGATCTTCGCTTGGAATTTCTACACCATGGTCCGCCAGCCACTCCCTGTCGTCCCATCCGAGATCGGAAATCCTATACCCGCTGAGCTATGATCAATTTCCATAAGGACCATGCGACCCTCGTGAATGTCGCGTTGATGGGCTTCGTGCTACTGAGCACGGGCGTTGCCGTCACCCCTGCATTGAGCATGCAGGACAACAATTCACCACTACCGGACATGCCCAAAATGACCCTACAGGAGCAGCGCGGACTTAATGTCTATGTCTCTGAGGGCTGCATTGGTTGCCACACGCAACAGGTACGCAACATCGAAATGGACAAGACCTGGGGTTCGCGCCCGTCCATCCCGAGTGACTATTACTATAGCAAAAAGCGTCCCGATATCTGGCACAACACACCATCATTGCTCGGCAGTGAACGCACCGGGCCCGACCTCACCAACGTGGGCGTGCGCAAGGGCAGCGAAGCATGGCAAATGCTGCATCTGTACAATCCTCGGATGGTGGAAAAAGCATCGATCATGCCACGTTATGGATGGCTCTTCACCGAGGTGGATTCCACCGCGGTAAAGCCGGATGATTTTGTACTTTCTGTTCCTGCGGACAAGCTGGAGCACCCGGGTCACAAGGTGATCGCAACGGAACGCGCGAAGGACCTGGTGGCTTATCTGATCTCCCTGAAACAGGCGCCATTACCCCAAGGAGTGGCTCCGGAAGACTTCATCGCCACCCCGGGCGCCAATGGTAAACCCGTAGCCGCCGCGGTCGCTGGGGCTGGGGCTGCAGCTCCGGCCGTGGACGGCGGAGCAGTTTTCTCGAGTGTTTGCGCGGCTTGCCACCAACCGGATGCCAAGGGCCTCGCTGGCGCATTCCCTCCGCTGGCAGGAAGTCCCGTGGTGAACGACAAGGATCCACTAAAGATGGTCGATATCGTGCTGGGTGGGTATAGCGCAAGACCCAATTATGGTCCGATGCCATCGCAGGCAGCGAACCTGAATGATGAGGAGATAGCGGCCGTCATCAATTATGTACGCTCTCATTTCGGTAACGACGCCCCACCAACCGATGCCGCAACGGTAAAGACCCAACGTGCTGTCATTGCACCTGAAACCGCTTCAAAATGATCAAAAAGCTTGCCATCTTCGTCCTTGCTTTGCTCTTTGCAATGCCTATGTGGGCTTGCGAAGCCTGTGAAAAGCAACAGCCAGCGATCTTGAAGGGGATCTCCCACGGCACCGGGCCAGAGAGCGGATGGGACATGCCGATCATTTACCTGTCGGGTGTCATCGTCCTGATCACCTTGGTGTTCGCAGTGAAATATCTGGTTAAGCCCGGCGAGGGCGCGGAGGACCACATCAAGCGATCCATCCTCAATACCCCCCTGCACGATGGCAATTGAACGTACCGTTAAACTGTTCCTCGATGATGAGCCGGCCCCGTTCGCGGAATATGCCCCGCCGGTAAAATTCCTCTTCGACACAACCAAGCTGCCGGATGGACCACACAGCCTGCGCATCGTTGCCCGCAGCACCAACGGCGTGGAAGGCGTGCGGACCATCCCGTTCGAGGTACGCAATGGTCCATCCATTACCGTGTTGGGCTTGAAGCCTGACGAAGTGGTAGAGGATCGCATCCCCATCACGGTGAACGCATATGGCAGTGAACGGACGGATGTCTTCATGATCACTGGCTCGGAAACACCCAAGGCCATCCCGTCCTGGGTATGGGCCATGGTGATCGCTTTCGTAGGTTTCGCGGCCTTCTACTTCACGCTGTATTGGACGCCGGCACACCTTTGAGCCATTGCGCAACTGCACAGCTTAAAGCCTCGGCAGGTGGGTGGAAGAAGACCGGTAAGAAGGTCGGGGTTGGCGATCAATCGCGGACCTGAAGGGTGAGATCCTTGCGTTACTGGATCGGGTAGGTAGTTTTGCAGCCCCGAAAACAAACGGATCAAAGCACGCTACGCATGAACATTTCCAAGAACTCCGTGGTCTCTTTTCATTACAAACTGACTGACAACGAGGGCACCGTACTCGACAGTTCCGAGGGCCGCGACGCCTTAACCTACCTGCAAGGATCACAGATGATCGTTCCCGGGCTGGAAGCGCAGATGGAAGGAAAAAGCACTGGTGCTAAGTTCATTGCCGTTGTTACACCAGAAGATGGCTACGGCGTGGTGGAGCCGCAGCTGATCCAACGTGTCCCAAAAGACCGCTTCGGCGACCAGCAGATAGAGACCGGCATGCAGTTCCAAGCTGGCGAGCATAGCGTGGTAACGGTACGCGAGGTAACACAGGAGGATGTGGTGGTGGACGGCAACCATCCGCTGGCCGGCGTTACGCTGAATTTCGATGTGGAAGTGACTGGAGTGCGGGAAGCCACCCCCGATGAATTGGCCCATGGCCATGTGCATGGCGAGGGTGGACACCATCATTGACGTGTTGATCAGCTGATACAATTATCAGCAACCACCGATCCCTTCCAACAGCACCGACTCACTTCTTCGGCACGAGCACGAACACGTCCTCGTTGGCGCGTTTCATCAAGTACTTCTCCCGGGCGAATTTCTCCAGTAACTCCTGGTTGCTCGTGAGTTCGTTCAGTTGAGCGCGTGTCTCGCCTATCTGTACTTCGTAATGGTCCCTTTGCTGCACCATGCTGTGCAGTTGTAAGCGCAGTTTGAACATGGTGTACAGGTCGTAGTCGGCGAAAAGGCCTATCCACAGCACCATGGCCAATATGCCTGCACCATACCTGTTGCGCAGGAAACGTGGGACGAAACGAAGTACTTTCTCTTTCACGGCGTGAAGTTCCTCAGGAAGTAACGCGGCCTGCACCGGAAGCATTGCATCCGATCAACGATCGATCGTGGATTGCTCGGGCAAGTTGCCAGTAGGCATCGCCAGCTGGCAGCATCGGCGTACGATATTGAAGCCCGGATCACAACCCGTGATCCAAGATCACTTCGTGCCTAAGTGGTGAAAACAATTCGATCAGCCCAAGAACGGATACCTGAAGTCCACGGCGGGCACGAAGGTCTCCTTGATCGTCCGTGGGCTGGCCCAGCGCACGAGGTTGAGGTAGCTGCCCGCTTTGTCGTTGGTGCCACTACCGCGGGCACCACCGAACGGCTGCTGCCCTACCACCGCGCCTGTTGGCTTGTCGTTGATATAGAAGTTGCCTGCGGCGTTCACCAGTGTTTCAGTGGCTTGGATCACTGCGGCACGGTCCTGTGCAAAAATGGCACCGGTGAGCGCGTATTCACCCGTGGCGTCCACCAGCTTTAGCGTATCCATCCAACGGTTGGCGCTGTACACGTAAACGGTGAGAACAGGCCCGAAGATCTCCTCACACATGGTAGTGCTCTTAGCGTCCTTGCTCTCCAGAACGGTGGGTTCGATGAAGTAGCCCGTGGATTTATCGCTCTTTCCGCCGGCGATCACCTTGACATCCTTGTTCTTTTTCGCCCCGGCGATGTAACCCGTGATCTTGTCGAAAGCCTTCTCGTCGATCACGGCGTTGATGAAATTCTTGAAATCCCTGGGGTCCCCCATCTTCATGGCGGCGAGGTCGGCTTGAAGCTGCTTCTTCACTTGCGGCCAGAGGTTGTCCGGTACGTAGGCACGGCTGGCCGCACTGCATTTCTGTCCTTGGTATTCGAATGCACCACGCGCAAGTGCAGTGGCCAGAGCCACCGGATCCGCGCTGGCATGCGCAACAACGAAATCCTTGCCGCCTGTCTCGCCAACGATGCGGGGATAGCTCCTGTAGTTCGCGATGTTGCTGCCGATCTCGCCCCAAATGGTGCGGAATACGCCGGTGCTTCCGGTAAAATGCACGCCAGCGAAGTCTTTATGCCGCAGGATGGTATCCCCTACCACCTTGCCGTCCACGTGGATCAGGTTGATCACACCATCCGGCAGACCGGACATGCGGAAGATCTCCATGATCACTTGCGCGGAATAGATCTGCGTGTTGGCGCATTTCCACACAACAGTGTTGCCCATCAAAGCAGGCGCACCCGGAAGATTGCCCGCGATGCTGGTGAAGTTGAACGGTGAGAGTGCGAATACGAAACCTTCCAAGGGTCGGTACTCCAAACGGTTCCAGATGCCGTGCGCACTTTGGGGTTGGTCGCGATAGATCTGCACCATGTAGGACACGTTGAAGCGCAGGAAGTCGGCGAACTCGCAGGCGGCGTCGATCTCGGCTTGGTAGCAGTTCTTGCTTTGCCCCAGCATGCTGGCAGCGTTGATGTGCGCGCGGTACGGCCCGCTGATCAGATCCGCTGCCTTCAGGAAAATGGCTGCGCGTTCCTCCCACGGCATGTTGGCCCAATCACGCTTCGCCTTCAAGGCCGCGTCAATGGCGGCTTTCACGTGCTTCGCATCCCCGTGATGGCTCATGCCAAGCAGGTGTTTGTGCTTATGCGGTGGGGTCATTTTCCGCTGGTCCTTCGTTTCCACGGCCTTCCCTCCTATCCACATCGGTGCGTCCATACGGAGCTTCATGCGGCGGTCGTATTCAGCTTGGAGCTCCTTGCGCTCGGTGCTACCGGGTGCATAGCCCAATACGGGTTCATTGCGGGGTTGCGGTGGGGTGAAAATGGCGTTGCTCATGGATCTTGGATGGAATGTAATGATGTACGAGGACGCCGTGATAGGCGTTCCGTGGCGCGAAGATACCCCGCTCAATTGGCAGCGTGCGCAACCTGCAGATCGAACGATGGGATGGAAGCTTCGAAAAGGGACCCATCGTCCAAATGGCGCATGAGGTAGTTCCCCTGCATGCGTCCCCAAGCGCTTCTTAAGTCGCAGAAGCTGGAATAGGTGAATTGTTCACCGGGTTTCAGCACGGGCGTGGCGCCCACCACCCCCGGGCCTTCCACCTTGCGGCGGGGTGCTAGACTGTCCGAAATGTACCAAGTGCGTTCCATGAGCTGCACGGTGCGGTTGCCGCGGTTGGCGATGGTGACCCGATAACTGAAGATGAAGCGGCCCTCCGCAGGGTCGCTCTGAGCCGGCTCGTAGTGAGCCCGCACGCTGATACGAATGTCATGTGATACCGCGGTGGACATCCCGTTTTTCTCTTCTTCAATGCAAGTCTAAGCAAAGGTCCGGTTCCACGCTCCTTCACTTATCCCCCGCGGGAGGTGGAAAAAGCATGGTATCCATTACTGAGCTTGCCACCAACACCTAGCTTGCGCAACCATTTTAACACCCGAATGCGCCTAATTCCTTTCTTCGCCAGCCTCTTTCCGCTAGTGCTCGCGGCCCAGTATAACGGACCCGAAAGCATCGAGCATGATGCTGTCGGCATGCGTTATTTCGTGAGCAACACCGGCGACAACAGCATTAAGCAGCGCGACTATGACGGAGCGGTGACCACCTTCGCCGCAAACCTGCCCGGTGCACCGTATGGGATCGAATTACAGGGTGATACCCTCTTTGCATGCATCGATGGCGGCCTGCGCGGTTACGGTACGGGGGATGCAACAGAAGTGTTCAACCTTCCGCTTGGTGGCTCTTTCCTGAACGGCTTGACCTCGGACGGCCAATTTCTCTACACCACTGATTTCAGCACGAAGAAGATCTACAAGGTGGACCCTGCAACGCTAACGTTTTCAACGTTGGTGAGCAACACAGGTAGTACGCCCAATGGCATTGTATGGGATGCCGCACTGGACCGGCTGTGGGTTGTTTTTTGGGGCAGTAATGCGAAGATCAAAAGCTACGATCGCAACACGGGTGCGGAACTGAGCACCTTCACCACCAGCCTATCCAATATCGACGGTGTGACGTTGGATTGCTTGGGTCGCATTCTTGTATCCAGCTGGAGCCCGGCCCGGGTATCCGCGTTCGAGAACACCTTCACTGCAGCGCCCGTCACCTTGGCAAGTACCGGGCTTAATAGCCCTGCCGACTTGGATTTCGATGAAGTGAACCACGTCGTATGCATCCCAAACAGCGGTAACAATACCGTGACCTTGGCAGTGGTGGAAGGTTGTGCAACGGTTGTTACGCAGGTTATGGGCAAAGGCACATTTGAAGTTTGTCCGAACCCCACCACAGGGGTTTTGGAACTGGGGGTTGATATCACTTCCCCCACCCCGTTCCTGGTGTTCAATGCACGCGGCACGTTGGTCGCCAGCGGACATTTATCCCCAAAAGCTCAATTGGACATCAGCAACCTGGCCCCCGGTCTATACGTGATCGACGTCCCCAGCTTGGGCAAGAGCGCCAAGGTGTTGCGCCGTTGACGGGATCGCGCTCGTACCCGGCTTCGGCTATGCTGAGCGTCCACTGGAAAGCCGCTCCAGCAGGGCAATACCCTTCGGCATCAAGTCCAACTTAAGGGCGAGCGCCAAGGCCAAGGTCATACCCCAAAGCAGCATGATGTTGGCCCAAAGCGTGGGTATCAGCAGGCCGAAGAAGCGTTTGGCAGGTGCATAGAACTGCGCCGAGAAGAATCCACCGTCCACGGGCCGCACGTAGATCGGATCGCTCTTTTGCACCAGTTCACCGTTGGAGAACGTGATGACGTTAACGTCATTCTTGTTGGTGACGAAATCCGCAAGGGACTCGTTCCGTTGATCATCCAACAAAGCAAAGTAGCTGTTACGCAATTCCGGGGTGGCGGTCATGTTACTTATGAGAGCCTCCTTTTCCCGCTCGGCCTGTTTGTAGGTGTTGCGGTAATGTTGTGAAAGCGTTTCGAGCGCGGCTTCCACCTCGGTGATCACGGCCTTATCCACCGACCCCGGTTGCAGTTTTCCGATATTGGGGAAGGTGAATCCGCGCAGATTCATCATTTCCTTGTTGAGTTCCCGCGTGATCAATGCCAGATCCTCGCCCACTTCCTTCGCGTTAGTGTTACGCCCGTCCAGAAAGGCCTTTACGTTGTTGGAACGTTCCTTCATTTCCCGCACCCACAGATCCTTTTTCCAGTTGGCCGTTTTCATGCGGCGGTCAAAGTCATAGAAAAGCTTCTCGTATCCGTTATCGTAGAACTGGGAAACGGCGAGGCCTTCGTATGCCCAACGGCTCGCCATGATATTGCCTATCCAAGGGACGCTTTTTTCGGAAGCGAACCAAGGATGCAACTTGTCGAAGCGGACAATGATCCCGGAGAAGAGCAATTGCGGAATGATCAGCACCGGTATCATGATGTAGATCACCTTGGCGCTGTTGAAACTGGCACTGACGTTGAGCCCGAGCACGTTGGCGAAGCAGCTTAAGCTGAACAGCACGGCCCAATGCTGTAAGCCAAGACCCGAAAGGCCCAGCACATGGTCTCCCACCAAGGTGAAGAGCAGGCTTTGGATGGCGGAAATGAGGAACAACACACTGATCTTGCTCAGCAGGTAGCTGGCGCGGCTGAGCGAAAGGAATTTCTCCCGTTGCAGGATCCTTCGGTCGCGGATGATCTCCTCGGCTGCCACGGTAAGGCCCATGAACAGCGCCACGATCACGGAGATGAAGAGGTACTGTGGGATGTTGTCGTTGTGCCGATAGACGTAGTCGCTGGAGCCATCCAGGCCGGCGCCCGTGAAGCGCAGGAAAAAGGCCATCACCAATGCGAGCGCGGGGGCTTCCAACAGGTTGATGAGCACGTATTGCCGGTTCACCAATTTGGCCACCACGTCACGCCGGAAGAAGACGGCCATCTGCCGCAGCTTGTTGGGCGCGTTGAATGTGCTTTTGGGTATGCTGGTCTCATCGGGCACTTTGGCCACGCGGTTCTCCATTTGCGCGCGGAACACTTCGTTCCATGCTTCCGGCCCGATGCGCCGTTGATCGGTCTCGTTGCCGTACTCGTCCACGATCTTCGCCTCGATGATGTTGAAGATCTGCTCCGGGTTCACATTACCGCAGGCTTCGCATTGTCCCACCTCACTATCCGCTTGTCCCGTCACTTTCTTGAAATAGACCACCGCGTCCACGGGATCACCGTAATACACCGGGTTTCCCTCTTGGTCCATCAATAAGAGGCGGTCGAAGAGCTTGAAGATCTCTGAAGAGGGCTGGTGGATCACCGTGAAGATGATGCGGCCTTTCAGGGCCAGCTCCTTCAACAGGTCCATGATGTTCTCGGAATCCCTGGAACTGAGGCCGCTGGTAGGCTCGTCCACGAAAAGCACGCTGGGCTCGCGGATCAGTTCCAAGGCAATGTTGAGGCGCTTCCGCTGTCCGCCACTGATGGTCTTGTCCAACGGGCTGCCCACTTTCAGATCCTTCGTCTCGAACAGGCCCAAGCTTTGTAGGAGTTCGAGCACGCGTTTGGCGATCTCTGTTTTGGAGAGATCACCAAAACAGAGACGAGCGTTGAAATAGAGGTTCTGGAATACGGTGAGCTCCTCGATGAGCAGATCGTCCTGGCTCACATGCCCTACCACGCCGCGGATGCGGTCAGCATCGGTGTGTACATCCACGCCATTGATGGTGACGTGGCCTTTACTGGGCTTGAGGTTTCCGTTCAGGACGTTCAGCAGGGTGCTTTTACCGCTTCCGCTGCCTCCCATGATGCCGATGAGCTTGCCGCTTGTCTCCGCCAAGTGCATTTCGTGCAATCCGATACGTCCGTTCGGGAAGCAATACTCGATGCCATCCGCACGGAAGACAATGCGTTCTTGGGAACGATCGCTCTGGAAACTGGCCAGGATGTCGCTGTAGTAAACGGGCAGCCCCCCGGGTGGGCGTAGCGAGATGCCGTTGCCAAGCAGGTAGACGCGCTCGGGGTCCACCTGCTGGCCGCTGAGTAACAGTTGCCCGGCACCGAGGTAGCGCATTAAGTAGATGGAAACACTGGGGATGTTCAGCACACGTATTTCGCCGTTCAGCCCGTGTGCATGGAGATGTTTAGCACCTATCAGCTTGGGGCCACTGGCCGCATCGATGTACAGGAGATCCGGCACATCCTCGTGTATCCCTGGCTTCGCTGAAACGAACGTTTCGCAGCGCTGGAATTCGGCCTGTGCAATGTTGAACGTTTCAGCCACAGTGGCCACGAAGTCGCGCTCTTGTTCCAGTAGCTCACCCCGGGCGTGGACCAACTCGAGCAAGTGGATCAGCACCGTGAATTTTTGGTGCTGGTTCAGCTCCTCATTCACTTCGGTGCAGATCTTCAACACCTTGACGGAATTCACACTGGTGCGTTTCCGGCCACGCTGGCTTTCGCCCCCACTGCTGTGGAATGCGGCCACGTAGGCCTCGAACATGGACATGTGCTGGGATGCGGCCTGTGCGGTGAACTGGCGCATCAGGAAGCGCTCCACCACTTTGTGGCCC
Organism: Flavobacteriales bacterium; assembly: GCA_016719225.1. Classification (GTDB taxonomy): domain Bacteria; phylum Bacteroidota; class Bacteroidia; order Flavobacteriales_F; family PHOS-HE28; genus PHOS-HE28. The sequence goes on along the minus strand of JADKAN010000005.1, from coordinate 362,689 downwards.
GTTACGCCCACGGCATCGCGTTCCGTCTTCACGATGATCGCGAAGAGTTGAAGCAATGCGTTGAGAATGTTCTCGCTCATGGGAAAGCCCTGCCCGGACGGGACATTCCCCCTTCCGAGCGGTGCATTCCTACGGCGTTTGAAGCGGAAAAGTTCCGCTATTCCCTACTTCTTGAAGCCGATAAGCATCACGGCGCAGCCGCTGGTGGACCGGCGCGGGTCCAGTTCAGCGTTTATGGTGACGTCCAACGTATTGGCCACCACGAGGTCCCAGTAGGGGTCATTGTTGTATTCCTTGTTGCTGAACAGCAGATTGTGGTCCTTGTCGTAAACACTGAAAATGAGGTTACCATCGCTGGTACCGCTGCAGGCAGCAACGCGATAGGTGGTGCCGCCGAACAGGGTGAGGTTGAACTCCGCCGTTTCGTCATCGTGCAGCAAGGCGCGATAGAACTGGCCGTCGGGAATGTACTCGGCGGTGATGTTCTTCTCGCAGAGCGTGGCAATGGTGTCGCATTGAGCCGATGCGGATACCGCGATGACCAAGGAAGCGGACAAGGTGAACAGTGAAATGAGGGTTCTCATGGTCATGCAATGATGGAAGAGCGGATCTCCCTGATCTTGGTGATAATGGCCTGCAGGGTTTCAGGAGGAACCTCGGCAGAGGTGGCACTGTTGATGTATGTTGTTTTCTTGGCCACGTCCAACGTGGGTTTCACGAAAACATAGGTGACCTTCACCCCCCCCAGTGCGGCCTTAAGCTCCTGAAGCTGCTTGACCAGCGCAGGCTGGGTGTCCGCTTGAACCAGCAACCCGATCAGGTTGGTCAAGGTGTTCTGCTGTTCGGCCAAGCGGGTGGCCACCTTCGGGTCCAGTTTATCAGTGGCATCTCCCAAGGAGAGATACAATCCTTCCACCCATCCACCGGCCAATACACTGGCCGACACATCTTCTTGTTTGTCCGTTTTGAGGTAGCGGTCCGCGGAGCGGTAGGCTTTGCCCGAGAACCGGAGCAGGCTGTCCTCGACGGACAGGTTCCGTATGAAGCCTTCCATCAGGTCCTTATCGAAGGCATTGCCCAGATTCAGTTGATTGCTGAGCTGCTCGATGGCCTTCAGCGATCTGATGGCGGCCTGACCATCCTTATACACCGTGCGATAGGCCAGATCGGCCCCGTACATGCCCAAAGCCAGCGCCCGTTTCTCTTTGGAGGTGAAGCGCTGCAGGCTGTCCGTGTTCAACGGAAGCATTTGGCGGTAGGGCAAATTGGCCTTCTTGATCAACAACGCGGTTTGCACGGGCGAGGGAATACTGAAGAGCTTCCCTTGAACATTAAGCAATTGCCCATTCGAATTGGGTTTTACCGAAAGTGAATCAGCATCAGCGTTCACTGAGGGTTCCCCCGCCGGGCCATTGCAGGCCGGCAACAACGCCACCAAGGTGACGGCCAAGGCCAAAGTCAAAAACTTGCACACGCTCATCCGGTCTGTTTGAGGGGTTCAGATACGGTGGCGAATTTATCGAGTCGGCAGGGAACTGAAGGACCCGGGCGGTGCAGGTTTTCAACAAGAACGCAAATTGGGTGGCGTAAGTCGGGTCCATAGTGACAGGTGCAACCCGCAGACTTGGGGTCATCAGCCACGGCCTTGGGTAAACTTGCGGTCCCTTGCCACGATTCGCAGACATCATCATCCCACTCGCTTTGCCGGGCCTGTTCACCTACGAACTGCCGCCGCAACAGGCTGCAACTGAAGGATCAACGGGACACAGGCCAGCGGCCATGCCGGGCATGCGCGTGGTGGTACCCATGGGCAAAGGCCGCACCCTGTACAGCGGGGTGATACGGCGGTTGCACGACCAGCCTCCGCCCCGACTGGTTCCGCGGCAAGCGGTGGAATTACTGGACGAAACCCCGGTAGTGACAGAAGTGCAGATGTTGTTCTGGGAGGCCATGGCCTCCCATTACATGTGCACCTTGGGTGAAGTGATGCTGGCAGCCATGCCGGGCAGCCTCCTGTTGAGCAGCAGCACCAAAGTGATGGCCGCCGCCGGTGAAAGACCCGCCTGGAGCGGCGACGCACGAAGAGAAATACTCCTGGATGTCTTGGAGGCCCAGCATGAGCTCACCTTGAAAGAAGTGGGAGAGATCTTGGGATTGAAAGACCCCATGCCGGTGGTGAAGCGCTTTTTGGAGGAAGGCATCCTTTCCACCGCGGAAGAAATGGCAAAGGGCCACAAACCTCGCATGGACCGTTATGTGGCATTGAGCGCTTCCCATTCCACGGAAGAAAAGATGCACGCCCTGTTCGACCTTATGGAACGGGCACCGAAGCAACTCCAATTGCTGATGCGTTACATCGAGTTGGGGGGTATCTTCAGCGGAGAACCCCGTCCGGTGCGACGCGAGCAACTCCTACGCAGCAGTGGTGCCGTACCCGCCGACCTCAAGCGCTTGGTGGACAAAGGCGTTTTCACGATCGAGGAACGGCCTGCTGGGGAATTGCCTGCAACGCCCGGAGAGGCCAAGGTTTCGACCTTGTCGCCTGCCCAAGCCGCTGCCTTGGAGCAGGTGCGCGAAGGCTTTAGGACGAAAAACACCGTCCTGCTGCAAGGCGTTACAGCGTCGGGCAAGACAGAACTTTACATGCAGCTTATCGAAGAAGCCGTGGAACGCGGCGAACAAGTGCTGTACCTGCTGCCGGAGATCGCCTTGACCACACAGATCATCGGGCGCTTGCGGGCGCGCTTCGGGGACAGAGTGGCGGTTTCACATTCGCGGCTCAGCCAGCGCGAGCGTGCAGAGTTATGGATGCAGATGCTGCGCTCACCGGGAATGCATCCGGTGGTCGTGGGTGCACGTTCAGCACTCTTCCTGCCGTTCAGCAGGCTGGGGCTATTGGTGGTGGACGAAGAGCACGACCCCAGCTATAAACAGCACGACCCAGCGCCGCGCTACAATGCGCGCGATATGGCGCAGGTGCTCGCAGGGCTTCATGGCGCAAAAACGCTGCTGGGCTCCGCCACGCCGAGCATGGAGAGCCTCTTCAATGCGCACAACGGCAAGTATGGCTTTGCGCGTTTGGACGTGCGCCATGGCGAGGCTGTGCTGCCAACGATCATTCGAGTTGACCTGGACGAGGCGCACAAGAGGAAGCAGATGCGCGGACATTTTTCAAAGCAACTCCTGGCAGGGATAGAGCAGGCCTTGGCCAAGAAAGAACAGGTCATCATCTTCCAGAACAGGCGTGGTTACGTGCCCGCTTGGCAGTGCGAATCCTGTGGCTGGGTGCCCGAATGCGAGCATTGCGACGTTAGCCTGACCTACCACAAGCACGACCACGGGCTGCGTTGCCATTATTGCGGGCGGCGCTACACCCCACCGGTGAAATGCCCGGCCTGCGGAAGTAACCGCTTGCGCATGGTGGGCTTGGGCACCGAAAAGGTGGAAGAGGAACTGGCGCTCGTACTACCGGAAGCGCGTGTTGCACGAATGGATCAGGACACCACACGGGGCAAGCACGCCTTCGAGCGGCTTTTGCAGCGCTTCGGCGACGGCGCGGTGGACATTCTGGTAGGCACGCAAATGGTCACCAAGGGCTTGGATTTCGAACAGGTCACGGTGATCGGCATCATCAACGCGGACAACCTGATGCGCTTTCCGGACCTGCGGGCGCACGAGCGTGCCTTCCAACTGATGGCGCAGGTGGCAGGAAGAAGCGGGCGCAAGAAAGACCCGGGGCAGGTCTTCATTCAAGCGCGCGACATCCACCACCCGCTGATCGGGCTGGTGGCAGCACATGACGTTGACGGCATGTACGCACGCGAATTGCCTTTGCGTGAAGCACATGGTTATCCTCCTTACAGCCGCATGATCCGCCTGCTGCTGAAACACAAGGACGTGGCGCGGGTGGAGGCCGCCGCTCACGCCTTGGCACAGGACCTTCGCACCCGCCTCGGCGATCGCATACTGGGACCGGAGCCTCCCACTGTTTCCCGCGTGCGCGATAAGCACCTTCGGGCCATTCTGCTCAAGCTTGACCGCAAGCACTATCAGAGTGAAAAAGCTTTTCTGCGTGAAGTGATCGACCAGTTATTCGCGGATCCAAAACACCGGCCGGTGCAACTCGTGGTGGACGTGGATCCGCTTTGAGCCTTGTGTTTGCGAGAAAGATCAGGTTACTCATCGGGATCCATTCGGACCTGTCGTTGCGGACCTGACCCCAACCAGCGCGTAAGCGTGTTCCGCGGTCGTGTTGTTCCCGGCGGTCACTTCTGCAAAGCGAGCAAGGCAGGCCAGATCGACCGCACAGGCGGCGGAGCCTCCAGTTCCAGCAGATGATCCGTCACCGGATGCCGGAATCGCATTTTCCAAGCGTGCAATGCGATACCGCGGTCCTTTTCCCCGCGTCGTGCGCCGTATTTCACATCGCCTTTGATGGGGTGACCGATGGCTGCCAACTGCGCACGGATCTGGTGGAAAGCGCCCCCTTCAGGCTTCACCTCCAGCAGTGAAAACCGTTCGCCGACCACTTTGGTGATGTAGTGAAGCACCGCCTCTCTACCGATCCCGGGCTCTTCTGCCATGCGCGTTTTCCGCTGCCCAGCGGTATGGGCCAGCACATGGCGACATTCCCCTTTGGGAGGAGTTGCACCTTCCACGATGGCGAGGTAGGTCTTATCGACGGCCTGTGTGCGGTAAAGGGCATCCATACCCCGCAACGCTTCGGCATTCCGGGTAAAGACCACCAAGCCGCCGACGGGCCTATCGATCCGATGTGGTGAACCGATATCCTCCTTGGGAAAAAGAGCTTTCACTTGATCCAGCAGGCAGGGATCGCCCGTCCGGTCGGCCTGCACGGCGATACCGCACGGCTTATCCACGGCAAGGAGATACGCGTCCTGATAAAGGATCACCGGGCTTCCTTCAATACTGTTCATGCGGGCCGGGGAAATCCGATGAGCGCACATCGGCCACGTAATGCTCCACGGCCTTTGTCACCACCGTATGCAGGTCGGCATAACGGCGTAGAAAGCGCGGATTGAATTCCTTGGTGATCCCGAGCATGTCGTGCATCACCAGCACCTGACCATCCACCTTGCCTCCAGCACCGATACCGATCACCGGGATCTGAATGCTTTTCGCCACTTCCTCGGCCAGTTTTGCGGGGATCTTCTCCAACACCAGCGCAAAGCATCCCGCCTCTTCCAGCAGCTGGGCATCGCGTTTCAAGCGGTTCGCTTCTTCTTCTTCCTTGGCGCGCACCACATAGGTGCCGAATTTGTAAATGCTTTGCGGCGTAAGCCCCAAGTGCCCCATCACGGGTATCCCGGCTGAAAGGATGCGCTCCACGCTGTCGATCACCTCCGCCCCACCTTCGAGTTTCACGGCATGCGCGCCGCTTTCCTTCATGATGCGGATGGCGCTGTTGAGCGCCCCTTTGCTGTTGCCTTGGTAAGTGCCGAAGGGTAGGTCCACCACCACTAAGGCCCGCTGGCTGCCCCTCACAACGCTACCCGCGTGGTAGATCATCTGGTCCAGCGTGATGGGCAAGGTCGTCTCGTGGCCTGCCATCACGTTGCTGGCACTGTCGCCCACCAGGATCACGTCCACGCCGGCTCCGTCCATCAACTGGGCCATGGAAAAATCGTAGGCGGTTATCATGGCGATAGGCACGCGCTTCTGCTTCATTTCCTGAAGGGTATGCGTGGTAACGCGCTTTATGTCTTTAAGGGCGGTGCTCATGGCGGCGAATGTTGGGGCAAAGCTATCTTTTCGGGGTTCAGTTGTGGCAGTTGCTGGTAGCAAGGGATCGGCACTTCGCCTTCGCAGTATCCTATGCAGATACGCTTGCATTGGGGAACCGCCCTGCACCGTTCCCTCCCCCGAACGAGCCGAAGCCCGGAATGCGCAATACGCTGCGGTGGCCTCAACCCCTATCTTCGCCTCCCCTTTTTCAGAAAGAACCATGTCCATAAGGCCCGTACTTGTTTTTGCTTGCGCAACGGCATTGCTCCTCAATTCCTGCAGCACCGATCTTGACATCACGGCGCCTTACAAGGAGAACACCGTGGTGTACGCCCTCTTGGACAAGGGTACCACCATCCAGTTCGTGAAGATCAATAAGGCCTTCCTCGGCCCGGACAATGCATTAGTGTATGCCACTGTCCCCGATTCTTCGGAATACACCGACGCGCAGCTGGTTGCAGAGGTGCAGGAGATAAAGAATGGCGCCGTGGTGAATACATACACGCTGCAGGATACCATTATGGACCACGACCCGGGGATCTTTGCAGGCCCCCAGCACAAATTGTACTATTTCAATGCGGACCTGGATTCAACCGCCACTTACCGGTTGAACGCAACGGCCAAGGGGAACACCGTATCCGCACAGACACAGATCGTGGCCCGGGTGCAGCCCACGGGCTCCATCATCGCCCTGCCATTGCGGCTGGTATCCACGGGCGGAGGTAGTTACGCAAGTCAAACCATCCGTTGGACCTCATCTGTGAACGGCAAACGTTATGACGTGGCCTACCGCTTCAATTGGGACGAGGTGATCGGTGCCGATACCATTCCCAAGAGCTTTACCCAGCAACTGGGCAACGTGGTCACGGACAATACCGCCGGCAACCAAGCCTTGGAACTCGCCTTCTCCGGTGAAACCTTTTTCCAGACCGTTGCGACCCGGGTGGGCAACACGGCCAACGTGAGCAAACGCATTTTTAAGGGAGTGGATATCCTCTGGGCAGTTGCCGGTGAGGACCTCAACGTGTATCTCCAGTTGAGCAGCCCTATTTCCGGATTGGTGGAAGACCGCCCGGTCTACAGCAACGTGAACAATGGCTACGGGCTGTTCTCCACCCGACGTTTCTATGAAATAGACAACAAGCAGCTCGACGCCACTACGGTGGTGGAGCTGGTGCAAGGCCAGTACACGGCCGGCAAGCTCTTCTGCATTGCTTCTCCGGGCAGCGACTACGGTTGCTAAAGCATACCCGCTGGGGGTGTCAAGCTGTCCTTTTGTCAGCGTTACGTCAGTGTTTTTTGCCGCATTTCCTGCCATCGCGAACGGGAACGGGCGATGGCACGAACGTTGAGGACCGGCATGTGCACCAGAAAAACCAATCCGGCACAGCCGGGAAACCAACCAGCCGGGCGAATACCGCAGCCTGGCAAAACCACAAGCTACAATGAGCAAGATCATCGGGATCGACCTTGGCACCACGAACAGTTGTGTCTCTGTAATGGAGGGCAACGAGCCTGTCGTCATTTCCAACAGCGAAGGCAAGCGCACCACCCCAAGTATCGTCGCCTTTGTGGAGAACGGCGAGCGCAAGGTGGGTGATCCGGCCAAGCGCCAGTCCATCACCAATCCTCGCAACACGATCTACTCCATCAAGCGTTTCATGGGGAATACCTATGACGAGGACGCCAAGGAGATCGCGCGTGTACCCTACGAAGTGGTACGCGGTGATGGTGGCATGCCCCGGGTAAAGGTGGGCGACCGCCAGTACACCCCGCAGGAGATCAGCGCGATGATCCTGCAGAAAATGAAGAAGACGGCCGAGGATTACCTCGGTACGACCGTGACCGAGGCCGTGATCACTGTTCCTGCTTACTTCAATGATGCACAGCGCCAAGCCACCAAAGAAGCCGGTGAGATCGCCGGCCTGAAAGTGCGCCGCATCATCAACGAACCAACCGCTGCTGCTTTGGCCTATGGCCTCGACAAGAAGCATAAGGACCAAAAGATCGTCGTTTTCGACTGCGGCGGCGGCACACACGATGTGAGCGTGCTTGAATTGGGTGATGGCGTATTCGAAGTGAAGAGCACCGATGGCGACACACACTTGGGTGGAGACGACTTCGATCACGTATTGATCGACTGGCTGGCGGACGAGTTCAAGAAGGACGAGAACATCGACCTACGTAAGGACCCCATGGCCCTGCAACGTTTGAAGGACGCCGCTGAAAAGGCGAAGATCGAATTGAGCAGCACCACCAGCACGGAGATCAACTTGCCTTACATCATGCCGGTGGATGGCATCCCGAAGCACTTGGTGCGCACCCTGACCCGTGCCAAGTTCGAGCAGCTGGTCGACCCATTGATCAAGCGCACCATCGCACCCTGCGAAAGCGCGCTGAAGAACGCAGGCCTCAAGGCCAGCGACATTGATGAGATCATTCTCGTGGGCGGAAGCACCCGCATCCCCGCGATCCAAGAGGCTGTGAAGAAATTCTTCGGCAAGGAGCCCAGCAAAGGCGTGAACCCCGATGAAGTAGTAGCCGTAGGCGCTGCGATCCAAGGCGGCGTGCTCACCGGAGAGGTGAAGGACGTGCTGTTGCTGGACGTTACTCCCCTGAGCCTCGGCATCGAGACCATGGGTGGCGTTATGACCAAACTGATCGAGTCCAATACCACGATCCCCACCAAGAAGAGCGAGACATTCAGTACCGCGAGCGACAACCAGCCCAGCGTTGAGATCCACGTACTGCAAGGTGAGCGGCCCATGGCAAGCAGCAACCGGACCATCGGTCGCTTCCACTTGGACGGCATCCCGCCTGCACACCGCGGCACACCGCAGATCGAGGTGACTTTCGACATCGATGCGAACGGCATCCTGCACGTAGGCGCCAAGGACAAAGCAACCGGTAAGGAGCAGAGCATCCGTATCGAAGCCAGCAGCGGCCTCAGCAAGGAGGACATCGAGAAGATGAAGAAGGAGGCTGAGGCTAATGCCGATTCCGACAAGGCAGCCCGCGAAACGGCGGATAAGCTGAATCAAGCGGACAGCCTGATCTTCCAAACTGAGAAGCAGCTCTCCGAGTTCGGCGACAAACTCCCCGCTGACAAGAAGGGTCCCATCGAAGAAGCAGTGGCCAAGTTGAAGAAGGCACACGAAGCACAGGACATCCCGGCGATCGACACCGCGATGAACGAGCTGACCACCATCTTCTCCCAAGCCAGCGAGGAAATGTACAAGTCCACTCAAGGCGCGCAGTCAGCCGGTGGCGCCGCTGAAGGCCAGAACGGCAGCGCACCCCAGGACCAAGAAGTCACCGACGTGGACTTCGAGGAAGTGAAGGACGAGCAGAAGTAATTGGTATCAATTCACAAGGACGCCGCCCATGGGAGACCAAGGGCGGCGTTTTTTTTTGGTACTTGTCCATTTTCAGCACTGCCGGCCGTTGCCCATCAATGGATCGCAGGACCATCGGCACCTTGCCATGAAACGGTCCGGATGCAGCCCTCCGAGCTTCAGGGATACAGCAAATACGGCTGCCTCAACCTCAGGAATGCATCCAGCCCCGGCTGCCACGACGCACGTATCTCCTCTTCTGATCTGCCCGCCTCTATGGCGCGCCGCAAACCAGGTCCACCGGCCAGTGTGTTGAAGAAAGAATTGAAAAATTCCGACTTGTCCTGGCAATGCTCATACATCCCGATCAACCAGTGAAGGTCCAATGCTGTTGATGCGGTACCGATCGCTGCGTTCTCTGCCCTGAGATCAGCGCCCATGCACGGAATGCCTTTGTAAGGAGGATCTTTAGCACCGGGCAGGGATCTCGGCGTGAAAACATAGTCGCCCCATGTGTTCTCCGGATAGCCGATGCACTGGAACGGTATATCCGTCCCACGGCCCACGCTCACAATGGTTCCTTCGAACAGCCCCAAGGAAGGGTACAGATGTACGGCCATCATGTTCGGCAGGTTCGGCGAGGGCCTTACTGGTAATGCATATCGTGTCGCATGGTCGTAACCCGTGCACGGGATCACCGTGAGTTCACACTTCACACCCCCTTTTAGCCAGCCTTCACCATTCAACATTCGGGCATATTCACCCATGGTCATCCCATGCACCAACGGCACGGGATCCATGCCAACGAACGAACGGTACGCCGTATCCAGCACAGGCCCGTCCACGCAAAAACCATTTGGGTTCGGGCGGTCCAGCACCAGCACGGCCTTGTGTTGCTCGGCAGCGGCCTCCATCACATAGTGCAAGGTGCTGATGTAGGTAAAGAAACGAACGCCCACATCCTGGATATCGAAGAGTAGAACGTCCACATCCTTCAGTTGCTGTGGGCTAGGCTTCTTGTTCTTTCCGTAAAGTGAGACCACGGAAATTCCAGTGCGCTTATCAACTTCATTGGCCACCTGCTCACCTGCATCCGCTTCGCCGCGAAAACCATGTTCCGGCGCGAACACCTTCACTACTTGAACACCGCTGGTGAGCAGGGTGTCGACCAAGTGCGTGTTGCCGACCAACCCCGTCTGATTTGACACGACAGCAACACGTTTACCCACCAACAGCGGCAGGTATTCATCCATGCGTTCTGCGCCGGTGCGCAATGGAAGATCGGCCTTTATCATCGCCACCGTATCCGGCTTCAGGGCCATGGTTGGTCCATGAATGGTTGCCTGACCTTGACCGTTGCAGGCCACCAGCGCGAATAGCGCGGCTATCTTCGTCGGCTTCCCCATGGCCTTCGCCCATTTCATTGCACGCCGCATCCTGTTCGACAAGGACCGGCAGGATCGGCTTTCGCGGCCCATCGTGCTCATTGCAGTGCTCGGCATTGTTATCGGCATGGCGGTAATGATACTGACCATCGGGATCAGCACCGGCTTCCAAGGCGAAGTACGGACCAAAGTAACGGGAGCGGGCGGGCACTTGCAGATCGTACCGTTGGCGCAAGGTGACCCAAAGGCCTCCGAGCGGGTGCGTATCCAACAGTCCTTCTATCCATGGCTGGACACTGTGCCGGGCGTGGCGCACATCCAGATCTTCGCGCTGCAGCCGGGCATAGTGCAAACTGGCGAAGAGATCCAAGGCGTGGTGGTGAAAGGTGTGGGCGCCGACCAGGATTGGAGCTTCCTGAAAAAAAACCTGGTGTCCGGAAACGTGCTGGACATCGGCGACAGCGTAAAGCCGCAAACGCTCATCAGCCGCTGGATGGCCCGTCGGCTCCGGCTGGACATTGGCGACACCATCACCATTTACCTCGTTAAGGGCCGCGAGGAGGTGCGGCCACGGAAATTCCGCGTTCAGGGCATTTATGAAACGGGCCTTGAAAAAGTAGACCATCAATTGGCGCTGGTCGACATTGCGCACTTGCAACGCTTCGCGCAGTGGGGCATCCAAGCCGAACTGCAGCTGGAGGAAGCTGGTAGGGATTCCGTACACATCACTGCGCTCGCCTTCGGCGGAGATCGGTCCTACCACTACAGTTGGCAGGGTAGAACTTGGGTAGGGAAAGGCCCACATGCATTGGCTCTTCCGCCCGGCGGTGACACCAAGGTCACGCTGATCGCTAGTGATGATGGCGGAACCTTACCCGACACCGCTTGGATCAGACTGCAAAGACCGGTTCCGATAGCCGCTGGAGCAACGCCCACATTGCACGTGACCCGAGGTGGGCACGGTGGCACCTACAAGGACTACTGCGGTGGCTTTGAAGTATCGTTGAAGGACTACGCACAACTTACCAAGTTGGACGACAGGATCTACCGCGACTTCATCGGGCCGGGACTGCGCACCATCACGGCGCGGCAGCAATATCCGGAGGTCTTCTCCTGGCTGGAGCTATTGGACACCAACGTGATCGTGGTGATCGTGCTGATGGTATTGGTTGCCATCATCAACATGGCGAGCGCGCTGCTCATCATCATTTTGGAACGCACCAACATGATCGGCGTTCTGAAAGCATTGGGTACATCCAATGGCCAAATGCGGCGCATCTTTCTCATCGATGCGGCATACATCCTTGGGGTGGGCATCTTGCTAGGCGACCTGCTCGGCATCGGATTGGCACTGGTGCAAAAGCAGTGGGGTCTGGCACGACTGCCCATCGAAAGCTATTACGTGGATAAAGTCCCCATCGACCTTTCCTTCGGCCCCATCGTGGCGCTGAACATCGGCGTGCTGCTGGTGTGCGTATTGGCGATGGTGCTGCCCAGCATGTATGTGTCGCGCATTGCGCCGGCGAAAGCTATCCGGTTCGAATAGCGGCGTTTTAGCGGCGCAGTAGGGAAAGCATGCATCGCGCCAGAACATCAGGCCGTTTGGGGTCGATCTTCGTGGCGAAGCCAAAGCGAACGTTGTGCCGTACCGGTGAAACAATTAGGTAGCCCCACAGATTCCATCTACATTCTTCCTAATAGCCAAGACCATGAAAAATACGATCGTACTCCTCGTCTTCTGCCTTTTCGGTCAAACCACCATGGCCCAATGCGGTCCCTTCAGAGGTCACCCCGTATGGCCGGACTCCGTTGGTTACGCATCTGTCAACATAACCGAATGTGGAGATACATATACCTCTTGCCTTTGGGACAATGGTTCCACGGACATGTTCACCTACCTCGGTATCGGCACCCACACGGTCACCTTTTTTTCCGGGACCACGCTCATGGAAGTTGACACCTTCCAGATCGTACAGGACCATTGGAACCTTCACCAGCTGGCCATGGCCACGGCCATGGGTGTTCAACTCAGTATTTTCGGGGGAATTGAACCGTATATGGGAGGGATCTTCAATGGCCCGGCTTGTCCCCCGGTCGCGGATTCCACGGTGGTCTATCTGCTGCAGGATGGTATCGCGATCGACAGCATCACCCCGGCACCTTCCGACGCCGTAGTGAATATCTGGCATTTTTTGCCCTACGGCCATACCTATCAAACGCATGTGGTGGACCATTCGCATTGCGGATCCAACGGGTATGAGCCTGTGGTAACAGCCTATTCATCCGGCACGGTGGACTTTATGATCGATACGCAGGATTCCCAAGGCGGCAGTGACGGCAGCATCACGGTGAACGGGCTTAACATCGACCCGCTCGCTGCTCTGCCCCCGCCCATGCCGTTCACTGGGTTCTTTACCCTATTCGATCACCCTGACCATAACCCTGCAGGCACTGAACAAAGCGGCCTAAGCGCCTACTGGGAAAACCTGCCTGCTGGGCAATATGAAGTGTTCTTCACGCCCGACCTCCTTTGCAATCCTTCAAGTGCAGTGGTGACCATTGATCTGGCCACGGGTATCAAGGAAGATGGTGCGACACCTGTGGCCTTGTGGCCTCAGCCCGCTGCCGACATCCTGCATTGGTCGTCCAAGGGAAGTGGCTCGGTGCTCGTTCATGATGCCCAAGGTCGCTTGGTACTTGAAGGACCTGACCAAGGCCAGTTGGACATTTCCACCTTGCCTGTCGGCATCTATCAGCTTCAGTTCATCGGTGGCGTACGGCACAGTTGGGCGAGGTTCCTGAAGAAATAGACGGAAAGCGCGGAAGGTATCCGCCGTGTTGATCTTAGCAGCGCACTACCGCGCAAAAGCAAAGCTCTCGGCGCATTTCCAGATCCGGCTACTGCATTCGCATTTGAATTTCGTGGCGGAACCTTGGCGTCCTTAGCGTCCCGGCGGCTAAATAATTTCCGCGTTTGAAGCCCGTACTTTCGCGGCGCATGAAGATCCACGAGAATATCCTGAGCACGGTTGGCAATACACCCATGGTCAAATTGAACCGGTTAGTGGCCGACCTGCCCTGCACGGTGCTTGCGAAAGTTGAAACGTTCAACCCCGGGAACAGCATCAAGGACCGCATGGCGCTGAAGATGATCGCCGATGCGGAAAAGAGCGGCGTGTTGAAGCCAGGCGGCACCATCATCGAGGGCACCAGTGGCAATACAGGGATGGGCTTGGCCATGGCTGCGATCATCAAGGGTTACAAGTGCATCTTCACCACCACCGACAAGCAGAGCAAAGAGAAAGTGGACGCCCTGCGCGCCTTCGGGGCCGAGGTGATCGTGTGCCCCACCAACGTGGAACCCGAGGATCCCCGCTCCTACTATTCGGTCAGCTCCCGTCTGGAAAAGGAAACACCCAACGCGTGGAAGCCGAACCAATATGACAACCTCAGCAACAGCCAAGCACATTACGAGAGTACCGGCCCGGAGATCTGGGATCAAACGGATGGTAAGATCACGCACTTGGTGGTAGGCGTGGGCACAGGCGGCACCATCACCGGCACGGGTCGATATCTCAAGGAAAAAAACCCCGCTATCAAAGTATGGGGTATCGACACTTACGGCTCTGTCTTCAAAAAGTACAAGGAAACGGGCGAGTTCGATGCGAACGAGATCTACCCGTATATCACCGAAGGCATCGGTGAGGATTTCCTGCCGAAGAACGTGGACTTCAGCGTGATCGACCACTTCGAGAAGGTCACCGACCGCGATGCAGCGATCTACACCCGGAAGATCACGCGCGACGAAGGCATTTTTGTGGGTAACAGTGCCGGCGCCGCCATGGCGGGCCTGATGCAGATGAAGCACATGCTGAAAGCGGGCGACGTGGTGGTGGTGATCTTCCACGACCACGGCACACGCTACTTGGGCAAGATGTTCAACGACGATTGGATGCGCGAGCGCGGCTTCCTCGTGGAAGAGAAACCCACGGCCGGCGATCTGCTGAAAGGCAAGGACACGGCGCTGGTGAGCGTGGAGGCCGAAGAGCCGGTGCTGAGCGCGATCGAAAAAATGCGTGCGCACAACATCGATCAGTTGCCAGTGTTGGAGAACGGCGTACCCGTTGGCACCATCACGGACGCGCGCCTCTTCGACGCTATCTTGGAAGACAGTGACGTTCGCCTTCAGAAAGCGCGCGTGATCATGGACAAGCCCTTGCCGATCGTAGGACCGGAAGCCACCTTGGCGGAGATCGCAAAGCAGTTGGGCAACGGCAGCCAAGCCGTGCTGGTGAAGCTGCAGGACCGGTTCGGGATCATTACCAAGCAGGACATTATCGGGAAGTTGAAATAGGTTGTTCCTGCATAATGCTGCCTCGGAACGGTGATAGTCGGTGCAATTCATGACAGAACGAACTGCCAGGCTTTATGATGAACACGGTTATTGACCAAATGCATCGCACGGTCCGGGTGCCGGTGCATCCGCAGCGCATCATTTCGCTTGTCCCCTCACAGACCGAATTGCTCTTCGACCTAGGTCTTGGTGATCGCGTGGTCGGGATCACCAAGTTCTGCGTTCATCCGAAGGAATGGTTCAATACGAAGGTGCGGGTGGGTGGCACGAAGCAAGTTGATCTCGCAAAAGTCCGGGCGCTGGAGCCGGACCTGATCATTGGCAACAAGGAAGAGAACGACCAAGCGGACATAGAGGCACTCGAACGGGAATTCCCCGTATGGTTGAGCGACGTGAAGAACTTGGACCAGGCCTTTGAAATGATCGAGCGGGTCGGGGAATTGACCGGTACGATCCCGGAAGCTTCACGGATCCATGCGGGGATCCGCTCAGCCTTCGAAGACCTTCAACCTTTGACTTCTCCCCTTTCCGCTGCCTATTTCATTTGGCAGAAGCCATGGATGGTCGCGGGTGAGAACACCTTCATCCGCGATATGTTGGACCGTTGCGGCTTTACCTCGGTAACAACGCATCTAGCGGGGCGTTATCCGGAACTGACGGATGCAGAGCTTGCGGTACTTGATCCCGACGTGGTGCTGCTCTCTAGTGAACCGTTCCCGTTCAAGGAAGAGCACATTTCCAGCGTGAACATGCTACTGCCCGGCACCCCTATCCATTTGGTGGATGGTGAAGCCTTCAGTTGGTACGGCAGCCGGATGCGGCGGTCCGCAGCCTACTTCGGGCAATTGCTGGTGCATTTGGGGCGTTGAACGCCTGCAACACAGCCGCGCTACCTTTGCGGCCCGCCGCAAAAAATCGTCTTTTACATGCTACGTCCCACCTTGCTTCTTTCCGTGCTGCTCCTTGCAGCCAGCGCGCAGGCGCAACGGATCGGCATCGTGCTTAGCGGAGGCGGTGCCGTGGGCCTCACGCACATCGGCGTTTTGAAAGCCTTGGAGGACAACGGCGTCCCGATCGACTACATCACGGGCAGCAGCATGGGCGCCTTGATCGGTGCACTTTACGCATCGGGGATCAGCCCGGTGCAAATGGACTCACTCTTCCAAAGCGACCTGTACCAGGAGATGTCCAGTGGCGGGATTGAACCCGCGTATACCTACTATTTCAAGCAAGGTTGGCCGGATGCTTCCATGCTCACCCTGGGTGTGGACGTGGACACTACACTACAGATGTCGCTGCCCACGAACCTGCGGTCGCCGGTGCTCATCGACTACGAGCAGATGCGCAGTTTCGCAGGTGCCTCCGCCGCCTCGGGGTACGACATGGACAGCCTCTTTGTGCCGTTCCGCTGCGTGGCCTCGGACATCACCGCCCGTAAGCAGGTGATCTTCTCGCGCGGTGACCTTGCACTGGCTGTGCGCGCCAGCATGAGCTATCCGTTCTACTTCAAACCCATCCGCATCGACGGGCACTTGATGATGGACGGTGGTATGTACAACAACTTCCCGAGCGACGTGATGTACGACGCCTTCCTGCCGGACTTCATCATTGGCAGCAACGTGGCCTACAATGCACCACCGCCCAACGAGGACGACCTGATGAGTCAATTAAAGGCCATCATGACGCAGCCCACCAACTATACCATGCCCTGCGATCCGGGTCTGATCATCGAGCCGAAGACGAGCACTACCCTATTCGACTTCGCCAGCGCCAAACAAGCCGTTGCGGACGGCTACGCTTCCGCCATGGAACGCATGCCGGAGATCTTGGCCGCGGTGTCACGCCGCATTGACCCCGCCACTCTGGCCGCACGACGGGCACGGTTCAAGAAGCGGTGCCCGCCAGTAACATTCGGGGAGATCCGTTTCGACGGCTTGGGCAAGGGCCAAACAACCTACTGTGAACGCTTGGTGGATAAGCACAACGAACCACTCACCGCCGCGGAATTGAAACCGCGCTACTTCCGGCTCTACCAGGATTACAACGTGGCGGGTCTGTTCCCTCGGGCAAGTTACGATCCGGTACGCGGCAATTTCGACCTCGACATCGGCGTGAAACGCGAGCGGCAATTGGAAGTGCGGTTCGGTGGGCTACTGAGTTCACGCCCGATCAACACCGGCATGCTGGGTGCTCGGTACAACATCTTCGGACGCACGAGCGGCCGACTGGAGGGCACGGCCTATCTCGGTAAATTCTACAATTCCGGCCAAGTAAAATGGCGCACTGACCTCAGCTCCCGCGTGCCCGTCTACATCGAGCCCACGTTCACCTTGAACCGCTGGGACCACTTCAGCGGCTTCACTTCCTTCTTCGAAACGGTGAAACCTTCGTACCTCATCGATCGCGAGCTTTGGGGTGGGGTGAACCTGGGCATGGCCTTGGGTACCAAAGGGCTTTTGCGCTTGGATGGCAAGTACGTAGCCAACAAGAACAACTATTACCAAAGCGATGCCTTCAGTGCTGCGGACACGGCGGACGTTACCGCATTCACCTATGGCACCACGGGCCTGACCCTGGAGCGGAACAGCTTGAACCGGAAACAACAGCCCAACAGCGGGGAGCTTTTCCAGTTGCAAGTGCGCTACATCAACGGACAGGAACACACCACGCCGGGTTCGCTCTGGCCACAACGCACACAGATCGAGTCGCAACACAGCTGGCTTACCGCCAAGGTGCGCTTCGACAAATACTTCCTGCCGAAAGGCCTGTTCAAATTCGGCATGTTGCTGGAAGGTGTCTACAGTGACCTGCCCTACTTCCAGAACTACACGGCCACCTTGATACAAGCGCCGGTGTTCCAGCCCACGCCGGAAAGCCGCACCTACTTTTTGGAGAACTACCGGGCCGCGAGCTATGTGGCAGGCGGCGTGCGGACCATCATAGCAGTGGCGCGCAACAAGTTCGACCTCCGCTTGGAGGCGTACGGCTTCCAACCCTACCGCGCCTTGGAGCGAGATGGCCAAGACCAGGTCAGCGAAGGCGATGTGGTCACCACGCGTTATTTCATCGGCAGCGGCTCCTTGATCTACCAAAGCCCCTTGGGGCCGGTGTGGTTCAACACCAGCTACATCGACGGCTTAAGGCAGCCGTGGGTGTGGAGCTTGAACTTCGGCTATGTGATCTTCGCGCAAAGCGGGAAGGAATAGGACTTGCTGCAAACTGCGGTGCCCAATTGCCTTGCTACGCCAAACCGCACGGGTGCATTGCCGACCGTGTAGGAACAGACCGGAGAGGGCCGCCCGCGGGCAGCCCTCTCTTGTAAGAGTACAGTCGGTATCGCGGCAGCGCTCACTTCACCTTCACAGCGCGCTTCACCACCACATTACCATCCATCATCAACGTGCAGAAGTAAGTGCCTGCTGCCAATTGCGTGGTGTTCCATGTGTAATTGAACTCACCTTCCTCGGCCTTCTCTTCGCGCAAGGTTTCCAATGGCTTGCCATCCGCGCTGCTTACTTGAAGGCTTACTTGGCCAGCTTGGGGAACGTAGTAGCGCAGCGTGGTAAGATCCGCCACCGGATTGGGAATAATGAGCAAGCGTTGCTCCTTCAACTCCTCCTCTGGTGCGTTGCGCTGATCGCCGTTGTTCGGGGCCATGCCTTGGCCTTGGGCTGCGCAGCACCCTTCAATTTGTTGCCGCAGATCCGCTATAAGGGTTTGTTGCTCCTTAAAGCCTGCCACGAGCAAGGGTATCATTTCCATCGTGCTCAATCCCATGAAATCCATTTCGGAATTGATGACCACACCAGCGCTATCAGTTTCCAACGGCTGGTGGACGGCCGTAACCAATTGAGGGAAATGTTCACCGACCTCCTGTGCGATGAATCCAAAACGAGTACCTACTGCAAACCCCATGTTCGGATATTCCTCCGTTTTGTACCGGTATGTCTTGGGAGAAAGCATCAGCAGTTGTTCCGTCGCGTTCGTCATGTCCTCTATATTGGTTTTCAGTTGTTCGTCCGAGGGGGTAAAAACCGTTCCGGCCACATAGGTGTTGCCCACGAAATAGCCGGACCAGTTGGTCGTACCCCCGGTGGCAGTGCCATATACCCCGAAGTTGGAGGCCGCCCCGCTCGCCAGACCGTATACTCCATAGGCCTCTGCCATGGTTCCGGTATACTGCCTCGATGAACCATAAACGCCGTAGCACTTAGCCACGGTACCTCCCACATTGCGGGCCTCAAAATGGCCGGCATTCAAAGAGGCGACCGTGCCCATGGTCGAGTATGCCTCACCGGCCACCCCATGGCTGTTTCTCAAATACACGTTCTTCTCCGTGGCACTTCGTCCATAGACCGCATAAGAATCCGCTAGAATGCCTTCCGTGGTGGAACCCACATCATACAGGTTGCCTTGCAGCGAGGTGGCGAAGAGCAGATCCGCCCCTGAAGGCATCGGCCGAACGGTGCTATGGACGCCATTGCGCCATCCTCCGGAATTGGTCAACAAATTCACACGCAGGCCGCCCGATATGGAGCCATCGGCTTCCGTATGGGCCACATCAAGCTTATAGAGCGGCGAATTGGTGCCTATGCCCACCCGCTTGTCCCCCTGCGGGCAACCGGGGTTGCCGTTGTAGGCTGTGGCAATGTTACTGTTACTGCCCGGAGCGCCCAAAAGCGTCCATTCGCATGCGGTCAAAGCATTCAGCGTTACGGGCCTGCGTTCCAGCACACCCGTAACGGGGTTCACCGTTACGAATTGGTTCGAGGTGCTTACGGGGTCGGTGGGCAATTGCCGTATGCGCACTTTACCGTCCAAAACGTCCAAACGCTCTGTGGGGTTTGTATTCAATCCCGTTGTGAACCAATCCCCAATGCCGAAGAAAGACTCGTTACCTCCGGCGGCTGGCCGGATCCGGGCCGCCTCCAGCCCGTCCACGGTGCCTGCCGTTCCGTTGGCTGCATTGTTGTTCGCCAAAAAGATGAACTTCAACAGGTCCGGGCCATCCACCATGGTATTATCCGCCCAAGCCAACGTGAGGTGGTTGAGGTCGCCCCCTTCGTTCTTCAATCCGATCCATCCAAGGTCACTGCCGTTGGTTACCGTCCATTCCGGGGCGGAACCAAGGCCGGTAGCCGGAGAATTGGGTACCTCCATTGTCCAAGTGCAGCAGCGAAAAGGGCCGCTGCACGTTGCCGCTGGTGAACGCACCAATGCCCAAGTTCCCGCTCAGATTTTCATTGGTGTAGCTGCCGATGACCTGCCCTGTAAGGCTCTCGGTAAGCCGCATCCGCTGGATGTTGTCCGTCCACCACTGGATCGGGTAGTTCCCATCGTGGCGTACTTCCAAGGGTTGGAGAGTGGTTCCATCCCAGCCCAAGTAGTTTCCTGGACCACCAGTATGACCCAAAATTGAAGCTTGCCCAAATCCTTGGACTGCTAGTATCAATGCTGCACCCATCAACAGGTGCCTATATGTTTGTTGCGTTTTCATGTCCTTTCGCTTTTTAGTACGAACGGACCGGAATGATGCGCTTAGTCGATCAACACGAACTTGAAATTCTTCATCTCCGTAGCTCTTTCCAACCGTAGAACGTAGCTCCCCCGCGACCACTCGGCCACCGGCAATACCCAATCATCCCCATGGACCGTGCCTTGCCATACCAAGCGGCCCAAGGCGTCCAGCACCCGTACCTTCACCCCATTTGCGTTCCGCACACTGAGCGCATCCCGTGCCGGGTTGGGGTAGACCACCACCAGATTAGCATTCTGTTCCCCCACACTCTGGCCCCTGTCACATCCATTTGGACTTGCCGATACGCACACCGCGTCGATCAAGGTATAGCCCCATGGATACCAAGGGAACACACTGCTCGGATCAGCGAAATGCACCGTGTCGGTGAGGGCATTACTGAAGAAGTTCCCGATCATCAGGTAGGTGTAGGCACTGTCCGCCACGAAACTGCCGCTCACCAAGGTCCAGCCCACCGTATCGGTCAAGACTTGCGGGTAGTATACCTGCGCGGTGTTCAGCGGCTCTGGATAGGGATCCCCCCAGTACCAGTGCCGGTCGTAGGTAGTGAAGAGCATGCCCACATTGCTACTGGCCAACCAGATCTGAGGGTACTGCTCATTGCCTCCAAAGGCCGCATTTGCCCGCAAACTACAGTAGTAGGTCTGGCCCGGCACCATGGGCTGAAGCAAGGGTACCATGATCCATTCACGTTGCTCGCTTGCACCATTTTTGTGGTAAGTGAACAGCCCTATACAAGAATTCCCTTCATATGGAACTTGATAGGTGAACTTGTTCATTGGCAACCCGTTCACCGCACCGTAAGGCAAGCAGCTTTGTAGGTGATCGTAGGTGAGGTAAGCACTGTACCAATGTGTAGGACCTGTTCCTGGCGGAAGTATCCCAATTCCGTTAATACAGCTATCCGTCTCTTCGAATCCCGGATTGGGTATCAAATTCTGCGCTTCACAGTGTGGGGAGTCAACAAACAACAGGCAACCCAAGAGCAAGCTTGTACTTGCCCCGGGCCACCTGCCATTCATCCAAGAGAGAAGCATTCGTTCGTTGTTCGTTCGTGTTGACCGATTTAGCATCTATCCGGTCAAAAAAAGCCGCTTGTTCCAATGCCTTTTCAGCGCGGCAATTCCGTGAAGGCATCCTTGGAGGTACTGCCAAGGGGCAGTGGCACGTTGCTGGTGGCGCGATACCTTTGTACCGTTCTGTTTCGTTTACCTTTTAGCGAGGGTTAGGTGAAGTAAGAGCGACCGGCCCCTGGTGTTTGTAGCACCGGGGGCTTTTTCATTACATGAATTGAAGAGCTTACCTTTAGCTCTTTTGAAGAGCTGAAGAGCTGAAGAGCTGAAGAGCTGAAGAGCTGAAGAGCTGAAGAGCTGAAGAGCTGAAGAGCTGAAGAGCTGAAGAGCTGAAGAGCTGAAGAGCTGAAGAGCTGAAGAGCTGAAGAGCTGAAGAGCTGAAGAGCTGAAGAGCTGAAGAGCTGAAGAGCTGAAGAGCTGAAGAGCTGAAGAGCTGAAGAGCTGAAGAGCGGAAGAGCGGAAGAGCGGAAGAGCGGAAGATCTGCAAAGTTGAAGAACTGATGTTTGCCATTACTGGCAATGGAAGAACTGTTGTTGGTGAAGATGTTTCCACGTGCCTCATCGTGTGGCCAAGGTCACAAAAAATCCTTTACCGGCGCATCTTTGTTTTTCCTACTTTTAATCTTTTGTTCCGGTAAGATGAAAGGAAGACCCCCTGTGCTATTCGAAGAGAGTGCAATTGGCTTGGCCACGAGCATCGTTTTGTGTTGCAGTCCGGAGACTGCCTCCATGGATGCTGCATGGAATAACAGTAGTGATCCTTGAATGCAGGCCACAAGTCGCCCTACCTGCGGTAGGCAGGCCCGGCTTGAGTTTCTAGAGCTCAAAGTTTGCAAGGGCCGGGAAGACTAGCGGGAGTACGAGAACTATGGCGTACGGTTAAACATGAAAAAGCCCCGATCTCTCGGGGCTTTTTAATTTCAGGGGAACAGGCTCAAGCTTGCGCAGGAGGCCCGCCGAAGTTCATCGGAATGTCCGGCATGTCGCTTTCGCGAATGGGGCCGTGGGCTCCTTCGAATTTCTGCACATTGTCCGCCAAGGCACGCATGAGGCGCTTGGCATGTTGTGGCGTAAGCAACAGGCGGGCCTTCACTTTCGCTTTGGGCACACCGGGCATCACGCGCACGAAATCCAACACGAACTCCGAGTTGCTGTGGGTAATGATCGCCAAGTTGCTATAGATACCATCGGCCACTTCCTCGCTGATCTCAATGTTCAACTGGTTGGGTTGGGCTTGGTGTTTTTCGTCTGCCATGTCCTTTCAATTGTCCTCTCTCCTCGTGCAACGAGGTCGGAGTTTAGGTGAACTAAGCCCCCTCTCCTTATTCGGAGAGGGGGACTTGGATTTCAGGATCACTCGTCGATCTCCAGCGCTGTGAGCTTGGCGGACATCAACTTAGTGTACTCGTCCTTGCCGTAGACCACGTCCTTTTGGAAAGAACGGGTACCTGTACCGGCGGGTATCAAGTGGCCCACGATCACGTTCTCCTTCAGGCCTTTCAAATGGTCCTCCTTAGCGGCCACGGCTGCTTCGTTCAGCACCTTGGTGGTCTCTTGGAAGGATGCGGCACTGATGAAGCTTTCGGTCTGCAGTGAAGCGCGGGTAATACCCATGAGCAACTGGCGGCTGGTGGCCGGAGTGGCTTGGCGTGTTCCCACGAGCTTTCCGTCCTTACGCTTCAGGGCGCTGTTCTCATCGCGCAGCTTGCGCAGGGTGATGATCTGGCCTTCTTTCACGTTGGCACTGTCCCCGGCCTCGGTCACAACGAGTTTGTCGAACATATTGTCATTCTCCTCCATGAACTCGGCCTTCATCACGGCTTGGCGCTCCAAGAACTTGGTATCACCCGGATCTTCGATCTCCACCTTGCGCATCATCTGGCGCACGATCACTTCGAAGTGTTTGTCGTTGATCTTCACGCCCTGCATGCGGTACACCTCCTGCACCTCGTCCACGAGGTACTCCTGCACCCGGGTGGGGCCTTGGATGTTGAGGATGTCGCCCGGAGCGATGGAACCATCGCTGAGGGATTGCCCAGCCTTCACAAAGTCGTTCTCCTGCACCAGGATGTGCTTGCTCAAGGGCACGAGGTAGAACTTATGCTCGCCGGTGCGGCTTTCCACGATGATCTCGCGGTTGCCACGCTTGATCTTGCCGTAGGACACGATACCGTCGATCTCGCTCACCACTGCAGGGTTGCTCGGGTTACGCGCTTCGAAAAGCTCTGTAACGCGGGGCAGACCACCGGTGATGTCACCACCCTTGCCGGAGCTGCGGGGGATCTTCACCAGGATATCGCCTGCCTCCACTTTTTCACC
Organism: Flavobacteriales bacterium; assembly: GCA_016719225.1. Classification (GTDB taxonomy): domain Bacteria; phylum Bacteroidota; class Bacteroidia; order Flavobacteriales_F; family PHOS-HE28; genus PHOS-HE28. Next base: position 338,942 of record JADKAN010000005.1, on the reverse strand, counting down.
TTCGCTCACCACGATGTGTGCACCAACAGGCAGGGAGTAGCTCTTCACTTCCTCCTTGCTCTTGGCATCAATGATGCGGATGGTCGGGTTCTTCTTTTTGTCGCGGCTTTCCACGATCACCTTCTCGGTGAAGCCCGTTTGCTCGTCGATCTCCTGACGGTAGGTAACGCTCTCTTCGATGCTTTCGAAAGCAAGCTTACCAGCCAGTTCGGAAATGATCACGGCATTGTACGGGTCCCACTGGCAGATCATGTCGCCCTTCTTCACCGTCTGGCCGATCCTCGAGTAGAACATCGCACCGTAAGGAATGTTGCTCGTGGTGAGCACGATCCCGGTGTTGCTGTCCACGATGCGCATTTCGGCACTGCGGCTGATCACCACTTCGGCGTCTTCGCCTTTGCGGTCCTTTTTCTTCACGGTACGCAGTTCATCGATCTCCAACTTACCGTCGTACTTGGCGACGATCTGGCTGTCCTCGGTGATCTTGCCCGCCACACCACCAACGTGGAAAGTACGGAGGGTAAGCTGTGTTCCGGGTTCACCGATGGATTGCGCCGCGATGACGCCCACTGCTTCACCACCCTGGACCATGCGGCCGGTGGCGAGGTTACGTCCGTAGCACTTGGCACAAACACCATGGCGCTGCTCGCAGGTAAGTACGCTGCGCACCTCCACCTCTTCGATGGGGCTGCTGCCGATGATGTCGGCAACACGCTCGTCGATGTTCTCGCCGCTCGCAATGATGAGCTCACCCGTTTGGGGATGCAGCACATCGTGCACAGCGGTACGGCCCAGCACGCGATCGCGCAGGGTCTCAACCACTTCTTCGTTCTTGATGAGGTCGGTTGCCACCAATCCGCGGAGCGTTCCGCAATCGTCGTTGGTGATCACTACGTCCTGCGCCACGTCCACCAATCGGCGGGTGAGGTAACCAGCGTCAGCGGTCTTCAGCGCGGTATCGGCCAGACCCTTACGGGCACCGTGGGTGGAGATGAAATACTCCAGGATGGAAAGTCCTTCCTTGAAGTTCGAAAGGATCGGGTTCTCGATAATGTCCTGTCCGCCACCGCTCTTCTGCGGCTTGGCCATCAGTCCGCGCATACCGCTCAACTGACGGATCTGCTCCTTGGAACCACGGGCACCGGAATCCATCATCATATAGATGGAGTTGAAGCCTTGGTTGTCGTTCTTCAGGCGCTCCATCAGCGTGTACGTGAGCTTGCTGTTGGTGTGTGTCCAGATATCGATCGTCTGGTTGTAGCGCTCGTTGTTGGTGATAAGGCCCATGTTGTAGTTGCCCGTCACCTCGTCCGCTTCGCCTTGTGCAGCCTTGATCAGTGTATCCTTTTCAGCAGGGATCACCACGTCGGCCAAGTTGAAGCTCAATCCACCGCGGAAGGCGTTCATGAAGCCGAGTTCCTTGATGTCGTCGAGGAACTTGGCGGCTTTTGCGGTACCGCTCTCGCGCACCACACGTCCGATGATGTCACGCAACGAGCGCTTGGTGAGCACCTCATTGATATAGCCCACTTCCTCGGGGACCATTTCGTTGAAGAGCACACGGCCCACGGTCGTCTCGATCAGGCTGGTCCCGCCGTCCGGGTTGGCCCAGCGCACCTTGATCCAGGCGTGCATGTCCAATTTCTTCTCGTTGTAAGCGATGTTCACTTCTTCCGGACTGTAGAAGATGGAGCCTTCGCCACGGATCGGATGGTCTTTTTCGCTCTTGCGACCTTTGGTGATGTAGTACAGGCCGAGCACCATGTCCTGGCTGGGCACCGCGATAGGCGCGCCGTTGGCCGGGTTCAGGATGTTGTGGCTGGCGAGCATCAGCAATTGCGCTTCCAGGATGGCCGCATGGCCAAGTGGCAAGTGCACAGCCATCTGGTCACCGTCAAAGTCAGCGTTGAAAGCGGTCGTCACCAATGGGTGCAGCTGGATAGCCTTGCCCTCGATGAGCTTCGGCTGGAACGCTTGGATACCCAAGCGGTGCAGCGTCGGTGCACGGTTGAGCAGCACGGGGTGCCCCTTCAACACGTTCTCCAGGATGTCCCAGATAACCGGTTCCTTCTTGTCCACGATCTTCTTGGCGCTCTTCACCGTCTTCACGATCCCGCGCTCAATAAGCTTGCGGATGATGAACGGCTTGTAGAGCTCGGCGGCCATGTCCTTCGGGATACCGCACTCATGCAGCTTCAGGTCCGGGCCCACAACGATCACGGAACGTGCGCTGTAATCCACACGCTTTCCGAGCAGGTTCTGGCGGAAGCGGCCCTGCTTGCCCTTGAGCGAATCGCTCAGGGACTTCAACGGACGGTTGCTTTCGCTCTTCACAGCGCTGCTCTTGCGGCTGTTGTCGAAGAGGCTGTCAACAGCCTCCTGCAACATACGCTTCTCGTTGCGCAGGATCACCTCTGGTGCCTTGATCTCCACCAAACGCTTCAAGCGGTTGTTGCGGATGATCACGCGGCGGTAGAGGTCGTTCAGGTCACTCGTAGCGAAACGGCCACCGTCCAACGGCACCAAGGGGCGCAGTTCGGGCGGGATCACCGGGACCACTTTCACGATCATCCACTCGGGTTTGTTGTCCCGGCGGGTGTTCGCGCTGCGGAAAGCCTCCACCACGTTCAGGCGCTTCAACGCTTCGTTCTTGCGCTGTTGGCTGGTCTCGGTGTTGGCCTTGTGGCGCAGGTCGTAGCTCAGGCTGTCGAGGTCCAAGCGGTGCAGCAGGTCGTACAACCCTTCAGCACCCATCTTGGCGATGAACTTATTCGGGTCGGTGTCCTCCAGATGCTGGTTCTCCTTGCCCAATCCGTCCAGGATGTCGAGGTACTCTTCTTCCGTGAGGAAATCAAGGTACTGCACAGGCTCACCTTCCTTGTTCACCACGCCACCGGACCCGGCCTGGATCACCACGTAACGCTCGTAGTAAATGATCTGGTCAAGCTTCTTGGTGGGTAGGCCCAACAAGTAGCCGATCTTGTTCGGCAGGCTGCGGAAATACCAGATGTGGGCGACGGGAACCGTCAGCTGGATGTGGCCCATGCGCTCGCGACGCACCTTCTTCTCGGTCACTTCCACACCGCAACGGTCACAAACGATCCCTTTGTAGCGGATGCGCTTGTACTTGCCGCAATGGCATTCGAAATCCTTCACCGGGCCGAAGATGCGCTCGCAGAAAAGGCCGTCGCGCTCAGGCTTGTAGGTGCGGTAATTGATGGTTTCCGGCTTGATCACCTCGCCATGGCTCCGCTCGAGGATCTTCTCGGGGCTGGCCAGGCTGATGACGATCCTGTCGAACTGGCTGTTAAGCTTCAGTTCTTTTTTGATCACGGTCATGGTGCTCAGGAATTGGACTTGTTGATGATGTCGTTCTCCCCTTCCAGGCTCACCTCGAGGGTAAGGCCGCGGAGTTCATGCAGGAGCACGTTGAACGATTCGGGGATGCCCGGCGTTGGCATGGGATCTCCCTTAACAATGGCCTCGTAGGCTTTCGCGCGGCCCACCACGTCGTCACTCTTCACGGTGAGGATCTCTTGCAGGATGTTGGCGGCACCGAAGGCCTCCAACGCCCACACTTCCATTTCACCGAAACGCTGGCCACCGAACTGTGCCTTACCACCCAACGGCTGCTGGGTAATGAGGCTGTAGGGCCCGATGGAACGTGCGTGCATCTTATCGTCCACCATGTGGGCGAGTTTCAGCATGTAGATCACACCCACGGTCGCGGGCTGGTCGAAGCGCTCACCGGTTCCGCCGTCGTACAAGTAAGCCTTGCCGTAGCGGGGAATGCCTGCCTCGTCCGTCTCCTTATTGATCTCGTCGATGGTCGCACCGTCGAAGATCGGCGTGGCGTATCGGCGCTCCAGTTTCATACCGGCCCAGCCCAATACGGTTTCGTAGATCTGGCCCAGGTTCATGCGGGAAGGCACGCCCAAGGGATTCAGAACAATGTCCACCGGGGTACCGTCGGCCAGGTAAGGCATGTCCGCGTCGCGAACGATGCGGGATACGATGCCTTTGTTACCGTGGCGGCCCGCCATTTTATCTCCTACGGTCAGCTTGCGCTTGTTGGCCAGATACACTTTCGCGAGCTTCATGATGCCGGCGGGCAATTCGTCGCCAACGCTCACTTGGAAGTTCTTGCGCTTGTAGGTTCCGCTGATGTCACTGTTGCGGATGGTGTAGTTGTGGATGAGCTGGCGTACCAGTTCATTCGTCTTCTTGTCGCCCGTCCAGTTCGTGGGATCCACAGTGATGTAGTCCACCTTCTCCAACACCTTGGCGCTGAATTTCACACCCTTGCGGATCTGCTCTTCCTTGTACTTATTGAAGACGCCAGCGGAATTCTCGCCACCGATGAGCTCCATGAGCTTTTCCACTAGCAGGTTCTTCAGCTCGGCCAGTTCCTTGTCCTGTGCCTTGGCGATCTGGTCCAGAACGGCTTTTTCGCCGCCTTTGGTCTTCTTGTCCTTCACCGCGCGGGCGAAGAGCTTCTTGTTTATCACCACGCCCTTGGTGCTGGGCGGAGCCTTCATGGAAGCATCCTTCACATCACCGGCCTTATCACCGAAGATGGCACGCAGCAATTTTTCTTCCGGGCTCGGGTCGGTCTCACCCTTCGGCGTGATCTTGCCGATGAGGATGTCGCCTTCCTTCACTTCAGCACCGATGCGGATCAATCCGTTCTCATCCAGGTCCTTCGTGGCTTCTTCGCTCACGTTGGGGATGTCCGCGGTAAGTTCCTCCTGTCCGCGCTTGGTGTCGCGCACTTCCATCACATACTCGTCGATGTGGATGGAGGTGAACATGTCCTCACGGGCAACGCGCTCGCTGATCACGATGGCATCCTCGAAGTTGTAACCTTTCCAAGGCATGAACGCCACCACGAGGTTCCGGCCGATGGCCAGTTCACCGCCTTCGGTGGAGTAGCCTTCGCAGAGCGATTGACCCTTGGTCACCTTGTCGCCCTTGCGCACCGTAGGGCGCAGGTTCATACAGGTGCTCTGGTTCGTCTTCATGAACTTGGTGAGCTTATACTCCTTCTCGTCACCGTCGAAGCTCACTTTACGCTCATCATCGGACCGCTTGTATTCGATCACGATCTTATCGCTGTCCACATAGCGCACCACTCCTTCGCCTTCGGCGATCAGCAGTACGCGGCTGTCGTGTGCAACAAGTGCTTCCAGGCCGGTCCCTACGATAGGGGCCTCCGGGCGCAACAAGGGCACGGCTTGGCGCATCATGTTGGAGCCCATCAGCGCGCGGTTGGCGTCATTGTGCTCCAAGAACGGGATCAAGCTGGCTGCGATGGAGGCGATCTGGTTCGGCGCCACGTCCATCAGCTCGAGTTCCTTGGGTTCCACAACCGGGAAGTCGCCCTGTTGGCGGGCCTTCACCCTGTTGCTGGTGAATTCGCCGGTCTCCGCCACGTGGGCGTTGGCTTGGGCGATCATCTTCATGTCCTCTTCTTCAGCGCTCAGGTAGACAGGCGACCCTTTAAGGTCAACCTTGCCATCCTTCACAACGCGGTAAGGGGTTTCGATGAAGCCGAGGCTATTGATCTTGCTGTACACGCAGAGTGAGCTGATCAGGCCGATGTTCGGTCCTTCAGGGGTCTCGATGGTGCAAAGGCGACCGTAGTGTGTGTAGTGCACGTCGCGCACTTCGAAACCAGCACGTTCGCGGCTGAGACCTCCGGGCCCGAGTGCCGAGAGGCGGCGCTTGTTGGTGATCTCCGCCAACGGGTTCGTCTGGTCCAAGAACTGGCTCAACTGGTTCGTACCGAAGAACGAGTTGATCACGGAGCTCAACGTCTTGGCGTTGATGAGGTCGGTCGGGGTGAACACCTCGTTGTCACGCACGTTCATCCGCTCGCGGATAGTGCGGGCCATGCGGGCCAAGCCCACGCCGAACTGGCTGAACAGCTGCTCGCCCACGGTCCGGACACGCCGGTTGCTCAAGTGGTCGATGTCGTCCACATCTGCCTTGGAGTTCACCAATTCGATGAGGTAACGGATGATGGCAATGATGTCCTCTTTGGTCAGGACACGCACGCTGAGCTCGCTCTCCAAGCCCAGTTTCTTGTTGATGCGGAAGCGGCCCACCTCACCGAGGTCGTAGCGCTGTTCGCTGAAGAACAGCTTGTCGATCACGCTGCGAGCGGTCTCCAAGTCAGGTGGTTCGGCGTTACGCAATTGGCGATAGATCACTTCCACAGCTTCTTTCTCGCTGTTGGAGGTGTCCTTCTGCAGCGTGTTGTAGATCAAGGCGTAATCCGCAGCGTTCACCCCTTCCTTGTGCAGGATGATCGTCTTCGCACCGCTCTCCAGGATCTCTTCCACATGGCGCTCCTCAAGGATGGTCTCGCGGTCGATCAGTACTTCGTTGCGCTCAATGGAGACCACTTCGCCGGTGTCCTCGTCCACAAAGTCCTCGACCCAGCTTTTCAGCACACGGGCGGCGAGCTTGCGTCCCACCGCCTCTTTCATGGCGGCTTTGGTCACCTTGATCTCGTCTGCCAGGCCGAAGATCTCCAGGATCTGCTTATCGCTCTCGAACCCGATGGCGCGTAGCAGCGTGGTCACTGGCAATTTCTTCTTACGGTCGATGTACGCGTACATCACACCGTTAATGTCGGTGGCGAATTCGATCCAGCTTCCTTTGAAGGGGATCACGCGGGCACTGTACAGCTTGGTACCGTTGGCATGCCGGCTTTGGCCGAAGAACACGCCCGGGCTGCGGTGCAGTTGGCTCACGATCACGCGCTCGGCCCCGTTCACCACGAAGGAACCCTTCGGGGTCATGTAAGGGATCTGGCCCAAGTACACGTCCTGCACGATGGTCTCGAAATCCTCGTGTTCGGGATCGGTGCAGTACAGTTTCAATTTGGCCTTCAGCGGAACGCTGTAGGTAAGGCCGCGCTCTACGCACTCGTCGATACTGTAGCGGGGCGGGTCGATGAAATAGTCAAGGAACTCGAGCACGAACTGGTTGCGCGTGTCGGTGATCGGGAAGTTCTCCATGAACACCCGGTACAGTCCCTCGCTTTCGCGGTTTTCGGGTAGGGTCTCGATCTGGAAGAACTCCTCAAAGCTCTTCAGCTGGATGTCGAGAAAATCGGGGTAATCGGCTGGGAGGAAAGTAGAGCCGAAATTGATGCGCGGACTGATGCGCTGGTTGGTCTTCGCCTGGGCCATTGTGGGAGTGCTGGGGATTATGGGAAGCCTACGACCTACTGGTACCTGATCGATGCCCGGGGTACAACGGGCTTGCGGGCAATGCCCACGGGTAAAAGCGGCAAGACCCCGAGGGTCCGGGCGCATCCGCTGATCGCGGAGCGCCCGGCCTTCGCGGCCTTACGAAAGGGGAAGGTCACTTGATCTCAACTTCAGCGCCTGCTTCGGTCAATTGCTGCTTCAGGTTCTCAGCGTCCTCTTTGGACACACCTTCCTTGATGGGCTTGGGAGCACCGTCAACGAGGTCCTTTGCTTCCTTCAGTCCGAGGCCGGTGAGTTCCTTCACCAATTTCACCACGGCGAGCTTGCTCTGTCCACCGGACTTGAGGATCACGTCGAAGCTCGTCTTGGCTTCAGCTACATCTCCGCCACCGCCTGCTGCGGGGCCTGCCATCGCTACTGCGGCCGCAGCCGGTTCGATCTTGTATTCGTCCTTGAGGTACAGGGCGAGCTCGCTCACTTCTTTCACGGTGAGGCCTACCAACTGGTCGCCAAGGTTCTTGATGTCTGCCATTCTTCTGTGTTGTTACTTACGGTTAGTGGGAAGCTGTCTGTGCGTAACGCGTTTTTGTTCGTATGAGCGATGCACGCATTGCCAATACGAACGTGCCGCTATGCGGCTCTGTCTTGTAGTGTTTTCACCAGGCCGGCGATCTTGTGGCCGGAACCCGCTTGCAGGGCGCTGATGACGTTCTTCATTGGGCTTTGGAGCAGGCCGATGATCTCGCCGATGAGTTCTTCGCGGCCTTTCAGCTCGCTCAACATCACGAGTTGGTCGTCGCCAATGAACACGGCCTCATCGATCCAAGCGCTCTTCAGCACGGGACGGGTGCCCTTCTTCTTGCGGAAGTCCTTGATCAACTTGGCGGGGGCGTTGCCTTTTGAAGCGAAAAGGATCGCCGTTTGACCGACGATGGTGGGATACAGCTCGCTGTAATCCTTTCCTTCCACACGCTCCATTGCTTTGCGCAGGACGGAGTTCTTCACCACCTTCATGCGGATGTCACCTTTGTGACAGGCACGGCGGAGGTTGCTGGTGCTCTCGGCGTCCATACTGCTGGCGTCGGTAAGGTACAATACGCCGGTATTCTGGATCTCGCTGACGAGTTCGGCGATGGCTAGGTCTTTATCTGCGCGGGTTGCCATTTTCGTATTTTTTTCGTTGGGGCGCGAAATCTCGCGCCCTTACTTATTATCCCACTACGCGGGTATCTACTTTGATGCCAGGTCCCATGGTACTGCTCATGAAAATGCTGAGGACATAAGTACCCTTCGCCGTGGTCGGCTTCAGCTTCATCAAGGTCTGCAGCAATTCGTTGGCGTTCTCGCTCAACTTATCAGCGTTGAAGGAGGTCTTGCCGATCACCGCATGGATGATGCCGGCCTTGTCCACCTTGAAGTCGATCTTACCGGCCTTCACCTCCTGGGTGGCTTTGGCCACGTCCATGGTAACGGTACCGGTCTTGGGGTTCGGCATCAGGCCGCGGGGACCGAGGATACGTCCCAAGGCACCTACTTTAGCCATCACGTTGGGGGTGCAGATGATCACATCCACGTCCGTCCAACCGTTCTTGATCTTATCCACGTACTCATCCAGTCCGGCCATGTCGGCACCGGCGGCAATGGCCTCCTCGCACTTGGCGGGATCGGCAAGCACCAGTACGCGAACCGTGCGGCCAGTGCCATGTGGCAGGCTCACGGTACCACGTACCATTTCGGTGCTTTTCTTGGGGTCCACGCCCAGACGAACGGCGATGTCAACGGTGGCGTCGAACTTGGTCGAGCTCACCTGTTTCACGAGTTCGGCGGCTTCCATCAGTCCGTAAACCTTGGAACTATCGAACTTGGCCTCGGCGGCCTTGCGCTTTTTGGTCAGTTGTGCCATGGCTCCGGTTATTTGCTAAGCGGGCTTTCGCCGGTTACGGTGATGCCCATGGAGCGGGCGGTGCCGGCTACCATGCTCATGGCGCTGTCGACATTGAAGCAATTGAGATCTTCCATTTTGTCCTCGGCGATCAGCTTCACCTGTTCCCAGGTTACTGTTCCCACCTTGGTGGTCTGTGGAACGCCGCTGCCTTTCTTGGCCTTGGCATGGTCCATCAATTGAACCGCTGCGGGCGGCGTCTTGATGATGAAATCGAAGCTCTTGTCCGCGTAAACGGTGATCACCACTGGCAGTACCTTGCCTGCCTTGTCCTGCGTGCGTCCGTTGAACTGCTTGCAGAATTCCATGATGTTCACGCCTTTGGCACCCAGTGCGGGGCCGATAGGCGGTGCGGGGTTCGCGGCCCCGCCTTTCACTTGGAGCTTTACCAGCGCCGTTATCTCCTTTGCCATTGTTTGGTTGTTGTGTCCTGTTTAGCGTTCGCCATCCGGGCGGACTTGGACTGGTTTTCTTTTTTTTGCGTCGTTGGGATGTGTATGGGCGATGCATGCATCGCCCATACACGTCCCTACACCTCCTTTTCTACTTGCATGAAGCTCAGTTCCAGCGGCGTCCTTCTTCCGAAGATCTTCACCATCACTTTCAGCTTCTTCTTCTCTTCATTGATCTCCTCGATGGTGCCGTTGAAGCCGTTGAACGGCCCGTCGATCACCTTCACTCCTTCACCAACGTGGTAAGGGTTGAAAGGGCTTTCATCCGTTTCAGCGAGTTCGTCCACCGTACCGAGAATGCGGTTCACTTCGCTTTGGCGCAAGGGAACGGGGTCTCCCCCTTTCTCCGCGCCGAGGAAGCCGATAACGTTGGTCATCTGCTTCAGCGAGTGGGCGATCTCGCCGGTGAGGTCGGCTTCCAAAAGCACATAGCCCGGAAAGAAGTTGCGCTCCTTGCTCACCTTCTTTCCGTCACGGATCTGGTAGAACTTCTCCATGGGGATGAGCACTTGATCGATATGCTGTCCCATGTTGGAACGGCGCATTTCGCTCTCGATCATCTCCTTCACCTTCTTCTCCTTACCGCTGATGGCCCGAAGCACATACCAACGCTTGGTGGTGGTGGCCATTACTGTCCAAGGAATTTGTAGATGTAGCCCAGCAAGCCTTTCCAGGCGTTGCTCACACCCATGTTGTGGACACCGAAGATGAAGTCCATAAGGAACACGATCAACGAGAGGATCAAGGCGGAGATCAGCACCACGATGGCGCTGCTCTGCAGCTCTTTCCACGTGGGCCAGCTCACCTTGTGGACCAGTTCGTTGTAGCTCTCGCTCAGATATGTCTTGAAGCTTGCCACTGTGTTTTTGCTTTGCACGGGAGGCAGGAATCGAACCCGCAGCCTACGGTTTTGGAGACCGTCGCTCTACCAATTGAGCTACTCCCGTTCGTTCCTGCATTCCCACTGTTCCTTTCGGCGGCAAAGGCCGTCCACCCTTCGGCGGACGGCCCCGTCGCATCTTTTTATCTTGTTGCTTACTTCAGGATCTCGGTCACCTGTCCGGCACCCACGGTACGTCCACCCTCGCGGATAGCGAAACGCAAGCCCTTGGTCATGGCGATCGGCACGATCAACTTCACATGGATCGACACGTTGTCACCGGGCATGATCATCTCACGACCTTCCTCCATGGTGATCTCGCCCGTTACGTCCGTTGTGCGGAAGTAGAACTGGGGGCGGTACTTGTTGTGGAAGGGAGTGTGGCGTCCGCCCTCCTCTTTCTTCAACACGTAGATCTCACCTTTGAATTCGGTGTGCGGGGTGATGCTGCCGGGCTTGGCGATGACCATGCCGCGACGGATCTGGTCCTTTTCAATACCGCGGAGCAGCATGCCCACGTTGTCACCGGCCTCACCGCGGTCCAGCAACTTCTTGAACATTTCAACGCCGGTGCAGGTGGAGGTCATTTTCTCCTCTTGCATGCCGATGATCTCCAATGGATCGCCGGTCTTCACGATGCCGGTCTCGATACGGCCAGTGGCCACAGTACCGCGACCGGTGATGGAGAACACGTCCTCCACGCTCATCAGCAAAGGCTTCTCGGTCTCGCGGGGAGGGATCGGGATCCAAGCGTCAACAGCATTCATCAGCTCCATCACGGTGTCCACCCACTTGGGCTCGCCGTTCAGGGCACCGAGTGCGCTACCGCGGATCACCGGGGTGTTGTCGCCATCATACTCATAGAAGGAGAGCAGTTCGCGGATCTCCATTTCAACGAGGTCCAGCAATTCAGCGTCGTCCACAAGGTCAACCTTGTTCATGAACACGACGATCTTCGGCACGCCTACCTGACGACCGAGCAGGATGTGCTCGCGGGTCTGGGGCATGGGACCGTCGGTAGCGGCCACCACGAGGATGGCACCGTCCATTTGCGCAGCACCCGTAACCATGTTCTTCACATAGTCAGCGTGGCCTGGGCAATCAACGTGCGCATAGTGACGGTTCTCCGTGGAATACTCCACGTGTGAGGTATTGATCGTGATACCACGCTCTTTTTCCTCCGGCGCATTGTCGATGGAATCAAAGCTGCGGGCCTCGGAAAAGCCTTTGTCCGCAAGCACCTTGGTGATCGCCGCAGTGAGGGTGGTCTTGCCGTGGTCAACGTGACCGATGGTTCCGATGTTCACGTGGGGCTTGGTCCGCTGGTAGGTCTCCTTTGCCATTTCCTGTAAGTGGTTGTAGTCGTTTGGTGTTGTTCGTTCGTTCGATCCGGTGCTATTCCCTTCTCTTGTACATGCCGTCCTCGGGGACTTTTCCGTTCGCCTTGCTGTGGAGCCTTTGGCGGGAATTGAACCCGCGACCTCTTCCTTACCAAGGAAGTGCTCTACCTCTGAGCTACAAAGGCCTTTGTGGTCCTCAAAAAAACCGTTCCTTCAAAACAGGAACGGACGGGTAGAGCGGGAGACGAGATTCGAACCCGCGACATTCAGCTTGGAAGGCTGATGCTCTACCAACTGAGCTACTCCCGCTTGGTGCCGGTGAAAGCGCAATGTGCGCTACTCCGGAAAATGGCTCCGTTTAAATGAGTGGGGAGAGCAGGATTCGAACCTACGAAGTCGTAAGACAGCAGATTTACAGTCTGCCCCCGTTGGCCGCTTGGGTATCTCCCCTGGTCCGTTCACGGAGCCAATGGAGGGACTCGAACCCCCGACCGGCTGATTACAAATCAGCTGCTCTACCAGCTGAGCTACATTGGCATGTACAACAAAAAAAGAACAGCGTTCCGCCTGCTTCGGGAAGGAGTACCCCCCGATTTGGGCCTGCAAATGTATGCAATTGCACCACGCCACCAAACAATTGGCTAAGTTTTTGATGACAGGCTCCGGCGGAAGCGCCCTTTCCAGTAGCGCATCATGTGCTGAAAGCCAAGCCCCGCTTGGGTTTAGCGCCTTTAACCGGGATGCTGGAATTGTTCTTCAGTTCTCATTTTGCATGCCACCGCCGGCACAGGCACTCCCCTATCGGCGTCAACACCATGGATAATGGTCCGATCATAACAGATGCTTATCAGGGTGCGCAGGTGGAGTAACAGGCCACATAGCACCGATGCGTTCATTCGCGATGAACAACGCCGCCGATCGAACGCAAGATGCCCAGGGATCAACCGCGCACTTCCCGCGCCTTCGTCTTTTCGCGCTCCACCTGGTTGCGCAGCGCATCCACCGCCAGTACCGCGGCTTCTTCAAAGCTCGAGGCCTTGCGCTTAGCGAACATATCGTTGCCCGGCACCGCCAGCCTGATCTCCACCTGCTTGTTCTCCGGCCGCTCGCTATCGCTTCCTACCCGTAAGGTCACTTCGCTGGAAATGATACGGTCATGGAACAGCGATAGCTTGTTCACTTTTTCAGTGATGAACTCTACGAGCTTGCTATCTGCATCGAAGTGGATGGACTGCACGATGACGTTCATTGTAGGGCGATTTAGGTTGTTACGGGGGCGCCGCCGCCGCGCGGATGCGCTTGGCTATGCGCCCGTTTGAGCTTTTCTACGGTATTGTGCGTGTACACTTGGGTGGCCGCAAGGCTGGCATGGCCCAGCAGTTCCTTCACGGCATTGAGGTCGGCACCATGCTCCAACAGATGGGTGGCGTAAGTATGCCGCAGCACGTGGGGGCTTCGTTTCGCCTGTGTGGTCACCGTACCAAGGTAATGGTTTACAATGGATTGAACGGTGCGTCTAGGCAAAGGTTTCCCGTCCGGCTTTACGAGCAGGGCCGTACCGGGTAAAGGGGGCAGCGGCAGGCTGTTCCGAAGCAATAAATGCTCCTGCACCAGCGCCACCAGCGGTGAAGGCAAAGGGATGATGCGCTCCTTATTACGCTTGCCCAACACACGCAGCGTGCCGCGGCGCGCATCAAAGTCCACGGGCTTCAAGCCTGTCAATTCCGCCAAACGCATGCCCGTGCCATAGAGCAGTTCCAGCAATAGGCGGTCACGCGCACCCGTGAAGCCTTCCGGCCAGGTGATACCGTCCAGCAGTGTGGCCATGTAACGCTCGGCAACGAACTCCGGCAACCGCTTCGGTGCTTTGGGAGGTTCAGCAAGCGCGGTGGGGTCGGCGGCCACAAGCCCCATTTTACGGGCGAAACGGTAATAGGCGCGCAGGCTGCTCAGCTTGCGCGCCACGGTGCGTGGGCCGGTGCCGGCCTCCATTAGCTGCATCATCCACGTACGCACAGCCTTGGGGGTTGCTTCCTCCGGTCCGGTCAAGCCACAGGTGCTGGTAAGAAAAGCGGTGAATTGCACCAGATCCCGCCGGTATGCCGACACGGTGTGCGGGCTGGCGCGCTTTTCGTGCGCCAAGTGGGAAAGGAAACGATCCAATGCCATGTCCGAAAGTTACGGACGCAAAAAAGGCGAAAGGACCGGTGGGTCCTTTCGCCTTGCAAAGATCGTTATCTACAAGGTACTGCTGATAGCATGCAGGAGCCTTGGCGCCCTACATGCTCCGGCTCACTGCTCGCCGCCGTAGGTGGCCTGCTTGTAGGTGGCACGGATCACTTCGATCCGGCGCTCCACGGAAGGCTTGGTAAAGGCTTGGCGCTTCCGAAGAGCACGCAACGTGCCCGTACGCTCGAACTTCTTCTTGAACTTCTTGAGCGCCTTGTCGATGGGTTCGCCTTCCTTCACGGGGATGATCAGCATGGTCCTTTTTTCTGAATGGGGCGGCAAATATAGCGTTATTCGGGAATGCTGCAACACATACCTGTTCCAAGGCTACACTATTGCTTCGAGGAGAGCCAACCGAGCTTTCGCTTGATGTGCTGGACCACCAAACTGAGAGTGGCCCTCAGCGGAATATACGGTGCCGCCACTTTCGGGTCTGCCATCGCATAAGCCACCATCTTATCAAACCGATTGATCTGGTCCAACAGTCGCCGCAGGATGATCTCCTTTTGTACTGGATCCGTCAACCAGGACAATAGCGCCGCATACATACCCATGGTGCTTTTCGCCACCTCTACTCGGCCCAAAGCGCTGAATATGCCCACGCCTTTGCGGTACACCGCCATGGTATCCGCCAAATGGCCGGCCTTTCCATGTTGCATCAGCACCGCATAAAGGAAATAATCGCCAATGGGTGAAAGCGCCATTTCCAGTGGCAATTCCAATGCTGATCGCCGGAAAACCACAGTTGGTGTGTGAATGAAGTTCGTGTTCCTGAGCAGGTCCAGGATATCAACGGATGACCTACCCAACGCTGCGAATCGCGGTTCGGCAATATGGTCCTCTGTCAAAGTGCCGTTCACCAGAATTTGCGCCTTATGGAAACACAACGCGTGGTCGGGGTTGGCTTCAAGAAAATCAACTTGTTTTTGCAGCTTACGAGGGTCTGTCCAATAATCGTCACCATCACAGAGGGCGATATAACGACCTTTACATTTACTCAAAGTTTGAAGGAAATTCGGCATCATACCGAGGTTCCTTTCCGGCAAAAGCAATCTGATACGGTCAGGATTTTGGGACTGATATCTCCTGCATATCTCGCGCGTATCGTCAGGGCTGACATCGTCACTTACGAGCAGTTCTATCCTCCCCTTCAGGTTTTGGGCCAGCACTCCGTCAATAGCATCGGCGATGAACTGTCCATGCCTATATGCAATCATACATACGGATACCAAGACCGGGGCTTGATCATCGGTCGCATCAATCTCCTGAATTACAGACATGGAAACGATTTAATTTTTGTTTAGGTAATCTGGAAATAACTCCCTATAATACTCCGAATTATAAATTGCTCGCCAATCGCAATGACCTGATTAGGATAATTTATGTCCTACTTCAAGCTTTCGAACCGGGTTCCCAATGTAAACCCCAGCCATACAAATATCCTTTAACACAATTCCACCCATTCCAATAGTAACATCGTTGCAGATAGTAACACCTTCCCTCACCGCGGCGTTGGTCCCAAAATAAACGCAGTCCCCGAACCTGCAGGTTCCGCTTATGTTCACCGCTGGAGCGGACGTAAAGTAGTCACCGATCACACAGTCGTGCCCTATAGTTGTTTGAAGGTTCAGATGAGCATGTCGGCCGATCACGATGTTGCATGTTAGGATGACCCCTGCGGTAATAATACTTCCTTCCCCCACCTTGACGGATGTTGAAAGTATCGCACTCGGGTGGATGATCGTGGTGAAGGTCGTCTTAGGTGGTAAAAGATCGACGATGGCTCTGCGCAAGTGTGGATCTCCCACGGCTACCACAATATCAAACAGTTGCGGATCAAATTGCGACCTCGGGATCACATCGACCCCCATAACTTTCTCGCCATCATGGAACTCATCATCCACCATGAAGCAGGCAGATTCCTCTAATCCTCCTTCAGTGCCAGAAAGCACATCAGCTATGCATCCCAGCACTTCCCTACCAAATCCGCCTGTCCCGAAAATGCAGATCTTTTTGCGAAGTTCCATCATGGGAAAGAATATGGGGCGGTTTCACAAGGCGGAAACGACGATCCTCGCAATAAGCGCCACCTCCTCATCAGCAAGTTCGCTATAGAGAGGTAGACAGATCACACGGTCGCTTATGGAACGGCTGATTTGACAAGCAGGGGACGAAATGTAGGGCAAGGAATCCAAGGAAGGGAAGAAATACCGCCTGGCAAAGATGCCTTCCGTGGCAAGTGCCGTCATGACCTGCTCACGCGCTTGACCTGATCCAAGCAGAATGGGATAGTATCCATAGTTCAGCGCAGTTCCTTCAGGAGCGGTGGGCCTTTCAACTTTGTCCTCCAGCATGTGATCATAAAGCTTGGCCGACTTCTTTCGATGCATGATGATCTGCTCCACATGCGGGAGGACCGCCATGCCCATCGCGGCATGTACTTCGCTCATCTTGGCGTTGATGCCCAAGCAGAAGTGCTCATCATAGATGTGGCCGAAGCTGCGCAGCAGGCACAATTTTTTATCCGCTTCCGCATCATGAAGGACCACAGCACCTCCTTCCACAGTATGGAACAACTTGGTCGCATGGAAGCTGAGAATGCTGGCATCGCCGTAGGAAAGTATGCTCTTGCCCTTGTATTCCACATCAAAGGCGTGGGCGGCATCGTAGATCACCTTCAAGCCGTGCTTTTTTGCGATGAGGCCGATAGCTTCCACATCACAAGGGAACCCATAGACATGGGTGGCCAGGATTGCGGTAGTGTCGGGGGTAATGGCCGCTTCGATCAAGTTCGGGTCGATGCAGCAGGTCGTGGGGTCGATGTCCACGAAAACGGGTTCGCAACCTTCCCAGAGAATCGCGCTGGTTGTGGCCACATAGCTGAAGGGCGTGGTGATCACTTGGCCTTTTACCCCCAAAGCGCGAATAGCGAGTTGTAAGGCCAGAGTGCCATTTGACATTAAACGGAGATGTGGCACGTCGAAACGAGCGCGCAGGGTTTCCTCCAACTCCCGGTGGATGGGGCCGTTGTTAGTGAGGTTGTGACTGGCATAGGCCTTGTCCAGCCAATGAAGGTATTCTTCCCGGGGGGGCAGGAAGGTGCGGGTAACGTAAAGGGGAGCATTCGATACTTTGCTCATAGTATAATGGCTTGCAAACTAGCTCTAGTTCCAAACTATGGAATCCAGTTTTCCACCTTTTCGCACGAAGGCCATTTCCACCAACCAGAGCACCTTACTGCTCCAAGGCCTGTTCAAATCGGTCAAGTCGAACAAACGGTATCCCTTCCCATCCATGTAACGGATCACTTCCAATGCAGTGTTTCGAAACGACTTGTTGGTGATGGCAGCTTCCACCATGAATACTTCGGTCAGTCCAAAAAAATCGCATGCCCCTTCGAGCACGTCAAGGTCCATTCCTTCTGCATCGATCTTCACCATATCCGGGATCGGCAAGGCATTGGTCGCGACCAATGCGTTCAGCGTCTCCACCGGGATCTCTTTCTGCACCAAGCCACTGGTTTCAGCCTCTTCGGTTGTCAATCGAAACGTACTGCTGTCATCCCGCTTTGCGATAGTGAGCAAAAACGTCCCATTATTTTTACCTGCCCCGATCGGAAAGTAGCGGATCAACGGGTTGCTGTCCAACAGGTCCTGAAAGCTGGGTTGCAACCAAGCTTGCGGTTCCAGCATTGTGAATTGTGCTTGCGGGAACATGGTCAATGCGACCCGTGTCCATGAGCCATGGTTGGCTCCCACATCCACAATGTGCTTCGGCTCAAAGCCCGCATTCCGCAATACGGAGTAGAACGTGCGTAGCAAAGTATCCTTGTGGTGCTCATGCGCGGCTCCGGAAGTCCCTGGTCCGGTCGCAATACGTTGGTAGCCGAAGCGCGTTGCCAACGGGTGAAAGAGGGAGCGAAGGATGCGTTTAAGGGCTTTCATGGATCCAGAGCGGGATGAGTTGATGGAATGATCATTTGATCCTTGGCGAAGGCATTCAAGTGCCGGAATGGTGCAAGCCGACAGTAAAGGCCGGGCATCCTCGTTTTTACGGGTCATACATTCCGAAAAAAGGTCAGCGCACCTTCCATGGCAATTGAAGCTGGAGCATGCCTTGTCTACGACCATGCCAAGTGCCTGTTCGTGGCGGCTCCACCACCGTGAATGAAACGACGTTGTCAAGCTTGAAGCTCATGCGGCCATTGTGGGCCATACCAATACTGAGGATGAGGTCGCCGGAATTGAAGAGATGGGAAGGGAATTGACAGACCGCCACATGCGTACCCGATATCAGCGTATCGGCCTCGCTCAAGGATTCTCGTATATTAGTGTTGACGATCTCCATGTTGTCACTGTTGTACACCCAGATCACCAAGTATACAGGTTCATCCACTAACTTCTCGAAAGTGATCTCCACGTCGATGGCATCTTCCCAAAGGAACAGTTCGCCACCGGATGCGGGCGCAACCCGGACATGCCGTAATCTGCCTACCTCACTCCCGGGTGCATCCTCTTCTCCCCAAGTTTTTTCGGTCGCACTGCTTGAATTGTTTCCAAGATAAGCCGCCACGACCTCCTCAGTGGGGCCCTGCATTCGCACTCTGCCGTTCTCCAGCCATATCACGCGCGAGCAAAGCGAACGCATCGCGGTCATGTTATGGCTTACAAAGAGCACGGTGCGGCCACTGTTCGCGCTGTCCTTCATCTTGCCCATACTCTTGCGCTGGAAGTCGGCATCGCCCACGGAAAGCACTTCGTCCACGATGAGCACTTCGGGTTCCAAGTGTGCGGCCACGGCAAAGCCCAAGCGCACGCGCATGCCGCTGCTGTAGCGCTTCACGGGCGTATCAATGTGGTGCTCGATGCCACTAAAGGATATGATGTCGTTCAACTTAGCATCCACCTCGGTTTTGCGCATGCCAAGAATGGCCCCGTTCAGGTAGATGTTGTCCCGACCACTTAGCTCGGGATGGAATCCGGTGCCCACTTCCAGAAGGCTGGAGACCTTGCCACGCATGGAGATCACGCCCTCCGTTGGCTGGGTGATGCGCGAGAGCAGTTTAAGCAGGGTGCTCTTTCCCGCGCCGTTGCGGCCGATGATGCCCAGCACTTCTCCGTGCCGTACTTCGAAAGAGACATCGCGCAGGGCCCAGAAGTCCTCGCCGATGCGCTGGCTGCCCATCGCGTCCAGGGATCGTGTGGGGTCCGCCTTGCCACGCAGCTTATAAGTGAACGCCTTGAATTCGTCAATGAACTGCCTCCTATCGGTAACGCCCAAGCGGTAGCGTTTCCCAACGCCTTCAGCGCGCATTACAATGTCGTTCGGCGCGCTCATACCACGTCCGCAAAAGAGCGTTCAACACGTTTGAAGAGGGCCAGGCCCAACACAATGAGCACCGCGGAAACTATCGCCGGATACCAGAGCGTGGACCAGTGCATTTCGCTACCCAAGAGGCTACCTCGGAATCCCTCTATCACAGGAGTCAAGGGATTGGCTTCGACCACCATACGCAACTTGCTGCCTTCCTGCACTTTGGCCAAGGGAAAGATCACCGGGCTCATGTACATCAACAGTTGCACAGCGAAGCCGATCACAAAGGCGAGGTCGCGGTATTTGGTAGTGAGCGCAGCAACCAGTAGCCCTGCTCCCAGCGCCAAGGCCATTTCCAATAACACCAACACTGGCAACAAGAGCAATTCCCAACCGGGTGCCCATGCATAGGAACCGCTAACGCGATAGAACAGTGCGAAAACAAAGAAGAGTGCCAATTGCACCAGGAAGGTGAAGGCGCTGGAGCCCAAGGTGGACAAGGGCGGAATGAGCCTGGGGAAATAGACCTTGGTCATCAAGGGCGCGTTCGTGGTAAGGGTGGCGGCGGTTTTGGTTACTACCACGGAAAAGAAGGACCAAGGCACCACGGCGGCCATGTAAAACAGCAGCGGCGGGTAGCCGGCCAAGCTCATTCGCGCCATGAGACCAAAGATCACAGCGAACATGATGGAGGTGAGCAAAGGCTGCACCAACACCCACACCGGCCCCAGGATGGTCTGCTTATAAAGGGCGGTCAGATCGCGATAAATGAGCATGGAAAGCAGATCGCGGTAGCGCCAGATCTCCTTCAGGTCCAGCCGCCACCAAGGCGATGCTGGCCGGATCACCACGTCCCAAGTTCTACCCACCGCGCCTTCCCATACAGTTCCGGCCGGGGTCGTTCCAATATCATGGGTCTCCGTCATGGATCAAGAGTCTTGGTTGGCCTGATCGGCATCACCACCCAATTTGGGTTTCTTGTCCCCGTAGCCATAGCCATAGCCATAGGCGTAGCGGTAACCGTAACCGTAGTTGGTGTTGTAGTAGTACTTGCTCTTCTTCATGCGCACCCCGTTGAGTATGAAGCCGAAGTTCTTGGCCGCATTGGAGCGGTAGATCTCCATGGCATTGCGCACATGGTCTTTGTTGGCCAAGCGCGTATTGATCACGAAGAGGGTCGCATCGGCATACCGCATCATCAATAGCGCATCGGTGATGAGGCCCACCGGCGGGGTGTCGATCATGACATAGTCATAGTGCTCACGGCCGAAATCGAGGATGGTGGTGAGGTTCTTGCTGAGGATGAGCTCACTTGCGTTGGGCGGGGTGGCACCCGCGAGGATCACGTCGAAATGCGGGATGTTGGTGTGCATGACGCACTCTTCGACCTGTGCCTTACCGGCCAAAATGGTGCTGATGCCGATCTTGTTGACCATGCCCAAGCCACTGCCCACTTTGGGTTTGTGGAGGTCAAGCTCCAAAAGCAGGACTTTCTTGCCGGCCTTTGCCAGAATGGCGCTGAGGTTCACCGAGCAGAAGGTCTTGCCCTCGTTAGGTCGATAGCTGGTCACCATCACGGCCCTGCCGTTGTCTTGCGCGGGCAGGTATTCCAAGTTGGTGCGGATGGTGCGGAAGCTTTCGGTGATGGCCGCCTTGGGGTCGCTATCCACCACCACATAATTCTCTTCCGCTTTTTCGCTGGCGATCACCTCCCCGAAGATGGGTGCATGCGTGGCCGCGCGGAGCTGATCGGCGTTCTCCACGCGATCGTAGAAGAGCACCCGGATGAACACCAGGAGCAGGGAGAGTATTCCCCCGCCCACCAGGAAGGTATACAGGATCTTGGTCTTATTGGGCCGAGCGATGCCGGTGACGCGAGCGGTCTCTATTACCTTGGTCTGGGGAATAATGCCCGCCCTAGCGATCACCGTGGTGGCGCGCTTCTCCAACAGGAATTCATAGAGCTTTTCGTTCACCGCCACCTTGCGTTGATAATTCTCCACGTCCCGCTGGTTCTGGGGCACGGCACGTATCAGGCCGGTATATTCGTTGGTCTGTTTGTCCACATCAGCGATCTTCTGGAGGATGGCCTTGCGCGTATTCTTCAGGTAGATCAGCAGGTTGGCGCGCGTAAGCTGGATGGTCTTCTGGCCTTCTTCCACGGCCGGATTCACCTCTTCAGCACTGTACATGTTGCGGTTCATCCGCATCTGCATGTCGTACAACTCGGAAAGCGTTTTCTGCAGGAAAACGTCATCGTTCAGGATGTAGAAGGAAGGCGGAAGGAGCTTGGCATCGCCGATGTTCAGCACGTAGTCGTTCAGGGCATCCACGCTTTCCACCATCAACTCGAACTTCCGCTTGTCCGCGTCCAAGCTCACCAGCTGGTTGAAATACTGGTCGTTCTGTTTACCCAGGTCCAGAATGTTCTTACTACGCAGGAATTCCTGCAGGTCGTCTTCGTTCCGTCCCAAGATACCAGAGACCTCGTTCAGCTGCTTGTCGATGTAACCGATGGTGTTCTCGTTGATATCGAAATCGCCTTGAAGTGTGTACTTGATGTATTCCTGGCTCAGCGTGTCCAAGAACATCTTGGCCCGCTCGGGGATCTCATCCTCCACGGTTACCTGTAGGATAGTGGTGTAGGGCAGGTCCTCCACATTCAGGCTTTTGGCGTACGCGGCCACCTGCCTCGGGCGTTCGTGGCGGATGAACCGGTAGTCACTGGAACTATACCTGTTGATGGTGGAAGGCTTGAGGTCCACGGTAGGGTCCACGCGAAGCGTAAAATCGCGGTCGGCGATGTCCGTATTGAACGGGAACGTTTTGGAGGTGACCCCTTGGCCCGCATCGTAGCTGAGGGTAAAATGACCGGCGTCATTGATGTGCAGGTCCAAGGGCTTTTCGTACACCTTGTTGTTGAGCACCTGCATCTGCACGGTGAACGGCATTCCGCCATAGACCTGGGTGGTCTTGAACCGGCCGATGATGAAATAACTCACATCGAAGTCCAATTTCTGCAAGGTGCGATCGATAAGGTCATAGCTGGTGAGTACGCGCTTCTGGTTCACGATATCGCCATAGGCACTTACGAAACCGATGTTCTTGTACACTTGGCTTTGGTAGTCGTAGGACTCTTGGTCCTTTATCAGGATCTGCGTCCGCGCCGCGTAGACATTGGGGATCTTGTAGGAATATAAATAAGAGAGCACGGCGGAGAGCACCAAGGCAACGGCCACGAAATACCAGTTCTTCGACGCAATGCGCAGGATGTTGCGCAGGTCGTTGACCTCGATGATGGCCGCCTTGGGCCCGGGGACTGATGCCATTTCGTGGAGAAGCCCCTGCTGTGGCAGTGACCGGTACCGGTGAAGGGCGGCAAATATAACTCAGGCACAGGGCTGTTCCGATAGCATCGACCACGTCCGCGGACCGATCATTGAAGGCCGTTGTCCAGAATTCAGATGGGAACGGAGCCTGCGGCCATTGCCCTGTTCCCTAGGACAACTTCAACAAGCGGATCTGTTATGGGCAGAAGATCCGCTATACACTTCACCGTGCAACCTTCCCTTGACCAGCACCTGTCCGGACATGTCAATGCTCGGCTGATGAAGACGAAAGATACTGGCCCGTAAGTTATTCGGCAGTTGTCAACATCCGTTGAATGAGCGAATATCGGGTTACATTTGCAGCTTCTCCAACTACTGTAGTTGACATGAAGTATACCACACGCTGGATCCTCGCGCTGCTGCTCCTCACAGCGCCCGTGATAGGCGGATTGATGGCCCAGCCCGGTCCGGGGGGCGGACCACCCTGTTGGCCTCCTCCCTGCATCCCGATCGATGGCGGATTGTCCTTGCTGATCGGTGCAGGTGCGCTGTTGGGTGGTAGAAAAGCGCTGCAGGCCCGCCGCGCACGTAAGTCCGTCCTGTAATGGCGGCACGATCCGCCCGAAGCCTTGGCTTTGGCGCGGTGGCCAAGGATCCCGTTGTGCGCTTTCTGGTATTGGCAGGTTTGCTATATGCCGGTTGGTATCTGCTCTATTCCTTTGTACTTCATCCCGGTGGGAAGTTGGACCATGCGGTCATCAATTCATTGATCGCGGTCAGCGGCACCATCCTCAAGCTGCTTGGGTATGACCTTATCCCTGAGCCTGTGAATGCCGATAACATCCGAACGATCGGTGTGGAGGGTGGGCATTTGCTATGGATCGGGGATCCGTGCAACGGGGTGGGACTGTTCGCTGTGTTCCTGATCTTCTTGATCGCCTACGGTGGACCGTGGAAGCACAAGTTGTGGTTCGGCATGCTGGGTGTCATGACCATACACTTGGTGAATGCGATGCGCGTTGCAGCGCTGTGCGTGATCGTCAGTATCAACTACGAATGGCTGAATTTCAACCACGACTACACCTTCTATGTTATCGTGTATGGCTGGGTCTTTCTGCTGTGGTACATCTGGGTGAAACGTTTCGCGAACAAGCCTGTTGACCGGCAGCGCGGATGAAGATGCGCAACGGCGTGCACCGTGCCGCTATCGCCGGTATCCTGATCCTCGGCATCGCGCTTGGTGCGTTGCGCGAATTCCTGTTCATCAACCTCAACTACCAGATCGACCACTTGGCGAGGCACACGCGTTTTTCCTACGCGCACTCCCTGTTCATCCACTGGACAACGAGTATGGAGCTACCAGGCCTCATCCGTTTGAAGTGGCTCATGGGCCAAACCACCTTCACCGACCGATCGCCCAACCTTGCAAATGGGGATAAAAAGAGTGCTCATCGTAGTTGGTACACGCCCCAACTTCATGAAGGTGACGCGCTTCAAGGAAGTGGGCCGCCAGCGCGGCGTGGATGTGCAACTGGTGCACACCGGCCAGCACTACGACGAAAAGATGAGCACCGTGTTCTTCGACCAGTTCAAGTTGGTGCCTGACTTTTTCCTGGACACTCCGCACGCATCACCACCTTCCCAAATGGGGCACATCATGATGGCGCTGACGCGTGTGGTGGAGGAGCAAAAGCCGGACCTGCTCCTGGTACCCGGCGACGTGAACAGCACACTGGCCGGAGCTTTGGTGGCCAATAAGCTGGGCCTCCCATTGGCGCATCTGGAAAGTGGCCTGCGCAGCGGCGATATGGGCATGCCGGAAGAGATCAATCGGATCCTGACGGACCGCATCACGGACCACTTTTTCGTTACCGAGCAAAGCGGGATCGACCACTTGCTTGCGGAAGGACGGCCGGCATCGGCCATCCATATGGTGGGCAACACCATGATCGATACGCTGGTGGCCTTCGATGCCGAGGTGCAGGCCTCTGACATGTTGCGGGAAATGGACCTGGGTGACGGCGGCCATGTTCTGATGACCATACACCGGCCCGCGACAGTGGATCATGTGGGCGAACTGACCAAGCTGATCGACCTGATCACCTTCGTGGCGAAAGACCGCAAGGTTGTTTTCCCCGTTCATCCACGCACCACGGCTAAACTTCGTGCAAGCAACCTGATGGAACGGTTGGACAACCTGCCGAACCTGCGCATCACCGGTCCGCTGGACTATTTTAATTTCCAGAAACTTGTGGCTACGGCGGCCTTCATCATCACCGACAGCGGCGGGATCCAAGAAGAAAGCACCTACCGGCGCATACCCTGCCTCACACTTCGGCCAAACACCGAGCGGCCTATCACCATTACCATGGGCAGCAACCGCCTGATCGATTTCGACCTGGATGCACTGCGCATGGCGATCACGGAGATCACGGAAGGACGCGCCCGTCGCGGAGAAGTCCCTCCTTTGTGGGACGGCCATGCCACGGAACGCGTGTTCGACGTGCTCGCCTCGCTGTGAACCCGGAGCGATCAACCAGAAAGCCCTGCGCCGTGGTCCTGTACCTCACCCATAACGAGCAACCCTCCGGCATTTACTGGAGCCAGGTCACCGATGTGGTAGCGCACTTGAACAGCTTGGGCGATCAGCGCGTTAGGTTGTTGGCCTTGGTAAGCCCGCGCAGCTTTTTGAAAACGCGAAGAGCGATCAAGCAGCACGCGCCTACGGCCTTGGTCCTACCCATGATCCCCACCATGCAACGCTGGCGGATGAACAGGTACATCCTCGCATTGACGTGCCGGCTGTTAGGGCCTACAGGGATAATGGCACGCGGGCCTTTCGCTACGTGGATGGCCTTGCGAATGCGCGACCGCGGCTTTGTGCAAAAAGTCGGCTTCGATGCGCGCGGCGCATACGCCGCAGAATGGGAGGAGTACCGGATCGTGGACGACGATGCACTGATCGCACAAGTACAGCCTACCGAAAAGGAAGCCTTGGAGAAAAGTAACATCCGTTTGGCCGTAAGCAACGAACTCGTCGCGTACTGGCGTGAACGCTACGGATACGGATCCAAAGAACACGTGGTGGTGCCCTGCACGCTATCCGATCCCACAGCACAAGGATCGGATCTCCCACATGCCGACCGTGGATCACTGGGCCTTCAGGAAACCGATATCGTCCTTGCCTACGCCGGTTCCATTGCTGGTTGGCAATCGTTCAACCTGTTGGGACATCTGCTGGGTACGATCTTGTCCTCACAGCCGTTGGTAAAAGTGCTTTTCCTCAGCAGGGAGGATGAGAACATCACGGCCTTGGCAGCGCGATTCCCGGGACGCGTGCTGCGCCATTGGGTGGATGCCACCGATGTACCGGCATTGCTTGCGATCTGCGATCACGGGCTTTTGGTGCGCGAGGACAGCATCACCAACCGGGTGGCCTCCCCCACCAAGTTCGCGGAATACCTGCTCGCCGGTCTACCGGTGATCATCACCGAACACATCGGTGACTACAGCGGCTTCGTGCAGCGTGAGCATGCGGGCATCTGCATGGGGCCTGTCGCAGCCGTTCCCGAATTGCAGCGTACCAGCGAGGGCACGCATATACGCATGAGATCCTTGGCCCTGGAACACTTCAGCAAGGCATCGCACGATGCGGCCTACCGCAAGCTCCTGGGCGTTCTGGGAAAGCCGGCCAAGAACTGATCGTGGGCGTTCAAAAACGGAACGATCACCGCAAGATCTCCCGGCTGATCACCAATTTCTGGATCTCACTGGTCCCTTCGCCGATGGTGCAGAGCTTGCTGTCGCGGTAGAATTTCTCCACCGGGAAGTCCTTGGTGTAACCATAGCCACCGAAGATCTGTACGCCTTCGGTGCCTGCATACACGCTCACCTCGCTCGCATAATACTTGGCCATGGCGCTTTCTTTGGTCATCGGCAGTCCTTTGTTCTTGAGGTCCGAGGCCTGACGGATCAAGAGTTCGGAGGCCTCGATGCGCGTTGCCATATCGGCCAGCTTGAAACTGATGGCCTGGAAATCAGCAATGGGCTTACCGAACTGATGGCGCTGTTTGGAGTAAGCAACGCTGGCATCCAATGCTCCTTTCGCAATACCCAAAGAAAGGGCCGCGATGCTGATGCGCCCGCCGTCAAGGATCTTCATGGCCTGCTTGAAGCCATCGCCGACCGCGCCCAGCACGTTCTCAGCGGGCACGCGGCAATCTTCCAGGATAACCTCGGCGGTCTCGCTTGCGCGCATGCCCAGCTTGTTCTCCTTCTTACCTGCTTTAAGTCCCTTGGTGCCGCGCTCCACCACAAAGGCGGTCATGCCTTTGCTGTCCAGCAACTCGCCCGTGCGGGCGATCACCACCACCACGTCGCTGCTGATGCCGTGCGTGATCCAGCATTTGGTGCCGTTCAATACCCAATCATTGCCGTCCTTCTTAGCCGTGGTGGCCATGCGCATGGCATCGCTTCCCGTGTTGGGCTCGGTAAGTGCCCATGCACCCAACCATTCTCCGGTGGCGAGCTTGGGCAACCAGCGCTTCTTCTGTTCCGCGTTCGCGAAGTACATGATGTGACCCGTGCAGAGCGAATTGTGCGCAGCCACACTAAGGCCTATGCTCCCGCATACCCGTGATACTTCCACGATGGTGTCCACGTATTCATGGTAACCCAGTCCTGCCCCACCGAATTCCTCCGGCACCAAGACGCCAAGCATCCCGGCCGGCCCGAAGTGTTTCTTGAAGAGGTCGATAGGCATGTACTGGCGTTCGTCCCAGTCCATCAAATTCGGGCGTACCTCACGTTCCACAAGGTCGCGAACGCTTTGCGCGATCATCTTGCGGTTCTCGTTCTCGTTGAATTCCATGGAGCTGAAGAAGAGTTGGAAATAAAGCGCACGGCGCTGTTGAAAAGGATCACAAGTTTACGGCAGCGGAGTTCAAGGCGAAGAACGTGCGGCTGGTGTTACCACCGCATCACTGCTTTCAATGAAAGTCGAGGTAGGGTGCCAAACGCCGCATGGTGCTGTCGGAAACAAGCACGCAATTTTTCAGCGATTCCCCGTCCAAGTAAGGCCCGTGCAGTGTTCGGTAGGCCACGAGCGCTTTCGCGAGCTTCCAACCGGCATAAGGGTGCGGCGCGAGTTCTTCCACCGTACAGGTATTGATCGCGATGTGCTTTGCCAATGCTGGATCGAGAACGAGCATACCGCGGATACGCTCAACCGCATCCGGCTTGTCTTTCAGAATATAAACCTCGCTCAATTGATCCATGGAGGTAAAACCACCCAAGCGGTCGCGGTAACGGGTAATGCTGCGCGCAAAGGCGGGACCGATGCCTGGTAAGGCGGTCAAAGCCACGGTGTCGGCGGTGTTCAATTCCACCAGCTCCCTTGGCGGGCGGGGTTCACGCGGCGCATAATTCTTCCAAGCACTATCCTTATTGGCCCATGGCTTGCTGCCCCATTCCTTGCCGCCCCTGTCCGCATAATTGCCGCGTTCCACTTGATCGGGCAATTGCACGAACGGTTCCCAAAGGGCGAACAACTCTGGAGCCACCACGCGCATTTTGGCGAGATCGGCCTTACTCCGGAATTTTCCGCCGCGTTCCACATAGCGCATCAGGCTAGCTGCCTGGCGATCGCTCAGCCCCAGCTCGGTCCATTGCGCAGCCGTGTTGTTATTGGGGTCGAAATTGAACGGCTGTATCCCACTGAGATCGCGATGCACCGGAGATCCGGTCGAGGAATAAGCCTGATCCGAACTGTCTGCCATAGCCGCCCATATCACTTCCAAGGTGGAGGGATCCTGCACGAACCGCGGCCGGATCCATTGCTCCCACGTGACCCACGCCATGGCCGCGATGCAAAGGGCGGACAACAGGAGCATGCCGCGCCGTTCGCCCCTGTGCATGTGGAGCATATCCTTCAGGCGGTCCTTGAACTTCGGGGTCGGCCGGAACATCGGTCAGATGTTCGTGGACCATTGTTCTTGTAGCACGGCCAATCCTTGTTCGAACGTGCGCGGCGCGTAGCCGAGCTCCCGGCGGGCCTTGTCCAGGATGAAGCCCGTTACCGGCGGACGCTTTGCAGGCTGACCGAGCGAGTCACTTTTCACAGCCTGAACATGGCGCGGGTCCAGCCCGAAGAAGGTGGCCACACGCTGCACCAGTTCCAAGATCGTCATTCCATCGGGTCCGCTCAGGTGGTAGATGCCCGTTGCGCCCTGCTTCGCGATCCGGATGCACCCATCGGCAAGGTCTTCCGCCAGGGTGGGCATGCGGTATTGGTCGTCCACCACGCGCATGACTTCGCCTTTCTCCAAGGCTCCTTTGGCCCACGAAACAGCGTTTCCCCGGCTTAAGCCTGCTGCATGGCCATAGACGATAATGGTGCGAGCGATCGCCCATTTCCTCAATCCGGCTGCCTGTACCAGCTTCTCTCCGTCCAACTTGGAATGACCGTAGGTGCTCAGGGGCGCAGGGACATCATCCTCTTTGTAAGGCCCTGCCTGTCCGTCAAAAATGAAATCCGTGCTAAGGAAAATGAAGTGGCTGTCGTGGCGTTCAGCCGCGCGTAACAGGTTCTCTGTAGCGGTAACGTTCTGCAAGGTGCAGGCCACAGGGTCCAGTTCGCAGGCGTCCACGTTGGTCATGGCGGCGGTATGGATCACCACATCCGGTGCAAAAGCATCGAATATCGTGTCCACGGCCTTGGCATCGGTGATATCCAACGTCCGATAGCCCGGTCCCAGCGGCTGGGCGCTACGGTCACCTCCGCGCGAGGTTGCCAACAGATCGAACGCAGGGTCCGCGCGCAATACCTGCACCAATTTTTGGCCCAACAGTCCGTTGCTGCCGGTCAGTAGCACCTTCATGCGGACGAAACTAAGATGATCCGCGAATGGGATCGCTCAGCTGGCCGCCTTATCGCCTTTTTTCGGCATGGGCCCACGCAAGTGGATCACCAGACCGTTGAGGAAATTGCGGAGCAACTGATCGCCCGCTTCCTTGTAGTTCGGATGGTCCTCAGCACGGAAAAAAGCGCCGAGCTCGGAGGTGGTCGTACGGAAATCCACCAAGGCGAGGATCTTCACGATGTCATCATCGCGAAGCTTCAGTGCCACCCGCAGCTTTTTCAGGATGTCGTTGTTGGTCATGGTTACTACTTCAGACCCAAGTGCCCGGTCAAAGCTCCCACACGGTGCTGCGCTTGGCCAAAGGTCGCTTGATGCGCTCCTTGTGCTGCAGGACGAAAGCCATGACCAAATAGGCCACCACGTTCAATCCCGCCGTTACAAAGCCCAGATAAATGAAGCTGAGCCGAACCTGCTCGGTCTTGATGTTGAGCTTGTGGGCCCACCATTCGCACACGCCGAATGCTTGGTGTTCAAGATAGGTTTTGGCGTGCTCGATCATGGGTCCGGTGCGTTTCCGCTGGGCGCAAAATACGAAGAGGAGGGCCGGAGGTGGGATCCGTATGGATCTTTTACGTTCTGGCCGGAACACTACCCGCACTTTTTTGCAGATGCGAGCCGATAGCGCAATTAAGACACCGCCGCTCTTGGCAATAGCGCGTTCTTAACTCGACCAATGCCTGCCCGCGCCCTGCATGCGTAGCGACGACGCCCAATTTCTCGAATCCGGCGGTGATGCTGTTCATTTCAGCGGGAAGCCTCTCCAACAATTGCAGTGCGCGGTCCATCAGCGTTCCATCGCCACGTACCCGGCCCATTGCGAAGAGGAACGGCACGATGGCGTTGAGCACCAACCTGTCCGCCGTTCCTTCGGCGATGCGCTTCTTCACGGGTCTGGTGGCGGGGCCGAAGCCGTAATGATCCGACCAATACCCGGTGGCCTCAGCGCCGAGGCGAGCGCGCAGTATGGCGGGATCATCGATATCAAGCAGATCGCTGTAGCCCGGAGCGGAACACGAAAAAAAAGCGGCCCATTGCGCCAGCCGCACCGTGGGGAACGAGGCGGGCCGCATGCGGCCGAACTTCCAAGCTGCGGCGGGCATGGGCCGCAAGCCATGAAGGCCGGCGAGTGATCGATATTCCTCCAGCAACCGCCTCGGATGTTCTTCTTGCGGATCTTGCGGTAGCAACCCGGCCTGGCCGAATAACAGGGCTTCCAACCGCAAGGGGTCAGCACGATATTTCAACAGGTTGCGCAAGGGCAACGCGTGGGCCAGCATGGCGAAGGCTTCCGTATTCACCGGCGCACCCAAAGCGCGTAGCAGCAGGTGGTGGAAGGTTTCCGCTGGGTCGTTGTTCAACTGCCGGTAAAGTGCCTCCGTTTCCAGCGTGCGGCGCTCCATGCGTTCGATCAACAGGTGCTCCAACCAAATACTTGTGCGAGCAGGGTCCACGCGGCCGATGTGTGCAGCACAAGGTACCCAGCCTTGGCCGGTCATCAGTTCGTTGTGCAGCGCAATGTGGCGAGGGTCCAACCGATGGCGAAGTTCCACGGTGGGCGGTGCGGTCCCGTTGGCGGTGCGTACATCAGCATCGTGGGTATGCACCGCATGCAGCACCACATTGTTGTACGCTGGATCATGTTGGTGCCCGTGGGCGTCCCAAGCACTGGCGCGCAGGTGTATTTCCACGGTACCCGCCCAAAGCTGCCCATCGATGCGGACCAAGGCATCATGCAGGTCCGGCCCGCTGTTCCGTTGGATGCGTCCCGCTTTCACCACTTCCACGGACCGCCCATCGGTAGTGCGAAGGTCATGGGCATCATACAAACCGGCCTCCCACAAGGATTGCAGCAATTCCTCCCCATAAGGGAACGCGGGGTCCAGCACCGCCTCAGTGGTGCTGGACCCCATGACATCCACATGTTCCAGGACTTCTCGTTCGAACTGCATGGTGACGGGTTTTTCGTCCTTCCCCCGCCGATAAGATACTGCCATTACCCCGATCCATCAGATAGTCGCAGGTGGCATTTGGAAAGGCGCGGTCCGGCTCGGATCCCTACGCAACTTCAGGCCTATAAGCACCTATGGCGTTGCCACTCCTGCTCTCCTGATCTATAGTACACCCCTTCTCCGCAAAGCAGCTTCCATTTCCAGCCTCAGGCCAAGTGCTGCTTGGCGTGCCTTGCTCACGGCATCATCACCTTTACCCGCCTGTAGGATACCGCGCGAACTGTTGATCAGCAAACCGCCATCAGGAGTGATGGCCGCATCGAGCACGGCATTCAGGTCGCCCCCTTGGGCACCAATGCCCGGGACGAGGAAGAAATGATGCGGTGCTGCGGCACGGGCCGCCTTCAGTACATCCGGACGTGTTCCGCCCACCACGAACATCAGGTCATTGGGCGTTCCCCAGCGGGAAACATTCTTGATCACTTGTTCATAAAGCGGCACGTTCGCATTGCCTACGTTGAGGAACTGGAAATCCGCAGCGCCTTCGTTGCTCGTGGCACCCAACACGATCGCCCATTTACCGCGTTGGCCCAAGAATGGTGTGATGCTGTCGCGCCCCATGTAAGGGGACAAGGTGATGGCGTCGAAAGCCAGGTTCGTAAAGAAGGCTTCAGCATATTTCCGGGCCGTGTTTCCGATGTCCCCACGCTTCGCATCCGCGATGGTGAAACAGCCACCCACCTTGTTGATGAGGGCCACGGCGCTTTCCAGGTCCTGCCAGCCTTCCGTGCCGCGGGCTTCATAAAAAGCGAGGTTCAGCTTGTATGCCACGGCGAGGTCGTGGGTAGCCTCGATGATGGCATGATTGAAGGCGCGAACGGGATGATGCAGCGACCGGAACGGCTCCGGAAGCATACTTTCCTCCGTGTCCAGGCCTACACAAAGTAGGCTCCGCTTGGTGCGAATGGTGCGGACGAGCTCTTCGCGGGTCATCGGACGGACGGATTCTGGAATGTAGCCTGCATGGAAGCGTACAAAGGACGGGATCCCTTGACGAAAACAGAAAATTCCAAGACTTCCAGCATTCAGGCAGAGGCGCTTTCGCGGAGTTTTTCGGCCCTATCGGCCAATTGCAAGGCTTCGATCAGCGGCAGCAGCGCGCCGTCCATCACCTCGGTCAGGTTGTGCACGGTGAGTTCGATGCGGTGGTCCGTGATGCGGCTTTGCGGGTAGTTGTAAGTACGGATCTTGGCGCTGCGGTCCCCGCTGGCAACTTGACTTTTGCGGTGAGCGCTTTGGGCTTCGTCAGCGGCGCGCACCTGTTCGTCGTATAGTTTGTTACGCAACATCTGCATGGCCTTCATGCGGTTACCAAGCTGGTTCCGCTCGGTCTGGCACATCACCACCAAGCCGGTGGGAAGGTGCGTTAGCCGGACCTTGGTCTCCACCTTGTTCACGTTCTGCCCTCCGGCGCCGCCGCTCCGCGACGTTTCCATTTTCACATCGCTGTCCTTCACTTCCACATCCTGTTCGTCCGCTTGCGGCAGCACAGCGACGGTCGCTGCACTGGTGTGGATCCGCCCGCTGGCCTCGGTCCGCGGTACGCGCTGCACGCGGTGGACGCCTGCCTCGAACTTCAAAACACCGTAGGCACCGGCACCTTCCACGTTCACCACGGATTCTTTCACGCCGCCTGCACTGTTGTCGCTCTGGTCCGCGATCTCTGCTTTCCAGCCTTGCGCATCGCAGAAACGCAGGTACATCCGCAAAAGGTCGCCTGCGAAGATGCCTGCCTCGTCCCCACCCGTTCCCGCGCGGATCTCCAGTGTGCAATTGCGCTCGTCATTGGGGTCTTTCGGCGTCAGCAGGATCCGTATCTCCTCCTCCATCGCTGCGATCTTCCCACGTGCATCGTCGCGCTCCGTGCGTGCCATTGCCACCAGCTCCGCGTCCTTTTCATTGCGCAGCATTTCCTCTGCTCCCGCAAGGTCGTCCTGCAGGCTCTTGAACCGTTCGTAAGCCGCATCCACGGGCTCCAGCTCGCGGTAGGTGCGGTTCATCTCCACGAAGCGTTTGCGGTCCGCTATTACCGAGGGATCGGCCAATTGCTTGCCTACCTCTTCGCGCCGTTCGTGGAGGGATGCCAATTTGGTCAGGAGCTCGCTCATGGGGTGTGTGCCACGTTCGTCGGCCGTGGCTGCGGAAGATTCACGGATAGCTATGGATACCGTCCGGAGCGGTCAGCAGTACCTCCGCTTTGGAAGCGACCTCCACATGACCGATCACTTTCGCTTCGATACGGAATTCGTTCGCAATGGCGATGATAGCCTCGGCCCGCGCTTGTGGAACATAGAACTCCAGGCGATGGCCCATGTTGAACACGGTGTGCATTTCCTTCCACGATGTGCCGCTCATGCGCTGGATCGCGGCAAATAAGGGCGGTACCGGAAAGAGGTCGTTCTTCACCACCCGCAATTTTTCAATGAAGTGCAGCACTTTGGTCTGGGCACCTCCGCTGCAATGCACCATACCGTGGATGTCGTCACGCATTTCTGCCAGTACCCTGCGCACCACGGGCGCATAGGTGCGCGTCGGGGATAGGACCGCCTTTCCCAGGTCCAGCGGTGTGCCGGGCAACGGGTCGGTGAGCCCTGCTTGTCCGCAATAGACCAGTTCTTCCGGTGTTCCGGGATCGAAAGTCTCCGGATAGCGTTCCGCAATGGCCTTGGCGAAGACGTCATGGCGGGCACTGGTGAGGCCGTTACTGCCGATACCGCTGTTGTAGGCATCTTCGTAAGTTGCTTGGCCGGAACTGGCCAAGGCTACCACCACATCACCGGATCGGATACGTGCGTTGTCCACCACTTGGTCGCGGCGCATGCGGCATACCACGGTGCTGTCCACAATGAGCGTCCGCACCAGATCCCCAACATCAGCCGTTTCCCCACCGGTGCTGTGAATGCCGATCCCTAATTCGCGTAGATGTTGCAGAAGTTCCTCGGTGCCAGTGATGATGGCCTTTATCACTTCACCAGGCACCAAGCGCTTGTTGCGTCCGATCGTGCTGCTCAGCAGGATATTGTCCACCGCACCCACGCAGATCAAGTCGTCCAGGTTCATGACCACCGCATCCTGCGCAATGCCCTTCCAAACCCCGAGATCGCCCGTCTCTCGCCAATAGGCATAAGCCAAGGCGCTCTTGGTACCGGCACCATCGGCGTGCATCACCACGGCATGGTCCGCGCTACCGGTAATTGTATCCGGCGAGACCTTGCAGAATGCACGTGGGAAAAGCCCTTTATCCAAGCCGACGATGGCTGCGTGCACGTCCTCTTTGGCGCTGCTTACGCCACGCTGTGAATAGCGGGATCGGTCTTCCATGGCGGTCAAGAAAAAAGGCACCCCGAAAGCCGGGGTGCCTTTTCCGGTTTCAAAAATACTAGTTCGAGCCCGGGGCACCTTCCTTGGGTACGTAGCCGAAGCTCTTCACGGTGAATTCTACACGGCGGTTCTTCTGGTGGGCCGCTTCCTTTTCCTCGTTGGTCCCCATTTTGGCGATCTCCGCGTCGGTGATACGGGGGCGGCTCTCGCCATATCCCTTGGCCACCATACGCGCAGGGTCGATGCCCTTGCTGATCAGGTAATTCACACAGCTCTGTGCGCGGTTCTGGCTGAGGGTGATGTTGGACTTATCAGAACCACGGCTGTCCGTATGAGCAGCCAGCTCAATGATGATCGTTGGGTTGTCCACCAAGGTCTGGTAGAGCGTCTGCAACGAATCCTTGCCCTCTGGGCGCAGGGCGGCACTGCCCAGGTCGAAGAGCACTTCCGGCAGCGAGATCGCCTTGTCGGGAGTAACAGGCTGCAGTAGGTATTCCTTTACGAACGTGGTGCTTTCGCTAAGGCCCACGGTGGTGATCTGGTCGTTCACCACCAAGTAATTCTCCTTTGTCGCGCGCACGGTGTAGCTGGTGTTCTCCTTGATGTAACGGTCCTTACCGTTCTCCTCGAATTTGAACTTGCCTTCCGCATCAGCAAGCGTGGAGAAGCTCGAACCGTCCGTACCCACCACTTCGATCTTGGCATCGGGCAAAGGTTGTCCGGTCTCCTTGTCCAAGGCGGTTCCTTGCAAGGCGAACACCATGTCCGGTACATAAAAGCGCCAGATGTCGTCCTCACCCTTTCCGCCGGGGCGGTTGCTGGTGAAGTAACCGCGCTCCTCGGATCCGTCGAAAATGATGCTGAAGTCGTCGCCGCTGCTGTTCACGGGGTACTTCACGTTCTCCACATGGCCCCAAGCACCGTCACCGGTTTTTTCAGCCATGTAGATGTCCATGCCGCCCATGCCACCGGGTGCATTACTGGAGAAATAGAGGTTGCCGTTCTCACGCAGGAAGGGGAACATTTCATCCTTGGCGGTGTTGATCTCCTTGCCCAGGTTGCTGGCTTGGCCCGTGGGCATGCCGCTCTTGTCCAACATTACCTTCCAAAGGTCTTTTCCCCCTTGGCCTCCTTTCATGTTACTGCTGAAAATAAGCATCCCATCATCCTTGGAGAGCGTCGGATGGCCGATGGTGACGACGGAAGTGTCGTTCTTCTCCTGCTCCGGGCGAAGGTTGAGCATTATGGCCTCGCTGTAGTTGTTGCCTACCTTCTTGGAAATCCAGATGTCACAACCGAAGGCCTTTTTCTTTTCGTGCGGGCAGCGGGTGAAGTACATGACGTTGCGCTTCTCGTTGAAGGTTGCGCTACCTTCATGCGCCTCGGTGTTCACCGTGGGCGGCAGGCGAACAGGCTCGCTCCACTTGCCGAGCTTATCGCGGCTGCTGGAAAAAAGGTCGGTGAAGCTCTCACCCACGATACCGTCGGTCTCCGTACCGGTGGACGCCGGGCGGCTACTGGCGAATACCACATCACTGTTCTTCTTGTCGCTGAAGGCGGCACTGAAATCGTATTCAGGGCTGTTCAACAGAACCTCGGGGTCAACCTTGTACCGCGTAGGGGCATCTTCCCAAGCTTGGGCTTGTTTGCAGGATGCCAAGCTGGCTTCCGCGCGCATGTCCCCTGGATTCTTCTCCTTGTATTTGTTGTAGGCCACAATTGCATCGGCATACTTGCCCTGCTCTTTCAGCGCTTCACCGATGCGGAAGTAGGTGATGGGGTCCGGGTACTGCGCTTTGTTGGCCTTTTCGTACCACACTTCAGCGTTACCCGCGTCGCCCAGGGCCCGGTAGGCCTCTGCCACCTTAAAGATCAGCACGGCCTTTTCGCTGGCCTGCTTTTCAGTGGTGTACGCCTTTTTGTACATTTCAATGGCGTTGTAGAAAAAGCCCTTCTTGAAGGCATCATCGGCCTCTTCGGCCTGCTTGCTTTGGGCCATGGCACCGCTTGCGGCCGCCAGGATGAACAGGGCGCAGGCCATCAACTTCCTCATGCTCTTCATCGTGTTGGTGTGTGTCGCCCCGTGGAGAGGAGCCGGGCGAAAATAAGCAAAGTCCGCATTCAGCAGGATTTTTCTCTCGAGGTTTTGTTTCTGGGACGGCACTGACCGGTTTCATCGCGTGAAGAGCAGCTCGCGCATCTTCGGCAATGGCCAAAGCTCATCATCCACCAGCAGTTCGAGCTTGTTGGCGTGGTAACGGATCTGGTCCAGGAAAGGGCGCACGTTGTCGCAGTAGGCAATGGCCTTCTCCCGTGGACCGGTGATCACATTGGCCTTTTTCCGGGCATTGGTCATCTCGTCGCTGAGGGTTTTGATCCGCTCCATGTGGTTACTGATCCCGGTAACGAGGGCGAGCTGGGTGACTGAAGCGTCCCTTCCCTCCTTGGCACCGAGCAATTCGCGCAAGCCACGCACATTCGTGATCAACCTGTTCTGGTAATGCACCGCTGCGGGGAGCAAGTGGTTCACGGCCATGTCCGCGCAAACGCGTGATTCGATCTGCACCTTCAGAGTATAATTGTGAAGTTCGATCTCGTGCCGGGCCTCGAGCTCCTTGTCGGAGAGCACACCCATATCGGCAAAGAGCTGTTTCGTGGCCTTTTCGCTCCAAGCGTCCAGCGCGCGCGGCGTATCGGTGAGGTTCGAAAGCCCACGTTTCTTGGCCTCTACCTTCCAGGCATCCCCATAGCCGTTGCCTTCGAAGCGGATGGCCTTGCTACGCACTATCAGGTCGCGGATGGTGCGCAGGATCGCCTCGTCCTTTTTCACGCCTTTTTTGATCAAGGCATCGGTCGCCTTTTTGAATTGGCGGAGCTCAGCGGCAACAATGGTGTTCAGCACCGTCATGGGCCCGGCACAATTGGCACTTGAACCCACGGCGCGGAACTCGAATTTGTTGCCCGTGAATGCCACGGGTGATGTCCGGTTACGGTCCGTATTGTCCAGAAGAACCTGGGGGATACGCCCGATGTCCAGCTTCAGCTCGGTCTTGCTGGTGGGGCTCATACTGGTCTTGATGTTCTTCTCCAGCCCGTCCAAGAGACCGGTGAGATACTCGCCGATGAAAACACTGATGATGGCCGGCGGGGCCTCGTTAGCGCCTAAGCGATGGTCATTGTTCGCAGTGGCGATGCTGGCGCGCAGCACGTCCGCGTGGGCATGCACTGCGGCGATCGTGCTCACGAAAAAGGTGAGGAACTGGATATTCTCCTTCGGTGTTTTGGCGGGCCGCAGCAGGTTCACACCGGTATCGGTCGCGAGGCTCCAGTTGTTGTGCTTTCCGCTACCGTTGACGCCGGCGTATGGCTTTTCGTGGAACAGCACGCGCATATCATGGTTCCGCGCGGTCTTTTCCATCACGTCCATCAACAGCATGTTGTGGTCCACCGCGAGGTTCATCTCCTCGAAAACCGGTGCGCACTCGAACTGGTTCGGGGCAACTTCGTTGTGTCGCGTTTTCACGGGAATGCCCAGTTTCAGCGCCTCGGTCTCGAACTCGCGCATAAAAGCCACGGTGCGTTCCGGGATACTCCCGAAGTAGTGATCCTCGAGTTGTTGCCCACGTGCCGGTCCATGGCCGAAAAGGGCCCGTCCTGCCATCATGATGTCCGGCCGGGCGAAGTAGAACGACTCGTCAATGAGGAAGTATTCCTGTTCCCAGCCCAAGGTGGCGATCACCTTCTGCACGTCCTTATCGAAATATTGGCACACGGCGGTGGCGGCTTCGTCCAGTGCGCGAACCGATCGCAGCAACGGCGTCTTGAAATCCAGCGCCTCGCCCGTATAGCTGACGAAAATAGTGGGGATACAGAGCGTTTGGTTGATCAGGAAGGCAGGGCTTCCAGGGTCCCACGCCGTGTATCCGCGCGCCTCGAAAGTGTTCCGGATGCCACCGCTTGGAAAGCTGCTGGCATCGGGTTCCTGCTGCACCAGCATGCCGCCGTCAAAGCGCTCAATGCTGCGTCCGTCGCCCAATGGCTCGAAGAAGGCATCATGCTTTTCGGCGCTGGAGCCGTTCAACGGCTGGAACCAGTGGGTGTAGTGCGTGGCCCCTTTACTGGTGGCCCATTCCTTCATACCACTTGCCACTTGGTCGGCCAGTCGCCTATCGATCCGCGTGCCTTTGTCAATGGCTTGCCGCACGGCGCGGTAGGCATCCTCAGTGAGGAACATGCGCATGGCACTCTCATTAAAAACATTGCACCCGTAATAGTCGCTGATGCGGCTGCTGGGGCGTGCAACATGTTTGGGCAGACGACCGAGCACATCAGCAAGCGCCTTGGAACGCAAATTGGGGGTAGCCATGTAAAAAGGGTGGTTTTCGGCGGCGAAGGTATGTGCGCGATGGGGGTGTCATCCGAATAAATACTTTTAAGTTTCAAACAAGGGTGATAATAGGGGGTGTTGATGAAATATTCTACAAACTAAAGGCACCTAACCGCACACATGAGCCTAATGGACGGCGGGGCGCAATGCCCTCAATTTACCCCAAGCTAGGTCAGCTGAAAACCGCAGGACAGGTGACGAACAGTCCTTCCCGACTATGTGCCCACGTGAAAGCCCTGATGCACGCGAAATGCGTCGTTGGGTTAGTCCGCACCCGGCTTGTCCGTAGGGATCGTTGTCTCGGCCACGGACGCTACCTGTGGCTCTTCCGGCGTAGGGGGCACCGCGGGCACCACATCCGCAGCGACTTTCTTCTGAGGCGCGGCATTCTCAGGCGGTTCTATGCGGAACACTTGCCGCTGCTGCTCATAGCCCTTCTTTACATCGGAAGCACCCTTTTCGATCTCCCGCTGCACATCGGCAGTGGCATCGCGAAGCTGGCGCATGGCACGGCCCATGGTGCGGGCCACATCGGGCACGCCCTTACTACCAAAGAAGAGCAGGACGAACAACAGCACCACGAGCAGTTCGCCGCCACTGACATCCAAAAAGAGAAGCACAGCCATCAAGGGTGCGAAAGTAG
Organism: Flavobacteriales bacterium; assembly: GCA_016719225.1. Lineage (GTDB taxonomy): Bacteria > Bacteroidota > Bacteroidia > Flavobacteriales_F > PHOS-HE28 > PHOS-HE28. Next base: position 298,957 of record JADKAN010000005.1, on the reverse strand, counting down.
GAAGGCTTACCCGGAAAGGTTCCTGGACACCACGACGTAACGGTGAAAGGTTGCAAAAATGGAACCCCGCAGGACAAGCAAGAACCAAAAAGAAAACCCCGCCGGAGCGGGGTTTCTCAAGATCATGAACGATATTCCTACTTCGCTTTTACCGGCGTGTTGTCCTTGTGCAGGTCCACCACGATGGCGCTGGCCACGAAGATCGATGAGTAGGTACCCACGCCAATGCCGATCAGCATGGCGAATACGAATCCCTTGATGGAGTCAGCACCGAAGAGAAAGATCACCAAGAGCACGATCACTACGGTCAACGAGGTGTTGATGGTCCGGCCCAGTGTTGAGTTGATGGCCCGGTTGAACACCTGACCCCACGGATCGCGCTTGTGGTCCTCAAGATATTCGCGGATACGGTCGAATACCACCACGGTGTCGTTGATGGAGAAGCCGATCACGGTAAGTATGGCCGCGATGAACTGTTCATCGATCTCCATGCTGAAGGGCATGATGGAGTAGAACAAGGAATACACACCCATCACGATGAGCGCATCATGCATCAGCGATAGTACAGCGCCCAGACCGAAGCGCCAGTTCCGGAAGCGGAGCAGGATGTAGATGAAGATGAAAACGAGAGAAAGCGCCACTGCCCATATGGAGTTGTTCCGGATATCGTCACTGATAACCGGATCAACCTTACGGGACTCCAAGGGCGGTGCGCCCCCGAACTGGGCCAATGCTCCGTTCAACTTGCCCTCCACCACCTCATCGGTATTGGTGGAGGCATTCTTGATCATATAGTTGGTGGTGATCTTCACTTGGTCGTTACCGCCATAGGTTTTCACGTTCACTGAACTACGGCTTTCCTCCCCTGCGTTGAATGCTGTTTCCAGCGCATCGCGGATCTGCTCCACGTCCACGGTCTTGTCGAACTTCACCACGTACTGGCGCCCACCGGAAAAGTCCACACCATAGTTGAACCCTCGGGTGAACATGGAGATGATGCCAACAGCGATGATGGTGCCCGAAATGGCATACATGATGAACCGCTTGCTCATGAAGTCCACCTTCACATTTGCGAATATGTCCTTGTTCCAGTTATGCCAGAAGGTGAGCGACTTGCCATTCTCCAACCTGCGATCGATGATCAAACGGCTTATGAAAATGGCCGTGAAGAGCGACGTAAGGATACCGATACCCAATGTGGTGGCAAAGCCCTTGACCGGGCCGCCTCCGAAGAAGTACAGGATCACGGCCATGGCGAAAGTCGTGATGTTCGAGTCCAGGATCGCGGAAAGGGCGTGTTTGTAGCCGAGGTCCACAGCGGTCTTCACCGCCTTACCGTGTCGCAGTTCTTCCCGGATGCGCTCGTTAATAAGCACGTTCGCATCCACTGCCATACCCACCGTGAGGATGATACCGGCGATACCGGGCAGTGTTAGTGAGGCTTGAATGGATGCCAAAGTGCCCAGGAGGATGAAGATGTTGGAGAGCAGCGCCACGTTGGCGACCCACCCGGAACCGTTGTAGTACAACACCATGAAGGCCATCACCATGATGATGGAGAGCAGGAATGACCACATGCCACGGCTGATGTTCTCAGCGCCGAGCGAAGGTCCCACCACGGTCTCGTCGATGATCCGTGCAGGGGCGGGCAGTGCGCCGGCCTTCAGTACGTTGGCCAAGTCGGTGGCCTCTTCCAGCTGTTTGTTGCGGTCCTGTGCTCCGCCCATGCTGATGCTGCTGCGACCGCCGGGGATCTCTCCCATCACGTTGGGGGCGGAAACAACATATCCGTCCAGAACGATCGCGATCTGCTTGCCCACGTTCTCGCCGGTCATCAGCTTCCATTTCTGGGCGCCTTCGGCGTTCATTTGCATGCTCACCTCCGCATCGCCTTTCATATCGAAGTCCTGGCGGGCGTCGGTGATGTATCCACCATCCAGCTTGGGTTTCCCGTCACGGGGTCCGCGCAAAGCGTGTAGCGAGAGGAATTGGCGGCTCTTACCATCAGCCGTGCCCATTTGCATGGGTTTGCTGCTCCAAGCCAGCTTCATCACTTGGCTCGGGTCCGGGCTTTTCGGCGGGGACATGCGCAGTAGCTTGTTCACCATGGCGGTATCGCTCACGGCGGCATAGCCTACCACATCGCCACGCACCACCTGGTTGTTCATGATGTTGAGCTGCAGGCGGTCCTTGTTCAACAACGGGCTCTTGGCAAGGCTCTCCGCATCAGTGAGTGCGGTGTCGGTGCCGAGACTGTCGTTGGAGAGCTGGTCTGTAAGGCTTTGGGAAGCTGTATCGGTTTTGGAAGCGACGCTGTCGGTCTTCAGCGCCAAGCTGTCCATTGCACTTGCCAATGTGTCCTTGGCCACAGCGGTCTTTTGCGCCTTGGTGATGCTGTCCTGGCGGGCCAGATCCGGGTGCAACATGCCAGCGAGGCGATCATTGGCCTCGGACAACTTCATGTACACGTCGTTGTTGTCGAAAGTTTCCCAGAATTCCAGGTTGGCAGTGCTTTGGAGCACGTTACGCACACGGTCCTTGTCTTTCACACCGGGCAGCTCGATCTGGATACGGCCGCTGAGGCTTTGCTTCTGGATACTTGGCTGCGCAACGCCGAACTTGTCGATACGGGTGCGGAGGATCTTCTCCGTGTTGTTCAACGCGATCTGTGCCTGGTCGCGAAGAGCGGCTATGATCTGGTCGTTGTTACTGTCGCGGGGGAACATGGTGGTGTTGTCCTGCGAGCTGAAGATGGCGGCAAGGCTGCCATTCGGTGCCACTTTTTTGAATTCCTCGGCAAAGAGCGTGATGAAATCCTTGTCGCTGCTGGTAAGACGCTTTCGGGCATCATTGAGCGCGGTAAGGAAGGCGGGGTCCTGGCTATTGCTGCTGAGGTTATCCACCAGCTCGGGGATGTCCACTTCCAAGGTTACGGCCATACCGCCCTTCAGGTCGAGACCGAGGTTCATTTCCTTTTCCTTGCACTCCTTGTAGGTATAGCCGAACACCGGATAAACCACTTCATCGTTGTGCTGGGTGATGTAGCGGTTCTCGAAGGCGAGTTGCACGGAATCCAAGTTGTACCTGCCGCCGTCAGCAGAACTCATCACGGAGTCCGCGTAGGCCTTGGCGGCCGATGTGGCGCGGCTTTCAAGCTTGTTCGTAAAAATGGAGAACGACAACTGCCAGAGGCAGGCGAGCGTCAAGAGGATGGTGAACACCCAGAGCGCACCTTTATTCTGCATAGTGAGAGGACAGGTTTGTTTTTCAGCGTTTTCGGCCTTGCCAAGGGGCACGGTCCGTGAACGGGGCGGCAAATATAGAAGGATAGCCGTGCGCCGGACGGTAAGCTGACCTTGTCAAGTCATTTTCCATCCTCCGGACAATGCACTGAACATATCCTCCACGCGCTTCAACAGCGGAAAGGTCAGCACGCACGCGACTGTCAGCAAACTTGTTCATCGTGCGCACTAGAGCATCTTGATGGGTTACGCTAAGCCAGTACCTTCGCACATTCCCGACCAATCGGGCAATGGATCATGCGGCATCGCTCCTTTCCTTTCCTGTTTTTCGCCTTGATCTCGTTGGCCGCGTCCGCCCAGACGGACCTGCACTTCGACCCCTCTATCCCCGTGATGCGGAACGGGGCCGCCTTAACGCTGGCATGGGCCGGTGGCCTGAACGATGCCCAGCCATCCTCGATCGACCTGAACGGGGACGGCCTGTTGGACATTTTCATCTTCGACCGCAGCGGCAACAAGCCCGTTTTCCTATTGAACGTTGGTACCCCGGGCCACGCCCAATACAAGGTGACCCACGCCTACGACACGATACAACCCTTTCCACTGCTACACGATTGGGCTTTGCTCCGGGATTACAACTGCGACAGCAAAGCGGACATATTCGCATCCGTTGGTCTGGGATTCGCGGTATACCGCAATACCAGCGACGCCAGCGGTCTTTCATTCACGCTCACGGACGACCTGGTGGGCAGCGCCTACCCAACGCCCAGCCCGAATTTATTCGTGACAGGAACGGACATACCCAGCATCGAGGATATCGATGGGGACGGTGATCTGGACGTGCTCACGTTCAGCATCCTGGGGTCCACTTTCCTCGAGTACCACAAGAACAAGTCCATGGAACTTTATGGTAATTGCGACAGCTTGATCTACGAGGTCCGTAGTAATTGCTGGGGCGAGTTCGTGGAATCCTCAGCCAACAGCTCGATCACTTTGGATACGGCGTGCAATTACAATGTGCCCGATCCTGAACTCCCGTTCACCGGGCCGCACGGGGAATTGATGGCTCCTTCGGACCGTCATCATTCCGGCAGCACACTCTTGGCCTTGGACCTGAACGGGGATAATATCAAGGACCTGTTGATCGGCGATTTCACCTACCCCAAGCTGCATGGGTTGATCAACGGGGGAACCCTCACCCACTCGCACATGACGTCAGTGGACTCCACCTTCCCCCAGAACGATGTGGAAGTGAATATCCAGAATTTTGTGGCACCATTCTTTTTGGACATTGATGGGGACGGTAAACGTGACCTGGTGGCGTGCCCCAACAGCACCAACCAAAGTGAGAATTCGGAGAGCGTTTGGTATTACCGCAATACCGGCACGGACAGCTCACCCATCTTCACTTTCCAGCAGCCCGACCTGTTCCAGGACCAAATGCTGGAATTCGGCGACGGTGCCCGCCCCGTATTATTCGACTACAACGGAGATGGACTGATGGACCTGGTGGTTGCCAATGAAGGATACTTCGAATATGGTGCGGATTACCGCGGCCAACTTGCCTTGCTGGAAAACACGGGAACGCTGAGCGCACCTGTGTTCACCTTGGTAACAGCCAACTACCTCGGATTGGACACCATGGGATTCGGTCCCGGCTTCCACCCCTCCTTCGGCGATGTGGACGGCGACGGCAAGCAGGACCTGATCGTAGGCGACAATCTTGGCTTCCTGCACTACTTCCACAACATTTCAACGGGAACCGTAGCGCAGTTCCAACTTTTCCCGGCATTGATCAGCGATGACCTCGGTGCATTGATCGATGTGGGCCTGAGCGCAACACCTCAACTTTTCGATGTTGATGGCGACGGACTATTGGACCTGTTGATCGGAGAGCGCAATGGCAACCTGAACTATTACCGGAACAGTGGCACGGCCACCGCTGCGCAATGGCATTTTGAAACCGCCGAAATGGGTGGCGTGAACGTACAAGGCGTGGGGCAGGTAACGGGTTACACGGTGCCGTACATGTATATCGGCGAAGGTGGCCAGCGTGAATTCCTTTCCGGCAGCGAGGAAGGCCCCATCTGGCACTACGATGGCATTGAAGGCAACACGCTGAGCCAATGGAATTTGGAGGACAGCGTTTGGAAGGGCTTCCACGAAGGCGCTCGCACGGCATTGGTCTATTACGACTTTACAGGCGATGGCCACTTGGACGCCGTGGTGGGCAACTATCGTGGCGGGCTCAGCTTTTGGAGCAGCGAGGCGGACGTCGGAGTTGCGGAGGGCAGTGCCTATGGATCGGAAGGATTCGTGTTGGCTCCCAACCCTGCACAAGGTTCGGTCGAGATCATTCCCAACCGCGTTATGCCGACTGATGCACAGATCTACCTGTTGGACGAATTAGGCCGCATCGCATCCCGCCTTCCGTTAGGGCAAACCCGGCTGCAAATAGACCTCTCCGGAGTTGCCCCGGGTTGCTACCTAGTGCGATTGGCTGGTACCGGGGTGAACGAGGTTCAACGCTTGGTGGTGCTGCGTTGAACGCGGATCATGAACGGAACAAAAATGGGCGCCAGTGGCGCCCATTTTCACTTTAGACGTTCTATTGAAGGCTTACGCCGGCACGTTCATCTTGTCCAGGACGTTCATCACCTCTTTCACGGACTTGGCACTTTCCTGAGTTAGGGCCATTTCTTCCTTGTTGAGCTTCAGTTCAATGATGCGCTCGATGCCTTTGCGGCCCAAGATCACGGGCACCCCCAAGTACACGTCCTTCAGACCATATTCGCCTTGCAGCCAAGCACAGACAGGGAACACGCGCTTCTGGTCGCGCACGATGGCCTGTACCATTTGCGCGGCAGCCGTACCGGGTGCGTACCAAGCAGAAGTGCCGAGCAGATTCACGATCTCTCCTCCGCCCTTCTTGGTGCGCTCAACGATAGCGTCCAACTTCTCCTTCGAGATGAGTTCCGTTACGGGGATCCCGCCTACGGTGGTGTAACGTGGCAAAGGCACCATGCTGTCACCGTGACCGCCCATAAGCACCGCTTGGATGTCTTTTGGGCTAACCCCCAACTCGGTGGAAAGGAACGCGCGGTAACGCGCGGTGTCCAGGATGCCAGCCATGCCGAATACGCGGTTGGCCGGGAACTTGCTGTTGATGAATGCACAATAGGTCATCACGTCGAGCGGGTTGCTCACCACGATGATCACGGCATTGGGAGAGTGTTGCACCACGTTCTCGGTCACCATCTTTACGATACCGGCATTGGTGGCGATGAGGTCATCGCGGCTCATGCCCGGCTTGCGCGGAAGCCCGCTGGTGATCACGACCACATCGCTGTTGGCGGTCTTCGAATAATCATTGGTGCTGCCCACTGGCCGCGTATCGAACAGGCTGATGGGCGCTGTTTGCCAAATGTCCAACGCCTTGCCCTCGGCAAAGCCTTCCTTGATGTCGAGCAGGACCACTTCGGTCCCAAGCTCCCAACGGGCGCAAGCATCGGCGCAAGTGGCGCCTACGTTTCCGGCCCCTACTACGGTGATCTTCATGTTCTGTGTTGTTGCAAAAGGGGTTATAGGGGGGGCGAAATTACAGGTTGTGCCGGAACAAGTCGGAATGCGCTTCCAAGCAGGATGCCGATCCGAACGCGGCAAAAGTCGAGATCGAACTGTACGTTGGTACAATTACCGGCCTGGACCAAGCCACAGTGCTCTCTCGCCCATGTTCCAGAGCGTCATGCCATGCGGCGAACGGATCCACAGCGCTTGCGGCCTTGGTGCTCTCACGACATGCATAAAGTCCACGTTATCACTATCTTGCCCACCGGTGTTCAGAAATTAAATGTCTTCCCAACCGGCAACCATTGAGGAAAAATTGCGTCTTAGTGGTGCATGGACTTCCATGGATCAAACCAATCAGGCGTTCGACGCGGCCATTTCAGGTTGCATCGAAGGGGACCGGTTGAGCCAAAAACGGGTGTACGAACTGATGTACGGCAAAATGCTGGCTGTCTGTCTGCGCTACACGAAGAACCACGACCAAGCGAAGGACATTCTCCAGGACGGATTCATCAAGGTATTCAACAGTGTGGGCAAGTTCACACACGAAGGGAGCTTCGAGGGCTGGGTGCGGCGGATCATGGTGCATACCGCGATCGATCACTTCCGTCGTTCGAAGCACGCTTATTTATTGCTCGGGGAGGATCATGCCATGGAGGAGTTCGAAGGTCTTCCGGAGGAGGAACCCGAACCGGAGGACCTGATGGGTCTTCGACCGGCGGACATCATCAATGCCATGCAGAAGGTCTCTCCTGTCTACCGCACCGTGCTCAACCTATTCATTTTCGAGGGTATGACACATGTACAAGTGGCCGAGAATCTGGGGATCAGCGTCGGCACATCCAAAAGCAATCTGGCGAAGGCCAAGGCAAAACTGAGGCGGATACTTCAACAAGCGCACCCGCATCTTTCTTGATCCAAGCTCCATGAAACCGAACCAATTGGACCCCTTTGAGCAGCGGCTGAAAGAAAGCCTCGAGGGTTATGAAGTGCCATACAACTCCGCCCATTGGGCGCAGATGGACCGTGCTCTTTCAAGCGGAGTGAAGGGTTGGAGCCATGGCAAGACCTTGTTGACCGGCGCACTCGTGGCAGGGGCTCTGCTTTTGGGCGGTACTGCCTATTATCTCGGCCGCGACTCCAGCAAGTTGGAAGTGCCCACGCTTCAAGTAACAACCTTGGTCAAAGACAGCAGCGCTACATCCGCGCTACAAAATGCACCGCAAAGTGCCGAAGTTGTTGTGGCGGAAACCATCGCACAGCCTACGCAGCCTGTTGCCGCTAACGTTTCGCAGCTCAACCCCGCATCTACTTTAAAAAACGAAAGCCCTGCGCCCAAAGTGAGCGCACCCAACCCTACTGCTCCATCCAAAACCAATCCGCTATTCATTGCCAGCGTTAAAGAGGCCTGCCCCGGTAGCCCGGTGGATTTCAACGTGCAGGATCTTCCGGAGGACGGCATTTTCCTGTGGAACTTCGGCGATGGCAATTTCAGCAACAAGCAAGCACCTGAGCACACCTTTACAAAACCGGGAAGTTATAAAGTGATGCTCTCGGTGAGCGGGACCGGCACGGGTAGTGTCCAGAACAAACTGAGTAGCGGGACCATCACCATCCATGAAGCCCCTTCGGCGGATTTCAAGGTGGTGAAGCGTGACTTCGCCGGACAATTCCCATTAGTGGATTTTCAAAGCCGTGCCATGGGCGCTGCTACCTACTTGTGGGATTTCGGTGATGGCTCCAAGAGCTCGGAGCCCAACCCTGAACATGTTTACAAGTCCAAGGGAAAGTACAATGTGTTGCTAACGGTAACCAACGCCACCGGCTGCTCGGACAACAAAACAGAGCTTATCGAGATCAACCGTGACTTCACCTTGGGTGCACCGGAACAGTTCAGCCCGAACGGTGACGGTCAATACGACACTTTTATGCCAGAATCGTTGAAGCTGCTGGATGCTAAGTTCCACCTCACCGTGTACAATGCGGAAGGTGGACGGATCTATTCAACGGATAACGTGGCGCAGCCATGGACCGGAAAGGTGAACAATCAAGGTGCCGTTTGCGCCCCGGGTGAATACGTATGGGCGGTTGATGTACGGACGGCCGGAAATTCGCCAGAAACTTTTACCGGCAAGGTTAATTTGGTGCGGTAGGACCGTAAAGTATACTGCGTTTACAGGGCTGATGACCGCCCTTTGGTTCTACCTGCGTTCCAAGAATGTACCTTTGTTGGGTTGGCCCCGGACAAGGGAATTCATCACCTTCGGGCACCGCTACCGCGCGATGTGCCGTCTACCGTGAACAGACCACAGCGTTTGCTACAGTCATGCGATCGAAGATACACGCGCTTTTCCTTGTTCTCTTTGTATCCCTCACAGGGCAGATCCATGCCCAAGGATACCCGATCAACGGCGGGGACGTCTCCACGTGTTCCGGAGCCTTGCTGGACAGCGGTGGGGAAGGCGGCCCGGGATACGGCAACAACGAGAATTTCACGATCACCATCTGTCCGTTGAGCCCGGACAGCGCGATCTCCTTGAATTTCATCATCTTCAATTTATCAGCCGCAGGGACAATTCCTACCGATGAATTGTTCATTTACGATGGGAGTTCCACCGCGGAGCCGTTGATCGGGAGCTGGAGCGGAACGGATTCACCCGGCATCGTGTCGGCGAGTTTCAACAACCCCACCGGATGCCTCACGGTACAATTCATCTCCAATGCGATCGGTACGGGTGCGTTTGCCGCGGGCATATCCTGCGCAAAGCCTTGTGAACCTCCAACGGCATCCGCTGTGATGAGCGAAGCCGCCCCGGCATTGATCTGTCAAGGTGAATCACTTGGGTTTGACGGATCCGCATCCGTCGGTGCCAATGGAAGCCCGATAGGCCAGTACCTGTGGGACTTCGGTGACGGCATCCTGGACAGCACCAGTGGGCCCGTGGTGGATCACGTTTTTGTCGGTGTCCCGAGCCAGCACATTGTGCACTTGACCGTATCCGACACCAACGGTTGTATCAATACCAATCCGGTTGACCTTCAAGTACAGATCAGTACGGTGCCTACCTTCAACGGGTTCAATAATATTACCCATTGCGCAGGTGAGCCCGTGGACCTGTCAGCCGCCACATCGGTGACGGGAACCACTTGGTCAAGTATCCCGGATGCCAACTTCGGTGGTGGTGTTGAACTTCCCGATGAACTTGGCACTCCGTTCTCCAGTACATTGAATTTCAGTGCCTTCCCTCCGGGGGCCACGCTCACGGATATAAATGACCTGCTTTCTGTATGTATCAGCATGGAACATAGCTACATGGGCGATTTCGTCCTTCAGCTCACTTCGCCCAGCGGCACCACGGTGGTCTTTCACCAACAAGGAGGTGGTGGTACCTACTTGGGGATCCCGAACGATAACGACGAGGGCAATCCCCAGATCGGAACGTGTTGGGAATATTGTTTCAGCCCAACGGCAACGAACGGCACGTGGGTGGCAAATTCCGGAGGAGGATTCGGCACTTCACTCCCGGCAGGCACTTATCAAAGTTTGAACCCTATGTCAGCCTTTGTCGGTAGTCCGTTGAATGGGACTTGGACCTTGACGTTCACTGATTTCTGGGGCGCCGACAATGGATTCATCTGTTCCTGGTCCATCAACTTCGACCCCTCCATCCTTCCACCGAACACCGCCTATACCCCTATCCCGGGGATAGCCCACAGCGACAGCAGCTACTGGGCCGGCCCGGCGCTAACGATCGACCCCAATAACCCTTTGCATTACATCGCAAATCCGTTGACGGTAGGTCCCAATATCTACACCTATACCGTCACGGACAATTATGGATGTACCTACGACACTACGTTGAGCATCATCATCACGCCAGGGGTGCACGTAGACCCGGTAACCGCGCCGTCCATCGTTTGCGGACAACCCATCCTGCTTCAGCCCGGCCTGCAGTTGCCCCTGCCAACAGGTACGATAACCTACCAGTGGTCCCCTGCGGCAGGCTTGAACAACTTCCAATCGCCTTTTCCATCCGCGAATCCGGCTGTGCCTACGTGGTACACCTTGAATGCCTTTCCGGCAGGACATCCATTATGTGGAAGCTTGGATAGTGTATTCGTGAACCCGTTGACCACCTTGGCAAACGACAGCATCGTAACGGATAAGCTATGCAACGGAGATGGGACGGGCGGCATACAGGTCGTGACGACGGGCACGGGCGGTCCGTGGAGCTATACTTGGAGCAACAGTGCGGACAGCGTGGTACAGAGTACGGCCACTGCCACCGGTGATAGTTTCCAGGGCCCGGCAGGATCCTACACCGTCGTCATCACCGAAGGCGCGAACGGCAATGGTTGCGTGGATAGCCTGACCGCGGTGATCGGCCAACCTCCTCCCCTGTTGATCGATATGGCCGGCACGGACACCTTGATCTGCCTGACCAGTTCCGCACCACTTACTGCTTCTTTCATAGGCGGAACAGCGCCATACACCGTGTATTGGGACCATGGCCTGCCCAACGGCCCCATGCAGACCGTAACTCCGTTGATCACTACAACATACATCGTTTACGCCACGGATAGCAACAACTGCATAAGTGACAGCGCGGCGATCACGATCGGCGTGAATCCACCGTTGGTACTGCAGATGACGGACACCATCGACCTGTGCCCCAAAGTGGACCTCACATTACGACCTTTGCAAGTACAAGGGGGGAATGGTGCATGGAACTATTCTTGGAGCCCGGGCGGATCAGTCACGGATTCGCTTGGCGTGAACCTCTTCAGCAGCCAGACCTATTGCCTCACGTTAAGCGATGGTTGTGGAACGCCTCCAGTGACCGCCTGCACCTACGTGAGAGCCATACCCGTGCCACCGTTAGTGTTAACGGCGGACACTATGCTGGGCTGTGAACCCTTCGAGGTGCACTTCAGCTTGCTCGACACGACAGGGGCCGCCACAACGGACTGGAATTTCCATGACGGGCTCTTCCTTCCCAACTGGCCCATGACGGTGCAACACACGTTCCCGTATCACGGTCTGTACGACGTTTACGTGAATGCCCATTGGCCCAACGGCTGCTCTTACGATAGCACCTTTACCAATCTGATCGAAGTGGTGCGCGTGCCTGTAGCTGATTTTTCCTTTGCGCCACTGCCTCCTGATATTTTCCACCATCAGGTACAGTTCCACGAATTGAGCGACACCACGGCGACAAGCTTTTTCTGGGACATTGCCGGGCTGGCCACCTCCATCGAGGCGGATCCTACGTTTGACTTCCCGGATGACTTCGGCGGCCTTTATCCTGTGCAGCTCATTGTGCAGAATTACCTCGGTTGTCCGGACACCATCATACGCACGGTGAATGTGAACGACGCTTTCCTGGTTTACATTCCTACGGCGTTCAGCCCTGACGGGGACGGGATCAACGAGATCCTTTACGTGGAAGGAAATGACATCGCCAAGGGGGAATACCACTTCATGGTGTTCAACCGCTGGGGCCAAAAGATCTTTGATAGCACGGACCGATCGATAGGTTGGGATGGTACTTATAAAGGCAAGCAGGTGCCCGTTGGCGTATACCCTTGGATGCTAAGGGTGCAATCTGCCTATACCGGGGAAAACCATGATCTGCGCGGCAACGTGGCCGTGATCAGGTAGACCTGAGCATTGGTCCGGCATTACCTTGTCGTCTTGCTTTTACCCGCATGACGACCTTGATCCTGAACGACCGCACCATCTGCAGCGACGCCGAACCCGGCACCACGCTGTTGGACGTGATCCGCTACCACGAGCATCTACAGGGCACCAAGATCGGCTGCCGCGAAGGCGACTGCGGGGCCTGCACGGTACTCGTCGGCACGTTGCGCCCCTTCGGCTCCGCTCAGGGAGCGCAAGTGGAATACCGCTCAATGACCTCATGCCTGTTGGCCTTAGCGAATGTGCACGGCAAGCACATCGTGACGGTGGAAGGGCTCACAGATCCTTTGGAACATGGCGCGGACTTGGAAAAGCTCAGCCCCGTTCAACAAGCAATGGTGGACCAAGGCGCAACGCAATGCGGCATCTGCACGCCGGGTTTCGTGGTGTCGTTGAGCGGGTGTTGCCTTTCGCGGGAGGCCGTAACACCGGAACTTGCCGTACGCTCCATCGACGGGAACATCTGCCGGTGCACTGGCTACAAAAGCATCGAACGTGCAGCCGCGGATGTGGCAGTGCAGCTAGCAGGAAAGGACATGAAAGACCCTGTTGCTTGGAGCGTGAAGAACGGTTTCGTGCCGGGGTACTTTGAAGAGATCGAGAAGCGTTTGCGGGAAATTCCTGTGCCGCCGATAGGGGCGCGAGATCTCGCGCCCCTATCAGGCGGCACCGACCTCTACGTGCAGAAACACGATAAGATGCACCACGCGCCGATACGCTCGGTGTTCAACGACGAAGGCTTGAAGGGGATCCGCATCGAAGTCGATCAATGCATCATTGGCGGAGCAACCGTTGCGAACGACCTGCTCGCTTCACAGGAACTCCGTGCTCGTTTTGAGAATCTGGAAAAGCACCTGCTGCTCGTGAGCTCCACGCCCATCCGCAACATGGGCACGCTGGCCGGCAACTTCGTGAACGCCTCCCCCATTGGCGACCTCACAGCGTTCTTCATCGCACTCGATAGTTCGATCACGCTGCGCGCATCTTCCGGCAAAGAGCGCAAATTGAAGCTGAAGGACCTCTACAAAGGCTACAAGGACATCGACAAGTCCCCGGAGGAGATCCTCACGCACGTGCGCTTCAAACTACCGACGGAGCACACGCGCTTCAACTTCGAAAAGGTGAGCAAGCGCACCTACTTGGACATCGCCAGCGTGAACAGCGCGATCCGGTTGGAGATGGATGGCAACACCATTCGCGAAGCATGCATGAGCGCCGGTGGCGTGGCGCCCGTGCCGAAGTTCCTCGCGAACACCGCGGCATTTCTCGCGGGAAGAGAAGCCACACCGGAAAACGTACGCAACGCGGTGGCCGTGATGAACGACGAGATCGCGCCGATCAGCGATGCGCGCGGAACGTCTGATTATAAGCGTTTGCTGCTGCGCCAACTGCTCTTCGCGCATTTCATGGAGCTGTTCCCGGAGCGTTTCAAATTGAAGGAGCTGGTATGAAAGCGAGCAACAAAAAGGGAATGGCCAGCGCTATCCCGAACATGGACGCCGCACCGCTGAAACACAGTGCCAACGGCACCTCCACGGCCAGCTTGAAGAACGTTGACAGCGCGTTCCACGTCACGGGGCGATTGATCTATTTGGATGATATCCCTGTGGAACAAGGCACCCTGTACGCGTTGCCGTATGATGCGCCTTCCGCCCATGCGCACGTCAAAAAAATCGACCTCTCTAAAGCTTCGGCTGTTCCCGGCGTAGTGCGGATCCTTACGTACAAGGACATTCCCGGCGAGAACCAGATCGGAAGTATCGTAGCCGACGAGCCGCTCTTGGTGGAGAACGAGATCCATTTCTGGGGCATGCCCTTGGCGTTGATCGTCGCGACCTCGGAGGATGCGGCGCGGCAGGCACGGAGCCTCATCAACGTGGAGTTGGATGAACTTCCCGTGATCACCGACCCGCGCGAGTCACGCGAGAAGGGCGAGCTCATCATACCGCCGCGCCGCTTCCAAATGGGCGACACGAATGCTGCTTGGGACGGATGCGTGCACGTCTTCGAAGGTCGCGCCGATACCAACGGGCAGGAGCATCTCTACATCGAGACACAGGGCGCGTATGCACGCCTCACCGAGCACGGCAGCGTGCGCATCAGCAGCAGCACGCAAGGACCCAACGCGGTGCAAGTTGCCGTAGCGCGCGTGCTGGGCATTCCCATGCACAAGGTGGAAGTGGACGTCACCCGCTTGGGCGGCGGCTTCGGCGGAAAAGAGGATCAGGCTTCCGCATGGGCGGCACTGGTAGGCTTGGCCGCATTCGTGTTGAAGAAGCCCGTGAAATTCAGCATGCACCGCATGGACGACATGCGCATGACCGGCAAGCGACATCCGTACAGCAGCGACTTCAAGATCGGTTTCGACAAGGACCTGAAGATCGTGGCCTACGAAGCCACCTTCCACCAGAACGCCGGCGCCTCCGCGGACCTCTCCCCTGCCGTGATGGAACGCACGCTCTTCCACGCCACGAACAGCTACTTCGTTCCTAACGTGGACGTGACGGCCTACTGCTGCCGCACGAATCTGCCGTCCAACACGGCCTTCCGCGGTTTTGGTGGACCACAGGGCATGTTCGTGATCGAGGCGGCAATCGCGAAGGCCGCGCAAGAACTGGGCGTAAGCGCGAGGGAGATCCAGCGCCGCAATTTGCTGAAGGAAGGCAGCGAGTTCCCCTACGGCCAGATCGCCGACCGCGTCCTGGCGGATGAAACATGGGAGTTGGCCGACAAGACCTTCGACTTTGACAAGCAGCAGGCGGAGATCGATGCATTCAATGCAACGAGCGCGACGCACAAGAAAGGGCATGGCCATCATGCCGATCTGCTTCGGGATCTCCTTCACCAACACGCCGATGAACAATGCGCGCGCCTTGGTGCACGTGTACCAGGACGGCAGCGTGGGCGTGAGCACCGGCGGCGTGGAGATGGGCCAAGGACTCAACACCAAAATGGTGCAGGTGGCCGCGGCCACGTTCGGGATCGGTACGGAGCGCATCAAGATCGAAAGCACCAACACCACGCGCGTGGCGAACACCAGCCCCAGCGCCGCCAGCGCCACCGCCGACCTCAACGGCAAGGCACTGGAGATCGCCTGCAACGCCATTCTGGAGCGCATCAAGGAGAAGGCATCACGCATGCTGAATCCCGGTTCAAGCCCGGCACACCGATGCGATCACCATTAAGAACGAGCAAGTACTCAACGACGGCCAAGCCACCGAATTGGACTGGGACAAGCTGGTCTTCGCCTGCCGCTGGGACCGCGTGAACCTGAGCGAGAGCGGCCACTACGCCACGCCGGACATCCACTTCGACAAGTCGAAAGAGAAAGGTCATCCGTTCTCTTACCACGTCTATGGCACAGCGGCGGTGATGGTCACGGTGGATTGCATCCGTGGCACCTACGAGGTAGATGCGGTGAAGCTCGTCCACGATTTCGGCAAGCGCATGAACGACGCGGTGGACATCGGCCAGATCGAAGGCGGCGTTGTGCAAGGCTTAGGTTGGATGACCATGGAGGAGATCGTCTACAACGACAAAGGCCGATTGCTCAGCAACGCGCTGAGCACGTACAAGATCCCGGACATCCACAGTGTACCGAAGGAGCTCCGCATCGAGTCGTTACCAACGGACGGTCACCCAATGGCGATCCGTCGCGGCAAGGCCACCGGTGAGCCGCCGTTGATGTACGGCATCGGGGTGTACTTCGCGATCGAGAACGCGGTGCTGGCGTTCAACCCGAATTATGTGCCGAAGTACGATGCACCGTTCACGCCGGAGAAGGTGTTGATGGGGTTGTACGGGTAAAAACCATCAACGGCGAAACCGGTCCAGCTCCCAATTGACGGGATTGTCCGCAATGTATTTCGCGATGCGGGCGTGGTCCTCCGCATCACGGACGATGTGGTCGTAATAATTGCGTTGCCAAATGGTCGAAGGCACCGCAACGCCGCGTTTGCGCGCCTGCCGTGTGACACCGGCCTTGAACCCTTGCACGATTGCACCCAATGATCCGGGAATGATGCGTGGCCGCGTTCGTGGCGGTGATCCACCATCCGGGGTTGATGGGACCATGATGGTGTCGTAATCGGGTGATGGCGTGGTATCCGGCACGGGTGTGACAATGGCATCGGGCGGGGCAACAGCATCGGGCGCGAGATCTCGCGCCCCTGCGTGGTCTGCGATGACGACCACGCCATGCACATGGTTCGGCATGATGATGAACGCGTCGATCATGACGTTCGGAAAATGCGTTGGAATCGCATGCCAACATTCGTCCACGATATGGCCGAGGGGTGACAAACACACGATGGCATCCGCGATGCGCCCAAATGCATGCGACCGGTCATCTGTGCAAATGGTGACGTAATACGCACCACGTTGCGTGTAATCGTATCCACGTAACCGGATTGATTTTCGTTGTGGGCGGTGCATGACCGAATGTATGGAATGCATTGCGCGCATGGATGCCCGCAGGGGCGCGAGATCTCGCGCCCCCATGTCGAACCAGCCAGGGATCCGATATCCGCGATCAGCATTTTGCGTGAGGGATAGGAGCGGCACCCCGCAGCGCCCTCGGCCCGTAGGCCGGGGCGCGAGGAGTACAGCGGATAGCCCGACGGCGCGCATTTGGCGCCGGCACGCCCAAAAAGATCAACGCCCTCTCCGTCCCTCCAAGATCTTCAAGAAAGACCGCGTCCGGATCTCCGCCAACGACAGCCCCGTGGCCAGCGCCTCCTCCTCGCTGATCGCACCGCAGTTCAGCCCGCGCAGGAAGTAGTTGAGCAGGCCCTGACCGGTCGCGGCATCGTCGAAGACATCGCTGGTGAGCGTGGCGCGGGCGGCGCGTTCCACGAAGGCTTTGAGGCGCGCGGCGGCATCGTCGTAGCTCTCCAGGAAGAAGCTGTAGACGGCGGCGTAGCGCATGGGGAATTGCGCGGGGTTGAGGTCCCAGCCTTGGTAGAGGCCTTTCCAGAGCGAGTGGCGCGTGTGGTCGTAGGCCTTCTTCCAGTTGCGGTGGACCACGGCCTTGTTCTCGGCGCGTTGTTTTGGTGTGTGGTTCTTGCCGCGATGCGGACCGATGGGCATCACGTTGGTGGCGCCATCGCTGAGCCAGATGCCGGTGGCGCCGAGCGCGACCTTCATCATCATGTGCGCGAAATCGCACACGGCGTGGCCCATGTCCTGGTACTTCGCGGTGATGTTGTTGGCGGCCGTGTAGTCGTAGGTGCCGAAGGCCGTGGCGATCATGCGGCCCTTGCTGGCGAGCACGTATTTGCGCAGCGGATTGGTGCCGTCAGCGGCGATCACGGACTGCGTGGTCTCCACCATCATCTCCATTTTCAGCGCGCCCTTGGCGATCTTGGTGCTGGCCTCGATCGCTTCGAAGAGCTGCACCAGCGCGGTGACCTGCTCGGGGATGGAAACCTTGGGCAGCATCACAACGAAATTGTCGGGCAGCTTGCCGTTGGTCTTGCTGGCGAGCGTGGTGAGGAAGATGTCCAGCGTGCGCGCGCCGCGTTCCTTCAGGTCCTCGGTGAAGGGCTTGATGCGGATGCCGATGAAGGGCGGCAGCGACTTCGCCTTCATGCCCTTGGCCACTTCCAGCGCGGCCTTTTCGGCGGTGGCGTCCTCCTCTTCCCAGCTGCGGTTGCCGAAGCCGTCCTCGAAGTCGATGCGGAAATCCTCCAGCGCTTCGGTGCGCAGCTTGTGGATCACCTTGTTGTAGGTGGCGTATGCGAGCCAGCCGGTCTCTTCTTTGCGCTTGGCGGGCGTGAGTTTATCGAAACGCTTCACGAGTTTGGCGATGTCGGCCGCTTTCTTCGGTAGCTTATCGTAGCCGGGCAGTTCCAAGGCACGAGCGAACTCGGTGAAATCGGCGGCGTTCTCCGTTAACGTCTTCAGCGCGGCATTGGCCATCTTCTGCGCGGTCTCCGCAGTGAAGAGGTCGGCGCCACCGTACACGGTATGCACGGGCTGGCGGTCGGGCCGGTCGCCGGGATAGATGACCTGGAACGCCTTGTTGGCCTTGCCGAGGGTGGCGAGGATGCGGGACTTGTCCTTGGTCTTGATGCTGGTGTTCATCTTAGAGGAATATCGAACATTGAATGCTGAATGTTGAATGCTGAAGTGCATGACGTCCTGCGACAACAAAGTGTACTGTGCAAGATCGAACGTTGAATGTTGAAGTCGAATACTGAAGTGTATGCCGTTCTCCGGCAAGAAAGTGTACTGTGCCAGCTGAAAATCATTTGGACGCTCTAAGGTTGGCTTCCGCTGTCTGAACGCTCTTTACAAAAATGGCGATGAGTTCGTTGCATTCAGCGATGCCTTGCAATACGAACTCATGGTCTTTCAGCAAACCGGAGCGATCAATGATCTTCATGCAAACCCTACTCTCGCGCAATTCCTTTAGGCAGATCTTAACCTTGTGGATAAAGTCCCTTCTTGACTCCCCGCTTTGAGCTTCGCCGTAGTTCAACGCGGGTGAAGTACCGGAGCGAACAAGTTGACCAGAAAGATGCTGGCCTGCATAGGTTTTTGGAAGAGCATCAGCCACCTTCAACATCAAGACCGAAAAATCGACCAATCGATCCTCCAAGTCGAATTTCCTACTTGGACCTGCGTTCGGCATTCCACTTCGATGTTCGTTATTTTCCATTCGACGTTCAATATTCTCAACTCCCCCGATACGTCGAATACCCCCACGGGCTCAACAGCAGCGGCACATGGTAGTGCCCATCGGCATCGAGTTCGAACACCACCTCGATGTAGGGGTAGAAGCTCTTCGTTTTGTGCTCGCTGAAGTAGGCCGAGACATCGAAGCGCATGCGGTACTGGCCTTCGACGAGCTTGGTGTCCTTGGATAAGAAGTCCGGTACTCGCCCATCCGCGTTGGTGCTGCCCATGGCGATGTCCTCCCATTTATCCGGACCTACGAAGCACTGTAATGTGATGCGGATCCCGCGGGCTGGCATACCACGAGCAGTATCGAGGACGTGTGTGGAGATGGTGCTCATAAAAAAACAGGTTTACCACAGAGACACCGAGACACCGAGAAATCCATAGCTGGATGCGCAGGGCAGGCTGTCCATTCGCATTCTCCGTGTCTCTGTGCCTCTGTGGTTTAAATTCATGCCAGAAGTTTCTTCAACCGCAGCTTCGTGATCTTGTTCTGCTCCCCTGCCGCGATGAGGATCTCATCCTTGGGGTCGTTCTTCATGCGGGCTTCAAGCAATGCGAGCATTTCCACCGCGCTCTTGCCCGTGGCGTTCACGATGAAGATGTATCCGTACTTCTCTTCGTAGGCATTGTTCCTCTCGGCGAGCTTTTCGATCACGGCCCGGTCGGCGCCATCCATTCCCTTCTGCTCACCCGAGGCCCAGGCCTTTGTGTTGGCGTACTTCTTCGCGAGGCTCTCCACATCCCCGATCTTCGGGTGGTGGCTGAAAGCTTCTTCGTAGTCGTCCACGTCGCATTCCTCCCAGATGGTGTCGCTGGTCTCCAGCACTTCGCCGAGACTTTCGAAAGGGCGGGAATACACCATGCGCTCCACCCATTCGGCGGAACCACAGCATTGCTCGAAAGCCGCAGTTGCATCCGCTTCGGAGAGGCGGTTCAATTGGTCGATGTTCATTGTTGAAGGACTACCGCAAAGGACACGAAGTTCACAACGTGAATGCTGTTATTGGCGGGCTTGGCGTCTTAGCGGTAAAAGTATTGTGCGATTCAAACGATGGTCCCCCACAGCCGCATCCTGCTCACGCCACCGTCGGGAAAGATATTCAAACGTACGTGCGACACGGGTTCCTTGCAAACCAGCTCCTTTTCGTACGCGTGCTCGTGGTGAGCCTGCAGCTTTGCACGCTCGATCAGGGTGCTCCACTTGGCGTTGGAAAGGTCATCGCTATCGCTCATGCAGCCTTCCAGCGTGAAGCTTTCCGGGTAGTTCCCTTTGAAGTGCGCGGTGTCGATCATCGCTTTCTTCAGGATGCCCTTGTGCGCAAGCCGGACGATCACCCAGTCGTGGTTGTTGGGCGTGCGGTTGCGCTTGGTCTCCCAGCCGTCGCCCATGTTCACACCGCGGCCGGGCATGATCAGGTTGTTCATGTGGCTGAAGAACATGTCGTTGCATTGGATGGCGAGGGCGCCGTTCTGGGCCGATGCAAGGTCGTGTATGGACGATGCATGCATCGTCCGTACATCCGACCAGTCGCGCTGTACTTCGCCGTAGACGCGGAGCCTTGCTACTCCTCCGTCGGGATGGATATGGAGCTTTACGTGGGTGAACAGGGGCGCGAGATCTCGCGCCTTTGCACCCACGCTCGACTCCACCAGATGCTGGCTCCCGGGGTTGAGCATGGTCTTGCCAAGCACTTCGACCCACGCCGCATTTTCCCAGTCGCCATCCGGTGCGTAGCACGCCTCGATGGTGCAGTACTCCGGCTGGTTACCAAGAAAGTGGGACGTGTCCACATCGAAGCCCTTGATCGTGCCCGCAGCGCCAAGTTGTATGACGGCGATGTCGTGCCCTTCCGTGCGCTTGCGGCGGCTTTCCCAGCCGTCCATCCACTTGCCGCGCTCGGTGAATTTCTCCGGGATGAAGATGGCCTTCTCCGGCTTGATCAGGTTCTCCTTCTCGGCGAAGAAATCATCGGTACACCACAGCACCTTGGCCCCGAAGCGCTCGGCAGCGAGGTTGATGAGATGGGTGAAGGCGGGGGCTAGTTCGTCTTTCGTCATTTCTACTCTGTTTTCATCATCCACTTTCCAGAGTGGGTTCGGAAAACCATTGGTTTCCATCCTACCATCCTGAATCGTTCTCGAATCTTCCAAGTTCCTTCTGCACTAGCGCCATCCAGAGAAAGTCTTCCGTCATAGAAGATCTCCGCATGTTGCATTTGCGAAGTCTTCCTTGATCCATCATTGAACATCATCTCATGCAGAGGCATCCTCTTCACAAAATGCAACCGTCCAGCTTTAAGCGTCCCCTCAATCTCTCCTACAGCTGACATACCACCAGTTCCCATATCCTCCTTTACTGTGCCTTGAAACTGTTGACCGTTGAAGGTGTCAATGTTCAATTCGAAAAACGTTTGAGCATGACCAATCAGGTCTTGGACCCGAACACTATCGTACCTATAACTACCGCGCCAACGACCTATCATCGCTGCAACAATGTAGGAAAACGTACTGTTGTGAAGCTCCCATCATCACCGACATTCTCCCCTCCCACGACAGTCCGCTCCGCCACCCCAAACAAAGTCCGCCCAACATACGGCGTGATCTTATGCCGATGGTGAATATGCGATTTCTTCACCACAAAGCTCGCCTCCGGATCCCAGATCACTAGGTCTGCATCGCAGCCAGGAGCGATGCGGCCTTTCTTCTTCAGCCCAAGGAAATCCGCCGGGTGCTCACACAGTAGTCGCGCAACCTCTTCCAAGGAAAAGCCGCGCTCTTTCGCTCCCGTCCAGAACGCAGGCAAAACGAACTGCAAACCCGCGATACCGCCCCATGCCTTCATGAAATTGCCGGATGCCTGCTCCTTCATGTCCGGCGGTGCAGGGCTGTGGTCTGAGGCCACGAAGTCGAGCGTGCCGTCCTTAAGTGCTTCCCAGAGCAGCTCGTTGTTGGCGCGTTCGCGGATCGGTGGTGCGCACTTGTATTCCGTGGCCCCATCGAGAATGTCTTCCGCGCAGAAGACGAGGTAATGCGGGCAGGTCTCGGCGGTGATGCGTAGTCCGCGTTTTTTGGCATCGCGGATGGACGGCAACGCTTCCGCAGCGGATACGTGTACGATGTGAATGTGGACATCGAACTCTTCGCTTAGGCGGATCATGAGGGCGACGGCGTCGGTTTCCCATATGGATGGGCGGGACGCCAAATACGCGGCGTAGGACTTGGGCGGACCATGGTCCACCCCTACGCCGCTTACCAATTCACAATGCACTAACAACTTGGCATCGTGTTTTTTCAGGATCGGCAACGCCTTTCGCAGATCCGCCTCGGTGACATTCGGGAACTCGTCGATGCCGGAGTGCGTGAGGAAGGCCTTGATTCCGAAGACGCCCGCGTTGAGTAGTTCGTCGAGGGCGTTGATGTTGCTCGGGATCACACCGCCGTAGAAGCCGCAGTTGACGTGCAGCTTTCCCTTGGCGGCTTCCAGCTTCAACTTCAGCGCAGCTGCCGTGGTGGTGACGGGGCTCGCGTTCAGCGGCATCTCGATCAGCGTGGTGATGCCTCCGGCTGCAGCGGCTTTCGTGGCGGTCTCGAAGCCTTCCCACTCGGTGCGGCCCGGCTCGTTGATGTGGACGTGCGCGTCGATCACGCCGGGCATGATCACTTTGTCGCCGACGCTCTCGAAGGGTATATCCTCACGCTGGACCTTTCCGAGGAGGACTTCTTTGATCTTGCCATCGGCTAGTACGAGCGTGGCCTCGTTCATACCGCTAGGGGTAATGACGCGGGTGCTATGCAGTGCGGAAGTAACCATCCTGAAAGTTAACCGCAACGACGCAACGGCGCAACGAAGTCGCAACGCCAATTCCAACGATCTGAGTGAGTTTGATCCAACGCATTCGCATTTCGTGGCGTTCCCTTTGCGTCGTGGCGTCGTTGCGGTTCATTGTATTTGAGCGCCCTGCAGGATCCATCGTTTCAACACCGTCCGTTCTTCATCCGTCATGCCGGTCTTGTTGCCTTGGGGCATGGTGTGGGTGCGCACGGCGCGTTCCATGATCTTCGGGGCCATGGCTTGGATCTGCTGCGGTGTGTCATACATGACCCCGTTGGGGGCCACATGGTTCACGTCGTCGGTGGGATTGGCGCTGTGGCATTGCACGCAACGGCGTTGGATAATGGCATCGGCATCCGCGAAGCTGGCGGGGATGGCGGCATCCACCGTGTCTTCCATGGCGGGCGAGATCGCGGCACTGAGCACTACCAGCGCACCGATGCTCGCTACCAGCACCCAGGTGCGCTTCACGCCACGGTCCAGCAGGTTCCAGTAGTGCTTGATGCCCATGCTGGCCACGGTGATCACCATCAGGATGAGCCAGTTGCCGCTGTGCCCGAAGGTGCTCGGGAAGTGGTTGCTGAGCATGATGAAGACCACCGGCAGCGTGATGTAGTTGTTGTGCAAGCTGCGCTGTCCGGCCTTTTTGCCGAGTGATGCATCCAGCGGCTGGCCCGTTTTCGCGGCGCGCACCAAGGCTTTCTGGCTGGGGATGATGGTGAAGAAGACGTTGCCCACCATGATCGTTCCGAGCAACGCACCGACGTGGATGTAGGCCGCGCGACCGCTGAGCAGGTGGGTAAGCACATAGGTGAGCGCACCCAGCACGAGGATGCCAACGAGCGCGAAGAGGTCCTGCCGCAGCACGAGCTTGGACTTGCTCATCAGGTCATAGATCGCCCAGCCGAGGACCATGGATGCGATGCCGATGCCGATCGCTTCCGCCGGGCTGAGCGCCGCCACGGACGGGTCGATCATGAAGGCTTTCGCATCGGCGTAGTAGACGATGAAGAGCAGCGAGAAACCGCTGAGCCAGGTGAAGTAGGCCTCGTACTTGAACCAGTGCAGGTGCTTGGGGATCACCTTCGGCGCCACTTGGTATTTCTCCACGTAGTAGAAGCCGCCGCCGTGGATGGCCCAGAGATTCCCGGCCAGTTCATCGCGCAGGCCTTCGGTGCGATTGAGGTTGTTCTCCAAAAAGATGAAGTAGAAGGAAGCGCCGATCCACATGATGCCGGCGATGACGTGGATCCAGCGCACGGAAAGGTTAAGCCACTGCATCACATAGCCCTGCATCTCGCTGCCCGCCACGGCCACATATACCGCGTAGCCGCAGAACAACAACCAGCCGAAGAACTTCGCAGCCTGTTGGGAAGCGATAGCTGTGGAGCGCGCTTGCTCAAGGTCGAAGCGGGTGCCTGCGGAAATGCCGGGATCGGAAAGCTGCTCGGTGAGGTGCTTCGCCAAGCGGCGGAACCAGATGAACAGGAAGAACAACAGCAACACAATAGCCGCGACTATCAACGTGTACGGGTCCGCTGTGAGCTTCTCTAAGCAGGTGGGCACATGCGCAACGGGTTCAACGGGGACTGAAGCGGCCGCGCTCATCACGGTATCGGCAACGATGCTGTTCCCTTGGGTCGCTTGCGCAAAAGCATTCGCCGCGCCGAGCAGGCCCGCGAGGATGAGGATGTATTTTAGCAAATGGGACACAGTTGGCGAAGTTGGTACATTCCAGCACTTTTCAGCACACCGCGGCAACGGTGTACTTTGAACGCCCTATCGTGAACAAGGAACTTGATTTTTGGTTGAATGCGCTGGCGGCCCTCGAACGCGGGGAGCGCTGCACGCTGCTTGTGGTGGTGGAAAGCATCGGCAGCAGCCCGGGGCGCGCGGGCTTCAAGGCGCTCGTGACGAGCGGCGGAGAGCTGCACGGCTCCATCGGCGGGGGAAGCATGGAGCATAAGTTAGTCGAGCTCGCCAGAGTTCGACTGGCCTCAGGGTCCCGAAGCGGAGACCCTGAGGGAGCTATTTCTCTCAAACGCCAGATCCACCGCGCCGAAGAACCTACCGATCGTTCTGGCATGATCTGTTCCGGCGAACAGACCGTGGCGTTCTTCCCGCTCGGAAACGATCGAGTTAAGCTCGTTCGCGAGATCACGAACAGCCTGCAAAAAGGGCGGAGCATCGGACTGTTGCTCAGCAACGAAGGCATCCGCACTGGTGATCTTCCGCAGGCGAAGGATGATAAAGTGCTATACAAGCATAGCCCAGAGCTTTGGCACTACCGAGAGTGTCTCGGTTCCGCGCCGCGCATCATCATTATCGGCGCTGGCCACGTGGGTCTGGCCCTGAGCCGCACCATGAATCAACTCGGCTTCCACGTCCACCTGATGGATGACCGCGCCGGCCTCAACACCATGGAAGGGAACCAATGGGCGCATGAGCGAAGCGTGGTGGAATATGAACACATCGACGATGTGATCACTGCGGACCCTGAGCTTTACGTGGTGCTCGTTTCCTTCGGCTACCGCACGGACGACATCCTCGTGCGTCAACTGGTGCGTAAATCCTTCAAGTACCTCGGCATGATGGGCAGCGCGGAGAAGATCAAGAAGCTCTTGACGGATATGCGGAAGGATGGCTTTACGGCGGAGGAAGTTGCGCGGATCCGCACGCCGATCGGGCTGCCGATCCAAAGCAAGACGCCGGAGGAGATCGCTGTGAGCATTGCGGCGGAGATCATTTCGGTAAAGAACAGTTGATTGCTATTCAATACGCCGAACCAATGAAACACCAGAAGAAGGAACACCGTGTGATAGAAGGACAGATCCCGACCCGGACCTATCAGGATCTACGGGCTGAGTGCGGGCTTTCAGGGAAGACCGACCTGGCCAGCGAGATCGGTCTGCAAAATTCCGTTCATTCCGTCATGATCGAGATCGAAGGGAACGTGATCGGAATGGGACGATTAATTGGAGATGGCGGTTGCTTCTGCCAGATCGTGGATATATGCGTGCATCCCGAATTTCAAGGATCTGGATTCGGGAAAATGATCATGCAAAATCTATCTGATTTTATAAATGAAGAACTGCCCAGTTCATGTTACGTGAGCTTGTTGGCAGATGGGAACGCATACAAGTTGTACGAACAATTCGGGTTCAAGGAAACGATGCCCTCATCAAGAGGGATGTACCTGAGCAAGGAATAGATCGGTCGCAACACCAAACGTCTTCGCTGCATGCGCCTGTCTCCGAGGCGGGCCGAAATATGATCCCACGCACATGCCTTCGGTATGCAAGCTCGGCAAACCCCGGATGAAGCTCCGGGGCCGAGCGCGTGCATCTCTGTGTAACGTACAACCATAAAAAAGAGGAAGCCCCGGTTACCCGAGGCTTCCATAGGTCTCACCAGCTTGCGCCGGATCACCTGAAAAGTTGGGCGTACTAGACGTCCAACTTTGCGTAAACCGCGTTCTTCTCGATGAACTCGCGGCGTGGGGGCACTTCGTCGCCCATCAACATGCTGAAGATGCGGTCGGCTTCCGTGCCGTTATCGATCGTTACCTGGCGAAGGGTGCGGCTTTCGGGGTTCATGGTGGTCTCCCAAAGCTGCTCGGCGTTCATTTCACCGAGACCTTTGTAGCGCTGCACGTGCACACCGCTGGCCTCTTTGTTGGGGCCCTTCATGCGCTCGATGGTACGGTCGCGCTCCTCATCGGTCCAGCAGTAGACACCTTCCTTGCCCTTCTTCACCTGGTACAATGGCGGCGTGGCGATGTAGACGTAGCCGCGCTCGATCAGCTCCTTCATGTAGCGGTAGTAGAAGGTGAGGATCAGCGTCTGGATGTGGCTGCCGTCC
Source organism: Flavobacteriales bacterium (assembly GCA_016719225.1). Lineage (GTDB taxonomy): Bacteria > Bacteroidota > Bacteroidia > Flavobacteriales_F > PHOS-HE28 > PHOS-HE28. The sequence goes on along the minus strand of JADKAN010000005.1, from coordinate 272,070 downwards.
ACGTCGGCGTCGCACATGATGATCACCTTGTGATAGCGGAGCTTGTCCATGTTCAGCGCCTTGCTGTCCTCTTCGGTGCCGATGTGGACGCCCAGCGCGGTGTAGATGTTCCGGATCTCCTCGTTCTCGTAGATCTTGTGCACCATGGCCTTCTCCACGTTGAGGATCTTCCCTCGCAGCGGCAGAATGGCCTGGAATTCGCGGTTACGGCCTTGCTTGGCCGTTCCACCAGCTGAATCTCCTTCGACCAGGAAGATCTCGCTGAGCATGGGGTCCTTGCTCTGGCAGTCGGCGAGCTTGCCGGGGAGGCCCATGCCGCTCATCGCGCCTTTGCGCTGCACGAGTTCACGGGCTTTGCGGGCGGCGTGGCGGGCAGTGGCGGCCAGGATCACTTTGTCCACGATCTGGCGGGCATCCTTCGGGTGCTCCTCCAAGTAGTTCTCGAGCATCTCGCTCACCGCCTGGTCCACGGCGCCCATCACCTCGTTGTTGCCGAGCTTGGTCTTGGTCTGGCCTTCGAACTGCGGCTCCTGCACCTTCACGCTGATCACGCAGGTGAGGCCTTCACGGAAGTCATCCCCGGCGATCTCGAACTTCAGATTTTTCGTGGCACCGCTGTTGTCGGCATACTTCTTCAGCGTGCGCGTAAGACCGCGACGGAAGCCGGCGAGGTGTGTGCCACCCTCGTGGGTGTTGATGTTGTTGACGTAAGAATGGAGGTTCTCGGTGTAGGAGTCGTTGTACACCATGGCGATCTCTACGGGAATATTCTGTTTCTCCCCTTCCATGTAGATCACTTGCTCGATCAGCGCCGCACGGGTACCATCAAGGTATTGCACGAACTCCACGAGTCCAAGTTCACTGTGGAACCTCTCGGTGGCGAAGCTGCCGTCCTCGTTGCTATGGCGCTCGTCCGTAAGGGTAAGGGTGATGCCCTTATTGAGAAAAGCCAACTCCCTCAAACGCGCCGCCAGCGTATCGTAGTTGTATTCAGAGACCTGGAAGATGGTCGGATCCGGATGGAACGTGACGATGGTACCACGATCATCCGACCTACCCACCTCCTTCACCGGATACTTCGGCTTTCCTTCGCTGTATTCCTGCTGATAGGCTTTCCCGTCACGCCGTACCTCGACCAACAACATGTCGCTCAGGGCGTTCACGCAGGACACACCCACACCGTGTAGGCCGCCGGAGACCTTATAACTGTCCTTATCGAACTTGCCACCGGCATGCAGCACGGTCATTACCACTTCAAGAGCGGAACGGCCCTCCTTGGCGTGAATGGCCACCGGAATGCCGCGCCCATTATCCTGCACCCGGATGCTGTTATTCTGGAGAATGCGCACATCGATGGTATCGCAATGGCCAGCGAGGGCCTCGTCGATGGAGTTGTCCACCACCTCGTACACCAAGTGGTGCAGACCCTTCATTCCGATGTCGCCGATGTACATGGCTGGGCGCTTCCGCACCGCCTCAAGACCTTCCAGTACTTGGATCTGGTCCGCTCCGTACCCTTCGGATGCCTTCTTTTTCGCTGCACTCGTTTCCGCTGTCTCTGCCATTTTTCGCTTGGATCTGCTCCCGTTTTCGGAAGGCACGCGAAGATACCGCTTTTAGGGACGCGAAAAGGCCCGGATCTCCAGTATTGGCGCGGCGGAGCGCTACATTTTACCAACAGGAACCCTACATCTGTTGAAAACCCCTGAAATTGGCTTGCAACCCGTTTTCAGGGTGGTCTTCAAAACCGGTATCCCTGATCAGAAGGCGTAGGTGGCTCCCCCTAGCACCAAGGCACGTTGTGCGGAGTAATTATACCACCGTTCATACTTGCTGGCGCTGAGGTTGCTTACGTCCAAAAAGACGCTGAACCGCTTCGTGTAGCGGTACTCCAGCCCTAGATAAAGGTCCACGTACCCCTTGGCATCAACGGCCGTTGGTGCGATAGAAAGGTCGTTCCAGCCTTGTGGCACCGGCAGGGTGGCCTTACGCATTCCCACGAAACGGGCTTCGATCTTCAGGAGCAGTTTGTCCTGGAAATCGTATGTGCCGCCCAGATCAATGGTGTAGGTAGGGAGGTTCCAAGCTTCCGCTTGAAGGTCGGTGCCGTAACTGAAGAGGTGCAACCCGCCATGAATGTCAATATGTTCATCATGGCTGTAGCGCAGCTCTCCGCCGATATCGAGCTGATCCACTTTATCATAGACCGCAAGGAATTGATCGCCGTGCCGGATGCTATCGAACTGGTATTCCTGCCCGATGAATAAAGGCCGGTCTTTTATCTGGCTTTGGCTGATGCGCACATCAAAGCCGATGTCGTGGCCCAGGCTGCCGCGCAGACCGCCATAGAGGTCATACATCAGGCTCGAATTGGCGAGCAACGGAGCACCGTTCAGGAAAGGATTCTCGTTCGCTAGGCTTTGGAAGCTGTTGCGCATGCGCTTTCCATCGACACCGACGTAAGGGACCAAGATATCGTCAAAGAGACGGTATTGCAGGTGCGCCTGCGGATAGAAATGGAAGGTGGTCTTGCCTAGGGCGTCAATGAAAATGCCTGCACCCACTTTCACCAAGTACTTGCCATTGGTAGTGCTCACAAAGGGCGAAAGGCCAACGAGCGTCCCGTTCTGGCGCAGTTCCACAAGGCTGTCCCCACGTTCACCACGATAGGCGTTGTTATCGATCAAAACTTGCCCACCGTAGGTCTCAGTACCCTGCTCCATGGCAAGGTCGGCGTCCAGCTTGACGTTCAGTTCACGGCTACCGGTAAGGTTCGTGAAGTTGTGGACTTCAAGACCGGCATCGTGTGCCAGTTTCGTGCTGTCGCTGTAAAGGCTCTTCACACGCACGGCGAACCCGATGTCGTTGTAGATCTGCTTCAGGAAGTCTTCCGGGGCTTTCGGGCTGCGGAGTATGAGGTTCTCCAAGCTGTCGGTGGTGGGGTAGCCATAATAGCTCACACGCTTGCGGTCGTAGATGACGCGACCTTCCACGGCGTGTTTCCGCAGGTAAGCATTGTAGTAGGCGTCGAGGTGGTTCGTGCTGTAATCGCTGGGCCCCCGGTCGCCCACGCTGCCATTGCTGCTCATGTGCTTGTAGTGTAGCCCGTAGCCGTTCTCGCGGCTACGCGTCTGATCGTAATAAGCTTCCACCAAGGGGGTGGTGTACAGGCCGAAACCCGCTTTCACGAACCCCTTATAAAGCTTTTCCTGCGCTAACTGGATGTTGAGCTTTGCGGCTTCGATGCTGTCCACATGCACCGGCACTTGGCCAGTGACGTTCAGCAGCTTGTAATCGATGGCCTTTGCAGGGATGATGGAGTCATAAGGCTGGGGCTGCAGGTCGATCTTCTTCACATCGGCCAGCGTGGGATTATACACGCCGTTGATGTAATACTGCTCGCCGGTCTGCGCATGAAGCATTGTACCTGCAGCAAGCATCGTAAGAGCTGCCGCCATGCGGAAGGTGTTCACGGTGTTGCTCATTGTTGGCCGGGCATGGGCACGGTGTTATCATCCGGCGCGACGGTCCCGGACGGAGTGGCTGTGGCCGCATTCACCTGGGCCAAACGGGCTGAGGCGTCGGCGACCAGATCGGGTTCGGCGCAATGGTCGATCACGCTTTGCAAAGTGGCTTTGGCTTGGAATGGATCGTTCATGCCCATGTACACGTCGCCGAGCAGGATAAAGGATCTCGCTTTCCAGTGGTCGTAACTCGGGAATTTCTTCACCAGGTCGAAAACGTCCTTCTCGGCATCCGCATATTTTTTCTGCAAGAACCGGACGTATGCTTTTTGGTACGCGGCTTCGGCCCCCCAAGCGTTCTTGGAGCTACCGGCGATCGACTTGTAGCGCGTGTAGGCGGCATCCAGGTCGTTATTGTTCACTGAGGCCAAGGCAACGGCAAGTCCGGCCTCGGCCTTCAGGTCCTCGTTCGCATCGGTATTGGCCAGCACTTTCTGCGCTGCAGCGGCCGCCTCGGGAATGCGTTGAAGTTCGCGCAGGCACCGCATCCGTCCGGCTTGCGCGGCCAGGATGTTCACCGGTAGCGCAGCGCGTTGCTCCAACTGCGTGAAGTGGTCCAACGCCCCGGAAAATTGCTTTTGGGCGAATTGGATGGCTGCTGCGGAAGCCAAGGCAGGTTCCATGAACTGATCCGCGCCGCTCGCGATGGCCTGCTCGAAACCGGGCAATGCTTCCGTGGCCTTTCCATCGCGGTAAAAGCAATCAGCGCGATAGTACGAGGCGTTGGCGGCATAAGCACCTTTCGGATATTTCGCCAGGTAATCCCCGAAAGCGCCGATGGCTTTGTCGCATTTTTCAGCGAAGTAGAGCTGCTCTGCACTGCGGTAATACTTCTCGTCGAGGTCGAGTGTTGAGGCATCGACGAAAGTGAGCGTCTTTGCGTACGCTTCGTACGCCGCTACATTACCTTGCTCAACATAAATGCGCTCAATGCCGGCCAGTGCATCGTGAGCTCCATCGGCTGTAGGGTATTTGGCAACCACGGCCTTGAAGCCTTCCAGCGCTTTGTCCACCCGGCCTTGACGTTTGTCGATCAAGGCGCTTTGCAACATACTCTGGCGTACGTGTGGACTGTTCGGATATTGGCTCACCACCTGGCCGTAGTACACGGCGGCTTTATCGTCCTGCTCCAGGTTGAGGTAGGTTTCCCCAAGCTGGAATTTCGCATCGGCGGCGTATTGGCTGTTTGGCTGGGCGGTCAGTAGCTTCTTCAACGTGGTGATCTTGTCGTCGTATTTTTTCTGCAGGCCTTGGCAAATGCCCTTTTGATACATGGCATAGTCGCTGGCGGAAGATCCCGCCACGATCGCCTTATCGTACCAAGCGATGGCGTTGCCCTCGTCCTTGGTGGCGAAGTAGCAATCACCCGTACGCACCATGGCATCGTTGCGCTGGTCCTTCGGCATGTCGGATGCTTCCAGGGCGCGGCGGAAAGAGGTGGCGGCCTCGGCGTAATTCTTTTTCTTGAAGTAAGCATAGCCCATGCTGTAACCGGCCTGCTCGTACAGTGAATTGGCGTAGGCCCCGCCGGAATTCCGGACATCGTCGTAGCGCTTCAGCGCCTGATCGTAACGGCCTTGAGCATATTCACTTTCGCCCGCCCAATAGCGCGCCTTCACCGCCGCTTCCTGGTCGACCGGGTCTTTCAGTGACTTGTCCAGAAAGCCGATCGCCTCCGCATATTTCCGGGCTTCATACAGCTCGGCGGCACGGTCGAAGGCGAGTTTCTGGTAAGCGGTTCGAAGGCGTAGGTCCTTGTTTTTGATCGCATCCAGCGCACCCAGCGCGGCCTCGTAGTTCTTCGTCTTCAAGTAAACGTCCAGCAAGAATTCCTGGGCTTCATCGTGGCGCACGGAGCCGGGGTACTTGGCCATGTAATCGCGCAGCGCGATGATGGCCTCGTTGTACGGATCGAAGGAGAGTTCATAGGCCAGCTTCGCATAATTGAAGAGCGCATCCTCCGTTACGGTGGGATCGTTGCCCAGGTCATAGGCCTTCTTGAAGGCGTTACGGGCGTAGTTCTTATTGCCCATTTTCAAATAGCAATCCGCCATGTGATAGGCGGAGAGCTGTGCCAAGCTGTCGGTGCTGTTGTTCACCACGGAAGTGAACTGCGCAATGGCCTTCTGGTAGTCCTCGTTCTTGTAATAGGCATAGCCGGCGATGTAGCGATCGCCGCGCTCAACGCCGCTGCGCTGGAGGCTTTTCTCCAAGTAGGGCAAAGCCTCCTTGTACTGGCCTGTCCGGAAATAGGCTTCACCGGCCAATCGGTTGATATCGCCTTGACGCTTGGTGCCCTCTGGGTCGGCGAGGAGCGGCTGCACGTATTCCAGCAGTGCGTCGTAATGCCCTTGTAGGAATTGCACCTGCGCGATGTAGTAAGGCACCACCTTGCCGAATGCGGCGTCATCCTTCAGCTTCATGAACCCTTCCAAGGCCGCGGCATAGTTGCGCTTCACATAATTGATGTGGGCGCTGTAATACGTGGCAGGTGCCGCATAAATACCGGGCTGGTCCTTCACCTTGGCGAAATCCACCTGCGCAGGATCGATACGGTCATCCATGAAGAACGCATAGCCGCGCTTGAACAGGAATTCATTACGGGTATCTGCAGGCAGTTCCTGGTCAACCACCTGAGCGGCTGATGCAATGGCATCCTTCCACCTTTTTTTGGTAAAGTAGTGCCGGAAGAGCTCCAGCCGGACCGCGGGCACATGGAAATTGTCCGGGTGGTGATCAGTGAAATCGAGCAGGCGGTTGGGCGCGTCATTGTGGAAAAGGCGCACGGAAGCTATGGCACCCCAGAACTCGGCCTCTGTACGGAGATCGCCGTATGGGTCCGCTTGGTTATCCGCGAGTTGGTCGAATTCGTAAAGTGCGGCACCGTACTGGGCTTTGTCGAAGAGTTCACGGGCGTGCACCAGTTGGGCATTGGCGCCGATGTAGTGCGCGGGCTGTTGCGCGATGGCGGCACGGGCGCATGCGGCCAACAGCCCCATCAGCAAGCAGCGGAGGAGCAGGGAACGGGAGGCTGGGGTCATGGGTTCGGCAAAGTTCCTTGGCATGGCGCGGGGATACGGGCATTGCGGGGCGACTTATCCACCCGGCGCTGTTCACCCTTCTTGCAAGAGGTCACGGGCATAACGCGGGAACCCCGCCGGAAATTTCTTCCTTTGGCAACGGATCGCCCAAGTAGCGGAGAAGACAACAGCAAGCATGGCAGAAAGCACCCCCATCATCCAACTCATGAACGCGCGCATTTTCCAGCGCGAGAACCTGGTATTGAACAACGTGGACCTTACCGTGAACGCAGGCGAGTTCGTTTATCTGGTGGGCCGCACCGGTAGCGGCAAAAGCAGTTTGATGCGCACACTTTACGGCGATCTGCCATTTGTGGAAGGCGAAGGACAAGTGGCAGGCTTCGACCTACGCAAGTTGAAGCGCAGACAAGTGCCCTACCTCCGCCGTAAGATCGGTATCGTGTTCCAGGATTTCCAACTACTGGGCGACCGCAACGTGAACGACAACCTCACGTTCGTGATGCGCAGCACCGGCTGGAAGGACCGCAAGGGCATGGAGGGCAAGGCACAGGAGGTGCTGGAAAAAGTGGGCTTGGGCAACAAGGGCTACAAAATGCCGCATGAGCTCAGCGGCGGTGAACAACAACGTGTAAGCATAGCCCGCGCGCTGGTGAACGACCCCGAATTGGTACTGGCGGACGAGCCAACCGGGAACCTCGACCCGGAGACCACGGCCGAGATCGTTGACCTGCTGTACACCATAAGCCACGGCGGCCGTTGCGTGCTGATGGCCACCCACGACTATACGCACATGCAGAAGGTGAATGCACGGGTGGTGCGCTGCGAGGACGGAAAGCTGCTGGAGGTAAGCACGGAGCCGGTGTTGTAGTGTTGGGTGAGGCGAGCCCTCGACCACACATTAGGCTCCTCAATATGCCAGAGTTGATCAATTGGACGGACGCCCAGCTTGGTGTCGGCTATTCGTTCGGCCCATGCCGGTCCACCTCAACCAAAAACCAGCTCCACGATCTTACGTGCATTGTGCACGTTGCAGAAGCGCCCTTCCAGCACGCGGGTCCGGGCCTCTATCGCAGCGCCTTCCGCAGGGATACCCATGCATGCTTGTATGCTCAGCCGCATCGCTTCGGGCCCATCATGCACGCGGCACAAGGCTTCCAGTCCGGTATCCTTCACCATCGGGGAATTGGTCACTACGTGGCGGCCGTTGAACAGGCAGAGCAGCAGCTTGAGCTTGATCCCCGTGGCCTGGAACGTGGGCAGCACATTCACTTGAGCATTCCGGACCAGCTCGGTGATCTCGTCCGTGGGGATGTTCTCGCGCAGCTTCACGTTGTTGGAGCGGGCCACGGCTGCTCGTAGCTCCGGGCTTGCGCCGCGTCCCGCGATCACCAAGGGTACTGGTAGTCCCCGGAAGACCTCGTTCACCAGGAACAGTGCCGCGCGGTCGTTCTCCGGCACGCTCAAGGCACCGTGGTAAAGGCAAAAATCGCCCAAGCCGCCGGGCACGTCCACCGCGACCGAAGGATGGAATGCAGGCACATGCACCACGTTGCTGAAGTGTGTGGCGAAATGGGCGCGATCGTTCGGTGAAATGGCGAGTATGGCATCCGCTTCGCTCAGCACGGTCTCGAACTTGCGCAATTTCCGGGCCTCCTGCGAGAAATAGGTGCGCTTGAACGTACTGCCTTCCACCATGGCCAACGCTTCGTAATAGTCGTGCTCAACGTTGTGGGTCCGCACGATCCGTTTACGCCCGGCCAAGCGTGGGTCGCCCAGGTGATAGCAGGAATGGAGGCCCTCGAAAAGGATGGGATGATCATCCAGCATCAGCCGGTCCACCAGCTCTTCACTCCTACGACTGATCACCACGTAGGGCAGGCTGTTCAGCAATTGGTGCTTACCTGTGTTGCGCTTGTAATAGTGGACACTTTCACAATACCGTAGCAGCTCAGGGGCTTCACCCCTTCCGTATTCAAAACAATGCAGGTGAAGGCGAATGCCCAGATCGGCCAGTGCCTTCACCTTGTAAAATACATCGATCACGCCACCGTAGTTCGCCGGCCACGGAACATCGAAACTGACGATATGCAGATGGTGTTCAGCCAAGGCCCTCCAGGATCGTGCGCAGTTTCGCGGTTTCTTCGTCACCGCTGAGCTTGCGGGCCGCGAATGTAGCGTTATCGCGCAAGTTGCGCCACCGTTCGGGGTGGGCGAACAGGTCCTCCACAGCAGCCACTATCTCGCCCGGTCCGGCCTGCTCTAGCACCACACCGCAATCGTGCGCACGCACGATACCCGCCACCTCCGGCAGGTCCGTGGCCAGGACCGGTATACCGGCATGCAAGTAATCGAACAGCTTGTTCGGCAGGCTGTAGCGGTAATTCAGGTTGGTATCCTTGTCCAATGTCAGGCCCAGGTCGGCATTTCGCGTATAGGCCATCATGTGCTCATATGGCATCTTTCCCAGCAAAAGCACACGTTCTTCAAGCCTGTGCTCAACGACCAACCGTTCAAGTACCGGCCATGCGTCACCTCCGCCGATCACCAGCAAAAGGCAATGTGGCAGGTCGCGCATGGCAAGTGCCGCTTCTTCCGCCCCACGGTCCACGTTGATGCCTGCCCCCTGCATCACCAATATGCGCTTGTCCATTGGCAACCGAAGCTCCGCGCGCGTAGGCACTGGGCCAAGCTCGCGGTTCATAGGAATGTTCCGGACCACCTGTACCACATTTCCGTAGCGGGCATGGTACTGGTCCGCGATACTTTGGTTCACCGTGATCACTGTACGCGATCCGGGGAAGATCCAGCGCTCGATAGCCAACCACACCGCGCGGGTACGCGGCCGTCGCACCAGTTCCGGCACTTCGGTGTAGAACTCGTGTGTGTCATAAACCAATTCCTTGCCCCGTATCCGGGCTGCCAGGAAATTAGCGAGCAGGGTGTCCAGGTCGTTGCTGAAAAAGAGCGTCGCTCTGCTGAACAGAAGCACGAAGAAAAGCCGCACATTGAACTCGGCGTAGAACAGCGGCCCGGCGTTGAAAAGCAGTCGCATGCGTTTGGTGCGATATGCGCGTTCCAGTGGCAAGCTTCCAGGGAGTTTCCGCCCCACCAGCATTACTTCATAGCCCATAGCCACCAGCACGGTGCAGGTACGGTGAACGCGGTTGTCCGTGGCCAGATCGTTGGTGACGCTGACAAGGGCGCGTTGAAAGGGCGGCGGCATGCGGTCAAAGTAAACGCCCGGCCACCGGTAAACTTGCACTGCCTACGGAAGCAATTATTCCGCAGCGGACCTTATGGACATCCAACGCAACGCAGATCTTCAACCGTTCAACACCTTCCATGTGGCAGCCCGTGCCATGCGGTTAGCGCGTTTCACCTCGGCAACGGAATTACGGGAATTGCTGAACTCGGATGAACTCAAAGACCTTCCCCGTCTGGTGGTGGGTGGGGGCAGCAACATGCTCTTCACCCGCGACTGGCCGGGCGTGGTGCTGCTGAATGCGATCGAAGGCATCGACGTGGTGGAAGAAACCGTGGACCACGTGATCGTTCGCTCCGGCTCAGGGGTATGGTGGCACGAATTCGTGGCACACTGTGTTGGTGAAGGTTGGGGGGGGATCGAGAACATGTCGTTGATACCCGGCAAAGTGGGCGCGGCCCCTATGCAGAACATCGGGGCTTACGGAGTGGAGATCAAGGACGTTTTCGATCATTTGGAAGCACTTCGCATCAGCGATGGCGAGGTGATCCGTTTCACAGGCGCGGAATGCAAATTCGGCTACCGGGAAAGTTTCTTCAAGCGAGAAGGCAAGGATAAGTACATCATCCTCAACGTCGCGTTCAAATTAGCCAAGCACCCGGAACTGCACACGCATTATGGCAGCATTCAGCATGAATTGGAAAAACGGGGGATCGAAAAGCCCACCATCCAGGACGTGAGCGATGCGGTGATCCACATCCGACGGAGCAAACTGCCGGACCCCAACGTGTTGGGAAATGCAGGCAGTTTCTTCAAAAACCCGGTGGTAACAGCGGAGTTGGCCGCACGCATCAAAGCAGCTTATCCCGAACTGGTTTCCTTCCCCGCGGGTGAAGGACAGGTCAAGCTGGCCGCTGGATGGTTGATCGAGCAGGCGGGCTGGAAGGGTTTCCGGGAAGGGAGCGTCGGTGTGCACAAGGACCAAGCACTGGTGTTGGTCAATTATGGCGGCTCTACTGGCGAAGCGATCTACGAGCTCTCGACACGGGTGTTGGAGAGCGTGAAGGAAAAATTCGGCGTCGAACTGGAAAGGGAGGTGAACATCATTTGAGGACGTTCCGTTGGACGCGTAAGCGGAGAGACGTCCTTGACCTCCGGTGTAGCTTTGGCTATATCAGGTATTTCGCACAGCGCAGGAACACCGTAACTCTTCGCGCCTCTGAGCATCTGTGGCAATTTTCGCATCCGCGATCCTCGCCATTCCCTTTCTTCGCAACTTCAAGCCACAACCATGTTACGTCGCACGCTCCTATTCATCGCCCTCCTCGGGGTCACGGCTCTCTCAGCCCAGGAAAAGCAAAAGCTCACACTGTCCGATGCTATCCTGAAAGGGGGCGTCCTTTATCCGGAAAAGGTCAAGGGTCTTCAGTGGATACCCCACTCCAACAGCTATTCCTTTGTGAAGGATAACACGCTGGTTAAAGGCACGGTGGGCAAGATCGGGGAAAGGCCCATCATCAGTTTAGCCGATCTGAACAAAGGACTGGAACAAGGGGATAGCCTGCGCCAGATTCCTTCCGTGGTCTGGACCGATGACCATACATTCTGCTTCGAGGTCGGCCACCGGACGTATTTCCGCGATGTGGCGAAAGGCTCCACCGCGCTGCGCCTTACCACGGAAAGGCATGCTGAAAATGAGGACCACGACAAAGCCTACGAAAAGATCGCTTTTACTGGCGGGAACAATCTCTTTATCGCAGGCCTTGGCGACAGCATCAGGCAAGTCACCTTCGACGGTACGGACGGTATCGTGAACGGAAAGAGCGTGCACCGCGAGGAATACGGCATCACCAAGGGCACCTTTTGGAGTCCGGACGGCAACCTCCTTGCATTCTACCGGATGGACGAATCCATGGTTTCGCCGTATTACGTGGAGGACATCAGCACTATGCCGAGCACCTTCAAGAAGTTCCGTTACCCGATGGCGGGGCAGACCAGCCATCAGGTAACACTTGGGATTTATGACACGCGCACCGGCAAAACAGTCTTCATAAAGCCGGAAGGAGCACCCGACCATTACCTCACCAACATCAGCTGGGACACGGACAATGCGCACATCCAGATCATACTGCTTAACCGGGCAACGGACAATTTCAAGGTGGTCCGCTATGACGTGACCTCTGGTCAGCCCGTGCGAACGCTCTTCGAGGAATCAGATCCGAAATGGTTGGAGCCCGAACACCCGCTCACCTTCTTGGAAAAAACCCCGGGCCGATACATCCACTGGAGCCAGCGTGACGGCTGGTGGCATCTGTACCTCTACGATGTGCAAAAAGGCATGATGCGCCAACTGACCAAAGGGAACTGGTTGGTGAAAGAACTTATCGGCCTGGACCGGAAGGAACAATACGTCTTTGTGGAAGGCACCGCAACGATCGATCCGAAGGACCCAAGGGGAGCCACGGAAACTCAGATATATCGCGTGGAGCTTTCCACCGGGAAAACAGTGCAGTTAACGGAACAACCGGGCACGCACCATGGCCGGCTCAGCAGCGACGGCAGGTACCTCATCGACCAATGGAGCAGCCTGACAGTGCCCGGCCGCACAGAAATAGTGGACGCCACCACGGGTAGAGTGATCAAGACTTTGTTGAACAGCAAGGATGAATTGGCGGACTACCAAGTGGGCTCGGTTGAAAGCGCACAGGTGATAGGCGAGAATGGGGATATTCTGAATGCACGCATCATCAAGCCCAGTGGCTTCCAAAGCCGGGTGCAATACCCAGTGATCGTTTACACATACAATGGCCCGCACTTGCAATTGATCACCAACAGCTACTTGGGCGGGGCACAGTTGTGGATGCTCGAAGCTGCTGAACGGGGATACATTGTATTCACCGTGGACGGCCATGGCAGTGGTAACCGCGGGTTAGCGTTCGAACAGATCATCCACCGGCAGCTCGGCATCACCGAGGTGAAGGACCAATTGCACGGTGCGGACTACCTGAAAAGTCTGCCTTTTGTGGATGGCTCGCGCATGGCGGTGCATGGGTGGAGTTTTGGCGGGCACGTCACCGAGGCGCTTATGCTGCGCGCACCGGGCGTGTTCAAGGTGGGCGTTGCAGGGGGAGCGGTCCAAGATTGGCGACTTTATGAAGTGATGTATACCGAACGCTACATGGACACGCCGGAGGAAAACCCGAAAGGCTATGCTGAAACCGCCTTGCCGGACATTGCCGCCAGCCTACGGGGCGACCTGTTGCTGATCCACGACAACATGGATGAGACCGTCGTACCCGAACATGCACTTCGTTTCCTGAAAAGCTGTGTGGACAAGGGGGTCCACCCCGATTTCTTCTACTACCCCGGTCATCCGCACAACGTACGGGGCAAAGACCGTGTGCACCTGTACACGGAGATCCTGGATTATATCGATGACCACCTCAAGCCCGGATCGTAGAACCTTGAAAACCGGCAATACGGTCCCGAGTTGCCATAGAACGGCGAATAGAACGAACTTTGTCGGCACAGGCCTCCCCGATCCCCGAATTGCACCATGAAGACAACCGATCGAACCCTGCCGTTCTTGGCTTTCGTGTTTACGCTCTTAATACTCTCGGCTTGTCGGACGATCGACGAGCAACCGCTGCCACCGAGTACAGGGCCTGATGAACGTTCGGCCTTCACCGGCACCTACCTCATGCGGGATTCATCCTGGTTCAATGGTGTACCGGTGTCGCCTCCGTATGTCTATTACATACTGGCCGTTACCACCGGCGGCACCCGCGCTGACACCTTGTACTTCAATTATCTCACGAACGGGAATGCGACCTATTATGCCATCCTTTCAGGGTCCAACTTCACTTTCCCACCGCAAATCGCGAACGTTAATTACACGCTGAATGGTGACGGGGCATTCACTGACAGCACTATTTACTACCAAACCTTGGTAGGTGGCGCGTATAGCCGCGGACGGGGTACGCGACAGTAGCGCAACACGTGACCTCGCGTTCAGGTAGAAGACTATAGCGCCACGACCCGTTCAACGAAGTTGCGAGCTGCCGTCCGGATCACGACCACGTATGTGCCATTGCTTGGAAGTCGCAGTTGCCAAGTTGCCCGGTTGCCCCCTTTCAGCTCCGAGACCTTCCTGCCACTGGCATCGTAGACCTCCACTCCCAGAACGCGTGCATCCATCCCGGTGATGGTCAAGATGCCATCGCGCACCGGGTTCGGGAACATGCGCACGCCGAGTTCGCGCAGATCATCAATGCCCGATGAAAGGTCCACTATCGCGTTGGACCGCACCAGGAATGGTGCATTTCCTTGGGTGTTATACAGGTTTTGGAACAGATCGATCTCCGGACCGGAATACGTGAACATGTCCGCCACGGACCGGGGTGGAGCGGATTGGTACCAAACGTTGGCGCGGATATGTAGTCCGCCGGTGATGCCATTTACCGGAACGTGGTAATGCACCACATCGGTACCACTGCCCTCCATTCCGTTCTCATGATTGAAATCCGGATCGGTGAAGGCTGTACCCACAATGCGCGTGGTATCATAGGTCGGATGCGTGCTGCTGAAACCGGAGGGTGCCAAGCGGTTATCCTTTAACGGGTCCTTTGCCCGCTCAAGCACAGTGGTAACATCGCCGTTCACATCACCCATCACCATTTCATAGATCTGGACCTGATCGGGCGAGGTGATCTGGTCATGATGCGGCTCCCAGAGCGGATCGATACCGATGATCTCGCCATTGCTACCAACACCGCCATTGTGGTAGAGCGTATCGCCATTATCATCCGTAACGATAAGTTCGACCCACGCTCGGCGTGAAGGATAACCGCTTGGGAACTTGTGCCCAGCGAGGTTGTTCAGCTTCACATTCACGAAAGCCGTATCCGCTGTGCGGTTGGCCACGGTGGTCTCAATTAAGAGCGTGTGCTGGCGAAGCATGCGGTTAGTGCGTTCGATGGTACTATCGAACTGGGCATCGGTGGCCGTTACCTTAAGCGTATCGCCATTATCCTTGAGCATGTTCAGCATGAACAGGTTCGCACCTGCGAAATGGTGCTGGCCGAACGGCGTCTTGGGCTGAAGAAAAATGTAATTGGCGGAGAGCACCACGCCGATGTCGTCATCCAATAATGGCACGTGGCATCCTTGGCAGGTAATGCCTGTCTCGGGGTGCTCCCGGTCGTTGAAATCGGAATTGAGCCACTCATGATACGTGGCCTGCTCAACGAACTCATCCCCGGAAGGATTTCCGTCAAGATCGGCCGTTTCGGTGATCAGGGTGTGACATCCAGCACAAAGACCGGCGTCAAGGATCTGCGATCCATATTTCGGCACATAACCCACGAAAGACTCCATCGGGGCACCGAAAATATCGGCCGTGGCATAAGGTCCGAATAGTGGTCTGCCCAAGGTATCGAAGTGCAATTGGCCGGAAAAGAACCGGTCGATGCTGTCCTTGCGTTGGATATGGCAAGGCACACAGCTTACACCGTCTATGGCGATGGTATCCTGCTGCAGTTGCGCAATGGAGTACAAGCCTTGGCCGGTATAGTGGCTTTCGAAATTACCCATGGGAGCATGGCACGTGGTGCACTTATTCTCCAAGCCAGCCTGATGTGCTGGGTTTACCTGCACCTCGTGGCTCACTTTGGCCCGCCAAAAAGGGTCCCGCGCTGCGTTGGCCATGATGCTACTGCGCCAATCATCCACTACGTTCACGTCCTTCCCTTCGGCCGTTACCATGGCATAACCGGAAGGATCATGACCATGGCATCCGGCACAGTTCCCACTGGCCATGAAGTATGTGTTCTGCCCCGTGGCTAGTGCCCTTTGCTGCGTTCCACGGTAGGCGGAAAGCTCGTCCGGTGTATGGTAGGCATGGGCAACCGGTACACCATGACCTTTCCAAGCAGCCAAACTCAGGCCTGCACACAACAGAGCGACCACAATGAACACCTTAGGGATACGCGTAACGTAGTGTGCTGCCATGGCACCAAATTAGTGGAAAACGGCATGCGCGAACGCAAAGCCCTGAGGCCATCCTGATCTAGCTGCCTCGCTGAGCCCCTTTGTGCATGGGCTTCGCCTTGGCTTTGGATGCACCGCCACCCTTAGGTGATGCACCCTTCTTCACGGCCGCTTTCTTTACGGCTGATCCTTTTGCCGCTGGCTTGGGCTTTTTGCCCTCCTTCTCTTCCTTCTCCTCCTTCACTTCCCCTTTCTTGGAGGCGCCTTTCTTCTTTTCTTCTTCAAAGAGTCCGGCATCCAACAACATCTGGTACCACATGAAGAACTTGCGTACGTCACTGGAATAGATGCGTTCGCGGTCATAATCCGGCAAAGCTTCGCCCAACTTATCGTACAACGTTTCCACGTCACCCTTGGGATCCACGCTCAGCTTGCCCTTTTCAATGGCATGCATCTTCTCCATCACGCCGGAAAGCAGAACATCATCGCCTTTGGTGTACATGCTGATCTCATCCAATGTGCTCACGCGCACACTGGAATGGACGGGCATGCGCTTTTTATCGGTTAGCGATTCGGCGATCAGCGCTTGACGGCCTTGGGCCACAACGCGGTACAAGCCGGATTTACCGGTGATGGAGATGATCTTGGAAAGGTCCATGCAAGTGGGTTTGCAGGCACAAACATAGGCAGAGCCGGGCTGTAACGGTTGCCAAATGACCTCATTTCACCCAAAAACCTTCGGCTCAGGTTTTCTGTTTACGCTTGCGGGCAGCAGGAAAGAGGATGTTGTTCAGGATCAACCGGTAGCCGGGCGAGTTGGGGAATAAGCTGAGGTCCGTGGGCGGATCTCCCACCATGTGCTGGTAATCCTCGGGGTCGTGACCGCCATAGAAGGTCCATTGCCCAAGGCCGAATTCGCCATGGATGTATTTCACGGTCCCCTGTGGCTTGTTCTCGCCCATGATGGTTACGCCGGGCTTCACCAGGTTCTTCCGGAAGGCAGTGGTCTGTCCCATGAAACCATGGATCACTTGTTCATGGTCTTGGCAGAGCATGGTTGGCACCACGTCCCATTTGGCACTGAAGTCGAACAGCGTGAAAAAATCCCTCGTTTCTCCGATGGTATTGTGAATGTCTGTGGCATCGATGTCGCTGAACTCGTAAACCATCGGATCGGTGATGATGTGGAAGTCCTTGAAGGCGAAAGTGCTGTTGAAGTCGAGCTTTTGCTGCGCCTGCGGATCGGGTGGGTCGCCATCGAAGGGTGTATCGCAGATATCAACGCCCTCGGCAGCCAAGGCGATGTCGTAGCTGTCGGTGCCACTACACATGGTAAAGAGATATCCCCCTCCGGAGACATAATCGCGGATCTTGGCGGCGACCGCTCCTTTCATCTGGCTCACTTTCGCGAACCCTGTCTGCTTTGCCATGGCCTCCGCCTCGCGCACTTGATCCAAGTACCACGGGGCATTGCGGAATTGCCGGTAGAATTTACCGTACTGTCCAGTGAAATCCTCGTGGTGCAGGTGGAGCCAATCGTATTTCGGCAACACGCCGTCCAATACCTCCTTGTCGTAAATGCGATCATACGGGATCTCGGCATAGGTCATCACCAAGGCGACCGCATCATCCCAAGGCTGGAAACCGCCCGGCGCGTACACCGCGATCTTGGGCGCCTTTTCCAGTTTGATCATTTCCATGTTCGCCTCCGGATCGGCGATCTCTTTAAGGATCGCATCAGCCTGCGCATCGGCGATCACTTGGAAGGACACCCCGCGCACGGTGCATTCCTGCTCAATGGCAGGAATGCGGTCCACCATGAAACTACCGCTGCGGTAATTCAAAAGCCAATCCACGGTGACATCCTTCTGCAAGGTCCAATACACGATGCCGTAGGCCTTCAAGTGATCCGTCTGGCTCTTGTCCATCGGGATCAAGATCTTGGACGCCATGGCCGGGGCCATGCACGCCAAGATGATCCATGCGGACGCCAACCAGCGGATGAGGTGCTTCGGGAAGTGTGATCTAGAAAGGAGCGTCCTCGTCATCGTTCATGCGACTGCTCCGGGTTATGGTCTGCATCCCTTCAGCGCCTTGGCCCATGCCACCTGCAAAGTTCATGCTGCTCGTTTCCAGATCGGCGAATTTGGCCAGCTCGGAAATGAAACGCAGGCGCACGTTGTCAATTGCGCCGTTACGGTGCTTCGCCACGATAACCTCTCCGATGCCGAGCGTGCTGCCGTGCTCATCCTCAAATATCTTATAATACTCCGGACGATAAAGGAAGCACACCAGATCCGCGTCCTGCTCGATGGCACCGGATTCACGCAGGTCGCTCAGCATGGGCCGCTTGTCACCACCGCGGGTCTCCACGGCACGGCTCAACTGGCTCAGTGCGATGATGGGCACATCCAATTCCTTCGCGATGCTCTTGATGGAACGTGAAATGTTGCTGATCTCCTGCTCCCGGTTACCGCCCCGGTTACCTTCCGTACCGGAGGTCATCAGCTGCAGATAGTCAATGATGATGAGCTCCACGTTATGCTGGCTCTTCAGGCGGCGGCATTTTGCGCGCAGTTCAAAGATGTTCAGTGCAGGCGTATCGTCAATGAAGATCGGCGCATTGGTGAGCCGCGCGATGTGCTGGTGCAGAATGGTGAACTCAGCGTCCGTGAGTTCACCTTTGCGCAGCTTTTCGGAACTGATCCCGCTTTCACTCGCAATAAGACGGGTCACGAGCTGGGTACTGCTCATTTCCAAGCTGAACACGGCCACGGGCTTCTTATGCTCCACGGCGATGTTGCGCGCCATGCTCAGTACGAATGCGGTTTTACCCATCGCCGGCCGGGCCGCTACGATGATCATATCGCTGCGCTGCCAACCTGCCGTTAGCTTGTCCAACTGTGCAAAGCCCGTCGGCACTCCGCTGATGCCGCCGCCCTTGTTCTTGGAATTCTCGATCTGTTCAATGGCTCCTTGGATCAAGTCGCTCATCGGTTCGTAGTTGCGTTTCAAGTTGCCGCTGGTAACGGCGAACAATTCCTGCTCGCTCTTGTCCAGCAGCTCGAACACGTCCGTGCTGTCGTCGTACGCATCCCGCATGGTCTCCGCGCTGATGCGGATCAGCTCGCGCAGGATGTGTTTTTGGCTGATGATGCGTGCGTGGAACTGTACGTTGGCACTACTGGCCACCTTGTTGGTGAGCTGGCTGATATAAAAAGCACCGCCCACGATATCAAGCTCGGCGCGCTTCTTCAATTCCTGCGTCACGGTGAGGATGTCAATGGCTTGGTCGGTGCGGAAGAGGTTCTGGATAGCATCGAAGATCCGGCGGTGAGCGTCCACGTAGAAGCTCTCGGGACGCAGAATGTCGATCGCTTCGTTCACCGCGTTCTTCTCCAGCATCATAGCACCCAGCACGGCCTGCTCCAGTTCGGGCGCCTGCGGAGGAAGCTTGCCTGCCTCCATGGCGGTGTCCATCAAAGAGGCGGGCGAACGGCGCTTGCGGTCCTTACCAAATGAAGTATTCGTCGAAGTTTCGAGCATGTGGTTCGCCGGATGGGATAGGTCCGGCGGAAAGGGTCCCAAAAGTAACCCCGTGCGGATGGAGGCACGGTCGTTCTTTTCCCCGTCGATGAACATTGGGCATGTCGCCAGGCTGTTGATAGAATTTCCCCGCCGCGCCCAGCGTTACTTTGCAGTGATGCGTTATCAACGATCGATGGTCTGGGCCGCAATGTTCGGCCTCTTCGCCGCAGGTTGCAAAAAGGAGCCCGTTGATGAGCCACCGCGGATCAGCATCACCTCACCTACTGAGAACTTTTCATTCAACGTTCCGGACACCCTTCAGGTCACTGTTACGGTGAGCGACGACCACGCGGTAACACAAGTGACGGTAAGCTTGCTCGATGCGAACAACGTCCAGGTAGTGGCGGGTGTGTCAGCCGTTCCCCCCGGTGGTCAAGGCACGATTACGCTAGCCTTACCTGTCCTTTCCCAACAACTAGGGACCGGCGCGTACAAGATCTTGGCCACCGCATCGGACGGCAACACTAGCGCCAAGCAACTCCTGCCGGTACAACTGAACGGTGTTCCCTTGCGGTTGCGCGCCGTCTACTCAGTAACTCAGCAAGGACCGAGCATGCTTGCGCTCTATCGTACGGACAGTCTGGGCCAGACCGTTCTTGCCACCAGTTGGTCCATGGACTATGGCGGCGCCGCGCTAAGTTCATCAGGACAAGAGCTCTACGTGGCTGGTGGGATCAGTGGCGCGTTCCAAGCGTGGGATGTGGACAACCTTACCCCGGTTTGGCAACGGCCGAATCAAAGCTCCTTGGGCTATCCTTGGTTCACTTCCCTGGATGTGGGTGCGGATGGACGTGTTTTGCTTGGCGCACAGGATGGCACCTTGCGGAGTTTGAACGCCGTGAACGGGAACGGCGGGGCAGTGGCGTATCTGCCGGTCGGCTTCCACGCTGTGCAAAGCATCACGGCCGGCAACCTCTTGGTCTCGGTCATCGCAAACCCGATCACGCTGGAGAAGCGACTAGGAACGTTTTTCGCCAGTTCGGGCGCACTGGCCGAAGACCAGGTCTTGACGGTGGATCCCGTCGCAGTACTTCCGCGCGATGAACAGCACGTCCTGCTTTTTGGCAATGCGGCCGGCCATGGACTGGTCCAGGACCGCACCCTGAGCGGCGCATCGTACTGGGAACCATATACGTGGTCAACACCTGTTACCGCTGCCGTACGGATAGGGACCGGTGTTTGGGCCGTCGCCTTGCAGAATGGTGAATTACACCGGTTCACTTACGCTGGGCCTTCCTCCTTGCCGATCGCGTCCGGCATGCAGATCCAACAATTGGCATACGACGAGGCCAACGGAATTCTCTACGCAGGAAGCCCGGATATGCTGCAGGCGATCAACCCACAAACGGGCGCTGTATTGGCCTCATGGCCGCTTAACGGTGACGTACGGAAAGTGCTTTGTTTGCTGAACCGTTGAACGCTTACCGTGCTTTCGCGGTAACGCCCATCTTACAGAACTTGGCGATGCGGCGCTCCACACGCTTTTCCGGTTCCAGCTTCACCAGCCGGTCCAAATGCTTCGTCACTGCCTCTTTCACTAAACGGCATGCCGCCTCGGGGTCCGCATGAGCGCCGCCCACAGGCTCAGGCACAATGCCGTCCACCAAGCCGTTGCTCAGCATGTCCTCCGCGGTCAACTTCAACGCAGCAGCGGCTTTCTCCTTAAAATCCCACGTGCGCCACAGAATAGTGGAGCAATTTTCCGGCGAGATAACCGAGTACCAACTGTTCTCCAGCATCAGCACTTGGTCACCGACGCCGATGCCCAGCGCACCGCCGGATGCGCCCTCCCCTACCACCACACAGATGATGGGTACCTTAAGCTGTGACATTTCCATCAAATTCCGCGCGATGGCCTCACCCTGTCCGCGCTCTTCCGCTTCCAAGCCGGGGAACGCGCCCGGTGTGTCGATCAACGTCACCACGGGTTTGTTGAACTTCTCAGCCAACTTCATCAACCGTAGCGCCTTGCGGTAGCCTTCGGGATTGGGCATTCCGAAATTCCGGTACTGGCGCATCTTGGTGTTCACGCCCTTTTGCTGACCGATGAACATGACCGTGCGCCCGTCCATCAGGCCGAAACCGCCAACCATGGCCTTGTCGTCCTTCACGGTGCGGTCACCATGCAGCTCAATGAAGCTGCCATTGGTCATGTGGTTGATGTAGTGCATTGTGTAGGGGCGCTCCGGATGCCGGCTCACCTGCACGCGCTGCCACGGGGTCAAATTGCCATAGACCTGTTTGCGGGCATCCCCCAACTTTTTCTCAAGGTCCTTCAGTGCCCCTTTCACATCCACTTCACCGTCAGCGGCCACCTCATTCAACTTTTCGATCTGCTCCATAACAAGCTGGATCGGTTTTTCAAATTCAAGGAAAGTGCTCATGACGTTCTTGGAAGAGGGCTAAGGTAGACGAACGGGAATTTCCCGAACGGCGAATTTGGGCACAATTGCCCGGAATACAGAAATAATTCGGGGGCACTTTCGACCGGTGGAAGCTCCATCCACACCACATCAGTGCGTTGGCAACGCGTTCCGACCTTCGGTGGATCAAGTGTCGTATCACTCGTAAAGCTTTCCATCCGGCAAGAATCCGGAACTTTCGCCCATGTTGGTCTTTCCCCATGCCAAGGTGAACGTGGGTCTGCGCGTGTTACACAAGCGACCGGACGGCTTCCATGACATTTCAAGTGTGATGCTGCCCATTCCTCTGCACGATGTGCTGGAGGCTGTGGTGGACATGGGTATGCCCGATGGTGAAGTCAGCTTTGTCCGCACCGGGAGTGCCGTACCGGGCGATACCGCGGATGACCTGTGCTTGAAGGCGGTGGAAGCTGTGCGTGAGTTCCGCGAATTGCCCGGGTTGAGGATACATCTGCATAAAACAATTCCGGCGGGTGCCGGGTTGGGCGGTGGATCCAGCGATGCGGCCCATATGCTGTTACTGCTGAATAAATTGCTTGAGCTTCGATTGGCCCCGACGGAATTGGACGAAATGGCTTCGGGCTTAGGTAGTGACTGCACCTTCTTTCTGCATCATGGCGCACAACTCGCTGAAGGTCGTGGCGAAAAACTCCTGCCAATAACCTTGGACCTTAGGGGCAATTGGATGGTTCTGATCGCTCCCGGGATCCACGCTCCCACCCCCTTAGCCTATGCCCAGTGCAAACCCACAGGTGCAAAATTGGATACCAAGTTGCTTGAACAACCCACATCCAAATGGCAGGACCTAGTGTTGAATGACCTTGAGCCCGCCGTGTTCGACCGACACCCCGAATTGGCGGAACTTAAAAGGGCGTTGCTAAACGAAGGGGCTGCCTATGCTTCGATGTCCGGTTCGGGCTCGAGCGTTTACGGCATCTTCAGCAAAAAGCCAATACCGCGGAATTACCCCGAAGGATACCAAAGCTGGGTTTTGCCGTTGTAGAAGCACGGCGGGGACGCCTATTTCAGCAACGAGCGCAGTTTCACCCGCAGATCCGCAGCGTCGTTGGGCTTGGCCACGATGCGTAGTTTATCATCCAACAAATAGAACGTGGGGGTGGCTTTTACTTGATAAGCCTGCACGGACGTTGCTCCCCAGCCGATGAATTCGCTATACGAGGGCCAAGGGATCGCATTCTCTAAAATGCTCGTCATGAAATCGGTGCTATCCTCATCCAGTGCGATGCCGAGGACATTGAAGCCTTTACCGTGGAACAGTTCGTAATCCCGTTTGAGTGTGGGTATCTGGTCGTGGCAGTGGCTGCACGTGCTGGAGTAAAAGAACAGGGCTGTGTATTTGTACTTGGCGGCCAGTTCAGCTAATTGCAGTTCTACGCCGTGATCGTTCAACGTTACATCCGGTCCGGTCCTGCCTACGGAGACCAACATCAATTGCTCCACTTTTGCCCTTACATCGGGATCGACGGAAGCTTTAGCGTTCGCCGGGACATAGTAAGCATCCACCATGTGTTGCAGTGCGGATTCCGGACCGTAGGTGGCGAACAGATCGATCAAATGATCCATCATATAAGCTTTGCATTCAGGGGCTTTCGATGCTAATACCATCAAGGTATCGGCAGCCACGCTGAACTGTGACTCATTCACCGGATTCATGTTCTGCAGGAATACCATGACCGCTTTGTCATACATACTGGAATGCATAAGCTCGGGATCGCTGAAGTCAAACACCTTACCCACATCGCCGGGAGCTTTGCGCATCACTGAGTTCAAGGCGAAGTCAGCCGCGACGGTCTTCGTGAAGAGACTGGTCGGGTCCTGAGCGATCAATCGTGTCAAATGGCCTTGCTTAACCCGTTCAGCCCGCTCCCGGATGCTGTCCAGTTGGGCCATAGCAGCAGTGTCCGCTGGTTGAAGACCAAGTTTCTGCTGATCGGCTGCGTACTGTATGGCCTGGGCTTGGCGTGAGGCGAATTTGTATTCCCACAACCGGATGTTCTCATCAGACTTCTGGACCTGTACGTGTTGCTGCATGGGCAAGCCGTTGAACAGTAGATCCACTTGCGCTTCCCGGGCATCAAGCAGCATGTCGAATTGGTCATTCGCCAATGCCAATTGGTAATACCCAGGCAGGTCGAACTTTTCGCGAAAAGAAAAATCACCTTTCGCTTGGATCCTAACGGAGTCCACTGCATGGTACGAGGCGCCGCGGGCTATTGACAATGTGAGCCATTGGCCGGCCACGCGCGTGCTGTCAAAGCGACCGGACAAGTACTGAGCTTGAAGCGTGCTACTGGCAAAAATCGCTGAGACAAGAAGAACGATGTTTCGAAGGTCTAACATGGATGCGGGTACAAAGGAAATGCGTGCCGCGTCAGAATTCAGTTCTGATGGTCCAAAAGCGGTTAACAGTCAGGACGGAAACCAAGTCCTATGAAATTGAAAGACCCGCTCGGTAAATGCCCGAGCGGGTCCGTCCTTTAATCGATCAAAGCACACTGTGGAACGACATGCTTCAGAGGGGTGCAAAAAAAAGAACCCCGCCTTTTAAGGGGCGGGGTTCAGATCGGCGACGACATACTCTCCCAGGACATTATCCTAGTACCATCTGCGCTGGTGAGCTTAACTTCTCTGTTCGGAATGGGAAGAGGTGGACCTCACCGCAATAGTCACCTGAAATCGTGGATACGATTTGAGAATATTGCTGAACTGGACCAAAACGGACGATTAATCGATGCCACAGAAAAGACCTGTTCAGGTCAAAGTCTACGGGTAATTAGTACTACTCGGCTTTGCCATTGCTGGCTTTACACCTGTAGCCTATCAACGTGGTAGTCTTCCACGGCCCTTAAAAGAAATCTCATCTTGAGGTGGGCTTCGTGCTTAGATGCTTTCAGCGCTTATCCCATCCGAACATAGCTACCCAGCGGTGCCCCTGGCGGGACAACTGGTACACTAGCGGTTCGTCCACCACGGTCCTCTCGTACTAATGGTAGCTCCCCTCAAATTTCTAACGCCCGCAACAGATAGGGACCGAACTGTCTCACGACGTTCTGAACCCAGTTCACGTGCCACTTTAATCGGCGAACAGCCGAACCCTTGGGACCTTCTCCAGCCCCAGGATGTGACGAACCGACATCGAGGTGCCAAACCATTCCGTCGATATGAGCTCTTGGGAATGATCAGCCTGTTATCCCCGGCGTACCTTTTATCCTATGAGCGATGGCCCTTCCATACGGAACCACCGGATCACTTTGCCCTACTTTCGTACCTGTTCGACTTGTCGGTCTCACAGTCAAGCACCCTTATGCCAATATACTCGACGCACGGTTACCAAGCGTGCTGAGGGTACCTTTGGAAGCCTCCGATACTTTTTTGGAGGCGACCACCCCAGTCAAACTACCCACCACACACTGTTTCCCTGTTTCGCAGGGATTAGACATCAGATGACAGAAGGGTGGTATTTCAACGTTGACTCCATCACGCCTAGCGACGCAACTTCAAAGTCTCCCACCTATCCTACACATCGGGCAGCCGATGTCAATGTGAAGCTATAGTAAAGGTGCACGGGGTCTTTCCGTCCCGTTGCGGGTATCCGGCATCTTCACCGAAACTACAATTTCACCGAGCTCGTGGCCGAGACAGTGTCCAGATCGTTACACCATTCGTGCAGGTCGGAACTTACCCGACAAGGAATTTCGCTACCTTAGGACCGTTATAGTTACGGCCGCCGTTTACTGGGGCTTCGATTCAAAGCTTCGCCTTGCGGCTGACCTCTCCTCTTAACCTTCCAGCACCGGGCAGGTGTCAGGCCTTATACGTCATCTTTCGATTTCGCAAAGCCATGTGTTTTTGTTAAACAGTCGCCTGGACCTTTTCATTGAAACCAACTTGCGTTGGTAGCGCTTATCCCGAAGTTACGCGCTTAATTTGCCTAGTTCCTTAGCCACGGATCACTCGAGCGCCTCAGGATACTCTCCTTGACCACCTGTGTCGGTTTGCGGTACGGGCGGCCCATATCTGAAGCTTAGAGGTTTTTCTAGGAAGTCTGATTAGGGTCAATGCATTCGGCCGAAGCTTCCTGCTACTGTCGGGTTTCAGCAACACCGGTGGATTTACCTGCCAGCGCTATACCTACGTCCTTTACCGTGCTATTCCGTCAGCACGGAGACCTTTCACTCCTCCGTCACCCCATCGCAATATGGGTCGGTTCCAGAATATTAACTGGATGTCCATCGGCTTCGCCTGTCGGCTATACCTTAGGTCCCGACTAACCCTGATCCGATTAACGTTGATCAGGAAACCTTGGTCTATCGGCGGGCATGTTTTTCACATGCCTTATCGTTACTTATGCCTACATTTTCTTTTCCGGACGCTCCAGCATAGCTCACGCTACACCTTCTACGCAGACCGGAATGCTCTTCTACCACTGCGTATTGCTACGCAGTCCACAGCTTCGGTGGTGTGTTTAATGCCCGATCATTATCCATGCCGGATCGCTCGACTAGTGAGCTGTTACGCACTCTTTAAATGAATGGCTGCTTCCAAGCCAACATCCTAGCTGTCAGTGCAATCCGACCTCGTTAGATTCAACTTAACACACACTTGGGGACCTTTAGCCGATGGTCTGGGTTATTTCCCTTTCGCGCATGGACCTTAGCACCCATGCGCTCACTCCCGGATATTGAGTTATGGCATTCGGAGTTTGTCCGGGTTTGGTAGGCGATGAAGCCCCCTAGCCCGATCAGTAGCTCTACCTCCATAACTGTACGTCCGAGGCTGCACCTAAATGCATTTCGAAGAGTACGAGCTATCTCCCAGTTTGATTAGCCTTTCACCCCTAATCACAGCTCATCCGAAGACTTTTCAACGTCTACCAGTTCGGTCCTCCATTCCGTGTTACCGGAACTTCAACCTGGCCATGAATAGATCACTCAGGTTTCGCGTCTGCCGCCACTGACTACACGCCCTGTTAAGACTTGCTTTCGCTTCGGCTGCGGGGCTGAACCCCTTAACCTTGCCAGTGACGAGCAACTCGTAGGCTCATTATGCAAAAGGCACGCCGTCACCCACCCGAAGGCAGGCTCCGACCGCTTGTAGGCGTACGGTTTCAGGGTCTATTTCACTCCTCTGTTCGAGGTTCTTTTCACCTTTCCTTCACAGTACTGGTTCGCTATCGGTCTCTCAGTAGTATTTAGCCTTACCGGATGGTTCCGGCAGATTCAGACAGGATCTCACGTGTCCCGCCCTACTCAGGATACCACTAGGTATCGCATACATGCCGTGTACGGGACTGTCACCCGCTATGGTCCAACTTTCCAGAAGGGTTCCACTATGTATACGAAGTCCACGTTGTGGTCCTACAACCCCAATTCCGCCGAAACGGAATTGGTTTGGGCTGTCCCCTGTTCGCTCGCCACTACTAGGGGGATCACTATTTGTTTTCTTTTCCTCCGGGTACTTAGATGTTTCAGTTCCCCGGGTTAGCTCCCTTTTCAGGGTAATACCACTTCATGGTACTGGGTTGCCCCATTCGGAGATCCATGGATCACAGGTCATTATGCACCTCCCCATGGCTTATCGCAGCCTATCGCGTCCTTCATCGCCTCTGAGAGCCAAGGCATCCACCATACGCCCTTAGTAACTTTTCGACCTCTTATGGTCTTACTCATTGGACCGATCTCTCGGTCCGTCTTGGTCAGTTCAACAATACGTCAAAGAACAATGTGCCTTTTCAGGCATTGTGTCCGCAGTTGCCTTCGCTAAGGCGGACATTTGGTGGAGAATATCGGAGTCGAACCGATGACCTCCTGCTTGCAAAGCAGGCGCTCTAGCCAGCTGAGCTAATCCCCCGTTTCCTAATCCCTGGTAGTCCTGCGCAGATTTGAACTGCGGACCTCTACATTATCAGTGTAGCGCTCTAACCAACTGAGCTACAGGACTAGGAGACGGCAACGGATGGCACCGTTTGGTAAGTATCATCTATCTGAGAGAAAGCAAATGTCCAGTTCCATCTTACGACGGACTTAAGAGACCCTTCAAGAGCAGTCCTCTAAAAAGGAGATGTTCCAGCCGCACCTTCCGGTACGGCTACCTTGTTACGACTTAGCCCCAGTCACCGACTTTGCCCTAGGTAGCTCCTTGCGGTCACCAACTTCAGGCACTTTCGGCTTCCATGGCTTGACGGGCGGTGTGTACAAGGCCCGGGAACGTATTCACCGCATCATGGCTGATATGCGATTACTAGCGATTCCAGCTTCACGGAGTCGGGTTGCAGACTCCGATCCGAACTGAGACGAGTTTTAGAGATCAGCATCCGCTCACGCGGTAGCTTCCCATTGTTCCTCGCCATTGTAGCACGTGTGTAGCCCAGGACGTAAGGGCCGTGATGACTTGACGTCGTCCCCACCTTCCTCACCGCTTACGCGGGCAGTTCCGTTAGAGTCCCCGGCATTATCCGCTGGCAACTAACAGTAGGGGTTGCGCTCGTTATGGGACTTAACCCGACACCTCACGGCACGAGCTGACGACAGCCATGCAGCACCTCGCACGTTGTCCGAAGAAGATCACGTTTCCGCGACTGTCAACGTACGTTCAAGCCCTGGTAAGGTTCCTCGCGTATCATCGAATTAAACCACATGCTCCACCGCTTGTGCGGGCCCCCGTCAATTCCTTTGAGTTTCAATCTTGCGATCGTACTCCCCAGGTGGATCACTTAACGCTTTCGCTAGGTGACCGACAGTATGTCGCCGATCACGAGTGATCATCGTTTACGGCGTGGACTACCAGGGTATCTAATCCTGTTCGCTCCCCACGCTTTCGTGCCTCAGCGTCAGTTTCGTCTTCGTGAGCTGTCTTCACTATCGGTGTTCTGTGCCATATCTAAGCATTTCACCGCTACACGGCACATTCCGCCCACGTCAAACGTACTCAAGAACAACAGTATCAACGGCAATTCTGCAGTTAAGCTGCAGGCTTTCACCGCTGACTTATTGTTCCGCCTACGCACCCTTTAAACCCAATGAATCCGGATAACGCTTGCACCCTTCGTATTACCGCGGCTGCTGGCACGAAGTTAGCCGGTGCTTATTCCATCGGTACCGTCAACCCGGGACACGTCCCGGGGTTTCTTCCCGATTAAAAGCAGTTTACAACGCGTAGCGCCTTCTTCCTGCACGCGGCATGGCTGCGTCAGAGTTGCCTCCATTGCGCAATATTCCTCACTGCTGCCTCCCGTAGGAGTCTGGTCCGTGTCTCAGTACCAGTGTGGGGGATAACCCTCTCAGGCCCCCTACCGATCGTAGCCTTGGTAAGCCGTTACCTTACCAACTAGCTAATCGGGCGCATGGTCATCCTTTACCGCCGGAGCTTTCAAAACAAGATGATGCCATCTCGTTTATTATGGAGCATTAATCCGAATTTCTTCGGGCTATTCTCCAGTAAAGGGCAGATTCCATACGTGTTACGCACCCGTGCGCCGGTCGCCACCCATGTATTGCTACATCGTGCTGCCCCTCGACTTGCATGTGTTAAGCCTGCCGCTAGCGTTCATCCTGAGCCAGGATCAAACTCTCCATTGTAAGTTTGTTTGATCTGGCTCTTTAAAAAACCTCCCCTTATGGAATTCTTGCGAATTCCACAGGGACATTCACTTTTCTCAGAATAGACAATACGTCAAAGAACGATTCAAGTTTCCGGTTTGCACCGGCCTTGTTTTTTCTTGCTTGTGCGCCTTCCGTTCACCGAACGTGTCCCGGAAGGGGTGCAAATGTAGAGGGATTTTTTGATCCACCAAGCGATGTTGAAATTTTATTTTTTCAACTCCCCTTGGACCTCCACAACACATCCCCAGAACCGGGGCGCTCAAAGAACGTTTTCTCGAAAGCGGCTGCAAATGTATGAGTTTATTCCGTCGATGCAACACTAAGGTGTAAATATTTCTTGAGGCCGTGATGTGAACGACTTGCACCCTTCGCTAAAACGCCCAGCTGGCAAGGGTTTTCGAGGTTCCTGCTATCCTTCACAGTGCTGGAAGTTTCTGTCACAGTGTACCGCGCACAGGGTACTATCCACTTGGTCCGCCCTATTACTCAGGACCACCACTTCTCTCCGATCTCAAGGCGTGCTCACTGCCACCGGTAGGACCTTGCCGTTGTAGAAGCCATGTCCTTCCAGGACGAAGCGGGCCACATAGGCACCCATTACGGCCGGCGTGATTGGGGCCTGATATCCCGGGAATGCCGCACGCAGCATGGCGGTATCCACTGCGCCGATGCACAGGCTGTTGGCCCGGACACCATGGTCCTTCAGTTCTTCCGCCAAGCACTCGCACACGCAGGCCAATGCCGCTTTGCTGGCACTATACGCCAACAGTCCCGGGAATTTCGCGCTGCCTTGGAAGCCACCCATGCTACTGATGCCCAACACATGGCCAGGAGGATCGCCAGCTAATGATGTGGCT
The DNA here is from genome assembly GCA_016719225.1 of Flavobacteriales bacterium. Taxonomy (GTDB): domain Bacteria; phylum Bacteroidota; class Bacteroidia; order Flavobacteriales_F; family PHOS-HE28; genus PHOS-HE28. The sequence continues at coordinate 241,825 of JADKAN010000005.1, read as the reverse complement.
AAGGCCTGGGCCAAAAGCAGCGGAACCGTTGCATTGAGGTGGAAGAGCCTCGCGCCGTCCGCTGCCGTCCATTCACCAAAAGGACGCGTGATGAGGAGGCCTGCATTGTTCACCAGTCCATGCACGCGTCTGCCTGCGACGTGCTTGTGGACCAACTCAATAGCAGGATCTTCGGACAGGTCCGCTGCCAAAGGCTCGAAGCTCCCGGGGCCGCCCGCACATTCGGCTTGCAACGTTCGCAGACCCTTTTCATCACGGGCAACGCCGACCACCGTGCAACCATGTTGCATTACCAGCGCTTTGGCCGTTTCGCGGCCCACACCTTTGCTAGTGCCCGTTACCACGATCAAACGGTCCGGCGTGCCCACTGACTTCTTCTCTCCCATTGCGCTTACATGAATGCTCTGGGACGAATGTAAAGAGTACACTACGGAAGCATGGATAGCCCAGCCTTGAGCAGGCAAACCGGCTTCCGTCACTTACCTTTTTCTCCTACTTAGCACGTTGCCCGGCCATGGGAGCGGTCAGATCGCCCAATTGCCCCATCTGCCTGAGTACCCAAGCTTGCCGGCGACGCATGTAAGCAGAAGGTTTACACGCATCAAAGCGACGCGGCGAAGGCAGGACGGCGGCGATCAAGGCAGCTTGCTCCCTGCTCAAGGTGGATGCCGGTTTGCGGAAGCACTGACGCGCCGTAGCCTCCACGCCAAAGCGGCCCCTACCCGTTTCCGCGACATTCAGATACATCTCCAAAATGCGCTCCTTGGACCAAATTGCCTCGATCAGCACGGTGAACCATGCTTCCAACCCCTTGCGCACATAGGTCCTGCCCGGCCACAGGAAAACGTTCTTGGCGGTTTGTTGGCTGATCGTGCTGGCCCCACGCACCTTCTTGCTCCGTTCGTTGTGGTCCATGGCTTTGCGCATGGCCTCAATGTCGAATCCGTGGTGCTCAAAGAACAGCTGGTCTTCAGCTGCGATCACCGCTAGCGGCATAGCAGGGGAAATAGCATCCAGCGGCACCCATTTACGGGCAATTCCGTCCTGCTCCCCAACTTGGTCGGCCATTTCCCAGGTCACCGGTGGAGGAACGAAACGTAGCAGGACCACCCAAAGGACGCAGACCACCACGGACCAAAGGACGGTAGCGGCGAGGATGCCGGCGATGCGACGGATCATGATCGAACTTGTAAGGCGAAATTAGGATACCCAAGGCCCCAGAACCCGTGGCTCTAACAAGTAGGTCTATTTCCCTGTACTCCTTCGAACGATCAGGTGATGTCCTACCAGCGCCGAACCAGCGCAAATGGCGACCATCACAAAGTAGGGCAACGGATTGTCCTCCGCATTCACCATCGCATAGGTTTGAAAGAGATAGCCTAACAGAAGGCCAACCCCAGTTCCGATCCCAAGCAGGCCGAACTTCAAGCTTCGGAAACGATCGGCTTCAGAGGCGGGTTCCGCTATGGCAAGCCCTTTCTCGATCATGGCCATCCGCTGGCGGTGGCGGGCGGTCACCCAAACGTAGAACATGCCAAAGGCTGCGGCGAAGAAGATAAAAGGAACCATTACTTCCGACACGGGGGTATTCATCTTTCGGGGGTTTGGATCATGTGACGCAGTTGTTGCCGGTCATGGTTACGATCCGCTTATCCGGTCCCTTGCCCTGTTTTGCTTGGCGGATGGCCCGTCCATAGAAAAAGTAGTGTGGAACGTGGCCTGCACATCAATCTTCGTGTAACCACGGTCAGCAGTACCTGCGTCCCATGGCGAAGAAACTTTGGACGAAAGCAACACCATAGCATTGATCCTTGCAGGGGACCGCAGCGCCTTTCCCTTGCTGATGGAGCGCTATGTGCATATGGTGCATACAGTGGCCTATCGGGTATTAAGGAATGAGATGGATGCGGAAGAAGTGACCCAGGACGTGTTCGTGAAGGCATATCAGCGGCTGGGCGAGTTCAAAGGCCAGGGAAAATTCTCTACGTGGCTGTACAGCATTGCCTACCGCACGGCGATCACCTCTATTCGCAGTCGTAAAAAAGCCACCGGCTCACTTGATGAGCTATCCGCTGTCGGCAGGGAACCAAGCGCTGCAATGATAGATCCCATTGATGAGCGCTCTGCGATCTTGGAAAAAGCCTTACGGACGTTAACACCGGAAGATGCTGCGGTGATGACCATGTTCTACTTGGAGGAATTCAGCGTGGAGGAGATCGTAACCGTTACCGGCATCGGTGCGTCCAATGTGAAAGTGAAACTGCACCGGTGCCGCAAGCGCTTGCATGAAGTACTTCAGCAACAATTGAAGGGTGAAACATGGACCTTGATGATGAGCGCATGAGCCAGAAAGACCCGTTGATCGGGCTTTTTCAAGATATCGGAAGGCGCCAAGCGCCTTCAGGCATGGAGGCTATGGTCATGGCGCGGATCGAGGCCCTCCCTTCCGCTTCAGAGTCCTCGCTCCCATTGATCGGGAGAGTGGGTTGGTGGATGATCGCCTCACTGGCAGGCATCCTAGTGACGTATGCTTTGACCTTGCCCACCAACATCCTGTCCACTGCACCAGCCGTTACGTGGTTTACCAAGGGAACGCACGGGCTGTTTGCATTGCTCGCCTCCCGATGGACCATGAGCATCCTTTTATGCACGGCGGGACTTTCGCTGCTCGATAATTGGGCCTCAGCGAAATTCGGCATGAAGGGCCAGCATTGACCAGCCAAGCATTACGTAGTGCCTAGTAATGCCCTACTGCGCGTGGCAGACCTGTGAAGACGATATCTGCGATCCTGATCTTCCGGTCGCACTATGCAATAGACTTCCCTATTGCTCCTCCAGGATCCCCGGCAAAACCCCTTCGTAGATGGCACGTGCCTCTTCGATCGTACCGAAGGATTCATCATCGATGCGGAGCTTGCCTTTTGTGACATGCCCCAACAGGATGAACGGCACTTTACTGATGCGCATCAGGTCGAGGAAGCCGGTCTCCTGTTCTTCAGTGATGGTGGCCACCACGCGACCTTGACCTTCGCCGAAAAGAAAGGCGTCGGAGCGGACATCGCTGTCGGTCACTATGTCGAAGCCCAGGCTATTGTGCAAGGCCATTTCCACCAGCGCTGTCCACAGGCCACCGTCGCTTACGTCGTGCACGGCTGTAACGAGCTTCCGCCTGATGAGATGGGTAATGGCCACGTGTAGGCGGTGTTCATCGGCGAGGTTGAAGTAGGGCGCGGGTGAACGTTGCACGTTGTGGTAGCGTGCAAGGTACTCGCTACAGGCGATGTCCTCGGTTACCGTGCCTATGAGGAAGATGAGGTTCCCCTTTGCTTGGAAGGAGAGGCCCATGGCATTTGCAATATCCGGCACCACGCCCACCATGCCGATCGTTGGCGTGGGGAACACAGCGACATCCTTGCCATTGATGTTGGATTGGTTGTAGAAGCTCACATTGCCTCCAGTAACCGGTGTTTTGAACTCAATGCACGCCTCCCCCATGCCTTTAATGGCCTGTTCGAACTGCCAGTAGACCTCTGGATCGTAAGGGTTGCCGAAATTGAGGCAGTTGGTTACGCCTGCGGGTTCACCGCCGCTGCACACAATGTTGCGCGCGGCCTCGCTCACGGCGATCATGGTACCGATGTATGGGTCCGCATGCACATAGCGCGCATTGCAGTCCACGCTCATGGCCAGAGCTTTGGTCCCTCCTGATTCCTTCAGCAGCACGAGGCCCGCGTCACTGGGTGCATTGGTGCTCATATTGCCGGTGCGTACCATGCTGTCGTATTGCTCGTAGACCCAGCGCTTGCTTGCGATATTCGGGCTGGCGAGCAGGTCATAGGCGACTTGCTTCAGGTCTTCCGGTACGGGCACCATGTCCGTTTTGAACTTCGCGTTCTCTGCGATGTACGCTGGCTTTTTACTGGTGCGCGTGTAGACGGGGGCACCACCGCCCAGCACGAGACTTTCGGCAGGCACTTCGGCTACCAGTGTACCGTTCCAGAAGTAGCGGACCTGCCCTCCTTCGGTAACCGTGCCGATCGCCTTGCAGTGGAGGTCCCATTTGTGAAAAATGTCCTGAACCTCTTTCTCACGACCCTTTTTCACCACCACGAGCATACGTTCCTGGCTTTCACTCAACAGGATCTCCCACGGTTGCATGTCCGCTTGGCGCAGTGGCACTTGATCCAGTTGGAGGTCCATACCGCTCTGGCCTTTTGCGCTCATTTCACACGTGCTGCAGGTAATGCCTGCTGCGCCCATGTCCTGCATGCCGATGATGGCATCGGTCTGCGCCAATTCGAGCGAAGCCTCGAGCAGGAGTTTCTCCATGAAGGGGTCGCCCACTTGTACGGCGGGTAGATCCTCCATGCTGGTGCCGGTGATGTCCTTGCTCGCGAATGAGGCCCCGAGGATGCCGTCCTTGCCCGTGGCGCTACCCACGATGAACACCGGATTCCCAGCGCCATGGCTGGTTGCACTGACCACCTTGTCGGCGCGGACGATGCCCACACTCATGGCGTTCACCAGCGGATTGGTAGTGTAACATGGATCGAACCAGGTCTCGCCGCCGAGCACGGGCACTCCGAATGCGTTGCCGTAATCGCCGATGCCTTTCACTACGCCGCGCATGTGCCAGCGACTACTGGCCTGGCTTTCGATATCGCCGAAGCGAAGGCTATTGAGCTGCGCGATGGGCCTCGCACCCATCGTGAAGATGTCGCGGTTGATGCCACCCACGCCGGTAGCTGCGCCCTGGTAAGGCTCGATGGCACTGGGGTGGTTGTGGCTTTCGATCTTGAAGGCGCAGGCCCAACCGTCGCCGATGTCGATAAGGCCGGCATTCTCCTCCCCTGCTTCCACAAGCAATTTCGGGCCCGAGCGCGGAAGGGTCTTCAACAGGTTAATGGAATTCTTGTATGAGCAATGCTCGCTCCACATGGCGCTGTAAACGGCCACTTCGGTGAAGTTGGGCACGCGATCCAGCACTTCGCAGATCCGATCGAATTCCTCGGGAAGCAGGCCCAACTTCTGGGCGGTTTCGAGTGTGGCGGGCGGATTATGCAGCGCAGCGGCGCGGGACTTGAGTTCCGGGGCCGGTTTTGTCTTGGTTGCCATGGGTGTACAAAGTAACGCGATCGGGCCGAGTGGAGGTCGCCTGATGCGTATCGGATCCGGCGAACCACCGGAGCGCGGGATCGGATTACAATTTCAGCAAACGCAACGGTCGGGATCCATCCACTCCTGAAAGGCGGATCATGTAAACACCCGGAGCCCAGCCTTCGCAGTGGATCACTAGTTCATGTTCACCGGACGATATCATGCCGGTCATGGGGCTGGCAACGAATTGACCTGTCGCATCGACAACATCCACCGATACCTGACCTGCTCGCAAAGATGAATAACGCAGCAACACTTCATCCTGAGCAGGGTTCGGTGTTATCAACATGGGAGCGACCGATGGCAATTCATCGATCGCATATAATTGGTCCGAAGTCCATTCCACCAAGGCAATACTGTACGAGGGTACATATAGCACGTGGATATCGGGCAGATCCAGACTTTGCAATGACAAGCCTGCTGCGTTGGACATTTCATTCGGCGTAGTACCCACTGATGCGTCCGTGCCACCTACCACCCACGCGTGGCCGGGAGACGCTCCGGCTTGCAAGCCGGACAGACTGAATGCGGTGCCACCATGATTGACAAGCAGTAAGTCCTGCTTTAATTGGTAAGGTTCGGCGAATGCGAAAGCGACCACCCCTGATGAGCCAGTGATCGTAGTGGGCTGATCAATATTGCTTCCCCTGAAAAGGGAAGCCAAGGCTTGCAGCGCACGAAAATCCGCCATTGGGGTAAAGGGCTCGCCCTCCTTCTTGCGAAGCACGTTATAGCCTTCGTCCGACGTAAGAAAATTGTGCAAAGTGACGATCTTCACATGGGGATGACGGGCGAAGGTGACGAACATCTCCCCACAGAACAACGCTTGGATCAGCGAGTTTCCGTAGTTGAGATAAGGGCCACGCACGTTCCATTCAGTAACCCAGATGTCGTGAGCGGTCACATCCTGTAATTCGGCCAATGCGCTGTCCATACGGGTACCCGCAAATTCCGCTGCAAGCGGGAGGGCACAAGCAATATTGGCCGTCACCGTTGTCTGTGCGCAGGGAATGGAAAGTTCCGGGTATGCATGCAACACAGCGGCATCCAGCCAACTAACCGTGCTCAAAGGTGAATTCCACGCCTGTACGAATGCCGCTTGTACAGCATCCTCATTGTTGAGTATCACGGGCGGGGCAGCAGCCAAGGCGACTTTCATACCTGGGTAAGCTGCCTTGATCGCATTGTTATAAGGCAATGCCGCATTGATGTAGGCCTGTACGTCAGGATAAACCGCATCATAATCGTGCAGGTATGCTTCGTTGCCCAGTTCCACACCAACGACCTCCACACCTGCACTATCCAGCAATTGAAGAACCTGCACTGTTTCAGCCACCGAGCCCGTGAGAATATTTGTGCAGTAGAGCACCTTCACACCGGTGCCATTGGCCAATGCGATCATTTGGGCAGCATAGTTCTGCGTCAACGAGCCATTGGCGATCTTCTGCTGTTCAACTTGGTAGGAGTCTTCCACGTGAGATGCCAATTCACCTTGGAATTGCTGTATCTCTGAAAGAACCAGTCCGTATCCCGGAGTGGAAGGATGGTAGACATTGGCGACCGTGCCACCCGGGAAGCGGATCACACCGGGATCGAGCTGCTGCACGCGGGACCATAGCGCAGTGTCGGAACCGGCAACATCCAAAAAAGCATCCTCCCCGTTCAATCCCCAGTGAAAAGAGATGGAAACAGGGGAAAGAGGTCAGATCCCGATCTGGGGGTCCTGCGCGTTGACCACATGACTTGCCAATGCCAGTACTGAACAAAGAGGCAAATGCTTCATTTTGATCAACTTTGGTGTACCAAATCTAAGTTCCCATGCGCCCGTTGCTACTTTGTTCCATAATGCTGCCGTTCACGGCTTTTGCCCAGACCACTCACTTCGTTCAGGTCATCGGTACACCCGGCGGAGCAACGCCTGCATACGTGCCGGCCAACATCACCATCGATATGGGCGACCAGGTGGAATGGGTCTGCAACCAAGGAAGTCACAATGTGTATGCGGAGTTGGACAGTTTCCCGAACAACCCCGCACCTTTCAACAGCGCGCCCACCGCACAGACCAGTCCATGGACATACGACTTCACCTTTGCGATACCGGGTTTCTATAACTATGGTTGCAACGGAGGCACTGCTCAAATGCCCCATTGGGCTACGCAACAGGGCACGGTGACGGTACTGGATCCCAGCGGTATCGAGGAGATCGAGGGTTGGGGCCGGGTAGCTGTGTTCCCGATGCCCGCCAACGGCGTGCTCTATGTGGAGGCAGCCAATAATGTGATCGCCCGCTGTGAATTGCTTTCAACGGATGGCCGCGTGTTGAAAATTGAAGCGGGCAACGGCCCATCGATCACCATCGCTTTGGCCGGCTTGGATGCCGGACCTTACTTGGTGCGCATCAGCGATCGCGCAGGCCGGGTATTGGTGCGGCACTTTGTGAAAGAGTGAGGCGGACTTTTCGCCCTTGGTTGTGCATATCCGATGCGGCACATTGGCCCGCACTGCATACAAGTTAAATGCGGACCAAGGGAAAAAGGCTGGCACTGAAAAACACTCGGAACAACCCGCGCTAAATGCGCGGACGCTTTGAACTGACCGGGTTCAATATCAGACTAGAAAATGACAACCTACCGCTCCGCGTTGAGCTTCTTCGCGGCTTCGATCAACTTGGGAAGCACCTCGAAGGCATCTCCCACTATGCCGTAGTCGGCAGCTTTGAAGAAGGGTGCTTCGGGATCGGTATTGATCACGGCGATCACTTTGCTGCCGTTCACCCCAGCGAGGTGCTGGATGGCTCCACTGATGCCGATGGCGATGTAGAGGTTGGGACGTATGGCGATCCCGGTCTGCCCGACGTGTTCATGGTGCGGGCGCCAGTCCATGTCCGACACAGGGCGACTGCAGGCGGTAGCGGCATGAAGCTCTTTGGCCAGTTCCTCCACCATGCCCCAGTTCTCTGGTCCTTTCATGCCACGGCCGGCACTTACAACCACCTCAGCCTCCGGCAAGGGAATGCCTTCACCCGCTTTGCGTACCTCTTTCACGGTGACCTTGGCCGTGCCAAGATCGCCGCTGTATTCCTCCACGGCGGCAGTTCCTGTTGCGGCTTCGACCGGAATGCTGTTCGGCAACAGGCTGATCACCTTCACCGGTGTTTTCAGCTCCACCCAAGCTTGTGCCTTTCCGCTGAACACGTTGCGCTTGATCAGTCCTTGGTCGTTGGGCAAGGTGATGGCACCGGCCACTTCGCCGGCATTCAGTTTGGCGCCCACTCGGGGTGCCACGGCCTTGCCGGTATCGTCATGACTGAATACGATCCACGTCGCGCCTTCCTTCGTTGCCACATCGGCCACCAAGCGGGTGAGTTGCTGGCTGTCGGCATCGCCGATGTTGCGGGCCACCACCACTTTGTTGGCATCCAGTGCTGCGAGCTTATCAACAGATGCGTCGCCGAAGGTCACCAAGGTGAGCGAAGCACCATCCTTGCTGGCCAGTTTGCGGCCGTAAGTCAATGTTTCAAGTGCGCTCTTGGCCACCTTTTCACCGCGGGTATCCGCGAATACGATCACACTCATTTTTGTTTGGATTGGTCGACACGCCGGTTCGACGTTCTGGATGTTTTTATCCGGTTTCCCTTGGCCTCGGCGTCTCCGAGGCGAGGATAAGTTCAGATCACCTTCGCCTCACTGTGCAACAACTCGATCAGTTTGCCGGCCTCTTCTGCAGGGATCATCTTCACCGCCTGCTTGGGTGGAGGCAATTCGAATTTCACCGTGCTGGTCAGTGCTTCCGTTGCGGCGGCGGGTATCACTTGCAAGGGCTTGGTGCGTGCCGCCATGATGCCGCGCATGTTCGGGATGCGTTGCTCGGCCATGCCTTTCGCGCAGCTCACTACCAAGGGTAATGCGCATTCCACTACTTCCACATCGCCGCGAACGTCGCGCTCGGCGGTGGCTTTCCCATCGGCCACATCCAATTTGGCGGCCAATGAAATGAACGGCAGGTCCAACAATTCCGCGAGCATGGGGCCCACTTGGCTTCCGTTGTGGTCGATGGTCTCCTTGCCTGCGAGAATGAGGTCGTAGGCCTTGTCCTTCGCGAATGCGGCCACTTGCGCGGCCACATCATGCCCGTCCTTGGGGGCGGTATCCACGCGCACCGCATCGTCGGCTCCGATGGCCAATGCCTTACGGATCGTGGGGTCGGTCTCGGCACCACCAACGGTGATGGTGGTAACGGTTCCGCCTTGCGCCTCCTTCAGTTCCAGTGCGCGCACCAAGGCGTACCATTCGTCGTACGGGTTAACTATGAACTGAATGCCGCTTGTATCGTAGGCGGTGTTGTCGTTGGTGAAGGCGATGCGCGCGGTGGTATCGGGCACGTGGCTGATGAGCACAAGGATCTTCATGGAATGGGGAACGTTTCGGGCGGCAAAGGTAACCAACCGATAGGTAAAGGCCATCGCTAGCGAACCGGCTTTCATCTACACTTCTCGATCTCACTGGTCCTTAAAAGGCAACAGCCCCCACGTTTCCGCAGGGGCTGTTGCTGAAATGGAATGTTGTGGTCTACTGCTGCTGAACCATCAAGCGCGATGTGAAGATCTGATCGCCCGCTGTAATGCGGACCAAGTAGAGTCCGTTGGTCAAGTTCTCCAAAGCCAAGGGGGTATTCAAGCTTCCGTTTGTTACGGGCATGCTTGTCGAGAGGCTTTGGCGGCCCACTGCATCGTACACGTCTAATTGCACACGGTCGAGTTGGTCGCTTAGTCCATCCAAGCTGATCTGCACGGAGCCATCGGATACCGGGTTGGGCCACACGTGCACATCCGAGGTTTGCTCGGCCAACAGGCTACGCAATTCTTGCGGGGCCATGCCGGGCCCTGTTATCATTAGCTTACATGCTGGGCCGAATTCCGTGTAGGAACTATCTGGGAGTTGGGCCCGCACGCGCACGTTCAGTTCCAAGCCCGCGGGAAGTTGCGCGATGCGATTGGATCCTATTTTGGGCGAAGTGCTGCTGATGCGATATTCGTACGTACCATGTGGATCGAAGAACCAAAATTGGTAAGCGATCGCCCCCGCTTGCTTGGTGCACTTCACGGGTTCACCGGCGGAGTGGACCAGATCGTCGCAGTCCTCCGCGATCAAGGCGAGCGGCGATACTGGCATGCAGATCTTGGCGTCGATGGCACTTAGTGCACCGAACTCCCCATTGGCGTCGATGATGCGCTGTCCGTTCCCGTCGCGTAGGATGTATCCACCACCATCGATGCCATTTCCCCCGGCATCGTGCAACAGGAACTTGTAGCAACCCGCACGTACGGGAATTTGCTCTATTACGTTCATTACGGTTCCATCCGTGTAGGGGCCACCGGAGGCTACGGGGCTACCGTTCTCGCGTGTCAATTCCCAGGTGGTCTCTGATCCGAATTCATCGGTTGTCAAGCTGAGGGTCATTGATCCCGGCACCAACCGCGTTACAGCAGGTCGTTCGGCCCCGTCGTAGGATATGAATGCGCCCCCTATCAAGATCTTATCATCCGGTTGAAGGACAATGGTGAATATGCCTGCGATGGACGAGAAGGCCGTGGAGACCTCCGGACCGGAACCGGAGTTGAAGGAGGGGTCCAAGGCGCCGTTGCTTTTGAGCCGTACAATGTTGTTTTGTGTCGCTCCATTGAAGATATCGAAGTACCCGCCGAGAAGGACCTTACCATCAGCTTGAAGGGCCATGGCCACAATGGTGTAGTTCGCACCTGATCCGGCATTGAAACCGGGATCCAAACTACCGTCGTTATTAATGCGCGCTACATAGGTCCGCGCAATTCCCTTGTATGAAGTGAATCCCCCGAGGATCAAAAACTTACCATCGGGCTGAAGAGCCATGGCTCTGATCCTATCGTTCGCACCTGTGCCGGAATCGAAGGTGAGGTCCAAGCTGCCATCAGCGAATAGCCGTGCCATTCGCTTTCGCGTTGTTCCGTTATAGGAATTGAAGATCCCGCTGATCATGATCTTTCCATCGGGTTGAATGAGCATGTCCTCTATCGCGCCGTTCAATCCTGAACCCGGATCGAAGCTGAGGTCCAAGCTGCCATCGCTGTTGAGCCGTGCAAGACGGTTCCGTGGCGTTCCATTGTAGGAAGTGAAATCACCCCCGACCAATATTTTCCCGTCGACTTGCAGCGCGAATTTGTAGACCACGAAGCTGGCCCCCGTTCCGGGGTCGAATCCCGAATCCAAGCTGCCATCGCTGTTCAACCGGGCCAGGTAGCTTCTTGGCGTACCATTGAAGCTTTGGAACCGCCCACCGATCAGGATCTTTCCATCGGGTTGTAGCGTCATGGCCTGGATAGCGTCGTCGGTTCCCGAACCTGGATAAAAACTCGCATCCACACTGCCATCGCTGTTGAGCCGAGCGATGTTCTTGCGTAGCGCTTGTCCGTTATTGGAGAGAAATAGCCCGGCTACCAGGATCTTCCCATCAGGTTGAACAACCATGGCACTAACCGAATTCCAAGCAGAAGCTATCTTGGTGCGGTTGAAGGTGGGGTCGTTCGCGCCTGCCTGCCCGAAGGCGGTGGCACTGGCGAGCAGTAAGCCGAAGAGTAGTTTGGATCTCATTTTGAATGGGGGTGTTGTGTGGATCTTGTGTTGAAACAACAGCCCCCACGTTTCCGTAGATGCTGTTGCTTAATTGAGTTGTTCCTTTCTACCGTTGGACCATCAACCGGGAATTGAAGGTTTGATCGCCCGCCGTGATGCGGACCAAGTAGAGTCCGTTGGTAAGGTTCTCAAGTGGAAGTACGCTATTCAAGCTTCCGTTGGAAACGGGCATGCTGGTGGAAATGCTTTGGCGGCCCACTGCGTCGTACACGTCCAGTTGTGCGCGGTCGAGTTGATCGTTAAGTCCATCCAAGCTGATCTGCACGGATGTTCCTGTGGCAGGGTTCGGCCAAGTTTGCAGTTCGGAACTAAACTCAAAAGCGGCACTGCGCAATTCTTGGTCCATCAAACCATCACCTGCCATGGTCAGCTTGCAAGTCGGTCCGAACGCACTGAAGCTGTTATCCGCGAATTGGTTTCGAACTGATACGTTCAAGTTCAGACCAACAGGTAATTCCCCAAGACGATTCGGCCCAACTTGTGGTCCATTGCTGGAAGTAAGGCGCGAGTAGCTACCGTGCGGGTCGAAGAACAGGAACTGATAGCCGGATACGTTCTGAGCCGCACACGTAAGCGGAACACTGCTATCGTGTTGACCATCGTCGCAAGAAGACTCCTTGAGTTGGTTCCTTCCCAGTGGCAGGCAGAACTTGAAGTCCGTGGAACTTACCGAACCGAACTGGCCATCGGCCTCGATGATGCGTTGGCCGATCCCATTAGTGAGCACATAGCCACCGCCGGCCATCCCATTGCCACCAGCATCCAAGACGCGGAACTTGTAACAACCAGCCTTTACCGGGATGTTTTCTTTCACCACCATGGGCGCCCCGTCCATGTAAGGTCCACCGGATACGAGCACGGAATCATTCACGGCCAACAATTCCCAGGAGGTCTCGGATGCGTTCGCATCGGTGGTCAGTGTGAGTTTTAGCACCTCATCGCCTTGAACGCGGGCAATGTTACTGCCAGGAACTCCTTGATAAGAGGAGAAATATCCGCCGATCACGATATTTCCATCCGGCTGAATGGCCACGCACCGTATATGGGGACCAAAGCCCGTAACCCCGAGATCGGTTTTAAAGGTCGGGTCCGCCTCGCCATTCTTGAGCGAGCGTGTCAACAAGTAGGCTATTTGGCCCGAATAGCTGGTAAAAGCCCCTCCCATTACGATCGAACCATCCGGCTGCACCGCCAAGCACTCCAAATAGTTGCTCGGACCGGGGGAGGGATGGAACGCATAATTCAAGCTGCCATCGGAATTCAACCGGGCCACATACTTGCGCGGGGCATTGTTGTAGGTTGTAAAAAATCCACCGAACAAGATCTTACCATCCGGTTGGAGCGCGAGGCAATTCACAGGCCCGTTCGCACCACCGATACCATCCGGGTCTTGGGGATTGAAGCCCGTATCCAAGCTGCCATCGCTATTGATCCGCGTGATCCCATTGCGAGTAAGGCCATTATACTGCGAGAAGCTCCCGGCCAGAATGATCTTGCCGTCCGGTTGCAGCGCAACCGCATAAATGTTCGCGTAGCCAATGGTGGCCCCTGTGGCCCCTGTGCCGGGATCGAAGGACAGGTCCTGGCTTCCATCGGCGTTCAAGCGTGCAATGGAATTCGCAGGGGTGCCGTTGTAGTGGGTGAATGTTCCACCGATCACGATCTTTCCATCGGGTTGGACCGCAATACAACGGACCGTTTGATCCGTCGTGGCTGCGGCCTCGAAGCCGGCATCCAGCGTGCCATCGCTGTTGAGCCGTGCTATCCGGCTTCTGGCAACTCCATTGTACGAGCTGAAACCACCACCTATCACGATCTTGCCATCGGATTGCACCGCCACTGCACCCACCGCATCATTGGCCCCTGAGCTTGGATCGAACGCAAGGTCCAAACTTCCATCCGTATTCAGCCTGGCCACGCGGTTCCTTACGGTCCCATTGTACGTGGTGAACGCACCGCCGATAACGGTTTTCCCGTCCTGGTCCAAAGCCATGGCCAGGGTCACATCATTCGTTCCGGTGCCAACGTAATAACCAGGGTCCAACCTTCCGGGTTGTGCCATAGCCGTAGTCACTACCAGAAGTAAGCCTATCAGTGCTAAGACATGTTTCATAGCTCATAGTGTTTGGTTCGTATCAAACTTACACTTAATAAATCGATGGATTGTCCCGCTGACGGGTGGTCCATGATGAAGACCCGGCCTGAGAACGGTTGGAGCACGCAACCCAGTTCCGACAGGTGGCGATCCCCCAGCGCCTATTATGCCGAAGTTTGCGAACCGAACGCTCGTGTTCTTGTTGAGTACCGAATGATGTCAAAAAAGCCGTCCCAGTCCAAGAAACACCGCAAGTTCAAGGATCATGCTCATAGTCTGCTGCACTTCGCCAAGCGGATCGTGACCGAATACGGTAAGGACAACACCTTCGATCTCGGTGCATCGTTGGCCTACTACACTATTTTCTCCATCGTTCCGCTCTTGTTGGTGGTGATCTCCGTAAGTGGCATCGTGGCCGGTCCGGATGCGGTACGCGGTCAGGTTTTCGGCCAGTTGAGCGGATTGGTGGGTCCCGATACCGCAGCAGCCTTACAGGACATGCTGGGCGCTGCCTACATCAGTGGCAAGGGTTGGTTGGCCACTGTGATCGGGCTTATCACCTTGTTCATTGGTGCTACTGGCATTTTCAATTCGTTGAAAAACTCGTTGAACCGGATGTGGGAGATCGAGCCTAAGCCGAAGAATTCAGTTGTGCATTTTTTCATGTCACGGCTCCTCTCCTTCTCCTTCGTCATGGGTTTGGGCTTTCTGTTGATCATCACCTTTACCCTTAATGCGATCGTGACCGGCTTTGCGGATAGGCTGGGCAGCCGGTTGCCGGAACTGGGCCCGGTACTCTTAATGGTCACATCCTTCGCCATCACGTTCTCCATCAGCACGTTCGTGTTCGCATGCATTTTCAAATTCTTGCCGGCGGTTCGGATCGCATGGCGCGACGTACTTCCCGGCGCGATCTTCACCACCGTGCTATTTGTTCTGGGCGAGCGGATCATCGGCTTCTACTTCGATACCACGGACCCAGCCTCCACCTTTGGTGCTGCTGCAGGTTTGATCTCCCTATTGATCTGGACCTTTTACAGCTCACAGACCTTCTTCTTCGGTGCGGAATTCGTTTTTGTATGGTGCGAGGTGAAAGGCCGCCCCATTCAACCAGCCCCGGACGCGGTGCGCGTGGTGCGCCAAGTGATCAAGGTTGATCACGGGATAGTGGTGGAAAAGGTGGAATAATACGGAGTGCTGAAGGACGTTCCGTCGCGCTATGACCGAATGCGTTCGGCGCGCTGTGAGTGGTGGAAAATCACTCATTTTGGGGATTGCGGACACGCCGAGGAAACCGTTGCTTTGCTCATTGAGCCTTAGACCACACCGCTCGGTAACCCGGACCCGATCATGAGAGCGTATCCCAACCGCCTAACCCTGTTGTCCATGGTCGCCACTGGACTTATAACCTCCTGCACCAAGGACGGACAGCAAGACCTCAACTTGACCGCGGAACTGCAGATGCAGTACAACTCTGTGGAATTCACCATTCCACCCACCCCTACCACAGGGGCGATACAATTGTCCTTGGCGCTGGACGGCCAAGCATTGGCCCAAACGCTCAGTGCGAATGGATACAGCATGGACCAGTTGAAGGAATTCCACTTCACCAACGCCACCCTGCACATCGAAAGCCCGGACAGCGCGAATTACAACGCGTTCCAAAGCATCTCCCTTCAGCTCTCCATTTCAGGCGGGAACCCGGTAACGGTGGCCTCCATGGACCCCGTGCCCGATGGTGTCCACAGCCTTACGCTCAACACCCCCGGGGATGATGTGGCCCAGATCCTGCAAAGCGCGAACGTGCAACTGATCGCAAGCGTGGTACTGGATGGACTAGTAACCGATACGGTAACGCATAAGTTGGACCTCGGCGGGCGGATCAAGGTGAAGCTCTAAGCCGTGGCCATGATGCGCTCCTTCACATGGACCCTGTTTTGTTGCGCGCTTTTCGGAACCGCTCAAGGCCAATACGGCGCAGGCGGCACCGGAGGCACTTGGGAAGGCATCTGGGGCGTCCAGAGCCAACCGGCATCCATCCTGCTCAACCCGGACCGTGCGGACATCAATGTGTTGCGCTTCGGGGTGGATCTGGACAATTCCTACTTCCAGCTCAGCAACGGGAACATCGGTCTGTTCGGCTTCGGAAGGCACATCGAAGTGAACACGAACCAAGCGCAATTGGATGCGCTGGGCGCGTCCGACCGTTCAGTGGCGCTTGACCTTCGGATCTTGGGGCCATCCTTCTCCATGAAGCTCGGTACGCGGGACGCCATCGGTTTCACCACAGGGTTCCGCACCTCCTTCTCGGCTTTGGACCTGGACCAATTGGCCCGGAAATTCGGCGTGGACACCTTGGTGATCGAAACAGGGAAGTCACGCACATTGGACGAAGTTGCGTTACGGGCCGCGGCCGTTAGCTGGAGTGAATTCGGACCGGTCTACGGACACAGCTTCAATGTTGGGGAAAACATGCGGTTGCATGCGGCAGTGGCCGTGAAATATGCGCTGGGCCTCGTCGCCATGAATGCCGACCTGGACCCACCGGTGCTGAGCGGCCTCAACGACAGCGTACAGACCTTGACGAACGTGGACCTCACCTACGCCTTGGCGCTCCCCGATGATCCGCCCCTGCAAGGTGGTCCCGGTAATTGGGTGAATGGACACGGATGGAACGGCAGTGGCGGGTTCGTGCTGGAATTCCTTCGTGCGGACACCTCGGCAGGCTGGCATCCGCACTGGCTACGGATCGGGGTGGCGGTCACGGACCTCGGAAGCATCAACTTCAACAAGCGGGCCGGCAGCTATGCCATCGCCAACGGCAGCACCGCATTGGACAACTTCGACACCTTTCAGGTCCACCAGATCGCGGACTTCGACACCGCATTGAGCAGCTTGTTGTTGCGCGATCCGCATGCCTCCTTTCGCGCGAACAGTTTCCGCATGGGTCTGCCTGCGGCCGCACATGCTTCCGTCGATTGGAGCCCTACAGGACCTTGGGCCGTTCGGTTCGAGGCCGTTTTGAGCCTGCGCAAGCCGCCGAACAGCGTGGAGGTACGGGACCAGTTCGCCCTGGTTCCCCGTTTCGAGACTCGCATGGCCTGCATAGCGGTGCCACTTACAGTGGACCGCTTCGGCAGTGTGGGCCTGGGGATCAGTGCGCGGGTGGGCGGCTTCCTGATCGGCAGCGACCGGTTGGGCGCCCTGTTCGGGATCAACAGGGTGTCCGGGGCCGACCTGTACATCGGGGCGAAAGTGCGGCTGAAGGCACGGCCGGCGCATTGACCTCGGATGAGGATCGCTTTTGTAGAGTTGTTTAAGGCGACCGGATAAATTTGATCGACGATGCATCTCAACCAGAAGACAAATAATGGAACTGGTCAAGAAGTGCTCTTGGTCCATGGAAATTCATTGGACCTCGGGACTTATTCCGCACAATTGAATGCGCGGGAACTGGCACACTTGCGACTGATCGCGATCGACCTTCCCGGCCACGGGGGAAGCGAACCATTCCCAACGAATAAAAATTACACGTTGGAAAACATGGCTGAAAAGGTGGCCGACCTCGTACGGAGCATGAACGACCCCGTGTTGGTGGGGCACTCCTTGGGGGGACATTTGTGCATGCGGGTCCTGGCACAGGTGAAAAACGTCCGTGCATTGGTTCTTTTCGGGTCGCCACCATTGCCGGTGCCACGTCCTATGAATTCTGGCTGTTCAACCCGCACGGTGGCTTCAACCACCAATACTGGCGGAACGAGCCACAGCTTGGACCCGCTCCCATGGCACAGATCCCGCAGGACCTTGCGCTCAACGTGCGTGTGCGTGCACTGGTCGGAGGTACTATTACGCAGTATGGACCGGCCTGCCGCTTAGAGCTCTTGGGCAACGGCCCGGTACTGCTACAACAGCAAACGATCGTGTCGGATGGCAACAGCGACCTCCAACTCTGGCCGAACCCCAACAACGGCGAAGTGGTGAACATCAGCCTAAGTGTTAGCGACATGGAAGACGGATCAGCGACCATCACCTTGTACGATGCCACGGGGAGGATCGCTTTCAACCGCACCGAAACAATGGCCGACGGCCTATTGAACGTCACCTTGGACCTCGGTCGAACCGCGGACGGGGTGTATATGATGCAGGTCACCGTTGGTGGAGAGATCTACAATCGGCGGATGGTGGTGAGCAAGTAGCCGAGCAAGAAAACAGCAAGGAGCCCTCCGGTGACGGGGGGCTCTTTGCATTGGGCATCAACCAACGAACCGCGCACCGTTGCCTGGGCTACCTTAGCGGCCCATTTCAAACTTTACCATGCGTACCGTACAATTCCGCGAAGCCCTGAACGAAGCCATGAGCGAGGAAATGCGCCGTGACCCGAACGTATTCCTCCTTGGCGAGGAAGTGGCGGAATACCACGGCGCTTATAAAGTGAGCAAGGGCATGCTGGAGGAATTCGGCGCAAAGCGGGTTATCGATACGCCGATCGCCGAGTTGGGATTCACCGGCATAGCTGTAGGGGCGGCCATGAACGGGCTGCGCCCGATCGTGGAGTACATGACCTGGAACTTCGCGGTGCTTGCCAGCGACCAGATCATTAATTCGGCGGCCAAGATGCTGCAGATGAGCGGTGGGCAGTTCAACGTTCCCATCACGTTCCGCGGTGGTAATGGCAGCGCGGGACAGCTGGCGGCCACGCACAGCCAGAGTTATGAGAGCATGTACGCCAACATCCCTGGCCTGAAGGTGATCACCCCCAGTAATCCTTACGATGCCAAGGGCTTGCTGAAGGCTGCCATCCGCGATGACGATCCCGTACTGTTCATGGAAAGTGAGCGCATGTACGGGGACAAGGGCGAAGTGCCCGATGGTGAATACCTTCTCCCCATCGGCGTGGCCGACATTAAGCGTGCGGGTACCGATGCTACGATCGTGAGCTTCGGGAAAATGATGAAGGTGGCGCTGGAAGCTGCTGCAGAACTGGCAAAAGAGGACATTGAATGTGAAGTGATCGACCTGCGCACCATTCGTCCGCTGGACTTGGCCACGATCATTACCTCTGTTAAGAAGACGAACCGCTTGGTGGTGGTGGACGAAAATTTCCCTTACGGCAGCATCGCCAGTGAGATCGCCTTCCGCGTTCAACGCCATGCATTCGACCATTTGGATGCGCCGGTAGTGCGGGTGACCCAAGCCGATACCCCTTTGCCGTTCGCGCCCAACCTGATCGACGAATCACTACCCAGCGTAAAACGCGTAGTGGAAGCCGTGAAGAGCGTTTCATACGTGAAGTAGACCCTTTTCTGAGCGACTTGGTCGCACTCACAGCACCTCCTTCCGGAGCACTCCGGTAATACGCCTTGTGCGTGTTCGGGACATTCGGCTATTTTCGCGCCCCCCGCGAGCGGGGATATCCAACTAAGAAGCCACAAAAGCAAGCAGACGGACATGGGAAGTGAATTGATGTATTACATCCCGGTGATGGGATTGATCGGCCTGGCGGTGATGATCGGCAAGGCGCTTTGGGTGAACAAGCAGGATGCTGGTACGCCCGAGATGAAGGTTTTGGCCGGCCACATTGCCAGCGGGGCCAGTGCCTTCCTGAAAGCAGAGTGGCGGGTGATGATCGTTTTCGCAGCCATAGCGGCTGCATTGCTCGCTTGGAGCGGCACTTTGGTAGCCCATAGTGATTGGGTGATCGCTGTTGCGTTCCTGATCGGGGCATTCTTCAGTGCGTTCGCCGGTTGGATAGGCATGAGCGTGGCCACCAAGGCCAACGTGCGCACCACTCAGGCTGCGCGGACCAGCTTGGCGCAAGCCTTGAAAGTGAGCTTCAACGGAGGTACAGTGATGGGCCTTGGCGTTGCTGGCCTGGCCGTAGTGGGTATCAGCTCGCTCTTCATCATTTTCCTGAAGATGTATGTGACTGATGGCGATGCCAACGGGGAGGGTATGATGACCGCCTTGGAGGTGCTCGCGGGTTTCTCCCTAGGTGCTGAATCCATCGCCCTGTTCGCCCGTGTGGGTGGGGGTATTTACACGAAGGCGGCCGATGTGGGCGCTGACATCGTTGGCAAGCTCGAGGCCAACATCCCGGAGGATGATGCCCGCAACCCAGCTACCATCGCCGACAACGTGGGAGACAACGTAGGTGACGTGGCCGGTATGGGCGCTGACCTCTTCGGCAGCTATGTGGCCACCATGTTGGCCACTATGGTACTGGGCCGCGAAGTAGTGAGCTTGGATAATTTCGGTGGCATGGCCCCGATCCTTCTCCCCATGGTGATCGCCGGTCTCGGTATCCTGTTCAGCATAGCAGGGACATTCTTCGTAAAAGTGAACAAGGAAACCGACAGCGTGATGAAAGCGCTGAACATCGGAAACTGGGGATCGATGATCCTTACCGCGATCGTGGCCTATCCCTTGGTGCAGTGGATGATGCCCGAGACAATGCAGTTTGTCCGCAATGGCGTGGCCGTTCCGCTCACCAGCATGCACGTCTTCTACGCGATCATCCTGGGCCTGGTAGTGGGTACGCTGATGAGCGCCGTTACTGAATACTACACCAGTATGGGCCGCCGTCCAGTGGACAGCATTGTTCAGAAAAGTGGCACGGGCCATGGCACCAACGTGATCGGAGGTTTGGCCATGGGCATGGAGAGCACGGTGCTTCCGATCCTGATCCTTGCCGCAGGCATATGGGGTTCCTTTGAACTCGCAGGGATGTACGGCGTAGCCATTGCTGCCGCGGGCATGATGTCCACCACGGCCATGCAGCTCGCCATTGATGCTTTCGGACCGATCGCCGATAACGCGGGTGGTATCGCTGAGATGAGCAGCTTGCCTAAGGAAGTGCGCGAGCGTACGGATAACCTGGACGCCGTAGGCAACACCACGGCAGCAACGGGGAAAGGCTTTGCGATCGCCTCCGCAGCATTGACCGCCTTGGCACTCTTTGCAGCCTACGTGGGCCTTTCAGGTATCTCCGGTATCGACATCTATAAGGCGAACGTTCTGGCCATGTTGTTCGTGGGTGCCATGATCCCGTTCTTCTTCAGCTCGCTGGCCATCAGTGCCGTGGGCAAAGCCGCCATGGATATGGTGAAAGAAGTACGCCGCCAGTTCCGCGAGATCCCCGGCATCATGGAGGGTACGGCTACCCCGGAATACGAGAAGTGCGTTGCTATCAGCACCAAGGCCTCGATCCGCGAAATGATCGCTCCGGGCGCATTGGCTTTGCTTTCACCGGTGATCGTGGGCTTCTTGATGGGACCTGAGGCGCTGGGCGGAATGCTGGCCGGTATCACGGTAAGCGGTGTGTTGATGGGCATGTTCCAGAACAACGCCGGTGGCGCGTGGGACAATGCCAAGAAGAGCTTCGAAAAAGGCGTGTTGATCGATGGTGTGATCTATCAAAAAGGCAGTGAGCCGCACAAGGCAGCAGTCACAGGCGACACGGTAGGTGACCCGTTCAAGGACACCAGCGGCCCTTCGATGAACATCCTCATCAAGCTAACGTCCATCGTAGCCTTGATCCTGGCCCCACACTTGCCAAAGGACGATGTTCAAGTGGGTGTTACAAAGGAGGTTGTGCTTACGCAGGTGATCGAAGCCGATGCGAACGGTGCGGTTTCCAGCACTGTGAAAGCGACGGAATACGTCAAGTCCCTGGGTTCGGGATATGAGCTAAAAGGCAATACCGACGGGATCGAGAGCCGCTTGGTGGGCTTCATCGAGAGCACGGCACCGGTGGATAAGGAGACCTGGTTCAATTTCGACCGCCTCACCTTCAACACCAACAGCGCCGAGTTGAACATGGACCTCAGCAAGGAGCAGTTGACCAACATGAAGGAGATCCTGAACGCCTATCCCAGCGTGAAGTTGAAGATCGGTGGCTACACGGATAATACCGGCAGCGAGGCTACCAACATGGACCTTTCCAAGAAGCGCGCAGAGGCGGTGAAGTCCGCCTTGGTGAGCATGGGTGTAAATGCAGACCGCTTGGATGCTGAAGGGTATGGTCCACAGTATCCCACGGCTACGAACGACACCGATGAAGGCCGTGCGCAGAACCGACGCATCGCTGTTCGTGTGACGGGCAAGTGATCGGTTAATTTTCAATTGTTTGAAGCGGCCCAGCGTTCAATACGCTGGGCCGCTTTTTGCGAGTGATGGTTGGTTTATGAATTACCGGAGGTGCGGTCCGGCATTCCGTTGCGTTAAAATTGACTAGGAATTCGAAGCGCTGATCACACCGACTTTTAAGGCAGACGCCGAGCGCGGCGATAGCGTGAGTCTTTTTTGCCGAAAGCAAGCTGAATGGCACAGGCATGGCACGCCACCTTGGTACCACGTCCACCGAGATGATCCGTCAGAAGAAGATCACTGGACGCAGGCTCTCACGCTGGTCAAGCAAGGGCAGTGCTCCTGCTGTGGAAGAGAAAGAAAGATGTTGGAGGACAGGAGAACGCCCGACAACCATCAACCGACAACCGACAACTACTTCTTCTTGACCGCCTCCTTCTTCTTAACGGCAAGCTTGGCATCCGGCTTAACAAGCTTCTTTACCGGCGAGGCCTTCATCTGCGCTTCGTTGGGGAATAGGCCATGGATCTCCGCATCGATCGCGGTGATGATCTTGCCCAGGTCCTCACGGTTGGTGTGGAAGGAATTATCGTCCACATCGATGATGAGCACCTTGCCTTTGTCATAAGTGGTGATCCACGCTTCGTAGCGTTCCTGCAACCGCTTGAGATAATCTATGCTGATGGTGCTTTCGTAGTCGCGGCCGCGTTCAGCGATCTGCTCCACCAAGTTAGGCACACTGGCCCGGAGGTAGATCATCAGATCAGGCGGCACCACGGCACTGTCCATGTTCTTGAACAGACGGAAGTAGTTCTCGTAATCGCGGGTGGTCATCAGCCCCATGGCGTGGAGGTTGGGCGCGAAGATGTATGCGTCCTCGTAGATGGTGCGGTCCTGCACCACGTTCCGGCCACTTCGGCGGATCTCCAGCAATTGCTCAAAGCGTGAGTTGAGGAAAAAGATCTGGAGGTTGAAACTCCAGCGCTGCATGTCCTTGTAGAAATCAAAGAGATATGGATTGTTGTCCACGGCCTCCTCAAGGCGGTCCCACTTGTAGTGCTTGGCCAGCAGTTGGGTCAACGTTGTTTTTCCGGAGCCGATGTTGCCGGCGATGGCGATGTGCATGGTGCTGTACGTGTAGGAACGGCTAAAATACCCCGCCCGGCGGCTCTTGCCACAACTGTGCAAAAGTACTGTTGCGAAAATGGCCTATGGCAACTGATCCACCAGTATCAAGCCCGCCGTAAGACGGTACATACGCCCATGTTCAATGCGCGCATCGAGCACCTTGATGGAGGCGTCCTGCGTGTTCGAAGGCCAAGGGACCTCCTCGGTAGCCAAAGTGAGCAGATCGTAGCGCAGCAGATGGTTGTTGGCGACGTACCATACCCCACCATCACGCACATCCACATGTCGAGCACCTGTAATGGGAAGCGTGCGCAACGACGTGCCGAACAGGTCGAAAACAAACACGCCATTGTCCGGGTCCACCATGTAAAGGCGGTCATTCGCCTCTTCCATGTAGGTGGGCCGAGGTAGCACACCAAGCAGTTGGTCGAGCCTACCGGAATTGGCCAAGGGCCTTAGTTGTGCATCGGTCCGCACGAGCGCACCTTCACGCTCATCGAAAAACCAGAATCTGTTCTGTACGCCCATGCATGCGATCGCCACCGTGGGCCAACCCGCCGAAGCGAGGTCCAACACGGGTCCTTGGATGCTGAGCGTATTGTCCAGCAGGGCAAGCTGGGCCTGTGCACGTGAAAATATCAATGGCTTCAAGGAAGAAAACGCATCGATGCGGTCGATAGCACCAAAGGTGTTCAGGCTGTTATGCGCCAAGTGCCTACCGGTGCGATCATACAGGTCGAGATCGTTACCCTGCAGCGTATATAAATTCCCGAGGTCGTCGGTGGTGAACCGGTCGAACCGGCCTTGCAAGGACCAATGTGTCGTATCGTTTTGCGCCATTGCAAGCAACGGTGCCAGAAGGATAAAAGCAAGGGCGGAACGCCTCATTCTTGGGCCGGGAGCAACAATTGATCCAAGATCGCGCGGTCGTTGGATAGGCGCGGCACCTTGTTCTGTCCACCGAGCTTTCCGCGTTCCTTCAACCAGCCGTGAAAGGTGCCTTTCGGCATAGCGTGCACCAAGGGCCTGCGCAGGACCATGCCGGTGGTCCGTTTAGCGTCGTAATCACTATTGAGGGCGCGCATGGTGTGATCGAGCACCGTGGTGAACTGCTCCAGATCGTTAGGTGGCAGCTCGAACTCGATGGCCCATTCATGGCCTCCCCGGGCATCATCACCCATGTAGACGGGTCCGGCCGTATAGTCGCAGACTACGGCGCCGGTAGTGCGGCAGGCGGCCTCGATACCCCGTTCGGCATTCTCCACGATAAGCTCCTCCCCGAAGGCGTTGATGAAGCTCTTGGTCCGCCCGCTCACCTGTATCCGGTATGGATCCGTGCTGGTGAACCGGAGCGTATCCCCTGGCATGTAACGCCACAGGCCTGCATTGGTGGAGATGACCAGTGCATAGTCACGGTAGGTCTCCACCTCGTGCAACAGCTTGGTGCGAGGCTGCTCGGCCCCGAGGTCCTCCACGGGAATGAACTCGAAGAAGATGCCGTAATCCAGCATCAACAGCAGATCATCGGAGCCTGGCCGGTCGGTTATTCCGAAGAAGCCCTCGCTGGCATTGTAGCTCTCCAAATAGTTCATGTTCGGCGCGGGGAACAACGCGCGGTACTGTTCCACATAGGGCCTGAAGCTTACTCCACCATGCATGAAGAGCTCGAAGTTGGGCCAAACCTCCAGCATGTTCTTTTTGCCGGTGATCTCCAGGATGCGCCTCAGTACCACCAGCGTCCAAGAAGGGACGCCCGCAATGCTGCGGACATCTTCACGCATGGTCTCACGCGCCATGCGCTCCACCTTTTCCTCCCAATTATCCATCAACGCCGTCTCCAGCACTGGGGTGCGGCGCAGTTCCACCCAAATGGGCAGGTTGCGGATGATGATGGCACTGAGATCGCCGGAATAGGCATCATTGCGCAAGGGTTCCATGGCGCTACTTCCGCCCACCACCATGTTCATGCCTTGGTATAGGCGGCTTTGCGGATGCATGGAATAATGCAGCGCCAAGAGGTCCTTGCCGCCTTTGTAATGGCATTCTTCCAAGGCCTCGCGGCTCACAGGGATGAATTTGCTCTTAGCGTTGGTGGTGCCGCTGCTCTTTGCGAACCATTTCACGTCCGTGGGCCAAAGCAGGTTCTGCTCCCCACCACGCATACGGTCCACCCAGGGTTTTACATCCGTATAATCCTGCAACGGTACACGCTCGCGGAACTGGTCCGGGCTGGTGATCGATGCAAAGTCGTACTTCCTTCCCCAAGCGGTGTAGCGGGCATTGTCCACCAACCGCTGGAACACCTCCAATTGGGCTTCGTGCGGATGGTCCCGGAACAGCTCGATCTGCTGCAGCCGCTTCTTCATCAGGAAGGAGAACAAGGCGTTGACGGGCATCGGGTGGTGGAAGTAGTGACCACTACTTTCGTGCGGAAGTTAGCACGGCTTCACGAATGGACGGCACGCCCCTGAGAAAAATGATGGCCATTGTGGGTGAAGGCGGCTGCGTGGAATATGGGCTTTCCTTGGAAACTGGCGGCCTGTCCATGAAGGAACGCATCGGCGCTCCTTTCACTCTACGGTTCACCGGCGCACGCACCTGTATGAGCTGCGGGAAGCGGGTCAAGAAGTTCTACGGGCAAGGTACGTGTTACCCCTGCCTCCAAAGCGCGCCGGAAGCCAGCCCGTGCATCATCCGCCCGGAACTGTGCCAAGCGCATTCGGGCATGGGAAGAGACGTGGATTGGGAACGGGAACACCACTTACAGGAGCACATCGTTTACCTGTCCTATACCGGCGGCGTGAAAGTCGGTGTAACGCGCAGTACGCAAGCACCAGTGCGCTGGATCGATCAAGGCGCGGTGGCGGCGGTGCCCATTGCCCGCGTACCGTACCGACAGTTGGCTGGTGCCCTGGAAGTGGACCTCAAACGCCTCTTCGCGGACCGCACACAGTGGAAAGCCATGCTTACTGCTGACGGAAAGGAGGCGGAGGGTCTGCTCGAGGAAGCACGCATGACCGCCATGTCCCGAACCACCGAAGCGCTCCGCGAGTATCTGCTGCCTGACGCACCGATCGTACGCCTCTCCTACCCGCTCAACGACCTGCCTCCGAAGCTGGTGAACGTGCAGTTGGAGAAACTCTCCGAGCTGGAAGGGAGGCTGCACGGCATCAAGGGCCAATACCTGGTCTGGGCGGACGGCCGCGTACTGAACGTGCGCAACCACACGGGGTATCACGTGGAAGTGGAATACTGAAGTCTCGTTCCACACCTGCAGTAAGGATAACAAAAGGCCGGAATTGAAACCTTCCCATAAGGCACCCGTTATACTCCTCGGGTTTTGGTTTTATGGGTATGCCGAAAGGTCTGGTGAAAGCCGGGCCTTTCGTGCGTTTTATCCATTAGCGATCAAAGTCCCGGAACAGGGCCGAATAGCCGCGGAGAGCAGATCGTGAATACTCTTTCGACGTGCCGGGATCCGTGATCAGCGGATGTCCAGTTCATAAGGCATCCGTGCTTGGATGCCGGTCATTGACTTAACCTTGCGAACGGCATCAAACACGTGAAGCAGGTCAGGGTCCGCACCGAAGGCCTGCGTACCCACCCAGGTCTTGGCACTTGACCCCATGCTTTCGCGGATCTGCTCCAGAAGGTCCTTTTCCTTAGGGAATCCCACAACTTGGAAACCATCGGGATCCAGGCCGGCCCGTTTGGCGGCATTGCGGGTAGCCGCTTCCAGACCGCCCATTTCATCCACCAAGCCCAAGCGCATGGCTTCCTTACCCGTCCAAACACGCCCTTGGGCAATGCTATCCACCTGTGCCACGGTCATTTTCCGCCCTTCGGCGACCCGCTGTGTGAACGTGGAATAGAAATTATCGATGTAGCCTTGGATGATGCCCTTCTCTTCCACGGTCAAGGGCCTGTTCACCGTGAGCATACCGGAGTATTTTCCGGTCTGCACACCATCGAACGTGATGCCAAGTTTATCGTTGAAGAAGCCTTGCAGGTTCGGGATCATGCCGAACACGCCGATGCTTCCGGTGATCGTGACCGGTTCGGCGAAAATGCGGTCAGCAGCACAACTGATGTAGTAACCACCACTTGCCGCCAGATCACCCATGCTCACCACCACGGGCTTCACGGCCTTGGCAAGCATCACTTCACGCCAGATGATATCGCTTGCAAGTCCGCTTCCACCGGGGCTGTTAACACGCAATACGATGGCCTTAACAGTACTGTCCTTGCGGGCTTCGCGAATGGCAGCGCTAAGGCTGGCCCCGCCGATGCTTCCCCCGGCTCCATCGCCGTCCACAATATCGCCTTGAGCATAAACAATAGCCACTTTCGGCTTCTTCCAGTCGGAAGTCCCGCTGCTGGCGGCCAAGGTGCTTTTAGCCACATAGGCAGAGGTGTAATCTTGCAGCTCCGTGAATTTCACATCCTTGTCGGCGGGCAGGTCCATACGGTTCTTGATCGCTTCCAACACTTGGTCCCTGTACATCAGGCTGTCCACCATACCCACGGCCACGGCATCACTGGCTTTACGGATCAACAGGTCCGTCGCGATGGTGTCCAAACGGGCTTGGTCCAGTTTGCGTTGGGGAGCCACATCGGTAAGGTAGCCGCTCCAAATGCCGTCCAGCAATTCGCGCACTTGCACCTTGTTGGCCTCACTCATGTCCTTTCGCGTAAAGGCCTCGCCATAGCTCTTGTACTTGTTGTCACTGCCGCGGATGAACTGCACATCCACTCCGAGCTTCTCAAAGAGGCCCGTGTAGAACATCATCTCGCTGCGCAGACCACGGAAATCAAGATCACCTTGCGGGGCCATGTATACCCTGTCTGCCACGCTGGCGAGGTAGTAGCTTCCTTGGGTGTAAACATCGGCGAAAGCCACCACGGGCTTTCCACTTTCGGCCTTGAACTCGGCAAGCTTGTCCCGGATCTCCTTTTTCGTGGCCATGCTGGCATCCACCATACCCAAGTCCAGGAAGATGCCTTTGATGCGGTCATCACGCTTGGCCTTCTCAATGTCCGCAAGGATGTCGTCCAAGCCCAAAGTGGTTATGCTGCTAAAGGGCCCCAGATCAATATTGAATTGGTTCTTCTTGCCCCTGTCCAGAATAGCACGGTCCAGTTGCATCCGGAGCACGGAACCGTCCGCTACCGCGGTCGCCTTTGTTTCCAAGCTGAACTTGCTCCCTATCGCGGCAATGGCGCCGAAGAACAACATCAGCATGACAATACCCAGCAAGAAGCTCCCCAACATGGAGGCGAGCATGAACTTCAAGAACTGACGCATGAGGTGAGGGGGTTGATCAACGGTGCAAAAGTATCGCGAACGGCCACGTTGGCTGTGCGATCACATGGGCGGCAATGTCGATAGCTGAACGGGAATTACCCGCACTTATCCGCCTTTGGGCATCGGCTATCCGCCTTCGCGAACAGGACGATACATTTGCCAAATGGCCGAATTCACCTTGCTATTGGGCGGAAACATCGGTGATCCGGCCTCCATCTTCGCACGCGCCGAAGCGCTCATCTCAGAGCGGATGGGGCCGATCACAGCGAGAAGCCGCGACCACATCACCGAGCCTTGGGGCTTCGAGGACGAACGCCTGTTCCTGAACCGCGCCATCCAGGTCCAAAGCGATCTACCGCCGATGGAAGCGCTGCATGTATTACTTCGCATCGAGACCGAACTGGGGCGGACGCGTTCCAATGAGCCGGGCTATACGGCCAGGACCATCGACATTGACATTCTGTTCATGGAAGACCGCTTGCTGGAGCTTCCACAGCTGTTGGTACCACACCCCAAAGTGCAGGACCGCAGGTTCGCTTTGGCACCGTTAGCCGATATTGCCCCCCTTTTGGTGCACCCTGCCTTAGGCCGCAACGTGATGGAAATGCTGGAGAACACCCTGAGCTGATGGCTAAGCCGCCCTTGATGCCTTATGGATACGTGGCCTTGGAGGGCTTGATCGGTGCAGGTAAGACCACCTTGGCCAAAAGGCTGGCGCAGGAATGGAATGCGGAAGTGGTACTGGAGGAATTCGCGGACAACCCGTTCCTACCCCGCTTTTACCTGGAGCCGGCGCGTTATGCCTTTTCCTTGGAGCTGTCTTTTCTAGCCCAGCGATACCACCAATTGAAACGGGTGGGTGAGCGCAGCCTGTTCCAACCCATCACTGTGGCGGACTATTCCATTGGCAAATCGCAGGTTTTTGCCAGCGTTACGCTTCCAACGGATGAACTTGCCCTTTTCCGCGACCTATACACGATCATGTACGCTGGACTACCCCGCCCCGACCTGCTGGTATACCTGCATACCCCCATGGCAACGGTACAACAACGCATCCGCACCCGGGGGAGATCCTACGAGCAACATATTGCCACGGAGTACTTGGCAGATCTCCAGCAGAGTTACTTGGACCACCTCCGCAAATTGCAGCAGGTGCGTGTGCTTGTCGTGGACATTGACGGCCACGACCTCTTGAATGAACAGGATGCCTATGCCCGATTGCTCTCCTTGGTCACGCAAGAGAGAGGCATAGGGCACCATGTGGAGCGGTTATGAGAAGAATCATAAGGTTCATTTGAATAGGCTTCATGGCTTGCATTATCCTGTTCATCTAATGCCCGTCCGGTTTCGTCGTCGTCGACATTTACCATACCATAGATCGTGGACAAAACTGCCTTCTTGGTAGTACACCTTGGCACGGAAGGTGTATATGTTTGCGCCCGATCTTCGGAAAAATAAACTGGATCAACACATGGAAAATCAACACCTGAAAGGTACGTCCCTGTTTGCGGCGATAGCCTTGGTGCTCGCCGGTTGCGGCGGACTCGGTAAAATGGACAAGTATGCGTCCACCATCACCCACACTGTGGACCCTGACCCCTTGATCGTTCAGGGCGATACCGTTCATGTGAACATCAACGGGAATTTCCCGGGGAAATACTTCTACAAAAAGGCGCAAGTTGAACTCACCCCCACCATCACTTATGCAGCTGGGGAAAGCCCGATGAAGATGGCCGGTTTCCAGGGTGAAAAGGCTGCGGGCAACTACACGGTCGTTCCCTATGAGAGCGGTAAGTCCTTCAGCTATAGCGACAAGGTGGCCTACACGCCAGCCATGGAGCAAAGCCAGCTGATGCTCAAGATCACGGGCAAGCAAGGCAAGAAGGAAAAGCCCTTCGATGCCGTGAAATTGGCCGATGGCGTAATCACTACTCCTTACTTGGTTATGAGCGATGACCACGTGGTGATCGGTGCTGACAAATTCGAGCGCATCACCAACCACAGTTCCAACGCGACCATTCACTACTTGGTGGCATCGGAAGTCGTGCGCCCTACTGAATTGAAGGATCAGGATGTGAAAGACGTGAATGCGTTCGTGAAGACCGCCATGAAGAACCCCCGTATCACCTGGAAAGGTGTTACCATCGATGCTTACGCTTCTCCTGAAGGTGAAGTTCTCATGAACGAGAACTTGGCCGACAAGCGTGCTGCTACAGCCAAGCGTTGGATCCAAGGCGTGCTCGCTACCAACAAGGTGGCCGTGGCCAAGGATGATGCTTTCTACACCTTGAACCCCAAAGGCGAGGACTGGGCCGGCTTCAAAGCTGCTACTCAAGCCAGCACCTTTGCTGACAAGGACCTCGTGTTGCGCGTGTTGGAGATGTATCCGGACGTCAACAAGCGTGAGCAGGAGATCAAGAACATGGCTGCAACCTACAAGGAGCTTTCCATGGACATCCTGCCGAAGCTTCGTCGTTCGGAGGTAATGCTGAATTATGAGGTGAATGGTTACAGCGACGAAGAGTTGAGCAACCTGAGCAAGACCGATCCGGACACCATGACGGTGGAAGAACTGTTGAAAGCCGCAGCCCTCACGAACGACCTCAACGAAAAGTTGCGCATCTACAAGGCAGCTGAGCGCGTTTACCCACAGGACTACCGCACCACGAACAATGTGGGCGTAGTGCTCTTCCAACAAGGCAAGACCGCAGAGGCTGAAGCTGAGTTCCAGAAAGCCAATGGCATCATGGACAACGCTTACAGCAATAACAACCTGGGTGTGATCGCACGTCAGAAAGGTGATCGCAAGAAAGCTGCTGAATTGTTCGCCAAGGCTGGCGACGCTGGAGCGGATGCGAAGTACAATCAAGGTATCATCGACATCATGAACGGTGACTATGCTGCGGCCAATTCACACATGGCCGGCATGAACAGCTTCAATGCAGCACTGGCGAAAATGCTCGGCGGCGACGCGGCCGGCGCGGGTACCATCCTCAACGCCAGCCCTGAAAAGGACACGGCCAAAGGTCATTACCTCGCTGCCATCATCGCTGCCCGCACCAACAACGGTGAAGGCGTTCGCACCCACCTCGCAGCAGCCGTGGCCATGGATGCCAGCTTGCGCGACAAGGCAATGAAGGATCTGGAGTTCCGCGCCTACAAGGACAATCTGGGTATTTAAGTAAGGTTCGTACCTCGTTCAAAAGCCCCCGCCTTCCGGCGGGGGCTTTTGCGTTCCAGGGTTATTCATGCAAGCTCAATGGTTACCTTCGCACCATACCCAAAAAGAACCGATGAAACGTATATTTCTACCGGTCGCAGCTGCGGCCATCGTCTTTTCCGCGAACGCACAAGACCTGCCCAAAGCCAGCCCTTCCGGGGAAGTGGAACAAGTAGTGGGCCTTACCAAGGTTGATGTGGAATATTCGCGCCCCAGCGTGCATGGTCGCGAGATCTTCGGCGGACTTCTTCCATACGGAAAGCTGTGGCGCCTTGGTGCTAATGCCAATACGACCTTCGAGATCGATGGCCCTGTGCTGATCGAAGGCCAGGAACTGGAGAAGGGTAAATACTCCGTGTTCGCCATCCCCGACAAAGATTCCTGGACGGTGATCTTCAACAAGAACACTGAACTATGGGGTGAGGGTGATCACAAGGACGAGGAAGACGTGCTTCGCGTAAAAGTGAAGCCCGAAGCGAGTGAATTCACCGAGACCCTGAACATCTCCTTCGATGACGTGAACAACGATATGGCCCGGATGGACATCCGTTGGGATAAGACCCGCGTCAGCCTGAAGATCTCGGCTGATGCATCGGAGCAAGCTATCGCGAACATCAAGAAGGCGATGGCGGCCGGCGACATGAAGGCCGGTGGCTATTCCAGCAGTGCCCGCTTTCTGTTGGACCGCAACATGATGCCGAAAGAGTCCTTGGAGTGGGCACAAAAAGCGGCGGACATGGATCCCAAGTTCTACATCCTGCACACCTTGGCCTTGGCACAAGCCGCCAACGGGATGCCTAAAGAGGCGATCGCCACGGCCGAAAAGAGCATGGCAGCAGCTAAGGAAGCCGGTAACGATGCCTATGTGAAAATGAACGCGGACAAGATCAAGGAGTGGTCCAGCAAGTAAAGCTGAAGCACTACCACATTAATTCGAAGCCCCTGCATCCTTATGGATGCAGGGGCTTCTCTTTTTGCATTGTCCTTTCACATGTCCGTTCTCTCCCCGTGGGAAGAAGCATCATCCTGCTCTTTGTGCGATCGGTTCACCAAGCAACCCGGCCTCTATGTTGGCCAAAGATCCTCTCGGATCAACCTGTTGGCACTTACGCGAAAGCCAGCATAGCCGATTGAAGATGCATGTTCGGGTTGACCGGCGAAGTCCTCTCTATCTGAAGTGCTGCACAACGGACCTCATGGAAACAAAAACTCCCCCAAGGCAACTGAAAACCAGTGCCAAGGGGGAGTTCTTTTACCGATCCGCTTACTTAAGCGTAACCAACTGCACTGCGAAA
Source organism: Flavobacteriales bacterium (assembly GCA_016719225.1). Taxonomy (GTDB): domain Bacteria; phylum Bacteroidota; class Bacteroidia; order Flavobacteriales_F; family PHOS-HE28; genus PHOS-HE28. Next base: position 208,872 of record JADKAN010000005.1, on the reverse strand, counting down.
TTGCTACCGTTACCGATGCGCACGGTGTAAACACCAGCGGCATTGCCACTGAGGTCGATCGTATTCTCCGTACCGTTGAAGGTCGCGGTCTTAACCACGGCGCCCAAAACGTTGCGTACCACCACGGTGGTGGTCTCCGCCTTCTTGGTGGTGATGTGAAGCACACCGGTGGTAGGGTTCGGGTACATGCTCACCCCGGGTAACCCTTTTACCTCTTTCACACCGATGGATGCATCCGTACTGATCCGAACACCCCAAGCTGTTCCGTTACCGCCGTAAAGGTTCTGGTTAGCCGGCTCGTCGTTCGGGATATATAACATGCTGGCGATGGAGGGCTGCGGCACGGTAGTATCGTCCACGATGAACATGTTGTGCCCGTCAGCTTGGTACATGTTGGCGGAAACGAAATAAGCACCTTCAGCCAACGGCAATGGATCCAGGAAGGCTACACGGGCCTTGCGGGCCAGTTTCTCCGCCGTAGTGATCACATGGAACTCGGATTCAGCGAAACTGTTACTCAGGTTCGCGGGGGTACCGAGAACGTCGGTTGTGTCGTATACCGATACGCTGAAGAAGCTACCAGCGGCCGTGGTGGAGCCCAAAGCGACCTCCACACCGTAGAATGTTGCCGGGGTGTGTACTTCGAAGTAATTGAGCAGCCGTACGTCCTGGGTATTGTCGGTAAAGGAATTCGTACCTACTTGTGTGCCCGTAGCGATGGCGGTAGGATAGACACCGATACCGTCGATGGAATAGAGCGCGTCAGAAACGGAGAACACCCGCTGCAATGCATTGTTCGCAGTGTTGTTGTCCTCAGCGATGGAATCACTCACCATGGTGAAAAAGGCGGTGTAGATGCCCACGTTAGTCGGGTCGGGTAGCGTGAGTTGCGCTTCGGCAGGCATCGTGTCGCCAGCAGCAATGGTACCCAAGGTGATGACGGAACTGCCCACTTCAACGTTGGACGCATTCTTAAGGGAAACGTTCACCACCACGTTGGTCTGTGGATTGCCACCATAGTTGATGATGTTCGCACCCACGTCGATCGTGGAAAGCATCTGGCTCTGTGGGACGTAGCCGAACTCGTATCCTCCACCGAATTGTGAGGTGAAGGCATTCTCCATGATGATCTCGTTGGGTGGAAGCGTATTGATGCTGATGTCATCAACCTGCCAGTGGTAAGCGGAAATACCGTTCGCGCCGTCCTGCGTGAGACGGAAGCGTACGTTGGCAGGGTTGGCACTGATGGCGCCGAGCAAACTGACGGCGAACACTTCGTTCCCTGAATCATCATTGTCCTGCACCCCACCTTCCACGTTGATGCGTGTAGGCCAAGTGGCACCGCCATCAGTGCTGACATCGAGAAAATGGCCTGGCGTATTGTCAGAGCAGCAGAACCGGAAACGTTGTGAAAAGCGGATCTCCACAGCGGGGGTCGCGCTAAGGTCCAACACCGGGGATTCCAACGACCCCGTCAGCGAAGCCCTGGGCTCGATGTTCGTAGGAGGGTTGTTCGCGAAATTCGTATTAACGGAATCCGAATTGAAGATCACGAAACCATTGGCAACGGTCGGCGAAGTGATCTTCTCGTTCAGATTGTTGTAAGCACCATTGGGTCCGGTGTGGGTGTAGCGCCACACATCGCCATTAGGACCGGACGCGGTCCAGCCGCCAAAACCGTTGTTGCCAGCAAGTCCGTTCGCGAAATTCTCCGTGAAGAGCACTTCCCGTTCCACGCCGGAGGCATTCAATGGATGTTGAGCTGTACCCATCAGGGTCGGTTCAGCCGTATAGGTCTGCAACTTTGCCGTTGCGTGCGGGTTACCCGGCCCGTTCTGGGCGTAGGTGCTTCCGGCAGCCACTGTCAGGGCTAGACCGAAGGTGTAAATGCCTTTCATGCAGTTTGTTTTTTGTTTGATCTGTTTCCGGTGCGCAAGGTAAGGGATCGCCGATCTGCGCTGGAGCCTCGAACGAAGGAATGGCGCGTGTAATGTGAGCAACGGTGACAAGTGATGCAACCATCATAGGGATGCAGCCCAAGGAACCAGCTCTCAACCCGCTCACCATTGGGGCCCGGACAAAAAAGAACTCCCCCAAGGCCACTGTTCACAGCGCCAAGGGGGAGTCCAAATAACCGGTCCTCTTACTGGAGCGTTACCAGTTGCACCGCATAGTTGGCACCGTTGCCGATGCGCACACTGTAGACTCCAGCGGCATTTCCACGCAGGTCAACCGTGTTGACCGTACCGTTGAAGGTGGCGGTTTTCACCACAGCACCCAACATGTTACGGACTTCCACGGTGGTGGTCTCCGCTTTGGCGGTGTTGATGTGCAATACACCCGTGGTCGGGTTGGGGTACATGCTTACGCCTTCCAAACCTGACACTTCCTGCACGCTCACGTTCGGGTTCGCGCTGAGGCGGATGGCGAATGCATTGCCGTTCGAGTAAAGATTCAAGTTCTGATCGTCAACCGGCAGGTAGATCAAACTGGCTGCACCAGGCTGAGGCACGGTGAGGTCGTTCAACACATAGATGTCATTGCCGTCCGCCTTGCTCAACTTCAACGCCACGTAGTAACCGCCCGGTAGCAGCGTGATGGGGTCGAGGAACTGAACATTCACCACGCCTGCGGTGACCTGTGCTTGTGTGAGCACCATGTCCTCGGAAACGGTGAGCTCATTGCTGAGCACGGATCCAACGTCGGTGGTATCATAGACCGCTGCGCGATAAATAGCACCAGCGCTAGACTCACTACCCAAGAGGAATTGTACACCATAGTAAGTAGCTTGCGCATTCACTTGGTAGTAGTTCAACAGGCCAAAGTCCACTTCGTTGTCCGCGAATGAACCGGTACCGTAGCGCTCCAAGTTCAACTCAGCATCGGGAACGACACCAATAACGTCCAAGCCGTAGAGGTCGCCCGTTACTTCAAACTTACGCGTCTTGCTGTTATTCGTGGGGTCATCATCCAAGGCGACCTGATCGCTGGTGAACGTGAAAATGGCGCTATAAACACCGACCGCGAGGGGGTTTGACAGTGCGATGTTCTCGTCCGTCAAAACGGTATCACCGGTTACCATGGTACCTACGGTAGTAGTGGCCGTCCCGATCTCCACACCGGAGGGATCCTGGAAAGAAACGTTCACAACGACATTGGTCTGATCATTGGCACCAAAGTTCACGATCTCAGCACCTACGTTCAGGCTAGGCAACATTTGGTTTGCAGTGATGCGGCCGTATTCATAGCCTGTACCTGTCTGGGAGGTAAAGCCATAGTCCATCACCATTTCATTATCAGGCTGCGTAACGATCGACACGTCATCGATCATCCAAGCATAGTCGCATCCGCCCATGTAACGGAAACGTACCCAAGCAGCACTTGCGCCGCCGATGGCGCTTGAAAGATTCACGGAAAGCACTTGGGGGTTGGCGGTGCTGGAATTACCACCGATGTCGTTGATCTGGATGGTATTGCCCCAATCGGTTCCGTTCGTGCTGGTCTCCACGTAACACATACCCTGATATTCGCGGTAATACTGTTCGAAGCGCAGGACGACGTTGTCATACCCGGTGAGGTTTACTGGTGCAGCCATGGCGATCCAAGCATTCTGCGAACCGCCGCAGAGCAGATCGGAGTCGAACAAGGCGAACCCGTTGGCTGCACTGGTGGATGCGATAGCAGGAATGGAAAAAGAACCGCTGGGCGCAGTGGTACCGATCACCCAATTGTCGTTGTTCGGGTCATTCTCGTTCCCGATCACCCAGTCCGCTGCGTTCGAGAAGTCGCTGGTAAAGAGAATGTCACGGTTGGCGGAGATAGCCGGCACCGGGATGGAAGGGTGTGCGGAAACAGCAGCCAAACGTTGCTTCTTAAGGCCGAGTTGAGGATTGCTTTGGGCTTGCGCCGAGGCAACACAGGAGGCCAAGGCAAGGGCCAAGGCCGGAACGTAAATGTTCTTCATCTTCTGGTCTATGGGTTTTATAGAGTTAGCGGTGCAAAGTTAAGTGTCCCGATCCGGGCACTTGCTTATGGACGCGTGCTGGAAGCAAGAAGCTGCCCAGCATTTGGATTTGTTTACATTCCTGTGATGAAATGGTACGTGGTCATTCAGTCGCGCTGTACAAAAAACTCCCCCATGGCCACTGCAACACAGCGCCAAGAGGGAGTCCTTTAAAATACTTGCTTACTGGCGCATTACGAGCTTAACGGCATAGTTGGTGCCGTTGCCGATGCGTACGGTGTAAAGACCAGCAGCGTTCCCTGCGAGGTCGATCGTGTTCATTGTTCCGTTGAAGGAACCGGTTTTCACAACGGCGCCCAGCATGTTGCGAACTTCCACCATGGTAGCTTCGGCCTTCGTGGTGTTGATGTGCAACACGCCCGTGGTCGGGTTGGGGTAGATGCTAACGCCCGGAAGTCCGGCCACTTCGTTGATGCCGATGCTCGGATCCGCACCCAGGCGGATGGCCCAAGCGTTACCGTTAGAATAATTGCAGACGTTGTCCGGTTGCGTCATTCGGCACGAACAGTAAGCTAGCGTCGAACGGTTGAGGCACGGTGAGATCATCCATAATGGTAAGGTCGTTCCCGTCCGACTGGCGCAGGATCGCCGCCACGTAATACCCGCCGGCTGGCAGAGCGACTTGGTCGAGGAACTGGATCTGCACCTTTCCGGCCGCTATCCCGTCGGCGGTGACCACACGATCTTCCGAAACGACGATCTCGTTGTTCAGCACTTGGCCTACAGCCACGTCAGTGGTGTCATAAATGGCCACATGGAAAATGCTTCCGGCCACGGAACCGGCCCCGAGCAGCATCTCCACGCCGTAAAAGGTGGTTTGCGCGTACACTTGGTAATAGTTCAGGAAGTCCACCCTACCGCCTTATCCACAAAGGAAGCCGTACCACTCTCGCCCGTGGTCAGTGTAGCAGGAGCATACACCCAGATGCCGTCCAAACTGTACAGGTTGTCCGTGACCGGAAAGCTCCTTTGCTTGCTGTTATTGCTCAGGTCGCTGTGAAACATAGGAAAGGATAACCTGAAAAGGGAGGATACCCGAACAACGGTACTTCGCTGTTGATCAGCGGTAGCGCAGGCTAAGCCGAACCCTGCAATCGGGTCGTCACTCCTCCACGGCGGAGCTATGCAAACCTTTATCCTTAGCGGATGGAAGAACTTCTTGCAGCACCACTGCCAGCACCACGGTTATGACGGGCGCGATCAAATTGTACCACAGGAATGCCACTTCCATCCGGGAGAAGTGCATCACCAGGATGACCACCTGCGCCACCACTGCAGCGATGAACACCGCTGTGCCTTGCACCCGTTTGCAGAAGAACGCCACGAGAAAGATCCCGAGGATGGTGCCATAGAACAGCGAACCGAGAATGTTCACAGCTTGGATGAGGTTGCCGAACTGCGCCGCCACACCGGCGAATGCCATGGCGAGGATGCCGTAGACGATGGTCGCCCAGCGTGTGGCCGTTACTTGTTGGTTCCCTTTCCATTCCCGCTTGATCACGTCCACGGTGGTCGTGCTTGCGAGCGCATTGAGTTCCGCACTGCTGGTGCTCATGCTGGCACTGAGCATCACCGCGAGTAATAGCCCGATGAGGCCCGAGGGCAGGTGGCCCATCGCAAAAGAGAGGAAGATGTGGTCATCGTCGCGTTTTTCAGCGGCGGGGGCCACCGTCAACAAGAGCACTTTCACTTCGTTCCGCAACGAATCATCCTTGGCGCGGACGGCTTTCAAAGCACCACCGGCTTCGGCGATCCCTGCAGCTTCCCCGGAACGGATCGCCTCCAACAGGTTCGCTGAACGGGTTCCGATCTCCAGCGTATTGGCATCATGCCTTTCCTCCAAGGCCTTCATCTGCGCCGCTGCCGGGCTTTTGTGGAGCAACTCCACATTCTGCCCGTTCCAATGGACGGGTGCAGCGTGGAAAAGGTAGAAAACGAAGACAAGCACGCCGCAGAGCAACACGATGAACTGGAAAGGGATCTTGATCAAGCCATTGAAGATCATGCCCAGCTTGGCCTGCCCGCTGGTGCTACCACTGAGGTAGCGGCCCACTTGGCTTTGGTCCGTTCCGAAATAAGAAAGCTGTAAGAAGAAACCGCCCAGCAGTCCGGTCCAGAGGGTGTAGCGGTCGTTGGCATTGAACTCCGTGGAAATGATGTTCATGTGCCCCATGGCACCGGCCATTTTCAGGCTTTCCACAAATGACATTCCCTGTTGTCCTCCCGGCAACGGCTCTGCGAGGTAGTGCACCACCATACCGAAGGTGACGGCCAGGCCGATGAAGATCACGGCCATTTGCTGGGTTTGCGTAGCGCTTACGGCCTTGGCCCCACCCGTAGTGGTGTACAGGACCACCAGGCCGGTAATGGCGAACGTCCACACGAAGGGGATGTGCAGCACCGTGCTGAGGATGATGGAAGGCGCATAGATGGTGATGCCTGCCGCGAAACTGCGCTGCACGAGGAAAAGGAACGCGGTGAACAAGCGCATCCGCCTGTCAAAGCGCTTGCCGATGAACTCGTATGCCGTGTACACTTTCCACTTGTAGTACATGGGAATGAACACCACACAGATCACCACCATGGCCAAGGGAAGGCCGAAGTAGAACTGGATGAACCGCATGCCATCCAGGTAGCCTTGTCCGGGAGTACTTAGAAAGGTAACAGCGCTCAGTTGCGTAGCCACCACACCGAAGCCGACGGCCCACCACCGGCTGGTATTGCCAGCGCGCAAATAGTCCTCCCGTGAATTTTCGTTCCGCGTCCGCCAAGTACCGTACGCGGCGATAAGTACCAACGTGCCCACGAGCACGATCCAATCCAGCGTGCTCATGAGAAGTGTACTGTCAACGCATACATCACCAGGATCTCTACGGCCAGCACGATCACCAAGAGCGCGTACACGTTGCGCCAGGTGCGTAGAAAAGGCGGGCGGTCCTCGATCATGGAACCCTCTTCGATATCAAATTCGCGAACAAGCGGTATGCACCAGGAACGCCAGCAGGCAACTGCCGGAAAAAGCTGATGCCGGTGTAGACGTAGCGGCCTTTGCCATAGTCGCAGGAAACCAGCGCTCCGTTCAGCGGCTTCTCCCCGGGATCATTCCAAGCAATGAGCGGCTTATAGTGCGGATCCAGGCTGCCCAAGAAATACAAGCCACGCTCCTGCACCCAGCCATCGAAATCCGTTGCCGTGATCGCGTTCGGCGTGTTCAGCAGCGGATCCTTCGGATCGATGAAAGTGGGAGCTGCCTCCTCCACCGTGACCCTGTCCCTTGTGATGTGGAACGGATAGGGACCGATCAATGAATCCGGCAATACCATGTCGCTGCTTTGTGTATTGTACTGCACCACCAGTGTGCCACCCTTACTCACGTAGTCCATCAGCACGGAATTCAGGCTTTGCAGGGCATTATCAGTGTTGTAAGCGCGGATGCCCAGTACGACGGCATCATACGCTCCGAGTGTGGCGGCCACTGCGGTTTTGGGGTCGATCATCTCCACGGTGAGGCCGAGCTGTTCCAACGCCTGTGGCACATCATCGCCAGCACCCATGATATAACCCACGCGCGTTGCATTCACTTTAACATCGATCGGCACCGCACAGAACGTGGCCTGTGTATACCACGAGCGCTTGGGGATGTGCCCGTAGTCGATGATGCGTCTGGTCAGATTGGTGGGTCCAGCGTGGCCCACGTCCATACGCAGGTAAGGAAGCGCACGTCTTTTCGCTCCATCGGATACCACGTGCATAAGTGCACCCAGCCGTTCACCTTGCTTCATCGCCCCCAGCGGTTGCCGTGCCGGCGTGAAGGTCCAGTCAGCCACCAGTTCGCAGATCAGGTCGGCCTTTGGCAGGTCGGTAAAGGCCTCCACGCCGATATGGGCTTTGGCGGTGGTATCCTTCACCATGAAGACCGCAGGACTGGCGAACAGCGAGATCGGCGGCACCACTTCGCAATACTGCTCCATTTCACCCTTTACCCGGTCCACCGAGCGGTATAGCACGGGCACCTCTCCATGCACCGTTGCACCACCTTGGAATTTCAACGTATACGCTACCTGCAATTCTTGCGGAGCAACGGGAAGTCCGATCAATGCCGGGTCGGTGACGGTGAACATGTTACCGTGCGGAAATTCCAACCAGTAAGGCTGGTCGGGGCTGATCGGCGCTTTCAGCCCGACGTTCGAGGACCAAGGCGTGTTCTTCGTCAATGTGCGGTCTTCGTGGCCCGCAGTGGCCACTACCACCGGCGAAGCGCTCCGGGAAATGATGTTCAGCGAAACATCCACACTATCCCCGGTGACCACAACAGGCGCTTTTGCCAGTGCTTCCACCACCGTTCCGGTAACGTCCAACAAAAGCTGATCGACCATTTGGCGGACATGCTCTCTCCTGCTGGAAGGCGGAAGGGCATCCACCGCAGCGGCCAAGCGCGAAAGCTTTTCGGTGCTCTTTTCCGGGGCGTTGACTTTGTAGCCTTCGATCATTTCGCGCACATCACGCTGCACCTGCTCAGCACCCTTTTCACGGTGCCAGGTCATATCGATCCCGTCGAAAATATCCGCCCCCTTTGGCCTGTCCCCCTTTTCAAAATGCAGGTATTCAAGCTGTTCGCCGCGCGTTTCCGCCGCTCCGAATCCTTGGCTCTTGTGCATGCTGCGGCTGCGGCCCGCTAGCTCCGTATAACTGAGCCCGAGCAACGGATCGAACCCTCCCACATCCACAGTGTGCCAATCCGTGTCTGTTTTTGCAAACTCGGCAAGATCCTTTTTCCACCAGGTGCTTCCGTTGAAGTAGAGCCTGCGCGGTTGCCATACTTCCAATCCTTGCTTCAATTGATCCGGGAATGCCTTGGGATCTCCGGCCAGATCGAACGCTTCCCGGGCAAGAATGGCACTGGCCTCATGGTGACCATGTCCAGCCTCTCGCGTGGGCGGAAAACGGGTGATGATAACATCGGGCCTGAACGTGCGGATCACGCGGACCACGTCGTCCAGCATTTGCTCCTTCCCCCACTTCTCGAAGCTTTCAGCGGCATTCTTGCTGAAACCGAAATCGCTGGCGCGGGTAAAGAACTGTTCGCCACCGTCAATGCGGCGCGCGGCCAAAAGCTCCTCCGTGCGGATGATGCCCAGTGCATCGCCGAGCTCGGGGCCCAGCAGATCCTGCCCACCATCCCCACGGGTGAGGCTCAGGTAAGCCGTGCGGACTTTCTTCCCGTTGGATAGCCATGCGATAAGCCTCGTATTCTCATCATCCGGGTGTGCCGCGATGTAGAGCACGTTGCCCACCACTTCGAGCTTTTGCATGCGGTGCAGGATCACCGAGGCATCGGGACGCTCGGCGTGCAGTTGGGCGGTCGCCTGCCCGGCAAACCCGCCCAGTAAGAAAAGAAAGGCCGCAAGCCGGGCCTTAAGCGCATGTCGCTTTTGCATGCGCCGAAGGTAGTTGCCGGGTGTTCCGACTTGTCCTTTTCCATCGTTTTTATCCCATGAAGCACTGCACTTACACCAGCTTGAACGTTCCGCCCCGTCCGGAAGAAGATCGACGATCGGAGCGGATACCTTGGGATCACAAATGGTCAGGTCCACGGATGTCCGGTTCATGTTTGGACGAAGCGTTGCTTTCACCTTGCTGGGTTTTGTATTGGGGTTTGGGTTGACCGCCAATGCGTTGGACCACGTTGGCCATTGGGTAGAAGAAAGCACCGATATCGGTGCGGACCGGAAGGGGCCGCTCAATGGGGTAGCGGCCCCCATGGTCACCCCCGCAACAGATTATGCGATCCATGAAGCTCCCGGGGGATACCATAGCTTGAATGAAGCGCAAAACATGCGGGCGATGTACCGCGGGGATGGCTTCGACCTTGCTGTTACTAAGGAAGCCTCAGTCTATAATACGTCATTCTCATTGATCGGGATCGGTCGCGGCGGAGTGGAACTCCTACCCGGAAAATCGATGGTTGAAATGGCCTCCGATGGTCGGTTGGAAGTGGACCACGGGACCTTCCGGATGATCTACACGAACGACCGGTCCGGTATGAGGCATGATCTGGTCGTGATGCAGGAGCCTCAAGGCAAGGGCCCATTGGAAGCTCGGTTACTGTTGGCTGGCGATCTGCTCGCGGTACAGACGACACCTGGAGAGGTGATCTTTAATTCTTTCGACGCACGGTCCATGGAACTTTCTCCGGTACTTCGCTATAATGGCCTCCTGGCTTGGGATGCAAGAGGCCATGTCCTTCCCTCCAGCATGGAACTGCGCGGGGATGAGCTGGTCTTATCGGTAGCGGCGGAAAATGCCCTCTATCCGGTCACCATTGATCCCATTTCCTCCACTGCGGACCATGAGCTTTCGGGAAACCAACCCGGGGAAGGCTTTGGATACAGCGCGGCCACGGCCGGCGATGTGAACGGCGATGGATTCAGCGACATCATCGTGGGTTCCCCATATTGGGACCTCCCGTTCACCGACGCCGGTAGGGCAATGATATTCTTGGGCTCGGCAACTGGTATATCGAGCACGCCGGCATGGACGGTGCAAGGCACGGGTACGAACGCGAGATTCGGATTCAGCGTTTCGTCCGCTGGGGATGTGAATGGCGATGGCATCAGCGATGTGGTCGTGGGTGCTCCCGGGCACAATGGGTATGGAGCGGCATTCGTGTATGCGGGTTCAGCTCCATCAGGCCCGGGCTTGGTTGCCACCGCGGTCTGGACCGGAACCATGCAAGCCGCATGTGAATTCGGCTATTCGGTCGCATTGGCCGGAGATGTGAACGGAGATGGCTTTAGCGATGTGTTGGTGGGCGCTCCTTTGTTCGATGTTCCACCCAGCGGCACCAACCAAGGCAGGGCCTATTGCTACCATGGGAACACGATGACCTTAGGGTGGAACGCGGACGGTGCGGTGAGCAATGCCCAGTTCGGCTTCAGCGTGTCCGGTGCGGGTGACCTGAACGGGGACGGGGTCAGCGATGTGGCCATAGGCGCACCATATCAACCAAAAGCACCTACTACCAACAACGGGGCTGTCTATTGTTACCAAGGCAACAGTGTAAGTGGCTTGACCATGGTGGCTAACACGTCCCGGTTTGGGGGGGGATCCGCTAATCTGGGCTGGAGTGTTTCCAGCGCTGGGGACATGAATGGTGATGGCTATGCGGATCTCATCACGGGTGCCCCCGGGGCAGTTACAGGCAACGGTGCCGCCTACGTCTACCTTGGCACCGGGGTGGGTACCGTATTGATCGCGGTAAGCGGAATCGCCGTTACAGGTTTATCCGGGGAGCGCTTAGGCCAGTCGGTTTCCTTGGCGGGGGATGTGAACGGCGATGGCTTTGCCGATGTGATCGTAGGAAGCCCGAATTATTCCGGCAACAAAGGAAAAGTGCAAGTATTCCGAGGAAGCTCACCGCTATTGCTGGATGCTGCACACCTGTTGTGGTCCAAGGTTGGGCTGGTTGCAGGGGATCATTGGGGAGCTGCGGTCCAAACCGCGGGAGACGTGAATGGTGATGGCATCAGTGATCTTCTATTCGCTGCCCCGGACCGCGGCGGAATGGGCGTGGTGAGCATCTTTGACGGCAGTACGGACCTGCTTACGTCCATTTGCCAATGGTCGAAATTGGGAATGCAGGCGCAAGGGAATCTTGGACGTTCGGTCTCTTCCGCTGGCGATGTGAACGGCGACGGATACAGTGACATGATCATCGGCGGCCCCGGCCTGGCTGTCGGCCTTGGTAAAGCCATGTTGTACATGGGGTCTGCTACCGGATTGTCGGCCACTCCGGCATGGAGCGGGGTCGGGGAAAACACGGACGATCTGTATGGCCATGTCGTGGCCTCCGCAGGCGATGTGAACGGGGATGGTTATGGGGATGTCATTGTTGGTGCTCCGGGTTTCCCGAATTACACGTGGAGGGGAAAGGCATACCTCTACCTCGGTTCTTCAACCGGCCTTTCCGCGGTCCCCGCTTGGACGAAGACCGGTGAGAACGTAGGTGACCGTTTCGCTTACGGCTCGGCCGGCGCAGGTGATGTGAACGGGGACGGTTTCAGCGATGTGATCCTGGGTGCTTACATGTTCGGCAACGATGAAGGGAAGGTGTATGTGTTCAATGGCTCGTCGATCGGTTTGCCGGCCATCGCCAACTGGACGGCGCTGGGTACTCCCTATTCCTTCTACGGATCCAGCGTTTCCACCGCTGGTGACGTGAATGGGGATGGTTATGATGAGGTGATCGTGGGTGCAAATCTTCATGATGTTGTCGTGAATGACAACCGGGGCGGTGCTTTCGCCTACTACGGCTCCCCCACCGGCCCTTCAGCCTTACCGTCCTGGTCGGCGTTCGGGGCACATTCAGGCTCACAGTTCGGCGTAAGCGTCAGTTATGCGGGCGATGTGAACGGGGATGGATACAGTGATGTGATCGTGGGAGAATACTACCATACGAGCGGAGCGTTAACACACGCGGGGCGTGCTTACGTTTATCAAGGATCACCATCCACCGGTCTATCGACAAGCGCCAACACCATCATCGAGGGAAGCCAATTGGAAGGGCAGATGGGCATATCGGTCTGTTCAGCAGGCGACGTGAACGGGGATGGCTTCGGCGATGTGATCGTGGGGGCGCACCTTCAATCCTTTATGTACCTGAACCAAGGGATGGCCAGCATCCATCTCGGTTCGACCTCCGGTACCTTTGCCACGGCTGCTTGGTCCGTGTATGGAAGCAACACAGAGTCGAATTTCGGTTTCAGCGTGGCGTTGGCCGGCGATGTGAACGGGGATGGATACAGCGATGTGGTCATCGGAACGGAAAGACAGTCAACCGGTTTTTCCAACGAAGGTGGCACTTATGTCTTCCTTGGCAACGTTGCACGAGCATTGCCGATGCCCACCTACCAATATCGGGGTGACCTGGTCACACCGGTGCGTACGAGCAACGGGACCTTCGACCCGGATTGTGCCTGGGCAATAGGACAGTTGGCCCGATCCTCCATGGGGCGCTCCAAGCTGAAGCTGGCGTGGCAGTTCATAGGGCACGGAAACAGCATCCCGTCCGTGATCTTTCCTGTCAATAGCACCGCCTATAGTGGACAGGGAGCCACCTGGACCGACAGTGGTTTGCCTGGCGTGCTATTGAAACACAGCATCTCAACGTTAGGCGCCACTTCCAGCCATCCGGCATGGCGAGCACGCGTATGCCATCTTCCCGCCACAGCATTGGACGGTCGCTTATACGGGCGCTGGTTCCAACAAGGCGTCCATGACCTGCAGGTCCCGAGTGTGAAGACCGATCTGACAAGTTGCGGACCTTTGCCCATCAACCTGGCCAGTTCATCCGTGGAGTGCGTTAACGGTGTGGCGCTCATCGAATGGGCCACGGCTTCTGAGCAGGATTGTGCCAACTTCAACGTGCAGCGGTCCAAGGACGGACAGACCTGGGTTACGGTCGGAACCGTGCCGTGCAGCGGGAATTCCTCGTCTTACATACACTATCGCTTCCTAGATCCAGCCCCGTTGAACACTGGCGTTTCGTATTACCGCTTGGTGCAGTCGGACCTCAATGGTGCCATGGAAGTATTGCCGGTACTGGTGCTGATGCCCTGCTCTGGAACAAGTGTCAGCGCGTGGCCCAACCCGTTCCATGATGACATCTCGATCCATCTCGACCGCCCGATGAGCGAAGGGGAAACGATCACGGCTTCATTCAGGGATGTTACAGGGCGCACCGTACTGGAGAAGGCGATCCAGCAACCTGAAAGTGCGACCATGATCATAAACGGCCTGAATGCCCTGCCCTCCGGAGCATACCAAGTGCAGGTACTGTCCTCCGTGCATGGTTTCATAGGGCATTTACGTGTGATCCATCTTTAATAAGCGATAGGTACGGGAGGATCCTTTCAAATTGCCTTCGCGCTCTGCAAGGACTGCTTGACGGGTTATATCTAGGCAAAGAAAAACGGGCTGGTCAGCGGATCCCGATCCGGGAAAGCCTTCCTGCCAACACAAGGTGCACAGTGCTGTGAACACATGCATGAGCATCTTCCGTAATTGTTAATCTGTTCAAGAAGCGGAACTGAATTGCAAGGTCGTTCCGCTGCGCAGTCGCTGCCCTTTCACGGATCTGTGCAAGGACAATTCCTGGATTCAGATGGGTTTGTGCCTTGCGGATGTCTTCACCGGAAGACCTGGACCGAACGCACCGCCACCGTCCGTGCCAACATGTGAGGTGTATCACACGATCGAAAGGATTGATCCCTCTTCGCGCCAATAAGAGCTTTTATACGAATAGGACTTCCACCCTCCAACTGAAAACAGCCGCTCGTAACGTCGGTCGATGGCGGACATTCTCGTCCAGTCCGTAGTAATACGCAGATCCTTCGGAATCAGCTCCCTAGCCTACCGAGCTACGGATCTTTCAATTTGCTGGGCATAGGTCGGAAAAATATGGTCCAGCAAAAAGCCCCGGCGCTCCCGCCGGGGCTTTTGCTTTTGTCCCTCCTCAGGTCTTCCGCCATGGGGCGGTTCCTGAGCAATAGTTCTTAGATCAACGCACCACGCTCAACCGCTGCACCGTGGTTACGCCGTTCACCGTCAGGTTTACCAAGTAGACCCCGCTGGACACCTCGCTCGGCAGTTCCAGCACCGTGCTGAAGCTGCTTCCGCTGTTGCCGTATTCACGGGCCAGTACCTTCTTGCCGAACATGTCGTACAGTTCCAGACCGATCCGTTGGTCCGCATCCACCAAGCCGTTCATGGCCAGGTTCACGCGACCGTCCGCCACCGGGTTCGGCCACAATTGCACGTCACCACTGAAGAGATCCTCCATTGGCGCGAACTCGTTGATAAGCCCGGTGTAGCTGTTGTTGATGCTAATGGTGCAGTATGGCAAGCAGTAGTTGCTCTGGATACCGTTCACCGTGGTCTTCACATCCACATTGTACGTGCTGCCGTTGGCCATCGGACGTCCGGGCCACTTCAGCTGCAGGATGTATGTTCCACGGGTAATAGTGGTGTCCAGCGCAGTCGGTTCGCCAGGGATGTAGATGTGGAACGTGTAGGCATTGGCACCCAACACCGGAGTGGCGTAGATGAAGCTGCTGGCCGAGCTACCAAAGGCACGCGTCTCGTTGCAGCTATGCCCATAGGCCGGAGCATTGATCAGCTGTGTGCAGCGGACAACGCCGACCGAAGCAAGGCCCATTTCGCAACCCGGGCCGTAGTTGGCAGCAGCCAACGGTCCTCCGGCATCGGTACGTACCCGCACGAAGTATTTGTTACCGGGTACCAAAGCGTTCACCGGACCACCGAAGTCGATGAAGAGCACGGAGTTCCCACCCTTCACCACGCTGCGCACATAGCCGGCATCGGGATCCAGGAATTGGAACTCGTACTGCGTGGCACCCGGAACCACGTTGGCATACACACGGCTGTTCAGCGTGTTGTTGAACAGTCCGCATTCGTTGGACTTCAAGGAGGCGGTGCCCAAGGGCAGGCAGAAAGGATGTCCGCTGCCATAGGTTGCCGTTACGGGCGGGTTGGCCGGGGATACAGCACCTCCGCTAAAGGTGTCCTTCAGGATCGTCTTGCCGTCCGTGGTGCGTAATTCCCAACCACCGCCGGTGATGCCGTCACCGAAGCTGTCCGTCACTTTGAAGCCGTAGCAGATACTTTCCGGCATAGTGCCCAGGCATACGGTGTCGCTCACCTGGGTATTCTCTTGGCCAGCGCCCGGTCCACCCGTGGCGATCACCGCATTGTTCGCATCAGTGATGGCCCAAGAGAGTTGTGCCGAATCGTTATCCGTATTGATCGTCACAACAACCTTGTTACCCGTGCAAGTGGTAACACATTGGCAATCTGCACTGATCGTTCCCGGGGTGCCGCCGTTCATGCAGGGGTCTCCCACTTGTCCCGGGAAGTTGATGCAGAAGTCGTCACAATCATTGATGCCGTCATTATCCGTATCGCTAAGCGCACATTCGGGGAAGTAGATCCATTCCACAGTGCTCACACCTTCATCGGCACCATCCTGGATGAAATAGACGGTCTCTTCGACGCCGGTCTCATTCAACCATAGGTAGTCGACGGAACCGGACGCACAGTACAACTCAATCGTTCCTGGGCATCCACTTCCATAGGCTATGCGTACTTGCCCGATGTAAGGTGCTGCCGGGGTACTAGCGAAATAAATACCGTGACCCGGCTCCACGATGTAGGACATCACCAGATCACCACCGGTGTTGCCTATGCCGCAGACCGAGAGGTCGTCGTTGGTCCCTGTGGTATTGATCTCCAGTGCGCCGCTCACTCCGCTGAGCGCGATGACACGGCTGCAGTCGTCACCGTTGAAGATGGTGAAGGTGGAAGCCGTTCCGTTCGGCCCGTAGTCGCCGCTGCCACAATCGTTCCGCACATAGACGTCATACGCCATGTCCATGCTGAGGCCGCTCAGGGAAGTGCTCGTCCCGCTCACGGGGATCACCGTTCCGCCATTTGCGGTGGCACCCGTTCCCGGCGTGAATCCGGCAGGTCCGTACTCCACGATCACGTTGCCGCTGCACGTCGAATTCCAGATCACATCGGCCGTGTTGGGACCCGTTACGTTCGCCGCAAGGCCATCGACCGTTGCGCAGAGAGGCCCGGAAGCGGGGGTATACGCATAGCTGGCGATATAGACCTGACCGCCGGACGCGCTTGTGCCACTGGCCAATATGTACAACCGCTGGGTATTGCAACCGTTGTTGGTCCACGAGAACACGTTGTCAAAATTGATCTCCTGTACGTATGCACCCAGCTCCAAGTAACCGCCACCCATAGGCGTACAGGCCAGACTGGTGGTTCCCGGGCAAGTGCCTCCAATAGCCACCGTCAGCCTGTTCCCGATGCCCTGTAGTATGAAGGTGATCGCGGCGCCGACCTCCACATCGCGGTAGAGCACCACATCAGGGCCGGTCATGCTGGCGAAGCAGGCGGAGCTGGAATAGTTGTTCTGCGCACCTGCGGTGTTGGCAATGGTCGACCAGTCGGTCAGCGGAAGCGTGGTAAGGTTGATGGCGTTCGAACAAAAGTCCCCGGCCACGACACTGAACGCAACGGGTGCGGAATTCTCGCTGTATGAGCCGCTGCCGCAATCTTGGCGGACATACAACTGGAAATTACCATTGGCAATACCGGGGATCGACACGGGTGAGCTCGCGGAAGTCACCATGGTCCCACCACCGGCGGTAGCGCCGGTACCGGGAGCGAACCCGGTGGTGCCGTATTCAATGATGTATGAACCGGCGCAGGCAGTGCAGGTCCAGTTGACATCCACTGTTCCGGGGCCCGAAATGGTGGCGCCAACGGCCAAGGGTTTGACACAACTGGCAACGGGTATGATCCGGAAATTGTCCACTCCGATGTCGTTCCCCGAGGCAGGTGCACCTGCCGTTCCCTTTAAGCGGATCACCGTTTGGGCGGATGTAGATCCGATGGTATATTCCTTGGTCGACCAAACGGAGCCACCCACATAGTTGAGCGGTGTGCCCAAGGATGTAAAGTTGCTCCCCCCATCTTGGGAAACAAGGACTTCGAGTATGCCGTTTGAGGAATTGATGTATTCGAATCTCAGCAGTTCCGCACCGCTGCCCGCGATCATGTTGACGTGGTAGTCAAGGGTTCCAACGACCGACCCACCTTGACGGCTGTGGAAGCGGGCTGCCGGGGCCACGGCACCGTTGGCATCGCTGTAGGAGTAACCGCTTATGTTGTTCCAACCGGCAGAAGCGCCTTGGTCATTCCGGCGCCAGCTACCGGGGCCATATGCTGGGGAGTTTGTCCAGAAGTTGGATGCGCTGGAAGGAACGTCGGTGGTGCTGCAGCGGTTACCCCACGAAGCGAAAGACTCCGTGATCTGCGTTCCACTGAACACTTGATAGGAAGGTGCCGGGCTGGACACGGTGATCTGCACTGGATTGCTGGCCACGGTGCTGGCGCCTACGCTGCAGGTCACTTCACATCGGAACCACGTGGTCGCTACAAGTGCACTGGTCATGTAGGTCACAGTAGTCGAGCTCACATTGGTCCATGGTGCCATCCCATCCGGGCTGGACTGCCACTGGTAGCTTACGCCGCTGCCGGAGGTGGAGTTCTGCAGGCTAAGGTTGGCGGTCACGCCAGGGCATCCGGACGTGACACTTGCCAACGTGTTGCCCGGTGCAGGAGGGGGCGTGCACGGTGCAGGTGGGGTGAATAAAAATGACCGACCTGAACCCGGCCACTGATTCAACGCCGCAGCATTGGTGCTGCTACCCACAGGACCTGGGCGAACGTTGAGGTATTGGCTCGGGTTGGAGCCGAAGATTCCGACAAAGTTGTCCAATCCATCGGCCACACCGGCAGCATAGCGGAATTCCACCGTGTTCGTGCCCTCGGCCAAGATCATCTGGAAGGTTGTGTTAGCTGATGTAGCAGTTCCAACATACCACTGAACTATACGCAACTGATCTGGCGTGGTGCCCGACAATTTGGTAGTCACAGCACCATTGGCCCATGTGCTGACATCCATACTGAAAGGAAGCAATTGTGCAGCTGAAGCGTTGGAAGGGTTATAGACTTGGCCACCGCCTACATTACCGGAGCCCAACTGCATATTACCATTCTCGTTGATGGAGAACTGCGTGTATGCCGTGCCTTCGAAGCTGAAGCTGAATCCAATGTTCACCCCCACTACGCTGGCATAGTCTTGATTGGCTCCGAGCAGGGTGGTGGCCCCGCTCATGTCCTCTAACGATGCACCGGTACTGGTGGAGAAACTATACAAATTGGCGGTCTGTGCACTGGCGGAGGCCAGCAGGCCTGTACAGGCCAATGTTGCCAACCCCAACCGCCAACGTTGGCGCGCAGGATGGTTGCGGAACGAGTAACGCGTGTGCATGAGTGTTGGGTTTGGTTGGTGAATGTGTGCGTTGTCAATAAGTGCGCGAAGGCAACGGAAGCAAAGTATCGGAACGCGACCTCGGTTGTCACGCGGACGGGGCGGATAGTTCGTGTTGGTGCGGAACTAAGCCAACGCTCAATTCCAGATGACCGTGCCACGAAAAGATGTGTCTCTTCGGCCGGCACGGGCTCAGTTGGTTCCGTCGCCCAAAATGGTCAATGAACCCGTAAGCCGCTGTCCGGACCGGCCATCGACCACTTCGTAGAAATAGGTGCCGTCGGGAAGTCCGGCCCCGCGCCAGTTATTGGCATAATTGGCCGATTCATAGACCAGGTTGCCCCAACGGTTGAAGACGTTCACGGAACTGCCAATCTTGTAAAGCCCATTGATCACCCACGCATCGTTCAGGCCATCCGCGTTCGGTGTGATCACGTTCGGGATCGTGATGTCACACCCGGAAATAACGCGTACCTCCATACTGATGGCTTCGGGGCATTGGTCCGTGGCAGTGACGGTATAGGTCGCGTTGGTCAGCCCAGGAACGAAGACTGGATCACCGGCACCCGCATTGCCCCAGTCCAACAGAGCAGCACCCAACCCGCCATGCACATAAGCCTCTAACAGGACGCTGTCCGTACCGCACTCCAAGTAAAGATCATCAGCCATGATCTCCATTGGCGTGTAATCCATGATGGCCAATGGAACGGAATCGGTCAACGTAGCGCCACAAGCTGATATCCATGTCGCATGGATCGTTAGGAGCTCATCACCTTCCGCTCCCGGGTCGCGGACCGCATTGATCGGGAACGTCACGTTCAGCGAACCATCAGGAATGGTCACTTGTGCAAGGTTTCCGTCAAGATCATCGGCCGTTATACCGGCACCATCATACGTCAATTGTATATCGGCAATGCCTTCGGCAGAGGGTCGTTGCACCGTCACCATTGCCTCGCCACATCCTTCCGTGAGTGTACCGTCGTTCAAGGGTGTGGTGACGGATACGGCGAGTGAACCCGTGGATGAGAAGCTGCCACCCTCGATGAAAACAGCCGAGTCGAGGCTGGCATCCCCTGCATGTGCAATAGCGATCTTGATGTGGTACACTTGTCCGCATCTCACGGCTGCGCGAGCGCGTAGTGCGGCAGTGAAGCCGTCCAGTTCCACCGTTGCACCGCCGGTGTTCGCCACGTAATAAGCGGAGTTGGCCTGCCAGTTCGGATCCGATGCCGCACACACGTATGCCCCGCCTCCTAAAATACCGGGCGAACCGCTGTTCACCGTATTGATCGCGACGGGCACTTGCGTACCGGGCAACACGCCCAAGTTGACGGCATTGTTGGTGTACGGGCCGTTGATACCCGGGCCGCTGAGGAAGAAGCCGAACACATCGTTGAACTGCGAACAGACATATTCCGGGTATTCCTCCGAACCGAAGACGAAGCGGAAGCTCAGCGAGTCACCGGTGGGGATGAAATCGAATTCCAACACAGCCACACATCGCTGCATGCTAACGAAATAAGCAAGATCGGGATCGGCAATGTTCACCGGCAAAGCAGGCGGCACGGTGAGGCTGGGATTCATGTTGGGACCCACCACCAGCGGAACTTGGCCGGTCGCTAGGACCACACCATCCATCAAGCCCAGGTTGGAGGAAATACCATTGAACGAACCGATCTGGTCGTTGATTGTGCTGGCCGGTTGCCCATTGAAGGTCACATTACTTACCGTGACACCCTGCCCCACAAGAATCGAATTCACCAGTTCGTTCGGCGTGAGGTTGTTCTGCACCGCAAGCTGGGCTTTGGCGGAACCGCCAAGAAGCAACCAACTGGTTAAAATGGGCAGCGCATGGAGGAGGGGGTGTTTCATGGGTACGGTCGCCGTGATCGATAGTGTTCCTCAAGGATCGTAGATCCTTAGGGAACGACCATTCCGGATGGGATGGGCAGTTCAACAAGTTGCGGGGACCGAGGACCTAGCGGAGTACCGTCACCTTCCCGGTATAAGCCCGCATGAACCCGTCCACGGCACTGCGGACGCGGAGCTTCCAAGTGTAAACGTCCGTCTTGGGTTCAGAATCTTTCACCGTGCCATCCCAACCGGTCCCCATATCCACGGTATGAAAGATCTCCGCACCCCATCGGTCGAAGACGCTGAAGTCATAATCACGTCCGTCAGCGTCCTTGATCACGGGATAGAACAGGTCGTTCACGCTATCGCTATTCGGTGTGAACGCGTTGGGAACGTAAACACTGAAGATCCCATCGATCTTCACTGGATGTACGATCGTGTCCGTACATCCGAAGATGTTCGTTACGACCAGTTCCACTGGGTAGGTCCCGCCCTGGTCACCCGGGAAAGAGACCATTACGACCGTATCCGCAGAGTTACTGGGCAATCCTTGTGGAAAGGACCAATACCAAGCGATGGCATCATCGCTTGAATGGTCGTTGAACATAATGTCTGGATGGTAGAAATCAGTAGGCTGAGGGCCGAAAGCGAAATGTGCTGAAGGTGATGGATCCACATGAACCAAATGGTACAAGGTGGTATCGCCTTCACAACCGAATGGTGAAGTGACGGTGAGGGAAACGTTGTAGGTCCCGGGATACTGGTAGGTGTGTGAGGTACCGCATGACGAGGAATTAGCCCCATCGCCGAACTGCCAAGTGCAACCTCCGATCATTCCCGGGTCGGTGGTATTCGTGAACTCAACTTGCAAGGGGGCACAACCGGTGTCGGGGTCAACGAAAAAGGTGACCACTGGTAAACCGTGTGCGGTCACTGCATTGTTCACCGTTAATGTAGCACTGCACCCGATCGCATTGGTCATGGTCAACGACACAGTATAGCTGCCTGGAGTAACGTAAAGCCCGTCCGCATTGGTAGTCGTGTCCGTTTGTCCGTTACCGAGGTCCCAAAAAGCGGATTGATGATCCGCGTCCGGGGTTTGATTGTCAAAGCGGACCTGAAGCGGAACACAACCGTTGTCCGGGGAGAAAGAGAATGCAGGCTCGGGCGTGGGAAGGATCTGGATGAGCTGGGACCTGAGCGTATCATCATGGCAGCCGTCAGCGGACGTCACCGTGAGCATGACATTATACGTCCCCGGGGCGCTGTAGGCATGCTGTACCGGGTTCTGATCGGTAATGACGCCATCACCGAAGGACCAAGAATAATCATAGGTACCAGCCGGGGTGCTGATGCTGGTGAATCCTACCTCCAATCCGACGCAGCCTACGGTGGTATCAGGGAAAAATGACGCCTGCGGTGTCGGGTACACGGTCACCAAGCCTTCGAAGAGGCTATCCGACATGCAGCCGAGCGCGGAGGTAACGGTAAGGCGGACGTCGTAGCTGCCGGGGAGCACGTAGGTGTGTAGCACCGAGTTTGCCACGGACGTGGCACCATCCCCAAGGTCCCACATCACGGACCCGTTCAATGCCGGGTCGGTGAGGTTGTTCAAGACCACATTGAGCGGAGCACAACCCGAGGACGGCGTAGCACTGGCCAAGGGCTCCGGATAAAGAGAAACGACCTCCGTCTGGGCCAATGCGCAAGTTCCGTCCCAGCGTATGAGCCGCATCGCGTACATGCCGGCACCCAACCCAAGGTCTGACGCGTGAAGCGAGTCACCTGTCTCCCCCACTAGGGCCACCCCGTCCAAATACCATTGATAGGTATTGTTCACGAGGTCAAAAGGTGCCACAGTGAGCAACAGGTCGTTGGTACAGGGATTTCCTGTGGTCGTTAACGAGAGTTCAACAGGGACCAGGCTCATGTCATCCATGAGAAAGTAGGGCCAAGTCGAATTTGTGCTGATATAGTCAGCTGGTATGGGGCATGCAGGACCGAACAGGATCGCTCCCACATCGAACGGCGCTTGGAATGTGAAGCTCAATTCCTGCCAAGCGCCCACGGGGTTATATGTCACTTGGCCCAGTGGTATCCAATGCAGATCGGTGGCACATATGGTTGCCGGTAAGGGATTGCCCCATACGGGATCATAGGCCACGTAGGGGGAGGATGGACAGGTATCTATTCCATAGAGCACCATGTCGATCGGGCCGAAATTCACCGGAACGGTGAGGTTCAGGTTGATCGCTGGTGCCATGGAACTTCGCACCGCTGCCATGTTGAACGAGAACTCATACGCTGCACCGTTCACCAGTGGCGTGGCCAAGCATTGGACCAGGTTTTCGTAATAGCTGTTGATCCCGCTCCAGTCGGTGAACTGTCCGAAACCGGCCAAACCATTGCCATCGGGGATGGGCTGCGGAACACCGGTCGGCATATAGCCGCAGGCATAGTAGTCGCAGGAGGCCGATACCATATAATCGTCCCAGCCATTGGCGCAGTCGATGTGGCCGATAGGCCATGATGGATCGGCGTTCGGACAACAGGTGTGATCCTCAAAAGAGCCATTCGTGATAAGGTTCACCTGCGGAGGGAGAAGCGTGCAGGGGCAAGCCAGCGTGTCGTTCAGATCGATCAGGCCGTTCCCGTCATCATCGATCCCATTGTCGCAGATCTCCTGTGCGGTCAAGAGTACCGGTATACATAATGCAAGAGCCGAACAACGCCACCTCAGCAGGTGGCGTCTTCGGCTCAGGCCATATAGAAGTCCGGTCAACATCAGTTCTTGGCTCAAGGTGCGATGACCACCCGGAGATAATTAAGTGTGTTGTTCGAGAGCGTAACACGTACCACATAGATGCCGGATGTTACTGCATCCACAGGGACATCCATGCGGAGGGCACCAGACCCCTCAACGGTACGCACCAAGCGCCCATCGTTGTCGATCAATTCCAAGGACTTGATCGGATCGCGGGGACTGTCAACGGTGAAACGATCGGAGGCGGGTGAAGGGAAAAGACGGGTTCTGCCGAACTCACCATTAAGGTGCTGTATCCCGACTGAAATGGAGACGGTCTCACAAGCGGAAGCATCACCACAATCACCGGTGATCGTGAGACAAACCGTGTAGTTGCCGTTCCCGGCAAACGTGTGCATGGGTGATGCGTCGGTGCTGGTACTTCCATCGCCGAAATCCCAAGCATAGGTGTTCGCGCCGGTGCTGGCATCCGTGAAATCCCAAGTGAATCCATCGTTCTGGACCTGTAGGTTGAACGCTGCACTCTCGTCGCAGCAAGGGTTCATGCTGCTCACCGGTACCGCGACTTCGCCAAGTGGGTAGGGAAAGGAGGTGAAACCGGATGCAGCAAGACTGACAAAGGGTGTAACGAGGGCCGTGGCCGAGGTCCAGTTCAGTGGCAGGTCGATGTCACGGCAGCCTCCGTTACCATCGGCATCAGTAATAATAAGGTCTCCGCTCCAAGTGGTCGTGCCTGTATTGGTGAAACCAGTGATCGCACGACCACCTCCAAGCATGTTGAACATTCCGATACCAACATCCGCACCCACACCACCGTGAAGTTTTGAGCTCAGTAATGTGCCATCAGCGCTGAAGGTTCCCCACGCCATGTCATAATCCCCACCACCGCCAGGAAGAAATTGCGGACGCGCCAGCCAATTCACACCTCCGTTAGCTGCCGGTGTCATGGTTTGGACTTCGATGCCATGCTCCAGGATGCGTGTCCAAAGATGTGTTCCCGTGCTGGAGATCTTGGTGAGGTAGGCCGTGACATCACCCGGGATGTAACCAAGGGAACGACCGCCCACATAAAGATCTCCATTGCTGTTCTCCATGACACAGTAAGCCTCATCCACTCCACCGCCGCTGCTTATACTGCGCGCCCACATCTCATTCCCGGCCGCATCGGTCCGCACCAGGTATCCGGATGGGGAGAACCCGGTCCCGAGTTCATCACCATAACCCACCATGGCATATCCTCCGCCTGCCAAGGGGATCGCGTCATAAGCCCAATCCCAACCGGTGGAACCGAAGGTGTGTGACCATTGCATGACCCCGGATGCATCCAGCTTAGCCAGGAGCATGTCATACTGATTACCTGGGCCCCCTTCCGCCCGACCAGTGGCAATGAAGCCGTCCGGGGTTGCCTTCAAATAATGGAGGGCGTTCGAGCCCGTGCCCGCATCAATGCGTTGCACGTCGCCCAACGTGCCGTCCGATGCGATGTGCAGAATGACCCCGTCGCGGGAGTTCGTCAGGGTACCGATCGTATACCCTACGACCACAATGTTCCCATCAGGTACACAGCAATGCCGTTCCCATAAAGTCCCTCGTCAGCGAAGTATGGATACGTGCGTGTCCACTCATGTTCTCCCTCCGCAGAGATCCGGCTTACCTGCATATCGCCCTCGTTCACCGAAGCGATCACGAAATTGCCATCATTGTCCATAGTCGCACCGAGGATATCCAAGGCGCCCGGCATGGTGTAGATACGTTCGAAGGGAGTCTGAGCAAGTGCGGCAGAGCTCAGAGAAACAAGGAGCGAAAGTGTACTGAGACGCATGTTCTATTCTGTTTTATGCAAAGGAAGGGGATCGTCATCGAATGAGAAAGGACACTCGTCCCAGCCCGAACGGACCGCCCCATCCAACCCTACTTCCGGACACGCTCCGTGAGCAGCCTGGCCACTTGCTCCTTATAGCTCCGCCCGCTCAAAAGGTGCTTTCCGTTGCTCATGGTGAAGGTGAACTCATTGTTACCGCTGTAGCGCGTGCTCTGGACGTGGGCCATGTTCACCATGAAGCTCCGGTGTATCCTCACGAAATCAACGGGGTCCAATTCAGACTCCACCATGTTCATGGTCATGCGCAGCAGATAATGCCGGACATCGGTCTGCAACACCAAATAGTTGCCTTCTGCACGTATCCAGAGCAGGTCCTTCACCGCGACCCTGTACTCCCGGCCCTTTTCCTTGATCACATACTCCTGGGTGAATTCCTTGCGGGTGTTCAAATGATCCTGCATAAGTTCCAGCATACGGTCCGCGAGGTTTTTGTTCTCCCGCATCTCGAAAAAGTCCTTTGCCCGGGCCAAGGAGATATTGAAGCGTTCGTCGTCATAAGGCTTCAATAGGTAATCAACCGCGCTCACGTTGAAAGCCTTCAGGGCGTAGCGGTCGTGCGCGGTAACGAAGATCACGAAGGGAGAGATCCCAGGAGCGAATTTTTCGATGACATCGAAGCCTGACAATTGGGGCATCTGTACATCCAGGAAAACAAGGTCCACCGGTTCTTTGCGAAGGACCTCCAAGGCTTCGATCCCGTTCCTGCATTCCGCTACGATGCGGATGTCGGGGTCGGCCTCCAGTAAGCGCACGATCCGGGAGCGCGCAGCGGGCTCATCATCCACTACAATGGTCCGAATATTCTTCATGGAATAAAGCATTCCCCCAACAAGTACGGCATCTTTATCGACACTTGGAACCCAAGTCCCGGATCGGAGCGGACCTGGAATTTTCCCTTTGCACCGTGCAGCAACATGATCCGCTCCTTCACATTTCGAAGACCGATGCCGCCGTTGGAAAAAACCTGGGAAACATCCAAGCAGCCCTTACCGTTGTCACTTACTTCCAAATAAATGAATTCGTGCTCACGTCGGGCGGCGATGGTGATGCAGACCTCATCGCTAGTCGCGTCCAAGCCATGCTTGATGGAGTTTTCCACCAAAGGCTGGAGCATCATTCCGGGCACCATTGCGTTCTGGCATTCAGAAGGGATGTCGTAGCGGACCTGGAGCCGGTCCTTGAAACGGATCGTTTCGATATCGAGATAGTTCCCTACATAATCGACCTCGTGGATCAGCGTTACCGTCTCGTGCTGTTCCTCGTCCAACGTGGTGCGTAGCAGTTGACCCAGCCGCGAAAGGACCTTACGCGCGCTCTTATTGTCCACGTCCATAAGGGCACTAACGGTGTTCAGGGTATTGAAGAGGAAGTGGGGTTGCAATTGCTTTTTGAGGGATAGTAATTGGGAGGTCTGGAGCTGGTTCTGCAATTCCAGGACCCGTGTGCGCTCCGCCCGTATCTGTCTCCGGGATTCCGTATACATCAACAACACCAGCAACAACCAGTATTCCATGAAGCGTTGGAAGATGCCGCCGGGTAAGCTGAGAAGGACCCCGTTGAGCATCTCCGGATGCCAAACCATACGTCCACTTTCATGAAGTATGAAGATGTACAACACGTTCGTGAAGGTCTCATGGAAGGAACAAAGGAGAAGTCCCAAGCCAAAGTGGAACAGGATCGGCCTCCAAAGTGGCCGTGTGTTCAAAGGCCATCGTTTGGCCCAACGGCTCGCCAACGGCAGCACCAATGCCCAAGTGAAGAAGTTGAGGAACGGGATCGGTGCTTGGATCCACCAGTCGAACCTGGAAATATGGGTACCCAATTCCGTACGACCGATGAAGGATGTGAACACGAACAGGACGGAAAGCAGGCCCGCTGCCAAGAACAACGTTCGGAAGGGGATAGGCGAACTCCTGATGTATGAACGAACGCCTGACCAAAACCTCTTCATGAACCTGAGGTTAGCGGAAAGGTCTTCCCTCTCTTGAAGAAATGAGGAATACGCGCCGTGATATGGTGTTTCATACCGCCAATCTAATGACCTCCCGCCAATGCTGGTGTCAAGGTCCGCGTCAGGTGGGAACTTGGACATGAACGGTTCTACAATTTCCGGACGCCATAGTGCAAATGCAGGCGCCTGCCAATGTATCGGGTTGGCACCCTTGGACCCGGAGGGATAGGACGAGCCGTGGAGAAAGTGATGGATCCGGGTCCCGACTGTCTGCCGAGAACGGAACAATGCTAGCGCGATGGGCCTGATGGCTTATTTGGAAATGTGGAAAACTACGAATCCCCTCCATCCCAAAGCTTGGCGTCCAGAATGTTTAGCGAAAACCGGACGAACAAGGAATGAGAATTAGCATGGCCACCCCCAACCTGAAGATCTTGTTACTCCACAATCGCAGGAAACCGGTGTAGTGGTCGGTCCCTATTTCTGCAGCACGGCCAGCGTAAAGGCATACTTGTGCCGATCGTCCGCCTTATGCTTTTCGGTCCACACTTCCTTCCACCCCTTGCCTATTTCCGGGAAGACAATATCTCCCTGCGGCTTGGCATGAACGGTGGTGAGGTACAGGCGGTCCACCAGGTCTTTATTGAACGCTTCGGCGTAGAGCTGTCCTCCACCGATGAGGAATGCTTCCTTGACCTCGGCCTTGCGGGCAATGTCAATGGCATCTTCCAAGGAATGGCAGACAATGGCACCCGGTGCGTCATAGTTCATGACCCGCGTCACCACGATGTTCACACGGTCGCGTAAGGGACGGAAACGGTCAGGGATGCTTTCGTAGTTCTTGCGCCCGCTGATCACGTGGTGGTTCAGGGTGGTGCGCTGGAAGAACTTCATGTCGTCCGGCAGGTTCCAAGGGAGCTGACCTTTGTTACCGATCACACCGTTCTCTGCGACGGCGGCAATAGCGCTGATGATCATACGGAAACCGCGGCTTTGATGTGTGGATGAGGATCGTAGTCCAACAATGTAAAGTGCTCGAACTTGAACCCGAAGATATCCTTCACGGAAGGATCGATGCGCAGGGTGGGCAGTGGACGGAGATCACGGGTTAACTGGAGTTCCGCTTGCTCCAAATGGTTGAGGTACAGGTGGACATCACCGAAGCTGTGGACGAACTCTCCCGGCTGCAGTCCGCACACTTGGGCCATCATCATGGTCAAGAGCGCGTAGCTCGCAATGTTGAAGGGAACGCCGAGAAAAGTGTCCGCGCTCCGCTGGTAAAGCTGGCAGGAAAGCTTGCCATCCGCTACGAAGAACTGGAAAAGGCAGTGGCAGGGAGGCAGTGCCATACGGTCCACATCAGCCGGGTTCCACGCGGTAACGATCAAGCGTCGGCTGTTCGGGCTCTTCTTGATCATCTCCACCACGTTGGCGATCTGGTCGATCTGCTCGCCGTTCGGCGTGGGCCAATGGCGCCATTGGTATCCGTAGACCGGTCCGAGATCACCATCTGCATCGGCCCATTCGTCCCAGATCTTCACCCCGTTCTCCTGCAGGTATGTGATATTGGTATCGCCTTGCAGGAACCAGAGCAGCTCATGAACGATGCTCTTCAAGTGCAACTTCTTGGTGGTGAGCATCGGGAAACCCTCGGCCAGGTCGAAGCGCATCTGGTAGCCGAAGCAGCTCAACGTGCCCGTACCGGTGCGGTCTCCTTTGCGCACACCCTTTTTCAGGATGTGGCGGAGCAGGTCGTGGTATTGTTCCATGGCGTGTGCGAAATTACTTCCCGTAGGCTCAATGAGTTTTTAACCGCAGCGGTCCATTATTAGGATGCGGAAAAGAGCAAACGGCAGCGAACGAAAGAAGCGCGATCATTGATCGGTGGAGATCAGTTGAATGATCGGACCCAAGACTCACGGCTCAGAGACCCAAGACTCAAAATTGCTGAGTCCTTGTGGTGAAAAGCTCAAGGTTCAGGAACTACCCTCTTCTTCAACCCCGGCACCGAGGCGATCAACCGGTCCTTCATGCGTTCATAGAACGATCGGTCATCAATGGCGTGGGCGATAATGGAGGCGATCATGGCGGCGTACATCAGTTGAAGGATGGCACTATGGCGGTCCGTCATCTCCAGGATGATGATGGCACTTGTGAACGGAGAGCGCGTTATGCCGGTAAGGAAGGCACACATGCCACCAAGGACAAGGATGTTCAGCTGGCCGCGGTCCACGCCGAACCAATGACCGAAAAGGCCGCCGATAGCCGCACCACTGGTGAGTGCGGGTCCGAAGAGCATGCCAGCGGCTCCGCTGCCTGAGGACACGATGGAACCGAGCAGGCGCCCCGCCACATCCCCTAAAGAAGGTTCAGGAGCTGTGGAAAAAAGGTACTTGTCCAACAAAGCTTCGCCACTGCCCAAGGACATGGGGCCGAATGCGCGGACCACGCACGCGAAGACCATAGCGCACAGCAGGACGAAAGCACCTTGTGCCGCTGGGTTACGAATGGCTCGCCGCACTTTGTCCAAAAGCAGGACGCCCTTCCCGCTCAGCACGCCCATGGCGCCGGCCACAGCGCTGATCGCGAGCAAGGTGTACATGAATGACGGGCCCACGCGCTCCAGTTTGGGGTAACCCAGCAGCAGGTATGGGCCCAGGAGCCATTGCGCTGTCATGCCGCTGATGATGACCGAACTAAGTACGGCGGTCCGGAACTTGCCGATGTGCGTACGCGTTAGCTCCTCCATGGCGAAGACGATGCCGCCCAAGGGCGTATTGAATGCCGCACTCAGCCCGGCCGCACCGCCTGTCACCATCATGATGCGGCGGCTCACCTTGGGCCAGAACGGGGGTAAAATGCGATGGACCACACGGTACACACTGCCCGCCACCTGCAAAATGGGGCCTTCCCGACCGATGGCGCCGCCGCCCGCTACCATGGACATTGTAGCGAGGAAGCGTACCAGGATGATGCGCACATTGAGGAACTGCCAACTGCCATCGCGCTTCTCTTCATCGTCCGCCACTTCCGCCGCGGCGATCAACTGGGGCACTCCGCTCCCACCGGCCATGGGCGAAAACCGCATCACCAACCACCAGCTCAACAGAAAAGACACGGGCGCTGTGATGAAGATCCAGTTGGGATGCGCTGTGATCAATTCCACGTTCCGATCCTCCAACCACACGAACAACTTGGTGAAACCAACGGCCAGCAGGGCGGTGGTCACTGCAGCCACTTGATACGGCAGCGCCAGCATCCACAGCTCATTCAGGTGGCGGCCCACGGAAGAACGGTGGAATCGCGCAAGCCATCCACGGATCCCCGTGCCCATGTTATTGTCCGTGCTTTTACCGGAGGAATTTTCCGTGCCCTTTTTCACGACGCAAGATTAGCGCTGTGCCAAGGGTCACGGCGGAACATGCCGCGCCGTTCATCAACAGGGAGTTGCGGATCACGGTCCGGATCACTGAGCGCCCCGACGAACATCCAGGGCCAGGACCACCGGCTACATCAGGATCCCTGCAATGGTGGCGCTCATATAACTGGCCAACGTTCCGCAGAGCAGCGCCTTCAGGCCCAAACGTGCCAAGTCGCCGCGCCGCTCCGGTGCAAGTTCGCCGATGCCGCCGATCTGCATGCCCACGCTGCTGAAGTTCGCGAAGCCGCAAATGGCGACGGACACGATCAACAGACCCTTTTCAGAGATGATGGGCACGTTGCGCGTGGTGAGGTTCTGGAAGGCGACGAACTCATTGATTGTGAGCTTCTGGCCCAGCAACGTGGCCACGTTGGCCACATCCGCCGAAGGAACGCCCATAGCCCAAGCCATGGGGTAGAAGATCTTACCGAAGATGTAATCCAGGGAAAGGTTGAGGTCGGGGCTGAACAAATGGCCCACACGCACCAACCCATAGTCGATCATCGTGATCAAAGCGATGAAACCGATGAGCATGGCGATCACGTTCATGGCGATGCGCCATCCGTCCCCCGCGCCGTGGCTGATGGCATCCACGACGTTGATGTAAGGGCTTTTCACCTCCAGCTTCACCTTCCCCATGGTCTGGCTCTCCTCGGTCTCGGGCCAGACGATCTTGCTGATCACGAGCGCACCCGGGGCCGCCATGAGGCTTGCTGCGATGAGCTTCGGGGCGAGGTCCATCCCCGCCTGTGCCCCCATGGCCACGTACACCACCAAGATGCTTCCTGCGATACACGCCAAGCTGCCCGTCATGCTCGCGAGCAACTCGCTTCTGGTCATGCCGGCGAGGTAGGGCCGGATCATTACCTGCGCCTCCACCTGGCCCACGAACGCACTGGCCACGTTGCTCAGGGCCTCGGCACCGCTCACGCGCATCACCCAGTTCATCGCCTTGGCGATCACCGAGACCACGTGCTGCATGATGCCCACATGATAAAGTATAGCCACGATGATACAGACCAGGATGATCGTGGCGGTAATGTTGAAGGCGAACACAAAGCCGCCCTGCGCATAGTTGGCGATGGTACCGTCGAACTGTTGCACCGCAATTCCATTGTACACGAACGAAGCTCCCTGACGGGCGAATTGCTCGATCTTCTGCATGCCATGCCCCATGCCTTGGAAGAAGCGCGTTACCGGCGGGATCTTCAGCACCAGCACAGCGATGAGCAATTGAAGCCCGAGACCGCTGAAGACCAGCCTGTAGTTGATGCGCTTGCGGTTGTTGCTGGCAAGAAAGGCGATGCCCAGGATGAGCGCAATGCCGAAGAAGCCTTGGAATC
The DNA here is from genome assembly GCA_016719225.1 of Flavobacteriales bacterium. GTDB lineage: Bacteria > Bacteroidota > Bacteroidia > Flavobacteriales_F > PHOS-HE28 > PHOS-HE28. The sequence continues at coordinate 176,704 of JADKAN010000005.1, read as the reverse complement.
TTTCCATGGTGGGTGGGATGGGCGGTCAATGTAGGAGGAACGGGGCATATGATGGGAAGCGCTCCGCACATCGGCAGAAAATGAATTGGCATCGCCGCAGCGATCACAAGTGGCGCGGCGCGCGCAACCCTTTTGTCGTACCCGTCGAACCGAGCCATTGGCCCACGGGATCCGATCTATTGTACTTCCGGTCCTTTTCCGGAAGTAACCCGGTCAGCTGGATGCACCAGCGGTGTGATCACGTTCCGACGGACCCAGCGGGGAAGGAGGATCGCACCGATCAGGATGTAAGGATAGTAGCTGAGCAACCTCCAAAGCAAGGCGATGGCAGGGGCCAGACCCGGAGCCACGTACATGCCCAGGAAATCATTGAAGATGAATTCAGCCAGACCGCTGCCGCCGGGCGTGGGACTGAGCAGCACGATAATGCCCATCACAACTTGCTTGGCGTAGACCACCAGATCACTGAAGTGGCTGCCGTCCGGGAATGCATGAAGAATACAGTTTACGATGCTGTAGCGCGCGGTCCAACTGATGAAGGTTGCGAGCAGTGCCGGCCACCAATAACTCCACCCGCGGTGCTTCAGCCCTCCAGCGGCCACGATCAACTGGTCACCAGTAGTGACCGCCGCGCGACGCCAGCGCCGGAGAACAGGCATGGAGAAAATGCCCACCAAAGCGCGCTTCACGAAGACAGGGTTCACGAAGAGGGCATAGGCCACGAAGAGCTTGTAGGCCAAGATGATGAAGTACACCGTCCAAAAGGCGATGAAGAGGCTGCTTCCCAAAACGGTGCCGGTGAACTCGGTGCCTTCAAAGAGTTCCGAGCGGCCCACCAGGATGTAGACCAACGGTGCCATTATGGCAAGAAAGATGCCGTCCAAAAAGGAGGTGAAAGTGATCACGGTGATGCTGGTCCCGGTATCGATGCCCTCGCGGGTGAGGAACCAGATGGCGAAGAAGAAACCACCACCGATCATGCCGGGCGCCAAAGCACTGGCGAACTCCCAAAGCATGATCACCACGAAGGCCCTGAACCAATCCAGCTTTTTGTCGGTAAGGTGCCGGATCCGCAACATGTACATCCAGTCGCGCACCACGAGGCTGAAAAGTGCAAGCACCATCCAGAACGTGGTATTCCAGGTCCAGCGCACTTGCTGCAGCGCACCGAGATCCGCAGTCCTCCAGATAAGCACACCCGTGATGCCCAGACCGATCACCACCGGCAGCAGCATCTTGGTGATGCTGAACCGGCGCATGATGTCATCATGCCCGTCAATTGGGGAGGGAGCGGCCATTGCTTTCGGCGTCGGCCAACTGCGGCAGAAAGATCGCCGGAGCAGACCTTTCGGTCAGTTCGTGCCTTCTCGGCGTTTCAGTTCATCGCGCAGCTTGCTTGCGCGTTCATAATCCTCGTTCTCAATGGCCTCGTCCAGCAGCTGTCGCAAGTCTTCCGGACTGCTGGTGCGAATGTTCTTTTTATCGGAGGAAGCGCCTTCCTGTGCAGGCTCTTGCTCTGGTTCGTCCTCATTCTCCATGCGGAGGCCGGCTGCGGCAAGGATGAACTCGAAGCTATGAATGGGACAGCCGAAACGAAGGGCCAAAGCGATCGCATCACTGCTGCGTGCATCCACCTCCACCGTCTTCCCCGCTTGTTCCAAAACCAGTTTAGCATGGAAAATGCCTTCCACGAGGTCGTTGATCACCACCTCGCGCAGCACAACGCCGAGCTCGTCGCACAGGTTCTTGACAAGGTCGTGTGTCAGCGGCCGGGCGGGACGGATATTCTCGATCTGGATGGCGATGGCCTGAGCCTCAGCTCCACCAATGATGATGGGAAGCCTACGGTCGCCATGCATCTCCGCCAGGATCAGCGCGTATGCTCCTGCGTGGGTGTGGCTGTAGGTGATGCGGAGGAACTTCAACTCGACCTTTTCCATGCTGGGTTGCGGGGCGGTGAAGTTAAGGACTGCAATCGTTCCCTATGAAGGCACTCCGTCCGATCCTGTATGGGATGATCAGAGGTCATCCATGTCCGGTCTCATTCACAACGGAATGGCCGGTTTTTTTTCCAACTGTTGCCTTGCCTTGGGCCCATGGGCTGAATAAGGCGTCCCATGATCGCTAGCGACACCGACAACTCCAAGTCCATGTGTGATCCCACAAGTGGCTTTTGGACATCCTACATATGAGGACTACCTCGAACCGGGGCTGCGGACGCTAGGTCTCCTATCTCGACCACGCAGCACTACGCCACTTTAAGCTGGCTCATCCGGCTGCGGTCGAATTTCTCACGGGCATAGCTCAAGGTGATGCGGAGCTCTGAAGGACCATCCAAGGTGCTGGGCACTTCGTACATCGCATCGGTCATGATGGCTTCGCAAATGCTGCGCAAGCCGCGCGCACCGAGCTTGTAATCCATGGCACGCTCCACGATGAAGTCCAGGACCTTCTTATCGAAGGAGATCTTCACGTGGTCCATCTCGAAGAGCTTCACGTACTGCTTCACCAACGCATTCTTCGGTTCGGTGAGGATGCGGCGGAGGCTTTCGCGGTCCAACGGGTCCAAATACGTGAGCACGGGGAAGCGGCCGATCAACTCCGGGATCAGGCCGAAGGAACGCAGGTCGGTCGGCGAAACGTATTGTAGCAGGTTCTCGTCGTTGATGCGTGCGCTCTTACTGGCGCTGTAGCCAACAGCGCTGCTACGTACGCGGCGTGCGATGATCTTGGAAATGCCATCGAACGCACCGCCGCAAACGAACAGGATCTTGCGCGTGTCCACTTGGATCAGCTTCTGCTCGGGATGCTTGCGTCCGCCTTGCGGGGGCACGTTCACTACGGAACCCTCCAGCAATTTCAACAAAGCCTGCTGCACACCTTCGCCACTAACGTCCCGTGTAATGCTGGGGCTGTCGCTCTTACGGCTGATCTTGTCGATCTCGTCGATGAACACGATGCCTCGCTCGGCCTTGGCCACATCATAATCGGCAGCCTGTAGTAGGCGGCTCAGTATACTTTCCACGTCCTCTCCCACATACCCAGCCTCCGTAAGTACAGTGGCATCGGCAATGGCGAAAGGCACATTCAGCATCTTGGCGATGGTCTTTGCCAAGAGCGTCTTCCCGGTTCCGGTCTCCCCTACCAGTATGATGTTGCTCTTCTCGATCTCCACCTCGTCAGGTCCGGGAGGCTTTTGCATTAAGCGCTTGTAGTGGTTGTATACCGCTACGCTCAGCACCTTCTTGGCATCATCCTGACCGATCACGTACTCGTCCAGGTAAGCCTTGATCTCCTTGGGCTTTTGCAAGGCGATGGCACCTTCGATATCCGTACGGTCCCGTTGACCGATCTCCTCGGATATGATGTTCTGTGCTTGTGCGATGCAACCATCGCAGATGTGGCCGGTGATGCCGGCGATCAGCACATTGGTGTCCTGCTTGTCGCGCCCGCAGAACGAACACTTGATCTCTTTCTTTTCCATGGATGGAGGGTGGCGCCCGGCGCCGGATGGAGTGCGAAGTTACGAAGTTGCAGGCGGTACGTCCAGTGTGCTTAGCTGACAAAAGAGATGCGCACTGGACTTCTTTCCTTCTCTATTTAGGGTTGCGGACCAGCAGCTCGTCGATCATGCCGTAGGCTTTCGCTTCTTCGGCGATCATCCAGTAGTCACGGTCCCCGTCCGCAGAGACTTTTTCGAATGTTTGTCCGCTGTGCTGGCTGATGATATCGTATAGCTCCTTTTTCAATTTAAGGATCTCCCGCACCGTGATCTCCATGTCGATGGCCTGTCCTTCAGCACCGCCCATGGGTTGGTGGATCATCACACGGGCATGCCTCAGTGCGCTGCGCTTACCCTTGGCTCCTGCACAAAGGAGCACCGCGCCCATGCTTGCGGCCATGCCGGTGCAAATGGTTGCCACGTCCGGCACGATGTACTGCATCGTGTCATAGATGCCCAAGCCCGCGTACACTCCGCCACCGGGGCTGTTCAGGTAGATCTGGATATCTTTTTTAGCGTCCACACTTTCCAGGAACAGCAACTGTGCCTGGATGATGTTCGCGACCTGATCGTTGATGCCCGTGCCGAGGAAAATGATGCGGTCCATCATCAACCGGCTGAAAACGTCCATCTGCGCCACGTTCAACTGGCGTTCTTCGATGATGTACGGCGTGATGCTCGCCGTAATGTAGCTCTCCAGCGTAGTACTGGGGATATTGCGGTGCTTCACCGCGTACTTCTTGAATTCGTCCTGGGGGATCATGGTTCGTTGGTTGATCGGATCGATCTATTTAGTACGGGTTAGGACTTCATCTATCAGGCCATAGGCCTTGGCTTCTTCAGCCTTCATCCAGTAGTCGCGGTCACTGTCCTTCTCGACCTTTTCGAAGGTCTGGCCCGAGTGATGGCTGATGATATCATACAGTTCCTTCTTCACCTTCAACACTTCCTTGATGGCGATCTCCATATCGCGCGCTTGGCCCTGCGTACCGCTCATGGGCTGATGGATCATGACCCGTGCATGCGGAAGCGCGCTGCGCTTTCCCTTGGCACCCGCGCAGAGGAGCACCGCTCCCATGGATGCCGCCATACCGGTACAAATGGTCGCCACATCAGGAACGATGTACTGCATCGTGTCGTAGATCCCAAGGCCCGCATAAACGCCACCACCGGGGCTATTGAGGTAGATCTGGATGTCCTTTTTGGCATCCACGCTTTCCATGAACAGCAGCTGTGCCTGAATGATGTTCGCGACCTGGTCGTCCACTTCGGTTCCCATGAAAATGATGCGGTCCATCATCAGGCGGCTGAACACGTCCATCTGTGCCACATTCAGCTGGCGTTCCTCGATGATGTAAGGGGTCATCGATGCGGTGATGTACCGCTCCAGCGTAATACTGGAGATGTTGCGGTGCTTCACCGCGTACTTCTCGAATTCTCCCTTTGGGATCATAGGTGTGGTGGTAAGAAAAATGCAGCACGAACGCTAGTACCAAAGCAGTGCAACGTCTTCCGCAGTGTGCAAGTTGCTTGGTGGGTTGCTATCGGTGTACGTGTTACTTAGTGAAAGGCCCTGATACGGAACGATCGATAATGGGGTTCCAATGGTGATCGTAAAGAAAAGATCGCCCTTCATCGGTGCTTTTGGCGGATCGGATCGAAACGATCAATGGACGGTTGCCTCAAGCAGTGCGTGCCAAGTTTACGAACTCTTCCAAGGACATTTTCTTTTCCTTCGGCTCCAGCATGGCCTTGAAGTGTGCCGTGAGCTTCTGGTCCACAATGGCGTCCCGCACTTTCTTGATCTGATCGCGGTCGGCAAGCATGCGGCCGGCCATTTCCTGCAAGTGATCGCCTTCAGGCACGGGTATTCCGTATTGCGAGAATTGGTCGGCCACGGCGCGCTTGGCGAATTCATTGAGCTCCTCGCCCTTGGCCTCCAGACCATATTTCTCCACGATGCGGTCCTCCACCAATTGTTTACGCAGACCGTTGGCGTAGCCGGAGTACCCTGCTTCAAGTTCTTCCGCAGAGAGTGGCTTTTCGCTGGTGGCCGCGATCCAACGCTTCAAGAATCCGTCCGGCAAGGCGATCCCGGCGCGCTCCGCCATGGCCCCCATGGCGAGGCGCTTGAATATCCGCTCGGAATCACGCCGCAGCATACCCTCCAAGCCTTCTTGCACTTTCTCCCGGAACCCGGCCTCATCCGCTACCACACCCGGTCCGAACACCTTATCGTACAGTTCGGTGCCGAGCTCAGCGGGGACCAATCGCTTCACTTCCGCGATGCGGAACAGCATCTTGCCTTTCAAGGCATGCACGCGTTCGTGATCCGTGCCGAGCATGTTGGCAAGGTCGCCGTGATCGCTGCTCACTTTGTGCGGGTCCACCAGTATGGCATCGCCGACCTTCGCGCCGATAAGTTCCTGTTTGGTGGCATCATCCTTCAGTTCGCCGATGGTGATGGTGGTGCGGTTCATCAGGCCGCCGGGAAGGATCTCCCCTTGGGCATCCAACTCGATCAAGTCGCCCATCAGCATATCCTCTTCCGTGGCCACCTCCGCTTCGTTCAGGTTGCCGAACCGGCGGCGCAGGTCATTGATCTCCTTCGCCAACAAGTCGCCTTCGACATTCACCATGGGCAGTGCCACATCGAGCTTTCCTGCCATGTCCACGTCGAACTCGGGCACCATGCCCAGATCATATTTGAAATGCAGTTCGCCGGGCTCGTCCCAGTTATTCGGAGCAGCCGCATCGCTGGGCAGGGGTTGGCCCAGTACACGCAACTTGTTCTCTTGGATGTAGCGGCGCAGGTTCTCATCCACCAAGCGCTCCACCTCGCTCACCAGCACGTTCCTGCCAATGCGCTTTTTCACGATGGACATGGGCACTTGGCCGGGGCGGAACCCGGGCCAAGCCGCTGTTTTACGCTGCTGCTTCAACACTTTGTCCACGCCTGGATTATAGTCTTCCGGTGAAAGGACGAGGTTCAACGTTGCCGTAAGGTCTCCGGTCTGTTCGCGTTCAATGTTCATGGTCGTTCTTTCCCGCGTGCTGCGGATCTTCGTTCATTCTGTACGGACGGGGGGACTCGAACCCCCACACCTCACGGTACTGGCTCCTAAGACCAGCGCGTCTACCAATTCCGCCACGTCCGTTCATGCTCCCTGTGCGGCCTGCGCCGAAATGGGGCGGCAAAGATAACCGTTCCATACAGAGGGCTAACTTCGCCCGCCTGCATCATGAAACGCGCCGACCCCAAGGAACTTCCCGTCGCCGAACTGCATCATTATTTGACCGGTGCCGTGGGGCCACGCCCTATCGCTTTGGCCAGCACGGTGAATGCGGATGGCCGCCCCAACCTGAGCCCGTTCAGTTTCTTCAACGTCTTCGGCGCCAACCCGCCGATGGCCATTTTCAGCCCCGCCCGTCGCGGCCGCGACAACACCACGAAGCACACGTATCACAATGTGAAAGCGGTGCCGGAAGTGGTGATCAACGTGGTGAACTACGCCATGGTGCAGCAGGTCTCGGTAGCCAGCGGTGAATTCCCTGATGGCGTGGACGAATTCTCGAAGTCGGGATTTACCCCGGTGGCATCGGAAAAAGTGCGTCCGTTCCGCGTTAAGGAAAGCCCGGTGCAATTCGAGTGCGTGGTTAAACAGGTGATCGAAACAGGCACCGGCGGCGGTGCCGGGAATCTGGTGCTGTGCGAGGTGGTACTGGTGCATGTGGACGAGGCCATGTTGGACGCCAAGGGCCACATCGACCAGCGCAAGATCGATCTAGTGGGCCGCATGGGCGGCATGTTCTATTGCAGGGCACACGGCGATGCACTGTTCGAGCTCACCCAGCCCAACAAGGAATTCGGGGTAGGCGTTGACGCCTTGCCGGCATCAGTGCGCAACAGCACCGTCCTGTCCGGCAACGACCTTGGCGCGCTCGGAAGCTCACGCTACATTCCCGACGAGACCACGGTGAACGAGTACAAGCTTACGGAGCTGGCAGATCTGTTCATCAGCATGGAAAAGGACCCGGCCGGTCTGGAGCAGGCCTTGCATCACAAAGCAAAGCAGCTCCTAAGCGAAGGCCAGAAAGAAGAAGCGTGGAAAACGCTGCTCGCATTCAACGAACGATAACCAAAACCATCGCCGCGAACGGCGACAACCCAATGGCATCAGTCACCATCAACGGCACTATTAAACTGGTTGGCAAGACCCAGCAGATCAGCGAAAAGTTCAGCAAACGCGAACTCGTCATCACCGAACAGACCGGCAACTATCCGGAGCATATCCCCATTGAATTCGTACAGGACAAAACCGGGATGCTCGACAATTATGCCCCCGGCGACCAAGTGACGGTCACTGCGTATGTGGGCGGTCGCGAGTGGACCGGCAAGGATAATGTGACCAAACATTTCCTAAGCCTGAAAGGCGACCGTATCGAAAAGACGGGTACCACGGCATCGGCCGCACCGCGCTCCGGTGGTAACCCCGCTCCTCCTCCTCCCACCATGGCCGACATTCCCGCCGCAGACGGTGAGGACGACCTGCCGTTCTGATCAACACGGAACGCCGCTCGTGCGGCGCTCCCTTGCTTAGCTTGATGATGCAATTAGCACCTGCATCGTGCACTCTATTGCGTGCTGGTCAGATCCTTCTCCCCTTCCACATGGGGCGGATGAAGATAGATGCCATGGCCACCACTGGCGCGTAGATCGAAAAGGCAAGCAGGGAGGTCAACGTAACAAGCGCTTCGCCGCGCTTCGGTTGGACCGATGGCGGCAGCATGGTGCGCTTTACCTGTTGCACCAAACCTAGTACGGGTATCAGCCAAAGGCACCATGCGGAGGCGAGCAGCAGAAAGCTTCGCATGGCACCATGCCCTACTGCACTTTGAAGGTTGAACCGCATCGTGGCGTACAGGAGTAACCATGGCAACAACAAGGCGGCCGCGCCAGCCCATGCACCAGCACCGCCCACCCCGCGCATCTTGCCCGCCCACCGCAAGCGCTGAAGCCAGAATGCGCGGAAGCCATGTTCCGCTTCCACCAGAACAATCGCTTCAGGCCGGGCCAAAAATGACACACGCAAGCCTGCACGTTGCATGCGCCGCAGCAGGAAAAGGTCGTCGCCTCCGGTCCACTTGTCGCCTTCGAACCCTCCAACGGCCGTGAATGCTTTTTTACTGAATGCCATGTTCGCGCCGTACGCCAGCAACGGCGTCCCCCGCTCCGCGCTTCCCAAGGCAGCGCCAAGCAACGCAGCTTGTTCGTCCTGTTGAATACGTCCGAGCCAGGAGCCGTTGGCTTGGGTCAACACGGGCATCAACACCATCTGCACAGGATCTTCCCGTAGATAACGGGCAAGTGCATCCAACCTCAAAGGGCCACAACGTGCATCGGCATCCGTCATTACAATGCAGTCGTTCACGGCTTCACGGACCGCGTGCGAAATAGCGTCCTTTTTTCCGACCCCTTCGTTGCGGAGCAGGCGCAGACCAGGCCACCCGCGGGCCATGCCCTGCACAATGGCTGCCGTGGCATCGCTGCTCGCATCATCCACTACCAACACCTCCATCAAGTGTTGGGACCAGCGTTGTGCATGCAGGTCCTGCAGCAAAGCACCGATGGTATCAGCGGCATCCCGGGCAGGGACCACCAACGTGATCGCCATATCCTCCGCAGGGCTATCATGCAATTGCGACTTATCCAGCTTACGCAAGGCGAGCATCCAGACCTGCACCACCAAGGCAAAGACCATTGCTGTCGCGAATGCAGCGAGCGCGAGCATCATAGAGCCGCTCATACGGGACCGCGGATGCGCTGAGAAAGCAAAATAAAACCACCTACCACCGCAGGCAGGGCCAAATTCACCGCCCACAGCATCAAGGCCGCCAGCAGCACCGGCGAGGGATCTTGCAATGCAGGCACCAGCAATACCACGGCCACGGACCCCCGCACACCCAGTTCGGTCAGCAACATAGTGGGCACCAAGGTCGTGGTAAGGAAGATCAGCGGTACGGCGAGCAAGCTGGTGGCCAAAGGCACCACAGCAACAAGGGTCAACAGCACCATGTACTGCGCCATGAAGATCGCATAACGCAATCCACTCAAGGCGAGGACCATCGCCGATATCCTGAGCGGGAATTTGTCCAGTACCGCCGCCTCCTTGCCCAACCGACGTATCAACGGCAACTTGGCCACCACTTGCTGCAGCAAGCGTGGCTGAAAGTAAAAGATCAGTGTGGCTATGGCCACCAACGACACCACTGCGGCCATCGCCAGTGAAGGCCAATGGCCACCATCGGATACCGCCCGCTGTGGCAACCAAAGCACGAATGCAGTTCCCCCGGCGATCACGGTGATCGCGAACTGCGCAATGCTCCCAAGCACCGATGCAAAGCCACCACGCCACCTGTTCTCCGGTGCCAAGAAAAGCACCCGCCCCACGAACTCGCCGGTACGGTTCGGCGTGAACATGCCGATGGCAGTACCTGCCAAAGTCGCGGAAAACGCACGCAACCTTCCCATCGGCTGCACCTCGGTCATCAGCAACCGCCACTTGGCCGCTTCAATACCCCAATTCAAGGCGGCGAGCAGCAGCATGGCCGTCCATAAGCGCACGTCGGCCTTTTCCAGCGCCGCGTGCCATCCACCCCATGCCGCCAGCGTACTTTGGTGCGCCGCAATGCGGATGTAGAGGAACAACCCGACGGCGACCAATACCGCCACTCGGAAAAAGACCTTCGTTCGGCGTGACATTCAAGATAGAGCGTGGATGGAAGCGATCAAAAGTAGCCGAGCGGGCCTGCCCACGGAGCGCATCATTTTGGGAATAGACCCCGGCACCACTGTGATGGGTTTCGGAGTGCTCTTGGTGTTGGACGGAAAAGCCACCTTATTGGAGGCGGATGCGATCCGTTTCCCGACAGGCGACGACCACACGTTGCGGCTCCGGGAGATCTTCCGGCACGTGCTACGGATCATCGAAAAACACCGGCCTGACGAACTGGCGATCGAGGCTCAGTTCTTCGGCAAGAACGTGCAAAGCATGCTGAAGCTGGGCCGCGCGCAAGGCGTGGCCATCGCAGCGGCTTTGCATCGCGACCTCGCTGTTGTGGAGTATGCACCGAAACGGATCAAGCAAAGCATCACCGGCAATGGCAATGCCACCAAGGAACAGGTGGCTGCCATGTTGGGCAGCATATTGGGAAATAGGGACCTGCCCAAAAGCACGGATGCCACCGATGCGATCGCGGTAGCGGTCTGCCATTATTTCGCACAAGGGGCGGTGGCGAGGCCAGCCAAGCGTAGCGGCGCTAAAAGTGCTGGTGGATGGGACAGTTTCATCCGCAACAATCCGGGTCGGATAAAGAAGGATCAGGATCCGCACTAGTGGATCACGCCTCGCGGATACGCTTCGCAATGGCGGCGAACGCGTCCTGTGTCAACTTCAGCTTCGGCTTGGAGAAATCCATGTCGTAGACCGAATCGATCGGGATGAGATGGACATGCGCATGCGGCACTTCCAGCCCCACCACGCTCACCCCGATGCGATCACAGGGCACCACTTTGGCGATGCGCGCTGCCACCTCCTGCGCGAACGGCATGATGCCCGACAGCACGTCCACGGGCAGGTCGAAGAATTTGTCCACTTCCAGTTTCGGTATCACCAGCGTATGCCCTTCACGCAGGGGACTGATGTCGAGGAAAGCGAGAAAGCGCTCGTCCTCCCCCACTTTATGGCACGGGATCTCACCACGGATGATACGGGTGAAGATGCTCGGCATCAGCGGGTGATCTCCAAGACTTCGAAGTGCGTGGTACCGGCGGGTGTGGTGATGTCGGCCTTCTCACCCACCTTCTTCCCAAGTAAACCCTTCCCGATGGGTGAGGTCACACTGATCTTGCCGGTCTTGATGTCCGCCTCTGTTTCAGCAACGAGGGTGAAATTCCGTTCTGCACCGCTTTGTGGTTGACGCACTTTCACGGTGCAATGAATGTACACCTTGTCGGTGTCCACCTGATCGGGATCCACGATCCGTGCACTGGACAGCACGGCTTCCATCTTGGCGATCCGGGCTTCAAGCAAACCCTGGTCCTCCTTGGCAGCGTGGTATTCTGCATTCTCGCTCAAGTCGCCCTTGTCGCGAGCCTCAGCGATCTGTTTACTGATGTGCGGGCGGTCCACGGTCTTCAGCTTGTGAAGCTCGTCCTGCAACTTCTTAAGACCTTCTTCGGTGTAATAGGCCGTAGCGCTCATGGCCACTGGGGTATTGGGGTGAAATGCGGAAAAGGACCCATACGGGTCCTTTTCCAAAGATAGGGACTAAAGTGCTCAGAGGCTCAGGCGTAAGCCGATGCTGTGCACACCGCTGAACGGATCGGTAGCGCGATAGCCATAATCGATGGCAACGGCGCTTTTCTTCTCATCACCGAACGGCAGGTCGATGCTGACACCAGCACTAGGCCCGGTGAACACCGTTTCGCGCTTGGTATCGTCGGTCACATCCTTTTCATAGAGATATCCGCCGCGTACATGGAACATTTTCTTGAATGCATATTCCGCGCCGACAACGAACTGGTCCTTCGTGAAGGAATTGGAAATGAAGGTCCCTGCCACGGTAACACGGTTCAGCTCACTGATGTTGAAATCGTACGCTACGCCGATGTTCATCATTGAGGGCAACTCGAAATCGGCCGAGCGCTGTTCCAAGGTGAGGGTGTTGGCCCCGCCCGTAAGCAGACCTTGCACGGCAAGACCATCCCCTTTGAAGCTCATTGCGGGACCTACGTTCTTCAGTGCGATACCGAAGTGGATGTTGTCGGTAGGACCGGTAACATACTGGATACCGGCATCGAAAGCAACGCCGGAGGTGCGCACGTTAGCGATGGATTCGGACACCACACGCAACAACAGTCCACCATAGATGCTGTTGGAGAAAGCCTTGGAATAGGCCACGCCGATGTTCGCCTGTGTGGGGCTGAATGTTCCAAGACCGCCTTCGGGCTGATCGATAGTGGTAACGGGCAGGTCACCGAAACCGAAGGTAGTGGCACTGATACCGATAACACCACTTTCACCCAGCTTTTGTCCGAAGCCCACGGAATTGATCTTCACGCCACTTCCTTCCAACCAGCGCGTGCTGCTGAAGAGGATCTCCGTCTTATGGATGTGCGCGAGGCCCGCTACGTTCCCGAAAAGGCTTTCCGCCCCGTTCAGCGTCGCGGTGTTCGCCATGGACCACCCATTGCTGCGGGCCCAAGGGTTCACCAGGAGTTGTGTTGCACCGGCACCACCGGCACGGTCGGGATTACCAGCCATCACTCCGGAAGCCATAAGAGCCATCCCCGCTGCGGCCGAAATCCTCGAAAGTTTAAAGATCTTGTTCATGCTGTGTGGCATTATCGTGGCACCGGTGGGATCAGAAGTTCTGCAAGTCGATGGGTCGGATCACGCCGAACCACTTGATCACGCGTTCGCCCAGGCCGGGTGCATTCACATGGATCAAGTAGGTACCGCCCGAGATGGGCACGTTGTAGTTGTTCTTCAAGTCCCAATCGAGATAGGTAAGCTCGTTGTCCTTGCTGTACTTGCGCACAAGCGTACCGCTTACAGTGTAGATGCTTACCGTGCACGTCCTCGGCAGGTTGATGAATTTCACCCGGTTGTCCAAGCGCCCGGTCTCATAACCGCTGTAAGCATAGTAAGGGTTGGGCACAACTCCGATGAGCTCTAAGCCGTTCTGCCCCACTTCCGTCACATTGCTGACCGGGGATCGGTCTCCCGTATTGAAGCTATAGAGAGGCAAACCGCCGTTGCGCTGCGGATTGATGGAAGGCTCATAACCCGGGTACGGATCCGCATACAGGTTGTAAGGCTTGTTCACATCCATGCGCAAACGCAATTCGGAAGGCACCAAGCCATCCTCAGGGCTCTTCATGGACATACCGGGATTCAAGAGACCTGAACCCACCCAGCCCACAGCACCATATACGTTTGGAATGGTGGTGCTGCTGCTCATGGCTTGGCGTGCGAAGGCACCTTGGTCGTATTGGGGCATACGGTTCAATGCGAGCGCTGCTGGGGTGATACGGCGGACGTTATAACACACGTAGATCCAATGTTGGCCACCGAAAACCGGCGACAGGCCGTTGTTATACAACTGGTCGGTAGGGTTCCAAAGCATGTCGTTCCCGATACCACCGCCCAAGAAGCTGTTCTCTCCGAAGAACATGTTCAGGCGCTCTCCGGTCTCGGCATCAACGGCATACCCGGGGAACCAGCTCATTCCGGTAGCATTGACCAAGTTGGCTTCCGTATCGTTCGCACCGGACGTACCCGCTGCCCTACCGTTCTTGTCCACACTGGGCCGTTCGCGCAAGTGCAGCTTCTTAGTGTTCGCCGGAATGGTGAACTGGGGTGCATCGCTTTCCTCTACAACGATACACCGGGTCCACTTGCTCTTGTCCTGGGTGAATACCACCTGAATGCTCGGAATATCCTTGATGTTGGTGTTTGTCTGTGTATTGCGGATGATGGTTTCCAGAGCACCTGGTTGCACCAACGTATCACCAACAAGTTGCCATGGTGCCCACGTTCCTCCAAGCACTTTTTCATACTGCTGGTCGGGGTCGACACCCGGGTAATCAGGGTAGTCCAGAACGTCGTCCACTGATTGACCAGCGCGGATCCAGTTCTGGATCAATTCGCCTTCCGCGTCCGGTATACCGGCGTACCAATCCGGACTGCTTACCTGTTTGGCGCTTCCGAGGAAATTGGTGAAACGTTCGGCTGTGTACAACGTCTGTGTGATGGTGATCGAGATACCCCATTGCGGGATGATGTCCTCGTTCTGTACCTGGATCGAACGTGTGGAGTACACCGTATCCGCACTGGTCGGGTTGTCCGTTAAATGCACCAACATCCAATACGCGTCCTGCAGGCGTTTGTAGGTAATAGGCGCCGTTGGGATCGGAATGCTCGTGGTGTCCTTGATCCACAGTTCGAAGTTGCCGTTGGGCACCTTCAGGGGGTCCACCACCTTAATGCCGACCGGACCCAGTCCTTGGGTATACTTCAGCTCATCCAAGCGGCTGTCGGGTGATGCCAAGATGCCGTCCAGCGTGGAAGGCTGGAGTTCGATCCGTTGCCCACCATTGCCTTGGCCTTCGATACGTGTGATCTGGAAGCCGTCACCGTATTGCGCGTTAATGGTCGTTCCGCCGTTCTCGATCTCCGCTTTGTGCGGGATCCCCAACACCGCCCTGATGGAACCCGTTGGCGACTTACGACCTGCCAAGTAAGGATAAGGTTGACCCGTAGCACCTTGAATATTCTGCTCGAAGTCCTGGTAATTGTTGTAGCCATAAGCGATGGCCATGAAGTAGTACGACTGGAAGTTCTTCAACGAAGGATCCGATAGGGTGAACTTGTCGGAACGGATACGGAACGAGTGTACGATGCCCGTATCCTGACCGTTCACCATTTCTTTCGGCACAGCCACACCCAAAGCGGGATCCTGGTACCAGTTGATCAATTGGCCAACGGTATCGCGCACGTCCACTTGTGCTACCAAGCGGGCATAGTCCGGATCCAGGAGCTGGTCGGCTTTTACATCACCATTCTTCAACTGGAAGATCTGGTAACCTTGGAAGCGGTATAACCGGTTGTTCGGAACGCCAGCAGTATCGGTTGCAGGGATGGTGGCATCCAATTCTGAATAATCCTCGTTGAAGTTATTGCTGCCCTGCGGGTTCGAGATGTACAGGATCAGCTCCTTGTCCAACTCTTGGATGGTGAGGTCCGGTGCGTCCGGTCCATTGAGGATCTTGAAGCAGTTATCGAACAGGGATTGGGCCTTGTCGTCGGCGCGAAGCATGGCCGTTACGCTGCTTTGCACATTGCCGGTGCTGGCGCGCGCCCAGACCACACCCACCGTGATGTTGTTGAACTGACCCGGCTCCAAGGTGAAGGGCCCGGCACTTTGGATGAAACGACGGTCAGCCGGAGCGTTGCCTGCTGTAACCTCGTCCCAGTTCGGTTGTGGCACACAACCTGTGCCCCAACCCACTTCGTCCGATACACCCGGGAACATGTAGTTGGCGCGGATACCGCCGCCACCCGGGCTATAGCCGGTGCCCCCGTATGTCATCGGCGTGTTGTCACCCCAGATACCACGTAGGAAGTTGTAATACGCGATGGCAGAGCTCGGGTCTCCCGTAGGACCGCCGGTGTTGTTGTGATAGACGAAGGCACGCATACCGAATCGCTCGTTATCCGGCACACCGTCACCGTAGCCGATACCGATGCCCGAATAAGGAATACCACCCTGATCGCGCGCGATCTGACAATCGGTCGTCAACGGATTGTCGAAGTTGTCCGCATCCTGATAAGGTCCTTCAAAGAAGTCCACACCTACTGCAGGGGGTGGCGGATTAGGGCCACCGTATCCAGGATTACCCTGGAAATCTTCATCCACCGGGTCGCCGTTGTAGCCATAACCCAATCCACGCTTAACGTCGCATCCCACATAGTCATCATTGGCACCGCCGAGGTCCACGTCCACCCACTGACCAAAGTAGGTCTTGTACAAGGTTTGGGTACCTTGGTTGATCAGCACATAGTTATAGAAGGACATGTTGTTCACTTCATCGTTCGTGCTGAATTCGAAGGCTTGGGCACGGATCTCCATGCCGATGGGCTGCCCACCGGACTCGGTGTGTGCATTGCCTTTGTCGTTGAATACCCACCAGATGTTCTGGTCGCCGAACAAGGGTATTGCGTCCGTACGTTTCTTGGACTTGCAATCAATGATGCCCTGTAGATCATAACCGGGATAATCGCCATTCTCGGGATCATACACATCCTGCTCACTTCCAGGAGCATCAAAATATGGTGCTAAGTTGTAATCCTGTCCAACTGACGGATCCCCATTCGCAGGCCAATTGAAGAAATATGCGGGGGTTGAATACCCCGGAAAATCAACGTTGGTATTACAGTCGGGATTCGCCAAACACGTGTAGTACGCGGATTGTTTAGCCGCATCCACGCGCATGGTCTTAAACATCTTATCGTACTTGTTGCACTGGATGGCATCCGTTGATGCATCACCGGTATGGGTGATGGTATCGAACGCGGTCAAAGGACCAGGGTAATAGTCGTTACCCACTTGCCGGAAGCGCACCGCCGCCAACTTCAGGATACTATCGGGAGAAAGGCCGCCCATCCAGAGCGCACCTGCGAACAATGCGTTCGGTCCATTATTATCGAAGGTCTTTGGGACCTCATAAGCAGCTTTGCCCAGCGCGCGGTTCTCCCAAAGCGTTCCTCCGTTCTCGATGCGGGCACGCACGTTATTCAGGTCCAGTTCGGAGATCGCGGTGGCAGGGGCACATGGGGCTGCGCGCAGGCTACCGACCTGGCTGAAGCCTCCGGGCTGGGTGTTGCTATGCGGCAGACCGGGTACTTCACGTGCCTGCAGGGCAAGCATACCGAACGCGGCTGCAACAAGGGGGAGAAGGCGTGTGTGTTTCATGGGAAAAGGGCCTTTTCAGATATCAGAAGTCGAACCTTGCACCCAGACGGATGGTGCGAGGTGCGCCGAAGTTGTAGGGGGAGTTCACGTTCAATGTATACAGGTCACGGTAGCTTTGAACGTCGTTGTGATTATTGATATCGGCTTGGTATTGTGAAGATGCCAAGTAACCATCATCCGTGGGAGAACCCGTTGCGCGATAAACGCTTGTGATCACACGTGTATTGAACACATTGCTCACCAAGAGGTACACGTTAAGGTTGCTATGCTTGGCCTTGTTGCCCTTGTCCTTGCCGAACGTGAGTGGAATATCCCGGTCCACCACCATGTCCGTGGTGAACTGCCAGGGAAGGCTTGCACCATTCAGCGTTCCGTCCAAGCTGTAACTGCCGGTTCCCTCACCCTCGTTGTAGATCGTGGATGACCGGCTATACGGTGTACCACTGCCCAAGTTGGCCACGAAATTCACGCCGGTGCGCTGCAGGAATTTCTTGCCGAAGAGCATCGGACCATTGTAGTCGGTGCCTTCGCCATAGCGGAAGTCCACGGTGCCTTGGAAGCGGTGGCGCTGGTCAAAGCTGAGGGGGAAAATAGTGCGGAGGTTGGGCAGGCCGGCGTTGATAAGGCCGAAGGTGGTATTTGGATCACTTCCAGTACCCTTTGCGAATTGCAGCGTGTAGCTGGCGCGCATCCAAACGTTCTTCGTGCGACGCAGATCATACGTGGTGGTAAATCCGACAACGTTCCCGAAGTCGATGTTGTCGTACGTCTTGTAATCAACAGGCCAAGCATTGCTCACGTTGCGGATCTGGATCTGGTCACGCAGTTCACGGTAGTAGGCCGAAAGCTTCAGGGAAGAACTCTTCGTCAACACCTGCTGGAAGCCCAGCTCGTAGTCGATCGTCTTGGTGGGCTTCAAGTTGGGGTTGGTCAGCACGTAGTTCGTGTTCTCGATGTAGGCGTAGTTCAGCAGATCCAACCGGCTATAATCCGTTGGGCGCTGGGTAAGGATGTCGTAGTGGGCAAAGAACACGGCCTCATCGCTGATGGGGAAGGAGAATGCGATACGGGGCATCACGTTCACCTTCGGGTTGTACACTTCAAACGCTTCCTTGCGCAGTTTCGACCCTTGCAGTGAGCCGGCTGGATCGTTGGCGTAGCCGGTGAGGTAAGGCTGAATGCCCTCGGACTGACGCAGCACTGAACCATCAGGAACAGGCTCACCCAGTGAATTATACCACTGGTCGCCGTTGCGGTAGCCCACGATCGCGGAAGGGTCCTGGATACTGTTCACGTATACCACGTAGTCGTCACCGATATTACCCGGACGTGGGTTCCCATTGTACAGGGACTGCACCTCCGCATCGGCGGCGGTATGAGCTGGTCGCCACAGATAGGGGTCCTTCAGAACGCTCTGGTTGGCATCGTAACGGTCCACACGTACACCTACGTTGAAGATGATGTCGTCGAAGGCGAACTTGTCCATGGCGTAACCGGCCACGTAGATCGGCTGGAACGGTGCTTGCAGCCGTGAGTACACCGTATCGTTACCCAAGGTGCTGCTCTTGTCGAAGAAGTCCTCCAACGTGGGGCGGCTGGTCAGCTTGTTCCCCAAGTAGTCATAACCATAGTAGCTGTTGATCAATCCTTGGTTGGTGTTGCGGGGATTGATCAGTCCTTGGCCACCTTGAATAAGTTCATCCGGGGAGAACATGCTCAAGGAGAACGTGGACGGGTCGAGCGCGTCCACGTCAATGTAGTCCGTACCGTTGGGATCCAGTCCCAAGGCCGTGCGCAAGTTGTAGTCGAACGTGGGTTGGTCAGCACCAACCAAGCGATCATAGCTTGTGTAGATAATGCCGTTCGGACCAGGCGTAAGTGTGGAGTCGCTAAAATCCAATTGCTGGAGGTGGAAATCCGCCAATGCACGGGCACGGCCCCACAACCCGACCGGGTTGATGCGGTAGCTGCGCTGCGTAAGTTGCTCGTAGTCCACACCGATACTCACGGAGTGCTTGCCGATATCAGCGGAGCCGTTCGCGCCGATGTGGATCTGGTCCTGTTGGTAAGTGGAATACCGGTTGCTCAACGTACCAGCATTGCTCCACATACCGTAAACATTACTAGGTAGATCGCCGTTCAGGAGACCATTATTGGAGGAGACCGCGTTGAAGTCCGTGTAGAAGTCGGAGTTCGCCGGGAAGAAGTTGAAGTATTGCTCCGCAAATGCCGCGGCGTCGGGGTTCTGTGTGCCAGGCACGAAATTCACGTTCACAACGCGGTAACCGGTCTGTTTGCCGGTGAGGAAATCGTAGGTGGGAATGCGTGTGCTGGTGTACTTCCCGAGATAGCCATAATCGAACAGGTTATCGCCGTGGTCCTGGTTCTGGCTCTTCTGGTTTTGGCGTGAGTAGTCAACTTGTACGGAGTAGTATGCATTCTTTATGCCATTAGTCTCATGGTCCTGGATGGTTTCCTCACGGCTGTTGAACCGCTGGGTGAACCGCACGAACGAGCGCCAGGTATTATTGATGAATTCCCCGTTGTTATTCGCGTTGAGCAGTGAATTACCCCGGTTGAAATTCTGATCCTTATTCAAGTCCACGGAACCACCCACGGTGAGGTTGATCGTATTCGTAGTGGCGATGTCGATCTTCCCTGAAGCGAGCAAGCTCTGGCTGCGGGCGTTCTGTCGGGTATCGATCTGCTCGATATCGTCGGAACGGAGATAATCCGAATTGTAACGGACCAAAGGACCATCCGGGCCTTGGATCAAGCGGAAGGGCTGAGCCAGCAATTGATCCCTAACACCGGGTTTCACCCGCAGGTCACCGCCCCAAAGTGGGCTGTCGTCCACAGCATCAGTAGCCTGACCGCTGATGAAAAACCCGAGCAAGGGCTTATCCTTCTTGCCAAGGCTGTCCTTCCTGAAGAACAAAGGCCCGCTCAAGCTCGCCTCAACTTGATTGAAGGCATACTTGTCCAAACCAACGATGTCCGTGATGTCCGATCCCACTTTATAGCCGGATGTCAAATACTCCACGCCGCCAAAGAATTGACGGCTGGGTCCGCGGGTGGTGATGTTGATCACACCACCGGTAACGTCCCCGTAGTTGGCTGGTACGCCGCCGGTGATCACCTGTACCTCTTCAATCGCGCTCTTTGGCAGACCGACGCCAGCACCTGCTGGAACCTTCACGCCGTCCACATAGTAATATGTATTGTCGCTGCGTGCACCGCGGATGCTCACCCCTCCACCGGTACCGGCCGTACTGGCACCTGCCACGGTGGTGGCTATGGACGTTGCTGAGCGCGTGGGCATCTTGGCGATCTGGTCGCGGGTTACAGTGGCACCGGAAGCACCTCCGTCCTTTTCGATCAACGGTACTTTGTAGCGGATCACCTCAACACCCTCCAATTCCATCCCGCTATTGAGCTGGAAATTCTGGAAGGTGATCTTGTTGCTGTTCACCACCACGCCCGTGATCTTGGTGGGCTGGTAGCCCACGTAGCTGACGGTTACGTCGTAGGTACCCGGACTGATCGGGCTGATCTTGTAGTTACCGTCGAAATCGGACTGGCCTCCCGCGGTGCGCGTGCCGTTGCTCTCCACCACAATGGAGACGAAGGGCAGGGGTTCCGAGGACTTCTTGTCAGTCACGGTTCCTTGGAGGGTGCCCGAGCCGATCTGGGCTTTCAGGCTTAGGGCACTGCAAATAAGAATGACAGTGGCCGAGCATAGTGTTCTCAGCATCAAGGATCGGGTGTTACGTTCGTGTAAACTTGGCAACGAGGGGGCGTAAAGATAGAAAAGCCTTCCAATGGGGCAAATCAATAAAGCCCATATTTGGCAGGGTGTCTTTTCCTCGTAAAATGCTGTTGATCTCTTCGCTCGCGTTGCCATGGTGAACCGATGTTTACCTCTGCCGGTGCAAGGTAGATGGCACCCGGGACCATGCCTTGCACAAAGCATGCATTGATATACATGTCCGAAGCATGTTGCCCAGTTGCCGAACGGCATACCGGCCCAACACCCACGGAGGTCCTGGCATCATATGACACACAGAGAACGCAGTGCAGAACTGACGTCGCCCAGCACAGGATGCAAGCAGAAATAAACTCTTGATGAGCCCGATCCGTTGATCGACCTTCAGTGTTTGGAACCGAACAACCTACGCAGGAAAGGCTCTCGGTGCCCGGCGTTCCCTTGCCGTTCCGCGCGCTTCTTATGCTGCTTCATGCGCTTGCGTACTTCCGGCTTCTGGTTCTTCAAGTGCTTCTTAGCGATCCGCTTCTCCTCTTTCTTCACCTCTTTGGTATCACTCTTCTCCTTCTTTGCCTGGATCTTTTCCTGCTTCTCCCTACTGATGCCCGCCTGGGCGTGCGCCATGGGTGTGAGGGCGAGCATCACTAGCACTGACGCAAGTAAGCGGAACCACTTTCGGGACATCGTCATGAAGCTGCCAAATTCGTGCCGGAACACCATACCTAACTTCGCATCCTACCGTTAAGCACACACACAACAATGTTGAATATGACCGGCCGACTGTTGGTATTGCCCATTGCCGCTATGCTGTTGTTTGCCGGCTGCAAAAAGGATAACATCGGTGTGCCTTTGACGAACGTTGACATCAACATCAACGTGAACCTTCCCGAATATGCCGACCTGGCCGTTACGGGGGGTTGGGTATACCTCACAGGTGGGTCGCTAGGCCTGATCGTTTACCGCAACAGCCCTGATCAATTCACGGCGATGGACCGCCACTGCACCTACCAACCGGAAAACCTGTGCAAGGTCTACGTGGACGAAAGCCAAGTGATCGCCAGGGATACCATCTGCTGTGGAAGTGCCTTCCTGTTGTTGGACGGCAGTGTAACACAAGGACCGGCGGCGTTGGGATTGAAGCGTTACAACACCACGTTCAACGGTACCACGTTGCATATTTTCAACTGAACCTTCAGCGGTCTTCAGTTTTCCGTGGCATCCTGATCCCACCTGCGCCGTCGGCCCATTTCGAAAGGCGATGTTCCCATTCATCGCAGTTACCACGTTGGGCTCAAGGCTGCCTGGCTGGCCCTGTTATAAAGGAAGTGCGGCCACAGCGCTCAACACGCCGGGCCGCACCCTGTCAACAAACAACTGACTACTATCAGTAACGGTACTCGTCACTTTTGAACGGTCCGTTCTTCGGCACGTCAATGTATTTGGCTTGCTTATCGGAGAGCTTCTCCAACTCCACACCGATCTTCTCGAGGTGAAGCATGGCGACCATTTCATCCAAGTGCTTCGGAAGCACATACACCTTGTTCTCGTACTTCCCGCTGTTGTTCCACAGTTCGAGTTGGGCGAGTGTCTGGTTGGTGAAACTGTTGCTCATCACGAAGCTGGGATGTCCAGTCGCACAACCCAGATTCACCAAGCGTCCTTCCGCCAGGATAAGGATGTCCTTGCCATTGATGGTATACTTATCCACCTGCGGCTTGATCTCCACCTTGCTCTTGCCGTGGTTGTTGTTCAACCAAGCCATATCGATCTCATTGTCGAAGTGGCCGATGTTGCAGACTATGACCTTGTCCTTCATCACCTCAAAGTGCTCGCCGCGGATGATATCGCAGTTCCCCGTGGAGGTGATAATGATGTCCGCGCGTGGGGCAGCATTGGCCATGGGCTTCACTTCGAAGCCGTCCATAGCGGCTTGCAATGCGCAGATCGGGTCGATCTCGGTGACTATAACACGAGCGCCCGCTCCTTTCAAGGAAGCTGCTGTGCCTTTGCCCACATCCCCGTAACCGGCGACCACGGCAACTTTACCGGCCATCATGACATCGGTGGCGCGACGGATCGCATCCACAGCGCTTTCCTTGCAGCCGTATTTGTTGTCGAACTTGCTCTTGGTAACGCTATCGTTCACGTTGATGGCGGGCATCATCAGCGTTCCGTTCTTTTCACGCTCCTTCAAACGGTGTACGCCGGTGGTGGTCTCCTCGCTCAGGCCTTTGATGTTCTTGGCGAGCTCCGGGAACTTATCGAACACCATATTGGTGAGATCCCCACCATCGTCCAGGATCATGTTCAATGGCTCGCCATCCTCAAAAGCGAAGAGGGTCTGCTCGATGCACCAATCAAATTCCTGTTCGTTCAGTCCTTTCCATGCAAAGACAGGAATACCTGCCTTCGCTATGGCGGCAGCGGCATGATCCTGTGTGCTGAAGATGTTGCAGCTGCTCCAGCTCACTTGCGCTCCGAGGTCCACGAGGGTCTCGATCAGCACCGCGGTCTGGATGGTCATGTGCAGGCAGCCTGCGATGCGCGCACCCTTCAACGGGTTCTTTCCCTTGTACTGGGTGCGGAGGGCCATCAAGCCGGGCATTTCGGCCTCGGCCAGTTCGATCTCCTTGCGTCCCCATTCGGCGAGCGAGAGGTCCTTCACTTTGTACTTGAGCTGTTCTTGGGTCTGGGGCATCATTTGTGTTTTCAAAAGGGGTGCAAAGGTACCAATTGGATCAGATCGTCGGAAAATCCGATGATGACCGGCGTAGCCTTGACCCACCAGCGCCTCTTGTCATTCTCAGCCCTTTGCGTTCCTGGCGTTCGCAGAGGTTCAGATCGACTTTCGTGAAGTTCACGCCCACGCTCTTGGGGAGCATGATGGTCTCGTTGGTTTCAAGCCAGCGTGAACCTTTCACACTAAGTTCGCGGCATGGGCAAGGTGATCGAACTGATCGACGCGGCAAAGGCCGACGGGCGCAAAATGCTCGCCGTGCTGATCGACCCCGACTTCGGTGCGGACCATGCCTTCTTAGAGCGCACGGTGCAAAATGCCTGTATGGCCAAGGCCGACCTGATCTTCGTGGGTGGTAGCCTGCTCACTTCCAACGCCTTCGATCGTTGCGTGGACCTTGTGAAAAAATGGAGCGACCGGCCTGTGGTTCTTTTCCCCGGTAGTCCAGCGCAATTGAGCCCTCACGCGGACGCCGTGCTTTTTCTCAGCCTCATCAGCGGTCGGAACCCCGAGCTGCTTATCGGCCATCACGTTACCGCGGCGCCTACCATCCGCGCCATGGGCATAGAGGCCATTCCCACCGGATATATGCTGGTCGATGGAGGCAAGCCGACCACCGTGAGCTACGTCAGCCAGACCTTGCCGATCCCACACGACAAGCCGGGCATTGCTGCAGCCACCGCGATCGCCGGCGAATTGCTCGGACTCCGGACCATCTACATGGACACCGGAAGCGGTGCACTGAATACCGTTTCCCCGGATATGATATCCAGCGTTCGGAAAAGCGTGGACCTGCCGATCATCATCGGGGGAGGTATCCGGGACGTAAGAACGGCGCAGGCGTTGTGCGATGCCGGGGCTGATGTGGTAGTGGTGGGAACGGCCTTCGAGCAGGACCCGGAGCACATCTTCGCGATGAGCCAGGCGGTGCACCGCTAGTTGCTATTTCGGTTATGCTTGGATACCGTTGCTGCATCCAAGAACACAACAAATTAAATCACTAGGCCATCCTGTGTGCGCGGTTCCGAGCTGCAGCTTCGGCCTTGAACTGGGCGATCAACCCTGCCCCCTCCTCCACCAAGCCATGGAAAGGATCATCCGGATCATCGGTCCCCGTCCAAGGAACGTCGAAGGAAGAGGTCCATTCTTCCTGATCACGTAAGCTCCTGTAAAGCCCCACCACGGCAACTGCGGCAATGCCGAACAGGCCGAAGGCGATGATGTTCTTCTTTTTCATGAGGTTGCTTGGGAAGGTTCAAGTCTACATATAACATGCCATGAACGCGGCTACTTCCGCGCCAGAACCTGTGCTGTGATCGCCAATGACCTCAACCGCGCACGCGGATCGAAGAAATGGCCGGAGACCATCAGTTCGTCCGGTTCGTACTTGGAAATGAACATCCGGAGTTCCTCATCCACCGTCGCTTTGGAACCCACGAACGAACGGGTCAACTTCTCACTGACCCATGCCTTTTCCTGCGGGTTCCAGTAATCGTCGATGTTATCGATCGGTGGTTGCACCAGTCCGCGTTGATCGCGCAGCATGTTCACGAAGGCGATCTGCATGGTGGTAAAAAGCCGCTTGGCCTCGGCATCGCTTTCAGCGGCGATAACGTTCACGGTGAGCATCGCGTAAGGCTTGTCCAACTGTGCGCTCGGTGTGAAGCGTTCGCGGTAGAGCGCCAAAGCCTGCTCCATCAGTTCCGGTGCGAAATGTGAGGCAAAAGCGAAAGGCAGACCAAACATCGCCGCCAATTGAGCGCTGTAGAGGCTGGAGCCGAGCAGCCAGATCGGCACGTTCTGCCCTTCTCCCGGAACGGCTTTGATCTTCTGTCCCGGCTCTGCAGGCTGGAAATAGAACTGGAGCTCTTGCACATCCTGCGGGAACTGGTCCGCGCTGGCATTCAGATCGCGCCGTAAGGCCCGTGCAGTGAGTTGGTCTGTGCCGGGGGCACGCCCCAGTCCGAGGTCGATCCGCCCCGGGTACATCGCGTTCAAGGTGCCGAACTGCTCCGCGATCACCAGCGGCGCATGGTTGGGCAGCATCACGCCGCCGGATCCCACCCGGATAGTCTTTGTAGCGCCCGCTACATGGCCGATCACTACGGCCGTGGCCGCACTGGCGATGCCTGCCATACCATGGTGTTCTGCCAGCCAAATGCGATGGAAGCCCAAGCGCTCCGCCTCTTGCGCCAGTTCAACGGAGTTGCGGAATGCATCCGAAGCTGTCCCACCTTGGGCGATCGGAGCGAGGTCGAGGATGGAAAAAGAGATCATCAGCAGGGCCTACTGCAAGAAACGTGCTTCACCCGGACCCGCAACATCTCCTGCCAACTTGACCGATCTCCTTCCTCAGAACCGCACACTCACACCACCCAACACGTTGATCGGTGCCTGCGGAAAAAGCCCCACCTGTTCCTGTCTACGATCCTCACTGATGTAGCTATAAACCCAACCATTGCTCTCATACAGCTCGCTGAAAATATTGCGCACCGTTAGGTTCAGATCGACACTCTTCGTGCCTTTCAAGTTGAGCAGTGTGACATTGGCGCGGAGGTCATTCACCACGTAGGCATTCAGCATGCGGTCCCTGCTGGCGCTGTTGTCCAGATACTGCGAACCCACGTACTTGGTGACAAAGCTGAGGTCGGCGCTGCCCTTCTTGGCCTTGTCCCAGACGCGCAGACTGAGCGTGCTCGCGGCAATGGCGTTGGGCGAGAAGGCGAGGTCGCTGGAGGAGTAGGTCACTGCGACCTGGCCGCCGTTGTCCCAGTCGTCCACGTATTCCGTGTAATTCCGCACCTCGTTCATGCTGAAGGTGGCATTGGCCTTCCACGTCAGCGGCTTTGCGATCTGCGCGGCGAACATCAGCTCCACGCCCGCTCTGTAACTCTGCGGCACATTGGTGCGCAGGGCAGCGCCCACGTCGTTCAACTCACCGGTGAGCACGAGCTGGTCGGTGTAGTCCATGTAGTACGCGTTGATGCCCGCGTTCCAGCGACCGGCACGGCGCTCGTAGCCCAGTTCGTAATCAAAGAGGCGCTCCGGACGTGGACGGCTGCTCGGTGTGGTCTCTTCCAGATCATCCCGGTTCGGCTCGCGGTTGGCCACGGCGAAGGATGCATAAGCCTTGCCTCCTTCCCCAGCGCGCCAAAGCAGTCCAGCCTTCGGATTGAAGAAGGTGTAGTTCACTTGCTGTGACACATTGTCGAGGGCATTGTTGAAGCCAAGGAAGCTATAGCCCACGTTGCGAAGTTGCACGTCCCCGTAGAGGTCGATCCTGGGATCGAGCGCATAGGTCAGCTTCGCAAAGCCGTTGACGTCGGTCTTTTTGGAGTTCTTGTCGTAGTAGCGATCGCGTATGTCCGTGTTTCCAGCATAGCGTGCCCAGATCACTTCGCCGTAGTGCTCACCCCGATAGTCGCTATAACTACCGCCGAGCACCAGCTTGCTGCTGCCGAGCTTCACATCGACACTTGCGTTAGCACCGGTGAGCGCGTTATCCAGCCAACGCCGCCGTATGATGTCCGTGGTGTTGATGCTGTCCCCATTGATCACGGCCGGTGCGATACCGTAGGTCGATAGATCATCATCGGGTCTGTACTGCTCGTAATAGCCCGCACCGAGCACGCGGAACAGCGTCAAGTTCAGCGCAGTATTGGCGCCGAGCCTTTGGTCGAAGAGCAGTTGGTAGTGCGTCTGATCGTAGTGGTCCACTTGGTTATCGTAGGTGAAGCCGTTGTAGGTCCTGTTGGTATCGATCACATCACGCGGAACACCGTCCCATGCTTGATAGGTTTCTTCAACACCGCGGAAGGTGATAAAGCGCAGTGAGCGGGTCTTCCCCACCCACGCTCCTTGCAGGAAATAGCTCTTCAGGTCGGCGCTGGCGCGGTCGATGTAGCCGTCGCTGGTGATGGAGGACAGCCGCATATCAAGACTGAACTTGTCACCTATCAGACCCGTTCCCGCACTGACGGAATAGCGTTGTGTGTTGTAGGATCCACCGCCGACATCGATCAGACCCCAAGCCTCCCGCTTCACCGACGTGGTGCGCAGATTCACACTTGCTCCGAACGCGCCCGGGCCGTTGGTGCTGGTGCCCACACCGCGCTGCACCTCGATGTCCTCAGCGCTGGTGGCGAGGTCTGGCAGGTTCACGAGGAAAGCGCCCTGGCTTTCGGCATCGTTGAAAGGCACTCCGTTCAGGGTGATGTTGGTGCGTGTGGCATCCGTGCCTCGTATCCGCATGTTGGTGTAACCGATACCTGTGCCGCCATCGCTGCCCACCACTACGCTGGGCTGCATGTCCAGCAAGTAGGGCAGGTCCACGCCCGTGTTGATCTTCGCGATGTCCTCGGCGCTCAAGGTGCTCTTGGCGAAGGGAGAGCGGTCGCCGGCCCGCAACGCAGTGACCTCGGCGGCGGAGAGTTCCACTACACTTCGCTGTAGTACAACGACAATGGAATTTTCTCCGGCCTTGAGTGTGACCAACGTATCCTTCGGAAGAAAGCCGACGCATGAAACGCGCGATCGCAACGCGCCTTCAAACAATCCTCCTGCTTGGAACGCCCCCTGCGCATTCGTTGGCGCGAGCTGTCCTTGTTCGCCCAGCACCACGCTCGCGAACGGCACCGGAATACCGGCCACATCTTGGACCGTACCCTTCAACTTCACTTGGGCGAACGTTGCGTTCACCAATAACGCCATCACGCATAAAACCAATAACTTCCGCATGTCGAGCTCCGTGTTTTTACTGTCTGGCACGGAGTGCTCCGGAAGTCCGGTGCAAGTTCCCTTCACAGCATTACCTGCGCAGGTTCGTTGGGTATGATCTCAGCTCGCACAACGGCGGGCACCCCAGTGTTTCGACAGCGCAAATGTACGCCGTACCCTTTCTGCGGATCCACGATCCCTCCAAATTTGTTCCGGGTCCCTAGCAAGTGCATCTTTCCATGCATATCTATCTTTACCGCCTTCATCCAAAAGAACCGACCGTCAGGCACCTCATTTGAAACGCTACTTCCGAACATGAACAAACCCGTATTCACTTCGTTGCTGCTCGCCGCATCCATCATCGCCCAAGCCCAACCGTCCAATGTTATTTGGAACCCTGTGGGTGGGGGTGTGAACGGTCCTGTTATTTCCGTGCTGAAAGGCGGTGGGGATACCTTGGTAGTGATCGGGGAATTCACCGAGGCCGGAGGCGTCCAAGCGAACAACGTTGCGCTTTGGGACGGCACGGCTTTCCATGCTTTGGGCAAT
This sequence comes from Flavobacteriales bacterium, assembly GCA_016719225.1. GTDB lineage: Bacteria > Bacteroidota > Bacteroidia > Flavobacteriales_F > PHOS-HE28 > PHOS-HE28. Next base: position 147,895 of record JADKAN010000005.1, on the reverse strand, counting down.
GGCGTTTCCGGGAACATCACGAGTGGCGCTATCGTCGGCCAGAACATCTACATCGGTGGCTCCAGCCTCAATACCAATTACACGGATGTTGCAAAATGGGATGGTACGGCTTGGTCCTATAGCACGGCATTCGATGGCAATTATCCACAGATCGCAACGATGTTCGTGCACAACGATACGCTCTATGCCGGAGGTATCGTTTCCGGTTTCCTTGGATCGGATGATCGGGTGAAACGACTTGACAACGGCGGTTGGGAATTGGTGGGTAGTACACTGAACAACATTATCAATACGCTGGGCTGGCATAATGGCCAGATCGTGGTCGGAGGGGAATTCACTGCATTGCAGAACGGAGGCGGCACGAACCTGAACCACGTCGCCATACTGAACGGAGGGGAATGGGGACCGTTGGCAGCAGGACTGCCCAGTAAGGTGAATGCCTTGCTTGACGTGGACGGCACGTTATATGCCGCGGGCGATATCCTCAATGGCGGCAACGCGCAATTCGGCTTAGCTCGTTTTCCGGAGAATGCTACCGCATGGGAAGATCTGATGCCCGGCGCCACCAGCTACGTCAATACTGGAAGCGGAGTGGATGCCTCCATTTTCGCGCTGGACCATGACGGTTCAAACCTGTTCATCGGTGGTGACTTCGATCTGGGATCCGGCAGCCTTACCGGGTCGTACGTCGCCCGTTTTGATGGGGTCCCGGACGCCTTCATTCCCTATGCAACATTCAACGCCTCCGTGTCGGCGCTGGCGCATAATACCACGTTAGGCCTGGTGGCCGGGGGCTTCTTCACCCAGAACGGCGCTACCGCCGTTGACCACTTGGGTCATGCGGATATATCCACCAGTTTTGGGTCCGCGAACGGATCCTTTCCACTGTTTGAGCTGTTCCCGAACCCTGCCACCGATCGGCTGTCCATCTCCCTCATGCACGATGCTGCCATATACGCGACCGTGGAATTGCTCACATTGGATGGGCGTGTCTTGGCAGGACCTATCCAACTTTCGGCAGGTAAGGCGACACTTGATGTATCCAAATTGGCCGATGGCCCTTATTTGGTACGGATCACCGGCATGAACGGCTTGCGTGCCGTGCCATTCATGAAGCAGTAGTAACGCCTTTCGTTAAGGCTATCGCGAGAGCGAGTCTTTTTGAGCGTTCGCCTTCGACGATAGCATAGCGCTTCCCGAGCGACTTCAACGTCTTCTCGTACACAGCGAAAAGCCGGTCGCGATCATGCGGGTTCTCGCGCTGCGGATCATAGACCCATGGAATGTCCGGTCTGCATAACAGCCAGAGGTCATAAGGACGTTCCTCGGTCTGTTGCACGATCCATGGGTCGCTGCGACCGAATTTCTCTTCCCCCCAGATGCGGATGGTGAGCAAGTCGGTGTCGCAAACCAGCAAAGGCGCAGCCAGGTAGCTCTCGGCCTGCCGCTCGTCTTCCGTTCGCACTTGTAATTGCGCGATCCTCAACAGGTCGCTTTCATCATAGGGTCGATCAAGCACTTCCAGATACTGCCGCGCCATTTCCGGCACCCAAGGCACACCGAAATAATGCGCTAAGTCTTCGGATAAGCTGGACTTACCACTGCACTCCGCACCTGTGATCACCACTTTGCGCATGGGTCAAAGTAATTCGGCTTTCCCGATATCCTCACGCTTCCAGGTCCAATGTTGATCAAGCTTTCCCGACCCCAAAGTGGGCTGTTCGGACGCAGTGGATACGAAGGTCCCAACAGTACTTTTCATCATGCCTTGTCCTGTATCTCTTGTAATTTCATGACCCGCGACCATTTCAACCAGCCCACCACCGACAGCACCAGATATACGGCGTTCAGCAGTGTATATCCCGAATAGCCGATCCGCCAGTTCAGGTAGATCGCAACGCCGTCCGCCAGGATGAAATAAAGCCAGTTCGCGATGAATTTGCGTGCCATCATCCATGTGGCGATGAAACTGAACACGGTAACGAACGCATCCAACTCCGGAAAACGCCCGTTGAGATGTTGGGCGAGCAGCACGGAGGCCAAGTAGCTGGTCAACAAGCCTGCTGGAATGAGCAAGGCATGCAACCTGAGCTGCAATTCGCGGACGCCTACTTTACCCTCATTTTTACCCCAACTCCACCATCCATAAACGGCCATGACCACGTAATACACATTGAGCGTTGCCATGGCCCACGTATGCGCCAACGCATAAAGCCCCACACCGATCACACCCGCGATAAAACCCAGTAACCAACCGATACGCTTTTCATAGGCAATGCACAGCGTGAAACCTATGTTGAGCACCACGGCGGTCCATTCGAGGAGGGAGAGTGCGGTAGTTGACATGTATTGAAATCGGGAGTCTGTCAGTGGGAGTTTGTCCGACTTGGACTTTCGACTTAACGATCCGGACTCATGACTCCCGACCGGCAGGTCTCCGAAGCACAAAATTCTGTCCCAGATAAACCTTCCGCACCTGCTCATCCTCCGCAAGCTCCTCGGCGGTCCCTTGTTTCAGGATCTTGCCCTCGAAAAGCAGGTAGGCCCGGTCGGTAATGCTGAGCGTCTCCTGCACGTTATGATCGGTGATCAGCACACCGATGTTGCGTTTCTTCAACTGTGAGACAATGCCCTGAATGTCCTCAACGGCAATGGGATCCACGCCGGCAAAAGGTTCATCCAGCAGGATGAACTTCGGCTCAGTAGCCAAAGCACGTGCGATCTCCGTACGCCTGCGTTCACCTCCACTGAGCACATCGCCCATGTTCTTCCGGACCTGGCCCAGGCTGAATTCATCCAGCAACCGTTCCAATTTGTGCTGCTGCTCCGCCTTGGTCAGCTTGGTCATTTCCAGGATCGCCTTGATGTTGTCCTCCACGGAAAGCTTGCGGAAAACGCTGGCTTCCTGCGGTAGATAGCCGATACCCTTCTGCGCCCGCTTGTACATGGGCAGGTCCGTGATGTCGTCCCCGTCCAGGAATACCCTGCCTTCGTTCGGTTTGACCAGGCCGACGATCATATAAAAGCTGGTGGTCTTCCCGGCTCCGTTCGGCCCCAGCAGGCCGACGATCTCACCTTGTTCCACCTGCACGCTCACCCCGCCCACCACGGTCCGGCCCTTGTAGCGTTTCACGATGTGCTCCGCTCTAAGGATCATCAGAAGTTCAGGAAGAGGTTCAAACGTAAAGCGAACGGACTGGTGCCGGGATGATCGTTGTATCGCAAGCGCCATACACCACGGATGCTGAGCACTTTCAGGATGTTCTCAATACCGGCGCCTACTTCCACGAAAGGCCCGTTGTTCAGCGTGTACATGCCCGGCAGGAAGAGCAATTCCTGCTCCGCCTTAGGCCTGTCGAGGCTTCCGGCCACGGCCTTCGCGCTCACCACTTCCCGCCATTTCAGGCGTCGCATCAAGGGGATACGGTTGAAGAACAGACCCTCGAAGTGGTGCTCGACGAACAACTCCGCATACCGATCGCTGATGAACTCGAAGTAGTTCATGGTATTGAACGCGAGGTCATCGTAATAGAACGTCTCGTTCCCGCTGTGAAGGATGAGCAAGGGATATGGCAACGCCCCCCAGACCTGGCCGGCTTCCGCATTCACCCTCGTCCAGCCCAGTGCACCGAGCTGCAACCGTTGGTACACGTGTGCCACCACTTTTTGATAGCCGTATTCGCTCTTGGCCAAACTGGGCAAGCCCAAAGCGAGGTTCAGTTCCACCGTGGGGTAGGACGTACCGAGGCTGACGCGCGTGAAATCGCCACTGACATACTTCTCTTTGTAAGCGAAGCGCGTATTGAGCCCGATCTCCGCTGTATGGATCGAACTGAGCACCGTTGACGGTTCACCGTTCAAGGATGGTTTGATGTATTCCAGATCCCCCAAGGGATAGAGCGTGCGGTAGCGCAACAGCAGGGTATTCTCCAGCCCGGTGAACCACTCCCGCTGGTAGCTGGCCTTACTTTCTTCCACCAGGGTGAGCTTGGTGTTCGGCGTCCTCCGGAACACGCTGCTGAGGATGTTATCACCTTGGAAGGCGTTCACACTTTGGCCCAGTTGTTCCACATCCTGTTTATAATTCAGCTCCACGATCTGTCGCGAGGTCTTGCTCACGAAGGTCTTCCCGCCGAAACCGAACTTGAAGCGTTGATCGCGAGTGCCATAAGCAGTGTAGCCGTTGAACTCGGTGCGGGTGCTGAAAGCACTGCTTGTGCGGCCACCAACGCGGAAGCGATTTCCCTCCACCGGATTAAAGCTGTACACGCTGAAATACGGTCCCAGATCCACCTTTCCCTTGGTGTAATAGCCCGTCACCACCGTGGTAACGATATCCACGTACGTGCGGAACTTCGGGATCGTCTTCATCGTGTCCACCATGTGGTAGATCGCCAGTTCCTTGGCAGAGAGATTCTCATGCCGGTGCTGGTCCCAATAATCGGCGCTGGCGCTTAGCGGATCGATCTTCAGCACCACTTCGTCAGCACCGTCGTAAAAGGGATCGGGCTGCGGTTTGTTGATCACGAAATCGCGATAGCTGGCTGTCCTCCGGCCGTAAAAACCCTGGACCGGGTTCTTGTTCGGCTTTCCCGTATCACGGACCACATTCAGGTCAACCAAAAGTTCGTCCTTGGTAAGCATCCATACCTCGGGGGCCACTTCATTATATTCCTGCTTCACCTGGAACCCTTGAACGAAATTGAGGTTGGCGCCCGGCGCGATCGTGGCTTCGATGGTGCGCACGGCGTAGGTTGTGTCGCAGATCCACATATTGCCCGTGAACGCCAGTTCCTGCACACGTTTTGGCTTGAACTCGATCTTGTAGCACCAGTTACGGCCCACCCAATTGCTGTCCACCAAGTGATAATCGTAGAAGCCTTTTCCGCCATCAGCGATGGGGCTGATGAAGTTCTTGCCGAAGATCACGAGGAAGTTCTCGTAGATGTTCACGTTCTGGTACATATCCCCCATGAACTGTGAAATGCTGGCATTCTCCAGACCGCTAACCTTCTGTCCGTGAATGATCTCCCGCCGCGCCTGCGGATGCTGCCGATAGTAAAGATCGCTCAGTGTTTCCGTCATGAAGATCGGCAGGAACGGCTTTCCGCCGGAGGTATCAACATGGTCGAAGATGAAGGCGAAGTCCTTGAAGATCTTCTTCTTCTTGAAGTCGTCGGTGATGTTATTGAGGTCGAACTCGATCTTGTTGTAAGCCTCATATTGGTAGGCTGCGAGCTTTTCGCGGTTGTTCGTCGGCTTGTTCGCCACCATCCTCCGCAGGATGGGGAACGCGGGATTACCGGAATAGGTCACCACCACTTCTTCCAGCTGGCCGACGGAGGATCGTAATTTGATATCGATCACTTGGGCAACGTCCTTTTTCACCTTTGCACTGAACGTCTGGTAGCCCACTCCACCCGCGCGGATACTGTCCGTGGGATAGTACGTGTCCAGCACGTAGTTGCCGTCGAAGTCCGAATTAGTGGCGATGCGGCTATCGATGAACGCGATGTTCACGAAGGGCAGTGCCTCGCCCGTTGCGGCATCGGTCACTTTGCCGCTGATGCGCGTGGTCTGTCCTACGACGGACAGCGCAAAAGCAGTGACCGCGATCACGCAAACGAGCGGACGGGATATCAAGCCGCGCATGATCAAGGGATGGCCGCTTTTTGTGCAGCAGCGCGCGCCATGCCGCGCCGTGTGCGCGCTGCGAGGAAGATGCTGAGTTCATAAAGCGCCATGAGCGGCAAGGAAACAAGGAGCTGGCTCGTTACGTCCGGCGGGGTGATGATGGCCCCGACGATCAAGATCAGCACATAGGCATGGCGCCGGTAAGTGCGCAGGAATTCCGGCCCTACCAAGCCGGTACGGGCCAGGAAATAAACGATCATCGGCAGCTCGAACACCACACCGGTCCATAACGTAAGCGAGGTGATCGTGCCGATATAACTGTTGAGGTCCACCAAGTTCGGTACTGAGGCACTAACGGTGTAGGTGCCCAGGAACTGGATGCTCATCGGTGCCAGCACGTAGTAGCCGAAGGCGACGCCAAGCAGGAACAAAAGGCTGGCGAAGAAAACAACGCCGCGCACGGCGAGTTTTTCCCCTCCGCCCAAGCCGGGCTTTACAAAGCGCCAGATCTCCCATAGCACATAAGGGAATGCAAGGATGATCCCTGCGGAGAAAGACACCATGATGTGTACCATGAACTGGCCGCCCATGGTGGTGTTCATCAAGGTGAAGCCAGTGCTGTCAGCGCAAAAAGACTGGTCCAGCCCGAACTTGATGGCCAAGTGGCAGAACACGCGGTATGTGATGAAGTCAGGCCTTTGCGGGGCGAGGATGAGCGTATCGAAAAGGAAATCCTTATAGACAAAAGCCACGATGGTACAGGTCACCACAGCGGCGGCGGAGCGCACGAGCGTCCACCGCAATTCCTCCAAATGCTCTAAGAACGTAAGGTCCTTCCTTGACTTGGCCATCAAACAGGGCCAAAGAAAGGCCGGGTCAAAGATAAAAGCGGCGGGTGGCGCATTGGGTTATCAACGGAAGAGCAAGTTGTGGGGTTGCAGGGTCACGCTCTAATGAGTAACCGAAAGCAGGTTACGGGTTACGGGTTACGGGTTGCAGGATGCGGATCCCGCACTATCCGTTAATGGATCCGGTGTTCCGGATCCGTGGTACGCGGTAACAACATCTTTCTCCCTTTGGAAGGATGCGCAGCAGAAAGGCCCCTCGTTCTCTGACTTGTTAGCTGATGCCCTTCATGATCGGCTGGAGGAGAAGTAAGGGCTACGCCGTGTTGTGAATTGGCCGGATCACCTTACATTTAAGCGATCAAACTCATTTGATGCGGTACTCTCCGCCGCAAGGACCAGCCATGACGAACGTTGAACTTTCCCTTAAAGATGCATTGGAGCAATTCTTCGGGTTCACCACCTTTAAAGGCGACCAGGAATTGATCGTGCAAAGCGTGCTCGACGGCAAGGACACCTTCGTGATCATGCCCACCGGTGGGGGCAAAAGCCTTTGCTACCAATTGCCCGCCTTGATGAGCGAAGGCACGGCCATCGTGGTAAGCCCGCTGATCGCGTTGATGAAGAACCAAGTGGACCTGCTGCGCGGCTTCGGCGGGGAGAACGGCGTTGCGCACTTCCTCAACAGCAGCCTCTCACGGGGAGATGCGCAGCAAGTGCGAAGCGACATCCGGTCGGGGGTCACCAAGCTGCTTTACGTGGCGCCGGAATCGCTCACGAAGAAGGAGAACGTGGAGTTCCTGTCAGAGATCAACATCAGCTTCTTCGCCATTGACGAGGCGCACTGCATCAGCGAGTGGGGACACGACTTCCGGCCTGAATACCGGCGGTTACGCACCATCTTCAACGAGATCAAGCGCGTGCCCATGATCGCGCTTACGGCCACGGCCACGGAAAAAGTGCAGGAGGATATCTTGAAGAACCTTGACATACCCGACGCGCGGACGTTCAAGGACAGTTTCAACCGGCCGAACCTTCATTATGAAGTAAGGCCCAAGAAGGACGTGGCGCGCGAGATCATCCGCTTCGTTAAGCAGCACACCGGCCGAAGCGGGATCATCTATTGCCTCAGTCGCAAGAAGGTGGAGGAGATCGCCGAAACGCTCGTGGTGAACGGTATCAAGGCCCTGCCCTACCATGCCGGAATGGATGCGGGGCAGCGTGCCAGCCACCAGGACCGCTTTCTGATGGAGGATGTGGACGTGATCGTGGCTACCATCGCATTCGGCATGGGCATCGACAAACCGGACGTGCGCTTTGTGATCCACCACGACATCCCCAAGAGCTTGGAGAGCTACTATCAGGAAACGGGGCGCGCAGGGCGCGATGGCGGCGAGGGCATCTGCGTCACCTTCTACAGTTACAAGGACATTGAGAAGCTGGAAAAATTCCTGCAAGGCAAGCCCGTGGCAGAGCAGGAGATCGGCAGGCAGTTGCTCGCCGATACCGTGAGCTACGCGGAAACGAGCATGTGCCGAAGGAAATTCCTGCTGCACTACTTCGGCGAAACGCTACCGGGTGATAATTGTGGCTGCTGCGACAATTGCCTCACACCGAAGGAGAATTTCGAGGCGAAGGACGATCTGGCCATGGTCCTTCAGGCGATCAAGGAAAGCAAGGAACGGCACCGCGCCCGATTTATCTGCGACCTGCTCACCGGTAACGAGACCAGCGAGATCAAGAATTACAAAGGTGATAAGCTGGAGGCCTACGGATCCGGGAACGAAAAAGACGCCCAGCATTGGATGGCCGTGATCCGGCAAGCCAACGTGAGCGGTTTCCTGCATAAGGACATCGAGACCTACGGGAACCTGAGCCTGACGGAGGCCGGCAAGAAATTCCTGAAAAAGCCTGTTTCCATCACTTTCGCAAAAGAGCGCGATTACGTGGTGGACGATAGCCCGGACGACGATCCGATCGTGGGCCGGGGAGGCAGTGGCGCAGGGGATGAAAAGCTCATGGCCATGCTGCGGGATCTGCGGCACACCATGGGTAAGAAGCTGAAGTTGGCACCTTACGTGATCTTCCAGGACCCCGCGTTGGAGGAAATGACGATGCGCTATCCGCTCACCTTGGAAGAGCTAACGCTTATCAGCGGGGTCGGGCCCGGCAAGGCACAGAAATACGGCAAACCCTTCGTGGACCTCATCGCGGCCCACGTGGAAGAGAACGACATCGAACGCATGGACGAAACCGTGGTGCGCTCGGTGATGAAAAAGAGCAGCAACAAGGTGCACATCATCCAGAACATCGATAAAAAACTGGCACTGGAGTCCATTGCAAAGGCGAAGGGCCTCACCATGGAAACCTTGCTGGACGAGATGGAGACCATCGTGATGAGCGGCACCCGGCTGGACATCAACTACCACATCGAGGATGTGTTGGAAGAAGATGCCTTGGAAGAGATCATGGACTACTTCCGCAACGCCGACTCGGACAGTTTGGAAGGAGCCACGGAAGAATTCGGCCGCGACTACAGCGAGGAGGAGATACGCTTGGTGCGCTTGAAATTCATGAGCGAGGTAGCCAACTAGGCCCTCCTTCTCAGTTGTCAGGGTGCGGCCCGGCGTTCGTTACGCTGTGGCCGCACTTTTTCAATTCGAGGATGCATGGATCTGAGGACCTCTCCTGCATGGAGAATGTCCAAAACCGACAACTCAAGAAGTGAGGGCGCTCAGCGCACCCCAGGCCATCACGCCCGCACCCACGACCAAGGCATCCTCCTCGATGTCAAAATCCGGGGTGTGCAAGCCCTTGACGGCACCGTTCCCGCCGGTGCCCAAACGGAAAAAGCAGCCGGGCATCACCTGTGTATAAAAGGCGAAATCCTCGCTGCCCATGCGCTGCGGCATATCCACCACATTCTCCACACCGATATAATCCACAGCAGCTTGGCGCATTGTGGCTGTCAAGGCTGGATCGTTGATCACCACCGGGTATCCGCTGCGCACTTCGAAGACACAACTGCCACCAAGCGACGAGCAAAACTCCTGCGCCCAGCGCGGAAGCCATGTATGGAGTTCAGCTCGGAGTGTTCCATCGAAGGTGCGCAGGGTTCCCGCCAATTGCACTTCGTTGGGCACAACATTGGTAGCCCCATTGGCGATGAATTTTCCGAAAGCCAGGACGAGGTTCCGACCCTGCCGGTAGCGTTCGAATTCCTCTTTTAAAGCTAGCAAAAGCTTGGCGGCGATCACGATGGGATCCACCAGAGTGGCGGGCATGGCGGCATGACCACCTTTCCCTCTCACGGTCACATACAACTCATCGCTACTCGCCATGAACGGACCAGCATGGAAACCCACTTTGCCCACCGCCAGTTCCGGCGTTACATGCTGACCGATGATACCTTTCGGAACCGGGTCCCGCAGTGCATTCTCCTTCAGTACCAAGGATGCCCCTCCCGGGATCTTCTCCTCGCCTGGCTGGAAAAGCAGCAGCACGGTGCCGTTCCAGTCCTGCCGCAGTTCTTGAAGCACTTGTCCTGCGCCGAGCACCATGGCTGTGTGGGCATCGTGTCCGCAAGCGTGCATCACGCCGGCGTTGCGGGAGCGGTACGGCACATCGCTCGTCTCTTGTATAGGCAGCGCATCGATGTCCGCCCGGAGGCTGATGCAGGGGCCGGTGCCAGCACCTCTAACAACACCGATCACGCCGGTGCCGGCGATGCCTTCGCGCGTTTCAATGCCCAGTGCCTTCAACCGTTGTGCGATGTATGTACCGGTGTTGCGCTCCTGGAAACTCAGTTCCGGATGCTGGTGCAAATGGCGACGGTCGGCCACCATCGCTTCATGGATGGCTTCCAATGCGTGCTTCACACGTTCCGGGGTGATCGCCGCCTTCATCTTCAAGCCAGAAGGATCAAATGTCCAAACTGAGGGAGAACATGAAGACACCTTCCTGCCGCACGCCATCGTCCACCCCCCAGCTCCAATCGCCACGCATGAAATAACCCAGCAGTCTTGCACGCACCCCGAAGCCGTAACCGTAGATGATCGGCTCGCGCTGGTTGCGGATGGTGATGGTGAGCGGGTTGCGCTGGATCACCTGCTGGTTGAAATAATTGTCCGGGGAATAAGGGTCGTTGCCGGTCCAAGCCGAGCCGGCATCACCGAAGCCAACGAGCTGGAATGTTTGGAGGAAGTCGCTATGAAGCGGTTTGTTGAAGAGGTAGCGGAAAAGTGGCAACCGCAGCTCCGAGTTGAACACTGCAAAGGAATTTCCATTGCGCGCATTGTAGTAGAAGCCGCGCAAGGGCACCGCGAGCGCTTGATAATAGTAGGGCTGAGTTGGGTCCAGCGGCACGGAGTTATCGGTCTTCGCGAAGAGCCAGTTGTCCACGCCACCCATGAAGAAGGCGATCCTGCGGCTGCCGAGGGAAGTGGAACCAGCCAAGCGGTTAACCCAGATCAGGTCGCGGTGCAAAGCGATGGCGTTGCGCACATCGAAGCCTACCACTTGCATGTCCGTTCTCAATCCGTCAGGCTGCTTGTAATACTCTCCGAACGCCTTGGCCTTCCAGCCGGTGTAGAGGTTCAATCCGCGCGGGCGGCTACTGTCGAAGATGTACTCCAACCGTCCGCTGACGGTCTGGTCGTACTGGTTCGGCGTATCGCGGGAGAATTGGTCAATGCTCTGGGTAACGTACCTGTCGTTCCGGTAGCTCACCGAACCACGCAGTGAGGTAAGCTCATTGAATGGCCAGGTTGCACGGAACGTGGCTGCATGGGTGTGCAGCTTCACCACGCCCAAGGTGCTGAGACCCTGCGTGGCTTGGCGTTGAAGAATGATCTCCTTATCCAAACGGCGGCGCAGGTTGGCGAACCGCACCATGTAGCTGTTGTTATTGAGATCCAGCGCCAAGCGGAAGCCTCCCACGATCTTGTAATCTTCGAACAGGTCGCTCGCGGCCATGCGTGTAAGTCCGCTCAAGCCGGGGTTCAAGGCGTCCGCGCCGACCAGCGGTTGGTAGAAGCGGCTGTCATAGCTGTTGTCGAGCTGCGTGAGCACTTCGTCCGTAGCGAAATTCACGTTGTAGTTGCGTTGTTCAGGGAAAACCAACGTGGTGACCAGCATGGTATCGACCGGCGGGTTCGTCAACCCGATGGTGGGCACATCATCTCCATCGCCGATGGAACCTTGGACAGGTGGTGCTGCGGCTTCGTCGCTGAAGCGGTAGTTGCGGATATCAACGGCGTTGGCGCCGGTATCAGGCGGGTCCTGAAGGTCCACTTTCACCACTTGGCTCATGTCGTCGGTAACGGAGCCCGGGCTCCCCGGTGATTGCGGGTTATCCAGCGGCACCTCTTGGTGTGCGATCCTGTCAGCGCTCACATGGCCATACTGGAACTTGTACCGGCCATCGCTGTAGGTAAGCTGCGAAAGCCGTCCGTTGCGCCCGGTGAAGTCCTGCTCCATAATGCCGCGCTTGTAATGGCTGATCCGCTCCGCAACCGTGAAGAAGCGGTAATGCACGATGGTGTCCACCGCCGTCACCGCACTGTCGAAACGTGCTGCCCAACGATCGTTCAGGCCCGCCGCATCACTCAGCCAAGTGTAGGCCGCGCTATCCAGCATGGCGGGTTCTCGCTCGTTCGCTGCTGGCGTATCCGTCAAGCGCGTCAGCACTTTGGACCGGTCGGCCAGATCGTAACGGAAAATGTCCTTAGTTGCCTGGGCCCACGTGGGGTCGCTGTTGGTGCGCAGCGTATCGTCCGGCCGGTTACTGGCGAAAAGGATGGTACGACCATCATCCGCGAATGCTGGATCGAGGTCGTCGTATTGGTCATTCGTCAGCGCTTCCTGGCGGTTACCGATCACGTAATAAAGATACAGGTCGGTCCTTCCCTCCTGCACACCGCTGAACACCATGTTCCGACCGTCCGCGCTGTAGGACATGGACAGGATCTTGTCCAATAGGAAAACGGGTTTTCGCTCGGCCTTCTTTTCGCTCAGCGTGTAGGTGTTGAGATTCAACTTTCCCTTGTTCTCGCTGGTCCAGGTCAATGCGCCGCTGGTGGGGTGCCAAGCCAGCACCGGCCAACTGGTGTCGATGATGCGATCTATCTTCTTGTTCCCCTTGGCGATCTTCTTCGTCTTCTTGGTGGCCATGTCGTACAGCCACACCTTGTACTGTCCCAGTTCATTGCTCACCCACGCCGCTTGCCGTCCGTCCGGGCTCAGCTTGAACTGGGAGAAGTTCCGTTCGCGTCGCATTTTCACCTTGACCTCCTCGAGCTGCGCAGCTTCGCGCGTGCGGTCGCTTTCCGTGTATTTCGTGCGGTAGTGTGCGAAGCATTCCGCGGTCAAGGTCTTGAGTGGAACTCCCAGCACATATAGGAAACCATTGTCCGGGTCGCGGCTCACGCGGGTCATGTACAACACGTTCGGGATCACGGCGGTGCCATACACATCGGCCACGTAGCTCCAAAGCGCTTGCCCGGCCAATGCCGCATCGGGGCCGCTCAACCGGTTGAATTTGTCGTAACGTCCGCTCATCACGCCATCCCGCAGGCGGCCCTCATCAACCGGACCCAACGGCCCTGCGCAATACCCCACCAAGCCTTTGGTGTACCATTCGGGCAGGTTCATCAGCGTACTGTTGCGCAGGACTTCACGCCAGTTGCCGCCGAACATCATTTGGTCCAAGGTGAGCTGCGCGAGTCCCGAACGCACCTGCCGGTCCAGCAAAGCACGGTCGCCTTCATTGTAAACGAACACCTTGGTGCCCACGATGCGTGTTACGCCACCGATGTTGTACTGCTCATCGTCGGTGATGCCCACGTTGCTCTGCCGGAAGTCGCCCTGCGTATTGTACACCACGAATTGCACGCGTTCATCGATGGTGTAGTCGAAGAATTTCTCCAACTCCTTCTTGTTGCGCATAGCGCTGATAGAGACGTATTTCGCTACATCGCGTCCTCCTTTGTAGAAGTAGGTCTCGATCTCCGGGAAACGGTAACTCTGCCACAGGAAGTCCTTGTACTGAACACGGTTCTTGCCGAACTCCTGCTGGCTGCCGTTGTAGAACTGCGCACTCGCGCTGCCACCCAGAAGCAGGGCGGCAAAGAGGATCAGGGAATAGATCGGACGCACGGGCTGTAGGGGGTACTTTTGCAAAGGAGTTGCGAAGTTCATGCTTTTTTAGCCGCCATGCACGTCAAAAAATTCACCTTTAACCCCTTTCAGGAGAATACGTACATCCTTCATGCTGAAGGTGAAGGTATCATCGTTGACCCTGGTTGTGGCGACAAAGACGAGCAACGGGAACTGGAAGCCTGGCTGGAGAAAAACGAGGTCCGGCCCTCTCGCATCCTGCTCACCCACGCCCATGTGGATCATGTAATGGGCTGCGCTTGGCTAAAGCGCCGGTATGGCCTGCTCCCGGAAGTACACCGCAACGACCTATTTATCCTGGAGAATGCGCAAGTGAGCGGAGCCATGTTCGGTGTGGATTGCGAATCGGTGCCTGCACCCAAGCGCTTCATTGAAGAGGGGGAGATCGTGCAATTGGGCAACGAACACTTGGACGTGCTCTTCGTGCCGGGCCACGCTCCGGGCCACATCGCGTTCTACTCGCCCAGCGAAAAATTCATCCTAAGCGGCGACGTGCTTTTCCACCGCAGCATAGGCCGCACGGACCTGCCCGGCGGCGATATGGAAACCCTGTTGGAAAGCATCCGCACCAAACTCTATCCCTTGGGCGATGACATTACGGTTTACAGCGGCCATGGGCCGGAAACTACTATTGGGGAAGAGCGACGGATGAATCCTTTTGTTAAGGGGTGAACCAGCTTCAGAACCTCGTAAAGGACCTGAAGCTATGTGTGAACCTATCCTGATGGATAAAGAAACAACCTCGGAGAACGAGCAGCCCAATAACCCCTTGCACGGGGTGAAATTGGCCACGATCCTGGACGTTCTGGTAGAACACCATGGTTGGGATGGATTGGCATCCAAGGTCAACGTCAACTGTTTTAAGAACGACCCTTCGGTCAAGTCCAGCCTTACGTTCTTAAGGAAAACACCTTGGGCCAGGGATAAGGTTGAACAGCTTTATCTCGACTTGCTGAAAAAAAGGAAACAGTAACGGCAGACGAAGGTCAACCATGCCCATCCTCCGCCTTAGGACCGAGATACACTCAGAGCGGGCACTGGTCTTCGATCTTTCACGCAGCATCGACCTGCACCGGTTGTCCACGGCGCACACCCATGAAACCGCCATTGCTGGCAAGACCAATGGCTTGATCGGCTTGAACGAATAGGTGACGTGGCGGGCCAAGCATTTCGGCAATTACCAGCGGCTCACCTCGAAGATCACGGCATACGAAAGGCCTACATTCTTCGTCGATGAAATGGTGAGGGGAGCCTTCAAGTCCTTCCTGCACATACATCGCTTCGAGGACTTGAATGGCGGAACCTTGATGCTCGACACGTTCACGTATCGCTCCCCTTTCGGGTTACTGGGCAGTTTGGTGGATGCGCTGTTCCTGAAACGCTACATGCGAAACTTGTTGGAGAAGCGCAATGCGGTTGTGAAGGAATTCGCTGAGACGGAACGGTGGCGAGAGGTGATTCCGAATAGTCCGGTATAGCTGCTTTTCTACAGCGGCACGGGTCTGAGCTACATTTGCCTGTGGTTGTCCCGACCTATAGATAGCGAATGAATCGCAAATTGTTTCTTGCATGTACAACTACATTTTTGCTTTCAAGCCTAAAGACCTCAGCACAAGATGTTCGCGCAGCAACATACCAATGGAGCCAAGACACTTCAATTGTTCTGGTTGATAACATCTTGAAGCTCTATGTGGATTCGGCGTTAGATATCCATAGAAGCTCGGTTATTGCCAATTTTGACGGCTTGGACATTTTGCTGAATCTATATTCCACCGAATCGCTGGGGATAGGCATTACGTGCCATACATTCAAGAAGACTCAGTTATATGCTGGACCAGGTGTTTACCCGCATGACATTGTCATCCCATTTCGTGTTGGACAAATTAAAAATTTTGATTCCGTTGACAATATCACGATGGAATTGCAACCTGAATTTATCATTGGTTCCTCGTTCGGATTGAATAGTACACCACTTTGCGACAATTTACAATCCAACATATCTCAATCAGCAGCCGGTGCGACCTACACGCCAGCTTTCTCCGATCTGGATGGTGACAGCTTGGTCTTTAGCCTCACCAATTGCAGCGGTCCGGGTTACTACATCCCCAGTGGCTGCTCCATTAATTCCTTTACAGGTGTGATTATGGCCAATCCTCCTGAACCGGGACTTTATGCATTTTGTACAAGGGTCGAGGAATACCGCTTTGGTGCAGTGATTTCCACAACCTACACAGATATGGTGATGAAAATTGACAACGTGACAAGCGTTCCTCAATTTACCAATAATTCCGGCATGAGCTTGGGCCCGAACCTTATAGAAAGCTTGGGGTACATCTCGGTCCATATACAAGGAACGGCTGACCTACGAGTGTTTGATGCGTCAGGAAAAACGGTCGTTCAACGTGAAGTTATTGATGGGCACCATATGGAATTGAGGGTGGTGCCGGGTATTTACATGTACCTCCTTCAAGAGAGGTCGGGAACCGGGGTACTGCGAGGGAAACTCGTTGTGCTTTAAGCGTCCAACCTACTTCCTATCGTAGCTCGGGTTCACCACCTTGCTCTTTTCGAAGGCGTTGTTCTTCACCGGCACGCAAGCGAAGCCTTTTGGGTAGCGCAGGAAAAGAAAGCGCACGCTGAAGATCAACGGGCGATAGGTGCTGCTGAACCATTGGAGCTTGCCGAAGTTGCCGCCATCTTCCGGGGCAATGCTGAAGACCGGTGTTTCGATCGCGGGAATGACCATGAGCCGCTGGGTGAGCTTGAATCCGTAGCCCACCTTCACATGTACCTGCCCGATGAGGTCCGGTGGAAAAGCCCAGCGGTTCAGCGTGGTGAGGTCGGCGGTGTAGCTACGGTTAGTGCCGAAGCGCCAATCGAGGTTGGCCCCGAGGCTAAGCTGGACGAACTGGTAGTCCCGCGTCTGTATCAGCTTGTTGGCGTTGACGTGCGCCGTGAGGTGCTGATCGTTAAAACCTCCTTCCCCGGCAAAAAGCGAAGTAGTGTCGCTGCGGATAAAGGTGCTTGTAAAGGCTTCTGTGCCTTTGAGCTGTTTGTAAGCCAGGCCGAAGTCCCAATAATCCAAGATGATCGGGTCCCTCGTGGAAAGTAACCAACCGGCTTCGAGGTACAGCACGATCTTCCCTTTGGGGTCGAAGAGCGCTGTGTAGGCGCTGTCAGGCGTACTGAAGAACTGCTCTTCATGATCCTTCCCGCGGGGTAGCGCATAGGTGATGCCCGGCGCGAAGTAGAAGCCGCCGCGCCGCATTTTACCATCAGTGGGAAAGATCTCCGGCTTCTTACGGCCATAGATGCCTTGTGCGCAGAGCGCGCCGACGAGGAAAAGGCCAATGGCAAGGGTGAAAGCACGGATCATCGTTCCAAAGGAAGTACTGGGTATACCTTCTCAACGGCGGAATTGGGCGGGAAGTGTCAACGGCAGGTTGTGAGGAGATCAGTTCCTCACATCCGCAGGACTCGAAGCAGAGGTCCGATACACATCGGACTTACTGAAGCATGCAGCGCAAGAGCTGGCACTTCCGCAAGTAGAAGATCAATTGTCCAGCTTAGAACTTCTTCAAAAGCTCCAACGCTTTCCGCTCCACCTCCTCGCTTTCCCACTTGGTCTCAATACCGGGCATCGCCAACACTTCCTCCATGATGCGGTCATGCCGCTGGCCTTCGCGCAGCGCGTCCACGTAGGGAATGTCCGTGAATTTCACTTGGGTGTATAGTGGTAGCCACTGGTCCGGATGCTTGGCTTGGATGTGACCTTCTATCTTCTTCCGGAGGATGAAGCGCGGGTCCGCCACGAGGTCGCGCATTTCCGTGAAGTTGCGCAAGCTGAGGTCCGCGATGGCGTGGCCGTTGGCTACGCGATGTTGGTCGTAGGCGTGGAGGACCGCACCCCAATTATCGTCCCCGTGTTCGTTCAACAGGTCGTTCAACACTTTGCAATCCTCGAAGCCAGCATTCATGCCTTCGCCATAGAACGGCACCATGGCATGGGAGGCATCGCCGAAGAGGGCGGCCGTTGAACCATGCGTCCACGGGCTGCAGCGGACGATCACCAGAGGACTTTGAGGATTGCGCATGTACTGCTTGGTCATGTCCGGGATCATGGCGTAGGCGTCGGGGAAGTGCTGCTTCAGGAAGCGATCTGCTTCTTCCTCAGTGCGCACCACATTGAAACCTGCGTCGGGTGCTTCGGGGCCGGCATTGTGCGGCATGAAGAGCGTACCCGTGAAGCCACCGTCCTGGTTGGCGAGGCCCATGAGCATGTAATAACGGCGCGGCCAGATGTGCAGGCACTGCGGATCCATCAGCGGGCTGCCATCCGGCCCGGCTGGGAAGGCGATCTCCTTGTAATCGTGCTCGATGTATTCCTGGCTGTAGTTGAAGCGACCATATTGCATCTTGGCACGTACGGCGCTGAACGCACCGTCGCACCCCAGCACCACATCAGCCTTCACGTTCTTCGGCTCCTCCCCTTTCCGGCTGAATATGCAGGTTGCTTTGTCGAGGTCCACGTCATCACATCGGTACCCGAAGTGCAGGGTAACACCGGGAATACTCTCCGCTTCGGAAAGCAAACGGTTATTCAATTCCCCTCGGCTTACGGAGTAAATGGCTTTGTTCTCGATGCTGTACGGCAGGCGGTTCGTCCGGCCTTGCGGATCGTGCGTCATCCGGGCATAAACCGGCACGGTGATCTCGCGGATCCGCTCATCGATCCCGGCTGCACGAAGGGCGGTCCAGCCGCGATGGCTGACCACGAGGTTGATAGAACGACCCGCGTACTGCTCGGCTGTGCGGGGATCGCTACGCCGTTCGTAAACATCCACTTTGTGGCCGCGCTTGGCCATGAGCACGGCGAGGAGGCTGCCTACCAGTCCGCCGCCGATGATGGTGATGTTCTTCATTTTTTGGACAGACTGACATTAAGTGCTTCCCCGAAACGGAACACGTCCTCGAAGCTGTTATACATCGGCACCGGTGCCATGCGGATAACGTTCGGCTCGCGCCAATCCAAAGAGATGCCTTGCTTGGTGAGTTTATCAAAGAGGTCCTTGCCCATGCCGTGAGCGAAGATGGACAATTGGCATCCGCGCTGTTCTGGTTCCATCGGGGTAATGATCTCCAGATTCACTTTGTGTTCGCCGTTCAGCCAGTGTATGATGGCCTCGGCATAGCCCGTGAGCTGCACTGCCTTCGTGCCCAACCGTTGCATCCCGGCACGGCCGAACTGTTCCAGCGATACGCGGTGGATCGCCATGTTGAACACCGCTGCGTTGCTCACTTGCCAGCCTTCCGCTGTAGGCATCGGACTGAATTCCGGTCCCATCCGGAAGCGCGTGTTCTTGTCGTGGCCCCACCAGCCTGCGAAGCGCGGCACATTGGCCTTCAGGTGCTTTTGGTGAACGAAAGCACCGCCTACGCTGCCCGGGCCGCTATTGAGGTATTTATAGGTACACCAACAGGCGAAGTCCACATTCCAGTCGTGCAACTGCACGGGCATGTTGCCCGCAGCATGGGCCAGATCAAAACCGGCGATCGCACCCACTTCATGCGCTTTTGCAGTGATGGCCTCCAACGCGAAGGCCTGTCCGGTGTAGAATTGAACACCGCCGATCAGCACCAAAGCGAGTTCATCGCCCAGTTCATTGATCTTCGCCAAAATGTCCTCGGTGCGCAAAATGTGTTCGCCTTTGCGCGGCTGCACTTCAACAAGATGTTGCTTCGGGTCCAGGCCGTGGAAGGCGATCTGCGAAGCCAACGCATAGGTGTCGCTGGGAAAGGGCCGTTGCTCGGTGAGGATCTTCACGCGCTTTCCCTTCGGCCGGTAGAAGCTGACGAGCAGGAAATGCAGGTTGCTCGTGAGTTGGTTCATCATCACCACCTCCTCGTTGCGCGCACCGACGATCTTGGCAGCGCCGTCAGTGAGTTCTTCATGGTAGCTATACCAAGGATGCTTCGCCTCGAAGTGGCCTTCCACCCCGAAACGTGCCCAATCCTCCAGCTCCTGCTTCAATGCGGCCTCCGCGGCCTTAGGCTGCAGACCGAGCGAGTTTCCGGTGAAATAAACCGCATCGGAACCGTTGTGCTGCGGGATGCGGAATTCACTCCTGAAGCTGCGGAGCGGATCCTCGGCATCCCACTGGCGGGCGGAAGTGAGTGTGTTCTCGGGAAATGTCATTGGGTGCCGCGAAAGTAGCGGGCAGCCGTGGTTCTACTAAGCCAACGGACTTTCAAGCCAACTTCATCCCCAACCACGCGCAAAGCGGGATCAGGATCATCATGCCATCCACCAAAAGGTCGAAGGACAAGCGCTTATCGCCCGGGGTGGCGCGCAGAGCGAGCAAGATCGCTACGGCATATCCTGCCAGGATGGTGTATGATGCGACGCTATAGCCCAAGCCGCGTAGGAAGATCAACTCGAACGTTGCCGAAAATAACAGGAGCAGGACCGCAATGGCTCTCGCCCCGTTCACTCCGAAAATGATCGGTACGGTCCGTAGGCCGGGCGCATCGGTCCCCAGGTCGCGGATGTCGAAGAGGATGGCGAGCCCCAGGAACAACGGCACACGCATGCATGCGATGGCGATGACGCTGAACAGGTCATGCTGCTGCGGTCCGAGGCACCAAGGCACAGCCACCGTCACCACGGCCCAGTTGGTCGCAATGAGCAACACTTTCAGGAAAGGGATGGAACGCAGGCCGAATGCAGCACCCTTTTGAGTGCTGAACGGGGTGACGTAGAGCAGTGCGATGGCGAGCACCGGCACGAGCCAATGCCAAACATCCTGGCGCAAGGGCCATAGCAGCAACACCGCTACGATACCGGCAACGGTCACCAGAGCTGACATCAAGTTCCAATGCACGCGGAACCAACCAAGCGTGCCATGCTCCTTTTCAGAAGCTGACTTTGAACGGGCCAGGCGGATCATGCCGTATGCGGCGAATGCACCGAGTGATGCGGCGAAAGCATAGCGCGTAACGGGCGTGTCCGGATGCAGGAATAAACCCGTGTACAGCACTTGTGCCGCCACGGCCAGAGCCAGCCAGAGATGTCCGTGGATGAGCCATTCCGCGACCGCACCGCCTGTTCGATCCGCGGATCTCATCGCCATGGACTATTTATTCTGCGCGGGATAGATCACCAAGTGGTTCACGGCCAAGCCCACCGCAACGCCGACAGCCGTGGACAGCAACGAATGCAACACCCGCTTCGAACGGCCGACGGCGCTGTATCCGGTGGCATAAATGGGATCGCCTTCCATGTTCGGATCGGTGATCGACCCCGGGGTCACATACACGCGTGGCCAAGCCATCAACCCGGCGTAGACCGGCGGCAAGAGCAATGAGTTCACTTCCAAGCCAAGCCCCATGGTGAGGCCGGCCCCGACCAAGAAACCGCCCAACACGGGCAGCACGGGCCGGTAACCGTTGCGCGCATCGCGTTCACCATTGATGTACAAACGCATTTCCGGCACCGAATAGTCATTGCCCAGAAGCGTGTCCTTGAAATACCAAACGCGCTCCGCACCAAGGCTGTCCGTTACGCTGAATACGCCTTCGGTCGGCTCTGTGCGCTCGATCAAGCGTGCACCTTTCGGCACTTGGTAGCGGATCTCCAGGGTACTCTGGCCCAGCACCTTCCCTTCCAGCACTTGCCCGTTCATCAGGTTGATCCTGTCCTGCGCGTTCGCATGTAGGAAACCGGTGCACAGGAACAGGAGGATCGCGCTTCGCATGGCGAGGGCGAAGTTGGGTGGAATTTTTTTGTCGGGAAGGTGCTGAACAGAGAGGCGGTCAGCCGCACATCACACCATTAATCGCACACCACCTTGTCGATGTAGTTCGAATTCATTACGCCCAATGCGCCCATGTAGTTCAAGCTGAAGGAGATCAGGTCCCCCACCCTGAGGTTGGCAGCATTGGTATCCAGATCCAATACGAGCATGTCCGAGCTTGCCTCGATGATGGTCACACCCTTGGTCATTGGGGTCAAGTTCTTCGGGTCCACGTCCAGCAGTCCGATATCGATGATCGCGCGGAACGCCGTACGTCCGATATCGCTGGCTTTCACCACCGGTTTCACGCCGGCCACATTGGTGCGCTGCTCTCCGGTAGGGGTCATCGGCTTTTCGTAAAGCTCGATCACCTCGGCATGCAGCTTGAACACGTCATTGCGCATGCCTTCGATCATGCCATCGGTAAAGAGGTCCTTTCCGAAGAACAGCGCCTCGCCGATGCGGAAATGGTTCATCCCCTTTGGCAATTGCTTCTTCAACAACAAGGGGATGGTAACGCTGGTACCGCCGGTGACCCACGGGATCTTCTTGTTGAACTTCGCCTCGATGAGCTGCTTGTAGAGGCCGAGCTGTATCAGCTTGTCCTGCGTGGGCATGATGCCATTGAGGCAGTTGAGGTTGGTGCCCAAGCCCACGATCCCGATGTTCGGGAGTTGGAACACTTGCTCGTAAAAATCCACCAAACTGTCGCCCATCACCCCTTCTCTAAGGTCGCCCATTTCCACCATGATGATCACCTTGTGGGTGCGACCCTGCTTCACTGCTTCGGTACTCAGCGCCTTGATAGTGTCCAAGTCGCTATTGAAGCTGACATCGGCGAAGCGCACCAAGTTGGGGATGGCGCGCTTGGCCGGGGGCTTGATGTAGACAGTCTGAGATTCCGGTGCGAGTTTCTTCAGCATTTTCAGGTTGCTGATCCGGGTGTCGTGGAACTCCTTCTCACCCAGCGCCACCACTTCGCGGATGAACGTCTCATTGCCGCAAAGCACTTTGGTAACGATGCCCCATTCAATGCCGTTCTCTTTGAATAGTTCGGATAGGAAACGGTGGTTGTGCCGAAGCTTTTCGCGGTAGAGTTCAAGGAAGGCCATGATCAATCGTGTTTTTCCACCACTATCCGTGGAATGTCATGCGGGAGCCGGGTCAGCAATTCGTAGTTCAACTGATCGCTGAGGTCGCCGAAAGAAGAGACGCTGATGCTGCGTTCTCCCTGAGCTCCGATCAACACGGCCTCGTCGCCCTTCTCCACGCCCGGTATATGCGTTACGTCCACGGTGATGCAGTTCATGTTCACGATACCCAGAACGGGAGCTTGTTGACCACGTATCAGCACATGGCCACTGTTGCTGAGGCTTCGCGCGTAGCCGAAAGCATATCCCACAGGTATCGTCGCGATCCGCCTTTCACCCGGTGCCTCGAATGCGCTCCCGTACCCTACGTATCCGCCAGCGGGCACGGTACTAACGGACATTACGTTGCTCCACCAACGGATCACACGGCGCAGCGGATCATCGGTGAGCCCATGGGCCGTGCGGTACCGCGCCTCTGTTTCGCGGTTGGGCCAGAAGCCATATTGCAGGATCCCCACGCGGGCCATGTCATAGAGGATGTCCGGCTCGTTCAAGACACCTGCCGAGCAGGCCACATGCCGCAGGCCGACATTGATGCCGACACGTTCCGCGATCGCCAAGGCCTCTCGGTATTTCGTTTTCTGCCGGTGTATCCTTGGTACATTGGACAGGCTCTCCGCTCCGGCTAGATGTGTACAGATACCGACGATCTCCAATGCATCCATATTGGCCTTGCACACCTCCAACACCTCCGGCAGCTCATTCAGCTTGAAGCCCGTGCGATGCATCCCTGTCTCGACCTCTAAATGGATACGTGCGGCCTTTTTCAATGTGCGCGCCGCATGGATCGCCATATCCAAACGTTGGCGCTCGAAGACGTTAAAAGCGATGCCTTCTTCGACAGCCCATTCCAATGCAGGGCCGTCCACATCGCCCATGATGTAGATACTCGCCTCCCGCTTGACATGGGCCAGCACGTAAAAGGCCTCCGATGCCGAGTATACAGCGAAGCGGTCCACTCCGAGTGAACGCGCCAAGGGAATGAACGCCCCGGCACCATGGCCATAAGCGTTGCCCTTCACCACACTGCAGAGTCGTGCCTTGCCCAACGTGCCGCGTATGAAATCCAAGTTGGCACGCAACGCCGCCGCGCTTATCTCTATGGTGGAACCGTGGAACATCAAGTCTTGAGGAAGGAACGTACCGCCGCTTCGAACAGTTCAACACCGTGCGGGATCAGCTCGTCGGGGAAATCGTAATCCGGATTGTGAAGCGCAGGCATGTCCTCGCCGGCCCCCAGGCCGAACATGCAGCCTTTGTATTTCGCCGTGAACAGCCCGAAGTCCTCGCCCCATTTGAACGGATGGTCACGCCGGATCAATTCATGCCCCGTGGCTATTACCGCTTCCTTCACCAGGTCCGCGGCGGTATCATCGTTCTGGTTCGCCTTAAATGTGAAGCAGTAGTTGATATCCACGTCCAGCTTGTGATTTTTGGCCATCTCGCGGGAAAGGTCCTCGATGTCCTGTTCGAGCTTCTTCAGTTCGGCATCGGTCCAGCAGCGCACCGTTAGGTGGACCTCGGCGCGCCCGGCGGAAATGCCGTAGTCCTTGGTGCCGAGGTCCACATGCACCACCGTCACCACGCGCAGGCCGTCCTCCGTGGGCACGTTGTGTTGTAGGGCAAGCGCACCGGTCAAGATCTCCGCCACTGCCAGTGCGGGGTTGATCCCGTGTTCCGGCTCAGCAGCGTGGGAAGTGCGGCCTTCCAATTTGATCACCATGCTGTTCACACTCGCGGTGAAGGCGCCCTTCCGCACCACGGCACTGCCCAGCTTATAGCCCGGCAGGTTATGCAGCGCGAGGACCAGGTCGAAGTGCTTGTCCTTCATGCGCGGGTCCTTCAGCACGGCTTCTGCACCGGCACCGTTCTCTTCAGCAGGCTGATATAGCAAGTGGACGCGGCCCTTGGCGGGCCTGTCGGCTGCAAGTTTCTCAGCGAGACCGGTCATGATCGCGGCATGCCCGTCGTGTCCGCATTTATGCGACACGCCTTTGTTCACGGACTTATGGCTAAAGATGTTCACTTCTTGGATCGGCAAGGCGTCCAGCTCGCAGCGCACCATTACCTGTGGACCTTTTTCGTCCTTGCCGAATGTGGCGAGGATGCCCGTGCCACCCACTTCCGTGAGCAATTCCTCCGGCTTCAGTGTGTTCAGCACGGCAAGCACGCGCTTGGCGGTTTCCTTCTCTTCACCGGAGATCTCAGGGTGCGCGTGCAACTCGCGGCGAAAGGCTTTTAGATCGATGGCGGTGCTCATTGTTGCAAACGCATTTCAAGGTACTTGTTGGTGAAGCCGAGCGATTCGTACAGCTTCTTGGCAGGATTGTCCGGTTCCACGTGCAGCGCAATGCCGCCGGTGGCCTTATCGATGGCCGCCTGCATCAGCTTTCGGCCGATGCCCTTGCCGCGCTGCGATGCGTCCACAGCGATGTAGACCAGAATGTTCTGCGGGATGTAGCCGCCCATCTTGGTGTCGTTCACCACCACCGCACCGATGATCTTACCTTCCTCATTGCCTACCACGACGAAACCACCGCGCGCTGGATCGAGTGCATAGTCCATGGCCATGCGGATGTGCTCCTCGGGGTCGCCGAAGCGCTCCAAGTGCTTGACCAAAAAGGTGGAAATGTATTTTAGGATGTGTACATCGGCAGGTGTTTCCGGTGTGTGGAGCTCAATGTTCATGGTGCAGGTAAATATGATAGCCTGCGAAAGTGGAACAGGCTAAAGGAAAAATGGGAACCAAAGGCCCGACATGTGCCAGGCGACTGCCGAGCAACGGCTGTCATTCCTAAGAAATACGGTGCGAAGGTACTGAATTCTGCTGGAACGACTTGACTTCCTGCTACTTGAACCTCCTAGGAGGACCGCCAATACTGGGGTAAATGCGCTGCACGGTTGTCACTTGTTCATTGTCTGGACTGACGCAGCGCTTTCCCGATCCTGCCACCACTGTGCGCCTCAACTAGCGTTCAACAGCTCAATCATTGCAACGTCATACGAACTTATCGCAGCCCATATCTGTGACCATGGTATTCGCCACAGCGTACAGACCGTCGGGCCGCGAACCTGTTAATGAGCAACCGACGTCCGATACGTATCGAACGGACAACTAAATGTACTTCTCCCCGACCTCTTTGGTCAGTTCCTGCACGATGCCTTTGATCTTCTGTTCATCGTGCTTGCGGCAGATGAGCAGTGCATCGGGAGTACTCACCACGATATAGTCTTCCAAGCCTTGCAATACCACCAAGCGGTCGTCCTGAACGTGGACCATGTTGTCCTTGCCGTCGTAGATCCGCACTGTTCTGCTTGTTCCCGCGTTGGCATTAGCGTCCTTTGGGAGTTGGGTATAGAGACTTCCCCACGTGCCAAGATCGCTCCAGCCGAAATCGCCGGCCACCACATAGACGTTATCCGCCTTTTCAAGGATGCCGTAGTCGATGCTGATGCTTTCGCAGGTGCCGTAGATCTTGGCAATGAACTCAGCTTCCATAGGTGTTCCATAGGCGTTCTCGCCCGTGCTGAACAGCGCTTCCATTTCCGGGAGGTGCTTTCCGAAGGCCTTGCGGATGCTGGTGAGCGACCAAATGAAGATACCGCTGTTCCAGAGGTACTCACCGCTGTCCAAGAACTTTTGTGCCGTACCGTGGTCCGGCTTTTCGGTGAAGTTCTGCACACGCTTCACCTCCGAGCGATCCGCTGGGCCTTCATGACTGAACTTGATGTAGCCATAACCTGTGTCAGGGCGGTCCGGCGTAATGCCGAGCGTTACGAGGCAATCTTCCGCAGCAGCTTGATCCAAAGCGATCCGCAGGCGGGCTTGGAATTCTTTTTCATCCTTGACCAAATGATCACTTGGAGCCGTAATGATGAGCGCCTTGGGGTCGCGCTTGGCAATGGCGTGGTTCGCGTAGGCGATGCAAGGTGCGGTATTGCGGCGACCCGGTTCCAAGAGTACCTGCGTGCGTTGCAACTGGGGCAGTTGTTGGTGAACGAGGGGGGCGTACTGTTCGTTCGTCACAACATAGATGTTCTCCGCAGGGCATACCGACAGGAAACGGTCGAAGGTCTGTTGGATCAACGTCCGGCCATGGCCAAGGAAATCCAGGAATTGCTTAGGGTGTGCGGTGCGGCTCATGGGCCAAAAGCGGCTACCGATGCCGCCGGCCATGATGATGCAATAGGTGTGCTTGTTGCTCATATCACTTGTTGATGCAGGGTGTCAGGAAGCACGGCGCGCGGAAAGCGGAAGTTCCAAGTGCACCTCTGCGGTGGGGTCTATCAGGTAAATGCGTCGGTTGTTCAGGCAACGGCAGCGGAAACGCGTACGCATGCGGCGGCCTTTCACGAAGAGCTTTGAATTGAACCGGAACACCGTGTTCTCCTGGAGTTCTTCCAAGAAAGGAAGGGGGTCCCGGTCGTAGCGTCGCAACACGCGCATCAGGTCATGGTCCGTGCAACTGCTGCTTGGTGCATCGTGCAAGTGGTGCTCCAATACGCGCAACAGGTCCGCCGGAAAAACTTCCTTGGAGATGAATGGACGCATGAGCCTCTTGTATTCCGCCTTCCATTCGGCGCCGTGCGGTGCATGCCGATGGTACTTGGCAAAGGTGACGTAATGCGCGAACTCATGCACAAGAACCACAAGGAACGCATAACGGTTAAGATCTTCGTTCACCGTTATCCTATGTGGCAGGTAGCGGGTGGCGGTGCGATAATCGCCGAGCTTGGTCCGCCTCGGCCTACTCACACTTACGCGCACCTTCGGATTCCGTCGCATCCAGTTCACCACCACGGGCCATGCTGCCCGGGGCAAGTGTGCCTGTAGGCGGATCATGTCATTGCTTCCCGCCGCCATCAGCTTGGATCGTTCAAGGAATTATCAACATGCTGGAGCGGGACCACCCTTAGTCCACTTTCTCCGGCTTGCACCGAAAGCGCGCCTGCACCATGGGTCGGCACCGCGTTCCACTTGGGACAATCGCAACCGTGCTGTTTCCTTGCCTTGTAATATGGCGGGTTGGATGCGCATCCGACAAAAAGGCCAAGCACCAACAAAAGGACAGTAAGTGCAATAGGGCTATTGGCGGAAGGGGCGTACATACCTGTGGGGTAGGCAAAGGTAGCAGGCGTGCCATGTGGAGAAAAGCCCCGGGACAAAGAAAATACAGGTCCATACATGCCCTACCTTCGCCGGTCTTTTTCCAGCATGAACCTGCTCTTCCATATCGGCCGATACTTCATGCTCATGGGCGAAGTATTCTCCAAGCCGGAGCGGCTTTCCATCTATTGGAAGCGCATAGTGGAAGAGATGGACCTGCTGGGTGTCAAGAGCTTAGGCATTGTTTCGCTGCTTTCCCTTTTCATGGGCGCAGTGATCACGATACAGACCAAGACCAACATCGATTCGCCGCTGATCCCCCAATATGTGGTGGGTTTCACGGTAAGGCAAAGCACCATTCTCGAATTCAGCCCCACCATTATCTCCTTGATATTGGCGGGCAAGGTTGGTTCCACGATAGCAGCGGAGATCGGCTCCATGCGTGTTCGGGAACAGATCGATGCTCTGGACATTATGGGCGTTAACTCGGCGGGCTACTTAATTCTTCCCAAGATCATCGCGACCGCGCTGATCAACCCGTTCCTCATCATCCTCAGCATGTTCCTCAGCATTTTCGGGGGCTGGTTGGCGGGAACGCTCACGGGCATCATCAGCTCCTCCAACTATATCCAAGGCGTACAGTACGATTTTGATCCGTACATCGTGACTTACGCGCTGCTCAAAACGGTGGTGTTCGCCATCGTCATTGCCACCGTTTCTTCGTATCAAGGCTATTACACCACCGGCGGGACCCGCGAAGTGGGGATCAGTAGCACCAAGGCCGTGGTTTACAGCGACGTTGTGATCCTGATCATGAATTACCTGCTCACACAGATGTTGCTGCTATGATCGAGGTGCAGCACCTGTATAAGAGCTTTGGCGCCGTAGAGGTGTTGCGCGACATAAATGCGAAGTTCGCTAAGGGAAAGGTGAGCCAGATCATCGGCAAGAGCGGCAGTGGCAAGAGCGTTCTGGCCAAGTGCATCATCGGCCTTTACAAACCCACCAAGGGCAAGGTGCTTTATGATGGTAAGTCCTTCCATGACATGGACAAGGACGAACAACGGCTATTACGGCAGGAGATCGGCATGCTGTTCCAGAGCAACGCGCTTTTCGACTCGCTCACTGTGCTGGAGAATGTGCTGTTCCCTTTGCGGATGTTCGCCACCATGAGCGAAAAGGAAATGCGGGAGCGCGCACATTTCTGTCTGAAGCGCGTGAAGATCGAGAACTCGGACAAGAAATTCCCTGCGGAGATCAGTGGTGGCATGCAAAAGCGTGTTGGCATCGCCCGCGCGATCGCCATGAACCCGAAGTACCTGTTCGTGGACGAGCCGAACAGTGGTCTGGATCCGCAAACTAGCATTGTGATCGACGAGCTGATCCGGGAGATCACGGACGAGTACAACACCACCACCGTGGTGATCACACACGACATGAATTCCGTGATGGGTATCGCGGACGAGATCTTCTTCATCAACGACAAACAGTTGATGTGGCAAGGCACGCGCGAGCAACTGTTGAAGAGCGACAACGCCGCCCTCAACGAGTTCATTTTCGCGGGAAGTTTGATGCGCGAAGTGCGCAAGACGATCACATAGCCGTATTCAACCCTTGGGGATCGATCAGCTGATGAGATAGGATCATCAGCCTTTCCGCTCTGGCCGGGTAGAACAAGTTTACGCCACCACCTCTGAGTATGCCTCTATAGGCGGGCAACTGCAGACCAGGTTGCGGTCCCCGAAAGCATTGTCGACACGGCTGGCCGTGGGCCAGTACTTACCGGTTCGCAATGTGTTCACCGGGAAAGCGGCCTGTTCGCGGCCATAGCCATGCTGCCAGTTATCCGTGATCACCTCGTCGGCGGTATGGGGCGCCATCTTCAATGGGTTATCGGCTTTGTCCATTTTCCCATCCGCTATGTCAGCGATCTCTTGGCGGATCACGGTCATGGCTTCCACGAAACGGTCGAGTTCCGCTTTGTTCTCGCTTTCGGTGGGCTCGACCATCAAGGTGCCTGCGACGGGGAAGCTTACGGTGGGCGCATGGAAGCCATAGTCCATTAGGCGCTTTGCGATATCTTCTACCTCCACCCCTGCCGTGCGCTTGAAGTCGCGGCAATCCAGGATCATTTCGTGTGCCACCATCCCCATGTCGCCATTGTACAGGATGGGATATTGGCCTTCGAGCTTGGCCTTAAGGTAGTTGGCGTTGAGGATCGCGTAACGGGTAACATCCGTGAGGCCCTGCTCTCCTAGCATCTTGATGTAAGCATAGCTGATCAGCAAGATCAATGAGCTGCCCCAAGGAGCCGAGCTGACAGCCGGGATAGCATGATCGCCACCGGTGACCACCAGTGAATGGCCGGGAAGGAAAGGTTTCAACTTCTCGTTCACACAGATCGGTCCTACACCCGGGCCACCGCCACCATGCGGGATGGCGAAGGTCTTGTGCAGGTTCAGGTGGCACACATCAGCGCCCACTTCGCCTGGTGAAGTGAGGCCCGTCTGCGCGTTCATGTTTGCACCATCCATGTAGACCAATCCACCGTTGGCATGGATCGTTTCGATGATCTCTTTGATGGCGGCTTCATACACACCGTGCGTGCTGGGGTAGGTGATCATCAGGCAGGACAAAGTGTCCTTGTACTGTTCGGCCTTGGCTTTCAGATCGGCCACGTCCACCTGCCCGCGGGCATCGGCTTTCACCACCACCACCTTCATGCCGGCCATTACGGCGCTCGCCGGGTTCGTACCGTGCGCACTGCTGGGGATCAAGGCGATATCACGCTTCATGTCGCCTTTGGCGTGATGATAGGCCCGGATCGTCAATAGACCTGTGTATTCGCCCTGTGCACCGCTGTTGGGTTGGAGGCTCGTGGCGACAAAGCCGGTGCATTTGGCCAGCAATTGCTCAAGTTCCTTGATCACCGACTGATACCCCCCGGCCTGCGTCACAGGGGCGAAGGGATGCATGCCGGCCCATTCAGGCCACATCAAGGGGATCAATGTGCTGGCCGCATTCAACTTCATGGTGCAGCTGCCCAAAGGGATCATGCCATGCACCAGCGAGTAGTCCTTGTTCTCCAAGCGCTTGAGGTAGCGCATCAGCTCCGTCTCGGTGTGGTAGCTGTTGAAGACAGGATGCGTCATGAAGTCCGAATTGCGCTTCAACCCGGCGGGAATGGACTCTCCAATGCCGTTCTCTCCCGGTGCTTCCGATGCTTTTTTCCCGGTAGCTTCGCCCAGCGCAGCCAACAGCTCCTTTACATCCGCTTCGCGAACGGTCTCGTCCATGGCGATACCGACGAGGTCTCCGCGATAGCACAAGTTGATCCCGTGCGCCTCCATGGCATAACGTACTTTATCAGCCGTGACCCCGGCAGGTAGAGCGAACGTGAGGGTATCGAAATAATGTGCGTTCTTCAGATCGAAGCCCAAGCCCTTCGCTCCGCGCGCCAGTTGGCCCGCAAAAGCATGGATGCGTTTGGCAATTGCCTTCAGCCCCTGAGGACCGTGATACACCGCGTAGCTCGAGGCCATCACAGCAAGTAGTGCCTGAGCGGTGCAAATGTTGCTGGTGGCCTTATCGCGGCGGATATGCTGCTCGCGTGTCTGCAACGCCATGCGCAATGCGGCCTTTCCCCTGCGGTCGCGACTTACGCCAATGATCCGACCGGGGATCAAACGCTTGAATTCCTCGGTGGTGCTGAAGAACGCCGCATGCGGGCCACCGTAGCCCATCGGCACACCGAAGCGCTGGCTGTTCCCCACGCACACGTCCGCTCCCCATTCGCCCGGGGGAACGAGCAGCGTGAGCGCCAACAGGTCGGTGCAGACAAGAACCTTCACGCCACGCTCTTTCAGGCCGGCCACCAATTGCCGGTAGTCGTTCACGGAACCGTCCATGGCGGGATACTGCAACGCGATGCCGAAGCAATGGTCCGGCACGGCATCCGCAATGGCGTTGCCCAGCACCAGTTCAATGCCCAAAGGTTCTGCACGTGTACGGAGCACGTCGATGGTCTGTGGAGCCAACCCGGCGTCCACGAAGAAACCCGTGCGATGCTGATGTTCCTTGGCCAGTTCGTGGTGGAACATCAGCATGGCCTCTGCGGCGGCGGTGCCTTCATCCAACAGGGAAGCGTTCGCAATGGGCAGACCCGTGAGGTCCACCACCATGGTCTGGAAATTCAGCAAAGCTTCCAATCGCCCTTGGCTGATCTCTGCTTGGTAAGGTGTGTATGCCGTGTACCACCCCGGGTTTTCAAAAACGTTGCGGCGGATGGGCGAAGGCGTGATCGTACCGGAGTAGCCCAGGCCGATGTAGTTGCGTGAAAATTTGTTCTTCGATCCCAGCTCACGCATGTGCTCCAGCAGTTCGCGTTCGCTGAGCGCTTCGCCGATACCCATAGGCTTGCTGCTGCGGATACTGTCCGGCAGGGTACGTTCGATCAAGGCATCCAACGATGGTTGGCCGATGGTCTCCAGCATGGCTGCGGTCTCCTTGGCATCGGGACCGATGTGGCGATCTTGGTAGTTGGCGATGGGCATTCGTGGGCCGTTTCAATTGGGTGCGCAAAGTTATCAGGTACGGTCCTGCAACGAAATGAGCGGGGTCAGCGGAAGGGACTTGTTGGTGCTCGCCATACACGAGCATATGCACCGGATCAGGCATTCCACTCATTTCTAGGCGGTTACCAGCGAATGAGAGCTGGAAAAAAAGAGATAGATCTGTGCTCGCTAGCCCATTCCGGTAACAAAACGCTCCGCGCAGACCGGTCAATAGCTTCCTTTGCACCCCCCCATGCAGGAAGCCCCGTTGATCGCCACACCCGCCGCATTCCATTCGTTGATGAAGGAGCTGGCCGATGAACCGTGCTTAGCGTTGGATACAGAAGCCAGCAGCTTCCATCGTTACCATGAGCGCATCGGCTTGGTCCAACTATCGAACCGGACGAACACTTGGCTCGTGGACCCGATGGCCTTGACGGAAGTGGATGGCTTGGGCACGCTTTTAGGCTCGGAGCGCATGGAGACCGTGATCCATGACGCCGACTTCGACCTGCGCTTGTTGAAGCGCATGTACGGCTTCCGGGTGCGGAACATCTTCGACACGCTGATCGCTGCCGAACTGGTGAATGAACCGGAGCTGGGGCTGGCCTCGCTGATGAAGAAGTATTTCAACATCCAGTTGGACAAACGCTTCCAGAAAGCGGATTGGTGCAAGCGCCCACTGACGCAGGATATGTTGAATTATGCCGCCATGGACACGCGCAACTTGATCGCCCTGCGCGAAGAGTTGGCCGCGCAACTGCATGCGAAAGGCCGCTGGGAATGGGCGATGGAGGAATTCGGGCTGCTCACCGAAGTGCCCTTCCAAGGCAAGGAGGACGATACGCCGGGCTTCCTGCGGATCAAGGGTGCGAAGACCCTACGGCCCAAGGAGCTTGCGGTACTGAAGGAATTGCATGAATGGCGCTCCGGCGTTGCATCGAAACTGGACCGTGCGGCTTTTATGGTGCTGGGCAACGACGTCCTGTTGAGTTTGGCCAAAGAGCCTGTGCGCACAACGGTGGAACTGGCGCAGGTTAAAGGAATCGGCCCCTCGGCCATGGAGAAATATGCGGACGACATTTTGGGCGCCATGCACCGGGGAATGGAAACACCCAAGGAGCAATGGCCTCGTTTGGAAAAGCCCAAGCGCTACCCGCGTGAGCCCGAACTGGAGGAACGCGTGAAGCGGCTGAAAGAGGCACGCGACAAAATGGCGATCGCCCACGACCTGCGCCCCGGCATTATCGCGGCCAACCAATTGCTCATGGATATTGCCAGGGCTGATCCGCACGATGCGCAGGAGCTTGCCTTGGTCCCGGGGCTACGCAGCTACCAGGTGAAGGAGTTCGGTCCTTCGCTGCTGGCGATGCTCTGATCCTTTTCGCATTGCAGCAACAGCCTAGCTTACTTGCATGCACCGTTCCACCTTTTAGGCTTTCCGGACGATCAACTGATAAGGTCCGGTAACTGTTATCACCGTTGGTCGGATCGCCCGGAGGTACGTTTGCATCGGATGTTACGGACGCAACGGAAAACAGGACCGGAACGGTCATGAGCTGGGAACTTCTCGGCTACGCAGGTGCAGTGCTTATGGGCTTATCCCTTGGGCTGCTCGGTGGTGGTGGCTCCATCCTCACCGTCCCGATCCTTGTCTACCTGTTCGGCCAGGATCCGGTCACCGCCACGGGTCTGTCGCTCTTCATTGTGGGCACCACCAGTGCAGCGGGCATTTTTTCGCGTCATAAGCAGGGGAACATCGAATGGCACACTGCCGCTGTCTTCGGCGCGGCCTCCATTGTCAGTGTGTTCATTACGAGGCGGTGGTTGGTACCGGCTTTACCCGACCCGTTGATACAGGTCGGTGCGGTGGAGATCGGGAAGGGCAGCGCGATCCTCGGCTTGTTCGCTATCGTAATGCTGCTCTCCGCGTGGAGCATGATCAAGGGAAGAAAGGCCACTGCAGCCGAAGTGGACGTCCAGCGGCACCTTCCCTCGCTGCTGCTTATCGGCCTGTTGGTCGGACTGCTTACCGGCGTACTGGGCGCGGGCGGCGGCTTCCTCATCGTACCATCACTTGTGCTACTTGCGGGGGTGGACATGAAGCGCGCCATCGGCACCTCGCTACTCCTCATCACCGTGAACTCCTACATCGGCTTCTTAGGCGACCAACACGTCCATTTGGCGGACTATGCGCCGATCCTGCTGCCATTCCTGGCACTGGCTGTACTCGGCATCGTTATTGGGACGCGACTTTCGAAGCGCATGAGTAGTGCGGCGCTCCGGCCGGCGTTCGGCTGGTTCGTGCTGGCCATGGGCACTTACATCATCGTACGCGAACTTTATGCCCTAGCGTGAGCAAGGAATGGAGTGTAAGGATGGGACATGTCCCGCCCAAAACAAGAAGAAAAATGAAAATCGAACAGATCTACACTGGCTGCCTCGCACAAGGGGCTTACTACATCGAGAGCAACGGCGAAGCGGCGGTTATCGATCCGTTGCGCGAATCACAGCCATACATCGATCGCGCTGAAAAAAGCGGCGCGAAGATCAAGTATGTGCTGGAGACGCACTTCCACGCGGACTTCGTGAGCGGCCACGTGGACCTCGCCAAACGCACGGGAGCCACGATCATCTATGGTCCCAATGCGAACCCCGACTTCACTGCGCATATCGCGAACGATGGCGAGGAGCTGAAGCTCGGTAAGGTCACCATCAAGGTGCTGCACACACCCGGGCACACCATGGAAAGTACCACCTACCTCTTGCTGGATGAGAACGGTAAGCCTCACTGCATCTTCAGCGGTGACACGCTCTTCATTGGCGATGTTGGCCGCCCCGATCTTGCGCAGAAGATCGGCAGCCTCACCATGGAAGACCTTGCGGGGCATTTGTACGATTCGCTTCACACCAAGATCATGACCCTTCCGGATGACGTGATCGTCTATCCAGCGCACGGGGCTGGAAGCGCCTGCGGGAAGAACATGAGCAAGGAGACCTGGGACACCTTGGGCAATCAGAAGAAGGTGAATTACGCCCTGAAAGCGGCTACCAAAGAACAGTTCGTCAAGGAAGTGACCGACGGGATCCTTCCGCCACCGGCCTATTTTCCACAGAACGTAGCCATGAACAAGGGTGCGATCCCCAGTTTGGCGACCTTGAAGGAAAAAGGCTTGCGTGCATTGACCCCCGATCTGGTCGAGCTGATCGTGGAAAGCGAAGGCGCGTTGGTGCTGGACACACGCGCGCCACAGACCTTCAAGGACGGCTTCGTGCCACGCAGCATCAACATCGGGTTGAAGGGCGATTTCGCCCCTTGGGTGGGCGCGATGATCCCGGATGTGAAGCACCCATTGGTGCTCGTGACAGATGAAGGCAGCGAGGATGAGACCGTGACACGCTTGGCCCGCGTCGGTTATGACAACGTGCTCGGCTACCTGAAAGGCGGGATCACCGCTTGGAAGGGTGCCGGACGCGATGCGGATTCCTTGGAGAGCGTATCGGCGGATGAGTTCGCTAAGCGCATGCAGACGGACAAGCTGAACGTCTTCGATGTGCGCAAACCCAGCGAATGGGAGGCGGAGCATTTGGAGCATGCCAAGCATGCCTCGCTGCAGTTCCTGAACGACCACCTCGCCGAATTCAGCAAGGACGGGACCAACTATGTGCATTGTGCAGGCGGCTATCGCAGCATGATCGCGGCATCGGTGCTGAAGGCACGCGGGATCCACAACGTGGTGGACGTGGCAGGAGGCTTCGCGGCGATCCAGAAGACGGGGCTTCCCACAACGGAATTCGTTTGCCCGAGCACATTGGAAAAATA
The DNA here is from genome assembly GCA_016719225.1 of Flavobacteriales bacterium. Lineage (GTDB taxonomy): Bacteria > Bacteroidota > Bacteroidia > Flavobacteriales_F > PHOS-HE28 > PHOS-HE28. Next base: position 111,813 of record JADKAN010000005.1, on the reverse strand, counting down.
GAAGGAGAGCGTATTCATTTCCCCTTATTAGCCCGGGCAGAGCGAGGATGTATGAGTGCCGTTCCGGGTAGGCAAGCATCCCATCACAGCGCAGCGCACTCCGGTTGTATTCCCGGTATCGTTTTGGTGAGGATCATCACCGACCGCTGGCAACGCCTTTCGGACCTTTGGGGCCAACAACAGGGAAATGAAAAAGAACATGGGAGGGATGGACCGCACGGTGCGCATCATCGTGGCGCTAGCGACCGTCGTGCTCACCTTCACAGGTGTGCTTCATGGAACATTGGCGATCATCCTATTGGTATTCGCCACGGTGTTCCTGCTGACCAGCTTCGTGAGTTTCTGCCCGCTGTATGCCCTTTTCGGATTCAACACCTGCAAGAGATGAAGCGCATCTGGCTGCTCACTGCTGTCGGTGTCATCCTCGGTGCGGTAGCTGGCTGGTTCTATTGGAGCCAATGGGGCTGCACGGCAGGTTGCTCCATCACAGGCAGTCCGGTGAACAGCTCGCTTTATGGCGCGTTCATGGGCGGGCTGCTGGTCAACTCCGTCAGGAAGGAAAAGAAGAACGAACAACCAAACAACAACAACTGAATGCTGCGCACACTTTTCGGAATGGGACCCAAGGTGGACCTGAAAGAAATTAAGAGCAAAGGAGCCACGCTTTTGGACGTTCGCACCACGGGAGAATTCGCCGGGGGCCACGTGAAAGGCTCCATCAACATCCCGCTGGACAAGCTACAGCAACAATTGAAAAAGCTTCCCAAGGACAAGGCGGTCATCGCCTGCTGCCTCAGCGGTGGTCGCAGCGGTAGTGCTGTGTCCATCCTGAAGGCGGAAGGCTACGAAGCCTATAACGGCGGCGGCTGGTCCAGCTTGGACCGTGTGCTGAATAGCTGATGAACCGTCTGTTCCGTGACTGGAGTGCAGCCCGATGGCTGAGGCTGGTGTTGGCCGGCGTCTTCCTCGCGGCCGCGATCAGTGAAGGCGAGATGCTGGCCTATGTGGCAGCTGCTTGGTTCGGCATACAGGCCATTTTTGGTCTGGGCTGCTGTTCAACGGCGTGTGCCACTCCGCCGGCGAACAGGAAGCCTGATGGGTTTGTTAAGGAAGTGGATTACGAAGAAGTGCATTGAACAATGGAAGGCAGAACAAGCTTCAAGGAACTGATCAACGGCGAGAAGCCGGTGGTGGTGGATTTTTTCGCGGAATGGTGCGGACCGTGCAAAACGATGAAGCCCATCCTCGATCAGTTCAAGACCAAAATTGGCGACAGGGCAGTGGTGCTGAAGGTGGACGTGGACAAGAACCCGGCAGCGGCACAGGCTTACAATGTTCGCGGCGTGCCCACGCTGGCCATCTTTAAGAAGGGCCAAGTAGTGTGGCGGCAAAGCGGTGTGCTGGGCGCTTCGCAATTACAAGAGGCATTACGCCCCTTCCTGTGAGACCTGCTTGCCGGAAGCGGTAAGGTGCACCTCGATCTCACCGCGTGAAAGTGTCACCAATCCACGCCGTTGCAAATGTTGGAGCAATCGCGTCACCACTTCGCGGGGTGAGCCCAGTTCCTGCGCAATGTCCTGGTGCGTGGCCTTCAAGGTGATATTACCTGTCGCTTGCACGCGCTTCACCAGGTAATCCCAGAGCTGTTCATCCAGCTTGCTGAAAGCCAGCTTTTCGATGGTCTCCAAAAGCTCACCGAACCGTTGTGCCTGTGCCGCGCCCACGTAACGGCGCCATTCGGGGTAGATCATCCATTCGTCGGCATGGCGTGCAGGCATCATCAGTAATTCGGCGTCCTCCTCCACCACGGCCATTACAGAGCTGGTCTTGCGAGCTTCGCAACAGGTGAGTGAGAGCGAGCAGGTCTCGCCCGGCATGATGTGGTAGAGAAAGCGCTCCTTGCCGTCATTATCCTGCGCCAGAATGCGCAAGCTGCCCTTCTCCACGATCGGAATATGGGTAATGATATCGCCGACGTTCATGATCACCGTTCCAACGGGGAATGACCGCCTTGTAGCAACGGTGTTGAATGCCTCCTGCAGCGCCGGTTCCGTGAACATGCAAACAAGGTAAAGCCCTGTTCGGGATCAGGCTTCGTGCCCGTCGGTCCCGCTCCCTTCTTCGACCGGTCCCTTGTAATCGAAGAACATATTGGCCCAAACGATCTTGCTCACTGCATAGAACATAGGACCCCCGAGCACGATCACCCCAATGATGATCGCCGCTTGCCAATGCAATGCCATGTCAGGCGCCAAAACCATGATAGCTACCCAGATGCTCACTGCCACCGCAACCGTCATAGCATAGGAGACATACATGGCACCGAAATAAAACCCGGGCTCAATGGTGTATCGGCGATGGCATACCGGGCATTTGTCCAGCAAATCACCTGCGCGGCGCAAGTTGTAGGGATGTGCCAGGAAGAATTGGCCTTCGTGGCAATACGGACACTTGAACTTGATAATGCTGTACAGCTTGGTGCCTTTCCAGTCCATGGGTCAAAGGTCACGTTCGCGACCGGGAACAAGGTGAGTAAAATCACAAAGTGGGATACGGTTCGATCTCCGGTGCTTTTCCAGACTTCCCCTCATGCTGGACTCCAGCCCATCAAAGGTAATTGGAAGATCACAACGGCAACCGGCCGCTATCTAACCACCACTCACCATCTTCGCCGGATCCACCCAGGTATCGAAGTCTTCGGCGCTGACGTAACCCAATGTGAGTGCCGCCTGTTTCAGCGTGGTGCCTTCCTTGTGCGCTTTGTTCGCGATCTCTGCGCTCTTGTAGTAGCCGATGTGCGTGTTCAAAGCTGTGACGAGCATCAAGGAATTCTCCAAGTGCTGCTTAAGCACGGGCTTGTTGGGCAGTAGGCCCTCGGCGCAGTGGTCGTTGAAGCTCATGCAGGCATCGCCGAGCAGGTGCGCGCTTTGGAGCACGTTGGCAGCGATCACCGGCTTGAAGACGTTCAGCTCGAACTGGCCTTGCATGCCGCCGATGCTCACCGCCACATCGTTGCCGATCACCTGTGCGCACACCATGGTGAGGGCTTCAGGCTGCGTCGGGTTCACCTTGCCCGGCATGATGGAGGACCCGGGCTCATTGTCCGGGATGATGATCTCACCGATGCCGGCCCGGGGGCCGCTGCTCAGCATTCGCACGTCATTGCCGATCTTGTTCAGTGAAACCGCCAAGCGCTTGAAGGCGCCGCTGAGCTCCACCATGGCATCGTGCGCGGCCAAGGCCTCGAATTTGTTCGGCGCGGTGACGAAGGGCAGGCCGGTAAGCTCCGCGATCTTCTTCGCCACCAGCACGCTATAGCCTTTGGGTGCATTGAGGCCGGTACCCACGGCGGTACCGCCCAATGCGAGTTCACTGATCATCGCCAGTGCATTCTCCACGGCGCGGATGCCGTTGTCCAGCTGCTGCACGTAGCCGCTGATCTCCTGCCCAAGCGTGAGCGGAGTGGCGTCCATGAAGTGGGTGCGTCCCGTCTTCACGATATCCTTGAAATCGTTGCTCTTTTTGGCCAGCGTGTCGCGCAGCTTCCTCACTCCTGGTAGGGTCACCTTGGCAGCAGCGGTGTAGGCCGCGATGTGCATGGCCGTCGGGAAGGTGTCGTTGCTGCTCTGGCTCTTGTTCACGTCGTCGTTGGCCTTGAGCACTTTCTCGGCGTCGCTGAGCATGCCGCCTTGCATGACGTGACCGCGATTGGCCACCACTTCGTTCACGTTCATGTTGCTCTGGGTACCGCTACCGGTCTGCCAGATCACCAGCGGGAACTGGTCATCCAGCTTTCCCGTGAGGATCTCATCGCAGACCTTGCCGATCAGGTCGCACTTTTCCTGTGGCAGCTTGCCGAGCTCCAGGTTCGCCAATGCGGCGGCCTTCTTCAGGATGGCGAAGGCGTGGATGATCTCGCTCGGCATGCTGCCCGGCGGCCCGATCTTGAAGTTGTTGCGGCTGCGCTCGGTCTGTGCGCCCCAGTATTTGTCGGCGGGGACCTTTACCTCGCCCATCGTGTCCTTTTCTATGCGGTAGTCCATGGTCGTTGGGGCGCAAGATCTTGCGCCCTTACTTTTTGTCTATGAGGTCCTGTACGTTATCCATCGGTCGGCCGATGACGGCCTTGTGTCCCTTCACCACCACTGGGCGTTCCATCAGCTGGGGGTTCTCGTGCATAACACGGATCCATTCGTGTTCGTTCAGCTGTAGACCCTTGTACTTCTCTTTGAAGAGCGGCTCGTTCTTACGCACTAGCTCCGAAGCCGGTATGCCGAGCTGCATCACCAGCAGCTCGAGCTCTTTCCGCGTGGGTGCGTCCTTCAGGTATTCCACCACCTTCGGTGTTATGCCGTTTTCTTTCAGTAAAGTGAGCGCTTCACGGCTTTTGGAGCAGCGCGGGTTGTGATAGATCGTCCAATCGGCCATTTGAGTTGATTATGCCACTTTCTGGCTTTGTCCGTGTTGCATCAACCAAGCCTTGAGGAAACCATCGATCTCGCCGTTAAGAACATCGTCCACACTGCTGGTCTCATGGTCGGTACGGACGTCCTTCACGAGCTTGTAAGGCTGTAGCACGTAGTTGCGGATCTGGCTGCCCCACTCGATCTTCTTCTTGCCCGCCTCTATCTCGCTGCGCTTGTTGCGGCGACGTTCCAATTCGGCCTCGTACAGTTGGCTCTTCAGCAATTGCAGGGCCTTGGTCTTATTGTCCAGCTGGCTACGGGTCTCGGTGTTCTCGATAATGATGCCGGTTGGCGCGTGCCTCAGGCGAACGCCCGTCTCCACCTTGTTCACGTTCTGGCCACCAGCACCGCCGCTGCGGAAGGTATCCCAAGTGATGTCCGCCGGATTGATCTCGATGTCGATGCTCTCGTCCACCAAGGGGAATACGTAGACACTGACGAAGCTGGTATGGCGCCTTGCCTGGCTATCGAAGGGGCTGATGCGCACCAAACGATGCACGCCGTTCTCGCTCTTCAGCATGCCGAAGGCGAACTCGCCGGCCACCTCCATAGTGGCTTGTTTGATGCCCGCTGCTTCACCGTCCTGATAGTCGAGGATCTTCACTTGGTAACCGTTCTTCTCGGACCACATGCGGTACATGCGCAGCAGCATCATGGCCCAGTCATTGCTCTCGGTGCCACCCGCGCCGCTCGTTATCTGCACCACCGCACTCAACGGATCTTCCTCGGCGCTAAGCATGTTCTTGAACTCGAGCTCTTCCAAGGCTTCCGAAGCCTTTTTAAACTGAACCTCCAACTCATCCTCGCTCGCTTCCTTGGCCTTGAAAAACTCGTAGGTCACCTCCGCATCATCCACCTCACTCTTCACCTTTTCGTACATCACCACCCAGCGCTTCAGCTCGCGGATCTTGTGCATCACCGCTTGCGCCTTCTTCTGGTCGTTCCAGAAATCCGGGTCCAGCGTATACTTTTCTTCTTCAAGGATACGTCCCCGCTTGTCCTCGACCTCCAAGTAGCCCTTCAATGCTTCCAGGCGCTCGGCGAGGTTGGTGATCTTATCGATGGTGATCATGGGTGCGGGAAACGCGGTTCTTTCGGGCCGCGAAGGTACTGCGCATGCAACGCTTCAAAAAGGATGGCGTCAGCCACGTCCACTAGTCAATTCCCCAAACGCCTTTCCGATCTCTTCCGCAGAGAATCCCTTGCTCATGAAGTATCGGAACAACTTCCCTTTCCGGATGAAAGGCTCGTCGTGCTTCAGCTTTTCCCAACGCTTGACGACGGCCACTGACAACTGCTGGTATACCTCATCGCCATCGAGTGCCTTCAAACCCTTGGCAATGCATGCTTCCGAAACGCGCTTCGTCTGCAAGGCCTGTTCGATCTTCCTTCTGCCCCAGCCTTTCTGCCGGCTCTTGCTCACGGCATAATGCTCCGCGAAACGGGCCTCGTTCAAGAAGCCTTCACCGATGAGCTGCGCGATGATCTGCTCCACGGACTCCTTATGTCCGCCCCAAGAGTAGGTTTTGTCGCGGACTTCCTGTTGGCATCGCTCTTGGCGAGCGCAGTAGTTGCGGGCTTTGGCCAAGAGTTCGAGTTCGGAGAATTCTTGATCAGCCATTAGCTTCCAGCTTCAATCCACAAGCTTACCTAGCGCAAGCATAACACCGAATACAAGCTTGTGGCTTGCAGCTTGAGCCCAAAGAAGATCAAACAGCAACCTCTTTCCCCTCGCTATCGCGGACGTGGAACTCGAGGTAGCGGCTGGAACCCTGTGGGACCACCTTCACCCATTTCTTCCAGCGCCACCACCACTTGTGTTGGATGCTTGGAAGGCCCTTGGTGAAGTAGGCCGCTACGAAGGGGTGCACATGCAGGCTTACCCCGTTCATGTCCTTTTCCGAAAGAAGGTAATTGAGGCCGTTCTCGATCTCGTCCACGATAAGCACCGGTGCACTCACCTCGCCTGTTCCGCCGCAGGTGGGGCAGCTCTCGCTGGTATCGATCTCGGTCTCGGGACGCACGCGTTGGCGCGTCATCTCGATAACACCGAATTTGCTTGGAGGAAGCACGTTGTGCTTGGCCTTATCGTCCTCCATGGCATCCTTCAACACCTTGTGGAGGGTGCGTCGGTTGTCGGCTTCGTAGAGGTCGATGAAGTCCACGCAAATGATGCCGCCCATATCACGCAAACGCAAGAGCCGTGCGATCTCCTTGGCGGCCTCCACGTTGGTTTCCAGCGCGTTCTGCTCTTGGTCGTTGCGGCCACCTTTACGGCTACCGCTGTTCACATCGACCACGTGCATGGCCTCCGTCTTCTCGACGATGAGGTAGGCGCCGCTGGGCAGCATCACCTGCCGACCAAAGGCCTGCTTGATCTGCTTGTTGATCCCGTAGTTGTCGAAGATGTCGAGCTTGCCCTTGTAGAGCTTTACGATGTCGCTCTTCTCTGGAGCGGTGCGTGCGATGGTCTCCTTCACTTCCTCGTAGAGCACTTCGTCGTCCACGATGATGCTGGTGAAGTCCTTATTGAGGACATCGCGCAGCACGGCATTGGTGCGGTCGATCTCGCCGAGCACCTGCTTGGGTGGCATGGCGTTGCGCAGGTTGCGGAACATCTCGTCCCAGCGCTGTAGCAAGGTCTTCAGGTCGGCTTCCAGATCCTCGGTGGCCTTGCCTTCAGCATTCGTGCGGATGATCACGCCGAAGTTCTTCGGGCGGATGGCCTGCATCAAGGCCTTGAGGCGCTTGCGTTCCGTCTCGTCGGTGAGCCGGCTGCTGATGCTGACCTTGTTGATGAAGGGTACCAACACCATATAGCGGCCGGCCAAAGTCACCTCCGCCGTTAGGCGAGGACCTTTGGTACTGATCGGCTCCTTCGCGATCTGGACCAGGATACTTTGGCTTGCGCTGAGTGCCTCCGCCAATTTGCCCTCCTTGTTGATGTCGGGTTCCAACTTCCAATCCTCTAACAGCGAGGATTTCAGCGTACCCGCCACCGCGGCTTTGGTGAATTTATAACTGTTGCGGTATTGCGGCCCCAGGTCGTAGTAGTGCAGGAAGGCATCCTTCTCGTGCCCCACGTCCACGAACGCCGCATTGAGCCCTGGTGCCACTTTCCGCACTTTGGCCAAATAAATATCGCCTACGGCAAAGCCACGCTCGGTCCGCTCGCGATGCAACTCCATGAGGAGCTTGTCGCGCAGGACGGCGATGGCTACTTCGCTCCCTTGGGAGCGGATGATCAGATCTACGCTCACGGGAAAAATCGGGTAAGGTGAAGCGCCCTGGCGGACGCGGGTTACCGACATGCATAAGCCCCCGGTCCGTGGTTTCACGGACCGGGGCCATGCCGGGTATCAACGCCTACCGGTTTTTCTTCTTGTGACGGTTCTTGCGCAAGCGCTTTTTCCGCTTGTGGGTGGCCATCTTATGGCGCTTCCTTTTTTTACCGCAGGGCATGTGTGGTCAGTGTTTGTGCTTGTTCTTGATCTCAACGATGTACCGATCGGCCCCGTTGATGAGGGCGGTGTCGGTCACCAATGTCTTGTAGGTCTCTAGCGTGGCGATGGCCTTGTCCGCGCTGTCCAGCGAAGCATAGGCTTGGCCGAGGTAGGCATAAGCATCTGGATAGCCTTTAGGATCCAGCTTGATGGTGTTCTTGAAACGCTCCATGGCCTTGTCGTACTGGCCGGTCTGCCAACTGAACATGCCCAAATGGTATTGCGCCTCCACGTTCTCCGGCTCCTCGTCGGCAAGACCCTTCAGCTTCAGGATGACCTGCATGGGCGGCCCCCCGGCAGCGAGTTCGCTAAGGATGGCGCTCACTTTCGGGTCTTTACTTGTCATGCCCTCACGGGGGCCGTCAGCCGTAGGAGTGGAACCGCTGTTGGGATCCTCGCTTACCCTGGCCGAAGTAGCCTCGGCCGCGTTAGCCGCTGCTGCATTAGAGGGCGTGCGCGGTGCCATGGCCAAGAGCACCACCACCAGAACGGCGCCGGTGATCATGATCCAATGTTTGCGCGTCAGTCCCATCAGTGCGTTTTTTTCGCGCGGGTCTTCACCTTTTCCACGAAAACGTCGGCGGGCTTGAAGAAAGGAATGTCGTGCGCCGGAATAATGATGGTCGTGTTGTTCTTCAGGATGCGACCGGTCTTCTGTGCGCGGTGCTTTACGAGGAAGCTACCGAACCCGCGCAGGTGCACATCCTCGCCGGCTTCCAGGCTGTTTTTTACCTGGTCCATGAACGCTTCGATAGTGTTGAGCACTACTTCACGCTCAATACCGGTCTTGTTATTGATGGCCGCCACCAGTTCCGCCTTGGTCATTCCCGCCTTTCTTTTTTGGGGGTGCGAAGATAGTGCTCTTTTCGATCCGGTGCTCATCTTTGTCACTGGATGTCAAGTCGTTCGTGGTTTTCCAAGCTTCTGCTGCCGTGGTACCGGGAAAAACACCGTCCATTGCCGTGGCGGGAAACGAAGGACCCATACCGTATCTGGCTGAGCGAGGTGATGCTCCAGCAGACCCGCGTGGAACAAGGTCAGGGGTATTACCAGCGCTTTGTACAGCGCTGGCCCTCCGTTCTGGACTTGGCATGCGCCCACGAGAACGACGTTTTGAAAGAGTGGCAAGGGTTGGGCTATTACAGCCGCGCGCGCAACCTCCTCAAGGCCGCTCGGCAGGTGGTCGATAACCACGGCGGGAAATTCCCACAAAGCCACGCGGAGCTGCTGAAGCTGAAGGGCGTGGGCGACTACACCGCAGCTGCGATCGGCTCGATCTGCTTCGCCCTGCCCGAAGCCGTTGTGGATGGGAACGTATACCGTGTGCTGTCCCGTGTCTTCGGGATCGATACGCCCATCGATAGCACCGCAGGACGGCTTCAATTCAAGGAACTAGCGACAGATCTGCTCGATACAGCGCATCCGGGTGATCATAACCAAGCGGTGATGGAATTAGGAGCCACTGTTTGCACTCCTAGAAGCCCGGACTGTTCCCGTTGCCCTGTACAGGCCAGATGCGCGGCTTTTGCCACCGGTACCATTGCAATACTTCCGGTCAAGGAAGGCAAAACCAAAACCCGGGACCGCTTCTTTAACTACCTGCGCATTGCCACAGGCAACGGCATCTACATGCGGCAGCGGGCCGGAAAGGACATTTGGACCGGGCTATACGAACTTCCACTGCTGGAAAGCAACAAACCGCTTTCCAACGAGGCTATGGAAACGGAGCTGCGCGCCAATTTCAGTTCCGGATGGGAGATCTCAGCAAAGAGTGAAGCAGCACGGCATGTGCTGAGCCATCAAATTATCCATGCCATTTTCTGGACCGTTATACCTCCAAAAAAATTCAAACCACCAACAGACTGGGAACACGTCGCACTGAAGAAGCTGGACAAATTGGCGGTGCCCCGTTTGATCGATCGGTGGTTCAACGACGGGCTCTAGACTGTTATTTCCCTACCAACTATCCCAGCGGTTGCGGGGCGATGCCAGGATGCCTTGGAACATGGACATATTCCAAGGCCACGTCCCTTGAGGTGTGTGATGGATCGCTTCCACCTCCTGTAACTATCTTCGCAAACCCAACTACCCAAGCCATGAGCGGCGTGAACAAAGTGATCCTGATCGGCAACCTCGGTGCCGACCCTGAAGTGCGGCACCTACAGAATGATGTCACCGTTGCCAACTTCAACTTGGCCACAAGCGAGACCTTCAAAGACAGAGTGACCGGCGAAAAGCGCGAACAGACCGAATGGCACCGCGTAGTGGTGTGGCGCGGCTTGGCAGAGGTCGTGGAGAAATACGTGAAGAAAGGCAGCAAGGTGTACGTGGAGGGAAAGCTGCGCACACGGAAATGGGAAAAGGACGGCATCGAGCGTTATACCACCGAGATCATGGCGGACAACCTCTCCATGTTGGACCGCGCTACTGGCGACCAGCCAACACCTCAGATGCAACCTCAGCGCACCAGCAACGCACAACCAGCCGGAGGTAACATGGCTTCGGAACCCATGGGACCGGGCCCCGACGAGGACGATCTTCCATTTTGAGCTCCGCCCGAAAACGTAGGCCACCGGCCTCGCGCACAATACCTCTGGCTTGCTGATGGGAGCCATGGACGCCATGACCATCCTAGCCTTGGTGGGCATCTTGGTGCTGCTCGTCATCAGCGCATTCACATCCGCCAGTGAGGTGGCACTTTTCTCGCTTGGCCCTGTGCACTTGCGTGATCTGCATGAACGCGGTGGGGCAAGTGGTGCCAAGGTGATCGACCTGCTCAGTAAACCGAGGCGATTGCTGGCCACCATCCTGGTCACCAACAACTTCGCCAACGTGGGCATCACGGTGCTTTCCACTATCGCGGTGGCAGGCATGTTCGACTTTGGGGCCATGGACGTGAAGTGGCTTTTCATCATCCAAGTGATCGCAGTTACCACGATCATCCTGTTGTTGGGCGAAGTGCTCCCGAAAGTGTATGCCACCAGCCATCCCATGCGTGTGGCACAGCTCTTCAGCACCCCGTTGCTTGGCTTGCGGATCTTTTGGTCACCGGTGACAAAGATGTTGCTGAGCACCACCAGCTTGATCGAAAAACGGTACAAGAAAAGATCGAAGAACGTGGATGCTGATACCTTGGGCCAAGCCTTGGAGCTCACCGCGGATGCGGGCACCACGGCTGAGGAAAAACGGATCCTACGGGGCATCGTCACTTTCGGGAATTTCGAGGCACGGCAGGCTATGCGGCCGCGTACGGAAATGACGGCCTTCAGTAACGAACTGCCATTCCAGGAACTGTTACAGGCCATCGTGGACAACGGCTACTCACGGGTGCCGGTCTACGAGGGAACGCCGGACCGCGTGGTGGGCCTGCTCTACATCAAGGACGTGCTGCCGCACATCAATGAGCGCGATTTCAAATGGACCACGTTATTGCGTCCGGCCTACTTCGTGCCGGAAACGAAAAAACTGGATGAACTGCTGAAGGACTTCCAGCGCAAGCACGTGCACTTCGCCGTAGTGGTGGATGAATATGGCGGCACCAGCGGCATAATCACTTTGGAGGACGTTATCGAAGAGATCGTGGGCGAGATCACTGACGAATACGACGATGACGACCTGATCTACAGCAAACTGGACGACCGCACTTGGGTCTTCGAAGGCCGGGCACCACTTACGGACATGTACAGGATCATCGGCATGGACGGCAAATTATTCGAGGAGAACAAGGGCGACAGCGAAACGTTGGGAGGCTTCGTTCTGGAGCTTACGGGGCGCATTCCGCAGAAAGGAGAGCGTGCCTCATTGCGGAACTATGACCTCACCGTTGAAAGCGCGGATAATAAGCGTGTCCGGAGGGTTAAGGTGCACATTCGTGATGAAGGCGTTTGACCAGTTGGCGGAAAGCAGAAACAAACGGCAACGTTCGCGGATCTGCAGGGTGCAAACTGCCAGTGCTTACCGCCAGGCAAATACTGCTGCTGCATATTGCCTCTTCCTATTACTACTCCTCACCGGTTGCACGGACGATCTTGTCCCAAAACCGCGCGGGTATTTCCGCATCGATCTGCCCACGGGGACCAATGCCCCCTCTCCTCCGGTTTGCCCATTCACGGCTGACATTCCGAGCTATGCCAAGCTTCTTCCGGGGAAAGGCATGGCTGGTGAAGCGGAGGGCGCTTGCTGGTCCAACTTGGTGTTCCCTGGGCAGCGTGCGGTAGTGAACATGACCTGGCGCCAGATAAAAGGAGACCTTCCTGAGCTGATCGAGGACGCGCACGCCTTCAAAGCGAAACACGAGCAGATGGCCACCCGGATCAAGACCGAGGAAGTTCTACGGGACAGTGCCCGCGTTTTCGGGACGCTCTTCAGCGTGGATGGTAACGTGGCCAGTCCCATGGTCTTCTACCTCACCGACAGTAGCAGTAATTTTTTGTACGGTGCGCTATACTTCGATGTACGCCCGAACGCGGACTCCCTTGCTCCTGTGACCGAGCGCATCCGCGCGGATATCCAAAGGTTCGCGAAAAGCCTACACTGGCAGAATACGACCGGTACGGTGCAGCACGCTCAATAGCACCGAAAGTAACAAGAGCGCACCGAGCTGGTGCAGCACGCCCAGCGGCAGCCATACCTGCGTCACGAGCGTAAGCACACCCAGCGTGAATTGCAGCAGCACGGCAGCAAAAAGCCATCGATCGCCGCCTTTCAAGGCCTTGTTATTCCGGTTGGCATAGCCGAACCAGATGATCGCAGTGGCCACCACCCAAGCGAAGTTGCGGTGTATGAACTGCACACCGTCCTTGTGATCGGTGAAATCCTTCCAAAGTGATCCGAAGGCCGTGACGTTCTCCGGCATGAACTGCCCGTTCATCAGCGGCCATGTGTTGTAAATACGGCCCGCGTCCAACCCTGCGGTGAACGCGCCGTAGATGATCTGCAACAACACGATCACCAACAACCAGCGCGCCCATTTTGCCGCTGAAGTGGCATCGCCAAGGAAGCTGCGGCGATCGCGCAGGATGTCGAACACCGTCCAGAGCACGATGCAGAACACGGTGAACGCCGCACAGAGGTGGATCGCTAAGCGATATTGGCTAACGTCGGGGTTATCCTCCAAGCCACTGGCCACCATGAACCAGCCCAGTGCACCCACAAGGCCGCCGCCAATAAGAACGGTGATGCTCCGCCGCATCAACCAGCCCTTCAGTAGGCCTTTCCGCCAGAACCAAACGAACGGCACGATGAAGACGATCCCCATCAAACGCCCCCAGTTCCGGTGCAGGAATTCCCAAAAGAAGATGCCCTTGAAATCGCCCAGCGTCATATGCTGGTTGATCAGCGTGTACTCCGGTATCAGTTTGTACTTCTCGAAAGCCACGTGCCATTCCGCATCATTCATCGGCGGCAGAGCGCCCATGATCGGCTTCCATTCTGTGATGCTGAGGCCACTTCCCGTAAGGCGCGTAATGCCGCCAATGGCCACCATGCAAGCGATCATGACACATCCCGTGACCAGCCAAATGACAACGGGCTTCAGGTTTTGCGTGGTATCCTTCTGCATGGGGGGCGCAAAATTACGGGCGCCGAAGGATCACCTCACAGCCGAAAAACCTTAATTGGAATAAGGGGGTCAGGTCCCGCTAGTACCGGTAAGACTGACTTGGGTCGCGCGTAGGGCACTAAGCCCTCACCAAGGCAAGAAGCACGGCCACCAAGCTGGGCATAGGCACTTCAGGGATGATCGAAACCGATGTGCCATTACCCTGGACGTGGTCGTGTTGTTTGCTCTGGACCTGCTTTTCGCCCTTCACTTGCTTCACCACCGCGATGGATTCAACCTTGTATTGTCCGTCAGCCAAGGCTTGTACAGTTTCCACGAATTTGGAATCATCCACTTTGGCTGGGTCGTAGGTCACTTTGGCGTGGCCGATAACATCACCGTCGTGAAAGGCGATCTCGGTGGTCTCCACCCCGGGCACCTTCACCAATGCACTTTTGATCATGCCACCGCACATCATCTCACAGGTCATACCGCTTATGCCGAGGTCGGCGGTCGCCATGGGCGATCCTTCCGAAATGCTCACAATGTTTTCCGTGCGCGAAGCGACCGATGACGTGGTTGCACTATCAGATCCTGAGCATGCAACGGCCAGTACGACAACAGCGATCAGGAGGGATGGCTTGAACATGTGCAGGGAGTTTTAGGGATGCGCGAAGCGCAAAGGTAATCAATGCGGCACCGGCTACATTCGCGGGCATTTTCCAGCTGCCCCATGCACGAAGAGACCAAGCCCGACACCACCAAGTGGCTGCTCTTGGTCACGCTCTCGCTGATCTGGGGCAGTTCTTTCATTTTGATGAAACGCGGATTGTACCAGAACGGTATGCCTGCGCTTTCTCCTTTGCAGCTCGCCAGTGCCCGACTCTTCATCGCATGGGTGGTGCTCAGCCCGTTGCTCTTCAAGCACGCGCACCACTTCCGCGCGCACTGGAAACCGCTGCTGGGCACCGCCCTTCTGGGGAATGGCATACCCGCGTTCCTGTTCGCCATCGCGCAGACCAGCATCAACAGCTCGCTTTCCGGGATGTTGAACAGCCTCACGCCGTTGTTCACCTTGTTGATAGGCGTCATGCTCTTCAGTATCCGCATCCGGGCCATCAACGTGGTGGGTATCCTGCTGGGCCTCGTGGGTGCTATGGGCACCATCGCCTACCGCCATGGCGACGGCCTGCCCTCATGGACCGTCCACGCCGTGCTTCCCGCTATCGGTGCGTTGTGTTATGGCTTCAGCGGCAACATCATCAAGCGCTGGTTGTACATGCTTCCCGCTGCTGCCACGTCCGTATTGGCCATCAGCATGGTGGGACCACTGGGCCTTATCGGCGTAATGGCCACCGGGTTGCCGCACACCTTGGCCACCGTGCCCAACGCTTGGCATGCCCTGGGCTTCACGGCGATCCTCGCCACCTTCGGCACAGGCATCTCGCTCATCCTTTGGAACGCCTTGATCAAGCGTACCTCCGCCGTGTGGGCATCTTCCGTCACCTACCTGATGCCCATCGTGGCCATCGGCTGGGGCGTCCTCGACGGCGAGATCTTGATGCCCATGCAATTCCTGATGATCGCTGTGATCCTCCTGGGGGTGTATTTGGTGAACCTTGGAGCGCGGAAGTGAAGGAAAGATGTAGGTCGGAGGCATGGCAGTGCCCATTCCACAGTGCACCTGCTTTACGTCCCGCGCCTTAGTGTCATAGCGCCGCTGCGGTCAGCTCCCATGGTGCATTTCTCAGTGCCTCCGCGCCTCTGCGGCAGAACACGCGGATCACCCATCTTTGCGCCGCATGTTCAAAGGCAAGAAAGTCATCGTGGTGCTACCCGCCTACAAGGCACAGCACACCCTGAAGCAGACCTACGACGAGATCCCTTTCGACATCGTGGATGAGGTGGTGCTCGTGGACGACAACAGCCCGGATGCCACTGTGGCGGAGGCCAAGCGCATCGGCATCAAGCACATCGTGGTGCACCAGAAGAACACCGGCTACGGCGGCAATCAGAAGAGCTGCTACGACAAGGCCTTGGAACTGGACGGCGATATCGTGGTGATGCTGCACCCGGATTACCAGTACACACCGATGCTGATCCACAGCATGGTGTCCGTCATCGGCAACGGCGTTTATCCCGTGGTCTTCGGCTCCCGCATCCTTGGCGGCGGAGCGCTGAAAGGCGGCATGCCTCTCTACAAGTACATCGCCAACAGGTTGCTTACGCTTACGCAGAACATCCTCATGGGCGAAAAGCTCAGCGAGTACCACACCGGCTACCGCGCCTATTCCGCCGACGTGCTGCGGAAATGCGAGTACCACCGCTGCTCCGATGATTTCGTCTTCGACAACCAGATGATCGGCCAGATCTTCTGGAACCGGTTCGACATCGCCGAGGTGACCTGTCCCACCAAGTATTTCGATGAGGCCAGCTCGATCAACTTCAGCCGCAGCATGAAATACGGCTTCGGGGTATTGAACGTGTCGTGGCGGTATTTCCTCGCCCGCACTGGGCTGCTGGGCTGGAAGCTGCTCGGCAGCCGTTGAATCCCATCTCCACTAACTTCGGGCCGCTCATGCGGAAGCTATCCAAGCTACAGGTCCAGCTGCTGATCGCGCTCGTCGCCGCGCTGCTCTTCATCCCCGGCTTGGGCGCCGTGCATCTCTTCGATTGGGACGAGATCAACTTCGCGGAGATCGCCCGCGAGATGCTCGCCACGCACAACTGGCTGCAGCCGCAGATCGGTTACGTGCCTTTTTATGAAAAGCCGCCGCTCTTCATGTGGATGCAGGCCGCCAGCATGTCGGCCTTCGGTGTGAACGAATTCGCGGCGCGCTTCCCGGATGCCGTGTGCGGCATCATCACCCTGCTCCTCCTCTTCCGCATCGGTGAGCGCATGCGCGGGAGGCTCTTCGGGCTGCTGTGGGTATTGGCCTACGTGGGCTCCATACTGCCACACCTCTATTTCCGCAGCGGCATCATCGACCCGTGGTTCAACCTTTTCATCTTCTTAGGTTTCCTGGCCTTCATCCGCATGAGTGACACGCCCGCGAGCACGGAGGTATCGGCGCCGCGGAAGAACATCGCTGCGGTGCTGGCGGGCATCTGGCTCGGGCTGGCGGTGCTCACCAAAGGCCCGGTCGGCATCCTCATCCCGGCATTCGGAGCACTGGTCTACTGGGCGCTGAACCGCTTCAAGCTCTACGTCTCCATTCCGCGCGTGCTGCTCATGTTCGCCGTGCTGCTCATCTTCCCAGGCCTCTGGTTCGGCGCGGACCTCCTCCACAACGGCCCCACTTTCATCACGGCCTTCTTCTGGCGACAAATGGCCATGCTCTCCTCGGAAGACGCCGGCCACGGCGGCTTTTTCGGCTATCACTTCGTCGTGCTGCTCATTGGCTGCTTTCCGGCCTCCATCTTCGCCTTGCAGGAGATGCTAAATCCGGCCTGCTCCCCCTTGTCGGTTCTCGACTGCGCTCGAACTGACAAGAGGGAGCGGGCAGCAAGTCGGCAGAAGCCTGACCCCGGGTCAAAGCCCGGAGCAGGCGGACAACTGACAACGGACAACTACAGAAAGTGGATGCTCATCCTCTTCTGGGTCGTCCTCATCCTCTTCAGCCTCGTCCAGACCAAGATCGTCCACTACAGCAGCCTCTGCTACTTCCCGCTCACCTTCCTCGCCGCGCTGCAACTGGAACGCCTGTGGAACGGTGGAAAGGCCAGCCAATGGTCCCGCCTGTTGATGGGCGGCATCGGAACGCTCTTCGCGTTGGTGACGCTCTTGCTTCCCTACTTCGGCATGCATCCGGAGCTTATCTCGCCCTTGCTGAAGAACGATGCCTTCGCCCAGGGCAACCTGATGGCGAACGTCCACTGGACCGGCTGGGAAGCGCTGGCAGGCGTGTGGATGGTGGTGATACTCTACCTCGGTCACCGCTTCTTCTCCAATGCACAATACCGCAGCGGCATCGTTTCGGTCTTTGGCGGCACGGCGCTCTTCGTCACCATCACGCTGTACTATTTCATCAACAACATCGAAGGCTATTCGCAGCGCGCCGCGGTGGAGTTCTTCCAGCAGCGCCAAGGTGAAAAGTGCTACGTGATCACCAAGGACTATAAGAGCTACGCGCAGCTTTTCTACTCCCGCGTACCGCCCATTACGGACCCGAGAGCGCATGATGAAGAATGGCTCCTGCACGGTGATGTTGACCGGCCGGTGTACGTGGTGTGCAAGGTGACCGACGTGGAGGAGGTGGCCGCGATATCAGGGTTGAAGGAGATCGGGCGGAAGAACGGGTTTGTGTTCTGGAAGAGAGAGGCGCGGTGAGGCTTAGTGCCTTCCCTCACTTCCTACCAAACTTTTTCCGTGGGTCTTGTTTGGTGTGAAACACCCGCAGGATCACCAATTCCGAGCTCAAAGACCGATAGATCACCACGTATGGAAACCGGTGCAGGGGTGCTTGCCGAAAGGAGCGATACACTTTCGGGAATCTTTCAGGATTCAGAAGAATGGCCCCCAGGCATCGTTGCACTTCCAGCAGGAACTGATCACCAAGGCCGTATCTCTTATCCTCATATCAGCCAAAGGCGTCGAAGACGTCCTTGCGTGCCCGAGCCCTGAATATGGGCTTAGGCTCCATTCCTTGGCCCTCGCTTGGCATGCGCCTTCACGGCTTCCCATGAATAGTTCGTGCCCTTCCCCTTCTTGAAGTCAGCAAAGTCCGCGTCCAGCTCCGCTTTCTGCTTTGCATTCAGCTTGAATGAACCCTTAGCGTCCAAGAGCTGATCGACCGTGCGCAGTTGGTCCTCGTTTTCACAATCAAGGATGCGCTTGGCCAAAGACAGTTTCAATTCGGAGAGGTTCTTCATCGTCGTTCAAAGATAGGCCGATGGAACAGTCCAGGCCCGACCATCAATACCTTTCCCATCCCAAACATCAGCCCGTGAAACCTGACGACCTCTCCCACATCCTTAACCACCTCGGCGAAGACCGTGAAGCCGGATACAACGCTGTTGTTCCACCCATCGCGCAGAGTGGCAACTTCACCTATCCCACGGTGGAGGCCCTGCGCAACGCGATGCGACACGAGTTTGATGTACCCCTCTACACGCGCGGCGCGAATCCCACGGTGTCGATAGTGCGCAAAAAGCTGGCGGCGCTGGAGCATGCCGAGGACGCGTTGCTCTTCAGCAGCGGCAGCGCGGCCATCGCTGCGGGCGTGATGAGCTTCGTGAAGGCGGGCGACCACATCGTCTGCGTGAAAAAGCCTTACAGCTGGACCACCAAGTTGCTGTCCGAACTGCTGGTGCGCTTCAACGTCAGCACCACCTATGTGGACGGCACCGATGCGGAGAACTTCCGCCGGGCGATCACGCCGGAAACCAAACTCATCATCCTGGAAAGCCCGAACTCCATCACCTTAGAGCTGCAGGACCTGCGCGCGGTGGCGGCGATCGCGAAGGAGCACGGCATCCTCACGCTCTGCGACAACAGCTACAGCAGCCCGCTTTTCCAGAATCCGATCGACCTCGGCATCGACCTCGTGGCGCACTCCGGCACCAAGTACCTCAACGGGCACAGCGACGTGGTCTGCGGCGTACTGGCCGGACCCAAAGAGCACATCCGCCAAGTGATGGCCAAGGAATTCATGACGCTCGGCGCGGCACCTTCACCGCACGACGCATGGCTGCTGATGCGCGGCCTGCGCACCTTGGAGCTGCGCGTTCACCGCAGTGCCGACAGCGCGGAGAAGGTGGCGCACTTCCTCGAGGCGCATCCGAAGATCGCGCAGGTGAACTGGCCTTTCCTGAAGAGCTTTCCGCAGGAACAGTTAGCTCGGAAACAGATGAAACGCTGCGCGGGCCTGATGAGCATCCGCGTAAAAGCCGACGACATGGCCGGAGTGGAACGCTTCTGCAACGGGCTTCAGCGCTTCCTGATGGCAGTGAGCTGGGGCGGCTATGAATCCCTGCAATTCCCGACCGCCGCAGTGATCGGACCGGACATGCCTAAGAGTGAGCTGCCTTGGGACCTGGTGCGGATCTACGTGGGTCTGGAGGATCCGGAAGCGTTGATCGCGGATCTGGAGCAGGCGTTGGCACTGGTTTAGTTGTCCGTTGCCCTTGACTCTGGCAGACAAGATCGAAAGACAGGAAAAGGTCCACATCCCCTACGGCACAATACCGCTATGGATCTGTATCTCCGTGGCATTGTTGCAGTGATGAAACCCTACTTCTTCCGTAAGAACACCCGGATCGGTACACCATGGAAATCGAAGTGCTCGCGCAGTTTGTTTTCCAGGAAGCGGGTGTAGCTCTCCTTCACATACTGCGGTAGGTTGCAGAAAAAAGCGAAGGCGGGCACGACGCCGGGCAGCTGCGTCACATATTTGATGCGTACGATCTTCGCCTTATACATCGGCGGTGGCAAGCGCTCGATCTCCGGCAGCATGATGTCGTTCAACTTCCGCGTGGCGATGCGTTGTGCACGGTTATGGTACACCTTCATCGCCAACTCCAGCGCCTTGTGGATGCGCTGCTTCTCCGTTACGGAGGTAAAGACGATGGGCAAGTCCGTGAAAGGCGCCAGTTTCCGGCGGATCTCTTCCTCGTAAGCCTTGGTGGTCATGGTGTTCTTCTCCACCAGGTCCCATTTGTTCACCACCACAACGATGCCCTTACCACCCTTCTCGATCATGGAGAAAATGTGAAGGTCCTGATGGTTCACGCCGTCCTGGGCATCGATCAGCAGCAGGCACACATCGCTTTCTTCGATGGCGCGTACGCTGCGTAGCACGCTGTAGAATTCAATGTCCTCATCCACCTTGCTTTTCCGGCGGATGCCGGCGGTGTCCAGCAGGGTAACATCGAAACCAAAGCCGGTGAACCGTGTGTTGATGTTGTCGCGCGTGGTGCCGGCCACGGGCGTCACGATGTTGCGTTCCTCGCCCAGCAGGGTATTCACCAGCGAGGATTTGCCAACGTTCGGCTTTCCGACGATCGCGATCTTCGGACGGTCATCGAGGATCTCCTCGGTCGGCTTCGCAAAGCCCTTCACCACTTCGTCCAGCAGATCGCCGGTGCCGGCGCCGCTTTGGGCACTGATACTGTGAACCTCACCAAGGCCGAAGGAATAAAATTCCGCGGCGTAGACCTCCTTGTCATTGCTGTCCACCTTATTGGCCACCAGAAAAACCGGCTTCTTGGCCTTGCGGAGCATTTGGGCAACAGCCTGGTCCATACCAGTGATGCCGTTCTGGATGTCCACGAGGAACAGGATGCTATCCGCCTCATCGATCGCCAACTTCACCTGCTTGCGGATCTGGGCTTCAAAAACGTCCTCGCTGCCCTGCACATAACCGCCGGTATCGACAACGGTAAAGTGCTTACCGTTCCATTCAGCCTCGCCGTAGCGGCGATCGCGGGTGGTGCCCGCCGTGGGGTCGGTAATGGCGATGCGGCTTTCAATGAGCCTGTTGAAAAGCGTGCTCTTGCCCACATTGGGGCGGCCTACTATCGCGACGATGTTTACCATTCTGAATCACTGTTGTCCGATCGGTTCTTAGGGACCGGCGGTTGCACATCAACCCCCGCTGTTCCTCCTTTGCCGCCCGTGTTGATCTTTCACTGTGTCCTACGTGCCTCTGTGGTGAAAATTCCGATAGACATGTCCGACCTTTAATATCCGTAGCGTCGAAGTTTCGTGTCGTCCCCCCGCCAATCCTCGTCCACCTTCACCTTCAGATCGAGAAAGACTTTGTTGGAAACGAACTTTTCGATGGCTTTGCGCGCCTCGGTACCGAGTTGGCGCAGCGCGCCACCTCCTTTGCCGATGATGATCCCCTTCTGGCTGTCACGCATTACGATCACGTCAGCTTGGATCTTCACGATCTCGGGGCTTTCCTCGAAACTGTTCACCACCACTTGCGCGCTGTAGGGGATCTCTTGCTTGTAGATGCTGAGGATCTTTTCACGGATCATCTCGCTGATGAAGAACCGCATGTCCCGGTCGCTCATCTCGTCCTTCGGGAAATACGGCGGATGAGGGGGAAGTAGGTCGATCAGTTTGGCGCGCAGCTCATTCACGTGCAGCCCGTGAAGTGCGGAGATCGGCAGGACGGTACAATCCGGGAACGCGTCATGCCACTGATCGAAAGCGGTGTTCAGCCTTTCCTCGTCGCCGAGGTCCACCTTGTTGATGAGAACGAGTGTCCGCCCTTTGAAGCGCCTAGCGCGGCGAAGAAGCTCTTCGGAATTATCCGGTGTTTCGCCCAGCTCCACCATGACGATGAGGACGTCGGCATCGCGGAGCGCCTCATCCACGGCATGCATCATGCTTTCTTGGAGCTTATACACGGGCTCCAGTATTCCCGGCGTGTCGGACAGGACCAATTGGTACTCATCCCCGTTGAGGATGCCTATGATCCGGTGGCGGGTAGTCTGCGCTTTGGGGTTCACGATGACCAGCTTCTCACCGAGCAACGCATTCACCAACGTGCTCTTCCCCACGTTCGGCCTACCGATGATGTTGACGTATCCAGCGCGGTGTGTCATGGTGTTCTAAGCTGCAAAGGTCGGGGGAAAGCAGTGCGGAAATGCTATGGAGTTGCCTTTGCGGAAGGGGGTTCAGAAAAAAACAAAGGGGCCATCTCGAATTGAGACGGCCCCTTTTTAGTAGCGGGGGTAGGACTCGAACCTACGGCCTTCGGGTTATGAGCCCGACGAGCTACCATCTGCTCCACCCCGCAATAGGGGCGCAAATATAAGAAAGATCAGGGGTTCTGGAACAAAAGCTGGAATTAAGCCAAGCTCACGCCTCTTCCGCCAACTCTTCCACCTGTGCGGAAGCGGTCTCCCATTCCCCCATCACTTCGGCGATCTGCTTCGCCACGGTACCCATTTTCTTATAACCTGCCTCCACTTGTTCCGACGGCAGGTTACCCTTCATCACCTGGGCCTGAAGGTCCTTTTCCTCCTGCTCCAGCTCAGCCAAACGCTTCTCTAAGCGCTCTACAGCAGTTTTGGCCTTCCGCAATTCCTTCTCCCGGTCCCGGCTCGCACGCTGGTCATTCCCTTTCGCGGCCTTCTCTGGCTTCACCCTTTCCGAGCTCTTACCAATGTCCGCCCCCTGCAGGGCCTTGCGCTTTTCGATCAACTCCAGGATGTCCATGTGCTGGTCGCGGATACGGAAGTCGTCCAGTTCCAAAAGGCGGTGCGTAAGACCCGTAAGGAAATCCCTGTCGTGGCTCACCAGCAGGAACGTGCCGTCGTAGTTCTTAAGGGCTTCTTTAAGCACGTCCTTGCTCTGGATGTCCAAGTGGTGCGTGGGCTCATCCAAAATGAGGAAGTTGAGCGGTTTCAATAGCATGCAGCACAGTGCCAAACGGGCACGTTCACCACCACTGAGCACCTTCACTTTTTTATCCACATCCTCGCCGCTGAACATGAACGCGCCAAGCATGGCTCGAACACGGGTGCGGTTCTCCTCGCTGGCTGCATCTTCGGCCGTTTCGATCACCGTGCGCTGCGGTGCCATACGTTCCGGCATGTCCTGGGCATAGTAGCCCACGATCACGTTGTGGCCCAAGCGGATCTCCCCGTCATAAGGCTCTTCGCGCATGATCATGCGCACAAGGGTACTCTTGCCTGTACCGTTCGCGCCCACCAAAGCCAGATGCTCGCCCTTGGCGATGGTGAGTTCCGCTCCGCTGAAGATCTGCTTCGGGCCGTACGACTTGGACACACCCAGTACTTCGCATACGATCTTGCCGCTGGTAGGAGCTGGCGGGAATTTAACGAGCATCTTCCGCAGGTCCTCGTCCTCCACCTCGATGCGGTCCAACTTTTCCAATCTGCTGATGAGGTTCTGTGCAAAAGCGGCTTTGCTGGCTTTTGCACGGAACTTGTTGATCAGCGCCTCGGTCTCCTTGATATAGCGTTGTTGCTCCTTCGCCGCGGCGGACTGCTGCTCACGTTCCACCTTGCGCAATTCCACGTATTGGCTCCAAGGCACTTTCCGGTCGATGATCTCGCCGCCGGTCACTTCCAGCGTGCGCTTTGTGAGCTTATCCAGGAAAGTCTTATCGTGGCTGATCAGCACCAGTGCGGCAGGATAGTTACGCAACAGGTCCTCCAGCCACTGGATCGCGGGCAGGTCCAAGTGGTTGGTAGGCTCGTCCAGCAGAAGCAGATCCGGCTGCATCAAGAGGATGCGCGCCAGTTCGGCACGCATACGCCAACCACCGCTCAGCTCCTTCATAGGGCGGTGCATATCGGGTTCGGCGAAACCGATGCCTTTCAACATACGCTCTATCCGCATGTCGTGGTCGGACACCCCCAGCGTATTCAGACGTTCGTGAGCGTGTGCCAAGAGGGTGGCCAGTTCCATGGCCTCATCGTCGGTTTGCGCCTTCTCCAGGTCCGCAGCGATGCGGTCGATGGTCGCATTGAGCTGCTGTGCTTCAGCGAACGCCTTCTCAGCCACCCCCCAAGGAGTCAGGTCAAGGTCATGGTCCATCTGCTGCGGCAGGTAACCCATTGTGAGCTCCTTCGGCTTGCCGATGGTTCCTTTATCAAAGTTCTGCTGACCGGCGAGGATCTTCAGCAACGTGCTCTTTCCTGCGCCATTACGCCCTACAAGGCCGATGCGGTCGTCGCTTCCGATGAAGAACGAAACGCTGTCGAACATGGGACGTTCGCCGAAGTGAAGGAGAAGGTTGTTGACGCTGATCATTTTTTTGGGGCCGCAAAGGTACGGGATGTAATGATCAGCTGATGGCAGGCAAGGACCGGATCAGCATTCTTGACCGGTCCCTGAAATGCGCGTCCACCTTCTGGCCCTCTGACGAGAACATTTGAAATTTAGCTTAACGAATTGCAAAGTGGACCCGCAGAATATACCGAAGGCCCCGCAAATGCAGGGCCTTCAATGCAAGTGGTGTTGAGACCTCAGAAATTCCAGAGGTCGTGCTCAAAGTCGAAAAGATCAGCTTTGATCTCTTCACCCTGGAGCAAAGCATCAATGCCGATCTTGTACTGGGCAATATTACGGTCGTAAACGTTGCTCACCTTGGTGATGGTGCTGTTGAACTCGCGGGTCCAGAATATGTGGTCGAAAGAGCGGCGCTCAGCATCATTCTCGCGATTGTACACATCCCAGTTCACCAGCACATAGCGCAGCTCCGGGAAATAGAGCCAGAACATCTTTGAGAAACCGCGAGGCTCGCCGTCGTCACCGATCACTTGGCGCATGGGACAAAGGCCGATGATCCGTATGTCCATTACGGAACGCTGGCGGTCGAACACCCAATCCTCCTTGATCAGGTACTTTTTCACCTTCTCGCTGGTCACCTCGATATTGGTGATAACAGTGTCGATGGCACCGGTGTAGATATTTTCTGAGGGAGTGGTGTCCGTTTTCGTCAACAAAGCCTTCACTTCCGTGGGGAGCATCGGCTTCGTGAATTCATCGTCCATGCCAATTGGTCCCGGATCATAAGCAGTGATGCTTCCGTCCTCCAAGATGCCTTGCTTGATCACATCGAATAAGCTCTTGCGGTCCTGGATGGGCTCAGTGGGGTAATACAGCGGAAGGTTGATCTTTTCACGCAGGTCGATCTCGCGCCATACACGGCGGTACCACATTACGTCAGCCTCCCGGATGTAGGGATAAGGCACCACACGTTGGGTCTTGGTGTGCTCCTTGATGTATGCACCGTCCAGAACGGTCTGGGCTTGCACCGCGCCGATCGGGACGGTGCCCAAAAAGAGCAACGTGCCGTACAGAAGGTTTCTCTTGGTGCTCATCGATTGCGGTTTCAATTGGATCAGATCACCTTGAATGAAAGGGCGCCAAGGTTGCGGATAGTGCCATCAGGGCCACGGGCTTTGATGTTCTCGATGAAGACTTTTTGGCCGGATTTTACTTTTTCCAACACGGCTTTTGCATCACCGCTGAGCGCCGGGCCCGTGCAGGGCTTCTCCAAGACGTTCCCTGCGATCGTGGTGGTCACGGTGTAGCTCACCACTTCAAAACGGAGATCGAACTCAAAGTTCTCCATCTTTGCGATCACACCCTGTGCAGCGGTAAGCTCCGTCTTCTTGACAGTAGCATCGTTCACGCCTTTCCCTGCGAAGTAAGGAGTCGGATTAGGCACCATTTTCACGCGGAATTCCACACCTGGCATACCCTTTTTCGTACCATCTGCATTGGTCACGGAAACGCTCACCGTGGCTGTTTGGCCAGGTCCGGGCTTCACAATGTACCCATCCTTATCGCGGCTCAACGTACCGTTGGTCATGCTGGGAGAAATATTCGAAGCGCTATATCCTGCCACACTGATGCTCACCGGGTTATCCACGCCGCGATAGAACACGTTCATCTTGGTGGGGCTCACCACCAAACTTGGTGCTGCTACTTCATATTCGGTACGGAACGGCTGGATCTGCAGTTCGCCGCCCACGGGCTTGAACTTGATGATGCCGGTAACAGTCTTCAGACCTGAGCCAGAGGCGGCTTCTTCCAGCATGGCTTTCGCCCCTTCCATCGGCAATTGGCGGGACTCTCCAATGATCACCGGCGGATTCACTGTGGTGTCCACACGCGCACCGGGGCCTGCTATGAACACTTCCGGCGCGTTCTGGTTATCATAAGCACCCAAGAAGATGCTCGCACGGTAGGTGCCACCGGCCGTGACATAGCTGCTTTGCGGCTTTACGATGGCCTCCAACGTATTGAATTTGAAGGTTTTCGATTCCACACCGGACATCATGCGGCCGACCAGTTCGCTCTCCATGGTACGGATATCCGTTTGGATCTTTGAAAGGGTGGTGATACCGGCCACAACAGGCACGTGGTAGAAGTTCATCGAACTCCAATTGTTCAACGTTCCGCTGGCGTCCTTACGGTCTTCAAAATTGAACATCCGGTCGGCACTGGCTTGCAGCTTTGGCTCACCCTTAGCGGCTTCTTTCACCTTATCGCGAAAGCTTTCCAACATACCACGGAGCTCGGACGCAGTATAAGGTCCTTCTTTGGGTTTGGCAGGTTCAGACCCTACCATCATCTCGGTGATGTGGGTGTTGTTATCCTTGTTGTGCACATGTTCCAAATTGAGCACGGTGTCCACTCCATTGTCCATGCCCAGCACGGACTCCAACGGCACTCCGTCGGTCTTGGAGATCAACATGCCTTTGAGCGTGTCGATATGCGAAACCAAGCGCGTGGCCATAGCCTGAACTTGCTGTGCATCCTTCCAAGCTGCGCCGTATTTCGCCTCGTTCTCCTTGGCCAGGCCACTGAACTGGGCATACGTCGCGTCCATCTTGTCCTTGAACGTGGACTTGGTATTTTCCAAGCCTTCATTCACGATGATGAAGCTATCGAGGATCTCCTTGGATACGTTAAGCGCAAGAAGCGCCGTCAGCACCAAGTACATCAAGTTGATCATCTTCTGCCTCGGGGACAGATTACCACCTGACATGTTCGGCTTAGGTTTTGGTCGGTTAGTATGAAACGATGCGCGCTACCTGTCCCGTTCAACGAACGGTCATGGCGTTGAGCATGTTGCCGTACACGGTGTTGAGCTTGGCAAGGTTGGTGCTGAGCTCGGAGATATTCTCCTTGTAGCGCTTGGTGTCGTCCACGCTGTCGCGGAGGTGAGTGAGCATTTCGCCCATACCCGCGAACATCGTGTTGGCGGCTTCCATCTTCTCCCGGCTCGTGCGGAGTTGTAGTTCGTACATCTCGTTGAGGTCTCCAAGGTTCTTGCTCATGCGGCCAAGACTCTCGCCTGCACTGCGTCCTGCGTCCACATTCTCGGTAAGTCCAACCAGGCTTTCGCTGGCTTTGGCATAGCTATCGCTGAGTTGGCTCACTTTGCTGGAAGCACCTTTAAGACTTTCAGCATATTCGCTGGTAGCGGCTGCAGCACCGGTGATCTCGCCCATTTGGCGTGCTTGATCGCTCAGGCTGCGCATGCCTTGACCCAGACTTTCGATAAGCTCAGGTTCGATCTTGGCGCTTTCCAGCATGTTATCCAACTGCTCGGTTATGGAGCGCTGGTCATCCTTCTTGAAGTCCTCTCCCATAGCGTGCTCGGCCGTTGCCAATTCCGGGTAGACCAAACTCCAATCCGGTTCCTCGTGCAAGGGTTCAAAGGCGGAGAATGCGAAGATGATGGCTTCCGTGCTCAGACCGATGATAAGGAAGAAGTCGGCCATAGGCCAGTGCTGGATCTTGAACAATGCACCGACAAGCACCACAGCGGCACCCAATCCGTACAACTTGGCCATGAACTTCTTCCACCTTTTGCTGCCTGGTTTCATGCTGTGGTTCCTTGCTTTTTGATTGTTCCTAATTATGCTCGCGGTCCTATTGCTCAGAGATCTTCTGCGTTCACCGCCTTACCGCGGCCCAAGTATGTAAGGGCACTGCGGAACCCGATGTAGCATTTAGCGGTGTCCTGGTACTCGTAGGCACGCGTACCGGTCTGGAGATAAAGTCCCACGTCCTTGAACGAGCCACCGCGTACCACTTTCCGCTTCATGGCGGGCGGGTCGTTAGCTAACGCATCGTAGGAATATTCCGGGTTCATGTCGTGGTCAAAATCGTACACGCTTTCGTCAAAAGCCGTGCTGGTCCACTCAGCCACGTTACCGCTCATGTTGTAAAGTCCGTAATCGTTCGCGGAGTAGCTGTCCACGGGCACAGTATGGAATCCACCGTCATCGGTATAGTTCCCGTTCAACGGCTTGAAGTTGGCCAAGAAGCAACCACTGCGGTTACGGATATAAGGGCCACCCCAAGGGAAGGGGGAAAGGTCCAGTCCGCCGCGTGCCGCGTATTCCCATTCGGCCTCGGTCGGTAGGCGATAGTGATTGATGAAAGGTTCCCCTTCGCTCTGCAGCCATGCGTTCATCATATTCTGCGTGCGCCACACGTTGAAAGCCTTCGCTTGGCTCCAAGTGACGCCAACCACAGGGTAGTCGTCATAGGCAGGATGCCAGAAGTAGTTCTCTGTCATCGGCTCATTATAGGCATAGGTGAAGTCATGCACCCATGTCAACGTATCGGGGTAAACGTTGATCACTTCCTTGATAATGAATTTACTGCGATCGCTGTGGCTGCGGATGGCATTGTTGCCGCCCTTCACATCGGTGTAGCTGAGATCCAGGTCCTTTCCGCTCTTGCGCGCGGCTTCCTTCAGGTCTATCCAATAGTACTCGAACATCAGCTTGCGCGTGTCGATCTCTTTGCGACGATAGAACTGTTCGCTTTCAGGGTAGAACAGGTCAGCCAAGGCCTCGCGTTCTTCCTCACCTCCCCAATCAATACGCTCCTTCCAATTGATCACAGGGGGATCGATCTCTTCGCCGAATTCATCCTCTGAAATAACGTGTTCGCCAATGTCCTCATCGCCGAGGATGCGCTTGGCGGTACTGTCCACCACGTATTCCACGAACTGGCGGTACTCGTTGTTGCTGATCTCCGTCTGATCCATATAGAAGGCCTGGATAGAGACGGTCTTGCTCTTGGCAACCTGCGCATAGGGCGCGTCCTGGTCGCTGGGGCCCATGGTATAGCTACCCAACGGGATGTAATTCATCCCATAGGGGTCCACCTCATACCATGAGGGCCTCCCCTGCACCCCGATCAACTGCCCTTGACCGCCTTGGCCACAACTGGCCAGAAGCGCTATGGCGCAGAGATAGACTATGGGACGATGTTCCATGTTCTTCCTTGTTTTACCGATCCGGCCTGTCCAGGTTCCTTGCAGGGTTCCTTTTAGGCTACCCGACATTCCGGGTCACCACTGGACGGACATAATACGTTGAACGGGTCCTAATTGTTGCGCAGCTTAGAGGAAACGTGGGTGGTGGTAGATCTCGTTCACCACCGGTTTAACGATCATGAAGCAGTAGTTCAGCATGATCTCATGGCTGCCACTGCTGTAATTCTTAAGATCCGAAGTGGTAACGTCATAGCTGTAACCGATGCGCAGCATGCTGTCACCCTTGGGGAACTTGTACTGGTAGCCGATCATGGGGGCGATGGCATCCTCGGTGCGGTAGCTCGCACCCACCCATACCGTTTCGTCATACAGGAAAAGCGCCCCGATATCGATCTGGGTCGAAGTGGCATCGCTCTTCAACAGCAAACCGGGTTGCAGCGTATACTTCTTGTTGCCGCCAAGAGCCCAGTTGTATCCGGCTTGTACATAGTAATGGCGAACGTTCTGGATGTTCACGCTCTTTAGGTCCGTTTCGGGCAACTGGGTACTGGAAACACCCAGCCACAAATTGGGCGACTTGTAGTAAACGCCGGCCCCTGCGTCGAAACCAGTGGCGCTGCTACTGCCAGCCGAGATGGAATTATCATTGGCAACAGGGTCGATGGCGATCCACTTGCCCTCGAGCCCACGGCTGGTCATACCCAGATAAACGCCTGCACTCAACGTGCTTTGGCTACCGACCTTGAAATGGTAAGCATAATGCAGACGCGCAATGGTGCTGCTTTCTTGGCCCAGCTTGTCAAAATAGACCGAAAGGCCTATACCGCTGTTGATCTTGGTGAGCGGACCCTGAAGGTTGATAAGCCCGGTCTTCGGTGCGCCGTCGAACCCCGTCCACTGCTGCCTGAGTAAAGCGGTGGCACAGATACTACCAGCGGAACCAGCAACTGCCGGATTCACCGACAATCGGTCGAACATGTACTGACTGAATTGCGGGTCCTGTTGGCCATAAGAAGATCCAACAAGTGCCGCGCACACCACCGCAGTAATTATTCCCCTCATTCGATTTCTTGTTGTTTGGCGCGGCTTTCAGGCAAAATGCCAGGCAGGAGCACCACGCGTTTACGCCGCCAAAATAGCAAAAAACCCCATTGCCCGATCTTTCTTTGCCAAAGCGTCTGTTTTTTTCCTTAGACCAGTTTCTGGAAAGTGCGCCACCATCGGTCGGGTACTTCCTCACGGCACGCGGCCATGTAGTCGCTGTAAGCACACGGCACCAAGTGATGGCGTTCGAACCGTGCTTCCTGTTCAGCGCGATATGGCACATCCATCCACCAGCGGTCACTCACGGTGCTTTTGTAGAACACCATTTCCTGTTCATGACCCTTAATGGGCACATGGAAACGGGTGAACCGCTTACGGTCCATCCAAGGAAGATCATTTGTCCGGCTTCCGAAGCCATCCAGGAAGCACCACAGCATTTGCGCGGCCAGTTGTGCGGTGGCTTTATCCTGGTCGCGCCATGGATCCATCTCGTACAGGCCGACGGATGTCACCTTCTCGCTGATGCCGGCATACCGCATGATCTGGCAAACCTCTTCACCGTGGAACCCGTTCGGTCCTGGCCGTGTGGTGCCGGGAGCATCACTCCGGCGGATGCAGGACATGTCAACGCTAACGGTGTCCGCATTGCGCAAAACAGGTTCGGCCTCCGAGATATTGGCACGGAGCTCGCCCAAGCGGTGCGCGTCGAAAAAGAGCTTATCCAGCAACTCGATCCCGGGCTGGTCCACGAGGTAGGTCTGATACCCTAGATTGCTGTAGTTGAACAGATAGTTCGGCTGCCGCATCACGATGTGGCTGAGATAACTGGTCTCCGCAAGGCCTTGGCCGGGTTCGCCGAGGTCGAAACGGCTGTCTATACACACCAAGTTAGCAGTGCGTTCCAGCTTCTCATAAGCGAGGTACTGCGTGAACGTATGTGCCTGCCCGCCCCCGATGATCATGGGCACGATATTCAAACGCACCAGTTCCGCGATGGTCTCCGCCAAGGCATGGCGCGTGTCCTCTGAAGTATGTCCCGGATGCAGATCGCCGAGATCGGCAATACCGAAGGAATTCGCCGGCATGTGCAACTGGTAAAGCTGCTCGCGTACCGCATCCGGTCCGTCCACACACCCGCGGGGTTTGGCGTGGCCGGGGTCGTCAACCACGCCAATAATGGCCACTTTCACCCCTTCCAGATCGGGCATGCCGCCCGGCCCGTGGAAAAGGCAACTGTCGCCGATCGTATTGGCGGACCATTCGGGACGGCTGGCCCCGAACTGTTCCGAAGGCTTGAAATAGATACGGCTTTCCATGCGCGGCGCTTGTCTCTTGGACATGGCGAAGATCGCCGGAGCCTTGCCGGTTGTGGGATCCAGCAAAGGTCAAATGCGCACAGTAGGATGTTAGTGTTTCGGCAGGAGCCTGCTTCGCGAAGCTTGGCAGGTCAAGCTTCCAATACCATTGTGCATCGTTGGTAGCACCTACTTCTTCTTGGCCGCTTTTTTCTTTGCGGCGGTCTTTTTCTTGGGTGCTGCCTTCTTGACGGCTGCCTTTTTAGGCGCCGACTTTTTCTTGCCCTTGCGTTCCGGCGCCTCGGCCAGCAGTTTCAGGGCTTCCTCCAAGCTCACATCGTCCGGTTCTTTCCCTTTTGGCACGTTTGCATTCTTGGAACCATCGGTGATATAGGGCCCATAACGACCGGCGAGCACTTGCACCTCCGAGCCTTCGTACACCTTCAGGACCTTCGCCCGGGCACCTTCCAGCTTCGTCTTGACAAGCTCTATACCGCGATCCAGGGTCAAGGCCTCTGGATCTTCACCCTTGGGAATGTTGGCATAGACTTTTCCGTGTCTTACAAAGGGACCGAAGCGGCCTCTGCCCACCTCCAGCATACCGCCTTCGTATTCTCCCAGCTCACGCGTTTTGCTGGCCGCCTTCTTCAGGTCGATCAGTTCAATGGCGCGGGGCAGTAAGAGAGTTAGTGGGTCATCCTCCTGAGTGAGGCTTGCGAAAGAGGGACCGAGCTTCACGTAAGGGCCGAATCGACCGATGCCGACGATCACTTCATCTTCTCCGATCTTGCCCAAGGTGCGTGGCAGTTTGAACAGGTCCATCGCTTCCTCGAAGGTGATGCTGGCGATGCTTTGGTCCTTGCGGATGGAAGCGAATTTGGGCTTCTCTTCATCATCCACGCTGCCGATCTGCACCATGGGGCCGAAGCGGCCGATTCGGGCCACAACATCCTTGCCGGTCTTGGGGTCTTGCCCCAGAACGCGGGAACCCGATGCGCGGTCAGCGGTTTCCACAACGATGCCGATGGTAGCGTGGAAAGGCTTATAGAACCGGCCGATCATTTCGCGCCAGTTCTCCTTTCCCTCGGCGATCACGTCGAATTCCTCCTCCACCTTGGCGGTGAAGTGGAAGTCCACTATTGTGGGAAAGTGCTCCACGAGGAAATCGTTCACCACCATGCCGATGTCGGTGGGAAATAGTTTCTGTTTTTCCGCACCTGTATTCTCGGTGGCGGTCTTGTCGCTGATGCTGCCGTTGGCCAAGGTGAGGATGCGGTACGGCCGCTGAACGCCTTCGCGGTTCTCCTTGACCACATATCCGCGCTTTTGCACGGTGCTGATGGTCGGCGCGTAAGTGGATGGACGTCCGATGCCCAGCTCTTCGAGCTTTTTCACTAAGCTGGCCTCGGTGTAGCGGGGCGATGGCCGATCGTAACGCTGTGTGGCTGCCATCTCCTGCAAAGCGAGTTGTTCCCCTTGCCGCATGTCAGGCAGCAGGCCTTCCTGCTCGCCATCGTCCTCATCGTCCTTGCCTTCGAGGTAAACCTTGAGAAAACCATCGAAGATGATCACTTCGCCCTGAGCCCGAAGCATGTCGGCCGGACGGGTACTGATGGCGATATCCACCACGGTCTTTTCCAGTTCCGCATCGGCCATTTGGCTGGCCAGGGTGCGCTTCCAAATGAGGTCGTAAAGTTTTTCGGCGTCGCGGTCGCTGCCTGCATTACGCACCATCATATCCGCCGGGCGGATGGCTTCGTGAGCCTCTTGTGCTCCCTTGCTCTTGCTGGTGAACCTGCGGGACTTGCTGTAGCGTGCACCGTACTGCGCGGTGATGGTCTCCACGGCTGCGCCGATGGCGAACTCACTGAGGTTGACGCTGTCGGTACGCATGTAGGTGATGTGCCCCTGCTCATACAGGCCCTGTGCGATACGCATGGTGCGGTCCACGCCATATCCCAGCTTCCGGGAGGCTTCCTGCTGAAGGGTGGAGGTAGTGAACGGTGCAGCGGGGGTGCGTTTGGCGGGCTTCTTCTCCACGGCCTTCACCGTGAATTCCGCGCCGACGCAGCCTTTCAAGAAATCCAAGGCTTCTGCTTCGGTGGCGAAGCGCTGGGGCAGGTCGGCTTTTACAGCGGCCTTGCCTGCGGTAAGGAACTGGGCAGTGATGCGGAACGCGCTCTTAGCGTCGAACCCGATGATCTCGCGTTCGCGGTCCACGATCAGACGCACGGCCACGCTCTGCACGCGGCCCGCACTGAGGCTGGGTCTCACTTTGCGCCAGAGCACAGGACTTAACTCGTACCCCACCAAGCGGTCCAGCACGCGGCGTGCCTGTTGGGCATCCACCAGATGGAGGTCGATGTTACGTGGGGCGGCCATGGCCTCGGTAACGGCCTTTTTGGTGATCTCATTGAAGGTTACGCGCTTCACCTTACTGTCGGCTAACTCCAGCGCCTCCTTCAAGTGCCAGCTGATGGCCTCCCCTTCGCGGTCCTCGTCAGTCGCGAGCCACACAGTACTGGCCTTGTTCGCCTGTCGCCGCAACTCGGCCAGCTTGCTCTTTTTATCGTCCGGCACGATGTAGTTCGGCTCGAAGCCATTCTCTGTGTCAACGCTGAGATCACGCTCCGGCAGGTCGCGCACATGGCCGAAGCTGCTAAGCACGGTAAAGCCGGGACCGAGATACTTCTCGATGGTCTTGGCCTTGGCGGGTGACTCCACGATCACCAGGTCGTACGCGTTGCTCGATGCCATTCCGGGGGGATTTTCGGGGCGCAAAGAAACGGACATTGGAACGGGATGTTCCAAATATTACAGATCGCGCGGTCAGCTTCCCCTATGGGGAAGGAAAGTTCTTGAGGGTCAGAAATGACACCCTGGGCCACGCTGTTCGATCACTTTCGCCGGGAACCCGTTCGTCCTGAGGAAACGGACTTGATCCAATGCTCTCCCGTTGTCCGTATGTCAGTTTCAACACGAAGTGGCGACCACCACCCCAACGACCAATTACACGATGAAAAACTACCGGATCTTGATCCTGACCTTATTACTGACACCTGGCTTGCTTTCGCTTGGATGCGGCAACATAGCGGGCGCCCCTTCCGCAACGGACAAAGACACGACCCAGCAGCCCGTTGCCATGCAAGATCATTCCAACAATCCTTACTGGAGCACCACGGATACGACAAAACTGAACGTCTCCAAGGAAGAGTGGAAGAAAATCCTTTCGCCGGCGCTGTACCACATTGCCTTTGAGGACGGAACTGACGCTCCTTTCACCTATGAATACACTGACTACAAGGGCAATGGCATATTTTACTGCGCGGTCTGTGGCAATCCCTTGTATGATGCCGCCACGGAATTCCACAGCGGCACCGGCTGGCCCAGTTTCTACCAACCTTTAACTTCCACAAGCGTGGACCATGTAAGCGATGGCAGCCTCGGCATGGCCCTCACGGCGATCTCTTGCTCACGCTGCGGTGCGCATTTGGGACACGTTTTCGATGATGGGCCCAAGCCAACAGGACTGCGTTATTGCATGGACGGAACGGCTTTGGTGTTAGAGAAGTAGGTTTGGGGTTAAGGCCAAGGCGCACCCGGCCCCGCGCAAGTGGCGGTCGGGGGTTCTTGCTTATTCAGCCTACCAAATGTCGTCGCGTTTCACCCTGTCGTCCTTGAACAAACGGCTGAGTGACTTCCCTTGGGAGCACCTGGAAAACCCAATGCGTAGGCCGATGTCCGAACCGCGGTAGCCACCACTGTCCTTCAACATGGAAGTGACTGCTACGTTGGCTTCAGGATCTAAGGTAATAGCCCAATGTTCGCCTATGGGAAACCGAAGACCGACCCCGAATACGAAGCGCAGGTCACCACCGAACAGGGAAGTGAAATCACTTTCGGGTTCACTGCCCGGAGTTCCGAAAATGCTCCACGTACTGCTGTTGCCCCTAACGTGCCCGCCCACACGAAACCCGGCCATGACACCGAAGCGCAACACCGCGAACCGCTTGGTATCCAGCCGCACTTCGGGCTTTAAGCCTACATAAAGCTGATCCAGCTCCCCGTGCCAATAGCGTGTGTAGCCACCCCCCAGGCCGCCATTCGCATACGTTCCTCCGAACGAGCGGTGGACCAAAGTAAGGTCCACACCCAAGTTGACGTATTCCGAATAGCGCTCCCGATAATAGGCCGATGCAGAAAAAGCAGCATGGTCCACGTAGCCGATGGTTGATGTGACATGCGGGTCGGTACTGGGTCTAGCGTGCAGTTCCGTGAACATTCCTCCGGCGGAGATGCCGTAGTCGAATTGTGCTTCTGCCGCAGCGGGCAGCACGACAACGAAGATCACTTGTGCTAAAAAGCGCATGGACGGCTGAAGATTATGCTGCGGACCGATCTTCTGCCACATTGTCACTACGCTTATGGAACGGTACCTTTGCGCTCCGAATATAAGATCAAGTTGAGCAAGAAAGTCCATATCGAGAGCTACGGCTGCCAGATGAACCACAGCGACAGTGAGATCGTTGCGAGCATCTTGGCTAAGGACGGCTATGAGCTGGCATCAACGCCGGAAGAGGCCGACCTAGTGCTGCTGAACACGTGCAGCATCCGCGAAAAGGCGGAGTACACCGTGATGCAGCGCATCAACGAGATGAACAACCTGAAGGCCGTTAACAAAGGGCTGAAGGTGGGCATACTCGGCTGCATGGCTGAGCGCATGAAGGAGAACCTACTGGTGGAGAAACGCGTGGTGGACCTGGTGGTAGGTCCCGATGCATACCGCAGCCTGCCCCAATTATTGGAAGAAGTGGGCAGTGGCCAAAGAGCGGTGAACGTGCTGCTGAGCCGCGAAGAGACCTATGGCGAGATCGAGCCGGTGCGTTTGGGCAGCAATGGTGTCACGGCATTCGTCACCATCATGCGCGGTTGCGACAACATGTGCGCTTTCTGCGTGGTGCCCTTCACCCGTGGCCGGGAACGCAGCCGCGATCCGCAGACCATCGTTGACGAATGCAAGCAATTGGTGGTGGACTGCTTCAAAGAGGTGACGCTACTTGGGCAGAACGTGGACTCGTACAAGTGGAAGGTGAAACCCGAAGCGTTGGCCGCGGAGGCGCAGAAACGCGGAGAAGAACTCGTTCCGGGGCTAGACCATGTGGATTTCGCCGATCTGTTGGAAATGGTGGCCACCTCGTGCCCTGAGCTACGTATCCGCTACAGTACCAGCCATCCGAAGGACATGACGGACAAGGTGTTGGAGGTGATGGCACGGTATGAGAACATCTGCAAATACATCCACTTGCCCGTGCAAAGCGGCAGCAGCGAAGTGCTGAAGCGCATGAACCGTGGTTACGACAGGGAATGGTACATGGGGCGCGTGGCAAGCATCCGCAAGCATATGCCCGACTGCGCCATCAGTACGGACATGATCGCCGGTTTCTGCGGTGAAACGGAGGACGATCACCAGGACACACTATCCTTGATGAACGCTGTGGGCTATGACATGGCCTACATGTTCAAATACAGCGAACGCCCGAAAACACTGGCGGCCCGCAAGCATGCCGACGACGTTCCCGAGGACGTGAAAGGGCGCAGGCTCGCAGAGATCATCGAAGTGCAGAAGTTGAATTCCGCAAAGCGTATGGCGACTTATGTGGGTCAGGTCCACGAGGTGTTGATCGAGGGAGTGAGTAAGCGCAGTGACCAGAACATGTACGGGCGGAATACGCAGAATTCTGTCGTGATCGTACCACGCTACAGTTCTCTGTTGTCAGTTGTCGGTTGTCAGGCTGCATTAGGGGGCGAGAAAAAGATTGGCAAAAGCACTGCAGGTTCAAATAGCGAACTGACAACTGACAACCAACAACTGACAACGAAAGAGTTGCGCGCCGGGGATATCCTCAAGGTCCGCATCGTGAGCGCCACTGCCGGTTCACTCCAAGGCGAGCCATTTTTTTCCATCCCTGAACGTGTTCAGCAAGCATGAATATCCAACCCATCAAACAGCGTTTCGGTATCATCGGAGCGTCACTCTTGTTGGACCGGGCCATTGAGATCGCCGCGCAGGTGGCACCCACGGACCTCAGCGTGCTGATCAGTGGAGAGAGCGGCAGTGGTAAGGAGGTGATGCCGCAGATCGTCCATGCTTTCAGTGCGCGCAAGCACGGGCCATATATCGCAGTGAACTGTGGAGCGATCCCCGAAGGCACCATCGACAGTGAGCTTTTCGGGCACGAGAAAGGATCTTTCACCGGGGCGCATGAGGCGCGCAAGGGCTACTTCGAAGTCGCCAACGGAGGCACCATCTTCTTGGACGAAGTAGGCGAACTGCCATTGACCACACAAGTGCGTCTGCTCCGCGTGCTGGAGACGGGCGAATTCATCCGTGTGGGAAGCAGCAAAGCGCAAAAGACCGACGTGCGCGTCACCGCGGCCACCAACGTGAACATGCTTCAGGCCGTTCAGCGCGGCAAATTCCGGGAGGACCTCTATTACCGTTTGAACACCGTGCCTATCCATGTACCCGCTTTGCGTGAACGGAAGGAGGATATCCACCTGCTCTTCCGCTGGTTCGCACAAGAAGCCGCTTCGCGCTACAAAGCTCCACCGATAACGCTGACCGACGACGCCCGCCAACTGCTCACCGCCTACCGATGGCCAGGCAACGTGCGCCAGTTGCGCAACTTGGTGGAACAGATCAGCGTGATCGAAAAGGACCGCGACATCGATTCGGAAACACTTGCCGGCTACATGCCCCAGGAAAGCACCGCACTTGTGCCTGCCAGCAGCGCGGGCGGTGGCGGAAGCGCGGATGGCATAAATGAGCGCGAGCTGATCTTCAAGTTCCTTTTCGACATGAAGAATGACCTGACCGCGCTGAAAGACCAGGTGCGCGGGTTGGGGACCAACCAACCACGCCTGCCCTCCACCGGCCCGGTCTACCCGGAAAAAATGCTCTATGCACACCGTCCGGAGAACGGCATGAACATCGACCTTCAAGATGCGGAGGACGAAGAAGTGGAACACACAGAAGTGGAAGAGTCGCTAAGTTTGGAGGACAAGGAAAAAGAACTCGTGCGCAAAGCCTTGGACAAGCATCGCGGCAAACGGAAAAAAGCCGCGGACGAACTGGGCATCAGCGAACGCACTTTGTACCGCAAGATCAAGGAGTGGGGCATCGAATGAAACTCTTGGCCTTCCTGCTTTCCTGCGCTGTGTTCACTTCATGTGCCGTACACTATTCTGCCAGCGGTGGCTCCGTTCCCGCAGGTGCGAAAACCATCAGCGTGGAGGTATTGGATGCCCGCGCACCGCTGTGCACCCCGCAGACCGCGCAGACCATCACGGAGGCCCTGCGCGACCTGATGCAGTCCCAAACGCCCCTGACGTTGACCGGCTCCGGCGGTGATATCGCCTATTCGGGCGCAGTAACCGGTTACGACGTCCAGCCTGTGGCGATCCAAGCGAACGAGACCGCGGCGTTGAACCGGCTTACCATCACCGTCAGCTTGCACTACGCCAACAAGCTGGAGCCAAAGACGGATACAGACCTCAGCGTTTCGCGTTTCGCGGATTATTCAAGCGATCAGGACCTCAGTGCCGTGGAGGACGGATTGGTCCGCGACATCGGCAAACAGCTGGCGCAGGATATATTCGACCGCACATTGGGGAACTGGTAGGGCCGATCCCCTCATCAACATGGACCGCGAACGCTTGACAGAACTGTTAGGAACGCCAGGGGATGTTTCCCGGAGCGACTTGGCGGACCTGCGGGACCTTGCGGAACGTTTTCCTTGGTTCAGCGGTGCACGTTTGCTTCTCGCCGTAGGTGAGGACCAGGCAGGGGATGTGTTGGCGAATGACCGCAGCACCTCTCCTGCCGCCCAACTGCCTTCCCGTGCTGTACTCTTCGATCTTACCCGGCCGAGCGCTCCCCGCCAATTGGCCCCCATGCAAGTGGTGCGCAATACCGCGGACCTGGACGTGGTGCATGTAATGGGCGATGCTGAAAAACCGGCAGTGACGGAGTCAAAACCCGGGGTTGTCGAGCTTCCTGAACAAGGATCGACTGTTTTCGGACCCGTAGTAAAGCCGATCGAGCCGCCTATCGCTGTTCCGTCAACAAAACCGGTTGTCCACCAGACGCACTCTACGAAATCGGAAGAGCCGGTGAAGTCGCCAGTACCAGCCGCCGCAGTTAAAACGGTTGAATTATCCGGACCGCCGGTCCAAGTGGAGCCGGACCTGCTGAGTTCGGGATCTGGCCCCCTCCCCAATGCACCGGTAGCACTGCCTGTTACGCCATTTATGGCTGTTGGTCCAGAACCTGATGAAGAGGTTGTTCTCCCTGCACAGATAGCCATACCAGCTGCAATCCCGAACGAAACATTTTCTTTACCGTTGATCAATGACTCGTCCCTTGCGCAGCAACCAACAGCATTGGACCCTTTGGAGTTGTTGTATGCGGAGGCCACAGCCAATGCCCCGTTCAACGTAGCTGACCTGAAGAGCGCACTTCCTGCAACACCCATACCCCCTCCAGTGAGGGAAGACCAAGTTCCAGTAAACGTGTCGGAGGTCTTGCCCGTGCCAGATATGGATCCGGTGGAACAGCCCGATACTGCGCCTAGAACGGCCCGGTTACCTAAAAATGCCAAGCTGCGCTTTACGGATTGGTTGGATCAGGCTGATGCTACCTCATTCATGGAACCGGCGGGTGCTTCAGAGCCCATGGAACCGGGGTCAACAACCGTAGCGGACATCCTTCACCATGCGGGAACCGGCGAGACAGTGGAAGCTCCACCCAGCCCGGAAGAGATCCTGGAACGGTTCATCCATCGCTCCGCACCTGCTCCTATCAAGGCAAAAGCCGAATTCTTCAGCCCTCAGCAAGCAGCAAAAAAGAGCTTGCTGGACCACGGCTTGGTAAGTGAGACCCTGGGCAGGATCTATGAAAAACAGGGCAATTTGGCGAAGGCGAAAGAGGTCTATCAACAATTGGCTGAGCTCGATCCACGGAAAAGCGTTTACTTCGCAGCCCTTTCGAAAGCCCTGGACGGGCGCATCAACTCCTAGCATGGTCGCCATTTCCATCATTATCATCATCCTGGCCGCATTGTTGGCCTTGGTCGTACTCGCCCAAAACCCTAAAGGTGGCGGACTTGCCGCAGGCTTTACCGGCGCCTCCCAAATTGGTGGGGTGCAACGCACGGCCGATTTCATGGAGAAGGCTACTTGGAGCCTGGCTGGTGCCTTGATGGTTCTCTGTTTGATCTCCGCCTCGCTTCAGAAGACCACCGTGGCCAGCGACGGTCTGGACGCGCCCATCCAAGTGGATGAGAACCCCAATGCCAACGCTGCAACCGTCCTTGGCGATAGTGCCGCAGTGACGGTTCCTGGCCCGGGCGCAGCGGAATAAAATCCGCCACCCTGTCAGTACTGGCTGACAACGCTTTCAAGCTTGGTGCATGATCGTCAGTGCTGCAGCGGTGGCACGGTAATCGATGACGCGTCCTAGGACAATCCATCCTCAACACCAAAAACGAATCATGGCAAACAAAGTGAAGCCCTTGGCAGACCGCGTGCTCGTGGAAGCGGCAGCAGCCGAAGAGACCACCAAGGGTGGCATCATCATTCCTGACACGGCCAAGGAAAAGCCTCAGCGCGGCAAAGTGATCG
Organism: Flavobacteriales bacterium; assembly: GCA_016719225.1. Lineage (GTDB taxonomy): Bacteria > Bacteroidota > Bacteroidia > Flavobacteriales_F > PHOS-HE28 > PHOS-HE28. Next base: position 70,551 of record JADKAN010000005.1, on the reverse strand, counting down.
CAGTGGGGTCGGGCCGTGTGGCCGACGACGGTAAAGTGACCCCCTTGACCGTAAAAGTGGGCGATCAGATCCTGTATGGTAAGTACAGCGGTACCGAGCTCAACCTCGAGGGAAAAGACTACATGATCATGCGCGAGAGTGACATCTACGCGGTGCTGAACTGAGCGCAGCCCAGTTAGCAAGGGCGATGCCTGCATCGCCCGAATAAGAACCTCCCAACAACAAGAAAATGGCAGCAAAGAACATCCAGTTTGAAGTAGAAGCCCGCGACCGCCTGAAACGCGGCGTGGATCATTTGGCGAACGCCGTGAAGGTGACGCTCGGTCCCAAAGGCCGCAATGTGATCATCGATCGCAAATTCGGTGCACCGCAAGTGACCAAGGACGGCGTTACCGTGGCCAAGGAGATCGAGCTGAAGGATCCCGTGGAGAACATGGGCGCCCAAATGCTGAAGGAAGTAGCCAGCAAAACGGCTGACATCGCCGGTGACGGTACGACCACTGCGACGGTACTGGCCCAGGCCATCGTGACCAGCGGTCTGAAGAACGTGGCCGCCGGTGCCAATCCGATGGACCTCAAGCGCGGCATTGACAAAGCGGTGACCGCCGTAGTTGCCGAGTTGAAGAAAATGAGCAAGTCGGTCGGCGACGACAACGCCAAGATCAAGCAAGTGGCGAGCATCAGCTCGAACAACGATGATACCATCGGTGCACTGATCGCCGAGGCCATGGCCAAGGTGAAGAAAGAAGGCGTGATCACCGTGGAAGAAGCGAAAGGCACCGACACCACCGTTGAGATCGTGGAAGGCATGCAGTTCGATCGTGGATACCTCAGCCCTTACTTCGTGACCAACGCGGAGAAGATGGAGGTTGATCTGGAGAACCCCTACATCCTGATCTACGACAAGAAGATCAGCACCATGAAGGAGCTGCTCCCCATCCTGGAGAAAAGCGCACAGACAGGCAAGCCCCTGTTGATCATCAGCGAGGACGTGGACGGTGAGGCCTTGGCCACCTTGGTGGTGAACAAGATCCGCGGCGCCCTGAAAGTCTGCGCAGTGAAAGCACCAGGCTTCGGCGACCGTCGCAAGGCCATGTTGGAGGACATCGCCATCCTGACGGGTGGAACGGTGATCAGCGAGGAGCGTGGCTTCAAGCTGGAGAACGCCGAGCTGACCATGCTGGGCACCGCTGAGAAGCTCAACATCGACAAGGACAACACCACCATCGTGAACGGTGCTGGTAAGAAAGCCGACATCGCGGGCCGCGTCGCACAGATCAAGGCGCAGATCGAGAACACCACCAGCGACTATGACAAGGAGAAACTGCAAGAGCGTTTGGCCAAACTGGCCGGAGGCGTAGCAGTGCTCTATATCGGTGCCGCCACGGAAGTGGAGATGAAAGAGAAGAAGGATCGCGTGGACGACGCGCTTCATGCCACCCGCGCAGCCGTGGAGGAAGGCATTGTGGCCGGCGGCGGCGTAGCCTACATCCGTGCACAGAAAGTGCTGGAGAAAATGGAGGGTGACAATGACGACGAGACAACCGGCATCGCCATCGTGCGCCGGGCCATCGAAGAGCCATTGCGCCAGATCGTGGCCAATGCTGGTCTTGAAGGCAGCATCATCGTTCAGAAAGTACGCGATGGAAAAGGTGACTTCGGATTCAACGCACGTACCGAGGTGTACGAGAACCTGCTCGCAGCAGGGGTGATCGACCCCACGAAGGTGACACGCGTTGCCCTGGAGAACGCCGCCAGCATCGCTGCCATGTTGCTCACCACCGAGTGCGTGATCAGCGAAGAGAAGGAGGAAAAAGCAGGCCACAGCCATGGACCCGACATGGGCGGCATGGGTGGCATGATGTAAGCCATTGGATCGATTTAACGCGAACGCCCCCGGCCTTTTGGTCGGGGGCGTTCTGCATTCAGTGGTCGCTGTGAAAGGAGCGAGTGTGATGGTATTGAACAACAAAGCAGAACCATTGCGATCAAGGTCCTTTCGAAGTCCCAACTTCAACCTGCACTAGGTCACTGTTCCAAAGGTTCCGGCGCTGAGGCGGACAGACGATGCGCCCGCCACACTTTCCAGCCACCCAACGCGAATAGCAGGACACTACCCAAAGCCAGCCATACCCACACGGGATATGCTTTTGACAACTGGACCGGTTGAACATCACCGACCAACACCAATCCAGCCCAATAATAGGGAAGCGCCAATTCATCCGGAGCATGGGCCAGGAAATCCAGTTTCGCTTTGCGCAATGCGAGATGCTTGGGAATGCCGTCCGCAAGGTCCTTATAGAAGCTGGCAATGATCTCGGCACTCACCTTTTCATCAATGTTCCAAAGGGACATCACCAAGCTGGGGCATCCGGAATATGCGAAGGCATATCCCAACGAGCGGACGCCTTCACCCACGTCGTCCTTGCCGATACCCGTCCCACACGCGGTCAGCACTGCCAGCTGTGCGTGCAGGTCCAGCTCATAGATCTCATAGGCATGCAGGTATCCGTCATCATCGGGGTCCATTTCACTGCCGTCCTTGCTCAGGGCCAGGCGGGAATACATCGGTGAGGTGGCGTTCATTTCGGCATGCGTGCCCAGGTGCAGGATGCCGAACTTCGACGCTTGGGCACGGAACGCCCGTTCGTTGGCGGCCTTGCCCGTCATCACCCGCGCGGAGAGCGTGCTGCCCAACGTGCGTGCGGTGCGTTCGGCGAAGGGTTGTCGGACCAAGTGCAGGAAATCCCGGTCCAAAAGCGTGGTGTCGCTCATGCTCGCGATATAGTCCTGTTTCAGTTCATCGGTGAATCCGGGCGCGATAGCCAACAGGCCGCTCGCGCGATGGCGGGCGATGTCGGCGAAACGTAATGCGGTGACGGTGCTCAACAGATAACTGATGGCATGGCGGTGGATAAGGAAATGTTCCCCGATATGCTTCGTGCCCGGAGCCGTCAGTAAGGCCTCGAAGTTCACCGTATGCAACGCGCCATCGGGGATGATGAACAGTTCGGGTGTCGTCAACAAGGGTGCGACCGGCTCGAATACCAATTGATAAAGACGGTACGCCGCGCTGGCATAAGGCTCGGCGGTCCGCGAAAGGATGGCCATGTTGAACGCCTTCACCGCTTTGTCGATACCGTTGGCGTCGGTGCGGATGATGGAGGCACCCGTCATGCTCACCACCCAAGTATAGAGATGGGCCTCTGTGCGGGTATAACCGAGCAACTCCCGGTCCGACGTGAGCAGATCCTTTCGGATCTCCGCCAAGGTGACGTGGGGTTCCCCATAACGCATATTGAAATAAGCGGGATAGCTCTTCTCCAAGAAGACGAGAAAGTCCGAATAGGCACGCTCCCGCTTATCCATGTCCGAGGCCATGGCCCGATCTTCGGGATCCAGGTCGAGCGCAGCGTAAAGTTCCGACTCACGGGCGATCACCGAGTCCGGCACACCCGAGAAGCGCAGTCCGCCGAAGGTGTTCAATCGGTTCTTCAACAGGATCGAGCGATCGGCCTCTGAGATGTTGATGAAGTGTTCAAGATCCGCATCGGAACGCGAAGCAGCGTAACCTTCGTAGGCCACATCCAACGCCAGTTCCAGCAGGTTCTTCTGGACCGCGACCAGCAAAAGCTTGGACGCGTCCTCGTGGATGGCGCTCTTGTTCCTCGCCAGCGAACGGATGGCCAGGTCCAGGTCAGTGGACCATCCTGCCCGGGCTGCTCCCGTTGAGGCCATTTCGCGTTCCGCACGCACCTTCCAATAGATCGCATCAGGGAGAAGGTGGGGCTCTTGGAATGTTAGCGGCGCATTGGAACCATTCACCGCTTTGACACGGTCCTGCAGCAAGTCGAGGGCACTACCGGCATGGTCCCGGGCCGCTTGCATATCACCTTTCAGAAATGCTGCTTGGGCGAGCATGACATCGCATCCGGCCACGCCGGGATGATGCGCTCCTTTCACCCGCACCAGTATGTCCCTTGCTTGAAGAAGGTCCGCTATTGCTTGCTGAAAAGCCCCCACCTCTTCCTTTAGCAAGGCACGGCTTTTCAACGTCCCGGCCAGGTCGACGTTCCTGCCCGCATCACCTTTCATCCGTCCGGCAGCTATGCTCCTCGTGAAAAGTGAATCGGCTTTCTCCGATTCGTGCTTGCGCATTGCGATATCGCCCAGTTTGGAAAGGGCCCGAGCGGAGTACTCGCTTTTCTTCCCGAAGTTCAATTCGCATGCGATGAGATAGGCGCTCATCAATTGCTCGGCTTTGTCCAGGTCACCTGTGGACACTTCAAGATCCGCGATCCGCTCCTGCACAGCCAAGAGCTGTGGATCATCCGCTTCCAGCACCTTGCTCCTGTCCTTCCATGCCATGTCCAACAGCTTTCTGGCACGGGCCTCATCGCCGCATTCATTGTATACCGTGGCCAAATTGATATACGTCCTGGAACGGTTCACGATGGCCTCGTCGCGGGTGGCGGGATCCTTCGCTTCATCGATCACACGATCACTGTACCGCAGGCTTTCATGATAGTAGGTCTTGCTCCGGGTATAGTCCCCCGCATTCTGCCACATGATGCCGAGATTACCGCATGTCGAAACCTGACGTTCAAGGACCTCCTCGGAAGTCCCCGTTCCAAGGGCTTTCAAGGATCGCATATAGTACTCCTCGGCCTTCTGTACCTGGCCCATTTTCCAATAGGCCACACCCACGGAAGTGTATGTTTCGGCCCATTGGACAGGTGCGATGGAATCCGCTTTTGAATAAATGTCCAGTGCCTGTAGCGCATATTTCGCGACATTCCGGGGATCGCCCGTGACGTTATAATCAAAGGCAAGGTATTGGCGCGCCTTACCACGTTGCGAGGCGGTGATCTCCGAATTGCCATCCGCCACCACCACGGCTGTGGAATCCACCCGTATGCAGTCCTTCACCCGGCCGACCTCGTAATAGGTCCAACTCAGGTCGAAGAGCGCTGCAAGTACGCTCGATGGCCTCGCCCGGTCCTTCACCCGTGCATAAATGCGCTCCGCGGCCTCCACCCCGGCGTTGGCGTCCTTGAGCTTTCGATGGGCACGGCCATACTTGTATAAATAAAGATGGGCGGAATCCTCCCATGCCGTGCCGACCGCTTCCTTGAGCTGGAGGTCGACCAGACGCACCACCTCGGCATAGCGCTCGGCCTTGTATGCGCTATCGATCAGCGCATGGCGTTGCGCCATGTCCTGCGCTGCCGCTCCGATGGAAACACTGACCGCCAACAGGAGCAGGTAGCGACGCATCAGGGATGAATTCGGGACCTCACCGAGCGTTCCTTTTCGCCGTAATAAGTATCGCGGGCCAGCATCGTATCGGGCAGCTCGTTCAGGCGCCCTTCATGTAAGTAGGATAGGAAGAGGTACCAACGAGCCTTGTCATGGAACGCCGATCCGGGGGCGCCCGCCACGCTTTCATACAACGGGATCGCTGCCTGTGCATCCCCTTCCGCGAGATAGGTATTGGCCATATAGTAGCGCAACGTGTCGTTAGACGGCTCGCGCTGCAGCAGGTCACCCCATTTATTGCGCGCTTCGGCAAAGTCACCAAGCTTGTAGGCCACCATGGCATCCTGGAACACGGGGTCGTTCACCGCGCTCATCGGCACCGGCAGGCCCGGATCTTCCACGTAGTATTCCGCGAAGAGCCGTTCGTTCTCCGGAGGTCTGGCGATCCACCAAACGGCACCCACCATGAGCACGGCAACCATGGCGGCGTACTTCAGGTGGATGGTCCACGACTTCCCACTCGCTGCCGGGGACATTTCACGATGCTCTTCCCGTACGGCTTGCAAAGTCCGGGTGATCCCTGCGAGCTCGATCGCGAGGGTGTTCTCACCTTGCAATTCAACCTCATCCCGCAGCAACGCATCGGCGGCCAACTCCTGTTCGAAGCGATGGCGCTCTTCCGGGGGCATGGTGCCCAGCAAATAGGCTTCGATGGCCTCGAACCTGTCCTTATGCAGTGCAGCCTCGTTCATTCTGCTCTACGGTCTTCACCGCCTATGGTCCGGCGGAATCCTCTCAACTTCATCATGCAGCGGTATTTGATGGTCCGGATGCTTTCTTCCTCCACCCCCATGTGTGAGGCGATGGTCGCGAGGTCCTTCCGCTCGAAGTAGAACTGGTCCAGCACCTTCCGGCACTTCTCGTCGAGCTTTTCATACGCCCCCCGCAGTCGGTGGATACGTTCCTCCGCTTCATGATCTTGTTCTTCGGCAGGCACATGTGCTCCGTCGCTATGCAGCACTCTCATGTTGCGATGTGCTGCGGACCTTACCACGTCCAACCATTTGAATTTCGCCACCTGGAACAAAAAACCGCCTGGGTCGCTTTCCGTGGAGGTGCTGAACCGACCCTCCTTCACCTGCAACCACAACACCGTGACGGCTTCCTGGAAAACATCCTGTGCATCGTCCGCATTGCCATTGTTCTTCAGGACATAGTGCCGCACAGCGGGATAGTGGTTCACATAAAGCGACCGGACGACAAGAGGGTCGTTCCGCAGCAGCCCGAGCACCCACGTTGGTGGTGAATGGATAGGGAGTATAACGGGCCGTTCCACTGGAAAATGAGTAATGGCCACTATAATACGGAGAAAGAGTCGCGATGTCCATTCCGGATGTTCTTTTCCACGGTCAAATAGCGACCGCGTTCAGCCCTTTATCGAAGAACTTGGCGAATGTGAACAGCAGGTCTGCGAAAAGGCCATGGTTATGAAGAGACCCATCTTCTCCATGCGCTTCCTCGGCACCAACGCAAAATGAAGCCAACCGTTCACATGTAGTTCAAGAGCTTGGTAGGCCTGAATGGTATACCGCGAAAAGCAGGACACTAGCGATCCTATTTCATTTACCGTCCCGTGGTAAGCGGCCTCCCACGACCATCCGGACCAAGACTGCTAAGTCGAATCACGCTAACAGTGCGGTTGTCCATCCACAGGTATCTTTCGCAAAACATCCTTCCATGGCCAAGCGCAACACAAAGACGGCAGCTAAGCAAGCACCTGCCACATTGGCGAAGAAACCGGCAAAGACAGCGGCACAGAGGATCGTGTCCGGCTCTGGTGGAAAGTCCACAGTTGCGAAAGCGGCCACGAAGAGCACGGCCAGCAAAGGCAGCAAGGCAATGAAGAAAGTGGCGATCAGGACCACTAAAAAGAAAACTTCAAGCGCGGTTAAGAAGACAGCGAAGAAAGTACCCAACAAAGCAGCGACCAGTGCTCTCGCGACCAAATCCAAGGATCCGCGGAAGAAGGCCGCGATGAAGCTCCCCGTGAAGTCAACCAAAAAGACTTTGAACGCGGCCAAAAAGGCGGTAGCACCTGCAAAGTCCGCGGGTAAAAAGAAAGGAACGCGCCTTAGCGCGAAGGCAATGAGCAAGAGCACCAAGCGCAGCAAGAAATCCGGTCGGGTTCATGATGCGGTAGTGAACGTGCTGGCCTCCGCGATAGGCGCTGTGCGAACTGTGCGAGAGGTCGTGGGTGAAGTTTTACAGGGCAACACGACCGAGGGCACTAAGGAACAAAAGAAGGGCGCCAAGGGATCGGGCACCTCCATGAAATAGGTATTGATCAGGACAAGATGATCGTGCTGGGCGAGCTTTCTAACGCCGTACTCGCAACGTCACATGCTCGTGGCGGACCTCGGCGAGAAGGTTGACCCCGCATCACTGGCGGTGTCGTATCCGTACGTGTCCCTCTCCCCCCTGACGAACAGTTCGAAGGAGAGAAAAGCCGCGTCTGCGTTTCCCTTGGAGATCTTGCCCATGGCCGCTCCCCGGAACCTGTAAGGCCAGAACACACTGGCTTGCTGCACCCATGTTCGGGCGTTTGCACCGAGCAGATCAAAACCATGATCACTGGTGAATGGGAAAAGAGGACAGTTCTGCGCCTTGTATCCTAGAACCAGTGACTTGGGCAGAAGATCAATGGGGCATGTTCTAAAGACCTGCTGTCAAGGCCGGATGATTAGGCCGTGACTTAATGGGTAGTGCTGGAACAGCACTTCTTTCACATGGAATCCAAAGAGGATATTCCTGCCGGTCCAAAAAAAGGACCAGTTTGGATCGTTCACATCCCGCAACGTTCCCCGATGAAGAGGAAAAGCCCACCACCATGGACCTTCCTCTTAATGCCGATCGTACGCAACGGACACTCATGGTCGTTGCCGTCCTGGGTAAAGATGATCTTACGGACGAGCAATTGAACGCCGGCACGTTCGGATACGTCCTTCAGGGCGACAGTCCGGAGGACCTTATGCGCACCGTGGCGGACCTGAGAAGCGGACGACGCCCTTCGACGGATGCACGACGCGTCATCGTTCAACTGCGCCCCGAATGTGCCGCTGCCAGGGATCACCGGCTGAGTCCACGCGAGCTGGACGTCCTGCGCGCCTTGGTGCACGGCTTGAGCTACAAGATGATCGCTGCGGAACTCCACATCAGCTTCGAAACGGTGCGCACCCACATGAAGTGCATCTACCTGAAGATGAATGTGAACAACAATACCGCGGCGGTCGCGAAGGCGATCCACGAAGGAATATTCGCGGCTTAAGAGCTTCTACCCTTTTCAGACCTCTATTCCGACCAAAAATGGGGCTACAAAAAGCCTCTGCTTCTCAAGCCGGACGCATCAAACAGTCTCATTCCTTCACACATCGATCCACCCTATCCCCATAATGCGGTATTGTGGTGAGCATGAACCTTTTCTCCATTTGCAGAACCCTTCAACAAAACCCGACCCACAATGAAGATCCGAGACAACTTACTTGCATTCACGCTCGCTTTAGCAGTGCCCTTGTGTACATGGGCACAAACGGAGATCGAGCCGAACAACGGGAGCACCCAGGCCACTGCCTTGACCTACAACACGGCAATGAACGGCAGCACGGGGGCCTGTTCTCCCACGGACAACAGCGCGGACTACTTCAGCTTCACCCCGCTGACACAAGGGGAATTGCGTGTGCAGACCAGCATGAGCAACAGTGGTCCCACCAATTTGCAGGTGACCTACCATGTGCGCAACAATGGAACCTCCGTCATTGGCACGTTCACTCTTACGGCAGGAGCGAATGGCGTTCCGGTGAACGATTCATTCGTGTTCTCCTGCCAAGGCAAAGGGCTTTACTATATCAGCATTGAGAATCCCAGCACCACGGTCTGCACGAACTACACCCTGACCTACGACATGGTGGCCCCGATCTTTGCGGATGATGCGGAACCCAACAACGGTTCAAGTACGGCGGTGACGGCAGCCCCTGCTGCTTGGCACCAAGGGCAGATCGATTTTCAGTATGGCGACAATAGCGACTACTACCGCATTGACCTACCCACCCAAGGCGTGCTGAACATTGAATGGGAAGCTGAACACGCAGGTGCCACCACCCCGGCAACGGCAACACTTGCGCTCAGGAGCAACGGCACTAACGTGATCCAAACCTGGGACATGCCTGTTGGTGCGAACTCGACTTTAGCGACTGGATCAGTGAGCATCGATTGCCGAAGCAACACCGGCTACTACTACCTGAGCTTGTCCACAGGCATCTGTGGTACGAGTTACCGGTTCCGCTACACGGTGACTCCGCCGTTCTTCGCCAACGACGCTGAACCCAACGATGGGAGCACAACAGCCATAGTGCTGCCTCACAGTACGCCGACGGATGGCCAGATCAATTTCTCCACCTACAATGAAAACACGGACTACTACCGGTTGGATCTGCCGAGCAACGGGGTCCTGAACATTAATTGGCAGGCAGAACAAGCATCCGCAACGCCGGGGACAGCGACCATTGCGTTGCGGTCCATCGGCACGAACGTGATCCAAACATGGACCGTTCCCGTGGGGGCAAGCTCGATACCGGTCAGCCAAACCGTGAGCTTGGATTGCCGGAGCAACACGAACTTCTACTACTTGTCCGTAAGTGGGGTGAGTTGCGGCATTTCCTACCGCCTTAGCTACACCGTCACCCCGCCAATTTTTGCGAACGATGTTGAACCCAACGACGGAAGTACCACAGCCATAGTGCTGCCCTACAATACGCCAACCGATGGACAGATAAACTTCTCCTCTTACGTGGAAAACTCAGACTACTATCGTTTGGATTTGCCGAACAACGGGGTTTTGAACATCAATTGGCAAGCAGAACAAGCATCCGCCACGCCGGGGACGGCGACCATCAATCTACGGAGCACCGGCACTAACGTGATCCAAACGTGGACCGTGGCCGTTGGTGCGAACTCGATCCCTGTAAGCGAGGTCATGGGCATCAACTGCCGAGGCAATACGAACTTCTATTACCTGTCCGTGGCCGGTGTGAGTTGTGGCGTATCTTATCGTCTCAGCTACACTGTGACACCGCCGATCTACGCGATCAGCCCCGCAACGGGTACCGGTTCAACAACGGCAACGTTGATCCGCTTGGATTCCGCAGCTGTCCAAGGCCAGGTCAACTTCTATTACGGCCAGACCAATGCATACTATAAGGTCATGCACACGGGAGGCCCCATCGTGCTCTCCGCTTTGGCTGAGCACGCCGGGGCTTTGCCCGCCGACTACAACGTACTGTTACGCAGCTCCGGCACCAATCTGCTTCAGATCGAAACGCGTTCTGCCGGTGGTGCGTCAACCCCGCTGGCGGCAACGATCGACTTCGGCACCCGCGCAGCCGGCACCTATTACATCGAAGTGGCCAGTGCACCATGCGGAATGTCGTTCGCCTTGAACTGCAACGATGATGACAACGATGGAGTGTGCAACTATTACGACCTCTGCATCAATACACCCAGCGGCGAAGGCGTGAACACCGACGGCTGCTCGTGCTCGCAAGTGACGATCGACGATGGCGATGTGTGCACACTGGATGCATGCCTGAACGGAGATGTGACCAACGCCTTCCAAGATGCCGACAACGACCTGACCTGCGATGCGAACGATGGCTGCCCCAACGACCCCAACAAGATCGCGCCCGGGGTCTGCGGCTGCGGCGTGAGTGATGCGGATACGGATGGCGACGGTACTGTCGATTGCAACGACGGTTGCCCCAACGACCCCAACAAGATCGCGCCCGGTCAATGTGGCTGCGGAGTGAGCGATGTGGACACCGATGGTGACCTCATCGCCGATTGCAACGATGGCTGCCCCAACGATCCGAACAAGATCGCACCCGGCAACTGCGGCTGTGGCAACCCGGAGCCCGGCACCACCTGCGATGATGGCAACAGCGCCACCATCAATGACGTGATCGGAAGTAACTGCCAGTGCGCCGGAACGCTTCTTGGTAGCGACTGCGAAGGCGTACCCGGCGGAACGGCGCTGCCCGCAACCGCATGCAACGACAACAATGCATGCACCACGGGTGACGTGTACGATGCCAACTGCCAATGCGCCGGCACCTTTGCCGACGCGGATGGGGACGGCACCTGCGATGCCAACGACCTCTGCCCCGGCGGGCCAGAGCCCGGAACTGCCTGCGATGACGGCAACAGCACCACCATCAATGACGTGATCGGAAGTAACTGCCAGTGCGCGGGAACGCTTCTTGGTAGCGACTGCGAAGGCGTGCCTGGCGGACCCGCACTTCCCGGAACCGCATGCGACGACAACAATGCATGCACCACGGGTGACGTGTACGATGCCAACTGCCAATGCGCCGGCACCTTCGCTGACGCTGACAATGATGGGACCTGCGACGCTGATGACCTCTGCGCCAATGGACCCGAGCCCGGGACCGCCTGCGACGACGGCGATGTGAACACCGAGAACGACATGGTGGACGCGAACTGCAATTGCACCGGTGATCCGATCGCTCCTTGCTACGGTGAGAAACTGGTGCTCACGTTCACCTTGGACAACTTCGGTTCACAGACCACTTGGGAGATCAGAACTGCCAATGAGGCCACGGTGGTGGCGAACGGTGGACCCTATGCTGATGGGCCCGCAGGCACCACCATTTCTGAAACGATGTGCGTGGCCCAAGGCTGCTACAAGTTGCGCGTATACGACGCCAACGGCGACGGCATCTTCAACGGCGGCTATGTACTCCGCGATGGCAGCAGCAACCGCATCATCGACGCCAATGGCGACTTCACCGATGAGAGTTTCATGGGGCGCAAATTCTGCTTGCCCTTGAGCGCGACAGAGCTTCTGCCCGACTACTGCGACGTTGAAAGTGCGACCGGTGCCAACTTCATCCAATGCACACCCATCGCCGGGGCCAGCGCTTACCAATTCTGGATCTTCGATCCGCACGGTAACAACGAGTGGAACTTCGTACGCACCAACCCCATGCTAGGGCCTGCGCCGATGGCGAACATCCCACAGGGCTTGAACGCGAACGTGCGCGTACGTGCCCTGGTGAACGGCGAATACTTGCCCTTCGGTCCTGCCTGCCGCCTATCAACGGCGGGCCAGCCCCAACTGCATCAGCGAGGGGCGAACGGTACGGTAGCATCCAAAGGGGAATTCCAGGCCTGGCCGAACCCGACCAATGGGGAGCGCCTCAGCATCACCCTGACCGGCGCGGACGAAGCTGCAGACCAAGCCGAAGTGCTGCTGTTCGATGCTACGGGTCGACAAGCCTTTGCAGCCACACTATCCATGGCCAATGGAACCTTGGGAACCGTGCTGGACCTCGGCAACATCGGGAGTGGTGTCTACCTCTTGCGCATCACTGCGGGTAACGGGACCTACGAAAGCCGCGTGCTCGTGGTGAACGATTGACGAATTCCTGCCCCGGTTTATTTAAAAGACCTGGGGGATAAAAAAGAAAAAGCCCCGGCGTTCCGCCGGGGCTTTTTGCATCATGTCAGCTAACCCAGGCGTCCGGTTGATACCCACCTCCTTTCCCAAATGATTGAAAGGCAACCACTAAGCATGGCAACCCTATTCTTTGCACAACGTGTGAAAAAAAGTTTTTAGGCAAAAGGCAACCGTCCCGAAAAAGCCCCGTCTACCTGTACCGGCCGTGCTCTTGTCGGTGCCATACGCTGCCTCATCGAAACGCTACGCTAAATCCCTACCGTTGGCCTATTCCCTGAAAAGGAATGGCTCGGACACTTTGTACCCTACCCCGGACCCACCCCAAACTTGCAAACCCAAATCGTTACCCACATGAAGCTATTGAACTCAAATTTGATGCGAAATGGTATTCCCAGAAGCATTGTAGTTCCACTGCCAGTATCTCCATTCCACCGTTAGAACTTGGTTCGGGGTGGTGCCGGAAACTTGGTAGCGAGCTATGGATGCTAAGGGAGAACTAACGTTACCATCGTTGTCATCCCAAAGCGGCGCAATGATCGGTCGACTGGTCGTATTTGCCGTCGAGAAATCGTTGCTTGTCAGATTATTGGTTCCAACTGGGTTCAAGCTGATGGCTCCATTGGAAGTCATCTTGAACTGTGTGTACGTCACACCTTCATAAACAAAGTCGAACCCGATGGTCTGGGCCGGACTTATGTAACTGTCCGCACGCACAAGCGGCAGATCCGTTCCAGTGGCCAGCTCCGTGTAGGTGCCAGTTGTTGCTGCGAACGTGTACACATTCGCTGACTGGCCGAACGCCACACTCGAAAGTGCGATCGCTGCCACAGCGCATGCTTTGGAAAGGCAGCGAGAGGTAACCCGACGTAAGTGGACGCTGCCAATACAACTGTGGCTTCCGGAAGTCCGGTCGGCAACAACAGCCAAGTTGATCAAACACTCTGCCTGAGCAATGCCAACGGTTCCTGCTACACGCTGAAGTTGACGGACAGCTTCGGTGACGGCATCACCGGCGGTGGTTGGGAATTACGCACCACGGACGGCAAGACGATCCTGAAGGACACCTTCAGCGGAGGTGCTGTATCCCCGGGCAACCCGCCCGTAACGGCAACCTATGGCAGCGGACATCCTTTCTGCCTGCCCTTGGGCACCGCCTCCTTGAAGTCCAACGAATGCGGACTGTTCAACAACACGCTGAACAGCCGTGTGTATGCCAACGTGGTTCCGGGTGCCACGCAGTACGAGTTCCAATTCCTGGATCCCGATGCCGGCTATGTGCGCAGTGTGGTGAAGAACACCAACTCCGTGCTCTTCATCGACTTCGGTGGTCCGGTGAACGCTTTGGTACCCGGTAACAAATACTTCGTGCGGGTACGTACCGATGCTGGAGGACCGTTGGCTTCCGCCAACTACGGTCCGGGTTGCGAAATGGGCCTTGCTTCGGTCGGCGTTGTCCGCTGCACACAGCTGATCAATGCTCCCTCCTATGGCCATAGCTGCAACGAAACGCGTGCCTTTGGTAGCTCGGCCAGCAGCTTCATCTACGCCACTCCGGTGTTGGGTGCCAATGCCTACACGTTCCACATCTACATCCCTGGCGAACCGACTGCGCTGGACACCACTATTACCCGTGGAACATACATCCTGCAGCTGAAGTGGCCCGGACGTCCGATGGCCAACGGCAGCACGTACAATGTGGATGTGAAGACCACGGTGAACGGTATCCAGAGCAACTACTGCTTGCCATACTGCACCATTAGCATCAACAACAGCTACACCGGGCTTATCAACGAGTTCGCGCCAATGGAGGATCTCTTCAGTGGTGACGTGCAATTGTGGCCGAACCCGGTGGCTGACGGTCGCGTGAACCTGGCCATGAACGGCTTGGTGGATGCGGACCAACGGATCGGTCTGGAACTGTACGACATGTTCGGTAAGAAGGTACTGGCCCGTGAATACGGCAACAGCGGAAGCAGCTTCAGCACGGTGCTGGAACTGCCCAGCGAGGTGACCAGCGGTGTTTACTTGGTCCACCTCACGGTGAACGGCATTACCACGGTGCAACGGTTGAGCGTGGTGCGTTGATGTGAGATCTGGTGCTTAGGTCCTTCGCTTTGCGGCGGAAGATCCTAAGAAGAAGCAAAAGGGAAAGCCCCGGGGGAAACTCCGGGGCTTTTTCATGAGAAGCATGAAATATCCCGATAAATGGGTATTGTGGGAGCAAGATCGAACAGTTTGCTTTGCTACGTGGAACCGATGACCAATAACTACCCGCTACCCGTTGAAAGAGCGCTTCGGGTGGCACCAAGGGTATGGACCATCGGTTTCCGATCCGGTGCGGACTAGGCAACGGCCGCAGCCAGCGAAGGCCCCTCCGTTTACCGGAGGGGCTTTTCGTTTCCAGGAATTGCGTAGTTACTTAAAAGGTGGCTCAAGTACCTGCACAGCGGCTTGAACAATGGGCTTAAGCACATCAGCAAAGTGGCCCGATATCCTTCAAACGTTGCTCCACTTCATTGACACAACCAACGCTGATCAGTGTAAGCAAGCGTCAGCGTTGAAGCGTGGGGAGTTGATGTGGGTTCTTCTGCTCATGATCATCTCTGAAGGACGGAAGGCATGATGAAGAACAAAAAAGAAAGCCACGGTCCGATCAAAGATTCTTTTCAAGGAAAAAAGCACGCAATATCCCTATAAATGGGTATTGTGGAAGCAAGTTCGAACAGTTTGCTTTGCGACATGGAACCGGTGCCCAGTAACTACCCGCTGCCCGTTGAAGGAGCGCTTCGGGCGGCAACAAGGGTATGGAACATCGGTTTCCCATCAGGCGCGGACTAGGCAACGGCCGCAGCCAGCGAAGGCCTCTCCGGTAACGGGGGGGCTTTTCGCTTTCCGGAAATACGTGTTCCAACTAAACCTTTTCCGCACGGAACAGCTCAGCGGTTGAATAGCGAACTTCGCAGCATCAGCACCTTGGCCTATTATATTATCTTACCCTTGCTCTATGGCTTGGCCGCATTGCCCATGCGGATGCTATACTTGCTGAGCGACCTGCTTTACGTGTTCCTTTTCCGAATAGCGGGATATCGGCGAAAGGTCGTTAGGACCAACCTGCGGAATAGCTTCCCCGGAAAGGAGGCGAAGGAACTTTTGCGTTTGGAAAGAGCGTTCCAACATTGGTTCTGTGACCTAGTGCTTGAAACACTGAAGACCTTGAGGATAACGCCAAAACAGGTAACGAACTTAGTGGATGTTGAAGGCGAAGCGGTACTTCAACGCTATTTCGATCAGGGACGCAGCATCATTTTGGTCATGGGACATTGGGGCAATTGGGAATTGGGTGGTGCACGTTTCAGCCAATTGCCCTTCCATAAGCTGAACGTGATCTACCACCCTTTACAGGAACCTCACTTCAATGAACTGATCATCCACATGCGCACCCGGCTCGGCAACGGTCTTTACCCCATGCGTGAGGCAGCCAAGATGATGTTGCGGGACCGTGACAAGATCACCGCCACCGCCTTCATTGCCGATCAGACACCAGCTCCGGAAACAGCTTATTGGACAACCTTCCTCGGCCAGCCCACCCCTGTGTTCCGTGGGCCTGGTAAATTGGCCAAGCGGTTTGGCATTCCCGTCGTCTATCTCGGGATCGACAGGCCCAGCCGCGGGCATTACACGATGCGTTTTGAGGATCTTGTTCCGGATCCCTCCAGCTTGGAGGAGGACGCAATCAATGAACTGCATGTCCGAAGGCTGGAGCAGGATATTAGGGAGCGGCCGGAGATATGGCTTTGGTCCCATCGCAGGTGGAAGCATGCACCACCCGCGAATTCCGATGCAGGATGAAGCGAAGCAATTGCACCGTAACTTTGTTTCATGCTTCAAGGCAAAGACCTCATCCTCGCGACCCGCGCCTACGCGAAAGAATATCGCGGCCGTAGTTGGTGGCACGTCATCATCACTCTTGTGGTCCTGGCAGCCGGTTATACGGCGGTGTTTACGGTGAACCCATGGTGGGCCAAACTGATCAGTGGCATTCTGGTCGCACTCACGTTGAGCCGCATGTTCGTGATCTACCACGATTTCCTGCACCAGAGCATCCTTCAACATTCGAAGGCGGCACGCGGTCTGTTCACCGTTTTCGGTTGGTACATGTTGGCCCCGGTGAGTATTTGGGAACGCAGCCACAACTACCACCATGCGCACAACAGCAAGCTGTACACCAGCAGCATTGGATCTTTCCCCATTGTCACCAAAGAAAAGTACTTGGCCTCTCCCAAGGGTGAGCGTACCGTGTACATGTTCATCCGCCACCCGATCACCATCGGCATGGGTTACATCTTCATGTTCCTTTACGGCATGAGCATCCGCTCTTTGGTGAGCAACACCGGCAAGCATTGGGATAGCATTGTGGCCTTGGTTTTCCACTTCGCCATTGGGACCGGCATCTTCCTGCTGGCGGGCTGGCCCGGCCTATTGTTCGGGTTCTTTCTCCCTTTCTTCATCAGCTTAGGCCTGGGCTCTTACCTGTTCTATGCGCAGCACAACTTCCCCGGTGTGAAATTCGCTGAAAAGGACGGATGGACATACCATGATGCCGCTTTGGCAAGCAGCAGTCACATGCGGATGAGCCCTGTGATGCGCTGGTTCCTTGCCAACATCGGCTACCACCACATCCATCACCTCAACCCCCGTATCCCCTTCTACCGCTTGCCAGAGGTATACAAGGCCATCCCAGAGCTACGTATGGCCCAAACCACTTCCCTGCTCCCTTGGGACGTGTTAAAGTGCCTCCGCTTGAAAGTGTGGGATACCGCTAAACAGCGCATGGTGGGTCGTAGGGAGATCTACTCGTAGAAGGCTATTGGCGTACTGTTACGAGCGGCGCATTGGCATGGCCAATGGCATCGCTCCGGTCTTTTCACCACGTTACCTTCGGCCCGCCATTACGGCACTAAAAGCGAACGGCATGTTGGTTCTGGAGGACATCGTGAAACGTTACGGAACGCACTTGGCCTTGGACGGCGTGAGCATGGAGGTGCCACAGGGTAAAGTATTCGGCCTATTAGGTCCCAACGGCGCAGGCAAGACCACGTTGATCCGGATCATTACACGGATCACCGGCCCGGACAGCGGAAGGGTGCTCTTCAACGGCACACCGATGACCGACGCGGACGCTTCCACCTTAGGTTACCTGCCCGAGGAACGCGGCCTGTACAAAAAGATGAAAGTGGGCGAGCAGGCGCTCTATCTCGCCCGCTTGAAGGGCATGGAAAAATCCGATGCCACTCGGAAACTGAAGGACTGGTTCGCCCGTTGGGAAATGGACGGCTGGTGGAATAAGAAGGTGGAAGAACTCAGCAAGGGTATGGCTCAGAAAGTGCAGTTCATCACTACGGTACTGCATAGCCCTAAGTTGCTGATATTGGACGAGCCTTTTAGCGGCTTCGACCCGGTGAACGCTGAACTTGTGCGCTTGGAGATCCTGCGTCTGCGTGACGAAGGCGTCACCGTGATGCTAAGCACACACAACATGGGCAGTGTAGAGGAACTTTGCGACCATATCGCCCTGATCGACCACAGCAAGGTGGTCTTGAGCGGATCCGTGCGTGAGGTTCGCCAGCGCTACAGCGAAGCTACCTACCGGGTGGATTACACAGGGAGCAAAGTAGCTTTTGCCGATGCCCTCTCCTTCCACGGCGAACTATTGGACCATCGCGAAGCAGAAGGCATCAGCATTGCACGGGTCAAGCTGTTGCATGGTGCCACGGTGAACCAGGTGCTTTCCGCCATCCTCCCGGCCGTACAGGTGCAGGGCGTACATGAGGAAGTGCCGCGCATGCACGACATTTTCATCCGTGCGGTGGGTGCCAAGGAAACGAGACCCGCCGCCGCGGAAATGACCGAGTAAGAGATCCGCCCAAAAAAGTATCCACAAGAACAGAACATGGGAAAGATCGGATTGATCATATGGCGCGAGTTCATCACCCGGGTGCGCAAGCCCAGCTTCTTGGTGATGACCGTGCTGGGGCCACTGCTCATCGTTGGTGGTATAGCGCTGGTCGTGTTCCTGGGGATGCAGGAGAGCGGAGTACAGAACATCGTGGTTGTCGACAAAGCCGGACTACTAACGAACAAATTGAAGGAGACCGACGATATCAATTTCTACTACGAGCAGGCGGACATGAGCGATTCCATCTTCAAGGCCAGCCCCTACACGGCCATGGTCGAGGTGAATCCGCTGGTATTGGAGAACAACACGATACAACTTTTCTACAAGGCTCTGCCAAGCCTGAGCACGCAGAATTACCTGAGCACGGAGATCGAGAAGGTGATCGAAAAGGAAAAACTACGTGTTAATCAGGTGGATCCCGAAGTCTACCAGCGCATCAAGACCTCGCTGAAACTGCAGCTGTTCGATATTGACAAGGCGGGAAAGCGCAGCTACGATCAAGCGAAAGCTGGCATCGGTTTCGCGTTCGGCTACCTCATATTCATCTTCATTTTCCTTTACGGTGTGCAAGTGATGCGCGGGGTCATGGAGGAAAAGCAGAACCGCGTGGTGGAAGTGCTCATCAGTTCAGTGAAACCGTTCCAGTTGATGATGGGTAAGATCATCGGTATCGCACTGGTCGGCCTTACTCAATTCCTGTTGTGGATCCTGCTCACCTCGGTATTGAGCACCGTGGGAATGGGCTTTGCCAAGGACAAGATCAGCGCATCCGCACTGGAGCAGGCAGGGCCGCAGGTCTCGACGCAATTGCAGAACCAGCTCGGCCAAGGTGTGCAAGGAGCCGGCGAAGGCGAAGCCAATGAACAGCTCGGCATGGTGCTGGACATCTGGAACGACATGCCGATCGCGGCCATTTTAGGGCTGTTCTTATTCTATTTTTTGGGTGGATACCTGCTTTACAGTTCCATGTTCGCGGCGGTGGGCGCGGCGGTGGATTCGGAAACGGACACACAACAATTCATGCTGCCGATCACCTTGCCGATGATGTTGTCCATTTTCATCGCCCAGACCGCGGTTTACAATCCGGACGGTCCTGCGGTGTTCTGGTGTTCCATCATCCCTTTCACCTCTCCGGTGGTGATGATGATCCGCATCGCCATGGGCAACGCCTTCGAGCACCCGTGGGAATTGGCTTTGAGCATGGGCCTGTTGATCGCCACGTTCATCTTCACCACTTGGTTGGCAGGCCGGATCTATCGCACAGGCATTCTGATGTATGGCAAGAAGGTGACCTGGAAGGAAATGGGAAAGTGGTTGTTCTATCGCGGATAACCTCTTGATCAACATCCGTGCGCCTTTGGATCGTGGGCCAGGATCGTTAAGCATGGCTCTAAAGCCACCTCCGTATCGATGAAAGTAGCCGTCATCGACTTGGGTACGAACACTTTCAACCTCGTTGTGGCATCACGAGCCGCGGAAGGCGCGCTGATCATTCATTTCGAGGAGGAAATTGCCGTAGGGCTTGGCAAAGGTGGGATCGAAAAGGGCGGGATCACTGCAGAGGCCTTCCATCGCGGATTGGAGGCTTTGACCATGTTGGGGATCAAGGCACGCGGCCTCGGAGCGGAGCACATACGGGGATTCGGCACATCCGCATTGCGCAATGCCCGCAACGGTTCTGCCTTTGTAGCAGCCGCGAAAAAAGAATGTAGTGTTGAAGTCACCATTATACCCGGTGATGAAGAGGCCGGGTTGATCTTGGACGGGGTGCGCCTGGCCGTGGAATTCGGGAAAAGACCACAGTTGGTCATGGACATTGGCGGAGGTAGCATCGAATTCATCCTGGCCACCGACAGGGCACTGATGTGGAAGCGTAGTTTTGAGCTGGGCACGTCACGTCTGCTGGAACGCTTCCATCCTGGCGATCCGATGACCGTTCAGGAACATTTGCGGATCGCCGCACACCTGGACGTGCAGTTGGAACCCCTATGGGCAGTGATGGACCGTCACTGGCCTCATACGCTTGTAGGGTCGGCCGGTTCCTTTGACAGTTTAGCCGCGATGGTCGCTGCTCTGCGCGGTGAGGAACTTCCGAAGGACCGCAACACGATGCACTTCAGCACCACCATCTTCGATGAACTGAAAGACGGCTTGTTGAGCATGCCACGTGAGGAACGGAATGCCATTGCAGGACTTCCTTCTTATCGTGTGGACTCCATCCTGCCCGCATTGATCGTTGCAGAGCGTGTTGTCTCCAGAGGTATCGGAGAAGTATGTTGGAGCCGATATGCCCTGAAAGAAGGCGCTGCCTGGCGTGCGCTGAACGCGCCTACTCTTTGACGAACGAGCGCTTTTCGGTGGTGCCGTCCTTGAACTTCATCTCAAGCACGTAACGACCCGGCGCCAAATTGCCCACGGGCATTTGGCTACGTTGGCCATCTATGGTGAATTGCGCAACACGCCTTCCAGCCATGTCGGTTGCCAAGGCAAAGAGAGCAGGTTTCACAGTGGTGACATCCAAGAACTGCGATGCCAACGAGGGATGCATGGTAAAGGATCCGTTCGCCAATTCTTCCACTCCCGCTCCGATATAACCGAACTTGAGCTCGTCCACTTGCAGGTAGCTTCCGTCCGTGACCAACAGCTGGCTCGCTGCTGCATTGATGGTGATGACAGCCGTATCCGGCGTGTTGGCATTGAGGTAGGTGATGTTAGCGCTGAACGACTGCCATGGACCGCTGGAAGTGCCAATGAAGTTGACAGAGCCAAAACCGACAGTGAAGCTTTGGTTGTACACCGGATCCCAGCGTGTCAGCGAAACCTGCACTTGGCCTACATCATATTGGTTGAGGGCGAACTGGCAACGTCCACCAATTGAGGTTGGCCTAAGCGCGAAAGGGAAACCCAGTTTCCCATTAGCATCCATCGAAACGATCTTACCTTGAAGAACCACCCCTCCGGCGGCGGCCCTGTTGATCACTTTCGCAAAGCCTAAACCATCTGACCCTGGATCTCCACGCTCGCAAGTGGCAGCCACGCCTAAGGTCTGTGCCAAAGCATTCGTCGTCTTCCAGAACAAGGGGTCAGCGTAGTTGCTATCCGAGGTCCATTGATTGAAATCCCCATTGGGGATCTGGGCGCACAAGGCCGATGCGAAAACGGCTGCGGCCAACAGGGAAATTGGTCGTGTGATATTCATTTGTGGAAATGTTCGGCAGTTAACAGCCTTGGGTTGTTGCGGGATATACGTTGAACCGTCTTATGCCAAAAAAGCTCAGCATGGGAAGTATCGGTTGGAAATGAGCAGCAAATATCGTACAACCTTGCCCGTTCCGCAAGCGGATTCGTCGAAAAGCTGGTAAAGCTAAAACTTACTGTGTTTGACGCTATAGCGGAAATACACCACCACACCAATGCCGAGCCAAACCACCAATCGAAGCCACGTATCCCAAGGCAGTGCAAGCATCATGGCTCCACAAACGATGATCCCCAAGATAGGGATCAACGGGACCAAGGGTGTTCGGAAACCACGTGGAGCGTCCGGCATGCGCTTCCGGATGATGAGCACGCCGATGCTCACCAAGATGAAAGCGAGCAAGGTGCCGATACTGGTCATCTCCCCGACCACGCGTCCTGGCACGAAAGCGGCAAATGCACCTACGAACAACATGAAGAACATGTTGCTCTTGAACGGAGTTCGGTACTTCGGGTGGACATCGGAGAACACCTTTGGCAACAACCCATCGTGGCTCATGCTGTAGAACACACGGCTTTGGCCCATCAGCATGACCAGGATCACCGAGGAATAGCCCGCAAGGATGGCGATAATGACCGCTTGCTGGAGCCAAACGAACGGCGTATGCGCGATAGCCGTAGCCACCGGAGCCAGTGAGTCATTCCCTTTTCCGAATTCGGTGTAATTGGCTAATCCGGTCATCACGTGGCCGAATAGCACATAAAGGACCGCACAGATGGCCAAGGATCCGAGGATACCGATAGGCATATTGCGCTTGGGATTCTTAGTTTCCTGTGCAGCAGTGCTGACGGCATCAAATCCGATGTAAGCGAAAAAGATGATGCCTGCACCGCGCAGTACTCCGCTCCAGCCGAACTCACCGAACACGCCCGTGTTGTCGGGAATGAACGGTACCAAATTGGCAGGGTTGATGTAGGACCAGCCCAACACGATGAACACGATGACCACGGCGACCTTGAGTACCACGATAATAGAGTTCACCCCGGCGCTTTCGCGGGTACCGCGGGCCAATAACAGCGACATAAGGGCAACAATGATCACCGCCGGCAGATTGAACCATCCACCTTCGAACGGCCCGGCCATGAGATAACCCGGAATGTGCATGCCATGCATGGCAAGCAGTTTATTCAGGTATTGACTCCAAGAGATCGAGACCATCGCGGCGCCAACCGCATATTCCAACACCAGGTCCCAGCCGATGACCCATGCCCAAATACGGCCCATGGTGGCGAAACTGTAGGTGTAGGCACTGCCCGCAATGGGAATGATGCTCGCGAATTCAGCATAACACAAACCGGCAAATGCGCAACCGACCGCACTGATGACGAACGAAAGAACTACCGCAGGCCCGGCATGTTGACCGGCCACAACGCCCGTTAGGGAGAACAGACCCGCACCAATAATGGCCCCGATCCCCAAGGCGATCAGACTAATGGCACCGAGCCTCCTGACCAGTGTCCCCTGTCCCTGGTCATCCGCTTCCGCGAGCAGAACGCTCATCGGTTTCCTGGTGTCGTGTCTGCTCATGGGCTGATAGGTGGGCCGCTAAGCTATGGGAATTGGGGAAAAAAGGAGCGGACGGCGCAACTCCACGCGGCAAAGAGGCGCTAATGGGCCTGACGCGCACCGGGGCGTAGTTCCTGCAATATCGTGGCAGAAGTTTACATCCATTGTGGAAGGCCGGAATTGTAAACAGCCCTTAACGATCGGCGGAAACGTTTACCAATCCGGTTAAATTGATAGCGGTACGATACACATCGGTTCCGGGCGTCGGAACATTTGTGACGCGAAACGGTTCCGGTCTTTTCCGGAACTAAAAAACCCGCCACACCAATGAAGACCCTTTTAATGGCCACCGTACTTGGAGCAAGCCTGTTCACCGCCACCGTAGTTAGCGCGCAACAACCTGCTACCACAACACAACAACCTGCTGCCACTGCCAAACCTGCCGTAACGAAAGCGAACATGCACCACGCCACCAAGGCCAATGTGGCGCATAAGCACGCCACCATGACCAAGAAGACCACGGAGACGACACCGGCCAAGGCTAGTACCGTAAAGCCAGTAGCCGTAACGCCTGCAGTGCCAGCTAAAGTGGCGACCGCCCGCCCAGCAAGCCCAAAGCCTACCACGGCTCCGGTGAAGAAGTAAGGTGTGGCAAGTGAAGGGAGGAGGCCGGGACCAGGATGTCCCGGCCTTTCTTCGTTCAATAGTACCGGCATGGTAATGTTGGAAGCCAGAAGCATGTGTCATTCTCCGGCACCCTAATTTTGCCGCCCATGTCCACTGCGGGCACAAGCCCTTCCGCCTATGCCCGGCGCACGGTACTGCCGGTCCTTATCGCGATCAGTGCCTCGCACATGCTCAACGACATTGTGCAGTCGTTGATACCAGCGATCTACCCGATTGTAAAGGACAAGTTCGCGCTCAATTTCACGCAAGTCGGGCTTATTACGCTGTGTTTTCAAATGACAGCGTCCATCCTTCAACCCTTTGTTGGCCGCTATACGGACAAGAATCCCAAGCCCTACTCACTAATGGTGGGGATGTGCTTTACACTGGCCGGCGTGCTGGCGCTCTGGGGGGCGGGGAGCTTCATCGCCTTATTGTTCTCCGTGATGTTGGTAGGCATTGGCTCTTCCATATTCCATCCCGAATCGTCCCGCATAGCAAACGCGGCTTCGGGCGGAAAGCGTGGGCTTGCGCAGAGTGTTTTCCAACTGGGCGGCACCTTCGGTTCCTCATTGGGTCCATTGTTGGCGGCGTTGATCGTGGTACCATACGGCCTGCACAGTCTGGGGTGGTTCGCAACGATCCCGTTGATCGGACTTTTGGTTGTGCAGCGGGTAGGCGCATGGTACAAGCGCACCATGGCTATCCGCGCCCGAAGGCCGGCCAAGCCATCAGTGCCGCATGGGATACCCCGGGCAACCGTGCAACGGTCCATCGTGATCTTGCTCGTGCTGGTCTTCTCGAAGCAATTCTACCTCGCCGGTATGAGCAGTTACTACACCTTTTACCTCATCGGCAAATTCGGCCTTTCAGTGCAGGATGCACAAATACATCTGTTCATTTTCCTCTTTGCAGCGGCCATTGGCACCTTGATCGGTGGCCCTATCGGAGATCGGTACGGACGGAAATACGTGATCTGGTTCTCAATCCTGGGCTCCGCTCCTTTCACACTGTTGCTGCCGCATGCCGATCTGCTTTGGACAGGGATCCTTTCGGCAGTGATCGGGCTGGTACTTTCCTCGGCATTCTCAGCCATCCTCGTGTATGCGCAAGAGCTATTACCGGGCAAGGTGGGCATGGTATCCGGGATGTTCTTCGGCTTTGCCTTCGGCATGGCGGGGATAGGTTCAGCGCTCTTGGGGGCTTTGGCGGACCATACAAGCATTGAGTTCATCTTCCAAGTGTGCGCTTTCCTTCCATTGATCGGGCTGTTGGCCACGTTCCTGCCCCGCGTGCACGAGCAGGTCTGATCGTTGCCCATCCCTGATCTTCCGCGGGAAGATCCGGTGGTAGCGAAAAGAGGAGTTGGACGGAATTCATGAAGACCGTTACTTAAAGAACGGGGTGTCCTTGGTTTCAAACCTTTGCTTAGTCGGCGCATGGCCGAAGAACAGATCCACTGGTGGTCCATTTATCCGAAGCCACCATCTTTGCGTCATGGCGAAGATCTTGGTGATTGACGACGAGAAAGCGATCCGGAACGCCTTGCGCGAGATCCTGGAACATGAAAAGCACAAAGTGGAAGAAGCCGAGGATGGCGCTTCCGGGCTTGAAAAGGCTAAGAAAGGCGGCTTCGATGTGGTGCTTTGCGACATCAAAATGCCGAAGATGGACGGCATGGAGGTGCTGGAAAAGCTCATGGCGCACGATGATACCATACCAGTCGTTATGATCAGCGGACATGGCACTATCGACACGGCAGTGGATGCGATCAAGAAAGGCGCGTTCGACTTCATTTCCAAGCCACCGGACCTGAACCGCATTTTGGTTACCCTGCGTAACGCATTGGACCGCGGCGAGCTGGTACAAGAGACAAAGACGCTGCGTCAAAAAGTACAGAAGGTCAAGGCTGGCGATGCGCGCATGGTGGGCTCAAGCGCTGCTATGGATGCGATCCGGGAAATGTTGGACAAAGTGGCACCAAGCGATGCTCGCGTCCTGATAACCGGCGGCAACGGAGCGGGCAAGGAAGGGGTGGCACGGATGCTCCATGAAAAGAGCGCCCGGAAAGATGGACCGTTCGTTGAAGTGAATTGCGCGGCGATCCCTGGTGAACTGATCGAGAGTGAGCTGTTCGGGCATGAAAAGGGCGCCTTCACCAGCGCGATCGCGCAGCGGAAAGGAAAATTCGAACTGGCATCCGGAGGGACGTTGTTCTTGGACGAGATCGGGGATATGAGCCTTGCCGCCCAGGCCAAAGTATTGCGGGCTTTGCAGGAGAACAAGATCACACGCGTCGGAGGCGATAAGGAGATTAAAGTGGACCCACGCTTGGTGACTGCCACCAATAAAGACCTACGAAAAGAGATCGCCGAAGGCCGTTTCCGTGAGGACCTGTTCCACCGCCTGAGCGTGATCCCGATCCATGTACCGGACCTGAAGGACCGCGCCGGGGATATACCCGAACTGATCACCTACTTCCTTGCGAAAGTTTGCGAGGAGCAGGGTATAATCTTGAAAAAGATCAGCGATAAGGCTGTAAAAGAGCTGCAAAAACTGCCTTGGACCGGTAATGTGCGCGAACTGAGGAACGTGGTGGAACGCTTGGTGATCCTGAGCGGACCGGAAGTGACGGATGCTGATGTTAAGCGTTACGCCGGGTAGGAGTCTGAGTTTTCCCGACCGGACGGTTGAAAAGCCTTTACAAAGTTTACTTGCTCACGGGGCAACCCTTTCGATTTAAGTCCGTCTAAACAACGGACCTAAGATCCAGGTACGCAGGGGGGGGTAACTTGAAAAACCAAGCGCAAATGAGCATCCTGAGCAACACATACGGCTTCCTGTACGGGAAATTCGGGGATAGCATGTTCTACATCCTTGGTTTCATGCTGCTGCTGTCGGTAGTGGCACAATGGCGGTTGTATGAAAAGGCCGGCCAGCCCGGGATCGCTGCCATTGTACCGGTCTGGAACGTGATCATTTTTCTGAAGATCATCGGCCGCCCCGCAAGTCACATCTTCCTGTTCTTCATTCCCGTGTATGGGCAGCTATACTTGATCCCGAAAGTGTGGGTGGAGCTATGCCAGAGCTTTGGTAAGCGCACCATGCTGGACTATGTGCTGGTTATGATTCTGAACGGGCTTTACATCTTCAACTTGGGAATGAGCTACGATACGGAGTATCTAGGTCCGGTCTATGGGAAGCATATTCCTGAGGATAAGAGGCACACTAGCCCAAGTATGGCTTGATCCCACTCAGCGGACTCATACAGAAGCTAACATTCCTGATCTCGCCCACCCATAAGGGTAAGCGAGATCAGGAATTTTTCATTTCGGCGATACCGGATCGCTTCAGTCCAGTAGTGCAGCGGCCTTCGCCAATGCCTTGCCCAAGCCTTCGGGATCCTTGCCACCAGCGGTCGCGAAGAAAGGCTGCCCTCCCCCGCCGCCCTTGATCTCCCCGGCCAAGGCCTTAATGGCATCGGTGGCTTTCAGGCCCTTGGCTTGCAGGTCGTCACCCACCATTACAGCCAATAAGGCTTTGCCATCACGCTTGGCACCTAGGACCAAGAGCAGATCTTTGTTGGCATCCTTCAGCCGGAAGGCGAGTTCGCGCATGCCGTTAGCGTCCAGGTCCACTTCGCGAGCAAGCAAGCGGCCATTGGGCTTTTGTACCGCATGCTCCAGTAGAGTATGCTGCAAGGCATCCACCTTTTCCATGGCAGCTTTTTCCAGTTCCTTGGCCAAAGCATTGTTCTGCTCGATCAGGGCCTCAAGCGCGGTTACGGCATCCTTGGGTTCTTTCAGGAGGTGCTGTAGTTTTTCCAGGGTATCAAGGCGCGCTTCAACGAACTGCTCAGCAGCTTCACTTGTAATGGCCTCAATGCGCCTTATGCCGGCAGCCAGCGCACCTTCCGACACAATGCGCAGCGCTCCGATCTCTCCCGTACGTGGGACATGCACACCGCCGCAAAGCTCCACGCTCTCCCCGAACTTGATGACGCGCACAGCATCACCGTACTTCTCTCCGAAGAGGGCCATTGCACCCATGCCCATCGCCTCTTTCACGGGCACATCGCGCATTTCCTCCAGAGGTATGTCGGCGCGGACCAAGGCTTGTGCCTCGGCTTGTACTTGCTCCAATTCCTCCGGGGTGATCCTGGCGAAATGCGAAATGTCGAAACGCAACTTATCCGCTGAAACCAATGAGCCTTTTTGTTCCACGTGTGTACCAAGGACTTTCCGCAGTGCAAAATGCAGCAAATGGGTGGCGGTATGGTTGCGACGGATCAATTTCCGGCGGTGCTCGTCCACTTGTGCCACGACAGGTGCGGCCACATCGGGCGGCAATTCCTTGGTGAAGTGTACGATGAGTTGGTTTTCGCGACGCGTATCCAGGACGGCGACTTTGGCAGTGCCCTGCACCAGCCAGCCTTGGTCGCCCACTTGGCCGCCGCCTTCGGGGTAGAAAGGGGTGCGGTCCAGTACGATCTGGTATCTGTCGCCGGCCTTATCCTTTACCTGTCGGTAGCGCAGAATGCGGGCCTTCGTGGAAAAAGTGTCATAACCTATGAATTCCGTGGTACCTGTAGCCAGATCGGTCCAATCGCCGGTGGTGATGGTCGTGGCTGCACGTGACCGATCCTTCTGCTTCTTGAGTTCGACCTCGAAGCCTTTCATATCCACGTCCACACCCTGCTCGCGGGCCATGAGCTGCGTAAGATCAATGGGGAAGCCGAACGTGTCGAAAAGCTCGAAAGCCTTGGCGCCGCTAAGGGTGCCTTTGTTTTCCGTGATCAACTGTTCCAGTCGCTTCGTACCGGTCTCAAGCGTGCGCAGGAAAGAACGCTCTTCCTCCAGCACCACATTGATGATGAGTTCCTGCTGCTTGCGCAGTTCGGGGAATTGTACGCCCATCTGTTCCGCCAACACTGGCACCAACGCATGGATGAAGGGTTCGTCCAAGCCGAGAAAGCTGTAGCCATAGCGCACGGCACGGCGGAGGATGCGGCGGATCACATAGCCGGCGCCGGTGTTCCCGGGGAGCTGTCCATCAGCGATGGTGAAGGCTATGGCACGTAAGTGATCGGCAACAACGCGCATCGCAACGTCCGCCATTTCATCCTTTCCGTAGGTCATTCCGCAGGCCTTGGCCAACGCCTGGATCAATGGCTGGAACACGTCAGTGTCATAATTGCTGCGCTTGCCCTGCAACACCATACAAAGACGCTCGAAGCCCATGCCGGTGTCCACGTGGCGGGCCGGCAGCGGATGCAAGGAACCATCGGATCTTCGTTCGAACTGCATGAAGACATTGTTCCAAACCTCGATCACGTGAGGGTTGTCGCCGTTGACCAATTCCGCGCCGGGCACCAGCTTTTTCTCTTCTTCGCTGCGCACGTCCACATGGATCTCCGTACACGGACCGCAGGGTCCGGACTCCCCCATTTCCCAAAAATTATCCTTCTTTCCGAAGGGCAACACCCGCTCTGTAGGCAGGTATTGTAGCCAGAGGTCGCGCGTTTCGGTATCGGGGTCCAAGCCATCCTTTGCATCGCCGCCGAAATAGGTGACGTAGATCTTGGACGGATCGATCCCATAGGTATCCACCAAAAGCTCCCATGCCCACTGGATCGCTTCCACCTTGAAGTAGTCGCCAAAGCTCCAATTACCGAGCATTTCGAACAGCGTGTGGTGGTAGGTGTCGATGCCTACTTCCTCCAAGTCGTTGTGCTTACCGGAAACACGGAGGCACTTCTGTGAGTCGGCGATGCGCCGTTGGGTAATGGGCCTATTACCCAGGAACAGATCCTTGAAGGGATTCATACCCGCATTGATGAACATCAACGTCGGGTCATCCTTCACCACCAAGGGTGCGCTGGGCACGATCGTGTGGCCGTGCTTGGCGAAATGGTCGAGGAACTGTTGGCGGATCTGGTGAGAGGAGGGCATGGAGGGAGAAGTGGGTCTTGAGCCGTGAGTGAGAAAGGTTCACCACACAGACACGGAGGCACAAAGAAGATCCTTTAATCGTGAGGCGTTAGTCTTGAGTTTTAAAAGATCACCACAGAGGCACAGAGTTCACAGAGAGATGCATTTCAACGCTGTTTCGGAGGATGTCCATTCACCGTTCACCATTCGAGCTTCTTTGTGTCCTCTGTGCCTCTTGGATCAATCTCCGATCATCCGAAAGGCACGCAAAATTAGTCGTCGGCTATCTTCGCAACTTCCGCAGGTACCACAATGGCCGAGCACAAGTACCGCTTCAACCCCAACACGCTCAATTTCGAGCGGATCCGGCTCAGCGGCTGGAAGAAGATCAAGCGCACCTCCTTGGCGTTGGCACCCGGCCTTTTGATGGGGACCGTGGGGATCTTTTTAGCGTTCCAGTTCATTGATTCGCCAAAAGAAGCGAAGCTCAGGCAGGAGAACCAGCGGCTTTTGGCAGAATACGACCTGATCAACAAGCAGCTCGGGGAGATGGAGAACGTGCTGGGCGATATTGAGCAGCGCGACGATAATGTGTACCGGGTGATCTTCGAGGCGGACCCGATCCCCAACACCGTGCGCATGGCGGGCATCGGTGGGGTGAACCGTTATAAAGACCTGGAGGGCTTCGCGAACAGCAGCTTGGTGATCGAGACGCGGAAGCGGCTGGACCGCATTGCCAAACAAATGGTGGTACAAAGCAGGTCGCTGGACGAAGTTGGCGAACTCGTGATGCGCAAGCAGGAACTGTTGGCCAGCATTCCTTCGGTAGAACCCATACCATCGGATGAAACCCGGGTCAGCTCCGGCTTCGGCGAACGCATGCACCCTATTTACAAGATCGAAAAACCACATATGGGCCTTGATTTTACCAGCCCGACCGGTACGAAGATCCATGCTACGGGTGACGGGCGCGTGTCGTTCGCGGGTTACAATGCCAGCGGTTTTGGCGACCATGTGGTGATCGACCACGGCTTCGGCTATGAAACACTTTACGGACACATGAGCAAGATCACCGTTCGGGAAGGACAGCGTGTGAAGCGGGGTGACACCATTGGTGAAGTGGGCAGTACGGGGCTTAGCACGGGCCCGCACCTGCATTACGAAGTACACAAGGATGGCGTGCCCGTGGACCCGGTGAACTTCCTGTTCAACAGTTTAACACCGGAGGAATACGCAAGAATGGTGGAGATCAGCCGGAACGCCGGACAATCCTTGGATTGATCACTATTTTAGCTGCCATGCCCCTGAAGGAAAAGTCCATAGAGCGGATGTACTGGCCCATCGGGGAAGTGGCGGAAAGGCTTGGCGTCAATACTTCGCTTTTGCGCTACTGGGAGAAGGAATTCGGCACGTTGAGACCCAAGCGGACCAACAAGGGGGACCGGCTCTATACCAAGGACGACATTGAACAGGTGCGGCGGATCCAGCACTTGGTAAAGGACCGCGGTTTCACGCTACAGGGCGCGAAGGACCAGTTGAAGAGGCATGAGCCCGTGGATGTACCACCTGCAGCGGACCTGCCGGTTGAAGAGATCCGACGCAAGCTGGAGCGTGTGAAAGCTCAACTCTTGCAGTTGCGCCCGCAGGCGGATCCAGGCGCGGCTTGAAATAGTCTTGTTCAGCGTTTCGCCAAGTGCTTGCGCACATAGTCGTCGACGCCTTCTTCCAACGTATGGAAAGGCTTCGCATAGCCAATTCCGCGCAATTTCCCCATAGGTGCTTCCGTGAAATATTGGTACTTGTCGCGGATGTCCACCGGCGTGTCGATGAATTCGATCTTTTCCGCCTTGCCCATGGAGTTGAACGTGGCGCGCGCAAGGTCCAAGAATGTGCGTGCCTTGCCACTACCGAGGTTATAAATGCCGCTGTGCTTGCGTTGCTCCATCAGGAAAATACACACGTCGCAGAGGTCCTTCACATAAACGAAATCGCGAAGTTGGCCGCCGTCGGTGTAGTCCGGGCGATGACTACGGAAGAGCTTCATGCCCCCACTGGCCGTGATCTGGTTGTAAGCGTGAAAGACCACCGATGCCATGCGACCCTTGTGGTACTCGTTCGGTCCATAGACGTTGAAGAACTTCAGGCCTGCCCAGAAATAAGGCTTCGCGTTCTGTTCCAATGCCCACTTGTCGAATTCGTTCTTGCTTTCCCCGTAGGGATTGAGAGGCTTCAGCTGATAGGGTAGGGCATCGTCCGTATCGCTATAACCCAAGTCACCGTCGCCATAGGTGGCAGCGGAAGAAGCATGCACCAGCGGGATCGCATATTTCGCGCATCGCTCCCAGATCCGTTGGCTGGAGCGCACATTCAGTTCGTCGAAGACAGCCTTGTTGAACTCAGTGGTGTCGGTGCGGGCCCCGAGGTGGAAGATGAATTGCACCAGGCTCTCGTTCGCATCGATCCACTCCGGAAAAACAGAACGTTCGACACGCTGGGCCAAATTGATGCCTTCCAGATTGTGCGATTTCTCGGGATGCGAAAAGTCGTCCACGGCCACGAGGTCCCCGTATCCGCGATGCTGCAATTCTCTTAGCAGCATGCTACCGATAAAACCCGCTGCTCCAGTCACTACGATCATGGCGCGAAGTTAATCCGGAGGGGTGCGGGGAGGTGTTCGTGCTCAGGATCCAAAGCGAGAGATACGAGGGGAACTACTTCACGGGTTTCACCAGTATGACATACACAGGGAAGTGATCGCTATAGCCGCCTTGATAAGTGTCACCCACATACGTGCGCAATGGATAGCCCGTGTAGTTCCCCTCGTCCTGCCGTAAATAGGGTTGGTTGTAGACGCGCGCGCCATAAAACCGGTACCCATCATCCGTGGCATTGACCAAGGACGGTGTCATGATGATCTGATCGAAGAGATTCCAGGAATCGCGCCAAGCCAATGTACCGATGCCTTTCTGATAGAGGTCGTACATGGGATTGAACAGCTTGCTGCCAGTGGCAAGAGCCTTGTCGCCGGTGGTGTTCAAGAATTTACGGACGCTGGGGTCCACGGGGTCATCATTAAGATCTCCCATGTAAAGGACGCGGGCATTGGGGTTGATGGCCTGCAACGAATCGATGATGTGACGCCCGAGCTTTGCGGCGAGTGCGCGTTTAGGCAAGGAGCGCTTTTCGCCGCCAAAACGGGAAGGCCAGTGGTTCACCACCACGCTGATCGTGTCGCCATCCAACAAGCCCGTCACCACCAGTTGATCGCGTGTACGGAAAAGGCTATCGTTGGGATCGCGCAGCGGATACACGGCTTCGTGCAACAGGGTGAAGTATTTCGGGTTGTAGATGAACGCAACATCCACACCCCGGCGATCGGGACTGTCGTGGTGTACGATCCGGTATCCACGCTTGTCCAAGGGGGGGGTATGGATGAGGTCCTCCACTACGGCAAGGTTTTCCACTTCGCACATGCCCATGCCCACGAGGCCGTCGGGGAAGACGTCCACGCCCATTTCACTGATCACTCGGGCTTCATGCTGGAGTTTCCTTTCATAGCGCTCCGTATTCCACTGCTTAGCGGCACCAGGGAGATATTCCGCATCGTCGTTCGGTCCGTCAAGCGTGTCGTACAGGTTCTCCAAGTTCCAAAAGCCGATGCAACGAGGCACATAGCGCGTATCTCCCTGCTGAGCATGTACGGCTTGAATTAAAAGCGCAGTGGAGAACAACAGTAACAGGCGACGGCAGTGGGTCATAGGGCGGAGGTTCTGGGGGCCAAGTTATCCAGCATCGTGCCGAAGTTCCCAATGGGCGTGCGTCACCCCGTGATCACCGATCTTTGTCCCATGTATCACCTTGGCCGCTCCGCCCTGTTAACTTTCATTTTCCCATTATCGTTCAGCCTCTCTGCACAAGCGGTGTCGGATGCACGCAACGCCACGGTAGGAAGTACCGTGTCAGTCAGCGGCATTGTTACTTCCGGCCCTTCGTTGGGCAGCGTGCGGTACGTGCAGGATGCCACCGGGGGTATCGCTGTTTTCCCGGGATCGGGTTCAGTTCCCGGCTTTGCGCCCGCCATGGGCGACGCGATCACATTGACCGGCACTTTGACCAACTACAGCGGGCTGTTGGAGATCACACCCATCACAGCGTTCAATGTGACCAGTTCCGGCAATGCATTGCCGGATGCACAGGTGATCACACCCAATGGGTTGGGCGAAAGCGTGGAAGGCCGGATCGTGCGCATGGAAGGCGTGACCTTCAATGCAACCGGTAATTTTGCCGCTAATACGTATACCGTGCAATCGGGTGGTCAACAGGCCAACGTATACCTGCGAACCGGCCATCCATTGATCGGCACTCCGATCCCGCCAGGAGCCGTGGACATCTCGGGCATCGCCTCGCAGTACGACCCTTCTTTGCCCTATAACAGTGGATACCAACTGTTGCCTCGTTCAGCCAGTGACATTACGCCGTTCGGCTTCATTGCCGTCCTACCGCCGGTGACCCAGGCTTTGATCACACCAACCGGTTTCACGCTCAATTGGCAGACCAACTTGGCGGGCACATCGCAAGTTTACTATGGTACCACCCCCGCTTTGGGCCAGTTTGGCGGAGATGTCTCCATCGGCACTTCACATTCGGCCATGCTAGCGGGTCTTGCTCCGGCAACCTTCTATTACGCGAAAGCATTCTCCGTGGACGGTGCCGACACGGCCTTTTCTCCACTTGGCCTTTACTCCACTGCTTCATCATTGTCCGGTACCGTCAAGGTTTACTTCAACAAGAGCGTGGACCTCACGGTCAGCAGCGGAACAGATGCGATCGCCCTATACGGCGCGGTTGATGACACCATCAAAGCCTACATCGACCGGGCCCGGACAACCTTGGACATCGCGATGTATAACACCAATAGCGATGTGCTGGTAGCCGCGGTGAATGCGGCTTATGATCGCGGCGTGATCGTTCGCTGGGTGGCGGAAGGAAGCACCAGCAACTGGGCATTGAGCAGCTTGGAACCCGCGATACCGGTGCTTTATCGTACGGATGGCCTTGGAAGCGGCACGCACGACAAATTCTTCGTGATCGATGCAGAGGATGCAGCTAGGGCGACCATTATGAGCGGCTCGTGCAACTGGACCACGCAGAGCTTTTTCGATGACTACAACAACATCGTATTCGTCCAAGACCAGGCATTGGCGCGCTGTTACCGCACGGAGTTCGAGGAAATGTGGGGCGGCAGCGGTGCGCAACCGGTCGCGGCGCTGAGCAAGTTCGGTGCGAACAAAACGGACAACACGCCGCACCTCTTCAATGTGGGCGGCACATATGTGGAGAGTTTCTTCAGCCCTACGGATGGGGTGACGGCCCGGATCGCACGCGCCTTGGACAATGCCCAACACAATGTGCGCTTGGCACTTTACGTGCTCACCGAGAACAGCTTGGGCGATGCGATCCTTGCTGCGAAAGGGCGGCCCGGCATGTTGGTGTCCGGCGATGTGGAGGACATCAACACCCTCGGCTCCGAATTCAACTACCTCGTTGGCCAAGGCGTGGATCTTGTTTCCCACTTGGACGAACCCGGATTGCTGCATCACAAATACGCCATTATCGACGAGGGCTTTACGAACGACCCACTGGTGATCACCGGCAGCCACAACTGGACCACCAGCGCGGAAACGGTGAACGATGAGAACACACTGATCATCCACAATGCTTCCATAGCCAACCAATTCTACCAAGAATGGAATGCGCGGCACAACGCCATCGTGGGCATTCCGGAAATAGAAGCCCATGACGGCTTAGCCGTTTGGCCGGTTCCTGCAAGGGATGTTCTGAACATGCTACTGCCGGTGGATGGAAAGGAACATATGCTCAACCTGATGGATGCGCTTGGCCGCACTGTGCTTCGCGTGGAAGCCAGCGGGAATGCCCAATTACAACTCAGCGGGTTGACGGCCGGGGTTTACATGCTACACGCCGAAGGATCCACAAAACCGATGGTGCGCCGCGTGGTGATAGCGGAGTGATCCGGTGATCCAGGTATTCCAGACGCTCGGGCGCTTACTTCATGCCCATCACCTCTTCCACCATTGCCGAGTTTCCGATGAACAACGGACAACGCTGGTGCAGCTCAGTGGGGTGTAGGTCCAGTATGCGGCTGGTACCGTTCGTGGCGCTGCCTCCTGCCTGTTCGATGATCATGGCCAAGGGGTTGGCCTCGTAGAGCAGGCGCAACTTGCCGTTGGGCTTGTCGGTGGTGCCGGGATACATGTAGATGCCGCCCTTCAACAGGTTGCGGTGGAAATCCGCGACCAAGCTGCCGATATAACGCGCGCTCATCTTCTGCCTCTTGCAACCGTCGATGTAGGTCCGGACATGTTCCGGGAAATCGAAATAATTGCCCTCGTTCACGGAGTAAATACTACCCTTCTGCGGCACCTGCATGTTGGGATGGCTCAAGCAGAACACACCGATACTGGGGTCCAATGTGAAGCCGTTGACACCGTTGCCCGTGGTATATACGAGCATGGTGCTGCTGCCATAGACCACATAGCCGGCCGCCACCTGCTGGCTGCCGGGTTGCAGGAAGTCGTCCAATGATACCTTCTCGGGATCGAGACGGCGATAAATGGAAAAAATGGTCCCGATGGAGACGTTCACGTCAATGTTGCTGGAACCGTCGAGCGGATCCATGGCCACTACGTACTTGCCGCCCTGGGAAGCGGGGTTGTCGAACACGATGTGCTCATCCTCCTCCTCGCTTGCCACGGCGCATACCGCACCTTGGTTGCGCATGGCGGAAATGAAGCGGTCGTTCGCATAGACGTCCAACTTCTGCTGGCGCTCGCCTTGGATGTTATGCACGTTGGTCTCTCCGAGGATCTCGTCCACGAGGCCGGCCTTGTTCACTTCGCGGTTCACCAACTTGGCCGCTAAGCGGATGGAAGTGAGCAGTTGGGTGAGATCGCCGGTGGCGAAAGGGAAGTCCTTTTCGCGTTCGATAATGAATTCCGAGAGTGTGGTGATGTTGGCCATGGTGAAAAGAAGATCAGAAGCTCAAACCCCCCGATGCTTTCGGAGGCAGAAAACGATCACCCAGCGATGATCCGTTGCAAATATCGGCTGTGCGCGATCTTTGAGCACCATGGAGATCACGATCCGCAAGGCCAAAGCGATGGATGTGCCGCAGATGCTGGCGCTGGTAAAGGAATTGGCGCTTTTCGAGAAGGAGCCTGAAGCAGTGACCGTTACGGAAGCGGAAATGCTGGATGCTGGTTTCGGTGAAAAACCGATCTGGTTCGGATGGGTCGCGTTGGAAGCGGAAGGACGGATCCTGGGGATTGCCTTGTGCTATGATCGTTATTCCACTTGGAAGGGCCGCTGCTTGTATCTGGAGGATATCGTGGTGACATCCACTGCTCGTAGCCAAGGGATCGGGGAGCGCTTGTTCCGCCAATGCGTTGAACACGGCGCAACGAACGGTTATCACTGGATGCGTTGGCAGGTGTTGGACTGGAACACGGACGCGATCCGGTTCTACGAGCGTTTTGGGGCCGCGGTCTCCACCGGATGGCTTAACGGAGAACTGACGGAGGAGCAATTGCACATCGTGGCAGCGCAATGAAGGTCTTCAAATTCGGCGGTGCCAGCGTAAAGGATGCTGCAGGTGTGCGCAATGTGGCGGAGGTGGTAAAACGCTACGGCCTGGAAGACCTGGTGATCGTGGTGAGCGCCATTGGCAAGACCACTAATGCCTTGGAGGCAGTCACATGGGCTTGGCTCGACAGTCGCCCCACGGATGAAGCGTTGAACGTGCTGGAAAGCGCTCATTTCCTGGTGCTGCGTGATGTAGCGCCCGAGGATACCCACGCTTCAGAAAAACTCCAACAGGCATTCCACGGACTGCGCGGGATCTTGAAGGGAACTCCATCCAAAAATATCGACCGGCATTATGACCAGGTCGTTGCCTTCGGCGAGCTCTGGAGCAGCATCATCGTGCATGCCCACTTGAAAGCCGCTGGAGTTGCATCGGCTTGGTTGGACGCACGCACCATCGTGCGCACCGATGCGCGGAACCGTTCTGCCGGTGTGGATTGGGAAGCCTCAGCTGAACATGCCCGGCACATGCTGGCGAACAATGCACAACGCCCGCTAAGATTTGTAACACAGGGCTTTATCGGCAGCGCACCGGATGGTTCCAGCACTACGCTTGGCCGCGAGGGGTCGGATTTTTCAGCTGCCATATTCGCCTATCTCCTTGATGCGGAAAGTGTCACCATTTGGAAGGACGTCGCAGGGATGTACAATGCGGACCCGAATGTGTTCCCAGGCACCAAGCTGCTGGAACGCATCAGTTACCGCGAGGCCATCGAGCTGAGCTATTTCGGCGCCAGTGTTATCCACCCTCGGACCCTGCAGCCCTTGCAGCGCAAGAATATTCCGTTGTTCGTGCGCTCCTTCCTGGACACCACCTCCGTAGGCAGTACGATCAGTGCGGCCACTGACCGCGACACATTGATACCCTCCTTTATCGTGAAGCCGCAGCAGTTGCTCGTCAGCATAACCCCGCGCGATCTCAGCTTTATCGTGGAGGAAAACCTCAGCGTGATCTTCAAGCTCTTCGCGGAGCGGAACGTGCGGATCGCACTGATGCAGAACAGCGCGGTGGCTTTCAGCGTGGCCGTGGACGATACGCCGAGGAGCCGGGAACTCATCGAAGAACTGCGCAACGACTACCAAGTGCTCTATAACGAAGCTTGCCAGTTGATCACCGTCCGGCACTACGATGAAAAAACATTGGAAGATCTGCTCGCAGGCAAGGAAGTCCTGATCGAGCAACGGTCGCGCACAACGGCAAGATTCGTAGTGAAGTAAGGTCCGCGCTGGCGGAAAGCAGAACTATACGCTTGGCTCCGCTTTAGTCCAAGGGCAGCCCTCGGACAGCTTCGCGTATCAAGACCGATGCACGATCTGAACCGGCCAAGGCCCGCTCAGCGATAGATTCGCGCCATGTTCCGAAACCTCGCGCCTCTCGTGCGGAGCGGTGCCATCTTGATCTTGGTCTTGGCTTTTGGCCTGAAGGCGGACGCGCAACACAGCGATCATGCGGCTGACGGCTTGAAGGCCGAGGTTGCCGAAAGGCGTGCGGCTTTGGAACGCTCGGATTCCCTCGGGAACAAGGTTGAAAGCATTGAAGGTCGATTGGCACTTGCCCCTTTGTTGGCCGGTCCGGACGCGATCACAGCTTTACGCATGGCCGCTGCCATGGCCGATAGCTCTGATCATTTGAGACTGGAGTTGCAAACACGCGGCATGCTTGCTACGCGTTTGGCAAGTGGTGGAAAAATAACGGAAGCCTTCGCGGAAGCCTCGGCATTAGCAGACCTGGAACGGCGGATCAGCATTGCTGTGCTGGATAGTTCGGATGTGGCCCACGGCTTATCCATGGCCCGGGTGAAAGCTGAACGGGACAGTCTGGAGCAGGTAAATGCGGCACAGCGCGCTGAGCTGAGCACGGAACTGCGCTCTTCAGAAGAGCGCATGCGGCTTTGGATGTGGATTGCATTGGCCATCGCGGTAATAGCACTGCTGATCTTGGGGTGGCTGCTACAGCGTATGGGCCGGGTGAGCAAAAAACTCCATGGCATCATGGCCGGACTTCAACAGGAAGTGGCCGAGCTGAAGGAATTCCGCAACAAGCGCAGGGAGCAGCCGGATAGATCAACTCCGTCCACACCACCGATACCTGTCGCTCCGCCTGAGGCTGTGGTTGCTTCACCGCCATCACAGGCGATCGTGGAGGCTATGGACCCGGTGGTGGCCGCGCTGTTCCTGCGCTCCGGGCCCGAGCGCCTGGCAACTTTACGGGCTGCCCGGACTTCAGGCGATCGGGAGAAGATCCTACGTGTGGTGCATTCACTGAAGCCCCAATTGGCCAGTTTCGACGCGGACCTCTTCGCACCGATCTGCGCGGCGATCACCACTCCGCCGAACGGGATGGACCTTACTCGCTGGAATGCGGACCTGGACACCTTGGAACGAGGTGTGGAGGACATTCTGCGAAAATTGGCTCAGTAACGCGAGTTGACCAACGCTATGGCCCGTTCCGGGTGGTCGGTAATGATGCCGTCCACATCCAAGCGTAACATGCGTTCCATGTCCACCACTTCATTCACTGTCCAAACCAGCAGGCCGATGCTCTTTGTACGCAACGCCTTTGCCATAGCTTCATTGGCCATTGCAAATGCAGGACTGTAGAGATCCGGCTTGAAGCTTAAGCGCAGCAGGTTAGCATCCAAGCCTTCCTCATTCTCGACGAGCAACGCCACGGGTATCATCGGTTCCAAGGCACGAACTGCTTCCAGAATGGCCACATCGAAGCTTTGAATGATGCAACGTTCGGCTATACCCAAAGCGACCACCTCCTGCACCACCAGTTCAGCGAACCGGCTTGGTCCGGGTTGGAACGACCCGTATAATGCGGGATCACTTTTCACCTCGATGTTGAAGCCGGGTTTCGCGATGCTGTGCTGATCCGCGGACCGGTCCACGGCTTGGACAGTTTCGGACAGGGTGGGCTTATGAATGTGATCCGGGAAGGCAGGTTTATCGATCACTTCATTGCCGGTCACGCAATGGTAACGCTGAACCTCCACTAACGGCAGCATGAAAATATTGATGTCCCTACCCTGCTCTTCGGTGAACGACCTTCCCAGTGGATCAAGGCACTTTTGATGATCCATCCAAGGCTCATGGCTCACCAATACATGATCGTCGGCAGTGATCACAACATCAAGCTCAAGCCAGTGGCAGCCGGATCCCACCGCGTGCAGAAAAGCAGGCACGGTGTTTTCCGGACCATGGCCGGAGCAACCTCGATGGCCATGGATCTGGGTGCGTTGTTGGGCATGCATTTCGTGTGGCCAAGATAGGAGGCTGGCATTCTACCGAACTGTCCTAACGACATCAGTCAGAATAATATCGGGAACCCAAGCGGTCAGGAACATGGTCCTGTTCAAAGTGCCTCGTCGCTGAATTCGTTCAGGATCTTATCAGCCAGCACGTTCGCCAGTTTGAACCAGGACTCCTTCGTCACACCGGCTACATGCGGGCTGAGCAGGACTTTCTCATTCTCAAAAAGCCGTTGTAGTACTGGGTCGTTCCACTCACCCTTCAGGCCAAGCAACGAACGTTCCTCGAATTCCAGCACATCCAGACCGGCGCCCAATACCTTCCCTGCATCAATGGCGTCCAGGAGCGCGGCTGTGTCGGTGATCGGTCCACGCGCTGTGTTCAAGAACCAGATGGGTCTTGCGCAACGGCCAAAGAAAGCAGCATCGGCATAGCGCTCCGTTCCAGGCGTCAAGGGTAAATGCAGGCTGAGCACGTCACTTCCTTCAAGGACTTCGTCCAACGTGGCCTCCGTCACCTGCTCATTGCTGAAACCTTTACGGTACTTGTCGTGGACCAGCACCTTTACGCCGAAGCCGTTCAGGCGGGAGGCGAAGGCCGTTCCCATATGCCCGAAGCCGATGATGCCAACGGTCTTTCCACCCAGTTCATTCCCCGAATTTTTTACGCGGTCCCAAACACCTTTCCGCACCTCGCGATCAGCGCTGGGCAAGTGGTTCATCAAGGCCAGCAGCATACCCAAGGCATGCTCTGCCACGGCATCGCGGTTTCCTTCGGGGGAACTGAACAACCGGATGCCCCTGTCCGCGCAGTAGGCCTTGTCTATATTCTCCATGCCCGCACCGCAGCGGGCAATGAAACGAAGCTTCGGGGCGTGGCGCAGGGACGATGCATCCATCATCAACCTGCTGCGAACGATCAGTCCTTCCGAATCACGCAATTGTGCTAAAAGGTCCTCTCCAGTCCGGTCACTGAGGTCCTCGCAGGTGTGGCCAGCAACGGAAAGGCGCGTGCTAAGGACAGGATGCACACTGTCAATAAAGTTCACTTTCATTACAATACGTGACGCAGGAAAAAGGATGCGAACGTGAAGTAGATCACCAGCCCC
Organism: Flavobacteriales bacterium; assembly: GCA_016719225.1. Lineage (GTDB taxonomy): Bacteria > Bacteroidota > Bacteroidia > Flavobacteriales_F > PHOS-HE28 > PHOS-HE28. The sequence goes on along the minus strand of JADKAN010000005.1, from coordinate 28,425 downwards.
GTAACGTCCACCACCGTGGCAACGAAAGGTGCCGAGCTGGTCGCCGGGTCAAGACCGAGACGTTTCAACAGCAACGGGAAAAGTGAGCCCACCAGGTTGCCCCAGATCACTACGCCCAGCAGCGTGATGGCGACCACACCCCCGACCTCTGCCCAATGCGGCCCGTAAATGCTGGTGAATTGGCTCCATACGGCGACGCGCAAGAAGCCGATCACGGCGAGCGTCATCCCGAGGATAAGGCCCACGCTACACTCACGGCGGAATATGCGCCACCATTCGTTCACGGTGATATCACCCATGGCAAGTGCGCGGATGATGAGCGTGCTGGCCTGCGACCCGGTGTTGCCACCGCTTGAAATGATGAGCGGCACGAACAACGCAAGTACCACGGCCTTCGCGATCTGATCCTCGAAATAACCCATGGCGGTGGCGGTGAAACTTTCACCGATGAAAAGCACGACCAGCCAGCCGGATCGCTTTTTCACCATTTCCCAAAGGCTGCTATTGCTGTAGGAATAGTCCAACGCCCCCATACCGGCCATGCGTTGCGCATCCTCGGTCTCTTCCTCCCGGATGGTGTCCAACACGTCGTCGATAGTGATGCGGCCCAGGAGCCTACCCCTATCGTCCGTCACGGGCATCATCACCAGGTCGTATTTCTCCATCAGCCGGCTCACCTCCTCCACATCCTCGTGGGCCTTCACACTGATCACATCCGGAAAATACACCTCGCGCACGGGGGTCCGTAGTGATGTCGTAAGCAGCATTTTCAAGGGGATCGAACCCACGAGGCGGTCATGCTCGTCCACTACAAGGATCACGTAGACATCGTCTATGTGCTCGGCATGTTCGCGCAGTTCGCGCACGCAATCCAGCATTGAACTATCGGCACTCACTTTCACCAGCTCCTTGGCCATCAAGGCGCCGGCGGTGTGTTCGTCGTAGCTGAGCAGCTCAGTGATCTCGCTGCGTTGTTCACTGTCACCGATGTTCGCAAGGACCTCATCGCGCACCTCGTCGGACAGTTCGCCGATCACGTCCGCCGCGTCGTCGGAATCGATGTGCTCAATGAGTTCTTCAGCGATCTCCTTGCCGGTGTAGTTGCCCAACAAGGCCTCGCGCCGGTCCTCAGGTACTTCCAGGATAACGTCAGCAGCCAGTTCAGGCTCAAGCCGTTCGAACAGGTACTGCGCCTCGATGAGATCCAGGTTGTCCAACACCTCTGCGATGTCCGCCGGATGCAGATCATCCACGGCGCTGAGCAGCTCTGCATCGCCCCGCTGGGCCACGAGCTCCTTCAGCCGTTCAAGGTTGGCCTTGCTGATGGTGAAGGTCATGTGGCTTCGCTTCGGGGTTCAACGGTCCTCTCCGCTCCGAAGCCACCCGGTTTTGAGATGGGCGCGGCCACTGGAACGGCCCGCGAAACTACACAAGCAGGATGCTCCCCCACTTTAAACGCAAAAGGGGCTGCACCAACCCTAATAGTATTTCCAAGAACCCTATAAGTGGCCCCGCAGTACCCAAGCATTCTTCGCATAGGCATCGATGCGACCAGTGGCAGTATCATTGTTCACCTAGTCCCCACCTTGTGTTGCAAGTCAAGACCTTCTCCGCTGCCAGAAACTCAATAAACCACCAATTTCTCTTGTTGCAGCATGCGCCCATTGCATTCCAAGGTGAAGAAATAAACACCGCTTTCGCGCAGCTCGATCTCCCGCGAAAAAGGCCCATTCGACAATGGGATCTCCTGCACCACGCGCCAAGCAACGTCACGGAGCACGATTAGACGCGGGCCTTCAGCACTTGCCGAGCCCTCCACGTGGAACCTACCTGCGCTCGGATTGGGGAAAATACGCAAGTTCGCGACCGCCGGTGACGTGGACATACCGTTGGGTTGTCCGCTGCACTCCCCGGGCATATTGACGTCCAGCCAAGCCAAGCGTGTGGTGATCCAAGCCTTCAGTGTATCGATCTCGCCTGCGTAAGTGGTGGCCACTTCGTTCACTTCAGGCGCTGGCCCGCTGATGCCCAGGATGGGCCATTTCTGGAAATGGCGCGCCTGCGCTATGTCAACGCGCCCGGCCACACTGTCGATAAAGCTGAAGATCTGCGTCGTGTCCAGAATGGTGGTACGATAGGTTTCATAGGTGCATCGCAGCTCATTGGCGAACGTCGTGTCCTGCAACATGCGGATGTACCACCCGCATGAATGGTTGTCCGGATCGCAATCATTCACTTCGTGCACCCAGCCGGATCCATCGGTGGCATCGGATGTGAAGCAACCGTAAATGTTCTTCCATGCCCAGTCGAAATCCCAAACGGGGCCGGCCTTCAACTTGCCGCCGTTGGAGTATTTGTCCTTGTGGAAATAGCGGCTTTTCTTGAAACCATCGGCATTGCGCGCAACTTCATTCACCAGGAAATAGGATATGAACGATGGCACATCAAGGAATTTGCGATAACCGATCACCGGATCGGCGAATTGCGGGCTGTACAGCGCGGTCTCCAAGCTGTCCACGTATGCCGCGATGTAGGTCTTCTGCTCCGCAGTGATCACATCGGGTTTGGGATATTCGTAAACGAAGTGGACATCGAAGCCGGGATGGTCGATGGGCGAATAGTTCGACTCAAAACTGTCGTCGTTGTTCCAAAGGTTCTGCGAGAGGATGTAGCCGCCTGTGAGGTTATCACCACTGTTCTCATCAGGGTCGAGCTTGGCAATGTCCACACGGCCTTGGTCCCGCTTGATCTTTTCACCGAGCAGGTAGATACCTCTGTAAGCGCTGTCCAAGAGCACTTCGCTCAGGAAGCTTCTGGGCGCATATTGGCCCATGCCCTGCGCTAAGTGGAACGCGATCTGGTTCCGGAGCAAGGATCGGTCGTTGTAATTACTCAGCAGTACCCAGTCGCTTTCCGGCGGCATGCCCAGTAAAGGCACGTCGTTGCTCTGGCCCAGATCCGTGCGCGTTTCGAAACCATAGGGCTGTTGGGGATAACCCGCGGATGTGGCACCACGCACCTCGATGCCCACATGGCCGTCGTAGACGTTCGGTGGATCGCTCACGAGCGTTGTCAGACCCGGTCCGTTATAAGCGATCCGCATCAGTGCATCGATCTTGGGTTCGTCGGGAATGGTCTGGCCCAACGTGTTGATCTTCACCAAAGGCAGCTCCGTGCTGTCCAGCGTTACGGTACCGAGGTCCTGCACGCAAAGTTGGAAGGCTCCTTGGGCACCACCGTATCCGAACACCTGGATGTAAAGCATTCCACCCGGGGGAAGGTCGTATGCAGCGGCTTGGGAGAAATAGCCATCCCCACCGTCATCATCACAGGTCCATTCCTGCAGGTCGAAACAGGAACTGCCCGTCCACAGGGAAATACCGGTATCCGTCAGCCCGCCCACGGTGGAAGTGGATACCACCACATTCCCCGAAAAAGGTACCGGCATGGTGTACCAGAGGTCCGCACCTTGATAGTTGGCGCAACCGGCACTGATGCCAGAGCCGGCGATGCCGGTATTGTCCACCGTGATACAATCCGCAGTGTCGATGGGCAGCGCGGCGCAGGGTAAGCTGCCGGGAAAGACCGTAGCTGCGCAATCCCCTGTTCCATTGAAAACCACTCCCGCTGTTGGGGATGGTCCGTCGGCGAAGACCACGTTGCCTGCCGGGCCGAAAACCTGATACGTGTTCTCCTCTTCATAGTATCCGGCATGGTAGACAAGCTGGAGGGCATCACCATCGCAAATATTGAAGGTAGCGGTGCTGTGGTGGCCTTGGGCCGCGAACGTGCCCACGAGCACGTTGTTCACGCGCACATCGACGTTGCCGCCATTCCAGCCATCACCATAACCGTCCTGCATGGCAACAGTGTAGTCGCAGCATTGCGCCTGCGCTTGGCCAGGCGCGATCAGCAAGGAAACGACCCCGAACAGATAGAAAGAGTTCAACAGGGTTCTTCGTTTCGGCATGGCTGAAAAAATTCGTTGTAGGAAGCAGTTCCAAGATCAGGAACCCTCCGGAACTGCGTGAAAGATATTCCTGTTAGGCTATGCGCACCAGTATCGCCTATTGGACCATCCTGCGCGCATACTTTGGCCGACACGAGCCCGGGCGATGCGCCATTTCAACCGCAATCGCTGGCGGGATCGGACATGTTCAATTTCATGTGGCCCCGAAAGCACTCGATACTTTTGCGGAACAGCAGAAACACTGATCAGGTCCCTTGGCATGCCGCAACTGGAGAATGAACGAAAACTCGCGGAAAGGGTAAAGGAGCTGGATTGCCTTTATGCTTTGGCGAAGGTCACGCAGGCCTACGAGCGCCCACTTCCGGAGATCTTAGAAGATGCATTAAAGGTGGTTCCCACCGGTTGGCAGTTCCCTGATGCTGCGCATGTACTGGTCCAACTGGACGACAGGGAACACGGTAGCCTTACGAATGACGAATACGCCATACATGCTGCTTTGAAAGTGGATCATCTGCCACGGGGCCGTATCGTGGTTTCCTATCCCGATGCTGGGATAGCCGGCGATGAACCCCTCTTTCTCCCTGAAGAACAGCAGCTGTTGGATAAGATCGCCGCTGACCTTTCAACGGCCATCGAAAGGCATGAGCGCCGGCAACAGCAGGAAATGCTGGAGTTGCGGATGCGCAGCAACGACCGGCTCACGATCTTGGCGGAGATCACCGCAGGCATTGCACATGAAATGAATACGCCTTTGGGTAATGTGCTCGGCTATGCGGAGCTGTTGAAGAAGAACGAAACGGGCCCGGCACGACGCAGCGACCTGCAGCGCATCATCGATTCGGCATTGATCGGACGGGAGATCGTGAAAAAATTGATGTACTTCTCCTGCGAGATGCCGGCGCACTTCCAGTTGGCTGATGCGAACAAGGCCTTGCGTGATGTATTGCATCTTCTGGAACATCGTCTCGAACAACAGAACGTCTCCGTGTCCTGGCACTTGGGCACTGACCTACCAACGGTAAGGGTGGATCAGGTGCAGTTCGCACAGGTGGTTTCCAACCTGGTGCTTAATGCCATGGCGGCCATGCCGAAAGGTGGCACGATCACCATCGCCTCCCGGATCCATGACGATTGGGTTGCGATCGCCATAACGGACACGGGCAGCGGCATAGCACCGGCGGACCTGAAAAAGATCTTCCAACCCTTTTTCACCACTAAACCCACCGGTGAAGGCACGGGCCTTGGGCTTTCCGTTGTGCACGGCATCATGAAAGGCCACCGCGGACAGGTTTCAGCGGCCTCCACTTTGGGAGCAGGCACCACCTTTACCATCCTGTTCCCGGTATCCTCCTCATGAAGCAACAACCTTCCGTCCTCCTAGTGGACGACTCGCGCGACATGCTTGAACTGTTGCGGCGGTACATGAACGGCATGGGCCTCACTCCCTTCACCACCAACAACGTGGTGGATGCGATCGCGGTGCTGGAGCAGGGCCCGGTCAACCTAGTGATCACGGACCTCAATATGCCCGATGTTAGTGGCACGCAGCTCGTGCGTTACATCGCTCAACACTTTCCGAAAATTCCCGTGCTGGTGATCACCGGTTTCCCGGATGTACAGGCAGCGGTCGAGGTGATGAAACAGGGCGCCGTGGAATACTTGGTCAAACCGGTAACAGAAGCGGAACTCCGCAGCGCTGTGGAAAAAGTGTTAGGCACGAATACGGAAGAGAACATCGCGGAAGACGTTGCTGGCCCGATCGCTGTCCCCCACATGGGCATCATTGGGCGATCACCCCGGATGCAGGAGGTATTCCGGATCATGGAACGCACACGGAACAACAATGCGACCATCCTGGTGAGCGGGGAGAGCGGCACCGGCAAAGAGGTGGTGGCGCGCGCGGTCCATTACAACAGCGACCGTTCAACCGCGCCTTTCCTTGCGGTGAACTGCGGCGCCATTCCCGACCAATTGCTGGAAAGCGAGCTCTTCGGCCACACGAAAGGGGCATTTACGGGGGCCACGACCAACCGGGCGGGATTTTTCCAAGCGGCGGATGGTGGCACGTTGTTCCTGGACGAGATCGGCAACGCCACCGCGGCGGTGCAGGCCAAACTGCTGCGGGCCGTGCAGGAAAAGGAAATCACCATGTTGGGCGGTACCAAAGCCCAACGCGTCAATGTCCGCTTGATCTCGGCCAGCAACGCCGACCTTAATGAAATGGTCCGCACGGGCACCTTCAGGGAAGACCTGTTTTACCGGTTGAACCTCATCAATATCCATCTCCCGCCGCTGCGCGAAAGAACAGAGGACATTCCCTTGCTAATTAACCATTTCAATGCCAAATACAGCAAGGACATGGGGAAAAAGCCATTGCGTATCCCGGCCCGCGTGATGGATGCCTTGGAGGCTTACCTGTGGCCGGGCAACGTGCGGGAACTGGAGAACTTTATCCATCGGCTTGTCATCATGAAGGACAACGCCGTGGCCATGGAAGATCTTCCGGAAACCATGAAAATGGCGAACCCTGAGCGATCCGGGGGGCACCCGCACGGAGACGACCGGATGCGGACCCTTGCAGAGGTGGAAAAGGAACATATCGAACGCGTGCTGGAAAGTGCTAGGCAGAATAAGACCAAGGCGGCGGAGATACTCGGGATAGACAGGAAAACCCTACGGGAGAAGCTTAAATAGGACCGATACATTCCGTACCGGCCGGGGAATTCCGCCCCGGTTTTCAAATGCTCTTGCTTTAGTCCCTTTTCCATTGATAAACTCATCGGAAATCAATTCTGTCCAGCACGGGCGGGACTTATAAGGGATTTTCATCATTGTATTCAACGCTGGATATGGTGCCATGGCATGCCTATTGGCAATGACGGGCCAATGACGATGAAAAGCCTCCGGAAAAACAACCGGAACGATCCATCACTGGGCATCTGCGCAAACTGCGTACATAATGGGCATTGCGTATTCCAACGCACTGCTGGAGGCCCCGTAACATTCTGCCAGGAGCACGAGACGCAACCTGCCTTGGAGGCCGTGCGTATAAGTGTGCGCCAAGAAATCACCATACCTTTCGTGCCCGGTCTCTGCGGCACCTGCGACCATTTGAAGACCTGTGTACTGCGCTCAAAAGACCACATCACCTATCACTGCGAACACTATCGATAAGCCAACAAATGACAACAACGACCGTTGAGAAAGCCCCGCGTAAGCAAGGCATGTACGAAGTCGTCATGGAGCAATTCGCCCATGCCGCGGACATTATGGATTTGGACCCCGGGGTCCGGAAGATCCTCGCGAAGACCAACAGCGAGATCGTGGTCCACTTCCCCGTACGTTTGGACAATGGCAAGATAGAGGTGTTCACCGGCTATCGTGTACAGCACAACAACGCGCTCGGGCCATACAAGGGCGGCTTGCGCTACCACCCCACCTTGGACATCGACGCAGCCCGCGCTCTTGCCATATGGATGACGTGGAAGACCTCTTTGGCCGGCCTGCCTTATGGCGGTGCGAAAGGCGGTGTGGAGATCGACCCCAAGCAGTATTCACAAGGTGAGCTCGAACGCATCACGCGTCGCTTTACCTACGCTTTAGGTGACAATATCGGCCCCGACCTGGACATCCCGGCGCCTGACGTGAACACCAATGCCCAGATCATGGCATGGATCGCGGACACCTTCTCCAGCACAAAATCACCCTCCACACGTTTCGCCAACCTTCACGTAGTGACGGGTAAGCCTCTGGGCGCCGGCGGATTGGAAGGCCGCGACCGGGCTACGGGTTTCGGCGTGGTGGCCAACCTGAAAACATGGGCCAAGATCCACAAGCATGATCTGAAAGGCATGCGCTTCATCGTGCAGGGCTTCGGCAACGTGGGTTATTGGACCGCTCACTTCCTGTTGAAGGAAGGTGCCATATTGATTGCCGTGCAGGATGCTACCGCTACACTGCACGATGAAAAAGGGATCGACCCCGAAGCATTGTTGGAGCACAGCGACGCGAACGGCCGCAACATCAAAGGCTTCAAGGGTGCAAAGGAAATGGAGCCGAAAGACTTCTTCGCCCTACCCTGCGACATCGTAGTGCCCGCAGCATTGGGCAACCAGATCACCGGCGAGAACGCAGGTGGCATCAAAGCAAAAGTTGTGGCCGAAGGTGCCAACGGACCTACGAACACTGCTGGCGAAGAGATCCTGCGCAAGAACAAGGTCGACATCATACCGGACATCCTGTGTAACTCCGGCGGCGTTATAGGCAGCTACTACGAATGGTTGCAGAACAAGCGCAGCGAGATCTGGAAGATCGAGGAAGTGCTGAAGATGATCCACGACAAGATCGACACGTCCTTTACCCAAGTGATCGCCACTTCCGCTGAGTTCAAGGTGGATTGGCGCACCAGTGCCTATATCGTGGCACTACGCCGCTTGGAGAAGACCTATAAGGAGCGCGGCATATTCCCATGAGCACAGTACGCATCGGTGTATTGAAGGAGCGTGCGGACCGGCGTGTCACTGTTTTGGCCCCGTCGGGGGTTGAACGACTGAAAAGTCAAGCGCAGATCCTCGTACAACGGGACGCGGGACGGTCCGCTGGCTTCACCAACGAGGCTTATGAAGCCGCCGGCGCCAAGCTGGTGGACAGCGCTGAGGAGGTGATGGACGGGTCGGACATCCTGTTGAGCTACGACCACCACTATGAGGGTGCCGCGATAACAGGGAACAAGACCTTCATCGGCACCTTCAACTTTCTGTGGACACCCGAGAATGTGGGACGCTATCTGCACAGTGGCATCACGGTCTTCAGTTTGGACCTGATCCCGCGCAGCACATTGGCACAAGCGATGGATGTGCTGTCGTCGGTGGGTTCCATCTCGGGTTACCAAGCTGTGCTGTTGGCCGCTGAGCGGTCTTTGGCCACCGTGCCGATGATCACTAGCGCCGGAGGCACGTTGCGACCAGCAAAGTTCTTGGTAATGGGCGCCGGCGTAGCGGGCTTGCAGGCAATCGCTACCGCACGCAGGCTCGGCGCCGTTGTGAAGGCGTACGATGTTCGCGCAGCATCGAAGGAAGAAGTGGAGAGCTTGGGCGCGACCTTCATAGAGGTGGAGGGCGCCGTGGATGACAGCAAGGGTACTGGATATGCCTCGCAACAGTCCGAGGAATTCCTGAAGAAGATCCGTGACCGCATCCACGAGGAGGCGTCCAAGTCGGACGTGGTCATCACCACCGCCAGGGTCCCCGGCAGAAAAGCTCCCCTGTTGCTCACCGAGGAAATGGTTAACGGCATGAAGCCCGGGGCTGTCGTAGTGGATATCGCCGCTGCCACGGGAGGGAACTGCGCCTTGACGCAACCGGACAAGACCGTGATGCATAACGAAGTGACCATTCTGGGACCTACCTCGATCGAATGCAGCTGTGCTCACAGTACCTCTTTCCTGCTCTCGAACAACTATGTCGCGTTCATAGAGTACTTGTTGAAGCACAAAGAAAAACTTGCTGAAGACCAGATCCTACGTTCCACGCTGGTGGTGCAGGATGGCAAGTCTGTGAATGAGCGCATCTTGGCCCTTCACGGCGCCGCAAACTGAACTTGATGGACCTGAGCTATACCATTACCCCCATTGACGGCGTGTTCGTACTCGCCTTAAGCCTGCTACTGGGCTTCGAGGTGATCAAGAACATACCGGCCGTGTTGCATACACCGCTCATGTCGGGATCGAACGCCATCAGCGGCATCATCCTCTTCGGTGGCATCGTGCAATTGCTCAATACACCGATGGAGAACGGTTGGACCATCGCCGCTGCCTCACTCGCGGTAGTGCTTGGCTGCATTAACCTGGCCGGCGGCTTTTTTGTAACTCATCGCATGCTTTCCATGTTCAGCGTGAAGCGCAAACCCGCTAAAGGCCGGAACGCATGATGATGAACTTCGTCTACCTCTTTGCCACAGTGGGCCTGATACAAGGCCTTAAGTTCATGGGAGATCCCGCCCGCGCCAAGGTCGGGAACATGTTGGCTGCGGCCAGTGTGGTGCTTGCCTTGGTAGCCGTGGTGGTGGCCACTGGTTGGGCGGGATCTACCAACTTGATCTTGCTGATCGTCTTGCTGGCAGTGGGCACCTTGATAGGCAGGACGTGGAGCAACCGGGTGGCGATGACGGCGATGCCGCAACTGGTGAGCATCTTCAACGCTTTGGGCGGTGCATGCGCCGTGGTACTCGGCCTGAACGAAGTGTATGGCACAGGCACCGTTGTGGAAAGCAAACTCTTGGGCAGCGTTCTCATCCTGACCAACCTCTTCGGTGGCGCGGCATTCACCGGTAGCATGGTGGCCTATTTGAAACTCGATGGACGAAAGTTGCCACGCCCCGCGCAGATCCATAAGGTGCTCGCTCGCACTCTTCTTGTGGTACTTCTCGTCGGTTTGGTCTATTACATCGCAATGCCGGTGGATCCATCCATTTATCCAGCATTGCTTTTGGGGATCTCCGTTGCGGCATTGGCTTATGGCGTGTTTCTCACGTTGCCGATCGGCGGTGCGGACATGCCTGTTCTGATCTCGTTGTTGAACGCATTGACCGGTGTAGCCACATTGATGGCCGGCCTGCTGTTCCATGACCCGGTAATGATCATTGGCGGCATCCTTGTGGGTGCGACCGGCATCCTGCTCACGTTGCAAATGTGCTCGGCTATGAACCGTTCGTTGGCAGGGGTTCTTGCGGGAAAGATCGTTTCAGGTAAGAGCACAGCATCGGAGGCTGACCAGGACATACGTTCCATATCCGCGGTGGAAACAGCGTCGTTGCTGGCTTTCAGCAAGCAGGTAGCCGTTGTACCGGGTTATGGCATGGCCGTGTCCCAAGCACAACGCGAATGTTTTGCCTTGCAGGAGATGCTCAAGGAAAGCGGCGTGGACCTTCATTTCATCATCCACCCCGTTGCGGGCCGCATGCCCGGGCACATGAACGTGCTACTTGCGGAGGCAAACATCCCGTATGAGTCGGTATTGGAAATGTCCGAGGTGAACAACACCATGGAACACTACGACACCGTTCTGGTGATAGGTGCGAACGACGTGGTGAACCCGGCCGCGGAGAACGATGCTGACAGCCCGATCTACGGCATGCCGATCATACGCGCATACAAGGCTAAACAGGTGATCGTAATGAAGCGCAGCATGGCCAAAGGTTATTCCGGTGTGGTGAACACACTGTTCGACCGGCAGAACTGTAAGGTGCTTTTCGGCGACGCGAAAGAAAGTCTTTCCGCCATCATCACTGAACTTAAACGCATTTGAAATGACCAACCCGAAATTGATCGTTTCCGCCAAGGAACGCGACTTGATCATGTCCTGGATCATCGGCTTCACCCCTGCCGACGTCACCGTGCAGAAAAGCTTGGACCAGCTCTTTGAAGAGCTCAAGCAGGCTGAGGTCAGGGAGGAAAAGGAGCTGCCTACGAACGTGGTCCGCGTGAACAGCGTGGTGACTTTCCAATCCCCAACCGCACGCAAAGAGAATTTGCAGCTCGTGATGCCGAAGGATGCCGACCTGAAGGCCAACAAGCTTTCTGTCTTTACTGTGATGGGTTCTGCACTGATCGGTTACCAGGAAGGTGCGACCATCCACTGGCGTTTGCCCAAAGGTGAAGAGACCATCCATCTCGAAAAAGTCGACAATTCCAAGGTTTTGGAGCTGGAAGGATAGGTCGGAAGAGAGTAAACCTGTTATTGACTGAACAGTCGAAGCAATTCGATCTTACTGGAATTGGTGGTCCGTTGCGGCCACCACTTTCGTTTCCGGGTACTGGAATTCGGTGTGCTGTCCGGCTCATAGCCTCCGGAGCTCGATCACCAAATGACGATCACGGCTGAAGCTGTCTGTGCAAGGCATTGAACGAATCGCTCCAGCCACCGATGTGGGAATCGCGGGAAGCCGGGGTGGCCAGACCGGTCTGGCGGAACTCCATGCGCGTGCATCCTTCCACGTCGAAGAATTCCACGGTCACCTCCGTGCGATGGTGAGCTGGATTGACCCCGCCAACGAGCTTCTCCCATTGGTGGGTAAAGCTCAAGCGGCCCGGTGCATGCACCTCCAAGTAGGTCCCATACGCTGGGAATTCCTCCCCGGTAGGCGCGACCATGGTCACACGCCACCTGCCGCCAACGCGCACATCGGCCTCTGCATGCGTGGTGCTGAACGCCGCGCAACCGAACCAATGCACCAACGTCACAGGGTTGGTCCAAGCGTTCCACACCTGTTGCAGTGGGGCGTTGAAGACCCGTGTGATGCGGATCTCATCCGGGGCTGGAGTGCTGACGGCGTTGCGCTGGCGGTGGGCGGTGATGGGTTCCATGGTCCAAAGTAACCGTTCGGTGGGGATCAATTCGCAGTCCGCAGGGCTTGTCGCCTCTTGTAAACCCCATACGCCGCCAGCAGTACCGCAATGAAGAAGATCGGCGCCCAGTCCGCCACGGCAGCGCCCACCGCGATGAAGGAAACCACCGCAGTGAACAGACCCACGAAGAAGTGGAAGTAGACCCACTTCTTTACGCGCGCAGGCACCATGGGCAGCAGAATGGCAATGGCCCCGATGATCTTGAAGACCGAGAACCATTGGATGAAATAGTTGGGGTACCCCAAGTGGACGTGCATTAATTCCACGGCTTGCGGATTGACTGTGATGCCGCCCACGCTGCTAAAGATGATGAACGCGCTGAAGAGCGCGGTGATGATCCAGTAGGTGGTGTTGGGTCTTTTCATGGTTTGCCACTTTGGGTCTGGGTCAGGATCCACCTGCCCGACCTCGGAAAGAAATTGGTCTGGTCGTCCCGTAGTATCGTCAAGAATTCGTCGGTGTTCTTGGCTGAGTGTTTCATATTGAAATGCTTCAAAAGGATCTTAGTGCCAGGCCGGTTACCGTCAGATCCCCTATCTCGGACTATTTCACCGCCGACGGATCCATCCAGAACACTTCCCAGATATGTCCATCGAGGTCATTGAAGCTGCGCGCATACATGAAGCCGTGATCCTCCGCAGGGCGGCATTCCGTGGCACCGGACGCAATGGCCTTGTCGTAGATCGCATTCACCGCATCCTTGCTATCGCACGAAAGAGCCAGCAGTGTTTCCGTGGTCTTCGTCGCATCGGCGATGGACTTGCCTTTCGGGATGAACCGCTCCATGTGCCCCGTAGTCAGCAGCATGCAGTAGATCGTATCACTGATCACGAGGCACGCAGCATTCTCATCTGAGAACTGTGGGTTGAAGCTGTAACCGATCTGCTCGAAGAAGACCTTGCTCTTTGGTAGATCCTTCACGTGCATGTTGATGAAGATCTGTTTCGGCATTGTGATCAGTTAAGTTGTGTTTTAATGAAGTCGGTGAGGCGCTCAAGGCATTCGCTCCAGCCCCCGGTGTGTTCATTTCGGAATTGCTCCGTGGCAAAAAGCGCCTGATGCAGGGTCATCTTTGTCCGGCCGTCCTGTTCCTCGAACATGAGCGTAACGATGTTGTCCACCCAAGGCGTGAGCTGACCATCATCGCGCGTCCACGTGAATACCAGGCGATCGAATTCACTGATCTCGTGATACTCGCCACGGACCCAATGGTCCGTACCATCCGGAGCCTGCATGCAGAAGTTGTACTTCCCTCCCACCCGGAAGTCCTGCTCACAGGTGGGCAAGGTGAAATCGTTCGGGCCGAACCAACGCACCAAGTGCTCCGGCTTGGCCCATGCACTGAATACCAAATGCGCCGGCGCGTCGAAGGTGCGCTCGATCACCAAGGTGCGTTGTCGTTCTGCTGTCGTCGTGTCCATGTGCCTGATCTTTAATGAGGGAAGCGCCGTTATTCCGACTTCTCCTTGAAGGTGTGGTAGATCGCCATGGCGTGGCCGCGCCCGAGATCGAAGTCGACCTTCAACCAATTGAAGATCTCCATCGCCTTCACGGTGAGTTCACCATTCGGTTTGATGAAGCCCTTTTTCTTCGCGACATCGCGGAAGTCCTTGGGTGTTTTGCCGGTCTTGGCCTTGATGTTGTCGAGGTAGGCTTGGAAAGAGGCGATGGGCATTACGGATCTGTTCGGGTTAATTCGTACTGAAGAGGTTCTTCATCTTTTGCAGGTATCGGGGATCACTCCTTCGCTTGGCAATTGAACATCCAGCGAACGCCAAAGCGGTCCGTGCAGCTGCCGAAATAGGCGCCCCAGAACTCTTCCTTCAAGGGATTGCCCACTTTGGCGCCATTGGAAAGTTCGTTGAACAACCGGTCGGTCTCCACGCGGGTGTCGGGCTCCAGGTTGAGCTGTATGCCCTTCCCAAAGGTCACCTTGGCTCCCATGATCGAAGCAGTATCCGTGCCCATGAGCATGTGGCCACCGAGTATCGGCAACGCAACATGCATGACCAGATCCTTATCAGCGTTAGCCAATGCCGGTTGCCCGGGCTGCGGAGGCACGGAGGACATCCGGAAGATCTCCCCCATGTATTCCGTGCGAAAGACTTTCTTGTAAAATGCGAATGCCTCTGCAGTGGTCCTTTCGAAGTTCAGATAGGTGCTGGTGCTTGCCATCGTGGTGTTGGTTGTTCGGTTGAGTTTATCTGGTCTGAGCGATCGGCGTTTGGCCGGAACTATTCCTTTGCTGAACACGTGAACACCCACATCACACCGAATCTGTCGATGCAACTTCCGTAGTCGTCGCCCCACGGCAATTCCACCAGGGGCATGTCCACCTCGCCTCCTTCGGACAATTCCTTGCAGAGCCTGTCCGTCTCTGTCCGGGTGTCCGTTTCCAAGAGGATCTGGACGTTGTTGCCGACATTCAGCTTTACTCCCAAGCGGTCAAGAACATCCGTGCCCACGAGCTTGTGACCGCCAAGGATCGGCAATGCAATGTGCATGATCAGTGCTTTATCCGCTTCCGACATCGGAGGTTGACCCTCCATGCCAGGCATGGCGGAAAAGCGCACGGGTTCGCCCTTGTAATCCGAGCGGAAAACTTCTCTGTAGAAGGCAAAGGCCGCTTCGGTCCTGCCTACGAAGTAGAGTTGGGTACTGGTGCTTGCCATCGCTTTTGTTTTTGGTTTCTTTGGATCTTGACGAACGACTGATCTCGGACCAGCATCAATGACCTCTTTGGTTGCGCAAACCTTCTGGACGAATTGATATGGATCAATGGGCCGCAGGCAGTTCCCCCAGCTTCGCCAGCCCTTTCTCATACTCCCCGCCTATCATCTTGTCCATGTCCATGAATAGGCACATGACCTTGCTGATATAGTTGTTCTTTCCATCCATGCTCCAGATAACGTGCGTCCCGCTGCCGTTGGGCTTGATGATGAATGCCGATCCCGCATCGCCTTCCATCGGCTCATCAAAGTGCATAAGGATGTCCACGCGTTCATCGGGCGTGCTTTTGGTGATGGTCATGCTGCCCTTACCCATCTGGCTATTTCCTTCCCAGAAAAAGGTGGAGCCTTCGCCTTTCTCCGGGCCTTCATATCGGACTTTTGCATTCGGGTCCAATTGCTGGAAGGGGTTGAATTGAGGCCAGTTGTGGAAATCATTCACTTGGGCATACACGGCTTCGGGAGGTGCGGCCACATCGGCGGAGCGCTCCACATGATAGGTGTTGGGCTGGAAGGCCGCGACAATGAGGATGATGGCGACGATGGCCAGTAGGCCGAGGATGATCTTCTTGAATATGGTTTGTGGTTTGTTGATGGTCGTGGTCCGGGTGGATCGTAAGGATGCTCAATGGATCGTTTCGCCGCGCTCCAGCATGTCCATGAATTGAACGAGCCGTTTCGCGCGCGTCTCCTCCTTCTTCGCCGTGTGCAGGCGATGCAGGATCGCGTAGCGGTTGCTTCCTGTCAAGGTCTTGAAGAAGGCGGCCGCTTTCTTGTTCTTCTTCAAGGCTGCTTCCAGCTCGGGTGGAACAGTGATCGTCCGCGCCGGGGCATAGGCGTTGTCCCATTGTCCGTTCGCTTTGGCGTTCTTCACGGCATCAAGACCTGCGGGCCGCATCAACTTGGCCTTGATCAACTGCTGCACTTTCTTCTTGTTGATCTCACTCCAGATGCTGCGGGTACTTCGCGGAACGAACTTCTGAAGGAAGAACGAAGCGTCGAAGCTTTTCTTGATGGCATCGATCCAACCGTGACAGAGCGCCACCTCCAGCGCTTCAGCATAGGTGACCGAACGCACACCGCTGTCCTTCTTCGCGATCTTGATGTAGAGGCCTGGTGAGGTTGTGCCATGCTCCGTCAGCCATGCCTCCCACGCACGAGCACTCTCGAAGGCCACGATTGCCCGGTCATCAGGGATCATCGGTGATGGTTGTTCGGCCATGGTAATGTTGTGATCGATGTCCCGTTCAGCCGATCACCCAATTCAACTCCGTCCGGTAGTCCTTCGGATCCTTGACTTCTTGCGGGTTGCCTAAGTAGCACTCCCAGAAACGCCCGCTTTCGGCAAGCTTCCGCTCGCGCACCCAGCCTTGCAACTCGCCCCAGGCATTCCCAAGTCCTTCATACGGCCCCTGATACACCGAACGAACGACCTTCTCCGCAGGCAACGAGCCATTCACGACGCGCCCAATAGGCTTGATCGCCTTAGACACCGGGAAGCCGATCTCGAAGTCAAACGTTTCCGATGGTCGACGATGGTGATAGGAGAACATGGCTCCGACCGGTTGAGACCATTGGTCGTTCAGCGCATTCAAGATCTCTTGGATCGCCGGGTCCATATACTTCGGCATTTCACGGCCGGGGATCACGAGGTGGATCACGGCGGTGGGTACCGCTTGTGTGGTGATGATAGCGGGCTTGGTGTTCATGAATGGGTTTCGTACCATGTTGTTTCCGTCAGATGGTCCGTTCGGTGAGCAGTTCATCAAGTTGGTCCATGCCCATGGTGAACCCGCCCTTGAAGCCCATCTCAATGAGCTTGTTGAGGTCTTGGGCGGAGTTGAAACGCAGAACGATCTGCACGAGCGTGGTGCCGTCCCTTTCGCTGAATTTGTTCTCCCAGCGCACTTTGGGTTTCAGGTCGCTGGCAACTCCCTGTTCATCGCAGAACGAATCGTTGCCCGCATAAAACGACTTCGGACAGATCGCTTCGTAATCGAAAAAGCACCAGTGCCGGTCGCCTTCGGGACTTTCCATGCAATACAGCCAGCGTCCCCCTTCGCGAAAGTCGAGCTCCTTTATCACACAGCGCCAAGGCTTTGGCGCCCACCATTGGCAGAGGTTGTCCGCTTCAGTCCAGGCTGCCCACACGCGGTCCAACGATGCATTGAAGGTTCGCTCCACGGTGATCGATCGGTCGTCCTTCTCAACGATGAAATTCAAGATCGCTTCCTTGTTCATTGTTGATGGCGTATTGAGAATGGTCCGGAGTGCAGTAGATCGGCGATGGCATAGAGGCGCGCTTCCCACAGGTCATCGATACCCAAAGCGAATAGAGTGGACAGAGCGAACTCCGGACCCATCCGCAGTTCGAGATTTACCTCGCAAACACGCGGGCACTTATGGATACGGATCCGGACGCGGACCGGATGGCCCTCTACTTGCTCCCTTAAATGCATATACCCATGCTTCATCTGGATCGGCGGAACAGTTGTCGCCAATGAACCGGAGTTGGCCCACATCGCCTGCAGTGCGGGGTCCAGAAGCATGTTGCGGACCCGTTCAGCCGATGCGGAGAACAAGCGGGTGATGAAATGCACCGACCCCACCGCACTTGTCATCAGCTCCACTGTTTCAGCACTATCACTTCGCATATCGGTCATCCGTTATTGCGGATCTGCTTCAGGTATTCATCCAAACGCGCGAGCGTCTGCTTGGCTCCTTCGACGGCCCCGTGCTCCCTCACAACAACTTCGAGCGCTTCCTTAGTGGAGAATACCGATCGAAGTGTGACGCGCGTCCGGTCTCCGAGATCATCAAATGTGATCTCCGCTCGGAACATCACCTCACCTTCATCAGCACCATGGTCGTGCATGATCCGTGCGGGTCTTGTGATCGTTCTGAACTGGACCCAATTGGGGTAGTCCCGACCGTCCGGGCTGTGCATGACGAAGATCCAATCGCCACCTTCCTCGAATTCGAACACTTTCGTCGTCAGCTTGAATCCGTTCGGGCCATACCACTGAGCGAGCGCCTTTGGATCGGTAAAAGCCTTCCACACAAGCTCGCGCTGGGCCTCGATGATGCGTGTGGTGACGATCTCGCGGTCCGTAGTGTTCGTGACCTGTCCCGTTTCAGTACTTCTTGCGCCCATTTGCCTTACGTGGTTTTGTGGTATTCCCTTCTTTGGCCTGCACTTCCTTCAGGTAGGCGTCCAAGCGGTCGAAGCGGGCCTCCCACATGGCGCGGTATTGCTCCACCCAATTCGAGGCAGCCTCCAGCGGCGCGGCTTCCAACTTACACGGCCGCCATTGCGCTTCCTTCCCTCGTGAAATAAGCTTCGCCCGCTCCAGCACTTTCAAGTGCTTGCTGATCGCAGGCATGCTCATGCTGAACGGCGCAGCCAGTTCGGTAACGGATGCCTCACCCTGCGATAAGCGGGAAAGGATGGCGCGACGCGTGGGGTCCGCTAGGGCCTGAAAGGTGGAAGTGAGGCGGTCCTGAGCAAGCATAGCGCAAATGTATATAACCATTTGGTTAAGTAAAGCCGTTCCGATAGAATCTTCCAGTCAGGTGTTCATCGGATCTTTTAGGGACCGCGGAACACTGGTCACTTACCACATGGGATCAGTGGAACAGGTTTATTTTCATGGAATGGGCCTCAGGCGCTTTCATAAGTGCGATCTTGCTAGCTTGTGGAAGTAACAGAGCACTTCCGAGATCGAAGTAGAGGTCAGCCTTGGCGGAGGGGATCTTGTCGCACGCCTTCTTTACAGGCTGTCGGTGAGCGCCGCTAACACGCCATGAAGGGGCGGCACGGTCTAAACTATGGAGGGCCAATGCACTGGGCGATCTACGCAACACGCCAACTTCCACCAGCGCGATGAAGAGCGACTTGGAGTGATCCGGCACGGTTGCGGATCTACTTCCAACACGGCCATGGCATGTAGTCCTCGATAAGCCGGCGCAGCGATCCTCAGGGCTTCTTCAGCTCCTCGCCAACGCAAGCCCATGTAAGGGCAATGAAATCTTCCACGGACAATTCCTCGGCACGCTTACGGGCAAATTCAACGGGCACGCCACCCTTCAATGGATCGAACGACTTCAGAGCATTGTGCAGGGTCTTCCTCCGTTGGCCGAATGCTGCCTTCACCGTGCGGAATAACAGCTTTTCATCACAAGGAGGTTCGATGCGTTCGTTCCGCCGCATACGGATCACGGCACTCCGCACTTTTGGTGGTGGGATGAACGCATCCGGTTCCACCAGGAAAAGCGGTTCCATGTGGTACCAGACCTGTGCAAGCACACTAGTGATCCCGTAGGTGCGGCTTCCCGGCCCAGCGCACAGGCGGTCCGCCACCTCCTTTTGGAACATGCCCACTACCTCAGTGACACGGTCCCGGTTCTCCAATACTTTAAAGACGATCTGCGTGCTGATGTTGTACGGGAAATTCCCGATCACTGCGAGTGGTCCGCTGCCAATGCCCGAAAGGTCCATGCCGAGCAGGTCGCCTTGCACCACCTTCAACTGCGGCCAGGTAACATGCAGATAAGCCACTGATTCACGATCCAGCTCTATACAGGTGAGATCGATGTCATCGCGTTGCACCAAATACTTCGTGAGTGCCCCGGTCCCAGGGCCCACTTCGATCACATCCCGGTAGCCGCCATGGTGCGTGAGCCCTTGTGTGATACGGAGCGCGGCATCCTCGTTCCGGAGGAAATGCTGGCCGAGGTGCTTCTTGGCCTTGACGTACATCAGGCGGTGTGGACTACTTCCAACAATGTCCGGAATGCGAGGGCCTTGCCGCCATAGTATTTTTCCGATTCTGCCTTCAACCGTTCCGCATGGTTGTCCCGATACTCCTCATAAGCGGCCATGTCCGTGCAGGAATATTGCACCGCGTAGGTGGCTCCGGAATCTTCATCGGCCAGAACGCGGCAGATGCGTGCATCCAGGAAATAGCCTGTTGCCATCACTTCCGGCAGATGGGTGTGGCGCATCCATGCCAGCCACATTTCATGAACCTCGAAGTCCACACTGACGGTAACGTTGTAGATGATCATGGGGTTCCGTTAAGGAATTTCTGTTCAGGCGTGTCGAGGTTGTCGTGGTCCCCCCTCAGCTTCCGGTAATGCTCGCGTGCATCCGCGGTGAATATGCTACCGCTTTGCTCAAAGAGCAGTTTACCGAACCAATCCTTGGCTTTCTCCTTGTCACCGATATCGTTCTCGTAAAGCAGGCCAAGATCATACATGGCATTGTCCACAAGAATGTCGTTCGGGTACAGCTCCACCACCTTCTGCAAGTAGCCCGCGGCTTCTTCGTAGCGGTGTCTTGCGTGCGCGATACGGTAGCGTTCATAGAGGATGTCGTCACCCAAGCTGCTCTGCGGGAAGCGAGCGTTCAAGGTATCCAGCTGCACCAGTGCGGAATCGTACTTATGTTGGAAAGTGAGCAATTGCACATGGGCGAAAAGACTTAGGGCACCACTCACCGTGTCGGTACCCAGATTATCATCGATGAGCAGGGAAAGCTCCATGGCATCATTCGCGATCAGCTTGCTGGTACTGGCCTTCAGCACGTCCAATTGGGCCTTGGACCAGAGGAAGTCGCCGGCGTAAAAACTCACTTTGGCATTGCGCAGGCGCGCTTCGTGGCCGAGCACATCCTGCTTCATGTCGAGGTCCACTTGGGAATAAAGAAGACTTGCATCCCAGATCTCGCCTTGCAACACGAGGATGTCGCCCAGGTCGAGCTTCATGCGTCCCTGCTGCTGACGATCCAGACCCGGCATGGCGATGGCCTGGCGTAAGTCGGCTGTTGCTCCTGCGGCATCATCCAAGTAATAGGCTTTCAAATGGGCCAGTCCGTTGATCAATTTCACGTTCACCGGCGTCCGCCCCAGCTCGTCCAAGGTGGACACGTAAAGCGCGCGCAACTCCTGCAGTTGTTCCATCGGGGGATCGGCCTGATCCCGCACTTGTGCATCCTTGGCCTGCACGAGGCCGGTACGGGCCGCACCATACCAAGGCGTGCCTGCTCCGCGCTCGGCCACATAAGCATAGCTTTTGGCGGCAACGACCCAGTCCTTGTTGGTCACGGCCATATCACCCAGTGCCATTAACCGTTCACCGTCCTCTTTGAAGCGCTTATCCATGGCCTTGCTCTGGACGAACGCGCTGTTGAGATCCTTACGTTGGAGGTAAAGCCATACCAACATTTCCTGGAACAGCGTATTGTCCGGGTCTTTCTGGATCCGCCGGAGGAGCTCTGTGCGCAGCAGATCGCTGCGGTCATCGGCAGCGGTGAAATCGATGAATCGCCCCAAGCCATTCTGCACCGCCTGCATGTATGCGGGATTGGTACCAAGAAGGTCCAAGTAGTCGCTCACCATACCGGGAACGTCGCCTTGACCGGCGCGCAACGCAGCGGTCTCGTAAAAGAAATCCGAAGCACCGTCCTTCAGGATCTTACGTCCCCGCTGGTAGGTCTCCAATGCCCTGCCCTGCTCGTTGTACTTGGAGAATGCGTTGGCCATGTTGCGCACGGCGGCCTGCTCCGGCTGTAGGGCCTTTAACGCTTTGTCGAACTGTTGTTCGGCCTTGGCGGTATCGCCCTCCATCTTTTTGACCGCACCGATATCCACCAGATACACGGGGTCGCCGTTCTGGCGGCGCATGCGCTCCTTGGCCAGTTTTTCAGCTTCGTCGAATTGCTTCAACGAGGTACGCGCCTTGAACAACTGGTCGTAGTAGAACGCCGTGGGTTGTTTGTCGTACAGCTTTTCCAGATAGAGAATAGCCTTTTCGTATTGGCCTTGCCGCATGTATTCCAGCGCGAGCTGCTCATCTGTTCCAGGTTGGGCCAGAGCGCGCGGCGACAGGCCGAGCAAAAGCATGATGATCAGCACGCGCAAAGGGAACGAAAGCTTGATCGGCTTCATGGATGCAGGAATTCAGCTGCTTTTGCCCGCAGCTCGGCCCGATCTTTTTGAAGCTTCACGGCCTCTGCGGTCAACATAGCCATGTCCTTTGAAAGCCGGTCGCACCATTCCGTCTCAACACGTACGGCCTGACCAGTCTCCGTCCTGGATATGAATCCCGAGCAAAGGTCGTGCTGCAGGTCCTCCAAACGTTGGGATGCATTAGCGAGCAACGCGTGCAAGCGGAGGCGTTCATCCATCACATGGGGCAAAGTTCCGCCCATGGCCCGGTAGTAGTTCCCCAGCACCTCTGCCTCGGCCACACCCAACGTGTCCTTGAACCGACGTTCCATTCCTTCACGTTCAGCACTGAAAAGCCTGCCCATATGCAACAGTGATGCCGTGTCCATTTCGGCCAACCGGCCTTTCAAACTGTCGATGCGGAATGAAAGGACGTTCACGGCGTGCATGCCCACAGGATCCACCTGCCTTACACAACCGGCAACGGCAAGCGCGCAGAGCAACGCAGGAACAGCCGCCGCCGGTATTGGACGCTTCATTTTTTAACGATCCGTTCGAAGCCGGTGTAGGGTTGAAGCGCTTTGGGGATGCGGATCCCATCCTCATCCTGGTTATTCTCCAGTAGCGCCGCAACGATACGCGCCAATGCCAGTGCGCTGCCATTAAGCGTATGCGCCAATCGGGCTTTTTTGTCCTCTCCGCGGTAACGCAATTTCAATCGGTTGCTTTGGTAGGTCTCGAAGTTGCTGATGGAGCTCACTTCCAGCCAGCGCTTCTGGGCGCCAGCATAAACCTCCATATCGTAGGTGATGGCGCTGGTGAAACCCATGTCGCCTCCGCACAGGAGCAGCTGCCGCCATGGCAGTTCCAACGCGTCCAACAAGCCTTGGACATGCTTGGTCATTTCCGCCAAGGCAGCGTTGCTGTTCTCGGGTGTTTCCACGCGCACGATCTCCACCTTGTCGAACTGGTGCACCCGGTTAAGTCCGCGCACGTCCTTGCCATAGCTGCCCGCCTCGCGCCGGAAGCACGGCGTATGGCCCACGCGCTTCACCGGCAGGTCGGCCAGGTCCAGGATCTCGTTACGGAACAGGTTGGTGATGGGCACTTCCGCCGTGGGGATCAAGTAGAGGTCGTCCGCCGTGGCATGGTACATCTGTCCCTCCTTGTCGGGCAACTGGCCGGTAGCGTAGGCGGATTCGGCATTCACCATCAAGGGCGGCATCACTTCCACGTAGCCCGCTTCAATAGCGCGGTCCAAGAAGAAGGCGATGAGCGCGCGTTGCAGTTTCGCTCCTTGGCCGGTGTATACAGGGAAGCCCGCGCCGGTGAGCTTCACGCCTTGCTCCAAACTGAATAGTCCGTAATGCTCTCCGAGGTCCCAGTGCGGCTTGGCGCTATCGGGAAGCTCTGGAAGTTCACCCCGCTGTGCCACGGTAATGTTGTCCTCCGGGGTTTTTCCCGGTGGAACGCGTTCCTGCGGAACGTTGGGTATGGTGCAGAGGTGCTCGTGGAGAGCGCCTTCGGCTTCGGTAAGCTCATCCTTCAGCTCAGCGATGCGCTCTTTCAGCTCGGCTGTAAGCCGCTTTGCCCCTTCAGCCTCATCCTTCTTGCCGGCCTTCATCAATTCCCCGATGGTGCGGCTTTGATCATTCATCTCGGCGAGCTTCGCATCCAGCACGTTCTGCGTGCTGCGTCGATGTTCGTCCAAAGCGGCGGCCTTGGAGAGCAGCGCGTTGGCATCGATGTTGCGTTTGGCCAAGCGGGTGCGGGCCTCATCGGGCTTGGTGCGCAGGTAGGCGGTTTCCAGCATGGGACAGGTTTGGGTGGAACGCGCGAAGGTAAGTTGCATGGGTCCAGCGCGGATGATCGCTGTGCCTCGCTCTCCGTACCTTTGCGACCGATCCGTAGCGGACCCATAAGACCCATGCCCGTAGTCCACATCACCCGCCGCGAGCGCTTCAGCGCCGCGCACAAGCTCGGCCGCCCCGAATGGAGCGCCGAGAAGAACTTCGCCACCTTCGGCAAGTGCTCCAACCCTAATTGGCACGGACACAACTACGAGTTGTGGGTGACGGTAAAAGGCGCCACCAGCGCGGAAACAGGTTTCGTAGTGGATCTTTCGGCATTGAGCCGTTTGCTTCACGAGCACGTTATCGACCAAGTGGACCACAAGAACCTGGACATGGACGTTCCATTCCTGAAGGGCGTGGGAAGTACCACGGAGAATCTCGCGGTGGCGTTCTGGAAGCAGCTCGAAAGCCCCATAAGTAAGATCGGCGGCACGTTGCACTGCGTGAAAGTGCAGGAGACCGAGAACAACAGCGTTGAATATTTCGGCGGATAACGATGGCAAAAAAGAGCGTTAAAGCCAAAGCTGCGACCGGGGCGGCACAAGAAGGCACGAACGGAGCGGGCAACCACGGGCCGATGGATGGCTATCGTCGTACGGATACGTTCGAACCGGAAAGCACCGCACGCATCAGTGCACACTATTCCGACATCCTGGAAGCTATTGGCGAAGACCCCGACCGCGAAGGCCTGTTGCAAACGCCCATGCGTGTGGCCAAGAGCCTGCAATTCCTGACCCATGGTTACGACCTGGACCCCGCTGCCATCCTGCGCAAAGCCTTGTTCAAGGAGGACTACAGCCAAATGGTACTGGTGAAGGACATCGAAGTGTACAGCCTGTGTGAGCACCACATGCTACCGTTCTTCGGAAAAGCCCACGTGGCGTACATCCCCAAGGGACAGATCACCGGGCTGAGCAAGATCCCCCGTGTGGTGGACGCATTTGCGCGCCGCCTGCAGGTGCAGGAAAGACTCACCAACGAGATCCGTGACTGCATCCAGGATACGTTGAAGCCTCGCGGTGTCGCCGTAGTGATCGAAGCTTCCCATCTTTGCATGCAGATGAGGGGTGTGCAGAAACAGAACAGTGTCACCACCACCTCCGCTTTCACCGGGGTTTTCCTTAATGATCACCGTACGCGCGAGGAGTTCATCAAGCTCATCTCCGCAACACTCCACTGAACCACAACCAAGCAACCATGTTCCGCAGCTCCCTTTCCACCCTCGCATCAGAAGTCGCACTTCATCCCGGCTTTGTCGCCGACCCCGCGGAAGTGCGCACCTTCCTGGGCAAGGTCTTCACCTATATGGCACTCGCGCTCGTCCTTAGCGGCGGCGTGGCTTACTGGTTCGGGCACGATATGACCATGCTCGCTTATCTGGTGGACTTCAACACCGGCAAGCAGACCATCCTGGGCTGGGTGGTCCTTTTCGCTCCGCTGGCCCTCGTGTTCCTGATGGGCGGGATGGTGAACCGGCTCAGCGGCACTGCGCTCTTGGCCGTATTCGTCGCGTATTCGGCGCTCACCGGTGCTAGTCTTTCTTACATCTTCCTGGTTTACCAGATCGGCTCCATCGCCTCTGTATTCTTCGTTACCGCCGCACTGTTCGGCGTGATGGCCGTTGCGGGGTATACCACCAAGACCGACCTCACCAAGCTTGGGAGCCTGCTTTTCATCGGCCTCATCGGCATTGTGATCGCCATGGTGGTGAACATCTTCCTGAAGAGCGATACGATGGGCTACATCGTCAGCGTACTGAGCGTGGTGATCTTCACGGGACTGACCGCATACGACATGCAACGCCTGAAACAGGTGGGAAGTGCCGTGGTGAACGGCACCGAAATGGCGCAGAAAATGGCGTTGATGGGTGCACTGAGCCTGTACTTGGACTTCTTAAACCTGTTCTTGGCTTTGCTGCGCTTGTTCGGCAGCCGGAAGAACTGAGCATTGGACGGACCCTAACTTGAAGACCTATACAGCTATATGAAAGCGTACGTTTTCCCCGGCCAAGGCAGCCAATTTCCCGGCATGGGAAAGGAGCTTTATGAGTCCGACGCCAACGCACGCGTGTTCTTCGAGCACGCCAACAACGTCCTCGGCTTCAACATCACTGACGTGATGTTCAGCGGCACGGAAGAGGACCTGAAAAAGACCAACGTCACCCAGCCGGCGATCTTCATCCACAGCGTGATACGCGCCAAAACGATGGGCGATGCTTTCAAGCCCGACATGGTCGCAGGGCATTCACTGGGTGAGTTCAGCGCCTTGGTGGCGGCAGGAGCGATGGAATTCAGTGACGGCCTGAAATTGGTGGCAGCCCGCGCCAATGCCATGCAAAAGGCCTGCGAGGCAAAACCCGGTACAATGGCTGCAATTCTCGGCATGGAGGATGCGAAAGTGGAGGAGATCTGTGCTGCCATCCCCGGGATCGTGGTTCCTGCCAACTACAACTGCCCTGGCCAATTGGTGATCAGCGGAACACTGGAAGCCGTGAACGCCGCCTGTGAAGCGTTGAAAGCCGCTGGAGCGAAACGTGCCTTGTTGTTACCCGTTGGCGGTGCTTTCCACAGCCCGTTGATGGAACCCGCCCGTGCGGAACTCGCTACGGCCATCGCCTACACTCCCATCAGTGACCCCCGCTGCCCCATCTACCAGAACGTGGACGCGGTAGGCCGTAAGGATCCCGCGAGGATCAAGGCCAACCTCATCGCCCAGCTCACCGCTCCGGTTCGCTGGACACAGATCATGCGCAACATGCTCGCTGACGGTGCCGATAACGTCGTGGAATGCGGCCCCGGCAACGTGCTGCAGGGGCTGTTCAAGAAGGTGAGCAAGGAGTTGGCGACGAGCGCAGCGTAAGGTGGCCCGCCCTACCCCGGTAAACGACAAATGGGTCGGACATGGTCGGTCCGGGAATTAAGTGACTTGCGCTCTTGTAGCAGGAACCTGCCAGAAAGAGATGTTGTCAACGCCGATCATGCGAAGGGCATCTTGAGGGGATCATCCCGGATGCTATAACGTGGCGTTCAACAACTTCCCGCCCTCGATCAACTTGTGCAGGTATGGTTCCGTGCGCGCCGCTTCCAGTGCCGCGATGTGCTTCATGCTATGGCAATCGCTCCCCACAAGTCCGTACCAGCCTTTGTCGATGATCTTTTCAGCGGCTTTTTTCGTTGCTGGTCCATAGGCGCCCATCAGGGCTATCGCGTTGAGCTGGAAGATGACACCACGGTCCTTCAGCTTTTCCATCATCCCCATGTCCGTGTGCCAGAACGTGTAACGTTCCGGATGTGCCAGTACGGGCCGGTAACCTTGTGTCTGCATTTCGAAGACAGCACTCAATAGAACAGAGGGTTCGCTGATGAAAGGCAGCTCGAACAGCACCATGTCCGTGGCGAAGGTCAAGAGCTTTTGCGCACTGGACTTCTCCATGAGATCATGATCGAGATAGTATTCCGCGGCGGCCTCCACCTCGATATCCAAGCCTTCCTCTTTCACTGCCCGGCGCAATTTCTCCAAGCCGCCCAGGATCACTTCAGGCGCGTTCCTGTATCCATCCGCCATGCTGTGCGGTGTGGTGACGACCTTCTGGTAACCCAGTTCGCGCATGGCACGCAGCAGCTCCAAGCTGTCAACCACGGAAGGCGCGCCATCATCGATGCCGGGGATAAAATGCGAGTGCACATCGCACTTCAGGATGCCGAGGTCCACCGGGGGTAGCGTGGCCTGTCCTTTCCCGAAAAGATTCCCTAGGATGCCCATCAGCGTTTGGCGTACTGCCCTGTATAGTAATCGCGATACGTTCCCGATGTCACATCACGGAGCCACTGGCCATTGGCGAGGTACCAATCAACGGTCCGTGCCAAGCCCTGTTCGAAGGTGATGCTCGGCTTCCAGCCCAGCTCACGCTCGATCTTGCCAGCGTCGATCGCATAACGAAGGTCGTGTCCTGCACGGTCCGTGACATACGTGATCTGCTTCGCGCTTTCGCCAGCGGCACGTCCTAACTTCTGGTCCATTATGGAACACAACACATGGACGAGCTCAATGTTCTTCCACTCATTGTGCCCCCCGATGTTGTAGGTCTCGCCATCCTTGCCGCTGTGGAACACGGTATCGATCGCACGGGCATGGTCCTCCACCCAGAGCCAGTCACGCACGTTCTCGCCTTTTCCGTAAACGGGTAGCGGCTTGCCTTCGCGCAGGTTGTTGATCATCAACGGGATCAGCTTCTCCGGGAACTGATGGCTGCCGTAGTTGTTGCTACAGTTGCTGATGACGAAGGGGAGCTTGTAGGTGTTGCCATAAGCGCGGACGAAATGGTCGCTCGCCGCCTTGCTGGCGCTGTACGGGCTTTGTGGATCGTACGATGTTTCCTCCGTGAAGAATCCGCCATCGTGCAGCGAGCCGTAAACCTCGTCTGTGCTCACATGGTAGAACCTCTTGTCAACGAAGTCCGTCTTCCAATAGGCCTTGGCCGCGTTCAGCAGGTTCGCCGTCCCGATAACGTTCGTATTCACGA
>JADKAN010000004.1 GCA_016719225.1 Flavobacteriales bacterium | reverse complement strand
TGGCACCCATCACCAACACACGCGCATCAGTTGGATTGGTTCCTGAAGCGATGATCTTCTTCACCGTTTGCTTGGCCACGTAGCCACCCATGCTGTCGTTCACAAAGCGGCCGCTGTCAATGATCTGCGCGTGGTAGCCCAGTTCCTTGGCCTTGAAAACGAGGTAGTACGGATCCACCCCGATACAGTGGCCGCCCACCAGCCCGGGCTGGAACTTGAGGAAATTCCACTTGGTGCCCGCGGCCTCCAGCACGTCGAAGGTGTTTATGCCCATCCGGTTGAAGATGATGGACAATTCGTTGGTGAGGGCGATGTTCACGTCGCGTTGGGTATTCTCGATGATCTTGGCTGCCTCGGCCACCTTGATGCTGGAGGCACGGTGAACGCCCGCCTTAACCACAAGCTCGTAGACCTTCGCCACCGTCTCGGCGCTCTCCGCATCGCAGCCGCTGCTCACCTTCACGATGCTCTCCAACGTATGCTCCTTGTCACCCGGATTGATACGTTCCGGCGAGTAACCCACTTTGAAGTCGGTGATATAGCGCAATCCGCTCAATTGTTCCAGCAGGGGCACGCAATCCTCTTCGGTGCAACCGGGATAAACGGTACTCTCGAAAACCACATGGTCGCCTTTCTTCAGCACTTGGCCCACGGTCCGGGTGGCTCCGAGCAGTGGGGTAAGGTCCGGGATGTTCTGCTGGTCGATGGGCGTGGGGACGGCAACGATGAAGAACTCCACATCGCGCAGGTCCTCGATATCGGCGGTAAAATGAATATCGGCTCCTTTAAAAGCTTCTGGTGGTAGCTCATCACTGGGATCCTCGCCACGGAGCATCATGTCCACGCGCTTGGCATTGATATCGAAGCCCACAACTTTCAATTTGCGTGCAAATGCCAGCGCGATGGGCAGTCCCACATAACCGAGGCCGATCACCGCCAGTTTCGCCTCCTTGCGCTTGAGGCGCTCATACAGGTCGCTCATTCCTTTTCTCGTAGATGCGTTCAATGATCTCGATCACCTTCATGCCCTCCAAGGCATTGGTGGTCATGGACTGTCGTCCTTTCAGGGTGTCCACCACGTTCTCGATGATGAAATGGTGGTTGCTGGCACTGCCCTTGTAGGCTCCGTAATCGTTCGCGGGATTCGTGGGGTCCAGCACCGGCATGATGTAGTCCTTCACATGGCAGCGCTCCACTTGGTCCATGTACTGCCCTCCCACTTTAACGCTTCCCTTGCTACCGATCACGGTGATGCTGCTTTCCAGGTTGGTGTCCCAAACGCTGGTGGAATAGTTGAGGCCGCCCATGCCCCCGTTGAGAAAGCGGAAGTTCACCATGCCACTGTCCTCGAATTCGGTGAGGTCCTTGTGGTTGAAGTCGGCGAACCGGCCGGTGATCTCGGTGATGTCGCCGAAGAGCCAGTACATGATGTCCACGAAATGGCTGAACTGTGTGAAGAGCGTACCGCCATCGAGGTCCGCGGTGCCTTTCCAGCCTCCGGCCTTGTAGTAGCGTTCATCGCGGTTCCAATAGCAGTTCAGTTGCACGATGAAGATCTCGCCGAGCCGCTTTTCCTCCACCATGTCCTTCAACCAACGGCTGGGCGGGCTGTAGCGGTTCTGCATCACACCGAAAACGTGGCGGTGCTTTTGGAGGGCCTTGCCCAGAACGGCTTCGCAACCGGCTTTCGTAAGGCCCATCGGCTTTTCGCAGACCACGTGCTTGCCATGGTCCAACGCCAATAAGCTGTGCTGTACGTGCAGCCCATTGGGCGTACACACACAGACCACGTCCACATCCACGGACTGCAGCATGGTGGCGGCATCGTAGAAGTATGGTATATCGAAGGTCCCGGCGCCCAACTCCGCCTTGGTCTTGATGTCGCAGATGGCCACCAGCTCGCACTCAGCATTGCGTGAGATCATCTCGGCGTGGCGCTTACCGATGTGACCGGAACCGATCACGGCGAATTTCAATTTCCCCGTTCCATTGCTCATGCTTCGCGAGAGACGTTTTCGTTCTTCAACACATAGCATTGACCACTTTCCGGGCAGGTGGCATGGCCTGTGGCATCGAATTGCAACTTGTGCCCGTGCTCGCTCATCCAGCCGGTACGGCGCGCGGGATTTCCCATAACCAGCGCATGGTCCGGCACCTCCTTGGTGACCACGGCCCCAGCGGCGATAAAGGCGAAACGCCCGATGTCGTGCCCGCAGACGATGGTGGCGTTCGCACCGATCGTGGCCCCTTTCTTCACCAGTGTGCGCAGGTATTCCCCACGGCGGTCCACCGCGCTGCGCGGATTGATCACGTTGGTGAACACGCAGGATGGACCCAGGAAGACATCGTCCTCACATTCCACACCGGTGTAAATGCTCACGTTGTTCTGCACCTTCACGTTGTTACCGAGCTTCACCTCGGGGCTTACCACCACGTTCTGCCCAATGTTGCAGTTCTCACCAATGGCACAACCGGACATGATGTGGCTAAAGTGCCAGATGCGGGTGCCTTTTCCAATGATGCACCCGGCATCGATGAAGGCGGAAGGATGTGCGTTGTAATGGGTGTCCATGCGCGTTCTGGCCGGGGGGCGGAAACGGATGCGAATGTACCGGATCGCAGGGGAATGCCATGACCTTTGGTGCGTACATTGATCACAAGCGTCCTGTAGGCTCCTCTTTCACTTGATCCCGCCCGGAAGCCAAGGTCACAGCAGGGTCACGCCGACCAACGTATGAGATACCGAGCGGATCCTGCGATGGAACGCTTACTGGATCGTCAGCCGTCGCATCAACTCCTCCTTGGTCGGCGAACCTTCGATCAAACCCATTTCGCGGAGTGCCGTGGCCACGCTCAGCAAGGCATCCGCATCAATGGAACCATCGGTGCTCCATTTCACTTCCTTGAACCAGCGCTGCGCGGCCGGCAACGAGATCACCTGCCGTTGCGCCACCAGTTCCGGTGCATCCGGGCGCGTGGCGAAGGCTGCTGCCTGGGCACGGATCGTTTCCAAGGCACGTTGCAGAACATCGGCATGTCCGTGTATCGCTTTTTCCGTGGCCACCACCATGAAGCACGGCCACGGAGGGCGGAACTCGTCCACCTTGCGAAAGATTCCCTGCTCCTCCCATGGCGAAGTAGTGGCCACTTCCCAGAGAAAGGCCACGGGTGTGGTAGTGCGCATTCGTTCCTCCGCTCCCTGCATGTTCTCCACCACAATGAAGTCCTCCGGTCCCGGCAACCAGCCCAAGCTACGAGCGTAGGCCATGGCCACTAAATGGCTGCCCGAATTCACCCGGCTTATGGCGAACGGCTTCCCCACCAGTTCCGCAGGAACTTGGATGTCCGTGGCCACGCCAACATAAACGCCCCAATGCAATGGGGATCCCACATAAGTGGCTACGATCCGGCTGGGGTTCCCGTTGAGGATATCGCGCACGGCACCTTCGGTGACCAGAACAGCCATGTCCACTTCGCCGTTGCGCAGCATGTCGCACATGGCCCCTGTTCCTTCCGGCACGGTGCGCCATTGGAGATCGATCCCCGCATTCCGGAATGCGCCGCTCTCCATGGCCAAATGCCAAGGCAAGTTGAAATGTTCGGGCACGCCAGCAACACGTAGAGTGGTCATTGGTGCAAAGGTCCGTTTTCCGGAGGGAAAGACTTCGTGAAAGATCTGTAAATCAGGAATTCAAGGTCAGCTATGGTTCGAAGTTTCCTGGAAATTATTTGCACGAGAAAGCAGACAAAATTTTTGATCGTTTGATTCAGTGAAAAAACATGGAATGTGGTTTGTGCCATAAATTGAACCCCACGACCCCTTTAATCCTAAAACCATGAAGCAACTACTCCTCGCTGGGTTGGCTCTCTTCTGGGCCAGCCCGGGCGAAGCGCAGGTGCCCCTTACTTTGGATACCTCGTTCCGCTCCACATTTGTACTTTATCCATTCCTGTATGATGTTTTGCCTTTAGAAGATGGCAGCGTGGTGGCAAGTGGCATCTTCCCACTTCCGGCCAACGGTTTTGGCCCCTACGGATTGCTGAAATTTTTGCCTAACGGGTCCATAGATGAATCGTGGGCATTAGAAGGTGGGCCAAACGCTGCGATCCATCCACATGGATCCTATTTTTATTTGTCCGGGCAAGCTTTCCCAAAGCGGTATTTCCAAAGCACTGGTGACTTTGACTATAGTTTTAATGTTGGTTCGACCAATTATCCCTACCCTGGCCTTGGCATAGGTAATGGTGGCGAGATTTATGTGCAAGAGGATGGAAAGGTACTTTTCACTGGTGAATTGCCTCTTGCACAACAATATGGCATCAATGCTCCGGGTTATTATTCATTGCTGCGGGTCAACACGGACGCAACTTTGGACAGCACCTTCGAATTTCGGCAAACAGATGGAGTGATCTGGAGCTTGGAACCGACCACACAGAGCCGCTTCTTGGTCAGTGGAGAGTACAACACATACGAAGGGATTCCGGCGGGTCGCATTCTACGCATTTGGCCGGATGGTTCCTTGGATACCACCTTCCACACCGATATTGTGAAGGGCTTTGCGACTGCCTTTTTCGAGCAAGCGAACGGACGAATCATCGCTGGTGGCCATTTCGTTATGGCCAACGACCCGGATACCCTGCATCTGATCCGCCTGATGCCGGATGGGGCACTGGACCCCTCGTTCAACAACCACACGGATTACAAGTTGCTGCCTAATTTGTCTTTCGGGGATTTCGCATTCGGTTTGTACGCTACACTGCCTTTGGGTAATGGAACAATGCTGGTAGGAGGTGACTTTAATTACATAGATGGACAACTTAGGAGGGGTATCGCATTGGTCGATACCGCTGGGAATCTCCTGAACATGGCCTTTACCGGACAAGGTTGTGGACTCACGCATGATTTCAATGATGACATAGATTTCTTTAGTGGGGTGAGCTCGATAAAAATGGCACCAGATGGCAGCATATTCGTCGTAGGCGCCTTTCATGGCTTTGACGATGGTACAGTGAGCGATACGAGCATGAACATGATCTGTAAATTGCATGGGCTCAGCGTTGGTATACATGAATTGGAACAACCTGTGTGGTCTGTGCGGGTCTTCCCCAATCCGGGCACGGAACTACTGAACATCGAAACGGATGCTACGGGTTCGATCCAAGTGCAGGTGTTCGATCGCACGGGTCGCATGGCATTGGCCGCCACCAGCGCAACCGGGAAGATCCAGATGGATACGAGCCGTCTTGCCGAAGGTCTTTACATCATCAAGTCAAGTACCAATAAAGGCAGTCGAGTCTCCAAATGGACCAAACAATGAAAACGATTTTCTCTTTTTTGGTCGGCCTGCTGATCTGCACCGGTGGCCTTCGCGCTCAAACCTGGCTGGCCCAAGATGCCGTTTGGCACTACGGCGTGCTTCCAAGCGGTGGCTATGAGACGTGGGAATATGTCGGGGATACGGCCATTGATGGGTGGAACGCCCAGAAACTGATCGGAACCCCGAGTGGCGTTCTTTTCACTAGCCTTCAGGACAGCATCGTATACACGTGGGCCGATCAAGCCGGAACATGGGCATGGGACACGTTGTACAGGTTCAATGCCGTGCCGGGTGACCGATGGTGGCCGATCAATGCGGAGACCATCTGCCCTGCGCCATGGGGCATGTTGGAAGTGCAGGATACTTCCATCACCGTAATTGGAGATATACCGCTGCGCACGTGGACCATGGCGTACTTGGGTGAAGACGGGGAGCCGGACGGCGGTCCCGGATTTGATGTGTATGATCGCATCGGCTCGACCATCGGGCTTGTGCCACTGCCCGGTGGATGCATCGTGGTAGAATCATCAAAGGCGCTTCGATGCTATGCGGATGTGGACATTCCTTTGTATGAGACCGGGATCTCACCATCCTGTACGTTCGCCGTTGGCGTGAAGGGATCCAATGCCGGGTCCACGATCTCGCTCTTCCCAAACCCCGGCACGAACAATGTGACGCTCAAGTTGGAGGATGGCACACGGCTACAGGAAATCCGGGTACGAGATGCACTGGGGCGCACCTGCCTGCAAAACAGCCATCACACGAGCAGCCTGAAATTGGATACACGGTCATTGGTACCCGGCTTCTACTCCATCGAGGTGCAGACTTCCAATGGTGGCCTTTCCGTTCATCACTGGATCAAGGAGTAAAGCCGTGAACCCTGAAGGTTCGTTCAGCCTTCACTTCCGCACGTAGCCCTCGAACGTGTTGTGGTCCTTTTCGTAAAGCTCCTTTGCAGAAAGACCCTTGAAGTAATCGTAGGTGATCTTCAGGCCCTCGGCACGCGAAACCTTCGGTTCCCACTTCAGCAGCTTTTTCGCCTTGGTGATGTCCGGCTGGCGCTGCATGGGATCATCCTGGGGCAACGGCTTGTATACCAGTTTCTGCTTGGTACCGGTAAGCTTCACGATCTCCTCAGCGAATTGCTTGATGGTGATCTCCGCCGGGTTGCCGATGTTCACCGGGTCAGCGCAATCGCTTTTTAGCAGGCGGTAGATGCCTTCGATGAGGTCGTCCACGTAGCAGAAACTGCGTGTCTGGTTTCCTTTCCCGAAGATGGTGAGGTCCTCACCGCGCAATGCCTGGCCGATGAACGCGGGCAGCACCCGTCCGTCGTTCAGGCGCATGCGTGGTCCGTAGGTATTGAAGATGCGCACCATGCGCGTTTCCAATCCGTGATAGGTGTGGTAGGCCATGGTGATGGCTTCCTGGAAGCGCTTTGCTTCGTCATACACGCCGCGCGGACCAACGGTATTCACGTGGCCCCAGTAGGCTTCCGTTTGCGGATGCACCTGTGGATCGCCATATACCTCGCTGGTGCTCGCCACTAGTATGCGCGCATTCTTAGCCAATGCCAGACCGAGCAGGTTGTGGGTGCCGAGCGAGCTCACCTTCAGCGTTTGGATCGGGATCTTCAAATAGTCGATCGGGCTGGCGGGCGAGGCGAAGTGCAGGATGTACTTCAGCTTACCGGGCACATGCACGTATTTGGAAACGTCGTGGTGATAGAATTCGAAATCGCTTCGCTTGAAGAGGTGCTCTATGTTCTTCAACCTGCCGGTGATGAGGTTGTCCATGCCGATCACCTGGTAACCCTCCTTCAGGAAGCGGTCGCAGAGGTGCGAACCGAGGAAGCCAGCGGCGCCGGTGATGAGCACACGTTCCTTTTCGGGCGCTGCCTTTTTCGTCGGCTTGGTCGCCGGCTTTGCTGCGGCTTTCTTAGCGCCCGTTTTTGCTGATGCGGAAGGCTTCGCCTTGGGAACCGCTTTCTTCTTGGCGCTCATGTTCACTTCTTGTTGGGTGCATTAACAGCTTGACGGCCTATGCTGACATAGTGGAATCCCAGCTCGCGCATTTCGTCCGTGTCGTACAGGTTGCGGCCGTCGAAGATCGTGCGGTCCTTCAGTGCAGCGGCCACGCGGTGGAAATCCGGCGTACGGAACAGCGCCCATTCGGTGGCTACGATGAGTGCGTCCGCATCTTGCAGCGCATCGTACTCGTCCTTGGCGAAGGTCACGGTGTCCCCCTTCGATCTGCGAACATTCTCCATGGCCTCCGGATCGAATACAGCGACGTGTGCACCGGCTTCCAAAAGCGCATCGATCATGTATAGGGCGGGTGCCTCGCGGATGTCGTCAGTGTCCGGTTTGAAAGCCAGGCCCCACATGGCGAATCGCTTGCCCTTGATGTTCCCACCGTAGTGCTTCAGGATCTTGTCCGTGAGCGTGGTCTTCTGCCGCTCGTTCACTTGCATCACGCTGTTGATCACCTTGAAATCGTAGCCGGCATCCTTCCCGCTCTTGGCGAGCGCCTGTACGTCCTTCGGGAAGCACGAACCCCCGTAGCCGATACCGGGAAAGAGGAAGCGTTTACCGATACGGGTGTCCGTGCCCATGCCGATGCGCACCTTGTCCACGTCGGCACCAACAGCCTCGCAGAAGTTGGCGATCTCGTTCA
Source organism: Flavobacteriales bacterium (assembly GCA_016719225.1). Taxonomy (GTDB): domain Bacteria; phylum Bacteroidota; class Bacteroidia; order Flavobacteriales_F; family PHOS-HE28; genus PHOS-HE28. The sequence continues at coordinate 634,753 of JADKAN010000004.1, read as the reverse complement.
TGAAGGTGATCTTGGTGGCGAGGAAGGCATTGGCCGCATACTTCGTGAGCTCCGCGCTGCGCTCATCCATGAAGATGATCGGATTGCCTTGGCGCACGAAGGGCTTGTAGAGATCTTCCATCACCTTTTGTGCACGGGCGCTGCTGGTGCCCACCACCACGCGGTCCGGCTTCAGGAAGTCGTCCACAGCGTAGCCTTCGCGTAGAAATTCAGGGTTGCTGGCCACATCGAAAGGGGTTTTGGCGTTGCGTGCAATGGCTTCGCGCACCTTCTCTGCGGTACCGACTGGCACGGTGCTCTTGTCCACGATCACTTTGTAATCGGTGATGATCTTCCCGAGTTCTTCGGCCACGCCGAGCACATATTTCAGATCCGCGCTGCCGTCCTCACCCGGGGGGGTGGGCAGGGCCAGGAAAATGATCTGGGCCTGTTCAACGGCACTTTTCAGGTCCGTGGTGAAGTGCAGGCGCCCCTGTCGGATATTCCGTTCGAAAAGCACATCGAGATGCGGCTCATAAATGGGGACCTTGCCGTCCTTCATCTTCTGCACTTTCTCCTTGTCGATATCCACACAGATCACGTGGTTACCGGTTTCGGCGAAGCAGGTGCCCGTTACAAGGCCTACATATCCTGTTCCTACTACTGCTATGTTCATTCTACGTTCGGTGGTACTGGTGTGCTAAGAAAGGTTCCCGCCTTTACTTGAAGAACTTCCTCACCGTTGCGGTGATGTGATCAAGCTGATCAACATGCAGCTCCGTGCTCATGGGCAAGCTGATCACCTCGTGTGTGAGCTTTTCCGTTATTGGCAGTGAGCCCTGAGCAAAGCGTGTGCTTTTGTAGGCGTTCTGCAGGTGGCAAGGCACGGGGTAGTACACCATGGCAGGCACGCCGTTCGCCTCCAAGTGCTTCTTCAGCTCATCGCGCCTTTCGCTGCCGCCGGCCACCCGCAAAGTGTACTGGTGGAAAACGTGCGTCGCGAAGGGGCTCCGTTCAGGCGTCGAAAGTTCAGCGATGTCCGCGAACGCGTGATCGTAATTCGCAGCGGCGGCATTCCGGGCAGCTGCGTATTCCGAAAGATGCTTCAACTTGATGCGCAACACGGCGGCCTGCAGCGAATCCAAGCGGCTGTTCACGCCCACGGTATCATGGTAGTAGCGCACTTCACTTCCGTGGTTGCAGACCCTACGGATCTTTTTGGCCAGCTCGTCGTCGTTGGTGAAAAGCGCACCGCCGTCGCCGAAACATCCGAGGTTCTTGCTGGGGAAGAAGCTTGTTGTACCGATGTCCCCGATCGTCCCTGCCTTGTGTGTTCCGGTAGCGCCCATGTGATCGGCTCCGATCGCTTGAGCATCGTCCTCCACCACATAAAGGCTGTTCTTTTTGGCGATCTCCATGATCGCATCCATGTCAGCCGGTTGCCCAAAAAGATGCACGGGCACGATGGCCTTGGTGCGTGGGCTCACTTTGCGCGCCACATCTGCGGGATCCAAGTTGAATGTGCCGGGAAGTACATCGGCGAACACGGGGACCAAGCCCAGCAAGGCCAACACCTCCACCGTAGCCACGAAAGTGAAGGACGCCGTGATCACCTCATCACCGGGTTTAAGGCCCAATGCCATCATAGCGATCTGCAAGGCATCCGTACCGTTGGCGCAGGCGATGACGTGCTTCACGCCCAACATTTCTGACAGCTCGGTCTCGAACGCTTTCACTTCAGGGCCGTTGATGAAGGCCGTGGTGCGCACCACCTCGGCCATGGCAGCGTCCACTTCCGGCTTGATCTTTTCATATTGGCCGAGCAGGTCGACCATCTGGATGGGCTTCATGGGCTGGCTTGGGGCCGCAAAAGGGGTTGACTCACGCTGCGGGGCGGCGAATATAGTGGACGTGCCAAGCGAAAAAGCCGTTCCAGCTCCCTGTTCCGGGTGCCGAACAGCACAAGCGACCGCGCTACCTTCGCCGCTCCATGAAGTTGTTCTGCCTGCTCCTTCTTCCTGCATGCCTTGCCCTGGCGGCACCGTCCTACGCGCAAAGCGGCCTGCGGGATACGTCCATTGCCATGGTGCCCATCACACTGAGCTACGCTTATCAAGCGCCGGGAGGCTCGCTGGCGGACCGCTTTGGCAACAACCACAACATCGGCCTCAGTGCGGCGCGGAAATTCAAAAGCAACTACCTGTTGGGGCTGGAAGGCTCTTTTATGTTCGGCAACCAAGTGGTGGACCGCAATGTGTTGAAGGAACTGGTGAGCACCAACGGTGTGATCGTGGACCAGGACGGCAACCCGGCGGCCATCCTGTTGTATGAGCGCGGCTACACCATTTTCGCAGTGGCCGGCAAGCTGATACCCGTGGCAGGACCCAACCCGAACAGCGGCATGTTGTTGAAGGTGGGCGGTGGTTACATGCGCCATAAGCTGCTCATCGAAAGCCAGAACAACGTGGTGCCCGCTTTGGAAGGTGAATACGCCAAGGGCTACGACCGGCTCACAGCGGGACCGGCGGCACTGCTGTTCGTGGGCTACCAGCACCTCAGCAACAACCGCCGTGTGAACTTCCTGGTCGGTTTCGAGATGCAGCTCGGCTTCACGCAGTCCCTGCGACCATACAACTTCGATACAGGCCGACCCGGCGACACTGGTCGCCTGGATTTCCTCAACGGCTTACGGGCAGGCTGGACCCTGCCCATCTACAAGGCCCGCGACGACCGCCAGTTCTATCGTTGATGCCGGTACTCTACGACTTGGGCACCGGGTTGTACCACGCGGCCATCAGGTTAGCAGCGCCTTGGAAACCGAAAGCTGCGGCATGGGTCAAGGGGCGGGAGGGAATGTGGAGCCGCTTGGAAGCCGAACGTGGGGAACTGCACGGTTGCCTTTGGATGCATTGCGCCAGCGCAGGCGAGTTTGAACAAGGCAGGCCGGTGCTGGAAGCGATCAAAAAGGAGCGCCCCGACCTGCCCGTACTACTTACCTTTTTCAGCCCCAGCGGTTTTGAGGCTCGTAAAGCTTTTCCGTTAGCAACGCATGTTGAATACCTACCGCCGGACACCAGGGTGAACGCGCAACGTTTACAGGAGCTGTTGCGGCCCAAGGTGGCCATCTTCGTGAAGTATGAATTCTGGTATCACCACTTGCAGGCTCTTCGCGAAAACGGGACGCCGACCTTCCTCGTCTCGGCCTTATTCCGCAACAACCAGCCGTTCTTCCGCTGGTACGGCGGAACGTGGCGGCGCATGCTCCAAGGCTTCAAGCAGATCTACACACAGGATCAAGCTTCGATGGATCTGCTGGCCGGGCTGGGGTTACGCAACGTTTCCGTGGGCGGCGACACCCGCTTCGACCGCGTCGCCCGGATCATTCAGGACGACGGACAGCTCCCATTGGCAGAAGCTTTTGCCGGTGAAGCACCTTCTTTGGTCTGCGGAAGTACGTGGCCCGAGGATGAGCGCCTGCTGGGCGAAGCGTTGAAAGGCATGGGCAAGGCCGCGCCCAAATGCTTTGTAGTGCCGCACGAATTACAGGAAGCGCAGTTGGAGGCCACGGAAAAACGCTTCCCGAAACCCCTTGGCGCGCTGGAGCGAATTGGAGAACGGGGATCCCGCCAACATCGCCGCCACCTTGGGAGCCGAGAGACACGGCACGCTACTCGTGGACCGCATGGGCCTCTTGGCCCGTCTCTACCGCTACGGAAACCTGGCGTATGTGGGTGGCGGCTTCACGGACGGTATCCACAGTGTATTGGAGGCCGCGGCATGGGGAGTTCCCGTGATCTTCGGACCGAAATACCGCAAATTCCCGGAGGCTCAAGGACTGATCGACAACGGTGCCGGTGTCGCCGTGAAGGATGCTGCCGGATTAAAAAATGCTTTAGAGAGCTGGCTGGGCGATCCCGAAGCGCAGCAAATGGCGGCGGCGGCAGCTAACAAGTTCGTGCAGGATCACAAAGGGGCGGCGCATACCGTGGCTCAAGCTGTTCTTAAGGCCTTGTGATTACGGACCCGTTCATCCGCTAAGTAGCACTGAGACAGTACCAGTTTGCAGCGGGCGTTGTAAGCAACTTAGTCAAGATATGGAGGCACCAACGCTAAGCATTCACCGCCACTCCACGGATCATGGCCGCTACTTCCTCCGGAGCTTGGGCGGGCACCCAGTGTCCGGCATACGCCACCGTTTCCACGCGGCTGTTCGGGAATTGCTCCTTGATCTGCGGCAAGTCCTCCCGGACGATATATGGACTTTTGCCGCCACGGATGAAAAGCGTGGGCGTCTTCACCACGGCCGGACCGATCCCGCCGTGGATCTCCGGGAGACAGCGTTGCAAGGTGGGCACGTTGAACCGCCAAGCCAATTTCCCCGGCTCAGACCAATACAGGCTTTTTAGGAGGAACTGAACCACACCTTTTTCCGGTATGTACCGTTCCAAATGGTCCTCCACTTCCTGTCGGGATGTTTTCGTGGACAGTTCACTGGAAAGGAGGGCTTCCATGATCGTAGCATGGTCGCCAATGGGGTACTCGCGTGGGCCGATGTCCACTACCACGAGGTGTTTCACAAGTTCGGGCCAACGCTGCGCGAAAACCATCGCGGCCTTCCCGCCCATGCTATGGCCTACCAATAAAGCGTCCGTCAGGCCTGATCGCAGGAACAACGCATGCACATCTTCAGCCATGCGGAGGTAATCCGTGGCGTCGGTGTGTGGTGAACGGCCATGATCGCGCAGGTCCACCAGTGTCACGTCGAAGTCGTTCGTAAGGTCACGGGCAACGGTGCCCCAATTGTCGCTGCTGCCAAAAAGTCCATGAAGCAGCACGATGGCCGGTCCGCTGCCGCTTCGGCGGTGGAACAGTTCCACGCTCATCGCAGTTCACGCAGGTAAAGTTGAACGGTGTTCTCCATGCCGAAGCGCAAGGCATCGCAGATCAGCGCATGGCCGATGGAAACCTCGTTCAAGCCGGGAACGTTCCGGTTGAACCAAGCCAGGTTGTTAAGGTCCAGATCGTGGCCGGCATTCAGTCCCAAGCCGAGTGCACTTGCCGTTTCCGCAGCTCTGGTGAAGGGCGCCACGGCGGCCTCACGGTCAGCCGCATATTCCTCAGCGTATGGTTCGGTATACAGCTCAATGCGGTCCGTTCCAGTATCGGCGGCGTGCCCGATCTGCTCCGGGTCGGTACCCATGAAAAGCGATACGCGGATGCCCGCCTCCTTGAAGCGTTTCACGATGGGTTTCAGTTCCGCTTTGCGCGCCTTTGCATCCCAGCCGGCATTGCTGGTGAGCACACCGGGAGGGTCCGGAACCAGCGTCACTTGCGCGGGCTTCACCGCCAGCACCATTTGTATCAGATCTTCACCGGGATAGCCTTCAATGTTGAACTCCGTGGTGAGCTTTGGTGCAAGGGCATACACATCGGAAAAGCGGATGTGTCGTTCGTCCGGCCGTGGGTGCACGGTGATGCCCTGTGCACCGTACCGTTCAATTTCCAGCGCCCAAGCGAGCACATCGGGATTGTTGCCACCGCGGGCATTACGCAACGTGGCAAGTTTGTTGATGTTCACACTGAGCCGGGTCATCGGTTTACACTCCTTTACTTTGTTCCCCCGGAGCGTGGCCCAAAAGTACGGACGCACGCCGGGCCCGCTGAACGCATGGAAGCCATCGACCTCCTCTCCCCCGCCATCCTGCCCTTGAGGCCGGAGGACGGCGTGGCGCGCGCGTTGGACCTGATGGAAGAATTCAAGGTGGCCGAATTGCCCGTGGTGCAGCAGAACCGCCTGCTCGGCTTGATAAAGGATGCCGCACTGGCGGACAACACCGATCCCAACGCAACGGTGGCCAAGCTGATGCAACAGGTGGAGGTGCCTTATGTGCGCGACCGGCAGCACGTATACGACGTGCTCCGGATCATGGCGCGGTTGGGCCTTTCCGTGGTGCCGGTGTTGGATATGTCCGGCAACTATCTCGGCGTGGTGGACGAGCATCGCGCGCTGGGCCGCTTGGCCGAACTCGTCAATGCGAGTGAGGCGGGTACCGTCGTGATGCTGGAGATGGACCGGAACGACTATTCACTGCAACAGATCGCACGGATCGTGGAGGACGAGGGCGCGCGGCTGCTCAGTGTGTACTGCAGCGATCTACCCGATACCATGCGTATGCAGGTAACGCTGAAGATCAACCGGGAAGAGATCGGCGCCATCCTTCGGAGTTTCGAGCGCTTCGAATACACTGTGCGTACCGCTTTCCAGGGTGGTAAAGCGGAGGACGACCTTCGCACCCGCTACCTGGACGTGATGCGTATCATCAACATGTGATCGCCGTGCAGCTTGCCGAAACCGGCCCACGGCACCGCGTCCTTCGCCGCGCCCTACCTGTCCTACTGTTGCTGCATTTGCTACCGGCAGGCAAAGCCTTTGCGCAGGATGCGCCCATGCGTTTCGATGGACCTTTCCTGGTCTCCGGCATCGCATATGAAGGCAATGACAGGACGAAGGAGCGCGTGCTGTTGCGGGAGCTCACCTTCGCCTTGGGCGACAGCTTGAGCGCGGACGACCTCTACGCCCGCTTGGCGCGAAGCCGCGAGAACCTGCTGAATCTTGGCCTGTTCAACACCGTGGGGATGATGCCCACCTTCCTCGGACCTCACGAGGTCTTCATCACCGTTACCGTGGACGAGCGTTGGTTCTGGTGGCCTTCGCCGATCATCCGCCTGGCTGACCCGAACTTCAACACGTGGTGGCTCACTAAGGACCTTCGGCGCATCAACATCGGAGGTTACCTGTACCGCTACAACATGCGCGGCCTCAACGAAACGTTCTTCGCGAAAGTCCAGCTTGGCTACTCGCATGAATTCGGACTGAGTTACCGCGTTCCATTCTTCGATCGGGCACAGCACTGGGGCGCGGAGATCGGCGGTTTCTACGGCGAACAGGACGAGATCACCGTGGGCACCGTGGACAATAAGCGCGTTTTCCTGCGCTCGCCGGGGGAGAACATTATCGATTCGTGGACCGTGCAGGTAAAAGCCAGCCTAAGGCCGTTGCACGACCTACGGCACAGCTGGCGTGCGTCGTGGCACAAGGCCAGTGTCCGGGACACGGTCGCTTTGGCCGCACCGGACTTCTTTGGCGCTGGCGCGGGATCCATCTCCTATCCCGCCTTGGGCTACACGCTCACCTTGGACCTGCGCGATTCCCGCACATTCACCCTTAGCGGGCTCTACGCGGACTTATTGGTGGACCGTTATGGCTTGGGGGGTGCCGGACCGGATGTCACGACCGTTCGGGCCAGTGTGCAGCGAAGCTGGAAAGCGGGCCAGAGGTGGAGCTACGGTGCCAACCTCAGCGGCAAGGCGTCGCTGGGGGGCGGCATTCCCTATTATGTGCAGGAAGGACTGGGGTACGATGATTACGTCCGCGGCTACGAGTACTACGTGATCGACGGACAGCACTACGGACTGGCGAAATTCAACCTGCTGTTCGCGCTGGTGCGGCCTGCTAACTATCGGGTGGAGCCCATACCCGTTGAGGCGTTCCGCAACCTTTATGTCGCTGTGTACCTCAATGCCTTCACAGACGTGGCCTACGTGCGCGACGACCTTCATGGCGCGGAGAACTTCCTTTCCGATCGCTTGCTGCAAGGCAGTGGCCTAGGCCTGGATCTGGTGACCAGCTACGACCAGGTCCTCCGGGTGGAATGCGCCGTGAACCACTTGGGGGAAACGGGATTGTACCTACATTTCAGCCAACCGTTCTAACCGTCCTCAGCCATGCGTATCGGTATCCACGGAAGGCTTTATCCCGCTGAAGCGGCGCACACGGTGGCGCACATCATTAGCCGCGTAAGCGCTGCAGGGGCCGTGCCGGTGGTGGAAAAAGGCCTGGCGGACCGCATGGCCGAGGCCGGCGTACCACTGCCAGAGGGTGCTGAGACCATGTTGCAGGCCGGACAGGCAAAACTGGACTACTTGATCAGCCTCGGGGGGGATGGTAGTTTTTTGGACAGTGTGGCCTTTCTAGGTGCGAGCGGGGTACCCGTGCTCGGCATCAACCTCGGTAGGCTGGGCTTCCTCAGCAGCACCCGTCTAGAGGAAACGGACCAAACACTGCAGGCCGTGTTGAGGGGTGAATACAGCATCACAGAGCGCGGGCTGCTCGCCATGAAAGGCCTACCGGCGTTCGAAGGAGGGACCGCGCTGAACGAAGTGAGCATCCATAAACGCGACGGGGCGACCATGATCGCCATACACGCACATTTGGACGGCCGATACCTGAACACCTATTGGGCGGACGGCCTCATCATCGCAACGCCGACCGGCAGCACTGCCTACTCGCTCAGTTGCGGCGGTCCCATCATGTCGCCCGATTGCGAGGCCATGACGGTAACGCCCATCAGTCCGCACAACCTCAACGTGCGACCCTTTGTAGTGCCTTGGAGCAGCGAACTCACCCTCACCGTGGATGCACGAGGCGAAAAATACCTGGTGAACATGGACTCGCGGAGCGAGATCCTTGACCGCCAAGTGGACCTCCGCGTCAGCAGCGCGGATCACCGCGCCAAGCTCGTTCAACTGACCGGGCAGGACTTTTTGGACACCCTGCGCTCCAAACTGGCGTGGGGACTGGACATCCGTTCCGCAAGACCGGGGTTCCAAGGCGTATGAGCCCGATCGGACAAGCTGGGGTTTGCTGTTCCACGAACCGTAGGCAGTAGCGCACTGCCAATTCTACGGCCGATAGTTCACACCGCACTAAATTCGCCGCCCACGCACGGATCGCCCCGCGGGTCCGTTGTTGCACCCGATGACCAAAGCTTTCGGCTTATCCTTGCTCATGCTGGCGGCGCTGCCTGCTGCTGCGCAGGTGGGCGAGTTGGGCATCACGGGTGGGGTCACCTATTACATCGGCGATCTCAATCCGTACAAGCACTACCCGAAGAACACCCATGCGGGTTTCGGGCTTATGTACCGCTACAACTTCAACGAGCGGTATGCCATCCGTTTCCAAGGTCTGTACTCGAATTTGGAGGCATACGACCGCGATTCCCCGGACCCGCTGCAGCAATTGCGGAACCTCGGTTTCCGAAGCGTACTGTTCGAAGGTTCCGCGCTGCTGGAGGTGAATTTCTTCAAGTACCGCGGCCTCGCAAAGGACAATAAGACGTGGACCCCGTTCGTGTTCGTCGGGCTCGCCTATTTCCATACCAATCCCGAGAACCTGCTGAACGACACGTGGTATGAGCTGCAACCCTTGGGCACGGAAGGCCAAGGCACGGGCAACGGAGCAGGGTATAGCCTGAACCAGTTCTGCATTCCTTTTGGCGTGGGTCTGAAGCTTGCACTTACCGCCAAGTTGGACCTGCAGATGGAATGGGGCCTTCGCCGCACCTACACGGACTACATCGATGACGTGAGCGGCACGTACGTGGACAACACTGTCCTGCAGACCGAAGCAGGCCCGCTCACCGCTTTGCTCAGTGATCCCAGCGCGTTGCGCACCAGTGGCTTCAACACCGGCCGCGCACGCGGCGACAGTCAGACCCGCGACTGGTACAATTATACCGGCGTCACCCTGAGCTACCTGCTCACGCGCTTCACGGAATGCGACGCTATTTGGGATAAAAAGCGGCGGTAGGGCCGCTATTTACCGCAAGAGCTTCCGGGTTATCAGGCACTTTACGAAGCAACTACGGATCCCCGAATTCCTGATCCACGTCCGTAATACCGCCTGACATTTCTGCCGGAGATCAGACCTGAGAAATGCTTTGGGCGCGGAGACCGGCATTTCCCACTCTCAGAAACGTACCGGACCTGCGAGTGTTATGCGGTTCATTCAACGTAGGCACGTACTTTCTTTGCGCCTTTTGTGGTAAAACCCCACCCCGCCTGTTTCCATCATTCACCGGCAATTGCGACCTTCGCCCCCCTTTCCGTGAACACGCCCCATACATCCACCGAACAAGAACTGCGCGAGCGGATCGACCCCGCGCGCGTTCCCGTGCATATCGCCGTGATCATGGACGGCAATGGCCGTTGGGCGGAAAACAAGGGTGAACATCGCGTTCAGGGCCATGTCAACGGGGTGCAGCCTATCCGGGAAACACTTACGGGCGCCACGGAGATCGGCATAAAATACCTGACCTTGTACGCCTTCAGCACGGAGAATTGGAGCCGCCCAAAGGCCGAGGTGGACGCGTTGATGGAACTGCTGGTGAACACGTTGGCCAGTGAAGTGAGCGAATTGCACGAGAACGGCGTGCGGCTCAACGCCATCGGCGACCTGGACAGCCTGCCGGTGGGTTGCCGTGGTGCTTTGAAAAAGGCGATGGACCACACCGCGGGCAACATGCGGATCACCTTGACGTTGGCGTTGAGCTACAGCGCGCGTTGGGACATCCTGCGCATGGTGCGCGGCGTGGCGAACGACATAAAGGAAGGCCGCATCGGCATGCACGATATAGACGAAAAGGCCATCAGTGCGCGGCTGAGCACCAGTGGCATTCCGCACCCGGAACTGCTGGTGCGCACCAGTGGCGAGCACCGCATCAGCAACTTCCTGCTGTGGGAGATCGCTTATGCCGAACTGTGGTTCACGCCGGTCCTTTGGCCCGATTTCCGGAAAGAACATCTGTACCAGGCCGTACTCGATTTCCAACAACGTGAGCGCCGCTTCGGCCGCACGCGTGAACAGCTGCAAGACCCGCAATGACGGCTATGCGACAAATGCTCCGCCTTGCGGCATTCCTTCTGGTGCTTACGGGCACCGGTACTTCCGTCACGGCCCAAGGGCTGGGTGTACCTGCATCGGACTACGGTTATCCGAAGGAATACACGATCGCCGGCATCACCGTGAGCGGTTGCGTAACGCGCGATCCGAATGCTGTAAAGCTTTTCAGCGGGCTGAAAGTGGGCGACAAAGTGACCATTCCCGGTGACAAGATCGGCAAGGCCATACGTGCCATTTGGGACCAGAAATTATTCAGTGACGTTCGCATTGAGCTCGCTGAGACGCGCGGCGCCACGGCTTTCCTCAACATTATCGTGATGGAGAACCCGCAGCTCGCCAGCTACGGCTTCGCCGGCACCGTTACACGGAATGAAGGGGACAAACTCCGGGATGTGATCGACATGCAGCGTGGGCAGCAGGTGAACGATGCAGTGCTGGCCAATACGCGGCAAGCGGTAAGCCATTACTTCCGTGAAAAGGGCTACCTGAAGGCGGATGCTCGCATTGAGCAGACCAACGACACCACGCTGGAGAACAGCGTGCGCATGAAGGTGCTCGTGGACAAAGGGCCGCGTGTACGCATCCAGGACATCTTCTTCCACGGCAACGAGAACATCACCGACGGCAAACTGCGCCGCGCGATGAAGGAGACCAAGCGCAAGCGGTGGTACAACATCTTCGGCAGCAGCAAGTTCATCAGCACCTCGTTCCGCGACGATAAGGCCAAGATCATCGATCTCTACAACGAAAAGGGATATCGCAACGCTGTGGTGACCAAGGACACGGTGCGCTTCGTTTCGGACAAGAAGATCGCCATCGACATCACCGTTGACGAAGGGCACCGGTTCTACTTCCGCGACATCATGTTCACCGGGAACACCAAGTATCCCAACGATACGCTGGTGAAGATCCTCGGCATCAAGCATGGTGAGCCCTACAACAAGAAAAAGTTGGACAGCCGCCTGTACATGAACCCGAGCGGCGTGGACATCAGCTCGCTCTACATGGACCGCGGCTACCTCAGCTTCAATCCGGACCCCATTGAGCGTGTGGAAGGAGATAGCATCGACCTGGAGGTACGCATCCGTGAAGGGAAACAGTACCGTATCCGTGACATTACCGTTTCGGGGAACACGAAGACCTTCGACCATGTGATCCGGCGGGAGATCCGCACGCGTCCGGGCGACCTGTTCGACCGCAGCGAGGTCATCCGTTCGCAACAGCAGCTCATCAGTCTAGGCTTCTTCGATCCCGCACAGGTAGGGGTCAACCCGCGGCCGGACCCGCGCACCGGCCTCGTGGACCTGGATTACACCGTGGCTGAGAAGCCGAGCGACCGCTTGGAGCTGAGCGGCGGCTACGGCGGCGGCCGTGTGCTGGTGTCGTTGGGACTTTCTTTCACCAACTTCAGCATGCGGAAGATCTTCGACAAAAGAGCGTGGACCCCGCTACCTGCCGGTGATGGCCAAACGTTGAGCCTGCGCGCACAGACCAACGGGAGCTACTACCAGAGCTACAGCCTCTCCTTTATTGAGCCATGGCTCGGTGGCCGCAAGCCCAATTCGCTCAGCCTTTCCGGCTATTACACACGCCAGACCAACGGCGTGAGCACCGAGGATCCCACCTTCCAACAGCTCGGTATCCTGGGCGGCGCAGTGGGCTTGGGCAAGCGCCTCAACTGGCCGGATGATTACTTCTTCGTGAACCTCACCGGTAGCTACCAGCAGTACAGGCTGCAGAACTGGAATTCACTTTTCGCCTTCAGCAACGGCAACAGCAATGTGTATGCTATGCAACTGCGCTTTGCGCGGCGGTCCATCGCCGAACCGTTCTGGATCACGCAAGGTTCGGAGACCAGCGTATCGGTGAAAGCCACACCGCCATGGTCCGTGTTCAATCCCGGGGTGAACTACACGCTCCAAGAGCCTTCGGAACAATACCGGCTCGCCGAATTCCACAAGTGGAAATTCACCAGCCAATGGTTCACCAAGCTGACGCGCAGCAAGACCAAGCACGATTTCGTGCTGATGGCACGGGTGGGCCTCGGCTTCCTCGGCCGCTACACGGACCGCACCAATACCTCACCTTTCGAGCGCTTCTATCTCGGCGGTAGCGGACTTACAGGGTTCCAGTTGGATGGCCGCGAGATCATTGCGTTGCGCGGTTATGACGACCTGGCCCTTTCACCGGACTTCGGAAGCTTCTTCGTGAACAAATACACCGCGGAGATCCGCTTCCCGGTATCGCTCAATCCGCAGGCCACCATCTTCGCTTTGGGCTTTGCGGAAGCGGCCAATGCCTGGAATTCGATCGACCGCTACGACCCGTTCAAAGTTTACCGCAGTGCGGGGATCGGCCTGCGCCTCTTCCTGCCCATGTTCGGGCCGATGGGGTTGGACTACGGCTGGCGCTTCGACGATGTTCCCGGCAAGCCCAACATGGCGAGAAGCCAGTTCCATTTCACAATTGGCATAGATCTTGGCGAGCTGTAACCGCTATCGCCTATTTTAGACGTACGCAACATGGCCAAAACCCTTCTCCGGACCGCGATCTTCGCGCTGGTGTTATGCACCGGCACGGTGCAGGCACAGCGCATTGCCTTCGTTGACACGAAGTATATCCTCTCCCAAATGCCGGAGTATGCGGCCGCGCAGCAAGAGCTGGACCGTAACAGCAAGGATTGGCAGAAAGAGATCGACGACCGCTGGGCACAGATCCAGCGATTGAAGGACGCTTTCAACGCGGAGGCCATCCTACTGACGGAAGAGATGAAGAAGAGCCGCCAGGATGAGATCGCCAAGAAAGAGCAGGAAGCGCGGGACCTTCAGCAAAAGCGTTTCGGCGTTGGCGGCGACCTCTTCAAGAAACGGCAGGAACTGGTGCAGCCCATCCAGGACCGCATTTTCGATGCTGTGAAGGAAGTGGCCGGTACCAGCTACGTTGCTATTTTCGACATTGGCGGAGCAGGGAACAATGTGTTGTACGCCAGCGAGAAATATGATAAGAGTGACAGCGTTCTTCGCAAGCTCGGCATCCGTCCGGGCAAGGAAGGCGCCAACCCTGGAAATGTGCGGGGCGGCGATGATGATGATGACAATGGCGGACAGGCCGCACCAGACCAAACTCCGACCAAACCGCCTGCGCGCGGTACCGGGGGTGACAACCAAATGAAACCTAAGCAGTGAACCCAAGAACGAACATGAAGAATTTGATCGCCACGCTGTGCCTGATGGCAGCCACCACCGGTGCGGTGCAAGCACAGAACACCGTGAAACTCGGCCATATCGACCGGCAAGCCCTGATGTTGATGCTCCCCGAGCGCAAGGATGCCGAGGCCAAAATGCAAGCATTCGCCAAAACACTTGACGATCGCTTGAAGGCCATGGGTCAAGAATATCAGGACAAGGTGACCGATGCTCAAGGAAAGGCTGAAAGCATGACCAAGACCGAGCAGCAGGTTGCAATGCGTGAGATCCAAGAACTGGAGCAGCGCATCAGCGATGCCCAGGACAAGGCGAAGGACGACCTATCCAAGCAGGAGAACGAATTACTCGCCCCCATGGTGGACCGCACCACCAAGGCGATCCAAGCGGTGGCCTCCGAAGGGAAATACACGTACATCTTCGATAGTAGCACCGGCATGGTACTTTACACCGACGGCGGTGACGACATCCTGCCAGCTGTGAAGAAGAGGCTGGCAATTCCCTGACCCCGGCGCATGGGCAACGCCCCGCGCATCGGCATTTTTGATTCCGGCATCGGTGGCCTAAGCGTGGCCACTGCCATTCGGCAGGCGCTCCCCATGGGGCGCCTGCTCTATTTCGGGGATAACGCGCACGTGCCTTACGGCGAACGCACGGAAAACGAGATCCTGGCCTTCAGCAAGGCGATAACGACAGCGCTGTTGGCGAAGGGCTGCGATGCCATCGTGATAGCCTGCAACACCGCCTCCAGTGCGGCGCTCAGCGCTTTACGGGAGCAATATCCTACACTGCCCATCGTAGGCATGGAACCCGCCGTAAAGCCAGCGGTGGAACACACGCGCACCGGTGTGGTGGGCGTGCTCGCCACTCGCGCAACGGTGGACGGCCGGGTGCTGGCGGACGTTGTGGAACGCTTCGCTCAGGACGTTAAAGTGATCCGACAGGCCTGCCCCGGTCTTGCGCAACGCATCGATGCAGGCGACTTCGACGGCCCGACGACAGAGGCGATGCTACGCGCATGGATCTCGCCGATGTTGGAACAAGGGATCGACGCGTTGGTGCTGGGTTGCACGCACTACCCGCTGGTGCGTCCATTGATCGAGCGCATTACAGGGCCAACAGTGCGGGTTATCGAGCCTTCGGAAGCGATCGCACGGCGTTTGAAGCATCTGCTGGAAGAGCACGGCTTGATCCAAGGATCGGAAGATCTAAAAGACCCACTCCAAGACCAAGGCGGCAACATGGAGGACTCGGGGCTGATGGATTTTTATACCAGTGGAGATCCGGCAAGCTTCCGGAAGATCCTGGACCGGTTAGGATCAAAAAATGCCGCAGTGGAACAAGGGACTTGGGAATTGGACGGATCGTTGCGGTTGCCTTAGCAAAATTGCTCAGGACATCTGACCCAGCGCGATCCGCTCTGCGTCGATCTCATTCCTATGAAGGGCAGACGTTGAGAAAGTGATCGCTTCATCCCTTTCACAAGGTTTCAGCAACTTCATCGTCCGTCCTGTACCAACTCGCATAGACCCCGTAGTTTTTAGCCACCCGCTCGATCTCGCCTTCTGACAGCTCCTTTCCAACCGCTCCGATACGCTTCGCCGGTATCCCGGCCATCAGGCTTCGAGGCTGCACCACGGTACCTTGGGTGACCACCGCTCCTGCCGCTATCACGCTACCGGTCCCGATCACCGCCTTGTCCATTACGATGGCGCCCATGCCGATAAGCACCTTGTCCTCCACAGTGCAGCCGTGCACAATAGCGTTGTGCCCGATGCTGACATCGTTGCCGATCAGAAGACCACACTTTTGGTAGGTGCAGTGCAGTACTGCGCCGTCCTGGACATTCACGCGGTGGCCGATACGGATGCTGTTCACATCGCCACGCACCACGGCGTTGTACCACACGCTGCAACCATCACCCATCACCACATCGCCCACCACAACAGCCGTCTCCGCAAGGAAGGGGTCACTGCCGAACGAAGGCGTGACCCCTTTTAATGTGCGTATCAAGGCCATCGCCTCAGGGTTGTGGCTCCACAGGTTCAGCAGGTGCGGCCGGCGCAGTAGGTGCCAAGGGTTCTTCAGGCGCTTCGGTTGTAGGAGCGGGCGCCGTTGCCGGTGCGGCTTCCTCCTTATGCATCCCCGGCATTCCACAACCTTCTTTCTGGCAGCAATCCGGCAATGCCTTGCGGGCTTCGGCGTCGGGCATCAGGTTGTCCGCCATGTAGCCAAGCTTAGCCACCGCTTCCCGCAGCTTGTCGGGGTCGGTCCTATTCGCTTTGTAGTCCACGTGGATGACGTTCGCCGCTAGGTCCACATTCACGGCCTGCACGCCCTTCACGTAGAGCATTTCGGTCTGGATGGTGGTCTGGCACATATCGCATACTGCGTTCGTATGGATATCGACCGAGGCGAGCTTGGAGTTATCGGCATCTTGTGCCTGGCTGCGTCCGGCCACGAGCAGCAGCAGGAAGGCACCGGTTTTCAGGAGGTTTTTCATGGTCAAAGAGTGGATGTTTTGGGTTTTTCTTTCAAGGTGAAACGCAGGCCGAAGTAGGCCATTTGCGTGTTGGTGGGGCCCCAGATCATGGAGGCGTCAAAATACGGGCCGAACGGATCCCCGGGGTCGAGGATCTGCCTGTTCTGTAAGGTGCCGGTGAGGTTCTCCCCTCCGAGGTAAAATTCCCAAGCCCCCATCACCCGTGTGATCTGTGCATTCAGCGTGGCATACGCCGGAGAGCGGTCCCCGAGCTGGAATTCCTCTGGATTGGATGCGGTGCTTGGCAGCCGCGCCGTTCCGAAGCCATTGAGCGTGATGTCGAAGCGCCATTTTTCGTCCTTCGCGGTGTAGCCGAGGTCCACCAAGCCCCGGTGACCAGGTACCAATGGGCGTTCGCGCAATACGCCATCGTAGGTGGTCTCCGCATCATAGTAGCGGTAGCTTGCCTTCATCTCCCATTGTTTGCTGAGTTGTACCTGTACGTCCGCGAGCACGCTATTGGCATAGCTCGGGCCATCCAGCATGTAAAAGGCCAATACTTGGGGATCCCGATCCATGTCCGCCACCACTTGTGCCGTGAAGTCCGTGCGGTATGCATCCAGCGCCAACGACCATTTCTTGCCGAACCACTTGAACTTGTGCAGCAACGAGATGCCGGTGTTCCAAGAGCGCTCAAAGCCGAGCGCGCCGTCGAATTCCACGCGACGCGAACTGGCTAATGCTGCTGCGTTCTCCATGATCGGGTTCGCGCTACGGAAGCCGCTGCCACCCGAGAAGCGGATGGTGGTAAGCGGCGCGATGTCATACTTCAAGTGTATCCGCGGGCTGATCGCTTCGCCATATTCGCTGTTGTAGTCGGCACGCAGGCCTGCCACTAAGGTGAAGCGGTTCCGCATGCGGGTGTATTCAGCGAATACGCCAGGCATCCTTTCCGTGCGACCGAGGTCGAGCCGTTGGTCCAAAGGCTGCTGGAAGAGTTCGTCATAATCATCGAACTGGAAGCTGGCACCCGCCTTGATCTGGTCTTTTCCGTTCAGCAGTTGCTGGTACACCACGTTCGCATAGCCGCTGCGCTGTGCACCTTGGTAGTTGCGGTCGCCGAAGACGGAGGAAATGGTGTTGTTCCGGAAGCCGGTAAGGATGCCGATGCTCTTGCCCGGATCATTCAAGATCCAGCCGTTCTTCACGATGATGTCCGCCATTTCGTTGTCAATGTCCACACCGTAGCGCCTCCCGCCGGAGCTTTCCCCGATCCGCGCATCGTCCATCTGGCCGCCGTTCCGTAGATCGGTCACATAACGTAGGATCACCTGCGTGGTGCGTTTGTCCGTGTGCTGGATCCAGCGGTCCATGATGTTGAAGCGCTTGGTCAGGGGTTGGTCGCGGAAGCCATCCCCATTATCATCCAGCTCGCGCTGCATCAGGTTCCCCTGCACCATCAGGATATTATCGCCGGCCTTTCCGAGGTGCTGCGCGGCGTTCACGTTCAGTTCCGTGCGGCTTTGGCTGTTGACGTAAAGGTTAGTAAAGAGCGTGGGTGCCGTGGCCGGGTCCAACAGACAGAGGTCGATCTGGCCGGTCATGGCATTTGGACCGTTCACTGCTGTACCGATGCCCTTGCTAACGTTAATGTCCTGGATCCATGGCCCGGGGATCAGCGTAAGTCCGGAGTTGGAGGAGAGCCCACGCACGAAGGGGATGTTCTCCATGCTGATCTGCGCGTATTTGCCGTCAAGGCCCAGCATGCGGATGGTCTTGGTCCCGCTCACGGCATCACTGTAGTTGATATCCACCGTGGCATTGGTCTCGAAACTCTCGCTGATGTCGCAGCACGCAGCCCGCTTCAGCTCGCGCGCGCCGATGGACTCGATCGCTTGCAACGACTGTAGGCTGAGCCGGGTACTGGCCTGGCGTTCACTGATCTCGGCCGCGGCGAGTTGCACTGAGCCCTGCACCATGATCGTGAGCGGCTTGCTGGGCGCGGCTTCCAAACGCAGTGAATCGGGTGAAGTGGAGAAAGAAGTGGTAACGAGCGTTGCAGGCCAAGCAGCAGGCAACGGAAGCGCGAAATGTCCACTGGAGTCGCTCATCACGGCGGCACCACCTGCCCAGCCCACGCGGGCATCGGGCAGGGGCGCACACGCTCTTGTCGGACGTGCGGGTGCGGACCACGCCGGTCACGCTGTTCTGCGCAACGAGCGCACTGGCCGATGCGGACAGTGCGAGAAACATGATCACTTGTTTTGGTCTCATTCAGAAAAAGTCTTCGGGGTGAAAACAACATGAACAGACCACAGCAGGAGCTGCAGCCTTCACCGGGAAAGACGTTCTAGAGGAGGTAGGAACCGAAAGTGGCCAAACGCTGTGAGCGGGCCAAGGGCGGTGGGCGAGAGAACCGCACATCGCACAGAACGACCGGAGCTGCTACTTCCGCAGGGATCACCACGGCAGGAAGCACCACGGCAACGAGCACTGGGACCATTGCGCTACTGGCCGGTACAAAACTTGAACGCTGGGGATTTGCCTGCAACACTTCGCAGCAGGTGGCCTGCACAGTGGGAGTGGGATGTGCATGGTCCACCGGGGAACACTCCTCGGCTTGACCGATGCTGAGGATACTCGGACCGCCCATGATACAGGTCATACGCGCCATGGCCGGCGCGACCGTGCCTAACAAAAGCACGAGCATGGCCAAGACCGAAAGTCCTTTCGAACGGAGGGAACGCATGGGATGCATGAACAACAAAGATACGTGGCTATGCAAGGAAGGTTGCATAATAAGAGTGCTCATGCTTGGGAAGCCACGCATTGGCAAGGCGCATCCGGAATATATTGGAAGGTCTGCCTCGAATTTCCATAATGCCCTGATCGAAGCCACCTTGTTCCTGTGACTGTGTTTTCACCTCCTACATCCCGACCCGTACCTTTGCCTCCCCATGGAAACCACTGAAAAACGCCTTCCTGTATCGGTCTATGCCGAGTCCACACCCAACCCGGCCACCATGCGTTTTGTGACCGGCCGTCCCTTGGTGCCGGAAGGCCGACTGATGGAATTCACCTCTCCGGAAGAAGCGGAGGCGGTTTCTCCGCTCGCGGCGAAAGTGTTCAACCTACCGTTCGTCACCGGTGTTTTCATCAGCGGCAATTTCATTACCGTCACCAAGAACAATAGCATCGATTGGGACATGGTGCAGATCGAGCTTCGGGAGTACATCCAGGAATACCTGAACACCGATGGCCGCGTAGTGCTTTCCGACGCACCTGCGCAAAGCTTAGCCGATGCGAACGAGCGCGCTGTTTCACATTCCAAGCCGAACACGAAGGATGAGGAACAGATCATCGCAGTGCTGGAGGAATACGTGCGGCCCAACGTAGAGAGCGACGGTGGGCATATCGCTTTCAAATCCTTCAAGGACGGGATCCTCGCCGTTTCGCTGCGCGGTAGTTGCAGCGGCTGTCCCAGCAGCATGGTCACGTTGAAGGGCGGGATCGAGAACCTGATGAAGCAGATGGTGCCGGGGGTCCGGGAAGTAGTAGCGGAAGAGCTTTAGTTAGCGTCTGGACCTGAGAAGTCTCGAGTCCTGAGTCTTGGGTCCAAGGGTCGGGGCTTCTGTCTATTTATGCATTAACCCTATTGCGTGCATCCTCTTGTGGAACAACACCCGCAACAGCGATGAAGAACACACGGACAATTATCACACTGCTGGCATTGGTCGGTAGTGCGGTGGCCCAGGCACAGGACACCGGCGAGATCCAGGGCAAAGTGCTGGATGCGGAAGGAGCCGGCCTCCCCTTTTGCGTGGTAAGGGCTGAACAGGGAGGTAATATTCTTGGTGCGCAAACAGATCTCGAAGGGCGCTACACGATAAAGCCGCTATCACCGGGCGAATACAAGGTTTCGGCCACCGGCTTGGGCTTCAACCCGTTCGAACTTTCGGGCGTTCGGGTGGACCCGGGCCTCATCACTCGATTGGCGGACATCTCGTTGAACTCCACACTTGGTCCTGTCGTAGTGGTGAGAAAGCGGTGGGAAGAGCCGTTGTTCCGCCCTGACGACCCTTCGCGCATCGTGATGACCACAGCGCAGATCAAGACCAACGCCGTCCGCAAGGATCCGATAAAAATGATCGCCAGCATGACGCCCGGTGTTACCAAGGCAGCCAATAGCGATGAGCTCTACTTCCGCGGGTCGCGCAGCGGTTCCATGGCTTACTTCGTGGACGGGGTGAAAGTGCAAGGGAACAACCCCGGGGTACCATCGGATGCGATCAATAGCGTTAGCGTTTACACCGGCGGCCTTCCCGCGAAATATGGAGATGTGACCGGCGGCGTGGTGGCCATTGAAACGAAGAATTTCTTTGACCTCTGGCAGCAGCGGAATTCCAACAGATAGTGCATGAGTCCGGAGTCTTGAGTTATCGGCCTGCGCTTACACCAACAACCACCCAGCCGCTTCGGCATGTTCCTCCGCAACAAGATCGCTCCGGGCCTTTCCGATGAGGAATTGGTCGCTAGGCTTCGCGCTGGCGACCGTTCTTCATTGGGGATGTTGTGGGACCGATATGCACACTTGTTGTTCGGCGTCGCCATGAAGTACTTGAAAGACGTTGAGGTTAGCAAGGACGCGGTGATGGGGCTGTTCGCTGAGTTGCCGGCGTTGATCGTGGCGCACGAGGTGAAAGCGTTCCGTCCGTGGGTGCATGTCGTCATCCGGAACCGGTGCCTGATGATGTTGCGCAAAACGGGTTCAACGGTGCGATCGGACATGGCCTTGCAGCCACAGGACGACCAAGGGGATGAAGCGGTTCTACACGAAGCCTCGTTGCAGGAATTGGAGATGGCCATCACGCTGTTGCCCGAAGGACAAGAAGCCTGCATACGCCTTTTCTATTTGGATCGGAAGAGTTACCAAGAAGTGGCCGAGCGCACGGGTTACCCGCTTGAACAAGTGCGCAGTCATCTTCAGAACGGCAGGAGGAACCTGCGCATAGCATTGGAACGCCATGGACCACAGCACTGATCCCTTCACGCCGCGCTCGCCGCTTAGCCACGAGCTGCTGGAACGCTATGCCGGTGGCTTGCTTTCCCCGGAGGAACGCCACGCGGTGGAACTTCGCATTGAAGGTGACCCGCTGCTCCGTGATGCAGTAGAGGGACTGGAGCACCCGGGATCGTTGTCCGCGCTCGCGGAATTGCACAAGCCGGATTTCCAAAGCGGGACGGTGAAGTGGAATTCCTTCCTTGTTCCAGTTTTGATAGTGCTGATGGGCCTTGGGACGTGGTATTTCTGGCCGGTGAATGTGCCGGTCCAAGATGCTCCGAGGCCCATTGTCCAAGTGAGACAAGAAGTTCTTCCGCAAGTTGTTCCTGCGGCTGTGGAAAGCACTTTGCAAGTTGTTCATGCGGAGATCGCCGCCCTGCCGGCAAACACGCCAAAACAATTCCAACGCACAACACCTGAACGGTTTGATGCGCCTGGAGCACACACCGAAACAGTGAAGCGGGAGATCGTGGAGCGTATCGCTACGCAACCGGTAACAGTGGAACATGATCAGGCACCTGCCGCGCCAAAAAAACCCCGGAGCACAAGACCATCCAGGAAATTGGTCTTCCTGCACGACCTGAAAGTGGTTCATCCGCTTGAGCTCTACGGTGTGAATTCCCCCGTGCTTCCTTCTCCTGGCGTTCCTGCGAACAAGGGCATCGGAAAAGGCGACGCTGGAGCTCCTTCCGCCCAGCCCTATCTGGATTTCATGGAAAGCTCATTAGGCGCCCTCGCAAAAGGCAACGACCGTATCGCGTTGGACGACCTGTACTTCCTCCTTGGCCAATACCCTGCCGATGTGAACGCGCAGTTCTATGCCGGATTGGCCTGCTACCGGCTGGGTCTGTACCCACGGGCTTCGAAGCTGTTACATGCCGCGGCAGTGAATGTTGTGGACAGTTTTGCCGAAGAGGCGGTATGGTACGAAGCCTTGGCCACGGACAAAGAGAACGGTAGGCAAGCTGCGCGACCGGGTTTGGAGCGCATCGCCAACGGCGGCGGTTTCTACGCTGAACAGGCGAAAACATTGTTGGGGACGAAGTAGAAATCGCGCGGAGGGTCCGGACGCACCCGTGAAAAACGAAAGAGCTTTGTTCCACAGAACCTTATGTAAAGGAGTGATGCTGTGTTCCGACTGCTAACGCGGTGAGAAGTAATGCCAAAAAAAAGCCCCCGGAAGATCCGGGGGCTTTGAATTCTATTTGGTGCGACGGCTTACTTGCCGCCGTTCAGCTCATCCTGCCACGTCTTCAGCTCGTCCCACTTGCCTGCGGCAGCGAGTTCGGCCTGCTTGGGCCACGTGCCGGGATCGTGCGATGCGAAATGCGACCCTGCGGCTTCGAGGATGCCCTTCAGCTTATCCACGGAAGTAGCTGCAAGTTCAGCGAAGCTGTTGATACCAGCTTCATTGAAGAGCTCGGCGATCTTCGGGCCGATGCCTTCCACCTTCTTCAGGTCGTCGGCCTTTGTTGCCTTAGCGGCTTTGGCTGCAGCCTTTGGCGCAGGAGCCGCTGCGGCCATCTGTCCTTTCACGCCTTGGCCGCGGAACGTGGTGGCCATGCCTTCGGGCAACACGCTCACGTAGCTCTTGTTGTCGCGCTTGCGACGGAATTCCACGATACCGCTCGTAAGTGCGTATAGAGTGTGGTCCACACCTACACCAACGTTACGGCCCGCATGGTGGTGGGTGCCGCGTTGGCGTACGATGATGTTTCCTGCTACGGCGACACTGCCCCCGTAAATTTTAACGCCGAGGCGCTTCGAGTGGGACTCGCGACCGTTCTGCGTACTACCTGCTCCTTTCTTGTGTGCCATGGCTTGGGGGGTCTATCAGGATGAACCTGGTGACACTTATTTCTTATCGTCCTTTTTAGGAGCTGCCTTCTTTGCCGCCGCCTTCTTGGCAGGAGCCTTTTTGGCGGCCACTTTCTTTGCCGGTGCCTTTTTGGCCGGGGCTTTCTTAACCGGAGCGGCTTCCACCGTTGCACGGGTCTTCTTAACCGCAGGAGCGTAAGGGACGACCGCAGGAGCCGTGCTCTTGCTGGCATCGAACTTCTCGCCTTTCGCCAGGATCGCTTCGATCCAAAGCTCGGTGAGGTATTGGCGATGGCCGTTCACCTTCTGGTAGCCTTTGCGACGTTTCTTCTTGCCGATCAGGACCTTATCACCTTTGCTGTGCACCAGCACCTTCGCAGCGATGCGGGCACCGTCCACCATGGGCGTACCAATGCTGGTCTTGCCATCATGGCTTACGAGCAGCACGTTGCCGAGCTCCACGTGTTTGCCTTCCTCCAGCTCAAGCCGGTGGACTTTCAGTTTTTGGGGGGCTTGCACCTTGAATTGCTGCCCGGCGATCTCTACAATGGCGTACATGGTTCCTGAAAATGGGGTGCGAAAGTAGTGCTTCTTTATGATCCGACAAACAACTTGGTCAGTTGTTAGTGGTGAGTTGTTAGTTGTCAGGGAGTTCCGTGCACTTTCGAACCCCGGTTCCGACACTCACCTCCGGAGCCACAGCGGGTTTGATGGAAGGTTAAAGGTGGAAAGTGATCGCGTGATCGCTCGGAACGCCTTCGTACCTGCCACGAATACTGAAGGGGCTAGCAGTATGACAACTAGTTGATCCCGAAAGCCTTCTTCAAGGACGGCACGGCATCCAATTCCTCCCAAGGGAAGAGCTTCACCTTCACCGTGACCTGCTTACCTGCGTTATCGAACTTCTTGGTCACGGTGCGTGGCGTGCGGCCCATGTGTCCGTATGCGGCGGTCTCGCTGTAAATAGGCGTGCGCAGGTTGAAGCGCTGCTCGATGAAGTACGGACGCATGTCCAGCTCCTTCATGCCCGTCAAGATGTTTGCGATCTTGCCATCGTTCATCTTCACTTTAGCGGTCCCATAGGTGTTCACGTAAAAGCCAACGGGCTTGGCCACGCCGATGGCATAGGCAACCTGCACCAGTACTTCGTCGCAAACACCGGCTGCGACCAAATTCTTGGCCACGTGCCGTGCTGCATAGGCAGCGCTGCGGTCCACCTTGCTCGGATCCTTCCCGCTGAAGGCACCACCGCCGTGCGCACCCTTGCCTCCGTAAGTATCAACGATGATCTTACGGCCGGTGAGGCCGGTATCGCCGTGCGGTCCGCCGATAACGAACTTGCCGGTGGGGTTGATGTGGTATTGGATCTTGTCGTTGAAGAGGGCTTGGACCCGCTTGGAGAGCTGCTTCTTTACGCGGGGGATAAGGATCTCCAGCACATCCTTCTTGATCTTCGCCAACATCTTCGGCTCGGTATCAAAATCATCGTGCTGGGTACTGATCACGATGGCGTCGATGCGCAAAGGAGTGTGGTCATCCCCGTACTCGATGGTCACTTGGCTTTTCGCGTCAGGACGCAGGTAGGGCATTTTGGAATTCTTCTCGCGGCGGATCGCGGCGAGCTCCTGCAGCAACCGATGGCTCAGGTCCAACGCAAGCGGCATGTAGGAATCCGTGTCGCGGCAGGCGTAACCGAACATCATGCCCTGGTCGCCCGCGCCCTGGTCCTCGGGCTTCTTGCGCATCACACCTTGGTTGATGTCGGGGCTTTGCTCGTGAATGGCGCTGAGCACCCCGCAGGAATCGGCTTCGAACATGTACTCGCTGCGCGTGTAGCCGATGCGGCGGATCACTTCCCTAGCGATCTGCTGCACGTCCAGGTATGCGTTGCTCTTCACCTCGCCGGCAAGTATCACCTGCCCGGTGGTCACCAATGTTTCGCAGGCCACTTTGCTTTCGGGGTCGAAAGCGAGGAAGTGATCGATGAGGGCATCACTGATCTGATCGGCGACCTTGTCAGGATGTCCTTCGCTTACGCTTTCGGAGGTGAAGAGGTATGGCATGCGCTACGGTTAAAGAGGATGGTTGTGGTCGAAAGGCGAGGAAGGGCGCAAAGGAAAGGTTTTGCCCGGATGAATTTTCCAACAAACACCTTTGCACGGCAGCAAACATGGAACACTAGGCAGCAACCACCGAGATCCCGTGAACGCTACCTGCGTGTAAGCTCCTTGAACACATCCTCCAAGTCCCGTTCAGAGCGTTGAAGGGTAAGTACTTTCAGTCCCTTGTCCACCGCGAACTGGAAAACGGCGGGCCTGATATCTTGATCCTCTGGGAAGGTAATGGTCCATGTATTTCCGCTGCCACGATCCACAGCTTCCACACCAGGTAAGGCGAGCAGTTCCTCCCCGGTGGTCGTTCCGTCGAACTCCACGAGGATAGCTTGCCGCTTATCGCCCATCCCGCGGAGGTGCTTAGCATTATCGTCCGCAACAATGCGGCCCTTGTCTATGATGATGACGCGGCTACAGATGGCCTCCACCTCTTGCATGATGTGCGTGCTCAGCATCACCGTGCGTGCTTCCCCGATGTGTTTGATCAGGCCCCGGATCTCCTCCAGCTGGTTGGGGTCCAATCCGCTGGTAGGTTCATCGAGGATGAGCACCTTGGGATCGTGGATCATGGCCTGTGCCAAGCCCACACGCTGGCGGTAGCCTTTGCTCAGTGCACCGATCTGCTTGTGCTGCTCGCGTTCCAGTCCCACCATGCCGATCATCTCCTTCACACGGGCGGAAACGTTCTTCATTTTGTGCAGCCCGGCAACGAACTCCAAGTATTCCCGCACATAGAGGTCCGTGTACAACGGGTTGTGCTCGGGCAGGTAACCCACGTTACGGCGCACGTCCATGCTGGCCTCGCGGATGTCGAAGCCGCACACACTGGCATCGCCGCTGGTGGGTGGCAAAAAGCAGGTGAGTATCTTCATCATCGTGCTCTTACCCGCACCGTTCGGGCCAAGGAAGCCTACGACCTCGCTCCCGCCGATCTCGAAGGAAATACCATCGAGCGCTTTTTGGGAGCCGAACTGCTTGGTGATGTTGCGCACGGAGATGGACATGGCACAAAGGTCGGACGAACACTGTGTGATGGAACATTGA
Organism: Flavobacteriales bacterium; assembly: GCA_016719225.1. GTDB lineage: Bacteria > Bacteroidota > Bacteroidia > Flavobacteriales_F > PHOS-HE28 > PHOS-HE28. The sequence continues at coordinate 608,310 of JADKAN010000004.1, read as the reverse complement.
TGGCAGTGAAAGAAAGATAAACGCTTATGTGGACCTCTGGGCCATGGCGCTGGAGTCAGGTCCTTCAGCACCTCTGGCAGTCGGCCGTCCTCCCGTGCCATGGACGACGGCGGCTTTGTTCACGGGCACGGATGCTCGCGCGAGTTTTGAGACCGACACTCAGTCTGTCGGGAACAACTCCGGCTCTCCAACCAGCACGCCTTCCAACTGCAACAACTTCTTCTTCGCGGACAGCCCACCTGCGTAACCCACCAGTTCGCCAGTGCTACCAATTATGCGGTGGCAGGGAATGATGATCGAGATGGCATTCGCGCCATTCGCACCAGCTACCGCGCGTATCGCCGTCTTCTCGGCTACCACTTCGGTCAATGCGGCATAGGTGGAAGTTGTACCATGCGGAACATCGATGAGCGCCTTCCACACGCGCTTTTGGAAATCCGTTCCCACCATATGTAGCGGCACATCGAACGAGGTACGTTCCCCTGCGAAGTATTCGCTGAGCTGCATCCTAGCTAGTTCGATCACATCGGTACCGCCCTCCTTGTACTCGGCATTCAAGCCTTTTCGAATGCGCTTGTCGATCGTGGTCCGCATGCTGCGGTATCGCCAATCGGCGAGGCAGAGTTGTTCCTCGAATGACCCAAGGATCATCTCTCCAACGGGAGTTTTGAAGTAGTTGATCAGGATGTCAGGCATGTTGGATAAAGGTAGGGATGTGCTGTCGACGATCGTTGATCAGACGATCACTGGTGTCCGGATGATCACGGGCGCGCCATTTGCGCCCACGGATGCATCCCGGGACCCTGTCAAGCCCGGAATGACATTCGTTCCTGGGGAAGGCGCTGCGCTGCTCAGCCATGTTGCGATTGTTTGGCCTTGAGCATCTTCGCGGCAGTGTCCATCAGAGGTTAAGGTTGCTCTTCTTCCCGATCTTTGTCCGCGCTAATTGAATGTGCTCCGTTGTCTGGCGGCAAGCGCTCGGCAGAACCGAGCGTAGGTACGTTATGCGCAGTCTGGCGAAGTATATCCCATGGAAGAACGTCCGGTTAAGGAGTTACACAGGAATTGGATCCTGGCCGCGCTGATGCTCACCATGGCGCTGGCGGCGATGGACAATACCATCGTGGCCACGGCCATCCCCCAGATCGTGGCCGATTTAGGTGGCTTCTCATTATTCAGTTGGCTGTTCTCCATCTATCTCTTGGTCCAGACGATCACCATTCCCATCTATGGCAAGCTGGCCGACATCTTCGGGCGTAAGCCTATCCTGATCTTCGGTGTCTCCATTTTCCTGATGGGTTCGGCGGCGTGTGCTTCTGCTTGGAATATGCAATCCTTGATCGCCTTCCGGGGCCTTCAAGCGATGGGCGCGGGTTCGATCATGGCAACGGTGAACACCATCGCTGGCGATATCTACACGATCAAGGAGCGCGCGAAGATCCAAGGTTGGTTGTCGAGCGTTTGGGGCATGTCCGCGATCCTGGGGCCTGCGATCGGCGGTGCTTTAGCGGAATATGCCTCGTGGCGCTGGATCTTCCTGATCAACATTCCCATCGGGCTGGGTTCGATCGCGCTGATCGCCCACTTCCTGCAGGAGACCAAGTTTACCAAACGGCATAAAGTGGATTGGCTCGGTGCTGGGGCCATGCTGGTTACCGGCACGGTTATCATGTTCGGCCTGCTCCAAGGTGGCGTGGGCTGGCCTTGGCTCTCCTTCACCACCTTGAGCTTCGTTTTTATGTCCATTCTGTTGGTGTTCGTGACCATGCGGATCGAGCGACGTGCGGAGGAACCCATTCTACCGCGTTGGGTGTGGAGCCGAAGGGTGCTTGTCGGCGCCAACTTGGCGACCATCAGCATGGGGACGCTCACGATGGGTCCCAATATGTTCCTGCCGATCTTTGCGCAGTCAGTCACCGGTGTGGGCGCCATCGCGGCGGGATTCATTCTGGCGAGCATGAGCATCACTTGGCCTTTGGCTTCCGGGCTTGCAGGGAAACTCTATTTGCGCGTCGGCTTCCGGAACACGGCGCTCTGCGGGATCATTCTGGCACTCATCGGTGCTTCCGCCTTTTTGTTCCTGCCTTTTCCTGGGCCGGTGTGGAGCTTGGTCGCGATACAAATGACGCTGGGCGCTGGCTTCGGCCTGATCGCCACTCCGCTATTGATCGGCGTTCAATCCACCGTGGAATGGGGACAGCGCGGCGTGGTGACCGGCACCAATATGTTCTCCCGCTATTTCGGTCAAACCCTTGGCGCGGCCATCTTCGCTGCCGTTTTCAACTCGCGGCTCTCTGAGCAAATGCAGCATGCACCAGCCGGCCTGCGTTCAGCCCTGCCGTCTGTGGACAAAGTGATGGAGACACTTCAACATCATGGTCCGGCTTCGGCCGTGAGCCTTTATCTGCGGGAGGCCTTCTTCGATGCGACGCGGAACGTGTACACGGGCATGGTGGTGATCGGCCTGATCACACTGGCGATCCTGCTGTTCACCCCTGCGAAATTCACTGCTGGAGAGAGCCGTCGGTAAGCGCCTGGCATAGGACTGCTACAGCTACGGCCTATTACCCTCATGATCACTCCTTCAATTCAAGCGATCTTTGCCGCTCATCACGCAAGATCACATCGGCGATAGAACAATGTCCACCGGCCTTCTCATGCGTTCCAATGGCAGCCGCTACATCGTGCGCGGTGAGGACGGCGTGCTGCACACCTGCGTCGCAAAAGGAAAGCTGCGCATCAAGGGGTTCAGTAGCACCAATCCGTTGGCCGTAGGGGATATCGTGGAATTCAAGCCGGCAGCGGAAAAAGTCGGCAACGAGATCATCGGTGCGATAACCGAACTGCACGACAGACGCAACTATTTAGTGCGGAAGTCCGTGAATCTCTCGCACCACAAGCACGTTATCGCGAGCAACATGGACCAGTGCTTGGTGCTGGTGACCTTGGCCCGGCCCCGCACTTCCTATGGATTCATCGACAGGGTGCTGGTGACGGCGGAAGCATATCGCATTCCGCCGATCATCATCTTCAACAAGGTGGACGATTATGAGGATGATGAACTCGGTCTCTTGGCGGAATACGAGGACGTATACCAAGCCGCCGGCTACCGCACGCTGATCACATCCGCGTTGAAGAATGTGGGAATGGAGGAGGTGAAAGAGCTGCTCAAAGGCAACGTCTCGCTTTTGGTGGGGCACAGCGGTGTTGGCAAGAGCACGTTGGTGAATGCCATCGATCCAGCCTTGGACCTGCACACATGGGAGATCAGTGCTTCCACGGACAAGGGCCAGCATACCACCACGGCAGCGGAGATGTTTGAATTACAGTTGTCAGTTCCCGGTTCTCAGTTCCCAGGGCAGGCTGCATTGAGCGGCGACAAACCTGCGGAGGCCGGGCGGAGTGCGCCTGACAGCCGACAACTAACAACTGGCAACTCCCCCCCCACATTCATCATCGATACGCCGGGCGTAAAAGGCTTCGGCCTGGTCGACATGACGCAAGCGGAGATCGTGGACCAGTTCCCTGAATTCCTTGCGTTGAAGAGTGCATGCCGCTTCGGGAATTGCAAGCACATGAAGGAGCCGGGCTGCGCTGTTCTGGAAGCGGTGGAAAAGGGCGATCTTGCAGCCAGCCGGTACAACAGTTATATTGACATGGTGGAGGGCGTTGATGAGAAGAGCTCCTACCGGTGAACGTTCTTGACCGCGCAGAACCAGCCTCAGGATGCGAGCATACATATCAGAGCAAAGAGTGCACGGACCTGATGTACTCTGAAAATGAAAACAAGATGAACAACTCACTTGGTAGAATGAAACAGGCCGCCATTTTTCTAAGCCTGTTGTTCATGGCGGCATGCACGACGTCCACACCAGTGGTGAATGCTCCTGTAGTTGCGTCATCCGGTAACGGCGTGCAGTATCAATTGGCCCAACAGAACGTGGATGCAGCGATCTACCAGAACGCCAGCGCGGAGGTGCATCGGCTTTACCAACAGGGCTATGAATTGGCGCGGATCCGCTTGGACGCCAATTTGGGCCGACCCCATGCGCTTCCTCCTGCTGTGATCGTGGACATCGACGAGACCGTGCTGGACAATAGTCCCTACCAAATGGCCAACGCATTGAAAGGGTTGACCTATAGCCCCAGGACCTGGAAAGAATGGACCAGCTTGGCAAGGGCCAAAGCATTGCCAGGCGCGGTGGAATTCCTCAATTACGCCGTTAGCAAAGGCTGCGCCGTGTATTACATCTCCAACCGTGATGAAGATGAGGAAGACGCTACGGTGCGGAATTTAGTGGTCGAAGGATTTCCCATGGCTGATGTGGAACATGTGATGCCCATGGCCGGGAGCAGCGACAAGACCTCGCGCAGGAAAGCCGTATCCAAGGAACACAGCATCGTGTTGCTCGTGGGCGACCAGCTCACGGATCTCGACCAAAGTTTCAAGGACCGCACCGCAGGCCAGGGCAAGCCGCATGTGGATGCCCTCCGGGACTCATTGGAACGCTATTTCATCATGCTGCCTAACAGCATGTATGGCACTTGGCTGGACGGGATCACCAGCAGGCCGGACTCCGTGAAAGTCGGGAACAAGGAACGTTTCCTGCAGCAAAGCGGCTACTGATGCGCGCCGTGATACAACGCGTCAGCACGGCCGCCGTGGGCATCCGTGGCAATGAGGTGGCCCGCATACACCGTGGGCTGCTGGTGTTGCTGGGCGTAGCCACTGGCGACACGCAAGAGGACGCGGAATGGATCTGTGGAAAGGTGGCGCGGATGCGGGTGTTCCCTGACGAAGAAGGGGTGATGAACCTGGATGTGAACCAAGCTGGAGGGGAGATCCTGTTGGTGAGCCAGTTCACGTTGCAAGCGAGCACTGCAAAAGGGAATCGCCCGAGCTATGTACGTGCTGCGCGCCCCGAAACAGCGAACCCGCTTTACTTGCGCGCCAGGCAGTTGCTATGTGAACTCGTACGCCAACGGGTAAAAGTGGGCGAGTTCGGTGCCGACATGCAGGTATCGCTCACCAACGATGGTCCGGTCACCATCCTCTTGGACAGTCGCTTGAAGGATTGAACCATGGATGCTGAAAAGCCAGGAAAGGAAATAACCGCTTTGCAGGCGGATGTGGATGAATGGATCCAACGCGTGGGCGTCCGCTACTTCAGCGAGCTGACGAACATGGCCTTGTTGGCCGAAGAGACCGGTGAGGTGGCACGTATCATCGCGCGGCGGTACGGTGAGCAAAGTGAAAAGGAAAGCGACCAAGGCAAGGACCTCGGCGAAGAGCTGGCGGATGTGATGTTCGTGGTGCTTTGCTTGGCGAACCAGACCGGCACGGACCTGCAATTGGCATGGGACAAGAAGGTAGCTACCCGCACGGAACGTGACGCTGAGCGCCACCGGGAAAACCCGAAACTGGGAGCTTGCTCGTCGGAATAGAGCAGACCACCTACTTGCTCATCATCCGTGGAATGGATGGTGCTGTACTACTGCCGTGACACTGCTACTGATCCGTCAGCTTGAACATCACCGGCACGGTAAGACGTGAGTTCACCGTCACACCGTTATTCATTGCCGGTGTCCAACGGGGCATGGCCTTCACCACGCATACGGCTTCGCGCCCCAAGCCTATACCACCCGGCACTCTGCGCAATACTTGGACATCATCCACCGAGCAAGAATAGCAAGCGATCCAACTGCGCTCCCAGCGCTCCTACTCCACCAACATCCGAGCGATCATGGCCCGCTCGAGCATGCGGTCCGATATCCTCGAAATACGGTACTCCGTTCCTGCCGTGAAATTGATGACCAGGTCCATGTCCTCCGCCACGCCAAGCGTGAACGGTCTTCCACCCGTCCACCCTATTGCCAGATGCTCCAAACCCGGTAGTTCGCGGAAAATGTGGCGCGTGGGCTCATAACTCCGCAACGCTTCTCCGGCGGTGGTCATCTGCTGCCCTTTCAATGCGACATAAGGCGCATGATCCCGGTAAAGCTTCCAGGCCGTTGCGTTCGCCGAGGCGGAAGTGAACTTCACAGTAGGAAGCTGCTTGAACACATGCATGCTGTCGATGCGTTGGGCGAAGGCACGGCCCACGCCCGACCCGAGTAGGAGGCCGACCAGCAGAAAACGAAGCGCCGGATGCATAAGTGCTGCGAAGCTAGTAACACGGTTGCCGGGCTATCTTGGCATCTCTCCGATCATGCCACAGATCCAACTGCATGCATTTACTCGTCCAGCTGATGAACGGCATTCGCAGATCGCGCACTGGTTCAATTCACGCGGCTTTATTACTGCATCGTTCGAAAAGGGCAAATTGCGTGTGACCACCCCTGGTATGGGCGAGCCGATCAATTTCAAACTAGCCGAACGCCACGGCCACAATACCTTTTACAAGGGATCCACCGGTGGTGCTTTGATCGTGTTCGAGGTGAAGGTTGCCGAAAATACCATCTCCTACCACGGCTATTGTCCGCTCCTCCTCTTCGGCATCCTGTCGAAGAAAATAGACTTCAAAAAAGGCGCAGGCCGGCTGACCAAGTATCGGGACGAAGGCTATCAATTGGAACAGGAGTTTCTGGCACATATCCACCGGCTCTAGGATATTCACACTAAAAATACTGCATGGCCAACATGGCGAAGCCCGTTACCTACCTCCTCCTCTTCCGCGGCGTTGGAGGTGCAACGCAACTACCCGTTGCGCAGCTTCGCGATGCATTGACGAGTGCCGGCTTCACCTGCGCTACCACTTACATCAACAGCGGCAATGCTTTGGTACGCAGCACGCTCTCGCGCGCCAAGGCCATCACCCTAGTGGCCAAGCTGTGCAAGGAGCACTTCGGTTTCGATAAGGCCATCTTCGCCCCCACAGCACCGGAATGGAAAGCGGTGATCGACAACAATCCCTTTCCGGAAGTCATTGAAGGCAAGCATCTGCATGCGGCGCTTCTGAGTTCTACCCCGAAACCTGAAGCCGTAGAAGCCATACGTGCAGTTGCCGTGGATGGCGAAGGCTTGATCATCGTGAACAATGTGGCGTACCTCCACACCCCGCATGGCTTCGGCACCTCCAAGTTCGCAGCGGAATTCGACAAGGGTATCGGCGTGGTGAACACCGCGCGCAACTGGAACACGGTGTTGAAGATGATGGACTTGGCGCGGGGGCTGGTGGGGAAGTGATGGACGAAGCCACAAGTTACCTTTGCACCTTCTCGAACCCGATGCCCGGAATTGCCGGTATCGGGCTTCGGGCATTTAGGTCTCCATGGGTCTGCATTTCTGTGAAGGTGAAGTAATTCCGAAAGACCTCACTCCGTATTGGACGGAGGTGAATGACGAGTACCGCCAAATAACCGACGCAAAGCTTGAGTACCGCTGTCTCCGTTGGCTGCTCGAACACATCATCGATTCCGGTTACTCGAAGGCACTCTTCCCGAGGACATCCCTGTTTGACCTCCTTGTTTCACTTCCTGTGGATGGGAAGGTTGATCATGCGCGAACGCTTCATATTGCTTATGATGAAATAGGTCGGCTTGTCTCCATGCAATTGAAGACCTGGCCTGACACTGACCTCCTACCCGAGAAGATCGGGAAGAACAGCCAGTGGTCAACGAGTTGCCAGCCTTCTGAAGTCATCGCCACATTCGAACACTTCCTGGATCAACATTCCGACTGGTCGCACGTTGCGCGACAAACCTGAAATGACCTCCCTCTACGACCTCCTTTCCCTCTTTGCCAACGACCCACGCAGCAAGCAAGCAGCGGAAGCCTTGGTAGCACCAACTGCGCGTATCCGCCTGAGCGGCTTGGTGGGCAGCGGCCGCTCGCTTGCAGTCAATGCCATCCGTGAGAAGCGCGGTGGAACGCATGTGTTCATCCTCGGCGACAAGGAGGAGGCGGCATACTTCATGAATGATCTGGAGGCGTTACAACCGAAGGATGAAAAGGAATCCCGGAAGAACGCCATGCTGTTCTTCCCGGCTCCTTCGCGTTCACCTTACGACCCCGAAGGCCACCAGGACGGCGATCGCGTAACCCGCACAGAAGTGCTGGAGACGCTGATGACCCTTCAAAAAGCGCAGGATACTTCACAGCTCACCATCGTCACCTATCCCGAGGCTTTGGTACCGCTGGTAGTGGGAAAGGAAAAGTTGCAGAAGAATACGTTGGCGATCAAGCGCAACGAGGAACTTCCGATCGACACCTTGGAGGAATGGCTGCACGAAACCGGCTTTCAGCGCGTGGAGTTCGTTTACGAGCCGGGGCAGTTCAGTATCCGCGGTGGCATTGTGGACATTTTCAGCTACGGTAACGATAAGCCCTTCCGCATCGAACTCTATGGTGATACCGTGGAGAGTGTTCGGCGCTTCGATCCGCAGGACCAGCTCAGTGTGGAGCGACTTGCCGAAGCGGTGATCGTCCCCGACCTGCAGGATGAGGACACGGCAGAGCAACAGACCTTCTTCGCGCAACTGCCGGCCGATGCAGTGATCTGGCTCAGCGACCCGAAGGCGATCAGTGATGCGGCGGTGAAGTCGTTGCAATTGTTAAGCGATGCCTACACACGGACGCCGGAAAAATCCAAGCATGCCAAACCGGATGAACTGTTGGCCAGTGATAGCGAGTTGATCAAGGGATTGTTGGGATTCCGTAAAGTATTCTGGGGCTCCAGCCACAAGCCGCAAGCTCCAAGCCGCAAGCTTGAGGCTGATGGCTTTAAGCTGGAGGCTGTCAACATCGATTTCACCCAACGTCCGCAACCACCGTTCGCGAAGGACTTCAAGATCCTCAGCGGCGACCTGCACAACAAGCAGAACGCCGGCTTCGCCAACCTGATCGCGTGCAATGGCGCCAAGCAGAGCGAACGCCTCTACTCCATCTTCCGCGACATGGAGCATGAAGTGTCCTTCACGCCCTTGGTACTGGATCTTCACGAAGGTTTTATCGACGGCGAACTGAAACTCGCACTCTACACCGATCACCAGATCTTCGAGCGCTACCATCGCTTCCGGTTGAAGGAAGGGTTCCGCAAGAACTCCCAGGCGCTTACGCTGAAGGAGCTGACGCAGCTGAAGCCCGGTGACCTCGTGGTACACATCGACCATGGCATTGGCATCTTCAGTGGTTTGGAGACGATCGATGCGGGCGGACAGATGCAGGAGGCGATCCGCCTGAAATACCGCGACAACGACATTCTCTATGTCGGCATCCACAGCCTGCACCGCGTAAGCAAGTTCAGCGGTGAGGAAAGTGGTGCGGCGCCGAACATCAGCAAGCTCGGAAGTCCTGCGTGGAGGAACTTGAAGGACAAGACGAAGGCCAAGGTGAAGGCCCTCGCCTTCGACTTGATCAAGCTATATGCACAGCGCAAGAGCAAGCCCGGGTTCGCCTTCCTACCCGACAATTACCTACAGACCGAACTTGAGGCCAGCTTCATTTACGAGGACACGCCCGATCAGGAAAAGGCCACCGCGGATGTGAAGCACGACATGGAAAAGCCGGTTCCGATGGACCGGCTCGTCTGCGGCGACGTCGGTTTCGGAAAGACGGAGGTGGCGATCCGCGCGGCCTTCAAGGCGGTTTGCGATAGCAAACAGGTCGCCGTGCTGGTTCCCACAACGATCCTCGCCCTACAACACTGGAAGACCTTCACTGCGCGAATGAAGGGATTGCCCGTGCGCGTGGACTACATCAATCGCTTCCGCAGCCCGGCCGACCAAAAGCAGATCCTCGCCGACGTCAGGGAAGGAAAGATCGACATCCTCATCGGCACGCATCGCTTGGTGAGCAAGGATGTGAAGTACAAGGACCTCGGCCTGCTGATCATCGATGAGGAGCAGAAGTTCGGTGTGAACGTGAAGGACAAGTTGAAGACGTTGCGCGCCACGGTGGACACGCTCACGCTCACCGCCACACCGATCCCGCGCACGCTGCAGTTCAGCCTGATGGGCGCGCGCGATCTCAGCATCATCAGCACGCCGCCGCCCAACCGCTATCCGGTGCAGACCAATGTGCATCCTTACGACGAAGTGGTGATCAAGGACGCGATCGAATATGAGCTTTCACGTGGTGGACAGGTCTACTTCATCAACGACAAGGTGAAGAACATCGAGTTCATCGCGGGCATGATCCGCAAACTGGTGCCGGGTGCGCGCGTAAGCGTGGGTCACGGCCAGCTGGAAGGCCACAAGCTCGAATCCGTAATGATGGACTTCATCGAAGGAGAGAGCGACGTGCTCGTTTGCACCACCATCGTGGAGAACGGCCTCGACATCCCGAACGCAAACACGATCATCGTGAACGAGGCGCAGAACTTCGGGCTCAGCGACCTGCACCAGCTACGCGGTCGCGTGGGACGCAGCAACAAGAAAGCATTCGCATATCTTCTCGCACCCAGTCCGCACCTCTTGCCGGATCTATCACGCAAGCGCCTGCAAGCGATCGAGCAGTTCAGCGATCTCGGCAGCGGGATCCACATCGCCATGAAGGATCTTGACATCCGTGGTGCGGGAGACTTGCTCGGCGCGGAACAAAGCGGCTTCGTCAACGACATCGGCTTCGAGACCTACCACAAGATCCTCGAGGAAGCCGTGCGCGAACTGAAGGACGAACATTTCAAGGAGCTCTTCGAGGACCGCCAGCTTGCGCGCGGTGCCACCCGCTACCGCGCCGACGACTGCATCCTGGAGACCGACCTGCGCATGATGATCCCCAATGATTATGTCAGTGAAACGGCCGAGCGCCTCGCGCTCTATCGCGAGTTGGACAACTTGAAAGATGCAGAGGAACTGGAAAAGTTCAGCGCATCCATAGCTGACCGCTTCGGCCCGGTCCCCGACCAAGTGCAGGAACTGATGGAAGCGATCCGCCTACGTTGGAGCGGTGAACGGCTGGGCTTGGAGAAAATGAAATTGAAGCAGGGCAAGCTCATCGGCACCTTCATCACCGATCAGAAACACCCCTTCTTTGGAAGCGAGATCTTCACGGCGATCCTGCGTTCCGTGCAGCAGCAGCCACGCAAGTTCAAGGTTTACGAAAAGAACGGCACGTTGCGGCTTTCCGTGGGTGACGTGAAGAATATGAAGCAGGCGAAGGAGGCGTTGGAGGGCGTGTTGAGCGTGGCGGCGTGAATTAAAGGGCAGGGGAGCAGCGTGTAGAAGATCGATGCCTTTGGCACAAGAACCACATCGCTTGGATCTTCGCTATCAAGATGAGCCACCTGTTGCCTTTCATCCGGACAAAAGCTGAACCGCACAATTCCGCGTTTTGCGAACCCATGAACACATCAGGGACAGCAACGGAGAATCTTCCAGCCTACCGTTCCATCCTGCCACTTTTTAGAAGGGAATCCAAGATCGACAGGCCGAATATGAATGGTCCGCTGATTCCTATTGGGGAGGGACCACGAATACACATACAGCATCTCCTGGGAGCACTTTAGCCAAGTAATAGCCGGGCACCAAATAGACCGGCAGTGGCGTTCGGATGGACCGTTCATTTGGCTGAACCACGACAGCGACATTCGGAAACAATAGACGGCCTAGCATATCGCTGACAACGATCGATCGACCGGAGAGCATCGCACCCTCCAATGATAACTCGTTGTTTGACGGAGTGAAAGCGCACTTCAATGCAGCCATATCAGGTTTGACGTGTTGTTGCACGCCCACCACCAACATGCATTCCGGCGACATATTGGCGTTCACAGGTGTCGGCACCATGAATAGATCGGTGCTCGCCATGTTCACCGGGAGCGCATACACATCCGGGGAGCCATCAGCCGCCCAGGTCGTAGTGACCACGGTGAAAGGAACCGGGTCCGCGTTACAGGTTTCGCATTGGTCAGTGAACGTGTTCACGGTGACGTCACTGAACATTTCCGATGAGATATACGCGAAGCGTGTACCTCCTACGAAAGGCACCAGATCGCCCCATGGCGTGGCGCTCAACAACGTGGACCATTGGATGGTATTATTGGTATCAATGCGCGCGATCGCGGTTCCCGCGTCGTAACCCCCGCACAGGACCATCACGGAACCATCATTGAAAACATGCCCGTTCTGAATATGACTCCCCCAACCGAACATAGAGATCGGCATACCATCCGGTCCGGTGCGGACCACCGCGCCTTCTGCTCCATTGGCACCTTGTAAACTGCCCAAGATGGCCAATCCGCCGCCGGGTCTGATCAGCACCGTAGAGGCCTCGTTAAAGCCTGTTGAACCATACCAGTGCGACCAATTGATAACGCCCGTGGTATCCGCACGGATCACCAACATCTTCGTGCTGTTCGGCGTATCCGCGAACCGTCCTGTGGCGATCACTCCGCCCGCAGGATCGAGGGTAAGCGAAAGGGATTGAAGGCTTCCATTGGCTGTATGGAGACCATTTGACCAAAGCACTTCCCCCGCACCCGTGAATCCGAACAGAAGTGGCTTGGCATCTCCTCCATCCTGTGAAAAGGAGCCCAGACCGATGAAAGAGCCGGATGGCGTTTGAACGATGTCGTATAGGTCCGCGTGGTATTGACCAACTACCGCATATGCTTTCGCCCAGGCCACTGTCCCATCCGGCTTGATCCTCCTAAGCATGATGTCCGTCGCCTCGGGCTGGTCGAAGTGGCCGGAGGTGAGCGAACCCGTGACCACGTCCCCGTTGTTGGCCCTTTCCATGCAAGTGATCAGATCGGAGCCGCCATCGTTGTAGCAGATCAAGCTGGCAACCTCCCCCAAGTTGTCCGTGTGAAGGATCGAACTTGCGAACAAATTCACGGAGTCGCCAATAGGCCGGGCACTGATCACAAGCCCGCCATTGCCGTCAGCAACACCGCGCACCCACGAAACGTTGTTGTAACCCACGTCATAATGCGCTCCATACACGACCTGCGCCTGCACGCCGCCACCGTGTAAGGTCGTGAGCAGGACGATGCAGGTCAAAGGTGTAAAGCGTGTCATGGATGGGCAAATTAGAGGACCAGGAACAAAGAAGGAAAGCTAGCGGTCGTTGAACAGTAGACAGCGTTCAGCCCATTCCCGCTGTCTGAGCGTGTACATTCACACACACCATGGACCATGAGAACCGCACTGCTCATACTTCCGCTCCTCTTTTACTTCACTTCGCATGGGCAAACGCCGTTCGCTCCGATCGGATCACAATGGACCTACACGCAAGGCAGCTGCTGCGGGCCCGATAGCACTATAGCCGTATTGCAGGTGCTCTCCGACACCGTGGTCAACGGCAGGCTGTGCAGCAAGGTCACCACTGCTTCAGGCTGGTTCGGCTGCTACGAAGTCGTTCATTACTTCAGCGTATCGAACGACTCCATGTACTACTTCAATGAGGACCTCCAGCAATACCAACTGTTGTTCCGTTGGAATGCCGTTCCGGGCGATACATGGTCCACACCGATCAGCCAGGATGCGTTCAGGGACACATTGGATTGGGCCGTTTCGGATACCGGCCATGTGATCATTGGAGGCGTTTCCTTGCGCACGCTCACCGTTGACCAAAGCTCACGACAATGGGAGTTGTTCTGCCCATTGGGTGGTGTGATCACGGAGCAGCTCGGCGGTTCAGCGCCTTTCACATGGATCTATGCTGCGTGCGATGGTGAGACTTACAATGGCCTTCGTTGTTACGAGGAGAATATTTTCCCAATGCCGGAACCACCACCTCCGCCGCCAATTTCTTGGTTGAACCCACAATATCCGCAGTGTGGACTCGTAACGGCAGTTCAGGAACTTGGCGGGAATGAAGGCTTCACCGTTTCGCCTTCCATAGTGTTCGCAGGTCAGCACATTTCGATCACGTTAACGCCGGGGATGGTGGATGCACATGTACGATTGTTGGATAGCAGTGGACGGTTGGTGCTGGAACATTCGATCCCAGCATCAGGAACATTCACATTGGGTCATGCCGGGGTGTACTTTATCCAATTGGAAATTAACGGCACGGGAATAATGACAAGGCGTTTGGTGGTGCTTTAGTACAGACACAACTCTATTCCAACCCAAGGATCAACTTGCATCCTACGGAACCTTCCTTTCCTTCCAGCTGAAGGATCGCCATTCCGCTGGCCTGCGGTTGTTGAAAACGTAAGGTGCGCGTGTTGCCGTGAAGTGTACTCCATTCCATCCTCGAGTGCGGCAGCTCTCTTCCTATTGCGTCCAATAGTCGCACCTTCGGGATCTCAGTGGCTGCGATATCGATCAACACGGCAATTTTTCCGCCATCAGCGTGCATCATCTGTTCGCATCGCGCTGCAGGGCGTGCAGCATGTTCTTCAATCCCGGCGGTGCCGCACCCAACAGTGCGCGTGAGGCTAACCGGGTAGGAAGTGCAGCCCATTGGAACCGACGTGATGGAAGTGGTATCCATTTCCAACTGAAGATCCACAAGTTCCATACTGCTTATTTCCATGGTAACCGACCAGATCGGCGGTACAAGACAAGTGCCATCCAGCAAATTGAAATGATCCATGGACAATTGTACGTTCGCGGTACCGGACAACACATCCCACCAGCCGGGTTGAGCAGCAGGGTGGATCTGGCCAAGCCACTGACCAGAGACAGTGCCACTTCCCAACAGCGCGCCATCAACGCTAAAGTGCCGGATGACTGAATGGTCGAAATCGGAACCGTTCAGGAATAGCCAACCACCATCCGCAAGAGGTTCTGCATCACCAAGTTCTGGCATGCTGTGCATTTGGTATGACAACATTTCTCCGTCCGTTCCCAATTTCAGTAAGCCTCCATGACCACCGAAGTCCCCATCCCAGATCACCGCAAACGAGCTATCGGACAAATTCGTTAGTTGGATAGGAGCAACGGAGCCGAAGCTCACTTGTCCGGACTTGCTCCAATTATTATCCAAATCACTACTGAAGGAGGTGATCAAAATGCTATCACTTGCAGAATTGACAAGCTTGCCTGCAAGAACAAATCCAGAATCCGGTAAAGTCAGTATGGATATTGACTGAAGGTGGGGAAAAGGAGTGTGGAAAGAGCGTTGCTGCAGGACCGAGCCGTCCATGCCGATCTCAAGAACCCTCAACACTTCATGATAGACGGGAGAGTCCTGAACATCATTAATAGCCACCCAGATATTATTGTTGACCGGGGCCATGCACATTGTGGAACCGGGACCTGGTTCAGGTAACAGGCCCGTCAACGAAACGATTTCCCCTGATCGATCAATCCTAAGGATGGAAGCATCTGCTCGAAGTACGGTGCTGGAATCAGGCATTAGGAACGCTTGCTGCGGACCACCCATTCCTTGCCCCGTATATCCGATTGCATCCAACTCGGTTCCCACACCATTCAAATGAAGTGCGACCACGCCAAGTGTACCACCTTCTGTCGCTTTAAATCTGAAGAGCCGGTACCCACCCTCTCCATCCGGGCAAGATGGATAATATATCTGCGACCCATAGTCACCAAAATCGTAAGTCGCATCAAAAGCGGATTGGCTGAAAACCGCAGGGGAGGCGAAACCCACTATGCACGCCAACACTATCGTATTTCCGAGTTTCATAACACAAAATTACGCGTGGTCCGATCCTGAGTTCAAACCAAATAGTCATGAAAATATACAGGTCAGGTCTGCCAGAATGTTCGTTGTTCCAGCAATGCGTTCAAGATGCAGCTCGTTTATTCCCCGGTGAAGCCTGACAACTTCGCAGGAACCAAAGTGACCACGCAACGTACCAAGGTACCTTCGCCCCATGGCCCCAAAAAACATCGATCGTTCGAAGATCGACCTCAGCTTCCTCAGCGGCCCGCGCTCACGGTGGAGAGAATTCAAAACGCTTCTCCACATTGCGCAGCAGTTCTTTTATGGCTTTCGAAAGCTCCATTTCGTAGGACCCTGCGTAACGTTCTTCGGCAGTGCACGATTCAAGGAAGACCATCCGTTCTACGAAGAAACGCGATCCCTTGCCCGGCGCGTCGGCCGGGTGGGCTTCACCATCATGACAGGCGGCGGACCGGGCGTAATGGAGGCCGCGAACCGCGGCGCACGCGATGTGGGTGCAACAAGCGTTGGCTGCAACATCGTACTGCCGCATGAACAGTACGCAAACCCGTACCTGGACGTGGACCTCACTTTCGATCATTTCTTCGTGCGCAAGGTGTTGTTGCTGAAATACAGCGTCTGTTTCGTGGTGATGCCCGGCGGTGCAGGCACTGTGGACGAACTATTCGAGACGGTCACCTTGATCCAAACGGGCAAGGTGAAGGGTTTCCCCATCATTCTTTACAGTAGGAAATACTGGGCGCCGATGTTGGAACAATTGGAGCAGATGATCGGGGCAGGCACCATTGGAGAAAAAGAATTAAGCTTCGTACACGTCTGCGACAACAAGGAGGAAGCCACAGCGGTGCTGCAGGAAAATCTGGTGGACATGTGGAAGGAACGTGGCGGCAAGGGCGAGGTCCCGAACTGGTGGTTCTTGGAGGAACCGATCAAAGGCCACACCTTCCGGGACCGCAAGGCGGGAACCATGAAGGCATAACACAAGCTTAACCGCGGGTCAAGGCGGGGGTAAGAAGCGGACCGGTCCTTTGCGCCCGTGTTCCAGGCATTTCGTCCTGGGCCACGAAGCGAATGATCCGTACCATACTGCTGGCCTTCTCCGTTCTACTGGTCACTACACTCACCGCGCAACCAGGCCGCATTGAAGGTTTGGTGACGGCCATGGAGAACGGGGCTGCAGAGCCACAACCTTTCGCCAACGTGCTTGTGAAGGGCACCTCAGCCGGGGTAAGCACCGACCTTGACGGTCATTTCAGCATTACTACACCACCGGGCGACATTACTTTGGTGGTCAGCTTGGTCGGCCGACCCAATATGGAGAAACTGGTTTCCGTAGCGGCCGGTAGTACGGTGCAGGTGAACATTCCCTTGCAGGACGGCGGCCAGGAGATGGAAACCGTACAGGTAATACGCGAACGCCGCATATCTTCAGAGAGCGCAGTGATGTTGGCCGTACGCAACAGCGACCAATTGGCCAACGGAGTTGGTCGCGAACAGATCGCGAAGGGACAGGACCGCACCGCTGCTGATGTGGTGAAGCGGGTGCCGGGCGTAACGCTGCAAGGCGACCGCTTCGTGATGGTGCGCGGCCTTGCTGACCGGTACAACACCGTCCTGTTGAACGGCGTAACGGCACCGAGCATGGAGCCTGATCGCAAGGCGTTCAGCTTCGATCTTTTGCCAAGCGGGGCCCTTGACCGGATGATGGTCTACAAGACCGGAGCACCCGAACTGCCGGGTGAATTCGCAGGAGGCATCATCGAACTTTCCACGATGGGCGTTCCAAGCCGGAACGAGATAAAAGTGAGCTATGGCACGGGGATCCGGAGCGGAACCACGTTCCACGACATGCAGATGGACCAGACCGGCAAGACGGACTTTCTGGGCTTCGACAATGGGTCGCGCAGCCTTCCTTCGGATTTTCCTGAACACTTGAACACCGTGAACGACCCCAGCCGGTTGTCAACCTTGGGCCGTGAACTTCCGAACACGTGGAACACAACATCCCGCATGGCCGGACCGGACCAACGCTTCGGCCTATTAATAGCACACCGGTACGGAAAAGAAGATGCCAAGAACCAGTATGGCACAGTCACCTCCATCGATCTGTCCAACACCAGCAGCAGTTACGTCGCGCAGAACTACAACTACAATGCATTCGATGCGGCCACGCAACAGAACGACACCATTTACCGCTACAACGACCAAGAGAACATCCGGTCGGCCCGCTTGGGCGTGATGCATAATTGGAGCGCATTGATCGGTACCGGAACGAAATTGGAGTTCCGCAACCTGTTCGACCAAGTTGGTCAGAACCAGACCACTGTTCGGACCGGACAGAACATGGAAGAAGGTTTCGACGTGCGCAACTTCGCATACCACTATACCCAGCGCACGCTTTATGCAGGGCAGCTCCAAGGCAAACACGACCTGATGCAGGATCGCAGCCACGTGGATTGGACGCTGGGTTACGGCCGCGCGCTCGGCAAAGAGCCGGACTACCGACGGGTGCGCACTGTTAGGAACATCGGCGAAAATGATGCGCCTTTCCAAGTGGTGATCGCTCCCACCGCGTCCACGCTTGATGCCGGCCGGTTCTACAGCGATCTGGACGAACGCACCGTTACCGGCAAACTGGGACTAGCGCAGGACTTGGGCAAAGCGGGCAGCGACCTCCGCGCCGTGGTCCGTGCGGGTGGGCTTGCGGAGCGGAAAGACCGTGATTTCAGCGCCCGGTGGATGAGCTTCCGCAAAGCCAATACCGGACAGTTCAATAATGCGCTGGCCACACTTCCGCTCGATGCCATTTTTAGCGATGCGAACATCAACGGCACCGACGGTTTCAAACTGGAAGAAGGCACCAACCCGAGCGACAGCTACACCGCTGCGAACACCTTGTTCGCGGGTTATGCAGGCACCACGGTGAGGTGGGCGAAGTTGTTCGTGCTAAGCGGCGGGGTGCGGGTGGAACACAACAGGCAGGAGCTGGACGGAGCCACGTACGGCGGCGAAAAAGTGCGCGTGGACAATCCCCTTACCCATGTGCTCCCCTCTGTCAATGCATCCTGGAACATCACTGAGCGCTCCTTGGTACGCGTGGCTTGGAGCAACACCCTCAACCGGCCTGAATTCCGCGAGCTCGCTCCTTTCTCTTTCTACGACTTCAGCAGCAACAACGTACTCTACGGAAATCCGGCACTCACCACGGCGACCATTGCCAACCTGGATGCACGCTTGGAAATTTACCCGGACATGGGCGAGGTGTTCAGCGTTGGGGTGTTCCGTAAATCGTTCACGGACCCCATTGAAATGTTCTTCGTTCCGGGTGCAGGGTCGGGTGGAACGCGCAACTTCACTTACAAAAACGCGCAAAGCGCTCAAAGTATCGGTGCCGAAGTGGAGCTACGGCGCTCCTTCTCACCCTTCACGAAGAGCAGGATCCTGGAACGTATGGGCATTTTGTTCAACGGCACCTTGATCAACAGCAAGGTCACCTTGGGCGCAAATGCAGTTGGCCAGGACCAGAACAGGCCGATGATGGGGCAAAGTCCATACGTCGTGAATGCCGGCTTGTTCTACACGGATAGCGCTACGAAATTCCAGTTCAATGTGATGTACAACACCTTCGGGAAGCGTCTTTACGCCGTAGGCAGTTTCGGAACACCGGACATTTATGAGATGCCTGCCAACGGGCTGGACATCACTATTGGCAAGGACCTTGGAGAACATTTTGCCTTGAAGTTCGGCTTGCAGAACATCTTGGACACACGCACCTTATTACAGCAGGACAGCAATGCGGATGGTCGGATCGGCGGATCGGACGCGGTGATCACCAGTTTCCGTCGAGGTGCCTATATCACGGGAGGATTGACCTACACCCTTTGACCAAGGCACATCTCGCCCATGCGATGAAAGGTCGACCAGCGGGTCGGCCTTTCGTGCTTTCCCCCTTACCAGCACAGGCTTAACACCATGGTGATGCAACGGAACGATCTCGTAAAGTCCAGCGCACATTCAAGCAACATGTGAGCGGTGCCTTTGTGGTGTAAAAACAAAACATCAAAAGGAAAGATGAATTCCCTCAACAAAAAGCAGATCCTCGGCTCGCTCCTCGGCGTTGCCCTGATCACGTTGGCAGCCTGTAAGAAGGACGACCCCACAGCGCCGATCACCCCGCCGACCTCCGCTTCGGCCTTCACCATCACCGACCTCGGCAACAACACCAATAAGGTGGAAGGCTCTTCGTCGGCCAGCTTTACCTTCACCAGCAACAAGCAGTGGCTGCTCCAAGGATTCGTCTATGTGGAGGATGGCGCCACCCTGACCATTGAGCCGGGAACGGTGATCAAAGGGGACAAGAACAGCAAAGGCACCTTGATCATCAAGCGGGGCGCGAAGATCAACGCGACGGGTACGAGCACTCAACCGATCGTATTCACCAGCAATCAGGCGGCGGGCAGCCGTGATTACGGGGATTGGGGAGGTATCATCCTTTGCGGGCGGGCGAACAACAACCAGCCGGGAGGTGAAGCGACCGTTGAAGGAGGTCCGGATGCGTACTACGGTGGTGGCAGCAGCCCGAACGACGCGGACAACAGCGGTACGATGCAATACGTGCGCATCGAATTCCCGGGCATCGCGCTGCAACCCAACCAGGAGATCAATGGCCTGACCTTGGGGGCAGTGGGCAGCGGCACCACCATCGATCACATCCAAGTGAGCTACAGCGGCGACGACAGCTATGAGTGGTTCGGTGGAACGGTGAACGTGAGGAACATCGTGGCGTTCCGAGGTTGGGACGATGATTTCGACACGGACAACGGTTTCCGCGGGAAAGGGCAGTTCTGCCTCGGACTTCGTGATCCATCCATCGCGGATCAAAGCGGAAGCAATGGTTTCGAGAGCGACAACGATGCCAGTGGTTCCACCGCAGCACCTTACACCATGCCGATCTTCAGCAACGTCACCTTCTTCGGTCCGTACGCGGTTTCCGGCGGTACACCGAACACCCAGTTCAAGCGCGCGGCGCACATCCGACGCAACAGCCGTTGCAACGCTTACAACACGGTGTTCGCAGGCTACCCCACGGGGATCCTCTTGGACGGAACGCTGACCGAGGCCGATGCTGCGAACAACGACCTACAGATCCACGGCTGTGTTGTTGCGGGCTGCCCAAGTGCATTGGAAACCGCTAGCGGAAGCACGTTCGACATCACGTCCTGGTTCAATACCAACGGTTGGGGCAATAGCGTGCTACCCAATGTGAGCGATCTGGGCTTGTCCACTCCCATAGCCCTGAATGCACCTGTATTGCTACCGAACGGTGGCTCACCGTTGCTAAGTGGCGCCGATTTCACTGGACATGCGAGCGACCCTTTCTTCCAACAGGTCACGTTCCGTGGTGCTTTCGGCACACAGGATTGGACCGCCGGTTGGTGCAACTGGGATCCACAGAACACGGCCTACTAAGCGCCTTGCCGAAGGAGCCTTCCAAAAAAGCCCGCTGTGCGTAACGCACGGCGGGCTTTCTTTTTTTACCGGTCAAGACAAGATGTTCAACGCGCTGCAGGCAATGTAAAACTGAATGTTGTACCCTGCCCTTCAGTACTCTTCACCGCGATGGTGCCGCCGTGCGACTCAATAATGTGCTTCACGATAGAAAGCCCCAGGCCCGTTCCGCCTTCGTTCCGTGCGCGGCTTTTACCCACCCGGTAAAAGCGCTCGAACAAACGCGGCAGGTGTTCCGCAGCGATGCCCGGTCCGTTGTCCTCCACTTCCACCAGCACCTGTTCCCCGATATCGAAGGCGCGCACCGTGCAGCTGCCTCCCTCCTTTCCATAATGGATGGCGTTGTTCAGCAAATTGAGCAGGACCTGCGCCAAGCGGTCCCTGTCGGCGTGTACAAGGACTTCATCCTGCATGGCGTTGTGCAACGTCACTCTGCGTTGCTGTGCCGGAATGCGCAGGTCATCCATCATCTCCTGCACCAGCTTACGAAGGTCCATGGGTTCCGCAGCTATCCCGATAACACCACTTTCCAATTGGGTAATGAGGTCCAGGTCCTCGATGATGCGGACCATCCGTTCGGTGCCACTGCTCGCGCGTTCAAGGAATTTCCTGTTCACCTTCGGGTCTTCCAGCCCCCCTTCCAAGAGTGTAAGGATATAGCCTTGTATACTGAATGTGGGAGTGCGCAGCTCATGGGCAAGATTGCCGATGAACTCCCGACGGAACCGTTCGCGCTCCCGCAGTTCAAGGACTTCCGAACGCTTGCTCCCGGCCCAAGCCGACACCTCGGCATCCAACGCGAGTAGGTCGCCGTTCGGTGCCTTGACAGAACCCGCACCAACACTACGTGCCCCATGCACGGTGCGGTGGATCAGGTCGACACGCGCTTGCACGAAACGCTTTACGAACACATAGCCGCCTATACCTGCGACAACGAACACGGCAAGCACAGTGAAGGCGATCAAGGGCATTGGTACTTCGGTACCGCCTAATGCTGGAAAAAGGTGCAAGGCAGCTACTACTGCCAATGAGGCCAGCACGGCCATCATCAGTGATATTGCGAAGGGTGAGCGCGGCGTCATTCCGGCCAAAGGTAGCGGCATGGTGCACGGGAAAGCCTTGTGGACATTGGAGCTACAGCGAAAGATCGCACTTAACGCAAAGGCAACATAGGCAAGGTAATTTCGCGTTCCTTTTTCAAGTTCCATGCACTTCGGCCTCCTCCAATTCCTGATGCTCGCGGGTTCCCTCGGGCTCCTGGTCTTCGGGATGAAGTTGATGAGCGAAGGCCTTCAGCAGATGGCCGGTGCGCGCATGCGGCGCATACTGGACACGATGACCCGGGACCGCTTACGCGGTGTGTTCACCGGTATCTCCACCACGGCGATCGTCCAATACTCTTCCGTGGTGTCGGTGATGGTGGTAAGCTTCGTCAATTCCGGCCTGCTCACCTTGCGCAAAGCCATTCCAGTACTGATCGGGGCCAACATCGGCACCACGTTGAAGTTGCTCCTCTTCGTGGCCGTGGGGTTCTCCACGCTCCAACTCCCCGACATCGCGCTTCCGCTGATGGGCTTGGCCCTTCCACTGCTTTTCATGCGGGACCCGAGGATCAAAGCGACGAGCAACCTGCTGATCGGAACAGCCTTGCTCTTCCTCGCCCTTGGGCTGTTGAAAGACAACGTGCCGCCTCCCACTGCGGATGCGTTGGCCTTCCTGAAAGCTTGGGAGGGCCATGGTATCCTGTCCGACCTTCTTTTTGTGGGCATCGGTGCGTTGTTGGCGATCACCATTCAATCCTCAAGCGTGGCGTTGGTCCTCACGGTCGCTCTATGCGAGGCCGGCACCATCGGCTACGCGACAGGTGCGGCCCTTGTGCTCGGCGAGAATATCGGCACAACGTTCACCGCCAACATTGCGGCGCTGGCGGGGAACGCATGGGCCAAGCGGGCGGCACGGGCCCACTTGCTGATCAAATTGGTGGGCGTGGCTATGGCCCTTGTGGTGTTCAAACCGTTCCTCGCAGGCATCGTATCCCTCACGGAGGTCTTGAACGGGGCGGACCCACGCACCGATCCGACCGTCCTGAAGTGGTCGTTGACGTATTTGCACTTCACCTTCAACCTGGTGAACGGCATCATCCTGCTTCAGTTCGTCCCTTGGATCGAAAAGGCCGTTATCCGGATGGTGCCCGTGCACCGGGTTCCCGATGAGGAGTTCCGGTTGGAATACTTGGAAGATCCGATGATGGCGGTGACCCCGGAACTTTCCTTGATGGAGGCGAAGAAGGAGATCGCCAAATTCGGACGGCTTGGCCATCGTATGCTGGGCATGTTGCGCGAACTTCTGGTGGAAGCCGACCCGCGTGAGCGGGCCTTGTTGATGCAGCGGATCGCCAAATACGCTTCGATAACCGGTCGTGTTAAGAATGAAATTGGCCGTTTCCTCACCCGCACAGGGGCTGAGGTCCGTGAAGAGTCCGTGAGCGTGCGTATACGTGGCATGCTGTCGATCATCGGTGATCTGGAACGCATGGGTGACGTCCTGCTCCACATGGGCAAGGGGCTGGAGCGCAAGCACGATGAACGCCTTTGGTTCACCCCGGAACAACGGCAGGAATTATTGGACTTGATGGCGCTTGTGGACCGCGCTTTCCTTGTGATGGTCCGCAACCTGGATGCTGAGGAGCAGGACATATCATTGGATCAAGCAATGCTTGCGGAGCGGTATATCAACATCCGACGCGATCAATTGAGGCGAGGACAGTTGAAGGACATGGACAGTGGGGACCAGAACCTGCGTACCGGAATGATCTACAGCGACCTGATCACTAGCTGTGAAAAGCTCGGTGATCACATCATGAACGTCAGCGAAGCATTGGCCGGACGGCTGTAAGGCTAAGCCTCGAACTTGTAGCCCATTCCCTTCACCGTGCCGATGCGGTCATCACCGATCTTCTCGCGCAATTTGCGGATGTGGACGTCGATGGTCCGATCCCCGACGAAGATGTCGTTCCCCCAGACGTGTGCGTAGATCTCGTCGCGCTTGAACACCTTGCCGGGCTTGCTCATCAGGAGCGCCAGCAGTTCAAATTCCTTTTTAGGGAGCTGCAGCACCTCCTCGCCCGTGGTCACCGTGATCCGTTCCAGATCCATACGGATACCGTTCGCCTCAATAATGGAATGGGCAACTTGGCCGCCGCGCGTGCGCTTTAACAGTGCCTGCACCTTGTTCACGAAAACCTTGGGACGCACCGGTTTGTTGATGTAATCATCACCACCCGCCTCATAACCTGCGATGTGTGAATAATCCTCGGTGCGAGCAGTAAGGAATACGATCAACGTATCCTCAAGACCCGGTGTCCTGCGGAGTTCGTTGCATACTTCCACGCCATCCATGCCCGGCATCATGATGTCCAATACAACCAGGTCGGGACGTTCCGTCATCGCCAATTTCAAGGCTTCGTTCCCGTTCGTGGCGGATACCACCTGTATGCCTTCACGCTCAAGGTTATACCGAAGCAGATCGATAATGTCCTCCTCATCGTCCACCAGTAACACCTTCTTCGCCATTGCACTTGTCATGGTCCTCTTATCCTTGGTGGTGCAAATTGACGATTTCGGAGCCGAACGGGACATTACCTTAACGTGAACCTTGGGTTATGCGATCAGCCCGGATAGCTTTCCCGTGCCGATCACCACATGCGCACAGCACCGATCAGCACAGCATACCGCGCGGCTTTACCCACCAGCATCAGCAGAACAACAGGCCAGAACCTGGCCCGGAAGATCCCTAGGGCAATGGCGATCGGATCACCGATCACGGGCAGCCAGCATAACAACGCGCACCAAGCGCCATAGCGCTGTACCAAGGCATTCCAACGTGCAGCTTTCGCAGGATCCACCTTGAAACGCCGCATCAGCTTTTCTTCCGGCACCCATCGTCCGATCGCGTAATTCATCACCCCGCCCAGCGTGTTACCGATGCTCGCTGTGGCCAACAGTGACCAAGTAGCCCAAGGGCCCAACGCCATGGCCAGCAGGAGTGCTTCGGAGCTGAACGGAAGGATCGTCGCGGCCAGGAAGCAGGCCAGGAAAAGTGCGGGCAACCCGGCATTGGCCCAACCTGCGAAAAGCTCCATTCGGCGCGAAGATGCGAAGTTCGGCACGGGATCCGTTAATACGGCTGGAACGCCATTGCCATGCGGACCCTTCAACTCCTTCTCTTCATTCCCTTCACGGCCCCGTTCGCAGCGGCGCAGGTACCCGGCTTCCAAGGCGTTCTTGGCGGCACGGCCGGCATCAGCGTACCCACGGGTGAATTCGCCAACACATGGGGCAAGGACATGTTCACGTTCGGTGGGCAATTCGCCGCGCGCATGGGCCGTCTTCCATTCCAGGGTGGCTTCGCCTTCGACTATGGCATCATGGGCCGTAGCGTTGCCACGGTGCCCGTTCCCGATCCCGCCCTCACAGCCACGGAAGGCACCTTGGCGGTGAAAGCCAAAGTGCTCAGTTACCATCCGCTTTTGCGTTTCAGCCCCTTTAAAGGAAAAGTCCGGCCGTACGTGGACGGAATGGTGGGGGTCCGGCAATTCACGACCTTAAGCACGGTGTCCGTGGATGGTCTTGAAAACCCATTGAGCCGCGAGCGGAACGCGAACGACTTCGCGTTCAGCACCGGATGGGCCGCGGGGCTCATGGTGGGTTTGGGCGGCATCGGCTACATCGAAGCCCGTGTAGAGCGTTTCAACAGCGGGAATGCCAGCTCTGTGGACCCGGCATCCATCGTGGTGGACGGCACTGGTAATGTGGGCTTCAACACGCTGAACAGCAACACTGACGCGGTGAACCTCCTGGTAGGCATAGGCCTGCGCTTTTGAAAAGACAGGCGCTTTTAAGGGCGCGCGATCCACAATTACCACCTTGCCCGGGGACAGGAACGCAGCGTTCCGCTATCGAAAAAAATTCCAAAGATGTTGGTAACACTGCTGAAAAGCCGTTGGATCGCAACCCTTTGCAACCTTGGTTCACAGGTAAACTTGCGCAACCTTAGCCGGGTATGCCTGCACCTACAAAGCGCATCGAAAGCGCACTGATCTCGGTATTCCACAAGGACGGCTTGAAGCCGGTCGTGCAGGAATTGCACCGGCTCGGTGTGCATTTGTACAGCACGGGTGGCACAAGGGCGTTCATCGAGGGGCTCAACATCCCAGTGACGCCGGTAGAGGAACTCACCACCTTCCCGAGCATTTTGGGCGGCCGTGTAAAGACGTTGCACCCCAAGGTCTTCGGTGGCATTTTGGGCCGTCGGGGTTTGGAAAGCGATGTGGCGCAACTGGAAGAGCATGCCATACCTCCTATCGACCTGGTGATCGTGGACCTCTACCCATTCGAAGCGACGGTGGCCGCAGGCGGAAGCGACGAGGAGATCATCGAAAAGATCGATATCGGTGGGATCTCCTTGATCAGGGCGGCTGCGAAGAATTTCAACGACGTACTGATCGTGCCCGCGCAACAGCACTATGCAGAAGCGCTGCGGATGTTGCGCGAGCAAAATGGCAGCACCACTTTGGCGCAGCGCAAAGCCTTCGCCACACATGCCTTCGGTGAAAGCGCGCGCTACGATCAGGCTATCAACGCGTGGTTCATCGGGAACGGGAACGGGAACGAAGGTCCTCCCTTGGCCGGCCAGCCCGTGCACCCACTACGCTACGGCGAAAACCCGCACCAACCGGCCAGCTTCATCGGCGACCTCGACGGCATGTTCGAGCGGCTCAATGGAAAAGAACTCAGCTATAACAACCTGCTGGATCTGGATGCCGCGGTGGAATTGGTGGACGATCTAGCCCTGTTACCCGGCGTTCCCTTCTGCATCCTGAAACATAACAATGCCTGTGGAGCTGCACTGCGACCCACGCTGAAGGAAGCTTGGGAAGCCGCTTTGGCAGGCGATCCCGTCAGCGCGTTCGGCGGTGTGCTCATCACCACGGCGGTGATCGATGCGTCCACGGCTACTGCGATCGATGCGCTTTTCTTCGAGATCATCTGCGCACCGGGCTACGAACCCGCCGCCTTGGACATCCTGCGGAAGAAGAAGAACCGGATCATCCTGAAGAAGAGCCCTGTGGACCGGCCCACGCGCAAGTTCCGCACCGCCCTCAACGGTACGCTGGCGCAAACTCCGGACCATGTTGTGGACCGCGCGGTGAACATGGAGGGGGTGACCGATAAAAAGCCCACCGCCACTGATCTGCAAGACCTCGAATTCGCCAATATCCTGGTGAAGCACACGAAAAGCAACGCGATCATCTTGGCAAAAGCCTTGCAACTATTGGGCAGCGGTACCGGCCAGACCAGTCGCGTGGATGCCTTGGAGCAGGCCATTGCCAAGGCCAAGAAGTTCAATTTCGACCTACAGGGCGCAGTGATGGCGAGCGACGCTTTCTTCCCGTTCCCTGATTGCGTGACCATAGCCGCGAACGCGGGCATCCGTTCCATCGTACAACCGGGAGGCAGCATCCGGGACCGGGATAGCATCGACGCCTGTAATGATCTCGGAATCGCCATGTGCATCACTGGCAACAGACACTTCAAACATTGACACCCAACATGGGCTGGTTCTCCGGATTTTTCACACAAGAGATCGCGATCGATCTTGGCACCGCCAACACGCTTATCATCTACAACGACAAGGTCGTGGTGGACGAGCCGAGCATCGTGGCCAAAGACCGCACCACTGGAAAGGTGATCGCCATCGGCCGCCAAGCCCAGCAGATGCATGGCAAGACGCACGAGAACATCAAGACCGTAAGGCCCTTGAAGGACGGCGTGATCGCGGACTTCCAAGCGGCGGAGGACATGATCAAGGGCATGATCAAAATGATCAACCCCGGCCGCCGGCTCTTCACGCCCAACCTGCGCATGGTGATCTGCATCCCCAGCGGCATCACGGAAGTGGAAAAGCGCGCAGTGAAGGACAGCAGCGAGCATGCCGGGGCCAAAGAGGTCTACCTCATCCACGAGCCGATGGCAGCGGCCATCGGCATCGGTATTGACGTGGAGGAGCCGATGGGCAACATGATCATCGACATCGGAGGTGGAACCTCGGAGATCGCCGTGATCGCGTTGGGTGGCATAGTCTGCGACAAGAACATCCGGGTGGCCGGTGATGAGTTCACCAGCGATATTGAAGAATACATGCGGCGTCAGCACAACATCCTGGTGGGCGAGCGCACGGCCGAGCAGATCAAGATCGAAGTGGGAAGCGCATTGGTGGAGTTGGACGATCCCCCACCCGATTACGCCGTACGCGGCCGTGACCTGATGACGGGCATCCCGAAGGAGATCACCGTGACCTACTCGGAGATCGCCCAGGCCTTGGACAAATCGATCAGCAAGATCGAAGAAGCCATCCTCAGCGCATTGGAGAGCACACCACCGGAGCTTAGCGCCGACATCTACCGGACCGGTATCTATCTCGCCGGTGGCGGAGCGCTGCTGCGCGGATTGGACAAGCGGATCAGCATCAAGACGAAATTACCGGTCCATGTCAGCGAAGACCCATTGCGGGCCGTTGCGCGGGGTACTGGTATCGCCTTGCGCAACATCGACCGGTTCCAATTCCTGATGCGGGAGTAAGGGGCGATGTACGCTTCAACCTGCATGGCACGGACCGACGACGATCCGCAAGTTACCCACCCCTCGAAAGGCCCCGGATCGCTGAGGAGGACCACCTGAGAGCACGATGCGCGACCTGTTCCGATTCCTTGTGCGCCAAAGCAACTCCTTGTTGTTCCTGCTGCTTATGGGGATCTCGCTCAGCTTGTTGGTGAACGGCAGCATGCACCACCGTGCACAAGCGATCAGCTCCAGTAATGCTGTCGTCGGGCAACTTTACACATGGCGGAGCGAGGTTACGGGGTTCACGGACCTGCGCCGTGTGAACCGGGAATTGGCAGTGGCACTGGCCGCGGAACGTGAAAGGAAATTCAGCGGAACGCAGCACGACGATAGCACAGTTGCGCGGATCGACAGTGCAGGCAAGGAAAACTTCGCCTATATCACCGCCCAGGTGGTGAACGGGAACGTTCAAAAAGAACGCAATTACATCACCCTCGGAAGTGGCAGCTTGGACGGCATCCGGCGCGACATGGGCGTTATCGGGGTAAACGGACTTGTGGGCGTTGTGCGCGAAACAAGTCCACATTTCTCCTTGGTCACCAGTATCCTTGGTAACGAGCTTGCCCCAAGCGTGGAATTAAAGCGGACCGGGCACTTCGGATTGTTGAAGTGGGACACCAGTGACCC
This sequence comes from Flavobacteriales bacterium, assembly GCA_016719225.1. Taxonomy (GTDB): domain Bacteria; phylum Bacteroidota; class Bacteroidia; order Flavobacteriales_F; family PHOS-HE28; genus PHOS-HE28. Next base: position 578,955 of record JADKAN010000004.1, on the reverse strand, counting down.
TTCCAGTGCTTCCTTGACCGATGTGGCCAACCACGTCCCCGTTTCACCCGGCGACACCGTGGTTACCCGAGGAGATGACGGCGTATTCCCGCGGGGTGTGCCCGTAGGAACGGTGCTCCGCGTGGAAGAAGACCCGGGCAGCAACTTCCACAAGATCACCGTTAAGTTGGGAGAAGACCTTGGGCGGACGGCTTACGTGCACGTGGTTTCCGACCTGATGAAGACCGAACGCGATTCCCTGGAGGCCAAAGTACCTGCGCCATGATCGGGACAGTGATCGCCAATATCTTCCGATTCGTCCTTCTCGTTTTGGTGCAGGCCATGGTGATCGACCATGTGGACCTCGCCAACGGATGGGTGGTACCGTATCTCTACGTGCTGTTCATTATCCTGCTGCCGTTCGACACGCCGGGATGGGCAACACTGGTGCTGAGCTTTGCTTTGGGGATGGCGATGGACTTCTTCAGCAGCACGCCGGGACTGCACGCCGCGGCATGTACGGCGATGGCCTTCGCCCGATTGCTGATGTTGCGCGTGCTCACCCCCCGTGAAGGTTACGACCCCGGAAAGCAGCCCACCGTGCAGCACATGGGCCTTGCTTGGTTCATGACTTTCGGCGGCACCCTGGTATTGGTGCATCACTTGGTCCTCTTCTTCTTGGAGGTTTACCGGTTCACGAACTTCGGTTCCACGTTCTTGCGCGCATTGATGAGCGTGGCCGCTACGCTCGTACTTTGTCTGCTGGCCCAAGCGTTGTCAAGGCGGGAGGTCCGTGTGCGATGAATTTCGAGGAACGCAAGTATGTATTGATAGCCGCCGTGCTGTTCACCTGCGTGGTGTTCATCCTGCGCTTGTTCTGGATCCAGGTAGTGGACAGCAGCTGGACCGCTCGTGCGGCGGATATCAGTGAACGCAAGGTGACCGTGTTCCCTTCGCGCGGCTTGATCTTGGACCGGCACGGAGAACTGCTCGTGGCCAACACACCGGTATACGACATCATGGTGGTTCCGCGCGACGTACACGGCCTGGATACGTCGGCCTTGGCCCGATTGATAGGCATCCCTTTGGAGGCGGCGCGTGAGCGTTTGAAAAAAGCAGCGGCATATTCTGTTTGGAAGCCGAGCGAATTCGAATTGCAGGTCACCTCCGAGCAATATGCCGCAATGTCGGTGCAGCTCTGGAAATTCCCGGGGTTCTACGGCCAAAGCAGGACGTTACGCACCTACCCACCGCATGTCGGGGCGCACATGCTGGGCTATCTGAGCGAAGTGAACGCTCGCAAGGTGGCGCAAGACCCGTATTACAAACCGGGCGACGTGATCGGCGTGGGCGGTTTGGAGAGCTACTATGAAAAGTACCTGCGTGGTAAGCGTGGCGTGAAATACGTTGTGGTGGACGTCCACAACAACGTCCAAGGGCCGTTCAAGGAAGGGCGTTTCGACACCTTGGCCCACGCCGGGGAGAACCTGTATACCGGCATCGACCTGAAAGTGCAGGAGTTGGGCGAAAGACTCTTGAAGAACAAGAAGGGCAGCATCGTTGCGCTGGACCCCAGGACCGGTGAGGTGATCGCGCTGGTAAGCTCGCCCAACTACGACCCTGAGCTGCTGGTGGGCCGCGTGCGGAGCAAGAACTACCGCGCGTTACAGCAGGATTCGCTCAATCCGCTTTTCGACAGGGCATTGCAAGCGCAATACCCACCGGGCTCGATCTTCAAGCTTGTTCAGGCCTCCATCGCGTTGCAGGAAGGCGTCATCACACTGAACACGGGCTTCCCATGTAATAAGGCATTGGTGGGATGCCACAATCACCCGAGCGCACGCACCATTCAGGAAGCCGTTCAAATGTCCTGCAACCCCTATTTCTACCAAGTGTTCAAGCGGGAGATCGAACAGGGAAAGGATCCGAACCGTTTCAAGGACGCCGCACTGGGCTTGGCGGAATGGAAGCAGTACATGGAGAGCTTCGGCCTGGGCAGCCCTCCACTGCTGGACCTTCCCGCAGTGAAAGGTGGCAGCATACCCGGAGTGCGGTATTACAATAAGATGTATGGCGATCTGGGGTGGGCGTTCAGTACGATCTACTCGCTCAGCATCGGGCAGGGTGAGGTCCTGGTCGTACCCATGCAAATGGCCAACATCGCTGCGATCTTCGCCAACCGCGGTTTTTATTACGACCCCCACGTGGTGCGTGCCATCGGCAACGCTGACAGCTTGAAGACAGGTATCCAAAAGCATCATACCTTGGTGGATGACCAGTGGTTCCCAGCCATCGTTGAGGGCATGCGGCGTGTGGTGAACGAGCCCGGAGGCACTGCACGCAAAGCGCGGATACCGGGAATCACCGTCTGCGGAAAAACCGGGACCGCCCAAAATCCGCATGGCAAGGACCACGCGGTGTTCATCGCCTTCGCTCCAATGGATGACCCGAAGATCGCGATCGCCGTTTACGTTGAGAATTCCGGAGCCGGAGGCACCTGGGCGGCACCGATAGCCAGTCTTTGCATGGAGCAATTCCTCACCGACAGTATCTCCCGTCCGGAATTGGTGAAGGAATTGGAGGAGACAAACCTGATCGCCACGGAAGGCAACTATAAGAAATTCGTGAGCAAGCGCCGCAAACAATGAACCGCAGGGACAACGTTGTGCGCAACATCGACATCCCGCTGGTGGTGATCTACTTGCTATTGATGGCCATGGGATGGGCGAATATCTACAGTGCCGCCTACGACCCGGCGCACGCAAACCTCTTCGACCGCACACGTGAATACGGGGCTCAAAGCGTCTGGATCTGCGTTTCACTGCTGCTCGGTGCTTCCATGTTGCTGGTGCGAGGCGATTTCATCCGCGACCTATCCTATCCGATCTATGCCGGGGTGCTGCTCCTGCTCATCCTTGTGCTCCTGATAGGGCGCGAAGTGAACGGTGCCAAAGCGTGGTTCGGAGTGGGCGGCTTTGGTATCCAACCTGCGGAATTCAGCAAGTTCGCAACGTCGCTGGCCCTCACCAAGTACCTCAGCGGTCTGAAGACGCTCAAAGAGATGCGCTCCCGCGTTATCGCCGCCGCGTTGATCATCGCTCCGGTAGCGTTGATCATGCTGCAACCGGACACCGGCACCGCATTGGTCAGCGGGGCGTTCGTATTGGTGCTCTACCGCGAAGGCATATCCGGCAACATCCTCTTGTTGGCCATCCTTGCCGCCATCCTCACCGTGTTGTCCTTGCTGATGAAGGAGAACACTTACGGAGTTCCGTTCACCGATGTGGAACTGCACGGCCAGTACTTCCTCATCTTCATCCTGCTGGTCTTCACGGTTGCCGCGTTCTTCTTCGTCCGTAAATTCATTCTGGTACAGCACCGCAAGCGGATCTACGGCTACCTGCTCTTCGGGCTGTTGGGCTCTTCCGCTTTCATCGCCACGGTGGACCAAGCGGTGGACCGCATGCCCATGCACCAACAAACCCGTATCCGGGTACTGTTGGGGTTGGAATATGATCCGCGTGGCTACGGCTACAACGTGGAGCAGAGCAAAACGGCCATTGGAAGCGGAGGCTTTGCCGGAAAAGGGTATTTGCAGGGAACATTCACGAAGTACAAGTACGTGCCCATGCAAAGCACGGATTTCATATTCTGCACCGTTGGTGAGGAATGGGGCTTTCTGGGTACCACGGTGGTCGTCCTGCTTTTCGCGGCGTTGATCCTGCGCTGCATACAAGTTGCCGACCGGCAGCGGTCCAAATTCACGCGTATCTATGCCTACTGCGTGGCCAGCATCTTTTTCCTGCACTTGATGATCAATGTGGGCATGGCCATCGGTCTGGCTCCTGTCATCGGCATCCCGCTGCCGTTCTTCAGTTACGGCGGTAGTTCGCTCATCGGCTTCACGTTGCTCTTGAGCGTGTTGGTGCGGTTGGATGCCGAGCGCTTCACGCAGCTTCATTGAAGACTACGGTCGCGGTCCATCTAAGACAAAGTTCAAGCCTCACCACCGTTGGACCCTTTATCGGGCTCGAACGGCTTCATGTTCATTCATCCGAGTGTCCGTTCCAGAAAGCCCAGCGAAGTAGGCCTGGCGCTTAGACAAATAGAGAAGGGGCGCCTAAGCGCCCCTCCTCTATTTCATTAGGAACCGTTGTTCAATAGAACTTGGAACGGTTGTCCGAAACATCCGCCCCTTCCTTGAGTGCATTGAAGACCTGGCCCTCGGCACGGCCGCGGACGCGCTCGGTCAAAGACTTCATTTGCTGGGGGTCATCCGCCATAGGCGGTGCAGGGGTCAATGAATTCAGGCGCGCCAAGTAAACGGCCATGTCCCCTTTCACGGCTGTTGCTTTCGCACTATCGAGCCCGAAGAAGGCTCCAATAGCAACCACGTCGTTATAGCCTCCTGGCAATGCTGTAGCGCTTAATGCCAAGTCCTGCGCGGTCTGGACATTACCACCGAGTGCCTTCGCGGCGGCTTCGATGTCCGTTTGGTCTTTCAGCTCGGCCATCATGGCATCGGCTTTCTTCTGTTTCACCACCTCTTTGGTAAAGGCTTCACGCACATCGGCCAACGCTGGCACGCCTTCGTTGCGCACGGCGGTCAGCACCGCCACTACATAACTATCACCGCTGGCTAAAGGCTCGCTGGGCTTGGCACCGGCATCGGCATGGTTCACCCAACGTACCACCTCGTCCACCTGTTGCAGGCCAGGCACGAATTTCTGGTCGGGACGAAGTTCTTCGACCGGGTTGTAGACCAAGCCTTGCTCCTCAGCTGCCTTCCGGAAGGCAGCGGTATCGGTGTGGGCCAAGGAAAATTCGTTCGCTTGCTTCCAGGCTGCTTTCATGGCTTGCACTGGGGCGATCTTGCGGTCTATGGTCAATACGCGACGTTCCTTACGTGTGCGCTGGCCCAATACTTCCACGATGTGGTACCCATAGCTGGTCTTAGCAATAGTGATCGAACCGGGCTTTTCCTCGAAGCTGGCCTTGGTGAATTCAGGTACCATGCGCTGCTTGTCGAACCACTCATAAACGCCGCCGGTGCTCTTGCTGCCGGGATCGTCGGAGAATTTCTCAACGAGGGTCTCGAACTTGCTACGGTCTTTTTTCACCACGGCGAGCAAGCTGTCCGCGCGTTGCTTCACCACTGCTTCATCCGCCGGGGATTTTCCTTGGGTGCTGAGGAGGATATGGCGAACCCGTGCTTCCTGCACATCGGCCAGTTCTGCCACCTTCACCACTTTCAGGTTATCGCCTTCGCGGAAGGGACCTACGACGGCACCGGTGTCCGCGTGGGTGATGAGGGAATCGTTGAGATGATCAGCAGCACCTTCGGTGTAAGCCGTAGGCTGCGTGTTCTTGCTATCGGCATAAGCCGCTACCAAGGCGCTGTCAGCCTTATTGCCCTTGGCCAGGAGGAAGTCCTCCTTCACAGCGCGCATGTCCGTCAAGGCGTTGTTAACGTCCTCCTCGGTAGGTTTGGCGTTGAACTGCACATAGGCGAAACCGCGCGAGGATTTCTGGGCCCACTTGGGTTCGTTCTTGTGTGCATCAAAGTAGCGGCGCAGGTCGGTATCGTCCACACGGAAAAGGCTGTCCGGCCGGCTATCGTAGCGGACTGCAGCGTATTGGACGTTGGCCTTGGTATTCTTCAATTCCCAATCATCACGCACTTGGGCGCTGTTCACGAAGCAGCTCTTTTTCACCAATGCATTGTACTTTGCATAGATCCGTTGGGGAACGAAAGTGCGCTTCTGCATGTCGAACAAGGCAAGGTTGTTCTCCTGCACATACTTGAAATACTTCCGGAGTTGCTCCTTGTCCGCTTGGCCGGTCTGCGGATTCTTGAAGTTCTGGTTGTTCTTGAAATCGGGCAGGATGTTGTTGCCGAAGCGGATATCGTCGTATTCCTCGCGACCGATGGTGTTGCCGAAGCCGGCCTCCTCTGCCTGCACCATGAGGGTGCGCTCGCGCAGGATGTCGTTCCAAACACCGTTACGCACCTGCTCCTGGAGCTGGTTATCCACGGTGGTGCCGTTCTGGCGGTACAGGTCCAACTGCTGTTCCACGCGGTTGGAATATTCCTGCATACTGACTTCCTGACCGGCGATCTCGCCCACGTTACGGTCGTTGCCGCCGGAGCGATTGCCGATGAAGTCGCCCACTACGAAGAGGACCAATGCGCCACCAACAATGATGCCCAACAGGGTACCACGCTCGCGGATCTTACCAATTACTGCCATGTGCCGATCGCTTGAAAAGGGTGGCAAATATAGGCGGGTGGCCCACACACCGGGGATCCGGGGCCGTCAAAGGCTGGATCCCGCACTTGGCAAGGGTTTCAGGAGGTATACGGGAGGTTGTTCGACGCGAGCCGACCCACTGCACTGTTGAATTCCGAGTTCGACAGGCCACCCACGGCCGGTTCACTTGGGCGCGCCGTCCACGAAACCGGCTTCCAGGTCCTTAATGAGCAAGTTCACCAGATCGATCCGACCATGCGAAACATTGGTGATCGTGAAGCGGAAAGGGCCGTCCTCCACTATTTCCCCGGCTTCGGGCACGGTGCCTGTGCGGTGCATGATGTATCCCGCTAGGGTATCATACTCTTCACTTGGGTCCATATTGATCCCGTACTTATCCACCAAGTGCTCCACTTCCACGCGTCCGCTCAGAACGAATTCCCCCGTAGCAAGGCGTTCCTCCACCGTGCTCTCATCATCGTGCTCGTCCTCGATGTCCCCCACGATGGTCTCCATCACGTCTTCGATGGTGAGCATACCCGCGGTGCCGCCGAACTCGTCCACAACAACGGCAATATGGGTGCGCTGTTTGGTGAACAGACGCAGCAGTTCATCGGCGGGCATGGTGCCGGGTACGAAATTCACCGGCCTGAGAACGGACCGGATGGAGCGCGGCGAGCGGAACATTTCATATCCGTGCACATAGCCGATGATATTGTCGATGTCCCCCTTGTGGATCAGCAGCTTGGAATGGCCTGTGGAGAGGAATAGGTGACGCAGGTCCTCGAGGCTATCCTCCACTCCGATGGCTGCGATCTCCGCACGTGGGGTCATCATATCGCGCACTTTGGTGTTGCTCAGCTCCAAGGTGTTCCGGAAATACTCGATCTCCGAATCCACGGCGGTGTCGTCGCCCATGTCATCGCTTACTTCCTGCAAGAACGCGTCCAGGTCGATGCGCCCAAAACCCGCTTTGCCCATGTTGGGCTTGGAGCCGAATAGCCGGAGGATGCCTTCGCTCACCGTGGTAAGTAGCACGGTGGGCAACCAAAGCAGGGCGTAGATCAGCCAGAGCGGAATTGCAAGAACGCTCAGGATGCCATTAGGGTCGATCCGGAAAAGGGCCTTGGGGATGAATTCGCTGACGACCAGGATCAACAATGTGCTCAGGATGGTCTGCATCACCAGCACAAATCCTTCATGCGGGTAAAGGCCACGCAGCCACGGCTCCAGTAAATGGGCCATCACTATACCATAAGCCACTAAGGCGATGGTATTCCCCACCAGGAGTGCGCTGATCACACGGGCCGGGCGCTTCAACAAGGAAGCCACAACCTTGGCCCATATCGCGCCTTGCTTGCGCTGCAGTTCGATGTACAGCTTGTTACTGCTTACCAGCGCGATCTCCAGCCCGGAACAGAAGGCGGAGGTCAACATGGCCGCCAATAGGATCGCCAAGTCACCGCCGTTCATTGTTCCCGGCGGCGCTGATACGGAATGCGATGGTCACCGTCCATTTCGATCCTCCCCTTCGCGCGTTCGGTCATTCCCTGCCCACGTCGCCATGCGGCTACGCATATAGCGACGGTAGCCCCACATAGCAAAGCACACGGCGGGAAAAAGCAGCCATTGACGGCCATTGGTCCATCCTTGCATGGCGAGGACATAAACGGCCCAAGCTGCGGTGATCGCCGCCAGCACAAGCCAAAAGATCTCCATGATCCGCGCGATCTTTTCCATCAATTCAGGTCTTTCGTCGGTGCCAAGGTATCGCCCGCGCCGATGAACACCGTTCCGGTGATCTTTCTTACGGTGTATTTCGCCATGTCCTCGGTAGCGTCCAAACCCTGCCCGAAGATGATATCATTTGCGCGGGTCACCTTAACAGGCTTATCGGTGTGGACCTTTCCGCTGTCCTGGTCCCAGGTCAATTGCTCCGTTTCCAGCTTTTCCCCGCGGGCATTGGTAAAGACGACCTGCTGGTCCACCTGCATGCGCTTTTCCTTTTGCAAGATGGAACCTTTGCGCGCCGTGAGCACGCCGTTCGGGCTTCCGTCAGGATTAAAGAAGGTAAGCTCAACCCCTCCTGAAAGCTCGGTGCGGGGCTCATCGCCATTGTATTCTTCGATGGTGGCTGCGCGTACACGGTTTCGCACCAACCCACTGTCCGAATACAGGTATTCCGCACCGGTGGTTATACGGTCCGCCCCGTCCGCAGGCACTTCCAGCACTGCCACCCGGTCCAAGTCGTTTTTACAGGCACAAAGGGACCAAATCCCCAACACGGTAGCGCATAGTAGGGGTAACCGTTTCATTGCGGACAACCGCGACATGCCATCACTGGATTTTTGGCTTGGTGAACCAACGTTCACCGCGCCATGGCGTGAACGTGAGGCCGAGCCAAAGCGTCGCATATTGCTCCTTCACAAGACCGTCGGCAGTAGTGCCACGTGAACCGACCTCCACGCCCAAGTGCAACCAGCTATTGGTCTGGATGGCATTGAGGGGAAGGCTCATGCCTGCCGTGGCGGCGCTGGTCGTAAGTAAATGGCCCCGTACTTCTATCGGTCCTTGGGACTGTCGGAGGCCAAAGCGGTAAACCGCACGCTGGAAAAGTAAGCCCTCGTCCTGCGGACGCCAAGTAGCGCCCAAGGCCATGGTCGTGGAATTGGAAAGTGCGGAGGGCAACGCATATTCCGGCACGTTCACGGTCGTTGCTGCCCAATCGCGCATGCGGTATTCCGCGGATATTGCAAAATGGGCATTCTGTGCGCCAATGCCCACACCCACGCCCAACGGCAGGTCGATGGTGCCGCCCAAGCGATCGGTCGAAGTGATGGAATCACGGAATGTCTCGATGTTATTGATGGTGATGAAGGAGTAAGCCAAACGGTTGTAATGCGCCTCCACGGATGCGGGCATGTCCGCGGAAAGCCCGATCCCCCATCGCCAGTTATCCGCACCTTTCGTCTTCTTCCGGGTCAGGTCACCCTGCCACATCAAACTTGCGCTGGCCGTGGGCGCACGGAGCACTAAGCTGGAGAAAGCGCGTGTATTATTGAAGCCGTCGAAGGAAGGATAGATCGCATCACGCGTCTGCTCCACGTTGCCAAAGAGGAAATTGAACTCAGCACCGAGCCGTAAGGTCATGCCGGCCTGGCCCAGCGAATCGTAACGTTGGGGAAGCAGGGAACGTCCCACACCGAAGAAAGCACGGTCCAGGCCACCACCTCCACTGTAGTTGAAGCGTACGTCGCCGTCCGCTGTGGACACCGTGGAGGAAGTTGAATAATCCACATGGCTGTAAGGTGTAAGCCCCATACCGATACCCCACTTCCCGGAGCCGAACGGGATGCCGATGCTGAAGCCGGTGAGATCCGCACTTTGGCGCGAGGCATTGCCGATGGCCGAAGTGGACTTTACCGTGGATGCATTGAAGCCCACTTCGAACACTGGCCTGGCAAGCGCTGCATAACTGGCCGGATTGCCGAATGAAAGGCTGAACGGCTCCGAAAGTGCCAGTCCGGTCCCACCCTTTAATGCCTGCGAGGTTTGCCCCGTTGGTAACAGGTCGCCGAATCCGTATGCGCTGTACGGCGAACCGCTGCTTTGCGCGCACACTGCGGCCGAGGCCTCAAGAAGAAAAAGCAGTGCCGTAACGCGAGTGGTGGTGAAGAATGCCATGCAATCCGATAAGAGTGAGCGTTGGGTGCGCAAAGATGCCGCTTTTCAGGGCCTTGACGAATCGGGGTGCGTCGCCGCCGGTGAGCACAACGACCAGCCCGGGGTGTTGTTGTGCCAGATCCGCAATGATCCCGCGCATTTCCGAGCAGATGCCAAAGTGCATGCCGGCCGAGAGGCATTGCGGGGTGTCCAAGCCAGGAAAAGGCGGGTTTTCAGGCGGCATCACTTCGGGCAAGGCAGCACTGTAGGCGTGCATGGCCTTGGCTCTCATGGTCATTCCGGGACTTATCGCACCACCTTGGTGTACCGCTAAAGCGTCAACTAGATCATAAGTAATGCACGTGCCCAGGTCGATGACCAGCGCAGGACGCTCTGGAAAGAGCAACGCGGCGCCCACGGCATTGGCCATGCGGTCCACGCCCAAGGTGTCCGGCGTAGCATAACGGGTCACAACGGGGGACGGAGTGCCCGGCAAGATCTGCATCACCGGTGCTATATGCTCTAAAAAGGCATGAAAAGACCCATCGATCTTGGCCACGGAGCCCACGGCGATATGCGCTGGCCTATGTGCACCTAGGAATTGAAGAACCTCCGCGCGACCTCCGTGCGTGGCGAAGGCCCTGTGGATCAGCCTTCCCTGTTGGAAAAGCCCCAATTTCATGCGCGTGTTGCCAACGTCCAGCACCAGTTCAACAGCAATGTGTTCCATGGATCGAGCTTCCCGCTATATTTGCCGCCCCGTTCACCACCCGGTCCGCTGGCGGTCCAAGGTGCAAAGATGGGAGCTACGGTGCCTTAGCTCAGCTGGTAGAGCAATGGATTGAAAATCCATGTGTCCCCAGTTCGATTCTGGGAGGCACCACTGAAGCAAGCCCCCGGCCATGGTCGGGGGTTTTTGCGTTCCGATCGGGTCCGAGTGGTTCTGGCCACGTTAGGGATTGTCGACCAACCACTGGCGCACTTCTGCGAGGTGGCGCTTCTTGGCGGGCTCGCGGTGCTTTTTGGAGTACTTGGTGTGATAATGGTGTTTGTCCAGGAATTGTTCCTGGATCATATTCCACTCCCGCTCGGTCTTGAGGGCGCCACGGTTGCGCAATTCGTCGAAAAGCTTTCCGCCTTTTGAGGCGAAATCCGGCCGACCCAGGTAATCGAGGTCCGCATCGCAAAGCGCACGGCTGGTTGCATCGAATGGCGTTTGAGGTATGCGCGTGGCCATGATGTTCTGGCAGATGCGCTCCACTTCCATGGGAGCGAATCCGAATTGCGGGAGGTGTTCGCGGGCAAAACCGCAGCTCACTTCCTCGTGGTTCTTGGGGCCTGAGATCTGGTGCCCTGTATCGTGGAACAAGGCCGCAGCGTTGAGCAGGTCCATTTCTTCGTTCCCCAATCCCTCCGCCTCTGCGATGCGCATGGCGGCTTCGGCCACGTCGAGCGTATGGCCCACGTCGTGGTAAGGCATTTGTTCGTCCGCATGCTCACGCATCCAACGCACGATGAAAGCGTGCATGTCCCGGAGATCTGCCATGTTCTGCGGCACAAGGTAAGGAGGTGCTTCGACCGGGAAAACATCCCCTCGCGCTACTTTTGGGGAATGACCCGCCGCCCGCGTGCTCCCGTGGTCCTCTTCGGCCTGTTGGTGCTTTACATGCTCCTTCAATCCGCTTGGTGGATGTGGCTTTTGCTAAGCAAGGACCGGGATATTCTTGCCTTGCAGTCCCAGTTGGCGGCCGCCGGTCTGGTGCCTGTGCTTCCGGTGCGCCAACCGCAGCATGCCCGCATGATGGTGTTGGGCGAAGGCATGGTGTTCCTGCTTTTGTTGCTGGCCGGCCTGTGGGCCACTTACCGCACCGTGCGGCATGACCTGCAGCTCGCGCGGCAACAGCAGGACTTTATTCTTGCCGTAAGCCATGAGCTGAGGACGCCGATCGCCGGGTTGAAATTGCACTTACAGACCTTGGAGCGTCCCGGGCTGCAGGAGGAACAGCGCAAGCAACTTTCGCGGCACGCCCGCGAGGATGTGGAACGCTTGCACGGCCTTTCGGAACGTATCCTTCAAGCCAGTCGGTTGGAGAACAGGTCGGAACCGTTGGTGTTCGCTCCCGTCGATCTGGCTGCGTTGGCGCGGTTCCTGGTGAAGGAGGCAGCCCTTACCCATGGCACTGGTCATGAGCTCGCGCTTGACGCGCCAGCGGAACTCGCGGCGCGAACGGATGCGGACGCTTTCCGCACCGTCCTAGGCAACTTGGTGGAGAACTCCTGCAAGTACGCCCCACAGGGCACGAATGTCCAAGTGGCCGTTGAACGCGTTCCTTCCGGTGTGAAGTTGCGGGTAAGCGATGAAGGCCCCGGGATCCAACCGCGGGACCAAGAGCGCATGTATGAGAAATTCTTCCGTGGTGGCAGCGAATCCACCCGAACAGCGAAGGGCGTCGGACTCGGGTTGTTCATTGTGCAGCGCACCATGGAGGAGATCGGCGGAACGCTGAAGTACAGACATACCGAGCCGCACGGGGCTACCTTTGAGGCCGTCTTTCCCGACCAAGCATGAGCCACAACGATCTTCCCAAGCCCGGTAAAGCCGCTTTAGTGATATTGGACGGATGGGGCATCGGTGCCGGGGATTCCACGGATGCCATCGCTCAAGCCAATACGCCTTTTATCAAGGGCCTTTTCACCTCTTCGCCACATGCCCGCTTGCGCACTTACGGAGAGAATGTTGGGCTACCAAAAGGCCAGATGGGCAATAGCGAAGTGGGCCACCTCAACATCGGCGCGGGCCGCATCGTGTTCCAGGACCTGATGCGCGTGGACCGTGCCGTAGCTGATGGAAGCTTGGGGAAGAATCCTGTGCTGCAAGCCGCATTCATCGATGCTGCCCAGCCCGGCAAGCGCCTGCACTTGATGGGGCTCGTCGGCACCGGCGGCGTGCATGCCATGCAGGCCCACCTGGTGGCCTTGTGTAAGCTCGCCACCGAAGCGGGACTCAAAGAAGTCTTTATCCATGCCTTCACCGACGGGCGCGATACCGACCCCAAGAGCGGACTGGCCTTCATCCGCAGTTTGGAAAGCGACATTGCGGGCACGACCGCACAGATCGCGAGTGTTTGCGGACGTTATTTTGCCATGGACCGCGACAAACGCTGGGAGCGGATCAAGAAAGCGTACGACCTGCTGGTGCATGGCATCGGTAACCGCGCACCGAACGCAGCTTGGGCCTTCGAGGAGAGCTATGTCAAAGGCATCACCGATGAGTTCATCGAGCCTTGTGCCATCGTGGGCATTGACCAGCGTCCGCTTGCGCACATCCGGCCGGGCGATGTGGTGCTCTGTTTCAACTTCCGCACTGACCGTTGCCGGGAGATCACAGAGGTGCTCACTCAACGCCCGTTGCCGGAACAGGGCATGGAGCCACTGGCGCTGCACTATGTCACTATGACCGAGTACGATCATCGTTTCAAGAATGTGCAGGTCCTCTTTCGGAAGGACGATCTGGCCATGACCTTGGGTGAAGTCGTGTCAAAGGCCGGCTTGGGACAAGTGCGCTTGGCGGAAACAGAGAAATATCCACACGTCACCTTCTTCTTCAGCGGTGGCCGTGAAGAACCTTTCCCAGGTGAAACGCGCACGGTATCACCCAGCCCGAAAGTGGCCACCTATGACCTGCAGCCTGAAATGAGTGCCAACGCCGTGGCCGATTCAGCGGAAAATGCATTGGCGGATCCAGCTAACAACCTGGTGGTACTGAATTTCGCCAACCCGGACATGGTGGGGCATACCGGTGTTTTCCCGGCGATCGTTAAGGCAGTTGAGACCACGGACGCCTGCGCAAAGCGGGTCGTGGAAACAGGGTTGAAGCACGGCTGGAGCTTCGTCATCATAGCGGATCACGGAAATGCGGATAAGGCGGTGAACCCGGACGGAAGCCCGAACACAGCGCACACGGTGAACCCGGTACCCATCTTCGTACTCACTGAACGCGATGTGCATGTTCAGGACGGCATCCTCGCGGATGTGGCTCCGACCCTGCTGGACCTGATGGGCATTCCCCAGCCTCCTGAAATGACGGGCCGATCGTTGCTCACGGCCTGAGTTTACCGTATTCACGCCCGAGTATGCGAAAAGCTCCGGTTGTGCTAAACGGACACAAGCTTGTTGATCCGAGCGGGACCTGAACGGGAACCGCTGAACCGCTGCCCTTCTAGTTGCTGCCCAGCACGGTCAGGTGTCCCGTGTATTCTTTCTCCAACACCCGGATCTTGTAGAAGTAAGTGCCGTCGTGCAGATCGTTCGCACCGAAGTTGTTCCGGTAATTGTAGGTGTTCAGCACCTCCTTGCCCCAACGGTCCCAGATCTGGACCTGGTTGTCGCGGCCCAGGATCCCTTTCACCACGAACTTATCGTTACTACCATCACCGTTGGGCGTGATCACATTCGGAATGATCACCACGCAACCGGCATCGATGTGTACGGTTGCCGACGTGGACCGGGGACATGCATCACTTACCGTAACTACATAATCGCCATCCTCCTGTCCGGGCACCCAGAATTGCGGGTTAGCCAAGCTATCATTCCACAGCAAGGTGGTGGGGCCGTACCCACCTGTGTAAGCTGCCAATAGTGGGATGGAATCCTGATCACAGGTGAGCAGGATGTTGGTCTGCGTCTGGATCTCCAGCGGCACATAATCCTGGATGGTCAGCGTTTGGGAATCACCCAAGGTATCTCCGCAAGCGTTCACGATGAACACGGACAAGATGATGGTTTCGGGGCCTTCGGTCACACCATCTTCCGCGGCACTCACCGTATAAACGACTGAATCCTGACCGATGGGCACAGTGATCACATTGGGGATCCCTGTGTAATCCACGCCGTTCGTGGCCGTACCGGTAAGGGTATGTTCAATGGTAAAATTCAACGAGTCGGTGCCATCAGGCCGGTATACCGTGAAGGTGCCGGGCAAACAGCCTTCCGCCAGAATGCCATCACCGAAAACCGTGGATGAGGTCAGGCTGGGAACAGCATTGGAGGCAAAACTGCCAGCCTGAAGGAAAACCCCGGAATCATAGGACTGATCGAGCGCATCTCCAATGGCGAGCTTGATATGGTATGTCGCGCCACAGACCACTTGGGCACGCGCCTGTAACGTCACCGTCAAGCCGTCAAAAACGATGAACTGGCCGCTGGAATTATCCACGTAGTACTGCGAATTGATACCATCGTTCACGTTGTTGATGGTGACCGGCGTAACGCCGTCAGGGAGCACGGCAATATTAATGGCACCGTTGGAATATGGCCCGGAAATGCCGGGTCCGCTCAGGAAAAAGCCGAAGGCATCGTTGAAGCTGCCTACGAACTCCGGATATTCCTCGGAACCGAAAACGTAGTTGAATTTGATGGAATCCCCGGTGGGAACGAAATCGAACTCCAGCACCGCGCGGTCATTCACGTTATCGGAGGCCAAGATCGCCAGGTCGGGGTCTGACCCTGTGCCGTTCTGGTCGCTCATGAAATCACTGGCCGGATCCGCGGTGTGCTGGGCCTGACCACTGGCAAGGATGATCCCCGCAGGCAAACCCAGCTCCGTGGTGTTCCCGTTGGTGAATGAACCCGAGCCGACCTGTGGCTGGCTGACAAAGAACCCGTTGTAGGTAACGTTGGAAACTTGCACCCCTGTACCCACCAGTACATCCTGGACCAATTGTTCAGGGGTTAGGCTCGTGGAAACGATCAACTGCGCAAAACCACCCGTGGCGAAGGAAAGTGCCGCAAGGGCCAATAAGCTGCGTTTCATGCTTTAGGGTAAGAGGTGTTCAGCGGCCATTGGAACCGCGGACCAAAGTAACATGGCCGTACCGTTTGTCCGCTTCAAAGTAATGGCCTTTTGCGCGATAGAGGTAAACGTAGACCCCGGTTTCAGCGTCCGCACCACCATTCACCTTACCGTCCCAAGGCTTATCCATGCTCTCGGTCTCGTACACCACATGGCCCCAACGGTCGAAGATGGTCATCTTGAACTGGTCGATGGCCGCACCAGCGGGCCCGAAGGTGTCGTTGATGCCGTCGCCGTCCGGGGTGAACGCGTTCGGGAAGTAAAGCGCACCTGGAGCCACTACCAGCAGGCTGTCCACGGCCTTGCACCCTTCGTCGCTCACGATATGAAGCGTCACCCAATGGTCCTCCCGGTCCAGGTAACTGTGTGTGGTACTGGTGGCCTTCACCTTGGTCCCGTCGCCCAGGTCCCAGATCATCACTGGCGCAATTAAGGGAACCGTGCGAGCTTGGAAAAGCCAGTCGTCCTCCCCTTGGTTATCAATAAGGATGTGCGCCTCAGGATGTTGCACCGTCACTTGGCTTACCGCAGAGATCACCTCCCCGCATTGGTCCAGTACGTCCACGACGAAGCTGGCGTCTTCATCCCCGGAATAGGTGAACTGGGGGTCGCTCCAGTCCCAGCCCTCCCAATCGAAGGTGTGCACGCCACTTCCGCCGGTGACAAGCGCCCACAACTTGATGGAGTCACCGGAACAAATAGTACTGTCCGGCGTGAGGGAGATGATGAATGGAGCATAGCGTGGCACGATCGTATTGAACACGCTGTCGGCCATGTAGCCGCATTGGTCCTGCACGTGCAGCACGTAGGCAGAATCCGCGGGAACACCCACCAATAGCGTATCCGCATTGCTAAGGATGACCCCAGCACTGTTGGTCCAACTATATGAGTAAACCCCATTTCCGCCGCTAACACCCAACGGAAAGAGAACCACCGAATCCCCGATACAGAATACAGTGCTGTCCCAATTCTGGACCTCGATCCCCGGCAAGGGGACGGTGGTGACCAGGACCGAATCCTGCGCGGTATGCCCACAGCCCTCTTCGGCCGTGAGCACATACCACAAGGGTGGGCCGGCAGGCACATTGATAGTGGGCGTTGTACCTATGGGTTGACCATTCAGCGTCCAAACGTAGGTGAACTGCGAATTACCGCCCACCGTGCTGGTCACCGAGATATCATCCGTTTGCAAGCAAGGAATGGCCAGGTCCGGGCTCACGGTCACTTGCAAGGGCGGATAATTGGGAATGCTCACGGTGATACTGTCCTGCACCGGTGCCAAGCTGCAGGTATCCGTTACCGTGACGTAGAACGTGGTTGTGGTGTCCACCTGCACATTGATGGTGGGCGTGGTTCCGCCCGTGCTCCAGAGGTAACCGTAGTAGCCCGCGCCTTGCGTTACTGTCGGGCCGATATCATAGTCCTGCCCGCAGGCACCGCTCACATTCGTGGTAACCACGTTCAGGTCCGGGTATTGATCGATGTAGAAAGTGTAGTTGTTCACAACGGTCTGTCCGCTGCAAACGATTTTCTCGGTCACCTCGATCGTCACCGTCTCCAACCCGTCCGGGTCATAGGGAACGGTGAGAGGGAAGTTCAACACCGTATCGCCGGGCTGGTAGATCAGCATGTTGGGGATCGGTGGGTAGTAATCCACACCGGGTGTGGCCGTACCGCCGATGATCAAGTGGACTGTGTCGGTATTGGTGGTGTCCCCCATGCGATGGAAGTTGAAGGGGATCACCCCGCAGCCCTCGAACATCGTGCTGTCGTTGGCGCTAAGACCCAGACCTCCGGTAGTGAGCGTGGGAACCACTTGGCCGGAGCTGGCGAAGCTTCCGGCTTCGAGAAAGACAGCGGATTGCAAGCCACTGTCCACACCATTCCCGATGGCCAGCTTAATGTGGTAGGTCTCTCCGCACTGCACTTGGGCCAACGCCGTAAGCACGGTGGTGAAGCCGGGGAAAACGACAGTCGGCGTGTTGCTGTTGTTCACGAAATAAACGTTGTTCGACTGCCAGTTCGGGTCGGCTGCAGCACACGTCGATGCCGTTCCCGACGAACCAACCGACCCTGAATTGATGGTATTGATCGTTATGGGTATGGTTGTGTTCGGGACCAAGGCAATGTTCTTGGAATTATTTGAGAACGGCCCGGTAATCCCCGGTCCGCTGATAAAGAACCCGAAGGCATCGTTGTAATTACTGCAGACGAAGACCGGATACTCCATCGATGCAAAAACAAAACGGAAGTGCAGCGAATCCCCCGTGGGTATAAAATCAAATTCCAGGACCGCCTTGTCGTTGATGTTCTGACCTGAGAGTGCCACCAGATCATTATCCGAGCCAGCGCCGTTGCTTCCACCCCAACTCATTGGATCCAACACGTCAGGGACCACTCCCGTTGTGAGGATAACGCCGGATTCCAAACCCAGGTTGGTCCCGATGGCGCTGAACGAGCCTCTGCCGGTCGTGCCGCCCGTGAATGTTACGTTGCTCGCTGTAACCCCTCCACCCAAGAGCACATTGTTCACCAACTGAAGAGCGGTCGGATTCGGATCCCCGGTCAACTGCGCCTGCAAAAGACCGGTGGATACCAACGCAGCGAGGAAAAAAGCGGACCGAAGATTCATGGCGGAAGAAGTCGAGTGCAAGGTAATCAGCTCAGTCCATTGACCGATGTGTGTGGCTTTCGGTTGCCCCGCGTCCGGTGGAGGTGCGCCGGATGGCGCCCGGCAGCGGTCCGTTACCTTTGGACCTTCACCCCGAAAACCAGCACAACATGGCCTCCGTCGACGAGCATATCGAGCAGCATAAGGACCGCTTTCTCAATGAACTGCTTGACCTGCTGCGGATACCCAGCGTAAGTGCCGACCCCAAATACAAGGCTGATGTGGCCCGTTGTGCCGAAGCGGTAAAGACCCGCATGGAGGAGGCTGGACTGGAGAATGTGGAAGTGTGCACCACGAAAGGCCATCCGATCGTGTACGGCGAAAAGGTCTTTGATCCGGCGAAACCCACCGTACTGGTGTATGGCCATTACGACGTACAACCGCCCGATCCGCTCGATCTGTGGACCAGCCCACCCTTTGAGCCCGTGGTGAAGGACGGCTTGATCTACGCCCGCGGCAGCGCGGACGACAAAGGCCAGTTCTATATGCACGTAAAAGCGGTGGAAGCCATGGTGAAGACGGGCAACCTCCCGTGCAACGTGAAGATGATGATCGAAGGCGAAGAAGAGGTCGGTTCCAGCAACCTTGGCACCTTCGTGAAAGAGAACAAGAAAAAGCTGGCAGCGGATGTGGTGTTGATCAGCGACACATCCATGATCGCCAACGACGTGCCCAGCATCAACACCGGATTGCGCGGTCTGGCCTACGTGGAAGTGGAAGTGGTAGGACCGGACCGCGACCTGCACAGTGGCGTTTATGGTGGCGCGGTTGCCAACCCCATCAATGTGCTCTGCGAAATGATAGCCGCCCTGCACGACAAGGACCGCAGGATCACCATTCCGGGTTTCTACGACACGGTGAACGAGCTGAGCGACGCAGAACGCAAGGAGCTGGCAAAGGCGCCCTTCAATGAAAAGGAATACATGACGGACCTCGGCATTGATGCGGTGCGGGGTGAAAAGGGCTACAGCACACAGGAACGTGCAAGCATTCGGCCTACACTGGACGTCAACGGCATCTGGGGCGGTTACATCGGCGAAGGCGCCAAGACCGTGTTGGCCAGCAAGGCCAGCGCCAAGATCAGCATGCGTTTGGTGCCCGCCCAAAAGAGCGATGCCATGACGAAGCTCTTCAGTGACTATTTCAAAAAGCTCGCGCCTCCAGGGGTAAAGGTCACCGTAACACCGCACCACGGCGGCGAAGCGGCCGTGACGCCCACGGACAGCATAGCCTATAAAGCAGCCAGCAAGGCGATGGAGGATACGTTCGGGAAAAAGCCGATACCCACCCGCGGTGGCGGCAGTATTCCCATCGTGGCATTATTCGAAGAAGTACTTGGCCTGAAGACGATCCTGTTCGGCTTTGGCTTGGACAGCGACAACATCCACAGCCCGAATGAGCATTACGGCGTGTTCAACTACATGAAAGGCATCAGTACCATCCCGAAATTCTTCGCGCATTTTACGGAGATGAGCAAGTGAGGTGGTGGGAGAAAAAGAAAACCACGGAGGAACAGGGACACAGAGGCTTTTTTCTGGTGATCAAGATCTGTTTGTTGCTATTGGGTAGTGAGCATCCGATGCGCAGCTGAAACCAACTACAACCGAGCGCCGTCCCTCTAGCGCATTGACGCCGCAACGCCGGACAACTGACAACCGCCTTTCACGAACATGAAAAAACTTCTGCTCCCTCTTGATCATTCCGTTTGCTTACCGGTTGCCTTAGCTACCGCGAAGTGCAACTGGTGGGGATCCGTTCGTTGAAGCTTACCCATGTGGATACCAAGGGGATCACGGCAACGGTGGGCGTGGAGATGAAAAACCCCAACGGCTACAAGATCAAGGTGAAGGATCCGGATGTGGACCTGTCCATCAACGGCATCGGCGTGGGTAAGGCCATGCTGGACAGCACGGTGGTCCTGAAAAGGAAGAGCACTGAGGTCTACCGCATACCGCTCCGGGTGAACTTCCAGATCGATCAAGCAGGGATCTTACCGGGCTTGGCCACGGGGCTATTGACCGGATCGGTGAAGTTGGGCTTCAGAGGCACCGTGGTCGGTAAGGCAGGACTAATTCACAAGCGGCTCCCGTTCAGCGATGAACAGGTGATCGACCTGCGGTGAAGGGATAGACCGCTGATCGCGCGGATCGCTACCTGGTTCAGTGGTTCCGGGAGATAAGGAAGGCCGTCCGACCAGTAGCGCGATCATTCCAGCTCACCGGCCAGCGTAACGCGCTTTTCCGAGGTGATCACCACGTACCCGAACAGGCCTTGCGCCAAGCCGTAGACCTTGTTGTCGAACTTAGCGGTGGCCATGGCTGCGCGGTCCTTTTCCGGATCATTGCCAAAGTCCGCAGGCCATGGCAAATGCGGTGGTAATTCCCGGTGTTCCATCCAGTATCCATGCAGGTTGAAATCGCGTTCCGCACGCACGAGCAAATGCTGCTCAGGTCCGTGAACAAGAAAATTCAGTAGTAAGCAGACGTTGAAGATGATCGGCCCGACGGCCAGTAAATTGAACCAAAGCCATTCCAAGCGATCCATCCTGAAGTTCCCTATGAACCATTTCCGCGGCACCAGATTGCCCGCGAAGGCGAACAATGCGAACCACCGGAAGAGCGCATTGAAGGAGATCAAGGTGCGGCTGCCTACGAGCCAAAAAACAATGATGAAGCCCAGCACGCCCACCGCCATCAAGGTACTGGGCCAGCCTGCATCGACCGTGGTGCCCTCGCCGCCATGTACATCTTCCCTTGAAGCATACGGCCTTTGGCGCGGGCGGTATGCGGTACTTTTAGCCATTCATGCGCATTTACGCCAGAGTGCCGTTCGCCCTGCCTCTTTTTTTGTTCCTGCTGCCCGGATGCGGCACCGGCCAGACACCCGTGAAAGATACCATGCACGCCTACACCAACCGCTTGATCCACCAGAGCAGCCCCTACCTGCTGCAGCACGCACACAACCCCGTGGACTGGTATCCATGGGGCGATGAAGCCTTTGCCAAGGCAAAAGCAGAGAACAAATTGGTGCTGGTAAGCATTGGCTACAGCAGTTGCCACTGGTGCCATGTGATGGAGCATGAAAGCTTCGAGGACACCGCCGTGGCCCAGCTGATGAACGCGCATTTCGTATGCATCAAAGTGGACCGCGAAGAACGGCCGGACGTGGACCAGGTCTACATGGCCGCCGTACAGTTGATGACAGGCCGCGGTGGCTGGCCCTTGAATTGTTTCACCACGCCCGATGCCAGACCCGTCTATGGCGGCACCTATTTCCCGAAAGAGCAGTGGATGCAGGTGTTGCAACAACTGGAGACCACGTGGAAGAGCGACCCTGCAAAAGTGGAAGAGTATGCGCAGAAATTGCATGAGGGCGTGCAACAGACCGAGCTTGTGGCCTTGAACACCAAGCCGCCGGAGTTCACAAGAAAAAAAGTGGACAGCTTGGCGGAGGGGTTGGCCCGGAATTTCGATACCGAACTCGGAGGACCGGACGGGGCGCCGAAATTCCCGCTGCCCAACAACTATGAATTCCTGCTCCGCTACGCCATGACCAGCGGAGACAAGGATGTGGCCAAGCAGGTGCGCACCACCTTGGATAAAATGGCCCAAGGCGGGATCTTTGATCAAGTGGGAGGAGGGTTTGCCCGTTACAGCACCGACGCCAAGTGGAAAGTGCCACACTTCGAGAAGATGCTTTACGATAATGCGCAACTCATCTCGCTCTACAGTCATGCCTACCGGGCATTCGGCGATGAAGCATACAAGGATGTGTTGGAGCGCACGATCACTTGGGCGGAGCGCGAAATGCGAAGTCCGGACGGGGCGTGGTACAGCGCGCTTGATGCGGATTCCGACGGCGAGGAAGGTCGCTTTTACGTGTGGACCAAGGAAGAGCTCGTGGAAGCTTTGGGTACCGATGCCGACTTTGCCACGGACTACTACAACGCCGGTGGCGAGGGCTTTTGGGAGCACGGCCGGAACATCCTGCTACGCTCCATGGGGGACAGTGCCTACGCTGCGAAGCAGGGCATTCCACCGGAAGAACTGCGCAGAACCCGCATTCGGGTGGATGGCAAGTTGCTAATTGCACGGGACAAGCGGGAACACCCCGGATTGGACGACAAATCGCTCACCTCTTGGAACGCGATGATGGTGAAGGGGCTTTGCGATGCATACGAAGCCACCAGCAACAAGGATCATCTTCAACAAGCGGAACGTACCATGCAATTATTGCTTTCGCGCTGCCGTCGCGACGATGGCGGCCTATGGCACAGCTACAAGAACGGCAAGGCCACCATCAACGGGTATCTGGAAGACTACAGTTTCACCAGCGAAGCATTGATCGCGTTGTACCAGGTCACCTTCGACGAAGCCTGGCTGAAGGATGCGCACGCCCTTGCGGATTACACCATCGCGCATTTCCACGACAGCGCCAGTGGCATGTTCTGGTTCACCAGCGACATCGACCCGCCCTTGATCGCGCGCAGGATGGAAGTGAACGACAACGTGATACCGGCAAGCAACTCCAGCATGGCCAAAGCGCTCTTCACACTCGGCCACCTATACGACGATCAACGGATGCTCGCCATCAGCGCTCAGCAATTGAACAACGTGGTGGGCAACATGGCGGATCATCCCGGTGGTTATACCAACTGGGGTTTGTTGCTGATGGACCAGGTCTATCCTTGGTACGAGATCGCCATCACCGGACCGGATGCATTAGCGCGGCGCACGGAGTTTTTCCAGCACTATCTTCCCGGTCACGCATTTCTTGGAAGCACGGGAAAAAGTGCGTTACCACTATTGGAGGACAAGTTGATCGGCAACGCCACCACCATTTTCGTCTGCGAGAACAAGACGTGCCAATTGCCTGTATCCACTGTGAAGGAAGCGCTGGGACAACTACGATGAGGACCGTCTTGTTTATCGCCTGTTCGATGGCCTGCTCTGTGTTGAATGCCCAGATGCTGCTGGTGGAAGCCACTGCGGAACGCCCTGCGTCGTTGACCTTCAACCCGGACTTCATCGCACGCAACGACGTAAAGAGCGTAACGGGGCAGGACTGGACTAAGCGCGATGGGCGGCCCATGGTGGCCCGGAACCGCTACTACCTCTATCGGTTCGGTGATCGGGGACTGCTGGGCTACTCCAACAACTCCTTCGGCAAACCGGGTTCGGGGGTGGACACCGCAAGCGTGCTTTACGCCAACGGGAGCGATGGGCGATTGTTGGAAGAACTGCACAACGATCCCAACGGTTGGTATTCGATCCGCCGCGAATACGACATCGGCGGCAAGCCGGTCCGTGCTACGCATGTGCGCATTGAAAACCTCAGCAGCGACCGCTATCGCTTGGAGCCGGGCGCCACCACCATAGTAAGCGACGAGACCTTTGAATACACGGCCATCAACGACACGTCCTGGCGCAAAACCTTCATGAACGACCGGGGACGGCCTTACCAGGAAGAGGTCTACAAGTACGACCGGCTGGGGTATCTCCGCGCGGTGGAAGGCAGGAACCTCATCACCCAGCGCATGGGGCGCACCACCTTTGCCTACGATGCAAACGGTCGATTGGGTGAACGCGTTGACGTGAGCGACCTAGGCACGCCCCAT
Organism: Flavobacteriales bacterium; assembly: GCA_016719225.1. Classification (GTDB taxonomy): domain Bacteria; phylum Bacteroidota; class Bacteroidia; order Flavobacteriales_F; family PHOS-HE28; genus PHOS-HE28. The sequence continues at coordinate 554,923 of JADKAN010000004.1, read as the reverse complement.
CCTGAAACCTGGCGATGGACCTATGACCGTGCGGGCAATCCCTTGTCGCGCGACTTCCTCCGGGACGGAACACCCGTTCGCCATAGCGAGTATGTGTATGCTGAAGGCACGCTGTTCTTGAAAGCCGTCATTACCAGGGACCTGGAAACCGGTTTGATCGAAATGGTGCGTTATGAGACGGGCCGGTGAACAAAAACAAACAGAAATGGGAACCAAGAAATTCAACCCATGGCATGATGTGGCTTTGGGAGCTGATGCGCCTGATATCGTCAACGCCATTATCGAGATACCGAAAGGGAGCAAGGCGAAATACGAGCTTGACAAGGAGAGCGGCATGCTGCGACTGGACCGGGTACTTTACTCATCCGTCCACTATCCCGCGAACTATGGCTTTATGCCGCGCACCTTGGGGGACGACCATGATCCGTTGGACATCCTTGTGCTTTCGCAGATCGACATCGCACCGATGTGCATTGCCCGCGCCAAAGTGATCGGCGTAATGCGCATGCTGGATAATGGCGAAGGCGATGACAAGCTGATCGCCGTGGCGGCAGACGACATCAGCATGGCACACATCAACGGCATCGAAGACCTCCCCGACCATCTGGGCTCCGAGATCATCCAATTCTTCCGCGAGTACAAACGACTTGAGAACAAAACGGTGGAGGTGGACGAATTGCAGGGTGCCGGAATGGCGAAGACGATCCTGCGGAAAGCGATAGTGGATTACAAGGAAGCATTCCCTTCCAACGCATGAACATGGCATGCCCAGTATGAAAAAAGGAATCATCACCCGCACGGTCTGGGCACTCTCCTTGATCAGCTTGTTCACCGACACGGCGAGCGAGATGCTCTACCCGGTGATGCCACTATACCTGCGCAGCATTGGCTTTACGGTGTTGTTGATCGGCGTTTTGGAAGGCGTTGCGGAAGCTACAGCGGGATTGAGCAAGGGTTACTTTGGAAAACGTTCGGACCTCATGGGGAAGCGGGCGCCATTCGTGCAACTGGGTTATGGCTTAAGTGCGCTCAGCAAGCCGTTGATGGCCCTTTTCATCGCACCGCTCTGGGTGTTCTTCGCCCGCACGGTCGATCGGCTTGGAAAGGGCATACGGACCGGTGCCAGGGATGCTATGCTGAACGATGTCTCCACGCCGGCGACAAAGGGTACTGTGTTCGGCTTCCACCGCAGCATGGATACCATGGGCGCTGCGATCGGACCGGTCTTGGCCTTGGTCTACCTGCACTTCCATCCGCACGATTATCTGCACTTGTTCTATATCGCCTTTATCCCTGGCGTGATCGCGATCGCGTTGTCGTTCACCTTGCGCGACAAGGCCCACGCACCGAAAAGATCGGTGCGGCCAGCTGGCTTTTTCTCCTTCCTGGGCTATTGGAAACATGCACCCAAAGCATATCGCCAACTCGTGGTGGGCCTCCTGTTCTTCGCCCTCTTCAACAGCTCGGACATGTTCCTCCTTTTGCAGGCCAAGCAAGTAGGATTGAGCGATACCGCCGCCATCGGTGCATACATCTTTTACAACCTTGTGTATGCGTTGGCAGCGTTTCCCTTGGGGATCTTGGCCGACCGCGTCGGACTGAAGCGCATCTTCCTGATCGGGTTGGGCTTATTCGCCACTGTTTACTTCGGCATGGCGGATTTGCCCAAGGAAGCAGGCAATGGCGATCTGTACCTCTACGGATTTTTCTTCCTTCTCTATGGTCTATACGCTGCGGCCACCGAAGGCATATCCAAGGCTTGGATCACCAACGTGGTGCGGCGCGAGGACAGTGCCACCGCCATCGGCTTCCAAGCAGGGATGCAGAGCCTTTGCGCGCTGGTCGCCAGTTCCCTCACGGGCGTGTTATGGTATGCGTTCGGAGGTCCTGTCGCCTTCATGGCCACAGCAATAGCGACGCTGGTCGTATTGGCGTGGTTCATTTTCGCGGTGCCAACACCTGCCTTGGAAGCCGTTCAGGCTTGATCTGACGAACGACTAACGTTTCAATGCGCGCCGCGCTTCTGCGCAACATTGGCGGGCTTGCCGTATTCGGGCACCAAGGTGGCCAAGTTGCTGGAACGGCCACTTTCGAAATGTGCTGAAGCACAGAGCGCCAGCCCGTGTACGTCCGGTCGGATGCCTTGTATGTATGTGATCTCCGGATGTTGTGCCCAAAGTTCCTTGGCCTTATCGGCCCCGTCACCAAAAACCACAGTATGCGCACCGGTAGTGCTTGCTTTGCACCATGCATCGTCCAAGATCAGCGGAGCGGTCTCTTCCAACGAAACTCCATTTCCGTTGAAAGGCCGGGTGTACACCTCCATGCGGCGTGCATCCACCATGGGAAAAAGAATATCGTCCGGTCCGAAGCCACTTTTACCGCTTTGCATTTCGGCGACCAGGATCTCTAACGTCCCCATACCGATCAACGGGATCCCCAAGGCGAAACAAAGTCCCTTTGCAGCGGACAGCCCGATACGCAACCCGGTGTAGGATCCGGGCCCCGTTCCCACTGCAACGGCGGACAGATCCTTCATATCATGTCCGGTCTCCTCCAGCACTTCCGCAATGAAAATGTTCAGCTTTTCAGCATGTGAAAGCGACGCCGTGGCATCCGTGCGAGAAGCGAGCGGCACCTTGCCATTGCTGAGCACCACGGCCAAATGCGACGTTGCGGTATCGAAGGCGAGGAGCAGTGCCACGATCAGAGCGTTACAGGTCGGCCTTGCAGAATATCCAAGGATTTCTGGGCCATGATGTACGTGTACTTTGCGTTGATCAGCTGAGCCGTGGCCTGTTGCAGCCTAGCCTTGGCGATGTTCAGATCGGTGGCGGTGATGGACTGCTGGGTGAAGCGCTCATTGGCCATGCGTTCGCTTTCCGTGGATGCCTCAACGGCCTTGCTGGCACTGATATACTGGCGGTATGCGCCGCGTTGTGCGGTGAGTGCGTTCTGGACATCACGCATCAAGGCATTCTTGCTCACCAGTAACTGGTTCTTGGCACGCTCATATTCGATCCTCGTCCGCGCCGTGTTGTACCGGTTCTGCATATTGTTGAAGATGGGGACGCTGAGCGTGAAACCCACGGATTCATTGAGGTTGTCACTGAGCTGCTGGGAAAAGGATTTGACGCGCGTTTTCTGGCTGAAACTCGGTGCATAAACGGGCTCACCACTATCCGTGGCACCGATCAGGACCGATTGCTCAGGTATCGGATCGCCGATGAATTCAAAATTCCTTCCGGAATAACCCGTGCCCAAGGAGGCATTGAAAGAGACCGAAGGCAGCCCGATCGCCTTCGAAATGGCGATGGAACGCTCAGCACTTTGCGCGCTCAGGTCGGCTTGTGCGTAGGCCGGGTTGGTGGCGAGCACATTACGCAGCACCTCTTCCTCGGTGGCCGTAGGCTCAGAAAAAACGACCTCCGCGATCTGCGGGGCCTCGATCGTTAGGCCGGACATTTCCCGCTCGTCCATCTGCATCAACTGACCGAGCGTCAATCGCGCTTTCTCCACCTGGATCTTATAGTCCTCCACCGTATATTCTTCTTGGGCCAACTGCGATTGTATGTCAAGGAGATCGGCCCGGGCTATGCGGCCACTCTCCACCAATGCTTCTGTGATCCGGGATTGCTCCTTCGTGGAAATCGACTGGTCCTCTGCGGCGCGTTGTTGCTCCTTCAGACCCAACAGGTCCAAGTAGGCACGGACCACGTTCGTCCGCAGATCGTTCAGCGCAGCTTCATATGCTTTCGATGCAGCCTGTTCATCCAATGCGGCACGCTTCAGCTCCTGGTGCTTGCGCCCACTTTGGAACAGGGTGACATCGCTACTGAGATACAGGTTGTTCGTTCGTACACGGTCGGTAGCGAACGTGTTGGTGTATTGGTCAATGGTCTTGCCCCAGTTGTAACCGTGGGTAACGGCACCGTTCAGGTTGGGTAAAAAGGACCAGTAGGCCATGTCGTGCGCCTGCCCGGCAAGATCAGCGTCCAGCGCGGCATTGCGCAAGGTGAGGTTCTGCTCCTCTGCCCGTGCAAGGCATTGCTCTAGCGTCATGGGTGCTTGGGCACAAAGAGCGGCACAGAGCAGTAGGGAAAGCGGGAGGACAAGAAGACGCATGACCAAGGGCTTGACTTTGGTCAAAAATAGCAGCCTTGGAAAGAGTCGGAAGATCTGATGGATGGACGGCGCAGGTGCCGGGCGGACGGAAAGGGCGCCTTATTTGCTCACCACATGCACCTCTACCCTGCGGTTTGCTTCGCTTTCGTTCTCGTTCTTCGGTTCTGGGTAGATCATGCTCGCGTTGCCCATTCCAGTGAAAAGCACACGGCCATCGTCCACCTGGTTCAACAGCAGGAAATCGCGGACGGTGCGCGCACGGGATGTGCTCAGGTCAATGAATTCCTTGATGTTCTTCTTGGTGTTCGGGCCATTCACATGGCCCTGGATCTCAACCTTGGTGGTGGGGTTCTGCTCCAGAAAGTGCAGCAAGAGGTACAGCGAAGGTTGCGAGGCACGGCGCACCTTATCCTCATTGCCTACGAAACGGATCTCGTCCAAGGTGACCTGTGCACCGGCCTCAATCGGGTCCAGTGCAAGCTCTACCTCCAGCTCCTTGGCACCGGAAGCTGGGACTTTTATCGTCTTGAACATATAGCCTTTCGCTAGGCAACCGATGGAAAGTTTGCGGAATTTATCCTGCCGGAATTCATAGCCGCTGCCATCATTCCCCTGCATTACGGAATCGAAGCGCATGCCTTCAACGGTCACCGACCCGGTCACCGGTTTACGGGTCTTGCTGTCCACCAAGTTCAACCTTAATACTTGTGGCAGTAGCACCACAATGGGTGGTGGCGGAGGCGGGGTATAGTGGAAGTGGATCGTGAAACCCGCCCGGGGCCGATCCTGGTAGTCAATGAGTAAATACAGCAGTTCTCCGTTCTCCACGGCGATGGCGCGGCTATAGGAACTACCAATACCCGACCTGACATAATCTTCCGGCGCACTCACTTTCAGTCCGCACATGGAACCCAGCGCGGTATCGTTCCGGGAGATATTGCTCCGAACGGGCTGGACCTGCCTTTTGGCCACCTTGGTGCAGATATCCGGAATAGCACCGTTGAACAGTAGGAAGTCAATGTCGTCAAGCGGGTCCTGGGGAATGATGTCGAAAGCAAGCACGGTCTTGGCGGGCGACCGGAAAATATACCACTGCGAATTATGCTCGCGTTCCAACCATTGCTTGTCCGCAGGTGGGTTTTCCTTGATCTCCAACACGTTGCCAAAACCCCGCGGCGCCCTTTCGCAGACAAGGATCGAGTCTTTTATGAAAATAGCGCCGGCACAATCCCCCGGATCCATGATACGCTCTTGGCCCACGACCGTCGAGGCGAGTGAGAAGCAGAAAATCAGGAGAGTATATAGCGGAGCTAGGCGCAAAACGGAATTGTGCTTCACGTGTTTTTACGCAGGCGAATAGCTTAGGTTACTGCCCAGCCACCGCTCCATCCATTCGATACTTTTCTCCTTACGGCGCGCCAGGTCCGCGATCTGATCCTTCGCAACACGCCCCACGCCGAAGTACTTGCTGCGTGGATGTGCGAAATACCAACCGCTCACCGCTGCCGTGGGAAACATCGCCAGACCTTCAGTGAGTTTGATGCCCGTGTGCTTCTCCGCATCGAGCAGGCGGAAGATCTCCGGCTTCTCGGTGTGGTCCGGGCATGCGGGATAGCCTGCTGCGGGGCGCACGCCATCGTATTTCTCCTTGATCAGCTCCTCGTTGCTCAGTGTTTCATCGTGGGCATAGCCCCAGATCTCCTTGCGCACCACCTCGTGTAGCTTCTCGGCGAAGGCTTCCGCCAAGCGGTCGCCCAAGGCCTTGCACATGATGGCGCTGTAGTCGTCGCCGGCCTCCTCGAACTGCTTGGCCCGTTCTTCTACGCCATGTCCCGTTGTGACAGCAAATGCACCGATGTAGTCCGCGATGCCGCTTTCTTTCGGAGCGATGAAATCCGAGTTCCCGACGTAGGCCACTCCGGGCGCTTTCTTCGATTGTTGGCGCAACGTGTGGAAGGTGCCGATGACTTCCTTCCGGCTTTCATCCTTGTACACCTCCACATCATCACCCACGGAATTCGCGGGCCAAATGCCAGCCACACCGTGCGCCTTGAACCACTGCTCGTTCACCAAGTGATCCAACATCTTCAGCGCGTCGGCGTGCAACTTGGAGGCTTCCGTACCCACCACGGGGTCGGTGAGGATCTTCGGGTATTTCCCCGCCAGTTCCCACGCTTGGAAGAAAGGTGTCCAGTCCAAATAAGGCACGAGGTCCTTCAGCGGGAAGTTCCGGAAGGTGAATACGCCGGTGCTTCGTGGCTTCACCGGTGGCTCGGCAGCCCAATCGATCGTGAAGTGCTTCGCGCGTGCTTCTTCGATGGGAATGAATTCCTTCTCGCGCTGCTGTGTGGCGTAGTGCTCGCGCACGGTCTCGTATTCCGCAGCGATGCGCTTCACGAAGGCATCGTGCGTGGTAGGGCTCAGCAACTCGCTCACCGCCGGCACGCAACGTGAAGCATCGATCACGTGTACCACGGGTTTGCTGTAGTGCGGCTCGATGCGCACGGCCGTATGCACACGGCTTGTGGTGGCCCCGCCGATCAAGAGCGGTATGGTAAAGCCTTCGCGCTCCATCTCCTTGGCCACGTGGGCCATCTCATCCAGCGAGGGTGTGATCAAGCCACTGAGGCCGATCACGTCCACCTTCATTTCGCGTGCGGTCTTCAGGATGGTGGCGCTTTGCACCATCACCCCGAGGTCGATCACTTGCCAGCCGTTACAGGCGAGGATCACGCCCACGATGTTCTTACCTATGTCATGCACGTCGCCCTTCACAGTGGCCAGCAGGATCTTGCGCGGGCCATCGTCGCGAGTGGTGTGCACCGGCACGCCGAAGCTGTCCTTCAGCACCTCCGCCGCGGCTGGTGTATTCTTCTTGAACTCTTCCAGGAAGGGTTCGAGATAGGCCACCGCACGTTTCATCACACGCGCGCTTTTCACCACTTGGGGCAGGAACATCTTGCCTGCGCCGAAGAGATCACCCACCACGGTCATGCCTGCCATCAGCGGACCTTCGATCACCTTCACGGGATCGATCAACTCCTTGCGCGCCTCCTCGGTATCCTCCTCGATGAAGTCGGTGATACCATGCACAAGCGCGTGACGCAGACGATCCTTCACATCACCTTCACGCCAGCTCATGTCCTGCACGTTGCTCTTCGCACCGCCGCCCCTGAACTGTTCCGCGAGCGTCACCAAACGCTCGGTGGCATCGGGTCTCCGCGCGAACAGGACATCCTCCACATGTTCGAGCAGTTCCTTCGGGATCTCGTCATACACGCCGATCTGGCCCGCGTTCACGATGCCCATGTCCATGCCCGCTTGGATGGCGTGATACAGGAATGCGGTGTGCATCGCTTCACGCACCGGTTCGTTTCCGCGGAAGCTGAAGCTGATGTTGCTCACGCCGCCGCTCACCAGCACGCTCGGCAGGTTCTGCTTGATCCACTTCACCGCCGCGATGTAGTCGATGGCGTAGCGATCATGTTCCGTCATGCCCGTGGCCACCGTGAGGATGTTCGGGTCGATGATGATGTCGTGCGGCGCGAAGCCGATCTTCTGCGTGAGCAGGTCATACACGCGTTGGGCGATCTCGATACGCCGTTCAACGCTGTCGGCCTGGCCTTTTTCGTCGAAGCACATCACTACAACCGCTGCACCCAATCGTTTCACAGTGCGTGCATGATCGAGGAACTCCTCCTCCCCTTCCTTCAGGCTGATGGAGTTGGCGATGCCTTTGCCCTGCATGCACTTCAAGCCGGCCACGATCACGCTGAACTTACTGCTGTCGATCATCACCGGCACGCGCGCTATGTCCGGCTCCGCGGCGATGAGGTTGATGAATTTGCGCATCGCCTCCACGCCGTCGATGAGGCCTTCGTCGAGGTTCACGTCGATCACCTGCGCGCCATTCTCCACCTGTTGGCGTGCTACGCGCACGGCCTCATCGTAGTTGCCGTCCTTGATCAATCGGCGGAACAGCGCGCTGCCGGTGACGTTCGTGCGCTCACCGATGTTGATGAAGTTGCTGCCTGGGAAAATGCGTAGCGGCTCCAAGCCGCTATAAGTCGGAATGCTCATGCTATAACAGGGACTTTACGCGGCTGATGCTTCGCCGCTTCCGCTGCCAATGCCGCGATATGCTCCGGCGTGGTGCCACAACAGCCACCCACGATGTTCACCAAGCCGTCCTTCATGAACTCACCGACCAATCGCGCGGTGACCTCGGCGGTCTCGCGATACTCGCCCATCTGATCCGGCAGTCCGGCATTGGGATATACGCTGACCAAGCACGGTGCTTGTTCAGCGAGCACTTGGAGATAGGGGCGCATCTGGGCCGCGCCCAGCGCGCAGTTCAGGCCGATGCTGAAGAGTGGCACATGGTCCATGCTGATCATGAACGCATCGATGGTCTGGCCGCTCAGGGTGCGCCCGCTGGCATCGGTGATGGTGACGCTGCACATCAACGGAAGCCGTGTGCCGCGCTTGTCGAACACTTCTTCAATGGCGTAAAAGGCGGCTTTGGCGTTGAGCGTATCGAAGATCGTTTCCACAAGGAGCAAATTGACGCCGCCTTCCATCAGCGCATCCACTTGCTCGGTGTAGGCGGTAACGAGCTCATCGAAAGTGACAGCGCGGAAACCGGGGTCGTTCACATCGGGTGATAGTGAGGCCGTGCGGTTCGTGGGACCGATGGAGCCCGCCACAAAGCGCGGTTTGCTCGGATCCTTCGCCGTGAATTTTTCACACGCGGCCTTCGCCAACTGCGCGGAACGCAGGTTGATGTCGCGCACCAGATGCTCGCACTTATGCTCGGCCTGCGCGATGCTGGTGCCACTGAATGTGTTGGTCTCGATGATGTCCGCACCCGCCTCCAGGTAGTGCTCATGGATCAACGTGATGGCCTCCGGACGCGAGAGCGAGAGCAGGTCGTTGTTTCCTTGGAGCAAGATGCTATGCTGTTCTGTGCCCGGTGGATGAAAATCCTCCTCCTTCAGTTTGAGGCGCTGGATCATGGTGCCCATGGCGCCGTCCAATACGAGAATGCGCTCTTGCGCGAGTTGATCGATCGTCTTCATTCATCCACATGTGTTCTCCCCCCACGGACATGCACCGCCTTGAAATGAAAAAACCCCACCCGATGGCCGGATGAGGTGTCAATGCTTGGGGAAGCACAGGTCTCGATCGCGGCTCATCTTTCCCCTCGCAACAGCTTGAATGCCGATGCTCGGAGCTGGATTTAGCACCTACTCGATGGTTGACCATCGACCGGTTGCCAAGGCTTCACAGGGCCAGTCCCTCTGCCTTTCTTGATAAGCTCAATGGAAAAGAACGCGTGGCAAAGATAGGTGGGCTGAAGATTGCCGACCACGGATGAATTTCTGCCGACATACAGCGGGACGATCATAAACGCTGATCAACACGGATAAATGCAACTCGACGTTCCCGCCTCGCTGAAAGCTCGAGGAATGCAGTCACCTCGGATCCTTCCAGATCAATAGATCAGCACCGTCAACACAGCCAACAGCACTCCGGGAAGCAAGCCCAAGAGCCAACGCCAACCCAATTCCTCCTTAAGTATAAAGGCGTAAGCGGCTTCGCAGAAAGCGGAGAAGCCGAGGACCATCAACGCAAGCGAGCGTGTATGAAGCGTTATTTCTTGGTCCGAAACCATCCTGTAAGTGAACCAAACGGCGATCAGCACAGCAAAGAACCATTGCGCGGAGAGCGTCATGGCCCGGAGCCGCTCTAAACCGGAACGGTCCGAAGCTGCGCGACAATTCGCTGTGACGAAGAGGTTGGCGGCGGCCAGCCCTTCCAACCAGATCGGCACCGGCCTCCCCAATGCGAGCAACCCGATCCAGCCGACCAGCATCAGCATGGCCACTGGCCAAGAGAATCTGCGGACCGAGGAGTCGTAGAGCCGAGGAAAGGTTGTCATCAGTACACGGACTATTTCGCCCCGCCGCCGATGTACTTCTCGAGCCAATTGAACACTGTGTTGTGCCACATCATGGCGTTCTGCGGCTTCAGCACCCAGTGGTTCTCATCAGGGAAACGCAGGAACTCGGAATCGATGCCTTTGGCCTGGCAGGCGGTGAACGCGCCGATGCCCTGTGAAAGCGGGATGCGGTAATCCTTGTCGGAATGGATCACCAGCATCGGCACGGACCAATCCTTCGCGTGCATCATCGGATTGAACTTGTCGTATTGCGCCGGGTCTTGGAACACGTCGCTGCCGTTCTCCCAGTTATCGAACCACAACTCCTCGGTGGAGTAGCCCATGGCGCGGGTGTCGAACACGCCGTCGTGCGACACCAAGCATTTCCAAGGCTGCTGCCAGTTCCCAGCGATCCAGTCCACCATGTAGCCACCGTAGGACGCGCCCAAAGCAGCTGCGCGATCACTGTCCAAGAAGGAGTACGTCTTCAACGCATGGGCCCAGCCTTTCTGCAGGTCCTCCAACGGACGGTCTCCCCAATGCGTGGAGATCGCATCGGTGAACGCCTGCCCGTAGCCCGTGGATCCGTGAAAGTCGATCATCACAACTGCATAGCCGGCACCGGCGTAGGTCTGCGGGTTCCAGCGGAAGCTCCAGGAATCGCCGAAGCTCCCCTGCGGACCGCCATGGATCAGGAAGGCCACGGGATACTTCTTGCCTTCAACATATCCAGCTGGTTTGATCACATAGCCATGCACGGTCTCGTTGTTCCAACCCGGGAAGTTGAACTGCTCATACTTCCCGAACTCGAGGTTCTTCAGGACCGCATCCACCGATGTCAAGTTCACAGCATCCACGTCGATCAACTTGGCTTTAGGCTTGGCCGCATACAGCAGTGAAGGGTTGTTCAGCCCGCTCTTCAGGAATACGAAGCCCTTCGGCGTTTCGAAGAAGGCATCCATGTGGCCGTCCTTGGACATCGGAGTAACGGAACCCGTCTTCACGTCCACCTTGAACAGCAGCGTCTTTCCGACATCGCCCGCTACCACATAGAGGCTCTTGCCGTCGGCGCTCCACTTCATATCGTCCACGCTGCGGTCCCAATCACCAGCCACAGTTGTCACTTTTCCGGAAGCATCGCGCAGTTGGATCCAGAAGCGGTCGGCCTCGAAGCCGGGGCGCTTCATGGCCTTGTAGGCGAGCGTCTTGCCGTCGGGCGACATGCGTGGGCTGGCATCCCAGGCCTTGTTGCTCTCCGTGAGGTTGGTGAGCGCGCCACCACTCACAGGCACGCTGTACACATCAAAGTTGGTGCTCCACGGCTCGGTCTTTCCAGCCAAGCGGGCACTGAAATAGACGGTCTTGGAATCGGGGGAAATGGAGTAATCACCTTCATCACCCCAGGGCTTCGATGGCACGTCACCATCGAAACCGTCCGTCAACGCGACAGGTGCTGCAGCACCTTCCAGCGGCATGTAGAACAGGTGGTTGCGCGTTCCATCGCTCCACGTGTCCCAATGACGGATGAAGAGTTTGCTGTAAAGGCTGCCCGTGGACTTATCGGCCTTGCGTGCTTCATTCTTCTTAACGGTGCACGCGATCTCATCGCCCTTGCACTCGGGAAAAACCTCCAGTGAGAACACCAGTCCCTTGCCATCTGGCGTGATCCGATAGGATCCGATATCCAGCGACAGGCGCGTGACCTGCACGGCCGAGGCACCGGTCAAGTCCGTCTTCCACAGCTGTGATGTTCCACCTTCACCGCGCGAGGAGAGGAAGTAGATCGTCTTGCCGTCCGGGCTCCATGCCGCGCTACCGGCCCCGCCTTCTGATACACCGAGCTTCACCTCCGGCACGGCGGGCTTTGTGAGGTCCTTCAGCCAAAGCGTACTGACGCCCTTGTTCGCTTCCATGTCCGTGGCGCGCACATTGAAAACGGCGAACTGGCCGCTGGGGTCAACGCTGAGTCCGCTCATGCGATCCAGCATGAGCATCTCCTTGTAGGTGAATGGCTTCATGGATTGGGCGAAGGTGGTTCCGGTGAGAAGGGCGAGTGCGAGCGTGCCCGCAAGCTTTCCGCCGGAACGAGTACAGGATTTCTTCATGGTTCGCGTGATGAATGGGTGGTGGCGCTCAGTTCGAGGAATGGTGAAGTGCGCGACAAAGTAAGTCTTGCGGCAATGGAAGCCTGACAGTGGTAATTGCGCGATCGGTTCAAAGCCCGCAGCCACAGGACCACTTGATCTACTTGGAAGGTTTCCGCTTCACCGCCTTCTTCACCTTCAGCGGCAACGCGAGCACGTGATCCAGGGAAAGCTTCACCCACTTCTCCATGGCCTTGCGGCTTTCCACCGCGTCCGCATCCACAAGCAGGACGCCCTTGTTCTCACCCTTGCCCATGTTAAACCGTTTGGCACCGGGCCATTCGCTCGCTTCCTCATGCCGTTGGGGATCGAACTTCACCAGGAAGTCACCCTTGCTGGTGATGCCCACGCTCATGTTGCCGCGCACCATGAAGGTGATGCCGCCGAACATCTTCACGGTCTCCGCTTCGATGCCTTGCGCCAAGAGAACCTCAGCGATGCGGAGCTCGAACTGGGGATCGTAGGCCATACAAGCGGTCAGGCTGCGAGTTCGAACTGCACACGCACCATCTCCAGCAATTCCAGCACAATACGTGGGTCGTTCTCCGTCACCAGCTTCATGCGGTGCTCCTTGAAATTCGGGAGGCCCTTGAAGTAGTTGGTGTAGTGGCGGCGCATCTCCACCACGCCTTCGTGGTCGCCTTTCCAGAGCAGACTGCGCTCGAAGTGCTCGCGGGCCGCATCCACGCGGTCGTCTATCGTGGGTGGTGGCAGGTGCTCTCCGGTGGCGAAAAAGTGCTTGATCTGGTTGAAGATCCAGGGCGCGCCGATGCTGGCCCGGCCGATCATCAGGCCGTCCACACCGTAGCGGTTGCGATACTCTAGGGCTTTCTCCGGTGAATCGATGTCGCCGTTGCCGAAGATGGGGATGTGGATGCGCGGATTGTTCTTCACCTCACCGATCAAGGTCCAGTCCGCTGGGCCTTTGTAGAGCTGGGCGCGGGTGCGGCCGTGGATGCTCAGCGCTTGGATACCCACATCCTGCAGGCGCTCGGCCACCTCCATGATGTTCTTCGTCTGATCGCTCCAGCCCAAGCGCGTCTTCACGGTTACTGGCAGCTTCACGGCCTTCACCACTTTATCAGTAAGACGCACCATCTTGTCCACGTCCTGCAGGAGGCAAGCTCCGGCGCCTTTGTTCACCACCTTATTCACCGGGCAGCCGTAGTTGATATCGATCAGCTCCGGCCCGGCGCGCTCAGCGATGCGGGCAGCCTCTTCCATGGCATCCTCGCTGCCCCCGAAAAGCTGGATCCCAACAGGGCGTTCCTCCGGGAAGATGTCCAGCTTCTTCATGCCCTTCGCCGCTTGGCGGATCAGTCCTTCACTGCTGATGAACTCGGTGTACATCAGGTCGGCGCCGTGCTTTTTGCACAGCGCGCGGAAGGGCGGATCGCTCACATCCTCCATGGGAGCAAGGAGCAGCGGAAAATCGCCGAGTTCGATAGGGCCAATGCGGGGCATGGGGTAAAGGGCTGCGAATTTACGGACAGGATAGGTGCTTCTATCGATTATATTGCATTGAACATGTTGACCGGAAAGTAGACCTGGCAGGAGCGCAGGATAGAGGATCGACCTTGTTGGACCTATCTAGATCGGAGGGATTGCGCGAGGCGGGCTATCCCTAAAAAGATGGCTTCAACGCTGGGGCCGCTCCGCGGCCTTTGGTCCCAAACAAAAAAGTTGGTGCTTGGAGCAAGCTCCGCTGAGTATTTGTGCAAGGGATCGCGCGAGGCGCGCTATCCCTAAGGGGGTGGCTTCAACGCTGCGGCCGCTCCGCGGCCTTTGGTCCCAAACAAAAAAGTTGGTGCTTGGAGCAAGCTCCGCTGAGTATTTGTGCAAGGGATTGCGCGAGGCGCGCTATCCCTAAGGGGGTGGCTTCAACGCTGCGGCCGCTCCGCGGCCTTTGGTCCCAAACAAAAAAGTTGGTGCTTGGAGCAAGCTCCGCACCAACTTTTTTGTTTGGGACCGCCCGCTGCGCGGGCAGCGTTGGCGGAGAAGGAGGGATTCGAACCCCCGTTACCTTTCAGTAAACACACTTTCCAGGCGTGCGCCTTAAACCACTCGGCCACTTCTCCAATACACCGTATCCAAGGATGCGGGCCGCGAATGTAACAAGGCTACGCCTTACGGAACGGCAATTTCACCACAGAGGTCCTTCCCCATGGCCCGCATCACCTCTTCCGGACCCATCCCCTGCCCCATCAGGAACATCAGTTTGGTTATGGCGGCCTCGGTGGTCATGTCCATTCCGCTTATCACGCCCATTTCGGCGAAGGCGCGGCTGGTCTCATATCGGCCTTGGTCTACGCGTCCGCCCACGCATTGGGTCACGTTCAGCAGCACAATGCCCCTTCCACGGGCTTCGCGGAGCACATCCAGGAAATCTTTATCGGTGGGCCCGTTCCCGCTGCCGAAAGTGGTGAGCACCACGGCCTTCAATCCGGGATCGCTTAACAGCGCTTTAACCCAAGACGCCCGGATCCCGGGGAACAGACGTATCACACCAATTCCGTCGTCCATGAGCGTGTGCACGCGAAGCCCTCCGGTGCGCTCAGGCAGCAAAGCGGAATGATCGTAGCGGATATGAACACCCGCCTCGGCCAGCACCGGCCAATTGGGGGAGCGGAAGGCCTCGAACCGTTCCGCATGGACTTTCACCGTGCGGTTACCGCGATAAAGACTGTACTCAAAATAGACAGCCACTTCCGCAACCACTGGCCTTCCGTTCGCTGTCGCCGCAGCGATCTCGATAGCGGTAAGCAGGTTCTCCTTTCCGTCCGTGCGGATGGTCCCGAGCGGTAGCTGGCTGCCGGTAAGGATAACCGGCTTGGACAGGTTCTCCAGCAGGAAGCTGAGCGCACTTGCCGTGTAGGCCATGGTGTCGCTGCCATGCAACACCACGAATCCGTCGAAATCCTCATAGCGCTGACCTATGGTCCGGGCGATCCGTACCCATTGTTCCGGATGCATATCGCTGCTGTCGATCGGTGTGCCGAAGGAGACCGTTTCCAGCGCAACGCCCATACGACCCAGCTCCGGGACTTGCTCCTCCAAGCGGTCGAGGTCCACGGAATGAAGCATACCGCTACGCGGATCGGCCACCATGCCGATGGTTCCACCGGTATAGATCAGCAGGACCCTGGGCGTGCTCATTCGGCGAAAAGCAGTTCGGCGTTCGCTGTGGTGATGCGTGCCACTTCGTCCACGGTAAGGCCTACTGCATTAGCCAATGTTTCCGCGATAGCGGGGATATAGCTGCTTTCGTTGCGCTTTCCGCGGTTCGGCACCGGGGAGAGGTAGGGCGCATCGGTCTCCAGTACACAATGGGCAGCGCCCACCTTAGCCATGGTCTCCGCCAACCCGCTTTTGGGATAGGTGATCACACCGCCGACACCCAGCATGAAGCCACTCAGGCCGATGATGCGATGCGCTTGTTCCACCGTACCCGTGAAACAATGGAAAACGCCCGTGAGCTGTTCGTCCTTTTCCTCCTCGATGATGGCCAACGTTTCATCAAAGCTCTCCCGGCAGTGGATCACAACGGGCAACGAAAGCTCTTTGGCCCAGCGCACCTGCTGTCGGAGAACCTCCTGTTGTTGAGCGAGCCACGTCCTGTCCCAGTGCAGATCGATGCCGATCTCGCCCACGGCCCAATAACGGCCCGTGCCGAGCAGGCGTTCCACCTCGGCGAGATCACGTTCCGGGTCCTCACCTACCGAGCATGGGTGCAGGCCCATCATGGGAAAGCAGATCTCAGGGTATTTATCACAGAGTTCGTGCATGGCCTCCACACTGGTCATGTCGATGTTGGGCAGGAAGAGCTTGCGGACCCCCGCATCCAAGGCGCGTTGCACCATTTCGGTGCGGTCGTGTTCGAACTGTTTGTGGTAAAGGTGGGCGTGCGTATCAATGTACATTTCTGGTTCCAAAAGGCGGAATGGTGCAAATGTGGGGCTTTCCGAACAAGATAAGCTGCCGCATCGGCTACTTTCGCGCTCCGCAATAGCGCCGCCGCATTTGCCGCGGTTTTCCATGAAGGTCCTCGTCATCCGTTTCAGCTCCATCGGCGATATCATCCTCACTTCGCCGGTGCTTCGGTGCCTGAAGCAACAAGTGCCCGGCGTTGAGGTGCATTACCTCACTAAGCACAGCTTTCGATCGCTGGTGGAACACTCTCCCTATGTGGACCGGGTGCATCTGATGGAAGCTGACCTACGCGGAGTACTGCCGGAGTTGAAGAAAGAAAAATTCGACCTGGTGGTGGACCTCCACCACAATATGCGGACACGGCGCGTAAAGTGGGCCTTGGGTGCTCCTGCAAAGAATTTTCCCAAGTTGAATTTTGAGAAATGGTTATTGGTGAACTTGAAGAAGGACCGACTGCCTAACATCCACATCGTGGACCGCTACCTGAGCACAGTGGCCCATTTGGGTGTGAAGAACGATGGCCAAGGATTGGACCTGTTCATCCCACCTGAAAAAGAAGTGGACCTGGCCAGCTTTCCAGCTTCGCACCGAAATGGCTACATCGCCCTGTGCATCGGTGCGGGCCATTATACCAAGCGTTTACCGCAGCACAAGCTCATTGAGCTGGCCGGCAAGCTGAAGGGACCCTTGGTGATCGTAGGTGGTACGGACGATCAAGCCGTGGGGCGCGCCATCGCTGATGCCGTGGGTGCCAGGGCCTACGACACCACGGGCAAATTCGATCTGTCCGGTTCCGCTTCCTTGATAAGGCAGGCGAACAGCGTGATCGCGCATGATAGCGGCGCCATGCATGTGGCCAGTGCATTCCGCAAGAATGTCGTCAGCGTTTGGGGCAATACGGTTCCGCGGTTCGGCATGGGCCCCTACATCCCACAGCATCCGGAGCGGGTGCACATCAGCGAAGTGGAAGGCTTGGACTGCAGGCCCTGTTCCAAGATCGGTTTCAACCAATGTCCGCGCGGGCATTTCAGGTGCATGGAAAAGCAGGACTTGGACCGTATCGCATCGCTGGCCGAAAACGCGCCGAAGTAGGCGATCTTTACCCGTGACCGCAGAGGGTCAGGTCGGTTACGGAATGTAACTACTGGCGGTTCAGGACTGCTCGGACAGCGGTGGACATCATACTCGGCGTAGTTCTTTTTCAAACGAACAACGCCTTCAGCTCGCTCGCTTCCCCGGGCTTCATCTTACCGGCCAGGATCAAACGCAATTGCCTGCGTCGTAAAGCTCCTTCGAACCGTACTTTCTCTTCTTCCGTTACGGGGATCACTTGAGGAACAGGTGCTGGCTTGCCATTTTCATCCAAGGCCACGAACGTGTAGATGGCGCTGTTGCATTTGATGCGTTCACCGGTGAATTGGTTCTCCGTCCACACGTCGGCCCATATCTCCAAGCTGGTGTTGAAGGTGCGGCTCACATGGGCCTTAATGGTCACCATATCGCCAAGCTTGATCGGCCTATCGAAGCTCACGTTGTTAACAGCCGCGGTCACAGTGATGCGGTGTGAATGGCGGTGCGCGCTCACGGCGCAGCTCATGTCCAACCACTTCAACAATTGGCCGCCGAAGAGATTGTCCATCACGTTCGTGTCGTTCGGCAGAACGATGTGGGTGGTCTCTGTATAGCTGGCGGTGGTGGGCTTGGGGTCCATGAATGTGGTTTGAGGCCGCGAAAATAGCCGGTCCACAGCCGTTACCTTGTGCCGAAGAATTTGGTTAAAAGCAAATAATGCAGATGCTACAACCCGGCGACCGCGCACCCGACCTACAATTGCCGGATCAGGACGGGAGATCGGTCCGGCTTTCGGATCTCATCGCTAAAGGCCCTGTGGTCGTGTACTTCTACCCCAAGGACGACACCCCGGTCTGTACGAAGGAGGCCTGCACCTTTCGGGATGCACAAGAGGAGTTCGTAGGTCTTGAAGCCTCCATAGTGGGGATCAGCGATGATGACCCCGGATCGCATAAACGCTTCGCCGAGAAACACGGACTACCCTATACCCTGTTGAGTGACGAGAAAGGGGAAGCCAGATCTGCGTTCGGTCTGCGCAGCTTTCTGGGATTGAAGGACCGCGCCACCTTCGTGATCGGTCAGGACGGACGGGTGCGCTCCGTGATCAGGGACCGGCTGAACGCACGCAAGCATGTGCGCGAAGCCTTGGCCGCACTTCGCGATCAGGGCTTGACCAGGTCGTAGAAAAGCACGCGGCCATCATCCGTGCCGGTCACAAAGCGGTCGCCTATGAAAACGCAGGGTGCCAAGTGCTGCTTGTCCTTGTTCGTCGGAAAGTCAAGCGTTTGAACGACATTCCCGTCCGCATCGGTGAACACCACGGAGCCGTTCTTCTCCGCATGTGCCACCAAGGCACCATGTTCGGCACGTGTTTGCTGGTAGAAACGGTCGAATGCAGAGTTGCTTTTCTTCAAGCCCATTTCACGGGTGCGGATGGCGTCAGGTATCCATTTATACAGGGCCAACATTTTATCCTGTTTGCCCGTCTTCACGTCCCATACCTCACGCGTGCCGGCCAAACCGATGAGCACCACGTATTCGCCATTCTCATTGAAGATGGCACGGTAGACCGTGTTGCTACCGTCTTCGTTGTACGCGAATTCCTTAACGAGCTTTCCCGTTTCAAGATCGCGCAACTCAGCCCCTTTGTCATGCAACACCAGGACATGTTCGCCTTTCGGGGACATCACGATCCCGGTTACCTCAACCTTACCGCATTGGATCACTTTAACGGGCGGGTCCACAACAGCCTGCGCCATTGCATTGATCAGACTGGAGGCCAGCACCAGGGTAAGCAGGTTCTTCATCATTATTGTGGTTCGAGCAAAATGTGTTGTTCAAGCAACCAGGCCAAGGCGTTCTCCATGTCGGCAAAAAGCTTGGTCGGGCGCATGGGCTTGTTATGGCGCACGAAGGCATTGGCGGCAAGTTCGTGTCCGAAATCCCGCACCACGATAGCATCGGCGGCAAGGAAGGGATCACCCTCCGGGCCGCTGGCCAATGCACGTGCCTCCTTGGTCAATGTGCAATGCTCACCCAGCGTTACCGCAAGCAGCCAATTGTGACCACTGCGTTCATTTCCGATCGCGTGGAACATTTCATGCATTTCCTTCCCAGTGACCAGCACATCATCCTTGAAATGGGCGTGTACCACGTCGTCATTGAGGATACCGCGCTTGAGGCCGTTGAGTTCAATGGAATGGCTCATAGCGGACCGTCTACAACAAAATCAGGGCCAAGTGGAAGGGTTATCGTGGTGAACGCTATTTCACCAGCATCCAAGCATCCGGTGCCTCCTCACTACGGACGGCGTCCAGTGCTTCCAAGGCCGTGGTACGCAAGGGGTAGCTACCATAGGCTACGCGGTATAATCCACCTTTGTGGTCGATCAACGATGCGGCAAACCCTTTTGCTTGCAGTTCCGCGATGAAGCGGTCGGCATTTTCCTTTTCAAGGAAACACCCCCCTACCACATGGTATTTCGCACGTACGACCGGTGCGGCCACCGCAGTACTTTCCGGAGCCGCTGAGGTGCCTTGCGGAGTACTGAGATCAACCGCTACCACCGGGGCCCGGTCGCCAGCGATGGGGTACAAATGCACGCCTTCGGATCCTTTCGGGGCGACCCATGGCTCCTCAGCGAGAGGAACGGCCGGTCCGGCGGGAGGTGATAAAGGCAAGACATATTCCTGGCGCCCCGCTCCCGGAAGGAAGTCGAAGCTGCTCCACAATGCATTGTTATTACCAGTGGAGGTAACCGCCCACCACGTAGCTGCGGTAAAGAGAATGGCCGCCATGGCTGCCGCAGTGAGCATGCCCGGAGCCGTGCGCCCGGGTTTGGAACCGATGGACACCAAGGGAACGACTTTGGGCTTTGCGACGACGACGGATGCGGTCCTCGCAACGGGGTGTGCGGCTACCGGCCTAAGGCCGTAGGCATCCTTCAGGAAATTAACCCGCCGGTCGGGCTCAAACTGGAGGTTCAGTTCAGCATCAAGGAAAAAGGTGCCGATGCGCGGGAGTTCCACCCGTCCTTGGCGCGTCAATGCATCGTTCCACAACGCCGTTTGTTCGCCGATGGCTTCGATGGCAAACTTGAACGCCACTCCTTCCCTGCGGCTATAATGATCGGCCAACAATCCATCTTGCCTGACCAAGTGGCCGTTGAAACTCAGGTCCTTGGACGGTGGATGCAACATGCGGCGTTGCGTATCCAAGCGTGCATGCCGGTAGTGCGTGAGAAAACCACCGAAGCCGGGAACGATCACGCAGTCGTGGTCGAAAAGAAGATCGTGTATGTCGCGTTCCAAGGCCATGGCAAGCGCCAAAACTAAGTTTTCCCGGCTGTCCGATTGCGGAGCAATGCTTCTGCCCGTGCTTTTTCAAGATCCGCAGGGGTGTCCACACAGAACGAAAGGTGTTCCGTAATGCCGATGCGGATGCGTTCCCCGTTCTCCAACCAACGCAATTGCTCGAGCGATTCAGCCCGCTCTAAGGGGCTGGGCGGCAGTTGCACGATACGTTCCAGCGCTTTCACCGTGTATGCATAAAGCCCCACGTGTTTCAGGTACCGGAATTGCTCATAGCGTGGGGTTCTGTCCGGGTTGCGAAGGAAGGGGATGGCGGCGCGGCTGAAATAAAGGGCGTTACATTCCACGTCCACGGTGATAAGCACTTCTCCTGGATCATCCAGGTCATGATCGTCCTGCACGACTTGAGCCAGCGTGGCAATACCCACACCTGCTTGGGATAAGCAGGTGCAGGCCTCCGATATCTGCTCCGGCACGATGAACGGCTCGTCGCCTTGGATGTTCACGACACCGTCAAAACGGTCAGCACCTAATTGCTGCACGGCCTCCCAACAGCGGTCGGTACCGCTGGTGTGCGCGGAGGATGTCATCACCGCCAAGCCGCCAAAGCTTTGCACATGGTGCAGGATGCGTTCATCGTCCGTGGCCACAATCACCTCGGTCAATGCGGCACAGCGCCTCGTCTGTTCAACCACGCGTTGCACCATGCTCTTACCAGCGATCTCCAATAAAGGCTTTCCGGGCAAACGGCTGCTGGCGAACCGCGCGGGGATCACGCCGATGATACGCTTCCGACCCGTCATAGCTCAAGCGTCATTTGTACTTGAAAGTTGCGCGGGGCTTCAATGGCCATGGGTCGGATGGCATACACCTCGTTGCTGCAATTATTCACGATGAATGACATCTTCAGTTGGTCGGTCAGTTCATAGCCGACACGTAGGTCCGTGATCCAGTCGCCGGTGGTATGCGTCCGCATCCATTCCGCAATGCCCACATCGCCCAAAGCACCGAGCTGTTCGAAGACCAAAAAGGCTTGGTCGATGTTGCGCACATGGCTGTTATAGCGCACGCTGACACCACCGGAGAAACGTTTCCATGATGCTCCTACGTCACTACGGAAAAGGTCCTGCACCCTGAATTTCAGCACGTTGTCATCCGTATTGGAGCTTGTGCTGGTATACGAAATGGGCTCATCGGTATCCGCAGTGGTGTGGGAAAAACCATACGCTTCATCCGGCGTGGTGCTTACCGGTAAGGTGTGCGTGTAACCCAGTAATAGCGATAATTCCACCGATCCCAGTTTGCCCTTACCGGCCACTTCCACCTCCGAACCCGTGATCCGCGCGCCTCCGGTATTGATGCTCTTGAAGCCGAAGCCGAGGAAGTTTTCGATGGAACGGTCCGCTCCCCATTGTCCGAAGGTGAACTCCACGTAGCGGTCGAAGTCCTGCCGGAACGCCACCACGTCCACATAGCCGGTAACACCGCCGAACTTGAAGCCCTGCTTGATCCCCGCTTCCATGTTAACGCTGGTCTCCGGTTCCAGGTCCGGGTTGGGATAGATGTGCAGCGCACCCACGGATGTGACGATGTAGCGCTCGCCGATAGTGGGAAAGCGGAATCCTTGGCCATAGCTGGCCCGGAGATAGGTGCCTTCAAAAAGATGATACGTCGCCCCGGCCCGGAAAACAGGTTCAGCCTGCTCATCTTCGTTCACTTGGAACCGCTCATAGCGCACGCCTGCGCTCAGCATCAGCTTTTCAATGATGCGCTTATCCACCTGCAGGTAACCGGCGTAATTGTTGGCCGTGTTCTTACCATCGGCATTCGGGCCTCCCACATACAATTCGGCATTGCTGTATACCTGCTGTGCGGAAAGACCTGCGGTGATGTTGGTCTCGCCGAACAGATCGAACTTGCGCTGGAACTGGTACTCCTCGAAGAAGGAATTATTACTGTTGCTCTGGCCATTGCTGTTATGGAAATCCTGGCGGTACAAGCGGCCCTTCAGGCTATGGCGCGTGCCCTGCGGACCGGTATAAGCCACGAACGGGTCCACGTAGAATTGAGTTCCTGCGGTGTTGGTGAGCGTGCCGGGAGAAGGGCGGTATAAGCCAGAATCCAAGTTGTCCCAGATAAAGACCGTGGAGCTGCGGCTCTTCATCACGTTGCCCTTGATGCCGTAGTTGAGGCCGGGTATCTTTTGATTCCGCCAGCGCGTGGCGAAATTGAAACGCGCGCGGTTCTCGTATCCTCCATCACCCAAGCGGTAAGGGTATTTCGCCAAGGTGTCCGGGCGGATACGTTCCGGCCCAACGAAACCCTGATCGCCATAAACATTGCCACCCAGAACGAGATCCAATTTTTTGAAGCGTTCGCTGTGCATGAAACTGGCACCGGTGGTAAGCGGCGGGCTGGGTCCCCACCACTTTGCGTCCGCGTTTCCCGGCGTATCGTAAACGCCGCCAAAAATGGTCGCTCGTGTTACGGGCTCCGAGCCCGGATAAGCCGTGCGCACGTTGATGACGCCACTTAACGCCGCACTACCGTACAACACACTGCTCGCGCCCTTGATCACTTCCACCTGCTCCACATCCTCAATGGGCATGAAGCTCCAGTTGGGCCGGCCAATGTCGCCGCTCAGTATGGGCAAGCCGTCCACCAGCAGCATCACCCGGCTTCCGGCCCCGTAACTGTATCCACTACCGGCGCGGATCTGTGGATCGTTGTCCACCACCACCACCCCCGGGACCTGGTCCAGCGCCTTGGTCAACGTTACGGTGTTCTTGTCGCGGATCAGCGCTGCTGGGAGCACACTTAAGCTTTGTGTCACTTCCCCTACCCGCTGTTCGAACTTACCGGCACTTACCACCACCATATCGAGTTGGGCTGTGGAAAGGCTTAACCCGGCATCCAGTACGGTAGAGCCCTGCTGCGGCACCTGCACGGGCATGCTGCGATCGGCATAGCCTATGTATCGGAACAACGCTGTGTAATTACCCAAAGGAAGTACGATCTCGTAACGCCCGCTATCATTCGTTGAAACGCCTTTACCGGAGCCGAACGATACTGCCACGCCAGGGAGTACGGCTCGGGTTTGTGCATCACGTACGGTGCCGTGTACTGTTCCTGCCGTGTTTCCCTGTTCCTGTGCATGCGATGCCAAAGGGGAGAGGCAAAGGGCCAAGGCTGGCAGAATGTTCCCCGCGCTTAATTTGTGCCGCATGCGTTGACGGCGAATGTAGCGATCGCCGGCATGCCCTGCCATGGAAGACAGTCAATTGATCCACCGCATCGCGCTCTCCATGCTCAAGGGCATCGGACCGGTGAACGCACGTAACCTCGTTGCCTATTGCGGTGGTGTGGACATGCTTTTCACTGACAAAGCCGTTCGGCGTTCCTTGGAAAAGGTGCCGGGCATAGGCAAAGTGCTGGCCGGGTCCATATTGGGCAGTTCCGTGATCAAGGCAGCGGAAAAAGAACTGGAATACGTGCGCAAGAACAAGCTGCGGATGCTGTTCTACTTGGATGAGGAATTTCCCGAACGGCTGCGTCATTGCGATGACGCACCAGTGCTGCTCTTTGTGAAAGGCAATGCCGACCTGGATCCGCCGCGCAGCATCTCCATCGTGGGCACACGCATGCCCACGGCACAGGGCAAGCAGCTATGTGAAGAATTGGTTGAAGGCATGAAGGAAAGCGGCGCGCTGGTGATAAGCGGCTTGGCCTATGGCATCGACATCGTGGCCCACCGCGCGGCATTGCGGCACGGAATGCAAACGGTTGGCTGCGTCGCGCATGGGCTGGACCGGCTCTATCCCGGTGAACATGCTTCCACCGCAAAAGAAATGTGTGAGCAAGGCGCACTGATCAGCGAACTGACCAGCGGTAGCACCTTCGCACCGGGGAATTTCCCTGCGCGCAACCGCGTGATCGCCGGCCTCAGCGACTGCACTGTCGTGGTGGAAAGCGGCACAAAAGGCGGATCGCTCATCACCGCGGACATCGCGGATAGCTACGACCGCGAGGTGATGGCCTTTCCCGGGAGGCCCACGGATAGTCGCAGCATCGGTTGCAACCGGTTGATACAGCAGAGCAAAGCGCACCTAGTGACCTGTTCAGCCGATGTGCTCAAGCTGATGGAATGGTTGCCCACAGCTAAAAAGGCACCCGTGCAAGCGGCACTCTTCACCGACCTGCTACCCGATGAAAAAGCCTTGGTCGACCTCATCAAGGAACAAGGAAAGATGGATATCGATACCTTGTGTTTCCGCAGCCGGATGCAGCCCCATAAGGCCGCGGGCATTTTACTCAACCTCGAATTCAACGGCGTGGTGCGTAGCCTTCCGGGAAAGGTGTATGCTGTGAATTGATCATAGGATCCGCGCCAAGACCAGCAGACCACGGATCAAGTGTTGCAGATCCAACTCGGGCTATCTCCGCTTAATCCAAACTGAAATAGTCCGCGCTCTGGTAACGCCCCGTGGCCTCCTTTTGCAACTGCATCAGAATATCATTGGCCAAACTACTGGCGCCGAAGCGGAACCAGTGGTTGCTCAGCCATTCCGGCCCCAGCTCCTCCTTCACCATCATCAGGTAATGCAGGGCCTGTTTGCTCGTGCGGATACCACCCGCCGGCTTCATGGCGATCATCTCCCCGGTGCGCAGGTAATGATCGCGGATGGCGTGCAGCATCACCAAGGTCACCTCCATGGTGGCTGCGGGACTGATCTTGCCCGTGCTGGTCTTGATGAAGTCGGCCCCGGCGGCGATGGCGATGTCACTCGCCAAACGCACCTTATCGTATGTACCCAGTTCGCCGGTCTCCAGGATCACCTTAAGGCGGGCTTTACCGCAGACTTCCTTGATCGCGGCGATCTCATCGAAAACATAATTGTATTCCCCGCTGTGGAAATGGCCCCGGCTGATTACCATGTCGATCTCGTCAGCGCCTTCGTTCACCGCGAACTTGGTGTCTGCGATCTTCACTGACTTAGGCGCTTGTCCACTGGGGAAGGCAGTGGCCACGGCGGCCACTTTCACGCCACTTTCACCCAAGGCTTTTTTCGCGGTCTTCACCAGTGTGGGGTACACGCAGACGGCGGCCACGGTTGGTAGCCCGGGCATTTGATCGTGCAGGTGCATGGCTTTGTAGCACATCTGGTTCACCTTGCCGGGAGTGTCGGCGCCTTCCAACGTAGTGAGGTCGATCATGCTCAGCGCGAGCTTCATCCCTTCCACCTTCGTTTCCTTCTTGATGCTTCGGGTCTTGATGCGGGCAACGCGTTCCTCGATCCCGACCTGATCGATGGTGGGCGTGTTACGCGTGTCGAAGTGGGCTGCTGTAGTGGCCATGGAAATTCCGCCAGCGCATTGGGCGCATGGCTATGGACAAAGATAGAAGGACGTGTCCGGGATCAAGAAGCGCGCAGTTCCTTTAGGGCCAGCTTGAAGAAGACCATGTCATCCACGAAGTAGCGGCGGAACATGCGCTTAGGCTCGGAAAGGAAGCGATGGAAGAATTCGAGGCCGAGCTTTTGGAAGATCTTGGGGGCACGCTTCTTCAATCCTGCATGGAACTCGAACGACGCGCCCAGCAAAAGGAACAATGGCATCGGCACCGCAGCGGTCTTCAGTCTTTCGATCAAGGCAAGTGCCAAACGTTCCTGCTTCGGAAAGCCCAGGCCCAAGAAAACCAAGGGTACCGGCCGCGCCATGAGCTCATTGAATACAGAGGTCACGACCTGTTCTTCCGCTCCGGGGTCGGATATGGAATAGAAGGGCGGTGTCAACCAGTGCATCTCCGGATTCTCTTTCCGCAACGCTTCCCCGATCGCATCGTTGGCCAGCACCATGAATATCGGCGCTTTCCTCGTGGCGAGCTTATTCCAAACCGCAGGGAACAGATCACTGCCTGCCAGCCGGGCCGGGAGTTCGCTGCCTTTTTTCCGTTTGCTCACCCATACGATGGGTTGCCCGTCGGGAAGGACAAAACGCGCGTTCGCGATCTGAGCAAGCAAACCCGCATGTTCGTGGCGATGGAGCTTCACCACTTGGTCCACATTGGGCGTGCTCAACAACGGCAGCTCCTGCGGTTCCTCCTTTTCCAACGGCCAAGCCAGCACTTCCGACACCACGCCATCGTGATTCTCGGCGGCTATGAACGGTAGGCCGAAAAGCTTCACGCGCTTCATCAAGCCTGTTTCAGTCTGCGTTGAAGTGTGTTCACCATGTTGCGCATGCGCCCCAGATTAAGCGCGAACGCGCCAACGAGTTTGAAGGGAAAGCTGGCCCAAGCAGCGGCAAGGCTCAATGCGCTCGGGGAAACGTCCGCGTAGCCATAACCCAGTTGTGCCATGCGCGTGCCACACGTGCTTTGGCAAATGGCAATTTCGGTATCGTCCAATCCTTTCTTCCAACTATTGCCTCTATCGGTACGGATCCCCTTTTTAGTGGGGTCGTCCATCGCGCTCGAGCTGCCCGCGTGTGGCACTTGCAGCATAGCAGGCTCGAATGGAATACCTACGGCGGTGCATATGCGGCGCATGGTGCCTTCAGGGTCGCCGGTGAGGTCCTCGAAACGGACTTCTACCACGTCAGGGTTCCCTTTGTGACGCTTGGCCGCATCGAAACTGGAATTCCACAGGCGCGAAATGGTGAACGGATGATAATTCATCCTCAGGCGGCGCACTTCCGAGTCGGGCATACCGGTCATGCCAAGGTCCTTGCGCATCCATTTCCGCTTTTGCGACAGCAGCACGGCGCGGGGATCGCGGAACATAACGATGGTCTTGGCGCCCGGGAAATGCCTTTGGATCTCGTCAATGTAGAAAATGTTCTGGGGCGTTTTCTCGCAGGCTATGTTCTTCCCGTTCAGCTTCGTTTCATAGGCCATGAAACCAGCATAGACGTCCTTGCGATCGGCACCGGCCGGCAGTTCATCATACATGCGTTGCACCTCAGCATCGAACTTGCCGGGAGTCACCTCGGCGAAGAAACCATCGCGTTGGCGCGTGATGAGCTTGATGAATAACTCCTTTGCATCAGCCTCCGGCAGTGGTTTCCCATCATCCGCAGGAGCCCAGTAGGTACCATAGAAATGCGGCTCATTGATCCCATGAACCTGCGAATGGTTGTTCATCACCCGCAACATCATGGTAGTGCCGCTGCGCGAATTCCCAACCACGAAAACGTGTCCGATACCTGTATTCATGCCTTTGCTTTCTTCACCCCCCACCATTGGCGCAGGTCCATACCGATCAATTGTGAAAGCCGGTCAACATCCGGCGCATATGTTTCCCATAGCGCTGATGCCTGATCCTTGGGCAGCGTGGGCATGTCCTTTTTGGAATAGAGCATCTCCTTGAAACCGCCACGAAGATCGCGGGGTACTAGGGCCTTAATTGCGCTGATAGCTCCGCTGCGCACCAGCAGTCGGTTCAGCACGGCATTGCGCGGTACAGCGGCTTCGTTGAACTTTCCGGAGGTGTCCATGTCCACCAAGGGTTCAACGCCGATAGCAGCGAAAACCTGGGCCATTGTGGCCGCAGGATCCTTCTTGAACCGCTCATGCAAAAGCACATGTACCTGTTCCTTGGGGAACAGTTGCAAGTAACGTTCCACCTGTTCCGCATACATGCCCAGTGCCAAGTACTGGTGGTTCACGCCCCAGCCGGTCTTGGCCTGCTTGGCATCGCGTTCCACTTCTTTCAGGAAATCCTTTTCAAGGGTTTTCCCCTCACGCAGGTTCATGATGTACTGCGACCAGGCACGTTGCACCGGATCGCGAAGCATGAAGAAAATTTGTGCGGATGGCCTAGCAGTATGGATGGCCGCAGCGGCGGAAGGGCATATGGCGTATGAAGGACAGACCTCGCCCAGCACTTGTCCGGGAGTGGCCTTGCTGAAAAGCGCCGCATAGTCCGAGGAGTCGTCCACATGCGCTATGTGTACCACTTCGTTCATCCCGTCCCGGATGTACTTCGCAGGGTCCATGCGTACATCCAGCGCATACTCGCGGGCAAAATCCGCAGGTCGCATGTCACCCCGCGAAAAATGATTGGTCTCCTTTATCGGTGGCAAATGAATGCCGGGATGGCGGTCCAGCAGGTTGTAGAGTGCGGTAGTGCCTCCTTTTACCACGCCAACGACGAGGAAATCAGGGCAGAACTCAGCTTTGTCGGTCCGATTGTGCGGCATGTGCCGGGCGTTGGTCATGCACTGATGATAATGGCGGATCGCCGGCAACGCTTAGGTGCCCTTATGGGACATAGCATGAGCGGATAGCGGCAACGTGAACTGGTGAATGGCATACAAGGTTTTTTCTACGGGGATCAACGTCCCATTGTTTCGTAAGGTAACTTCAGCTTCAACCACTGACCTGTCCTTCAGTCGCACGAATTTGGATCTTGAGGTGACTCCGCTGGGACGTCCGGGTTCCACTTCTGTCAGTGGTCCGGAACTCCAGTCGCTCGGGCCGAGCCCTGAAGCACGATCCTTACTTCCAGGTCCGGCAAAAAGCCAACGGAAATGGAAAGGCAAGGTGCGTTGGAGAACCATCTGGTCAGGTGTCGCGTTGAAGGACGCCGATACAAATATCGGGATGAAGCATGGTCAAAAGCCGGTATTCATTCCTATAAGGCCTTACTTCGGGGCCGAAAAGCATTTCCGCAACAGCAACTATTCGCCTCCAAAACGCACACATGGTCATAAGCGACAAGCACCGGTTCGTCTTTGTGAACCTCCCACAAACAGCCAGTACCGCCATTTCACGCGAGCTGACGGACCAGTACGAAGCCCGAGAGTTCTGCTTCAAGCATGCGCTGTATCGCACGGACTATATGAAAGCGGCTGACGCCGAGCAGAAAAAGTACCGCGTGATCTCCGGCCTGCGCAACCCGATGGACATCACCGTGAGCACTTATTTCAAGGTGCGCAGCGACCATGAGGACCGCTACAGCAACGCGGAGGCGAACAAGATCCAACACGGTTTCCTGCGCAAGCACATCATGCTTTGGTGGAACAAACGGAGCCATTCGGAGATCATTGGAAAGAACCAATCGTTCTCTACTTGGTTCATGCGCAACCACAAGATCCCTTACGCCAGTTGGAGCATTTTGGACCACAAAAAGTTCGATAAGGTTGTGCGCTACGAAAACCTCCAAGAGGATTTTGCCGATGCCCTGAGAAAGCTTGGCGTGGAACAGACCCGTCCGCTGCCTGTAGGCAACAAGACGGCCAAGGAGGGCAAGCATTTCACGGAATACTTCGACACTGATGCATCGAAGCGGCGAGCTAAATTCGTGTTCGGCCCGTACATGGAGGAGTTCGGCTACACGTTCCCTCCTACCTGGGACCACATAAAGATGCCTGCGTCGGCCATGCCCGTCTACCGTGGCTTGAACGTACTTCGCAAGATCTTCTGGCTCTACCTGCGTTGATCAGGCCAAGGCCGGTGCGGAAAGCAGCGCCCCTTGTTGCACTACTGCAGGGCTGATCCGCGAGTAATAGTGCATCACACCCATGAGCAGCAAGGCTTGGCCAGGGTTCTGCGTCAATTGGCCGTTGGTGAGCGAATCCAGGAACAACGCCAATAGGAGGAACTGGCAAGTGATGAAGAACAGGTCATCGTTACGCCCCTTTACGCGGAGCATGTAAATGGCGGCTACGGCGAAGAGGAGGTAGAGGAACACCATTCCTGGATATCCATAAATGAATGTTAGACCCAACATTCCCACGTCCGCCGGGAAAAAGAAGCCGAGCCACTGTTCATATCCGGTCTCATTCCAAGTGTGGCTGATCCGCCCGTTGCCCAACCAAGGGTGCTTGGCCACCTGGCGGTCCGCGATAGCGATCTCCAAAGTGCGAACACCCACTTCGGCTTCTCCGCCTGAAGTGCCCATCACCGTATGGATGGCGTCTGTGAACATGTCCTCGTACTGCTTCACCTTGCTGGGAGCAAGCAGGAAGATCAATACCACGCCGAAGATCAATGGGATCAGTACCACCATCATCGCCCGCACGATACGCTTCAGGGGAACATGGAAAAGAACCACTCCCGCCATGCCTAAAGCGGTAACTGCCATGGAGGTGCGATCCAGCCGGAAGATCACGACGTACGCTGCGAAGAGCATTGCGTAGAAGAGATCGAACCACGTTTCGCGTTTGAATGCACGTGCAGAGTAATAGATGGCACCGAAATACATGGCGGCCATGTTGAAGCGGTAATACACCCCACCGCCTTTTACTTCGTTAGCCCCGGCGAGTGGCGTGTCCTGATACGGTGCGGGGTTTATGAAGAGTGTTGCGAAGTAGAAATAGATCAAGCAGATCCAAGACATGATAAGCATGGCCTTTTCCAACTGCTTCAGGGTGACCCATCCCATGCGCAACCAATGATATACCGCAAGTACGCCGAGCAATAGGTAATAATCCTTGAAAGCGATGATGCCCCAGATCAACGGCTGGCCAAACTCTTTCCGGGCGCCGAAGGCTGAACCCAACGGCAGAATGATCAGGAGAAGGACGTAGATCTCAAAACCATTGATGCCCCAATCATCCGCCATCCACCGTTGGACCAGCCGCCATACAACCCAAACCATGAGCAATGCGAACAGGGCCACTTCTATGGTACCGATCACCAAGGTGAAGTGGCTCACCGTGAGCACACGCCAAACAATGGTCACCATGAACGTGAGAATGCCCAAGGACAATCCCTTGTAGCGGAAGGGCCAAGGCAACTGCTTTTCAGAAGCCGTGGAAGAAGAGGGGCTTACCAGCGCCATTTCACGAACAGATCTTGGCCCAAGGTTACGGAAAGCCGCTTTACATCCTCATGGTAAATATCCCTAAGCCAAGTGCGGTCCTCGGGTTGAAGCCCCCCGGACGTGGTGAGATTCTTCTCTTTCACGAACTTCCTTGCCTTGCGCCTGCGCTCCTCAGGAACCAACATGCGCACTAATGGGCGTAACAGGCCTTTGATAGGATTATCCGTAGTTATCAGTCGCTGAAGGCCCCGATATTTCGGTTGGCCTGAAGGATTCTGCGCTTTTACGGGTGGCAGGTCCACAGGGGGCACGCCCACCAGATCGAACACCCCGCGCATAAAGCCATCGGCGTCAGCACGTAGATCTTCGAAAATAAATACGCGGGTGTTCGGGAAAGCCTTGACATACGCCGCCACTTGGTCAGCGTAGCGCCCCATGGCGATGTGGTGCCACATGAAATCCCAATTCTCGGCAGTGCGCAGAGGTTCTGCGGCAATGGATTCCCGGAAGCCCAGGGTTTCGTGCGTGTCCTTCACGAAGTGCATGTAAGAGGACCATGCGCGTTCCACCGGATCGCGCAGTACGATGCCTATCCGGGTATCCGCACCCAAAAGGTCCTTGATCTTCGGGATGGCCACTGCATGATGGTAGAGGTAGCCGGTGCCGATCTCCACAGCGGTCTTACCTACCAGTGCCGCACCGGAATAGAGGCCGCGGTATTCCGCTTCCGACTTCACGATGGTATCCGTGTCCCGCTGTTTGGGATATGGCAACCGCCCATTGCCCATGAGTTCGTGGTCGAAGAAAAACGTTTCCTTCCGCGGAATACCGACTCCTGGATGGGCCTTTAATGCATGTTCGATGGTGGTGGTCCCGGCCTTAGCGGTGCCTACGAACAGGCATTTAGGCAGATTGAGCTCGCTCATTTGGAACACCAATGGCCAAGGTCACGCCCGATTGTAGCAGAAAGACGCTCCACGTCTGCACGGTAATAAGCGTTCAGTATATCGCGCGCGGCCCTTGGCATTTCGGGTCTGTCCAGCGCCTGCTTTAACATGCCATCCCGCTTGGCGCGTACCGAGTTGCGCATGCCGGAAGGCAGCATATGGCTAAAGGAGCGGACGATCGGGTTTCGGCGGATGGTGCGCACCAGCCAGCGGCTCTTGGGAATTCCGCCGGGGTTCGATTGCACTTTTTCCACTTCAAAGTGCTCAAGGCCGGCCCGGTCGCAAATGTCGTCGAACGTTCCCTGCAGGTCCTTCAGATCCTCCAGTAAGTAAACTTTAAAAGAAGGAAAGGCGGACGTGAAATTCCCAACTGCTTCAGCATAAAGCCCATAGCCCAAATAATCAAAGCCCCAACGCTCCTTCTTTCTGCGTTCCACGGTCGCGGGAGCGATCGCTTCTTCGAAGGAAAGGTCCTCATGTCCGTTACGCACCAAGTAAAGCCAATGGGAATAAGCACGCTCAACTGGGTCGCGCAAAATGGCGCTCATATTAAGTTCCACAGCTCTGGAGCCATATGTGCGTAGGATATGCGGCACGGCTGTATGATGCCGATAAAGATAGGAGGTCGAACAATCGGCTATCCGGGCATTCGGAGGCGCTGAGACATAGAGGGCCACGTAGTCTTTAAGCTTCCATACCAAGGTGCGCACGAACGCTTTATCGGTGTAAGGCGGCGGCTCTTCATTGAACGAGAAGAAGTGCGGTTCCTTCTTGTTCATGGGCAGAAAAACCCTTGGATGCCGGGTGAACTGGTGCGCTATCGAAGTAGTGCCGCTCTTCGCTGCGCCTACCAGCATGAGGTCCGGCAAGCGTGTCGTGGTCTCACTTGTCGATCTCAACATACTCCGTGCGGTGCTTGGTAAGCCAAGGGATGTAATACATGTTGATGCCGTGCTTGCGATAGATCAGGATGGCAGCGGCAATATTCCAAAGGCTGAGCGTGATGCCAGAAGCCAGGGCTGCACCGAGCATACCGAAAGGAGGGATCATCAGGAAATTCAGCACGAGATTCAGCACCACCGAGACCACCACGATGCGACTGAAGGCCAATTGACCACCCGTCATGTTGAGGAAAGCACCCACCATACCCGAACTGGCGGAGATGAAGTGCGCGATGGTCATGATGCGCAGCACAGTGGCACCCGCCGTGAACTCAGGGCCAACGAAGCCCATGATCGGCCCGGCAAAGACGATGAGCACAACGGAAATAGGAGCTGTGGTCCAGAATACCAGTTTGGCAGCATAATCCAACGTATCCCGTAGCTCTTCATGCTTGCCCGCGTGATACATCTCCGCGATCTTGGGCATGGCGATGGTCTTAATGGCACCGATAACGAACTCGATGCCGATGGAGATCTTCACGGCTGTGCCGTAGATGCCGATGATGTCCGACGATCGGTACCAAGCCAGCATGATGGTGTCCAAACGGCCATTCAAACTACTGCTCAACGCCGTTACGATCATCGGCAACGCCAAGGCCATGTGCTCACGCATATTGATAGTGAGCGGCTTCGCTTGATGCTTGGCCTCGATCATGGACACGTAACGTCGCACGAGGTAGAATCCCACCAAAGCGAAGACGGCTGTTACACACGCGGTGACCACCACTGGCGTCATGGCGTCACCTGGGACCAAAAGCACCACAAGCAACGTAAAGCCCAGTACGGCGGGTGAGCGCAATAACTCCGAAACGGCCACGCGTTTCGTACCCCTGATGAACTCCACGTTCACCAACAACAACGCACTGAATGGAAGACCTAACGCCATGGCGATCATCACGCCGGGCGCGATACCGCCGTCCCCCATGATACCGCGTAGGGCCAATTCACGCCAACCCAGGAATAACAGCCCTAGAGCCACCGAGAAGGGGAGGACGGCGCGCAGCACTCCATTGTGCAAAGGCCTTAGCCGCCCCCATTCGCCCTTCGCACCGTATTCCGCAACGGAACGCACATTGGAACTGCTAAGGCCCAAGGTCGCGAGCACGCCCATCACGGCCATCCACGCGGTGTACAGGTTATAATACCCATTGCCTTCCGGGCCGAAGCGCCGCGCGATGGCAAGCATGAGACCGTAGGTGAAAAGAAGGCCGAGGATGCGGTATGCGAATGCTACCACCCCGCCGCCAACCAGCTCGCGCTGTCCTTTCTTGACCGGTAACTTATTGAGGAGCTTACGAAGTTTCACGCGCCTTGTTTTTTCATGGAAACCATGTTCCAGAAGGTGAGCAGGATAATGTAGATATCCAGCGTGATGGACCAATGCTGGATGTAGAAGCGGTCAGCTTGGACGCGACGCTCCATCAAGACCAGTTCATTGGTCTCCCCGCGGAGGCCCTTTGCTTGGGCCAGACCGGTGATGCCCGGTTTCAGCCAAAGCCGTTCCATATAAGGTCCGATCAATTTGGTGTACTCCTCGGTATGTGAAACCATGTGCGGACGCGGTCCGACAACGCTCATCTGTCCCAGGAAAACGTTGAAGAATTGGGGCATCTCATCCAAATTGCTCTTGCGCAGGAAATGGCCGATCGGTGTGATGCGGGGATCTCCTTTCACGGCCTGCTTTTTATCAGAGTCGACATTCGGACGCATGGATCGGAACTTCATACAGCCAAAAGGCTTGTTCACGATGCCTGTGCGCTGCTGGATGAAAAGTACCGGCCCGGGAGAGCTCATTTTCACCAGGATGGCGATGATGGGATACAGCCAGGAAAGGATCAGCAGGATCACCATGGAACTGAAGACGATATCGAAGATCCGCTTCATCGAACGCCCGATCACGTTCTTATACTTCACCGGGTCGATGGCCACCAGCGTGGTCATGCCTCCTTCATCCAAGTAAGCACGGAACCCGGATCGGTGCAATTGGTCGAACATGTTGTTGATGAACAACACACGGACATCCTTCAGGGAGCAGAAGCGTATGATGGCCAAGGCCTTCTTGCTCATGCGGTCCTTTGCTATGTACACTTGATCGATCCGGTTGGTAGCCACGAAAAGATCGAATTCCTCGATAGGCCTGGCGCCCGGTAAAGGATCATCATGGCCTAAGTTGAAGCGCTCCACCACCTTGTAACCGTATTCAGGGTGTTCCTCCATCTCGCGGATGAAGCGCTCGCTCACCGAATTCGAGCCAATGATCACGATACGCTTGAAATTATAACCGGCAGTGCGATAGGCACGGATTCCTTTCCACACGGCAAAACGGACCAGGGCCACCAATGCGGTGAAGAAGAGGAAGTGCCACCCCAGTAGCTGCGGGGGAAGTCCTTCGATCCCCACCATGAAGCTGACGGCGAATGTGCCGAAGAGCGCCGTCACTACGGAGGTGACCAGATCTTGTATGAGCGCCCCGCCGCTCAGTCGGCGGTCCATGGGCCGGAAGGCCCCGATGAGGGAAATGATCACCCAGATCAAGGCCATACAGCCGAAAAGAAGCCTGAGCAGGGGCCTCTCCAAGAAATCAAGGTCACCATAGGTGATGAGCACTGCCAAGGCAAAAGCCCCGGCCAGCGCTATCAATTCCAGAAAGAGGTAGATGTAGCGTTCGTATCTCGCCATGATGGATCCGGCGACAAATATCGCCCGCTTGTTGAATTAAACTCTTGTTACGTTTTACAAGCAGGGGAAGTTGCCCCCATATTTGCCGCCGGATCCTCTTTTCTACAAAAGAGGCCTCACCAAAAGGGATAACGGATGTTGCATAGCAGGAACCGGAATTTACTGACATCGAAGCGAATGAAGGGTTTTTGGCCATACTGGTCAGCCTTTGGCAAGGTATGCGGGAGTGTCATCCCGAAATTTCCGGCGATGCTGGGCTTGGTCTTGGCAGCTGCTTTGCTCGGCGGTTGCGTGGGCAACAAGAAGGTCGTGCTGCTGCAGGATAAGGATGCGCGGGTCCCATGGGACGCTCTTGTGGATAAGACCTGGCCACCCCAACCGCCGACATTCTCCATCCACAAGGATGACATTCTCATGGTCACCGTGGGCCACTCGCAACTCGTGCAGGACATCGTGCCGCAGACCACCTTGCAGGACATGGACCTCTACCGCTCGGTGCAGCACCCCTACCTGATCGGCCATACTGTTGATCCGCAGGGGAACATCACACTGCCCGAGATAGGACCGGTCAAAGTGGAGGGAATGACCATCCCGGAAGCGGAAGCGGCGATCTTGTCTTTGGCCAATGGATTATATTCGGACGCCTCGGTGAAGGTGGTCATGCTCAACTTCAACATATCGGTGGTGGGTGAAGTGAACCGCCCGGGACGATACCCGGTGTATAACAACCAAGTGAACGTGCTTGAAGGACTGGCCATGGCCAGTGATCTAACTGTGCTTGCGGACCGCTCGCGCATCCGCGTCATGCGCTCACGGGACGGCACCAACCATCTGTACAACATGGACCTCAACGATCAGAACGTTCTGGCGGATCCCCACTTCTACTTGGAGCCGAACGACGTGGTGATCGTTGACCCGCTAAAGAGACGGATGTACTCAGGCAGGGATCCGAACCTGGTCGTCAATGTGCTGACCTTCTTGGTTTCGATCGTGAGTGTTTACGCCGTGTTGAAAAAATAGCCCCAGCGAATGACCGGAACGAACTTGAATGAGGACACGGACCTGAAGGCCTTCCTCGGAAAGTACCTGCGTGCATGGCCACTTCTGGGTATAGCGGGCTTGGCCTTGCTGGCACTTGTGGTGGTGATCATGATCATCGTGCAGCCCATGTATTCAGGCAGCACCAGCATTTTGATCGCTACACCCATGCGGCACGACGACCCGAACCGCATGGTGCAACCCACGCAGCCCGTGGCAAAAACCGATAAGAACTACTACTCCAACGAACAATTGCGCATCACGTCAGAGCCCATTATCAGCCGTGTGGTGGATCGGCTCGGTCTGCGTAATAAGTACGTGCAGGAAGGTTTTTTCCTGGATTGGGAGGTCTATAAGGATACACCGATCCAAGTCGAACTCGATACCTCATCCGTGCACAATGTGGTGCATGTACCCTATGGCGTAGGATTTTACCTGCATGATGTGCAAGGAGACAATTTCAAGCTTGTGGGGGACGGCAAATACGGTCCGGACGATCTTGAGATCGAGCTGGAGCAGGACGGCAAATTCGGTGAATGGATCAAGCTGGATAGCGCCCGCGTGCGCATCACCAGGGTGATGAAAAGCAAATTGCCTTTGGAAGGCGATGACGTGGAGAATTACGGCTTCATCCTGTACGACCCACACGGCGTTACGCTGGGGTTAATGGGCTCGATCCTCGGGGAACTGACCGTAGCGGAGGCCACAACGGTGAAC
Organism: Flavobacteriales bacterium; assembly: GCA_016719225.1. Lineage (GTDB taxonomy): Bacteria > Bacteroidota > Bacteroidia > Flavobacteriales_F > PHOS-HE28 > PHOS-HE28. Next base: position 517,313 of record JADKAN010000004.1, on the reverse strand, counting down.
GTTACGCTCACAGCAGCGCCAAAGCCCAAGGTGTTGGACATTTTGAACGGCATCGGTGAAGAGTACACTTCACTGCATATGGAAGAGCAGAAGACCGAACTGGCCAAGACCATTACCATGTTGGAAGGTGAGATCACCCGCAACACCGGCCAGCTCAATTCCACGAGCGATCTGCTTGAAAAGTTCAAGACGGAGGCCAATGTCACCAACATGGAACATGCCACCATTTTGCTTCAGGAAGGTTTGAAGTCATTGGACGCCCAGCGCGAATCGTTGGTGGTCCAGACCAATTATTACGACAATTTGGTGAAGCTGCTGCGCAGCGGGGACAGTGCCAAGCCATCCAGTCCCAAAGCTTACGGCATTTCTGATCCCCTGCTCAACGATATGACCACGAAATACGCAGCATTACAGAGCGACATTTCCGTGCTTCGAGAGGAGGGCAAGACCGCTAATCCCAGCTTCAACCGGATGGTACGGCTGTTGGACCAGCAACGGGAGAACATCCTGAGCTCGGTGGAAAGCTTCAAGGCCAACACCCGGATCAGCCTGGACAATGTGGACTTGCAACGAAGGACCTTAATGGCCCAGCAGGGGGAAATACCCAAACTGGACAGGACCTTGACCGACAGGGAACGCGACCAGCGCACACAGGAAGCCGTGAACACCGATCTTCTGACGCGCTTGAGCAACCTGCGTGTTCAGTTCGCGGCGCTTGCACCGGAGGTCTACGTGACCACACCGGCTTATATAACGGACATGGACCCGTTCTTCCCCGACATAGTGATCCTGCTGGCGGTTGCGGTGATGTTGGCGCTGTTGGCACCTTTGGGGTACCTCATTATTAAGTCCTTGTTCAGTGATAAGATAACCGGTGCTTCGACCTTGGCGAAGGCTATGCCGGACGTTCCGCTCGCCGCTCGCATACCCTATACGACACACAAGGATCCGGGTGGGCTGTTGACCAATCCGGCCAGTCCCGCCTATGTGGAAATTGCCAAGCTGGCTGCACTTATAGAGACTGCACACACCACCGGCCCCGAGCTCGATATGGTCTGCGGTGCTGGAGGGAAAGAGGCAGTAGGAGCCACTGCGGCCCGTTTGGCCTGGATGTTGGCACAGCGTGGCAGTCGCGTAATGCTGGTGCAGGAGACTGAAGCTACCCCGCGCCAAACTGGCGCACCCGCTGGTCTTTCTATTATCGCTGCCAAGGGGATCTCCCTGAGCGCGATCCGATCACGGGCACAGGAGGAGGGCACTGCCTTCGTGATCATCGAAGGCTCTAACGGTGACGCACTGGCCATTACTCCGCAAGTGGCCTCGCTCGACCGTGCGCTGGTGGTTTGCCAGCCGGGCACCACATCCAAAGGCGACCTTGAGAAATTGGGCATGTCGCGCGCCAATGGCCAGCTTCCGCCGCTCATGTTCGTGCTGGACGGCATCATGGACAAACCGCTGCCGTGGTTCGGTCTGGCAAAGAAAAAAGGGGAAAAGCGGTTGGGGTTCTTCGACTTTTTCCGCTACAACTGGAATCGTGCTGTCTGATAGACCATGAGGGATCGTTTGGTTTTCATAACCAACCAATTGCCATACCCACCACAAAGCGGGGGCGTAATAAAGTCATGGCGGTTCATTCAGCATTTGGCCCAGCATTTCGATGTGACGTTGATCGCACCGTTGAAAGGTGACGATGTGAAGCATTTGGATGCATTCAAGCGTGCATTACCATTGTCAGCGGTGCACGCCTTACCGGTGGAGCGCCCACGGACGGCATTGAACTTCCTGAAGAGTATGGTCTCTTCCCCCACGTTGAACGTTTACCGCAATGCGGACGTGGAATTGCACCGGGCGGCAGAAGAGGCCATCGGAAAAGCTGACCTCGTGCTGGTCGACCATTTGGAGGTCTTCCCTTACGTGCCGAAAAACGTCAAGGTGCCTGTCATACTTCACCAGCATAACGCAGAGTTCGTTATGTGGGAACGCTCGCGGACAGTCGCAAAGAACCTGCCTGAGCGGATCGTGCTGGAGATCGAGTCGCGGCGTGTGAAACATTTCGAGGTAAAGTCCTGCGAACGAGCGGATCTGGTCCTTGCTGCCCCGAACGATCAAGAGGAACTGGTAAAGGCAGGAGTGCCAAAGAGTAAATTCCACACCACCTACCATTTGGGCGACGACAGCGGACTGGATGCGCCGGTCCTGCGTTTTGATGAGGCGCTGAACAACTTGCTCTACGTCGGCACTTTAAGCTGGCCTGCCAATGCGGATGGGTTGATCTGGTTCCTGAACGATGTTTGGCCCATCCTGAAAAAAAAGTATCCGGAATTGACAATGGACATTATCGGCCGCGGTGCGGACGAATCATTGCAATTAGCGGTGAAGCGTTCACCGGGAGCCGTTCTGCGTGGCTTCGTGGATGACTTGGAGCCGTTCTACCGGAAGAGCAAAGTCTTCATTGCGCCCCTGCGTTTCGGAAGTGGAACGAAGGTAAAGGTGATCACCGCGTTGTATCGGGGATTACCTTGCGCCACGACTTCCATAGGTGTTGAAGGACTCGATCTGATGTCTGACGTGGAGATCATGCTGGCGGATGATGCACTAGGTATGGCTGCTCGTATCGGAAAGCTTCTTTCCGACCGTCAAGCATGGGGATCCATGCGCGATGCTAGCCGGGAGAGGGCACGAAAAGATCTTGGATGGAACTCTATGCTCGAAGATCACGTAATAGCGCTCCGCAACCTATTGAGTAAAGGCCCCTAGGAAGCCATGCTGTTCAACTCTGTAGACTATCTTCTTTTCCTCCCTTTGGTGCTGGTGCTGTACCACCTGATCCCAAAGGGATACCGGTGGGTGATGCTGCTGGTGGTCAGCTATTACTTCTACATGTGCTGGAAACCGTTCTTCGCGGTTTTCATGCTCATTTCCACGTTGGTGGACTACTGGGCGGCCATGTTGATGGAGGATGCCAAGGACCAGCGCACCAAGCGGCGGTACATGGCAGCAAGCCTTGTGGTCAACTTAGGCCTGCTGTTCTTTTTCAAATACATGAACTTTTTTGCCTACAACACGGAGGTGTTGTTGGGTAAATTCAACGTGTTCTATGATTCGCCCGTCCTGGACATCATCCTCCCACTGGGTATTTCATTCTATACCTTCCAAAGCCTGAGTTACACGTTCGACGTTTATAAAGGCAAGGACAAGGCCGAGCGTCACTTCGGCTATTTCGCACTCTACGTCTGCTATTTCCCACAGCTCGTTGCTGGTCCGATCGAACGGGCAGGCCATTTGATCCCACAATTGCGGAACAACGTGCCAGCCACGAAGGATGACATCAAATACGCGATCAATAAGATCTTATTGGGCTTCTTCAAAAAAGTGGTGGTCGCCGACAATTTGGCACCCTTCGTGAACCAATTGTACAGCAACGTACCCAGTGCCTCCGGACTCCAATACGCCATCGCCGCGGTCCTGTTCACCGTGCAGCTCTTCTGTGACTTCAGCGGTTACACGGACATTGCGATGGGCTCCGCCAGGCTCATGGGCGTTAGGCTGATGGACAACTTCAACAGGCCATTCCTCACTACCAATCTCAATGCTTCTTGGGCCCGTTGGCATATCTCGCTCACTACATGGATCGGCGATTATGTCTATCGACCTTGGATACGTAGCTCACCGGGGAAGGCGTGGATCATTACCATCTGCACCTTCGTGCTCATCGGTTTCTGGCACGGGCCCACATGGAACTTCGTGATGTTCGGCCTGTTCCACGGTATTGCCATGGTGCTACAGCGCATGTACATCCGGATCAAACCGCTGCAACCGTTCAACAATTCCGCGCCGATGCGTGTTTTCTGGACGGTCTGGAACAGCTCGTTGATCATATTCTCCTGCATCTTCTTCCGCAACAATGTCACTGATGCCTTCGCGGTGATACAGCACATCTTCACGGATTTCCGGCTGTCCATGGCGGACCTGCGCTCCGGCTACTTCGCGGAAATGGTCATGGGCCTGTTCTTCGCCGCGTTGGCTGTTGCCACTACCCTTTTCCCCCGGAGCATGCGTTTCAAATACGACAACGTCTATGTTGTGTGCATGCTGGTGGTAATCTTTGCATTCGGTTCCGACGCGAGGAACCAATTCATCTATTTCCAATTCTGAACCGGCGATGCGCACCTTGATACGCAGTTCAGCTTTTTTCATCATCGCTTTTTGGGTAGTGGCGTTGGGTTTTGATACGTTGCTGCAGCGATGGGCGATCTTCGATGACCCGGCATCCAATCCGTCGAAGGTCAAGCGATTGATCGAGTCCGAGGATCCCGAGGAGATCCCTGTGTTCGGCAGTTCCAAAGCGCGCAGCTCCTTCATCCCGGACAGCCTGGGCCCCACGGTGTGGAACTACGCGATGGAGAAATGCAATTTCGACGTCACCGAGTTCCTGATGGAGGTTGAACTGGCAAAGCCCCGGAAAGGCGCGGTATTGGTGGAGTTCAACCATCGCTTCTTCGTGCACGCGCCGGACCACACCATTGACGCGGCGACCTTCGTGCCCAACATCGGCCTTCCCGGAGTGCGTGAATACCTGGAGCGCAATGGTCGCTTTGAGACCCGTTTCCTTGTCCCTGGTCTCCGCTACTTCGGAGCAGTGCAGGAATTCCTGCGCAAGGGCAATAGTGACGAAGAGGACGTCGAGGACAAGAACGCACGTATATCCGAAAAAGGGGGGTTGTTCACCGAGCGTTCCGCGTCACCCAAATTGCTGGCCAGCCAAGTAGCTGCGCGCCAACGTTCCATCGAGATGCGGCTCAAGCTGCAAAGTGATGTGGGGAATGTGAAAGCGGCGGTATCCGCCGAGGACCGTTACAAATTGAAATATTTGGACGCCTTCCTGCTGTTCAGTGCTCCGAAGGAACGTATAGAGAGGTTCGAAGAGCTTGTGGCAAGCCGTCCGGACCGTCAGATCCTGGTGGTCTACACCCCGCAACATTGGAGTGAAATGGAGGGTGTTTCCAACTATGAGGAGATCACGGCGCTGTTCCATGAGTTGGAGCAGCGGCACCCGAACCTGCATTTCTACGACTATTCCATGATGAAATTGCCGGACAGCGCTTTCAAGAACAGCAGCCACCTGAATAATCAGGGAGCCCGTGCTTTCTGCACCGCGTTCAAGCGTGATGCTGGCCAATATCTTCACGCCCCTTGACATCAATTTTCAAAGTGCGACCTTTGCACCCCGAAAGACCACCCCGATCCGGCACATGAGCATACCCGCCAACATACACCCTGTTTTCGACCGCATGTTGCGGCGAGAGGATAAAGAAGCCATGTTGGGCCAACGTGGAGGGGTGGTCTGGATGACCGGATTGAGCGGAAGCGGAAAGAGCACTATCGCCATCGGTCTGGAGCGTGCGTTGCATGCCGAAGGCCGCTATGCGGTGATCCTGGACGGCGACAACGTGCGCAGCGGCATCAACAACAATTTGGATTTCTCGGAGGCTGGGCGCACGGAGAACATCCGGAGGATCGCCGAAGTGGCCAAACTCTTCGCAGCCAATGGCGCTGTAGTGGTCTGCTCGTTCGTAAGCCCTACAATCGCGATACGGGAACAAGCCCGGAGCATCATCGGCGCAGCCGACTTCATCGAGGTATTCGTGGACACCCCTTTGGAAGTGTGCGAGGCGCGTGACGTGAAAGGACTTTATGCCAAGGCCCGCCGCGGCGAGGTAAAGGATTTCACGGGCATCAGTGCCCCATTCGAGGCTCCCCCGGCACCGGCCATCCGCATCGCCACCGCCGATAGAAAAGTAGAAGACAGCGTCAAGGAACTCACCGATCACTTATTGCCGCGGTTGAAGCGGCCCTGAAACACATGCATTCATACAGGCTCACACACTTGAAGGAACTCGAAAGCGAAAGCATGCACATCCTGCGGGAAGTAGCGGCTCAATTCGACAATCCAACACTGCTATTCAGCGGCGGCAAAGACAGCATTGTCTGCTTCCACCTAGCGCGTAAGGCCTTCCATCCGGCGAAAGTGCCCTTCAACCTGCTCCATGTGGACACGGGCCACAACTTTGAGGAGGCTATCACCTTCCGCGACATGTTGGTGAAGGAATACGGTGCGAACCTGCTCGTTGGTAGTGTACAGGAGAGTATTGACACGGGTCGGGTACAGGAAGAGACCGGCTTTTATGCGAGCCGCAACAAGTTGCAAACGGTCACCTTGTTGGATAGCTTGGAAAAATTCAAAGTGGACTGCGCCATCGGCGGTGGCCGTCGGGACGAGGAGAAGGCACGTGCGAAAGAACGGGTGTTCAGTCACCGCGACGAATTCGGCCAGTGGGACCCCAAGAACCAGCGCCCCGAGTTGTGGAACATCTACAACGGCCGCAAGCGTCCGGGCGAACACTTCCGCGCCTTCCCGATCAGCAACTGGACGGAGATGGACGTGTGGCAGTATATCCTGCTGGAAAACATTCCCATCCCGAACATCTATTTCAGCCATGAGCGCGAGGTGTTCGAAAGGGACGGCGTGCTTTACGCTAACTCGTCCTTCATGCGCCTGAAGCCGGAAGAGAAACCATTCATGAAGCGCGTGCGTTTCCGGACCATCGGGGACATGAGCTGCACCGGCGCGGTGGATTCACCAGCAAGCACTTTGGAAGAGATCATCGAGGAGGTTGCATCCACGCGCACAACTGAGCGCGGCACCCGCATGGATGATAAGCGCAGCGAGGCCGCCATGGAGGACCGCAAAAAGGAAGGCTATTTCTAGGCCTTGTGAACAGGAATAATTCAGGAACTTTTGGAAAACAAGCAGATGAAGGAAGAAACCTCGGGATATTTGGACATGGACCTGCTGCGCTTTACCACGGCGGGCAGCGTGGACGACGGTAAGAGCACATTGATCGGCCGCTTGCTGTACGACACCAAGCAGATCTTTGAGGACCAGATGGAGGCCGTTCAACAGGCCAGCGCAAAACGTGGCAATGGCGAAGTGGACCTTTCACTCCTGACCGACGGTTTGCGCGCAGAACGCGAACAGGGTATCACCATCGACGTGGCATACCGCTACTTCGCGACACCACGGCGCAAGTTCATCATCGCTGATACGCCAGGGCACATCCAGTACACCCGCAACATGGTGACCGGTGCCAGCACGGCTAACTTGGCCATCATCCTGGTTGACGCACGTAGAGGCATTCTTGAGCAAACCCGGCGCCACTCGTTCATCGCTTCCCTCCTCGGCATTCCACACGTGGTGTTCTGCATCAACAAGATGGACCTGGTGGATTATGACCAGGCGACATTCGAGCGTATCAAACGCGAATTGGACGACTTCAGCAGCCGCTTGGAGGTGCATGACATCCGCTTCATTCCTATCAGCGCTTTAAAAGGCGACAACGTGGTAACGCGAAGCAAAGTGATGGATTGGTACCAAGGCCCCACCTTGATGTACCTGTTGGAAAGCATCCACATCGCAGGCGACCATAACCATGTTGACCGCCGTTTCCCGGTACAGCAAGTGATCCGCCCCATGACCACTGAATACCACGACTACCGTGGCTTCGCCGGCCGCGTTGCCGGTGGTGTGTTCCGTGTTGGCGACAAGGTACATGTGCTGCCCAGCGGGTTCGAAAGCACCATTAAGAGCATCAACATCGGAGAGCACGACGTGGAAGAGTGCTTTGCACCACAAAGCGCTTCGATGACCTTGACGGATGAGATCGATATCAGCCGCGGTGACATGATCGTGGGTACCAACAACCTGCCTGAAACATCACAGGATGTGGAGGTGATGCTTTGCTGGTTCAACGAGCGCCCTTTGCAAGCCGGTGGCAAGTACGCCATCAAGCACAACACGCGTGATGCGCGCTGTATGGTGAAGGAAGTGATGTACCGGATGGACATCAGCACGTTGCGCAAAGCCGATGGTGATCCCACGTTGAAAATGAACGACATCGGCCGGGTAATGCTGCGTACCACGGTACCACTGCACTTCGACAAGTACCAGCGGAACCGTTACACCGGTAGCCTGATCCTGATCGATGAGGCCACCAACGAGACGGTGGCGGCGGGTATGATCGTGTGATCCGCTCCCGAATGCTTTTGCGAACGCACGGCCACGGCCGTGCGTTCGCGTTTTGAACCTTAGTGCAAAGCTTGGGACGTGTTCTTCACATCGTGGCTGGCGTTCGCCAACGCACGAGCGCCAAAAGCAGTGCCACTGATGCACCCATAGCGTCCACCATCAGGTCCCAAACATCGGCGCTGCGTCCCATGTCCATCCAGCCCTGCATCAGTTCTATCAGTCCTCCGTAGAGCACTGCAAGGACCAACGCAATGAGGACCGCCCGTTGCGGTTCCATGGAATTGCGATGGATGAACACACCGGCCGTCAGCCAAGCCAGCACCCCGAAAAGCACGAAGTGCACGATCTTGTCCAAATGGATCAACTCGGCCCAAGGCCATTTCGGCACATCGTTGCCGGGCATCAGGGTGAGCACCAGGATCACACCCGCCCACAACACAGGCCACACCCTCCTTGGCGCAAGCACCGCCTTCACCAAACCGCGCATCGGCGGAGTTGTCAGCTGATCGAGCCCGTATACTGATCGGCCGTTAGCAGGCCTTCCAGTTCGGCCTTGTCCTTCAGCTTCACACGGACGATCCAGCCTTTACCGTAAGGATCCTTGTTCACGCTGGCCGGGTCATCCGCCAGATCGGGGTTCACGGTGGCGATCGTGCCGCTGACGGGCATGAAGAGGTCACTCACCGTCTTCACCGCTTCAATGGTGCCGAACACGGCATGTTGTGCCACGTCCTGTCCTTCGGTGTTGATGTCGATGAAGACGATATCGCCCAATTCGCTTTGGGCGTGATCCGTAACGCCGATCACGGCTTCATTGCCTTCCACACGGACCCATTCATGGTCCTTGGTGTACTTGAGATCTGCTGGGGTGTTCATGGGTGCAAGGTATCGTTGACCGCTGAGCGGTGCAATTATTGGGTGAGCGTAAAGCGAAGACTGATGCCGATGTTGGTGTTGGCACTTGGGAAAGAACTGCTGATCACGGGTTTGTTGATGACCCGTTCATAGAAAGCGCGGAGGTTCAGGCGCTGGTCTATCACGTAATCCGCGCTGGTCTTGATGGAGATAATGTCCTGGCCGGCGGTCACCTGGTTCTGGCCTTCCTCGATCTTACGGATCACCGTGTTGTTCTGACGCCAGCTCAGGTCAACCCGCAGGTTGAGATCACTTTGGGGTGTTTTGCCACCGAGTTGGAACGGGAATTTCACCTTCTTGAAACGGTACCCCGTACCGATCACATATTCCTTTCCGCGCACTTCGGTCACTTGGAAGTTGGTAAGGCCGAGGCTGAGCTGGCGGTCGCGGTTGTACTCGAACTTGGCGAGCAGGCTGTTCTGCAACGTGGCGTCAAAGTTGATAAAGGGGTGCATCACTTCGGCGATCGTGACCACCGAGATCTGCTTCTCTGGCAAGAAGTTATTACCGGCGTCCAGCACGCTGCCGCCGGGTTCGTAAAGAAGGTTGGTCTGGTAGCCCCCGATACTGAAGGTGCTGCGGTAGCTATGCTTCACGGTGAACGTGCGGAACAGCTTTTTGAAAAGATCCAGTTTGGTGAGGCCATCATACGTGATGTCCCAATTCGGCAAGGGGAGCAACTTGAACGGGTTCAATTTCACGGTGTTGGCATTGCGCCCTGTATAGGCGGCCAAGAACGCCGGGATGATCACGTCCTGGCTCGTGGCGCCGTAACCGCTCCAATATGCGCTGTCCGTGGGTTGGCTACGGCCGGGATCGGCTTGCCCCAACCGTTCGCTGATGACCTGCCGCCCAGCAAGCAGGTCCAAGAAGTTACTGTTCACTTGGCTGTCCTTGTTGTCGTTGGCGAAGGTCGTGGCCCAGTTGATGGTGCTCACGCTGAAGCTCCCATACTCACGCGGGCTATCGTTCACATAACGTTGCTCGGTGGCATCCCAGCGGAAGAACGAGCTGCGGTTGTTGCTGGCAGTGCGTGTGGCGAGCAGCTCGATCCGCATGCTTTTGAAAGGCTCCAAACTGAGGCGGCCATTGATCGTTTCAGAGCGTGTGTTAGTGTACGGGTTGAAGATGCTCGGCGTTTGTACGAGCCAGCCTTTCTGCCCGGCCTCCGTTGCGAAATCGCGCACGTAGTTCCCGCTCAGGTCCTGGTTCTGTTCACCCAGGATAAAGCCAAGTCCCGGTGCGCCGAAGCCGGGCGACATGCCGAGCACGTTGATGCTGGGGTCCCATCCGGGAAGCAGGATGCCGTTGTTCTGGCTGTAGGTGAAGGTGCCCGTTCGAACGGTCATCAACACGCGCGCCAAACCTTCAAAGGGGTTGATCTTGCTTCCGACTTTTGGTGGCTCCTTGGTTTTGGTACTGTCATTAGCGGCCTTGCCGCCCTTGTCCGTGGACTTCTGCACGTTCGCACGCGTGTTGCGGTTGTTACCCTTGGCTTTGTCGTTGATCTTCTTCAAGTACCCGATCTTATTGTAAAGGTTCACGAAGTTGAACTGGCCGTTGAGATTGATGTTCCGGGAATTCTGGATGGTGTTACCAACGGTGTCCTGCGTAAGCGGGGCGCGGTCCCACTTATAGCCTGCGCCATACGTAGCGTTCGCAGTGATCCAGTCCGTTGCCGGGAATTTGTCCAGGGGAAGCGTGTAGGTCACGTTCACCACGTGATCGTACGAAGTGGGAGTTCCGAACTCCTTGATGCTCGTGAGCACGCTGTCCTTCCACAGCTGGTAGTCGTCCCTGTCCTTGGCGTTCACTCGTCCGGTGGGCTCACCGATGATGGCGTTGTTGTTCGCGTTGAAGTCGAGCTTCAAGCTCTTGGTGAGCTCGTACCGGAACCCGTATTGGTTGCTCCAGTTGAAGGTCTTGTTGTAAGTGGGCGCGGGCGGTAAGCTCTCGATGTCCGGGTTGGGGCGTATCAAACGCTCCAGGTAAGCGCGGTCCACGGAAGTGCGGGCGGTGAGCTGCTTGAACCCGAGGTTGAAGTTGAAGTCCTTGACCAGCTTCAGCCATTTGCTGTTGCCGATGAAGGCCACATTCTCGAACGGCTTTACCGTGCGCGGCTTGGGATTGTGCTGCCATGAGAGCGCACCGCGATAGGTGCGTGTGTTCTCGTACTGCGTGTTCACGTCGTGGAATTCCTGGTCGCTATAGGCGTAGGAAAGGCCGAAGTTGCTGATGTCGTAGAAGTGCTCGACCTTGCTCGCTGCGCTGCGTTCCTTGTGGATGTTGGTGAAGTTGATGCTGCGCCGGCGTGTGTATGTGCGCAGGTCCTTCAAGCGCTGCTTCTTCTCCTCGCGTGTCAGGCTGCGTGTTGCATCGTTCCACTCAATATCCGGGTTGAGTGGATCGTATTGCGGATTGATGATCTGTTCCGAGTAGCCGAGGTACATGGGCACCTTCACGCCGCTCTTCTCGGGCAGGAACTTGCTCATTTCCAAGTTCGCGCTAACGTCGATACCGTACCGGGTATCACGCTGGCGTTCGCTCACTTTCTTGTCGATGCTGCCCCAACCTGGAGTGCTGTAGTTGCCTGCCACGCTCAGCGTGCCGAGATCGGCCAGGTTCGTGTTCACGCGGGCGATAGCGGCCCACCCACCGCGTTGATCGAAATCGGTGAGGCGCAATTCGTTCACCCATACCTCCACGCACTTCGAGGAGCCGTCGTCATTGGCCCAAGGATTGGCTGCGTCCCCATCCTTCTTCGGGTTGCGGATGCCGATCATGATGGTGTTCATGCGGCTGAGATTGGGATTGCCCACCACGGTGACGCGGCGGTCGCCGTCCATCTGCGTGTAACGCTGGTTCACGGCAAACCCTGCCTGGTTCCGTTGGATCTTCACATCGTTCAGCTTGGCGAACTCGATCACCATGTTGTTCGCCTCGGGCCACACGCTGTAGGGGTCACTGTTATAGAGGGCGGATGGAATCGCCGGGATCTCGTATTCGTAGTAGTTCTGCTCGTAGTCGTTGCCAAGCCTTATGAAAACGCTGACATCCCCATATGCGATGGGACGCGTTGGATCAGCGCTCTCAGCATGCACGTACATCTGCAGTTTCTTGTAGCTGCGGATGTCGAAGCTCACATTGCGGAAGGCAGCACGCGCATCGCCGTCCTGTAGGCCGCAGGTGCCCAGCTCCAAGCTCTGTTCGTTCAGGCTGCGGAGGTTCGCACTGGCGATGTCGGTCTCTTGATTGATACCCGGAGGCAGCACATAATTGATCGGCGTACGGTTGCCGTTCTCCTCGATGTTCACCGCGGCCACGTCGAAGGTGGTCTGGTCCGGGTCACCACCGATCACCTCACCCGGTGTTTCCAGGCTTTGCGTGTATTTGCGCCATTCGCCGCGCACGAACTCAAGACGGGCGAATCGCAAAACAGTGGGTTGCGACCAGCCTTTCACATAGAGGCGCATGAAGCGGATGGAGCGGAAGTCCTGGATCCCGTTCACCGCTTTTTCCGGTTGGCGCACGGGCACCTTGAACTGGTACCAATACACCTGCTTCCCGTTCGGGGAGCTACCCAGCACACGGTCGGTGATGAAATTCTGCCCCACCACCATCTCCGAAGGCCGTAGACGGATCCTGTACTGGAAATAGCTCTCGCTCTCGCTGAGGTTCTGGTCCTGGTTGATGTCCTCCGTTGTAGGCAGCGTGGTGGCTTGCGTAGGGTAATTCTCAGGACTGTCCTCGTCGGTTATGGAGTTGCCTTCCAGTCCATTGTAGCGCTTGTAACGGTCCAGGATGGAACGCGGTGGGGTGTCGTAGTCACCGCCACGGAAGTAGTGGTAATCGTCGGCACTGGGGTCGTTCTGCCAACGGGCGCGAGCACCGGGAAGCAGCGTGTCCAAGTAAGTCGAGAAGAAGGATTGCTCATTCAACCCGTCTTGAAAGGCATTAGCATTGGTGCTGCTTAAGCCGTCCATCCCCACATCTTGGTAGCGATAGGTGTTGTTCGCATCGCTGATGGCGAAAGCGTTGACCACGCTTTGTGTAGTGGGCACCACGCCCCAATTGGTCTGGTCCACGGTAGAGGCTTGGTCGCTCGGGCTTTTCGGCAAGCCGTTCTCGAAGCTCTTGCGGCTGTCGTGCAGTACATCCTCGCTCAAGTTCCCCAGATTGAGGTAGAGGTCGCCGCCGGTCGTGTTACCCGCATCGACGTTGCTGGCGGGGTCGCCTTGGGCGTTGCTCACCTGAGGGTTGAAGGGGTCCATCACCCAGAACTGCACGGTTTCAATGTTGCTGGCCTCGAAATCCGTGGTGGTGACGCGGCGTTCGATGCCGGCCCAATTGCCTTCGGGGTCCTGCAGATCGCCGTTCGCATCCAACGTGGGTGTGTAGTTGTATGGTCCACGCTCACCAGGGTAGTAGGCCAGGTCGAACACGGCGATGTTGCTGGGTTGGCCCGTGGGCAGCTGCTTGTTCGGGAAGACTTCCTGCTCCAGCACCTCGCGGCTGTTGTTATTCGCGTCACTGCCGGAGGGCAAGGGCGGCTTGAGGTTATTGTTGTTGAAGAAGATCGGGTCGATCACATACCAGGCCATCAGTGCCCGCTTGAAACCGGTGCGCAGATCGTTGATGTACTCGCCTTCGGGGAAAAGGTCGCCGGTCTGGCCCTGCGGCGTTGGTGCTAGGAACCACTGGCTCTGCGTGCGCATGTCGATCGTGCTCACGCTGCCCTCGAAGTCGTCGATGTAGCTGGTGCCCGCGTTGCCGATGGCCTTACTGTGACCGGGGATCAGGTATGCTGCTTCACCGCTGGCATCGATGGAGCTTGTTTCCTTCGTGTCGAAGAAGGGCAGCTTATCCACCAAGCGCGTGATCAGTCCGCTCTCTTTCTTCCAGTTCGCATCCAAGCCCAGGATAGTGTTCGCGATGGGCTCATCCCCCACGTTCACCTTCTGTGTCAGCGGCCGTTCGTAGAGGTTCATGATGGTACCGCCGAGCACCAGGTCCTTGTTCACTTTATAATCGAAGCGCGCACCGGCCAACGTTTTGGTCTGTATGCTGAAGAGCGAATTGCTTTCCAGGCTTACGTTGATCGGCGTACCGCTTTCGAGGATGCCCTGGTTCAGGATCTTCACACGGCCCAAGTTGTAATCCACGGTATAATCCTGGTTCTCGATCAGCTTCACGCCGCCCGCCGTCACACTAACCGACCCTTGTGGGATGTTCACGGAGTTGAGGCTGATCACATCGCTGCTGGCACTCTTGAAACTACCTCGGAACTTGAACCGGTTCAGTTCGGGCAGGTTCTCGGCCGCGGTCTTCGTGCTGTCATATAGTTGCTGGAATACGATGTTCTTCCGCACCAGCGTGTCCTGTACCGGGCTACCGGGATTGGGTCCGATCAGCGCGCGGTTCAAGTAGCTACCGAAGGGTTCCAGCACCGGAAAGAAGATGCGCCCGTTCTGCGTATTGATCGTTCCGCCCAGCGTTGCGGCGTTGTCCACGAAGTCGAACGATCCATCCGGATTCGGCGCTCCTTGTTGGTCCAGCCTGTCCAGGCCGAGTGTCTGTAACAAGGGCTTCTGGTCGATGGGCGGCTTGGGGATGTAGTTGAGGTCCACACCGGTGGTGGGGTTATTGTACAGCAACTCCAAACGGAAGTCCTCGCGGTTCACCTGGAATGCGCCCAAGGAATAGACGTTCTTCATCATCAGGTCCCACAGCGGGATCCGCGGGTCCGTAATGGTGGACTTCAGCAGGCGCAGTACCAGCGCATTCGGCGGAGCGATGCCGTCGGTGCTGAATTCGCCCACTTGATAGGTCTGGCCCTGGAACGTGTACTGGTAGGACACACCCAGCACCTCATCGTTGTTCAAACTTTGGTTCAGGCCGATGAAGCCCAAGCGCTCGTTCAGTGTGTATTCACTGGGTCCCAGCAAGCGGGCGCTCTCCAGCTTTTCGTAATGCTTGCTGGCCTGCAGGCCCAGGATCTGCAAACTCGTGGCAGCGGCGGTGAAGCTGCGGATGCCGGCGTTCTGGGATACGGTGGCATAAAGGCTGTTGGCATTGTTGTTCGCTTCAATACCGGGCCCGTCATTGATGGTACCGTTGTTCACCAACAAAGCGCTCACGCGGTTAGCGGCCACACTGGCCGGGCTGGCATCCTCACCCAGATCGGTGAAGGCGATAACGTTGCGGTTGTTGGTATAGTCGCTGCGCGTGTTGGTGACCCACACTTCCACTTTCGTGATCTGGACACCGCTGTTCACGGTCGGCAAGGTGCGCAACGCGTTCTCGTAGTTGTCCCGGAAATAGTAGCTCAGGAAGTAGTACTTGTTGGCCTCGTAGTCATCCGCGGCGATCTCGAAGTTGGTGGTCTGTGCACCGCCGGCTGTGGCGATGTTCTTGCGCTGTCCTTTTTCCTGGCTGAAGATGGCCGTGGCGGTAAGCTTTCCGAACTTCAGCTCGGTCTTCAGGCCGAACAGGCTTTGGCTGCCCTGGATCAGCTGGCCGGTGAGGGGTAGGCTCACGTTACCGGCCTCGAGCTTTTGGATGATCTCGTCTTCGTGGCCCGTGTAGTTCAGCTTGACCTGGTTCTCAAAATCGAAGGTGGCCTCGGTGTTGTAGCTCGTGTTGATCTTCAACTTATCACCGATATTGCCGATCAGGTTGAGCTGGATCTTCTGGTCGAAGTTGAATGTGGTGATCTTCCGCTGGTCCACCGGGATACGCGGGTTCTCTGTCTTGCTGGTGTTCACCCCGAAGGTGACCTCCGCGCTGCCCTGCGGACGGATGTCGATGTTGCAACCACCGAAGATCCGACAGAACGCCTCGTTCCGTACTTGAATGCTCGGGATCAGGCTTTTCGCCGCGCGCTCACTTTCCTGCTGGTTCTTGTTGAGCCAATACGTTTTCATGGACTTGTCCATGTCGTAGTCCATGTACTCCTCCAGGCTCATGCTCTGGGGCGGGCGGTAGTTGATGTTGTCGCCGATGCGGCTGCGAAGGATGTACTGTCCGGTTATGGGGTCGTACACCACATCGTTGGTGACGTTCGCAGGATTTTGCAGGTCGATCGTCCCCGTATTGGAGTCACCGGTGCCGGGCGGATCCGTGATGGGGTATGGCAGCACCACGTTCGGCGTGTCAACGCCCGTGGGTGTGGTCTGCGCACTCACCAGCGTAAAAGCGGAGAGCACCAAAGCGAAGGCAAGGAACACGGCACGGAAATACGGCGGGCGGGTCGTGAAGGGCCTCATCGGTGCGTCCTGGCTCAGCTGTTCTTCAAGGTGAGCCTGATCAATTCCTCCACGGAAGGCATTTCGTCCTTGTGCGCATCGATCACCTTTTGCAGTGCGCGCTCAGCCTTGGCGCGGTCCAACCCCAATGAGGTCAAGGCCGATAACGCCTCGTTGCGGGGCGTATTGCCCGCACCCGCACCGGACATGCCCGGAACGTAGGCCGCACCTCCTGATAATCTGCCGCGCAATTCCTGTACGATGCGTTGGGCAAGCTTCGGGCCGATGCCTTTCACACTTTTCAGCACTGTTTCGTCCCCTTGCATGATCGCACCCTGCAGTTCCGCTGCAGGACGTGCGCCCAAAATGGCCATGCCGATGGTGCTGCTGACGCCTTGCACCTCGATCAACTGGCGGAAGAAGTGACGTTCCTCGCGGTCCAAAAAACCGAAAAGCTTGTGCTCGCTGCTTCCGCTGCGCACATCCATGGTTACCGCATAATGCACGTACAGCTTGCAGGGTCCACGCAGTGGCAAGGCCGCGCAGGTGTTCTGGCCAACATGCACCAAATAGCCCACACCATGGCATTCCACCACCGCGTGCGCAAGGCTCTTCTCAGCGATCTCACCGCGCAGACTGTCGATCATCAAAATCCGCCCGCCGGACGAAATAGCCAAGCGGAACAAGGGGTAAGGGTTGTGCTATGCGCTCGGGTTTTGGTTCAAAGGGGCCGCAAAATAAGCGCAATCCGGATACCGTGGCCGTGACTTTGAGCAGCCTGAACTTTCCACCACGGTAAGCGGGGATCCGAACACGAGAAACCATCACACCTGTGTGAACGCTACTGACCTTTGCCGCCCTCCAACATGTGTGGCTTATCCTAAGCTATATTGGAGTGATCATACCCGAAAAAGCTAGCTTCGCGCCAGCGTTCCCGTTCCCGCTGAACACCCGCCATATCCATGCGCATCATCTTCTTCACAGGAGCCGGGATCAGTGCAGAAAGCGGCCTGCGCACCTTCCGCGCAAGCGACGGACTTTGGGAAGAGCACCGGATCGAAGACGTGGCGACACCTGAAGCGTTCGCCAAAGACCCAGCCCGCGTACTACGCTTTTACGACGAACGCCGTGCCCAAGTGATCGAGGCCGTTCCGAACGAAGCACATCTCGCAATTGCGGAATTGCATCAGCATGCCTCTGTTGCCGTGATCACCCAGAACGTGGACGACCTACATGAGCGTGCCGGAAGTAAGGATGTACTGCACCTGCACGGGGAGATCCTCAAATGCCGCAGTACGAAGGATCCACGGTTGGTACAACCGGTAAAAGGCATATCCCTGAAGTTAGGGGACCAGTGCCCTTTGGGATCCCAATTGCGGCCACACATCGTATGGTTCGGGGAAGAGGTGCCGCAACTGCAAGAAGCCGCACGACTGATCGCCGGAGCCGATCTACTGGTGATCGTTGGTACGTCACTTCAAGTTTGGCCTGCCGCCGGGCTTGCGCACGAAGCACCAGCGCACGCTAAAATAGTCTTGATCGATCCGGGTGACATGCCCGCTATCGCACGTGTCATTCATTGGAAAGAGAATGCGACTACAGGCGTGCCGAAGCTAGCCAAGCAACTGATCGGCTGACGTGCCCGATCAGCTTACTGCACCACCACACGCTTAGTTGCCAGCGCCCGGCCGTTCTGCTCCAAAGAAGCGAACCACACTCCGGCAGGCAGTTCATCCTTTCCGATCACCACCTTGCCCTGGGCAACGTTCAATGAACGCACCAGCTTCCGCTCTCCCAACATGTTATATACCGCCAGTTGAGTACCTGCCAAGGGTGTATTCAGGTCGAAATTGATCGTGATATCGCTGGAGGTCGCAGGATTGGGATAAGCAGAGAACGAGCGCACCGGCGATACATTCTCAGAGACCCCCACGAACATGGCATTGAACTGGATGTCCACCCAAGCACTGTCATTGGGGGTGTTCACATCGTACCATACATAGCGGAAGGTGGCGGTCCCGACGTTCGTGTAGGGCTTGTAATAGGCATGGAAGCCATTGGCGATCTGGCCAACATTCATCGGGATAGGGTCTGCACCGACCCAAAGTGGGGATGCTCCCGCAGCACGCTCAGCGTAGCAGAGGTCCCAGCAGAAATAATTACCCGTACCGTGCGGAACATCCATCTCGTAACGCTTCAAATTGATCGTGCGCACGCTGCCGGAAGTGTTCTCTACAGCCCCCCCGATACCCAAGGTCTGCCCTGAATCACCAACAGGTTCAGATACCTGCACTAATGTGCCATTCAAAACGTCCCCGTTGGAACTGCGCACTTCCACGATCTGGGCTGAAGCTGAAGCGGCGAAAAAAAGTACAGCGGTGAAAAGCGGAATGGAGTGAGTTTGTTTCATAGTCATCTAGGGTTACCGTGCCTGAAGTACAAAGGTAGCTATTGGGATTTCCGATGTCGGACCGGAGGGTTGCCTTGAGGCATGCCTGGGAATCCAACAATGGCGAATGAAAAATTTCGCTATCGCCTTGAAGCAACATTAGCTTCGTACTGCTTCAAACCCAAAAACCAGCTCAATGAAGAAGAAACTACTCTTATCGGCCTTCGCATTTTCCGCGCTGGGTGCTATGGCGCAGATCGCGGACAACTCTGTCGCACCCGACTTTACCGCGACCGACCTCAACGGAAACTCCCAGCACCTGTATGATTATCTGGATCAAGGTTACACTGTATTCATTGACGTAAGTGCTACTTGGTGTGGTCCCTGCTGGAGCTATCATAACTCTGGCGCATTGGAGGGTTTGTACGACCAATACGGCCCTGGTACCACTGAAGACAAAGTGATGGTGTTCATGGTGGAAGGCGATGCAAGTACCAGCATCGCGGACCTGAATGGCCCAGGCCCGAATTCACAGGGCGATTGGGTCACCGGGACCCCATACCCGATCTTGGACAATGCCGGCATTGCCGATGCATACCAGATCACCTACTTTCCTACCATCTTTAAGGTTTGCCCTAACCGCATCGTGACGGAGATCGGACAAAAGACCACGGCACAGCTTTGGGCCGGTGTGGGTTCTTGCCAATCCGCTGTCAGCTCGAATGATGCAACATTGTTGCCGCCCATGGGCTCCGCAACCGCTTGTGCAGGCGATCAAGTTGAACTTCCAATCCGTCTTCAGAACGTCGGCACTTCACCTTTGACGAATGCTACGATCGAGGCACGCTTGGGAGGCAACGTTCTCGGAAGTACGCAATGGACCGGCAACCTTTCCACTTATGGCATTGAGGATGTAACGGTGACCAGCTTTGCACCAACGGCAAATGGAACGGTGACCTTCGAGATCACCTCCACGGATGACAATGCGACCAATAACACGAGCACCCTTCCTGTGGTAGCGAGCACTGCGGTGGCACCGGGTACTGAGGTTACACTTACGGTACAAACGGACAACTATGGTTCCGAGACGAACTGGAAGTTGTACAACCCTGACGGCACAATTTTCGCTCAACGTGGTGCCGCCTATGCAAATGGCGCAAGCCAGCCCCCGCACATTTACAACTGGAGCTTGCAGGATCTGGACTGCTATCGTTTTGAGATCACGGATGCATACGGTGATGGGATGTGCTGCAGCTACGGCCAAGGCTTTTACAAGATCACGGTGAATGGCAACATCGTTGTTCAGGGAGCATCTTTTGCTGCCGTGGAAACGAAACTGTTCAGCACCAATGCGGTGTTGTCCGTTCCCAGCAACAGCTTGGACCGCAGCCTGAACATCTACCCGAACCCGACCACCGGTCTGGTGAATCTGGAGTACACTTTGGATAATGGCTCAGCCATGCAAGTTGACGTCCTTGATGTTGTTGGCAAAACCGTGATGCATAGCACCATGGCATCTGGCAGCGGTGTTCAGCGTGAAGTGGTGGACCTTGGCTCGTTGGCCAACGGCACTTATGTGCTGAAGCTTAACACAGGTAACACCCAAGCGACCCGCACGATCACTTTGAACAAATAAGTTCAAGGTGGACAACCAATGAAACAGGCCGACGGACCCGCCCTTGGGACCGTCGGCCTTTTCTTTGGCCCGTTGTTTGAAAGTACATTCCTGAACGCATTACGGCCCAACAAGAAAAAGCAATCCGTCGCATGAAAATCACCCTCCTCGCCCTCGCTCTTTCCCTACCCTTCCTCGCTGCGGCCCAAACGGGCAAGCTACCTGCCGTAGTAGTGCAGGACATGAAGGGGGCCAAGGTGAACACCTCCAGTTGGAACAACAACGGTAAGCCCATGATCATCAATTTCTGGGCTACCTGGTGTGCTCCGTGCAAACGCGAGCTCAACGCCATCAACGACCTCTACCCCGATTGGCAGAAAGAGACCGGCGTGAAGTTGATGGCCGTCAGCATCGATGATGCCCGTAGCATGAACCGTGTGGCTCCGTACGTTAACGGACAAGCGTGGGATTATGAAGTGTACCTCGATCCGAACGGCGACCTGAAGCGCGCCCTCAACGTGAACAACGTTCCGCACACCTTCCTTGTTGACGGCAAAGGCAACATCGTATGGCAGCACAACAATTACGAGCCCGGCGACGAGAAGGAGCTTTATGAGCAGGTAAAAAAGCTCGCAGGGAAATAGGCCGGAATAGAACGAATAACAGAACCCTGATCGACCGGACCTGTCGATCAGGGTTCTGTTGTTTCAAGCACTGCCGTTACCGGATCATCGGGATGTAGAGAGGAGGATGAGCGGAGCTGTTTGGGTTTCAATCTTCCCGCGTAATTAATAATTCAGGCATAAGCCCGTGGCGTAAATTGCCACCATCCATTAGCTGACCCTGCTCTTCGACCTGTACTCTCCGCGCCTCAGCGCCTTCGCGGCAAAAACCCCATACATGTATCCATCACGTACCCTCGGTATAGCACTTGCATCCACTGCCTTTTGGTTCTCCTGCTCCCTCCACGCACAAGATGGCGGCCAGATCCATGGCAACTTCAGCACCGACGGCCAGCTTTACAACGACGATGAACAGATCGGCGCGGTGAAACCCCCCGCGGACTTCGGGTTGAACTCCTGGATGAACCTGAATTACAGGACAGGCAATTTCGAGGCGGGTGCACGGTTCGAAAGCTATGAGCCAGCACTTCTTGGTTACCCCGCAGGTGCGGGCTACAAAGGCACGGGTATTGGCTATCGGTACGCCACATTCCGCAAGGACGGATTGGAAGTAACCGCCGGCAATTTCTACGAGCAGTTCGGGCAGGGGCTGGCGTTCCGCACCTACGAGGAACGTTCCTTGGGCGTGGACAATGCCATGGACGGATTGCGGGTGAAGTTCAGCCCTGATACAGGGATCTATTTGAAGGCCATCATCGGTACCCAGCGATTGGCTTTCGACAACGGCACCACGAAGGGCCCGGGCATCGTGCGTGGCATAGATGGGGAGATCTCCTTGGCGGAAGCCTTCCCGCGCGCATTTCCGAAGCTGGCAGCTAAAGGGAATACGCTCACTGTCGGTGGATCCTTCGTCAGCAAATTCCAACCCGATCTGGATCCTTTGCTGGAACTTCCGGAGAACGTGGGCATATGGGCCGGACGCGCCAATTACACCACGGCAAAATGGAATCTCTACAGCGAATACGCTTATAAGATCAATGATCCCAACGGCAGCAACAACAACATCTACAAGCCGGGACAGGCACTCATGGCCAACGCGAGCTATAGTGTGCGTGGCCTCGGCATCAGCGCAGGCGCTCACACCTACGACAATATGGTGTTCCAAAGCGATCGTGGCGCACCCACTTTGTTCGACCTCAACATCAACTACCTACCTACCTTGGCCAAGCAGCACACGTACAACTTGCCAGCCACCCTCTACCCCTATGCAACACAGCCAAATGGTGAAGTAGCCTATCAGGGCGAGGTGTTCTACAAATTCAAGCGTGGTAGCAAACTCGGTGGCAAATACGGCACCAAGATCAGCGCCAACTGGAGCGGCGCATGGAGCTTGGACAGCACGGCGATCCCCAACGATACTGTGCACTACACCGGTTACGACACGAAGTTCTTCACCATGGGCGACCGGCAGTACTTCAGTGACCTCAATGTGGAGATCCGGAAAAAGTTGAGCGCGAATTGGGAATTGGCGCTTACCTACCTCAACCTGGTCTATGATATCGAGACCGTACAGGGGAAGGCTGGAAAGCCAACGATCTATGCTGACTTGTTCATTGTGGAAGGCCTCCACAGCTTCAGTGATAAGACCTCGCTCCGCTTCGAACTGCAACATCTGTCCACCAAACAGGACCACGGTAACTGGGCCACCGCGCTGGCGGAACTCACCTTCAGTCCGCACTGGTTCATCGCAGCGTTGGACCAATACAATTACGGCGGGTCGGTGGAAACAGAACAGATCCACTACCCCATAGGCACGTTCGGATACATTCGTGGCGGGAGTCGGTTCTCCTTCAGTTATGGGCGGCAGCGCGCGGGCATTTTCTGCGTGGGCGGCGTTTGCCGCGTAGTACCTGCAGCGAACGGCCTAACGGCATCCATCACCACAACCTTCTAAGCCCATGCGCTATCTCATTCCATCCCTCCTGCTGATCGGCACCCTTTCCGGTTGTGACATCATTGATACGCCGAAAGCAACTATCGGCCCCGATACCGGCCCGGGGGGCGGCGTAACGCGCAATGTCTTGTTGGAGGATTGCACCGGTCACCTTTGCAACAATTGCCCCGATGCAGCGATCCGTGCACAGCAGTTGAAGGCGATCTATGGTGAACGTTTGGTCGTCGTTGGCGTCCACATGGTGAACTCCTTCGCACAGCCCCAATCACCGAACTATACCACGGATTTCCGCACTCCGGCAGGCAGTGATTATGAGCAGACCTTCCAGATCACGAGCCTGCCCACCGGAATGATCTCTCGGAAACCATTGAACGGAAGCATCCGGATAAGCCGCTACAGCTGGAGCACTGCCGTTGCCGACTTGATCGATCAAACAGCGGACATCGACCTCCAAGTTGACACGATCCAGTATGACGCTGGAACGAACACCGTTTCCGGAACGGTGCGAGGGATAATCCTCAACCCGTTCTCCGGACCTCAAAACATCACCCTTTACATCACCGAGGATCACGTTATCGACTGGCAGTTGGACAATTCCGCCACACCGCCTGACGTTCCCAACTACGATCATCGCGACGTTCTACGTGCAGCCTTGAACGGCTCTTGGGGGCAAGCCTTTGCGAATGCCACGGACCAAGTGGGTGACACGATCGATCTGCCCTTCAGCTACCAGCTTCCATCCAATGTTCTGCAACCCGCCAATTGTGCCTTGGTAGCCTATGTGTACAGCACCACCGGTGCCGACCAGTACGAGGTGAAACAAGTGGTGGAACGCAAATTAGTGGAGTAGACGCCAAGGCGAAGGGAACGGCGATCACCAGCCAGAGATCCAGATGGTGCTAATAAGATGGCACGGTCCAATTGCCAATTTTCTTATTGCCAGCATACTGGCACCCCCCCCTTGTCGTTGCTTCAAAAGTGCCCAAGCGATCCGCCGAAGGCAATTTTTGCACAACATGATCCGGGCTGTTGCGCAAGGTCTGAAGTCAGCTTATCTTCATCCCGAATTTCGACACGCCATCTGTTGCCTACACCTACCGCCATGATAGAACAAGGAAGGAAAATGCTCGAAATGAGCCAGCAGGTACTCGAAAAGGTCAGCTTTGACCCGCGCCTTTTCCGGAAGGAATTGGTCAAGGCCGCCAAGTGGGTGGCCAAAGGCGACCAGTTGTTGCTGAAGGCTTGGTGCCTAGCCACCTTCGGGCACATGTACAAGGATGTGATCTTGGAGGTGTTCCAGCGGTCGATGCGAGCGTGAGGGCTGGAGTTTTTACCGCCGAGGCGCGGAGGCGCAGAGGATCTGTCCAAGATCCTTTTTGTGATCGGAATTGTTGGTATCGGGTATCAAGTTCAGCGGAGCAAGTGCTTCCGCAGCCGACTGCCACTTTTAACTGCCACTGCCACCTTCTTTCACGACAGATCCACGGAGAAATGCAACATGTTGACGGCTGATATGTCAGCGCCGTCACAGGACTCGAGACTCACAACTCAAGACTTCCCCGATCCTCCGTGGCCTCCGTGCCTCTGTGGTGGACCTTCTCCCTCAAGTAGCTCAAGTTCCGCTTCAGTCCTTCGTACTTGGTACGTTTCACCGGGCTGCCATGGAAGAGTTCATCGAAGAGGAGCTCGGTCATGCCGTGCCATTGGTCGGCCGTTAGTTCCATCAGCGCAGGCTTGGGATCGAAATCCGGCTCGTGGTGCGGTTTGCTGAACCGGTTCCACGGGCACACCTGCTGGCAAATGTCGCAGCCGAAGGCCCAGTTCTTGAAGTCGCCGGCCCCGGTGGGGATGGCATCCTTCAATTCGATGGTGAAATAGCTGATGCACTTGCTACCGTTCACACCGTAAGGAGTGATGGCATCCGTGGGGCACGCATCGATGCAACGCCTGCACGTACCGCAGTGATCGGTGGCGGGCGCATCCGGTGCGAGTTCCAGGTCCAGGATGATCTCGCAGAGGAAGAAGAAGGAGCCGTTGCCTTGTCGGATCACGTTGGTGTGCTTGCCTCTCCAGCCGATACCGGCCTTCTGTGCCCAAGCCTTCTCCAGCACCGGTGCGCTATCGGTGAACGCCCGCATGTCCACCTCGCCGAACTGCTCAGTGATGAACGCCATCAATGGCTTCATGCGCTGCTTCACCACTTTGTGGTAATCGCGACCGTATGCGTAGGTGCTCAACTTCGGCGCTTCGAGGTCGTGCTGCTTCGGTGGGGTGTAGTAGTTGTACGCCAAGCTGATCACGCTCTTCGCACCCGGGACCAGCTTGCGCGGGTCCAAGCGCATGTCGAAGTTGTTGGCCATATAGCCCATTTGACCATTCTTGCCTTCGCGCAGCCAAAGCTCCAAGTGTGGTGCTTCATCCGCCAAGAGATCCGCTTTGGCGATGCCGCAGGCCAAAAAGCCCAGCTCACGGGCCTTTTCCTTAATGCTTGCTGCGGCAGTGTCGGATGAATGCATTCCTTTCGCTCAGGCGGTTCTTGGGCATATGTACCACATGGCAGGTCAGTCCGAAAATTGGACCACGGCTTGGCTCAAAGCGCAAGTTCGCTCATCGCTTGTTGGATGGCCTCCACTACCGGCTCAATACCCATGGCGGTGATGATGGACTGGTGGTCGCCGGGCACCACCACGGTACGGAGGTTGGGCAGTATGCGGTCCCAGCCTGTCGGTTCAAGTGCACGCTCCGCACAGCGGATCAGGAGCGCAGGGCCGGTCCACGGTCCGGCGCGATAACTACGCATTGCTTTGCCATAGGTGTCCATGATGTAAAAGTTCCGCAGATGCTCTGGAATTGGCAACCCTTTGCCTAACCAGTGTTCGCAGCGGATCCGGTCCTTGATATCGCGGATCCGCAGCAAGAGACCCTTAACGCTGACAGGCTTCACAAAGTCGGGTCCTTGTGAATCAAGGATGACCAACAGCGGCACCGTGCGGCCATGCTCCCGCAGGCGTTGGGCCAGTTCCAGGGCGATGATCCCGCCAAAGCTGTATCCACAGACCACCACGGGTCCTTGGGGCAACGCCTGCTCCAACTCGTGCGCATAATGTGTGGCGATAGCCGGGAACGTGGTATGCGTCATGGCCCTTCCATCCTCACCCTGATGGAAAAATGCCAGGAACGGATGGGATGCAGGCAACATCCGCGAGAGGTGGTAGTTAGCCTCATCGCCATGCACGCAGACCACCGGTGTGCGGTCGCCTTCCGGCCTTACAGCCACGAGGTTGCTCCAGCGGAGGCCCTCGGAAAGATCATCGATGCGCTGCGCCATGCCACGGACCGTGGGATGTTGAAAAATGAGCGCCAGCGGCAAGTTCTCGCCGCCAAGAAGCTCGGTTACACGGGCGAGGATCCGCAAACCATGCAGGCTCGTACCGCCCACTTCGAAGAAATTGGTGTCCAGGCCGATCGGATGGCCCAGCACGTGCCTCCATACCATCACGAGGCTTTTCTCCAAGTGGGTGGAAGGCGGGACCATCAGGGACTGTGCTTGGACAGGTGTTGGCAATGCGCCCAAGTCGACCTTACCGTTGGCCCGCAAAGGGATACGCTCCACTACATTGTATGTGGCAGGTAGCCAGGCCCTGGGCAGGTGTTTTGCCAAATGCGATCGCAACACTTGCGGGTCCGGTCGTTCCTTTCCAACGGGTACCACGTACGCATGCAACGCTTCGGCTCCGTCCGAACCCTGAAGCGTTACGGCACTCTCGGCCACTAACGGATGGGCGTTGAGCGCTTCCGTGATCTCACTGGGTTCAATGCGGATACCATGGACTTTAAGTTGCCCATCCTTTCTGTCCAGGAAAACATATCGCCCATCCG
Organism: Flavobacteriales bacterium; assembly: GCA_016719225.1. Taxonomy (GTDB): domain Bacteria; phylum Bacteroidota; class Bacteroidia; order Flavobacteriales_F; family PHOS-HE28; genus PHOS-HE28. Next base: position 490,608 of record JADKAN010000004.1, on the reverse strand, counting down.
ACAGGCTCTTTACAATATCGCCGGTATGGTAGGTGCGGCTTCCGTCCGCATGGTGCTCAAAAGCGCTGGACTGCCCGCCTTCACCACCGAAATAACTCAATGCCACCTGCTTGCCTCGCACCACCAGTTCCCCGGGTTCGCCGTCGGGCACGGACACACCTTTCGCGTCCAACACCAGCACAGTAAGTCCTTTCACCGGCCTGCCGATAGGCACGGGGTCGATCACTGGTGAGGTAGTGTTGAAGAACCCTTGACAAATGATGGTGCATTCCGTGGGGCCCAAGCCGTTCACCAGCACGCAATCCGTTGGGCACTTGGTCTGGAAAAGCCGCACGTCCTGCACGGTGGTCCGTTCCCCCCCCAACACGACCAAGCGCAGGCACAGGTTTACTTCATGCACGCTCCGGAACAGCGTCCTGAAGACGGAAGGCGTGGAATGGAAAACGGTGATGCGTTCGGAAACGATCCGTTCCACACAGGCTTCCAGTCCATCACGCCGGATGTCCCACATGTGTAGCGCGGCACCGTTCAATAATGCGCCATAGAGATCCATCACCGCCGCATCGTAGCCATGCATAGCCACCATGTTCATGCGATCGCCAGGACCCAAATGCAGGTTGTCCGTATAGTTCCGGATGTGGGCCAGCACACCGGCATGGGATTGCATAACTCCTTTGGGCCTTCCCGTGGTGCCCGAAGTAAAAATGAGATAAGCCGGGGTTCCCTGATCAGTTGCCCGGCGCTCCCACGCCGCAGCCGGGGATCTGAGCAATTCCTCGCAGGTCACTATGTGCGGCGCGTCGGCCGCGATCCTTTCGGCAATTTCCCGGAAGCCGGCCATGCACGCTACAGCGGCCACTTGCGCTTGTTGGACCAAGTCGGATAAACGCCGCTCGGGGTCGGCCACATCCAGCACCACGTAAGTGCATCCCGCATGTAGCACCGCCAACATGGCAACGGCGGCAAACCGGTCCTGTTCCATGAGCAATGCCACGCGATCACCAGGCACCAGGCCCAAACCTTGCAAGCCCGCCGCAAAGGCGCGCACTGCAAGGTCCAGTTCGCCGTAGGTGATCGCGCCATTGTGGTCCCGTACGGCCGTGTTTGCAGCATACTGGCCCGCGATGTGTTGAAAGCGGTCAACCAGGTCAACCGGCCAGTATCCTTCGTCCAAAAAGGGACGAAAAGCCGCGCTGGAATGTATTTCGGCTTGGTCGTTCATGGCAACGGCGGTTCCGCACTTGGACCGTTCGGCAGTTTGAGGAACAAGGAGCTGTTCACTCACCGAACAGGTTGCCGGGTTTGGCGGTGGGTACTTTTCCCAGATGCTTGAAAGCGCGTTCCGTGGCCTGTCTGCCTCGCGGGGTGCGCATGATGTAACCCTCCATGATGAGGAATGGTTCATACACCTCTTCAATGGTCCCGCTTTCTTCGCCTACCGCGGTCGCAACGGTATTAAGGCCCACGGGACCTCCAGCGAATTTTTCAATGATGCACAGCAGGATCCGGTTGTCCATTTCATCCAAGCCGTGCGCGTCCACGTTCAGCGCCTTTAGGGCATGCTTCGCGATGGCCAGATCGATGGCGCCATCGCCTTGGATCTGGGCAAAGTCGCGTACGCGGCGCAGCAGTGCGTTGGCGATACGTGGCGTACCGCGACTACGTCGGGCGATCTCGTGTGCGGCCTCCGCCACGATGGGAACGTTGAGCAAGCCAGCGGACCGGTGTACAATCCCTGTCAATGTTTCAGCATCGTAATAATTGAGGCGGCTGTTGATGCCGAAGCGGGCACGCAACGGGGCGGTGAGCAATCCGCTGCGCGTGGTTGCCCCCACAAGCGTGAAAGGGTTGAGGTTGATCTGCACCGTGCGTGCATTCGGTCCTGCGTCGATCACCAGGTCGATGCGGTAATCCTCCATGGCACTGTAGAGGTATTCCTCCACTATGGGGCTGAGACGGTGGATCTCATCAATGAATAGCAGGTCGTTCGGCTCCAAATTGGTCAGCAGACCAGCAAGGTCCGCCGGCTTGTCCAGTACCGGCCCGCTGGTGATCCTCATGCTCACGCCCATCTCTTGGGCGATGATACCCGCCAAGGTGGTTTTACCGAGCCCTGGTGGGCCATGCAGCAACACGTGGTCCAGGGCTTCCGAGCGCAATTTGGCGGCTTGGACGAAGACCTTGAGGTTATCCGTTACGGAGCGCTGACCGGCGAACTCTTCAAAGCGGCGCGGACGCAACACCTGCTCAAGCTCCTTGTCCGAGGCGGAGCGTTGTTCCTGGCGGACGTCGAAAGATTCTGGCATGGGTGCCGTAAAGGTAAAAGAAGCAGATGGTGCTGCGGAAAGGATGCGCGGACCGAGAGCGCCTAAGGTTTCAGGTCCTTCCAAAGATCACCGAAGAACACTTTCAACCCAAGCACATAAGTGGGAGCGGATAGGCGTTCATCCAATGCCGTGTGAACCAGCAGTAAACGGTAACCCCAGCCGGCACTGGCACCAAAATATTTGAAGAAGCGGTACTGCACCGTCATGGACGGCTCATAAAGAAGCAGGAACGAGCGCGCAGAGCGCTGCTTGCGCTCGTCAGCGTCGCGGTACACCAAAGAGCCTGAACCGATCCCGAACTGGACCGGGATCCGGGCTTCCCACGGTCCGCGCTGGTAGAATGCGTACTCGACGTACGGCGTGAAATAGCCTAATCGCAGCGTGGTAGGCACCTCTGCCGTTCCATTCACTGTGCGGGTCTTCTCCACGGGCGACCACAGGAAACTGTATCCCAGACCGTATTGGAATCGGCCGGAATGTTCCAAACCGGCCTTAACGCCCATGATCGAGACGTTGCTGTTGCTTATGAACGACCCCCGTGAGTCGAGCTTCAGCACAAAGTGCGGCTTTTGCTCCCCGAACAATTTCAAGCTATCCAGTAGTTGGGCATGTGCACCGGCGGAGCAGAGCAGGAAGGCAAGCAGCACCGGTCGCATGGGTAGGTATCAAAAGAAAATGTCCGCACAAAAGTGCGGACATTCCCATGAAGTTCTTGAGATCCTCAATGCTCCTCTTCTCCGTCCTCCAAGGGCACTGTCTGCGGCACGTAATCCTCCAGCTTGCCGGGCTTGCTGTAATCATAGGGCCAACGATATACGGTAGGTAGTGGGCCGGGCCAGTTGCCGTGGATGTGTTCGACAGGGGTTGTCCACTCCAAGGTGTTCGAATGCCAAGGGTTCTGCACCGCCTTCTGCCCGAGGAAAATGCTCCGGAAGAAGTTGTAGGTGAAAATGATCTGCGCCGCAGCACCGATGATGGCGAAAACGCTGATGATATGGTTCAGGTCAGCCACGCCACCATTGAACATCGGGAACTCCGTGTAGTTATAGTAACGGCGAGGACCACCGGCCAGACCGACATAGTGCATGGGGATGAACACCCCGAAGGCACAGATGAAGGTGGTCCAGAAGTGCAGGTAACCGAGCTTGGTGCTCATCATGCGCCCATACATCTTGGGGAACCAGTGATAGATACCAGCGAACATGGCGAAGATGGCACTTACTCCCATTACCATGTGGAAGTGGGCGATCACGAAATAAGTGTCGTGTACCTGGATGTCGAGTGCGCTGTCCGCAAGGATGATCCCGGTGAGGCCACCCGCGATGAACGTGGAAACCATGCCGATACTGAAAAGCATTCCAGGGCTGAAAATGATGTTGCCGCGCCACAGTGTGGTGAGGTAGTTGAACACCTTCACCGCGCTTGGGATGGCGATCAATACCGTGGTGAAGACGAACACGCTGCCGAGGAAGGGATTCATCCCGGAGATGAACATGTGGTGGGCCCAAACGATGAAGCTCAGGAAAGAGATCGCCATAAGGGACCCGATCATGGCGCGATAGCCGAAGATCGGCTTACGGCTCATGGTGGAGATCACCTCGGAGCTGATACCGAAGGCAGGGAGGATCACGATATAAACCTCCGGATGGCCCAAGAACCAGAACAAGTGCTGGTAAAGGATCGGGCTTCCACCCATGTGGTCCAACGCTTCACCCGCGATATGGATCTCGCTCAGGTAGAAGCTCGTTCCCATCATCCGGTCCATGATCAGCAGGACGACCGCACTCACCAGAACCGGGAAAGCCAGCACACCAACAATGGCGGTGAGGAGCAAAGCCCAGATGGTCAAGGGCAGACGCGTCATCTTCATGCCCTTAGTGCGCAGGTTCATGACGGTAACGATATAGTTGAGGCTGCCCATGAGCGAACCCGCGACGAAGAGGACCATGCTGAAAAGCCAAAGCGTCATTCCTGTCCCTGAGCCGGGTATGGCTTGGGGCAGAGCGCTCAAGGGAGGATAGACCGTCCATCCACCGGCAGCGGGACCACTTTCCACGAAAAGGGAAAAGATCATGATGATCGAGGCTGTGAGGAAGAACCAATAGGACAGCATGTTGATGAAACCGCTGGCCATGTCCCTCGCGCCGATCTGATAGGGTATCAGCAAATTGCTGAACGTTCCGGAAAGGCCACCTGTCAACACAAAGAACACCATGATCGTTCCGTGTATGGTGACCAAGGCGAGGTACATCGTGGAACTCAGCACGCCACCCGGCGCCCACTTCTCACCCAAAAAGAAATGGGTAAAAGCGAAGCTCTCTCCGGGCCAAGCGATCTGCAGACGGAAGATCACGGACATGATCATGGCGATCCAAGCCATGATAATAGCAGTCACGAGGAACTGCTTGCTGATCATCTTGTGATCGTGCGAGAAGACAAACTTGGAGATGAAACTCTCCTTATGCTGGTGGAGGTCCGCGTGGTGGTGGCCGCTATGGGCCGCCTGCGTATTGGCTACGGCGCTCATGATCAATTCTTTTTCGTTTCGGTCGTGGTTGCAACCGCAGTGGTGTCCGTTGCCACTTTGGCTTTCGAACTGTCCGCAGGTGCTTCGTCGGCTACCTTCGACTTGTTCTCGAAAGAAGGCAGCAAGATGGACCAGACCTTGAATGCACCTGGTTTCTCCACGGTAAGGGGTATCTGCATGTTGTAGTGCGATATACCGCAGACCTTGTTGCAGAGCAGGATATAATCGAACTCGGGATTATTGGTCACTAAACGCATACTATCCGTGGTGATCGTAGGCACCAAGTGCATGCGCGTGGTCATTCCCGGCACGGCGTTCATTTGGGCGCGCATGTGAGGTAAGTAAACGCTGTGGATCACGTCCTGGCTGCGGATCAACAGTTCCACGTCCACGTTCTGAGGCAGGTGGAACTCCTTGGTCACTTGGTCGTCGGCACCATGCAGGTATTTACTGTTCCCGCCATTCGTTGCGATATCCTCCTTCATCAGGATCCCCAGATTCATAATGCCTTCCCGCATTCGGCGGATGTGGGCAATATGATCGTCCATGTCAGCCAATTGGTCAGTTGGTTGGATCTCGGCCTGAGCGGCACGGTCGACTTCGGCTTGTTCGAGTTCCTTCTGCAGATCCGCGAGCCGCTTTGTTACCACGTTGCCGGTTACGATGCCCAAAGGATTGTCACCGTCGATCAACCGGAAATCCGTGGCACCAAGCTGTTTGTCCTTACCCGGGTACCGGATGGTCCAATCGAACTGTTTTCCATATACCTCTACCTCCATCGTGCCAGGATCGGGAGCCGCGGTGATCCTGTTCCACACGTAAAGTCCATAGATGATGACCACGATGAGCACCACTGCCGGGATCACGGTCCATAAAAGCTCGAGGCGGTTGTTGTGCGGATACCAGAATGCCTTCTTACCGGGCCGGTGGAAGTACTTGCCCGCGAAATAGAAGAGAGCGATGTTGGTGATGTAGAACACGATGCCCAACATGATCCAGTTGAAGTGGAACATGGCATCGATCCACACGCCTTGCGTACTTGCAGGTGGCGGCAGGAACACGGACTTGAAATGTATGGGGATCCACGTGAACAGTGCGAGGTAGATGAAACCGACCACCCACATCATGCGGCCGGAGGTCCGGTTATCCTTTTCGGGAATAAGTTCCTCGCGCTCCCCGCGCAAGGCGGCGGCAAGGTCCGACACCCTATGGAGGCGCATTACCACCAAGAAGGCCAGAACGATCACTGCGAGGATCAACAACGTCGTCATGCTATTCGGTTATGGAAGGGCACGGGGCCATTTTCAGATCTGGTGATGCACACTTTCCTCGAGGAAGGGGTGGTGAACAACGGTAAGTGGGGCTTTCGCGAGCGCACCGAGAACGGTCCGCACGAAAAGGCCGAGGAACGCGATGAAGAAGCCGATCTCCAGCAGGCCGATCTGCTCAAAATGGTCGCCTAATGAACCTGGCATGATCATCTGGACCATGTCCAGCCAATGGCCGATAAAGATAAGAACACCTACCCCAATGAGGAACTTGGGGTTCCGTTTGGTATCGCGGCTCATCAGCAACACCATTGGCAGAGCGAAGTTGACGAAGTACATCCCCCACACCAACGCCGGATGATGGTCGATACGCACTTTGAAGTAGGTCACCTCCTCAGGGATGTTAGCATACCAGGTAAGCAGGAACTGTGCAAAGTAGAGATAGCTCCACAAGAAGCTCACGGCAAAAACCCACTTGCCCATGTCCTGGATATGGCTTCCATTCACTTGGGGCAAATAACCCTTTCCCTTCAGGTATAGAACGATGATCACCGCGGTGACCATTCCACCGATCCACATGCCGGAGAAAACGTACCAACCGAAAAGCGCGCTTTTCCAGTGAACATCAATGCTCATGATCCAATCCCAAGAGAGGACGGAGCTGAAGAAAGCGAACAGCACCATGAAACCGATACTGCGGTTGTACATGGACCAGTGTTCGCGCAGCAGCCCGTCGCTTCCTACTTGGTCCATGCGCAGGCTGTGTGCACGGAACCAGCGGGCGAAATAGATAAAGGTTCCGATCATCAGCACCGCGCGCACCCAGAAGAAAGGCAGGTTGAGATAAGGGCGGAGCAATGCGATGTGAGCGTCGTAATGATTAGGGTCGGACGTGTCAAGCGTACGACCGTCCATCCAAGGCCACATGTGGTTCAAGCCCAAGGAGCCAGCCAAAAGAGCAATAACGACGAGCGCAGCTCCAAGCGGCACGTAGGAGAAAATGGCTTCATACACACGACGAACGAGCACGGTCCATCCTGTTTCCGTGATGTTGTTCAACGCATAGAAGAACAGTGTTCCCAAAGCGATGAAGAAGAAGAAAAGGGCATTCGCATAGAAAGCGGCCCAGCTGTACTGGCGATTATCGGTATGGTCGCCGATCACGCCGATAGCGGCAAGCAGGACGCCCACAGCCAGCAGTACAAGGGTCGTGGTCCCGGCGCGTTTGCTAATGGTGAAGTTCATCGGTTCTTGCTATTGTTCACTGCGCTGCGGGCGCTTTGGCGGTGCTGTCCGTGGCTGTAGCGGCGGCGACATCCCCGGGCATTTTCCCGTCGTTCTGCAGATATTTCACGTACTCGATAACCAACCAACGCTCACGGTGATCCAGCTGACTGGCGTGCGAACCCATTGCCAGGTTCTTACCATACATCAGGGAATGGAACATCTTGCCTTCCGGAAGATCCTTCAACTGCGGACCGTCGTATGCAGGCGGGGGCGGGTAGCCGCCTTTGGCCACTACTCCACCGTCGCCTTTGCCTGTAGCGCCATGGCAATGCATACAGAAGATCTCATACAGGGCCTTTCCCTGTTCCACTGACGCGGTGGTCATCGGGATGGGATCATGCAGATCCACTCCTGCCGCCTCGTATCCTTCAGGTGTATCCGGATAGGGATACGGGAAATTATATGCCGCATCGGCTTCATTCCCTGCAAAGGCGATAGTGCCCTTAACAGGCAGGCGTGCGCTCATCGTTCCACGCTGTGCCTCGGCCAAGCTGTCACCGAAGTAATACGGGTCCTGGCCGTAGTCCACGTATGCTTCGATGGCGGGACTGCGGTACATGTCCGGCATGTATTCCAAGCCGGGACTATCCTTCTTGTTGTTGCAGCTGGACGCTACCAACACGAGCAAAAGGCCCGCTGGCAAAAAGCCGATGGGGTTGCGCATGGGTCTCAGCATTGGCGTTCGTTGATCTCCAGCACAGCGGTTTCGCGCAACATGCCGGTGAGTGAATCGTCGCTGTGGGCGTGATTGTCCTCGGTCCGCAACTCCAACACGAATTTGTCATCTGTACTGCGTGGGTCGGGGTTACGCCCTTTCATACCGGGCAACGTCTTGTTGCGGATCAGGTAAGTAATGGCCATGCCATGTGCGGCGTTCAACACAGTGAATTCGAAAAGCACCGGCACGAATGATGTGACGTTCTGATAGTAAAAACCGTTAGGCTTGCCGCCGATGTTCATGGGCCAATCGTAGATCATCATGTAGTAGGTGCCCAAGATCGCCAAGGACAGGCCGAAACAGCCGAACATGAAAGAAACGATGGCCAAGCGCGTGCGCTTGAGGCCGATGATCGGGTCCAGTCCGTGGACCGGGAAAGGGCTGAATACGTCGCGCACCTTCACGCCGGCGGAAACCAGCTTGCGTGCTGCGTCCTTCAGCAGTTCAGGGTCCTCGTAGACCGCGTAGATCACTTTGTTGGACATGCCTATCAATGCTGTGATTTGGGAAGCACCTCGCCCTTGTAGCTCTCGCCACTGGTCTTCAGGATGGTCTTCAATTCATTGAAGGCCAACACGGGGAAGTAGCGTGCGAAGAGCAGGTAAAGCGTAAAGAAGATGCCGATGGTGCCAATGAAGGTGCCTACGTCCACCCATGTTGGGTAGAACATCGTCCAGCCACTGGGCATATAGTCGCGGTGCAGGCAGAGCACGATGATGTCAAAGCGTTCGAACCACATGCCAACGTTGATCACGATGGAGATCGCCCAGGCCCAGAAGAAGCTGGTGCGGATGGGCTTGAACCAAAGCATTCCGGGGATGAGGATGTTGCAGATGATCAGCGCCCAGAATGCCCAACTGTACTGCCCCGTGGCGGCACCCATGCTCATGTATGTGTAGTACTCATACTCCACGCCACTGTACCAACCCATGAAGAACTCCGTGGCGTAGGCTACTGCGACAATGCCGCCTGTCACCATGATCACAATGTTCATGTATTCCACGTGCTTGCGGGTGACGTACGCCTCGAGCTTCATGGCTTTGCGCATCACCAAGAGCAGCGTCTGCACCATAGCGAAGCCGGAGAATATCGCACCAGCTACGAAATAGGGCGGGTAGATGGTGCTGTGCCAACCCGGCACCAGCGATGTAGCGAAGTCCATGGACACCACGGAGTGTACCGAGAACACAAGCGGGGTAGCAAGGCCTGCGAGCACCAAGCTTACTTCCTCGAAGCGCTGCCAAGCCTTGGCGTTCCCGGTCCAGCCGAAAGCAAGAACACTGTACAACTTCTTTTGCCAGGTCTTCACCACACGATCACGGATGGAGGCGAAGTCCGGAATAAGACCGATGTACCAATACACCAAACTCACGGAGAAGTATGTGCTAATAGCAAATACGTCCCACAGAAGCGGTGAGTTGAAATTCACCCATAGGGAACCGAACTGGTTCGGCAAGGGGAAAACGAAATAGGCCAACCAGATACGCCCCATGTGGATCAAGGGGAATGTTGCAGCCATCACCACGGCGAAAATGGTCATCGCCTCGGCGGAGCGGTTCACGGCCATGCGCCACTTCTGGCGGAAGAGCAGCAGTACCGCACTGATCAATGTCCCGGCGTGGCCGATACCCACCCACCACACGAAGTTGGTGATGTCCCAAGCCCAGTTGATGGTCTTGTTCATTCCCCAAGCCCCGATCCCTTTACTGATCAGGTACATGATACAGCCGATACCATAAACGGCGATGATGGCCGCGATGGTGATCAGCACATACCAAGCCCGTGGGGCCTTGTTCTCAATGGGTCCCACCACATCGTTGGTGATGTCGCCGTAGGTACGGTGGCCCAGGATGAGCGGGGGTCGTATCGCTGCTTCTTGATGCATGTTGCCTCTTCTGGCTTAGGCGTGGTGGTGTTCGGCCTCCCCGGCGGTGTTGCGCACCTTTACCTGGTAGGTCACGTTTGGCTGTGTGCCGATCTCCTCAAGCATTTGATAACCGCGGGCACCATCTCGCTCCGCCCGGATCCGGCTCTTAGTGTCGTTCAGATCGCCGAAGATGATGGCGTTCGTAGGGCAGGCACTGGAGCAAGCAGTTTCAATATCCCCGTCCTTCAAGGGGTGGCCTGCCTTCTTTGCCTCCAATTTGCCGGCCTGGATGCGCTGCATGCAGAAGCTGCACTTCTCCATCACACCACGGCCGCGTACGACCACATCCGGATTGAGCACCATGCGACCCAACTCGTCCCAAGCGGGGTTCACATCACCGAACTGTTCGGTAACGTAATTGAACCAGTTGAACCGACGCACCTTGTAAGGGCAGTTGTTCGCGCAGTAACGCGTGCCGATGCAACGGTTATAGGTCATCATGTTCATGCCCTCTTCACTGTGCGTGGTCGCCGCTACCGGGCAGACCGTCTCACAAGGGGCATGGTTGCACTGCTGGCACATCACCGGCATGAAGATGACTCCAGGCTGGGCACTTGGCTTCTCCATTTCAGAAAGGCGTCCTGCCCAGCTGAGTTCTTCGGTGTCGGTATGGGTATCGCTGGAATAGTAACGGTCGATACGGAGCCAGTGCATTTCGCGGCTGCGGCGCACTTCGTCCTTACCGACCACGGAAACGTTGTTCTCGCTGTTGCAAGCGGTAACACAAGCACCGCAACCGATGCAGGCATTGAGGTCAATGCTCATCCCGAAGTGCAAGCCTACCTCCTCGATCGGGTGGGGTGCCCACAGGTCGATCTCCGTTGCCGGAACCCGGTCCAGCGCATCCACCTTACCATCGTGGTTCACATCTTCGTGAACGGCGAGCGTCTCGGTTTCGTTATAGGTCTCCTTGGGCTCGTTCAGCGACCAAACGGCCAAGGTTGTCTCCTTCACAATGCTCTCGCGGTCCATTCCCGTCATCTGGGTCTGGGTAAGGGCGATCGGATAGGTACGGCCGGTGGTCTCCACTGTCGCAGGAGCCTCGTAGCGCACTGTATTCCCGCGCACTGCGGTCCAAGGGTAGGCATTCTGCCCAACTGGGGTAAGCTTGCCTGAAGCATCCTTCATGCATGCTGCGCGACCGACGCGTTCGCCACTGGCACCACGTCCGTATCCCAAAGCAACCGCGACGGTCTTAGGGGCTTGACCAGGGCTCATCACCGCTGGCAGCTCCATGGCGACACCGTTCACGGTGACTTTCAATACTTGAGCCGGGCTTTCCTGACCGATGTACAAGTCCTTGAAGGACTTTCCGGTGAGCGCACTCAGGTCTTCAGGGGCGATGCACACGTAATTGTCCCAAGTAGCTTTGGTGATGGGGTCCGGCAGCTCTTGCAACCAAGGGTTATTGGCATGCTGCCCGCTGGCTAGAGCTTCGGAGGTGTACAATTCGATCTCCCAATCGCCTGCATCCTTGGCCGTGTCCATGGCCTTTGCCGATGCTTGGGCGAGGTCGAAGGAGGGCGCTGCCATATCCACCATGGTGGTGACAGGTCCACTATACACACCGTCGTGGAGGCTTTGGTCCCAAGCTCCCGCGGGCATGGTGGTGCCGGAAACCGTTTGAACGAACTGGTGCCAATCGGTATTCTGGCCACTCCACTTCAACAGGCTTTCACCCCACTGGCGCGTATTGAACAACGGGCGGATGGTGGGTTGTGCCAAGGCATATTGGCCGGCAGCCGGGCTAAAATCGTTCCAGCTCTCAAGCCAGTTATGGTTCGGTGCGATCCACTTACAACGCGAGGCCGTTTCATCGGCATACAGCGAAAAGCTCACGGATAGGCCCGTCTTGGCCAGACCAGCCTTGAACTCCTCTGCGTTCGGTAAGGTGTAAGCGGGGTTTACCCCGGCTATGAGCAGCGCGCCCACTTGGCCGGCATTCATGTCCTTCACCAACTGCGCGACCTGCGCATCATTTCCGCGGAAGAAGGGTGAAGCATTGCGGATGTCGATGGTGCTGCCGTAATTGCCCAGCATGGTGTTGATGCTGTTCACCAGCACCTGCACACCTTCCTCGTTCTTTCCACATACCACCAAGCATTTTCCTTTGGCGGCAATGAGTTCCTTGGCGCATTGGGCTACCGCCTCGGCGGCACGTCCTTCTAGTTTGGCATTACCGGCAGTAGCATTTCCCGTTCCGGAAGCGATGGCACTGTGCAATGCGGAAACTAACGCGGGCACCTCGCTGTTGCGGACGGCTACACGCTGGTCTGCATTGGCACCGGTAAGGCTCATGCGGGCCTCGAACTGCCAGTGGCGGCTCATCGGCTTGTCCTTGGTTGCGTCCTCGGGCCGACGGCGGCTGGCGTACTGCCAAGTGTTCTCCAAGCTGCTGCCCCAGTTGCTGAGGAAGTCCGCGCCGATGGACACGAGCACGTCGGCCTTTGTGAGGTCCAATGTTGGGAACGCCCATTTGCCGAACGTCTTCAGGTTGGCACTCGCGATGCCTGCATAGCTGATGGCATCGTATTGCACATGGTCCACTGCCCCACCCACAGTGGCGGAAACGGAAGCATCGCCACTGTTAAGCACGAGAGCATGCTGTGCACGGAACACATCGATCGCGTTCTTCTCACTTGGGCTCACGATGGTGTTGGTGAGCAGGACAATACGCTTGCCTGCTGCGCTCACCTTGGCCAAACCTTCGCCGACGGCCTTGTCCACCTCGGCCCATGCCCGTTGGGTCATGGTACCATCAGCAACCTCCATAGGGGCAGTGAGGCGCTCACTATCATAGAGACCCAGTACACTGCTGTTGATACGAGCGTTCACGCCGCCTTTCCCGTTCACCGGGTTGCGGTTCACACCGAAGCGGGGATTGCCGGTAACGTGGATGGGGCGGCCTTCGCGGGTCTTCACAAGCACGCTGGCAAAGTCCTCACCATCGTAATACGTGCTGGCATACCAGTTGGCTACGCCCGGTGTGATCTCCTCAGGCTTGTTGACGTAGGGAATGCTCTTGATGACCGGTGTTTCGCAGGCGGCCAAGGTGGCTGCACCCACGGAGAAACCGAGGAATTTCAGGAAATCGCGCCGACTGGTGGTAGAACCTGTAAGGGTACCATCGGACAAGGCCTGATCCAATGTGGAAGGAGCCTTGAATTCGTTACGGTCGGTCGCGGCCGGGATGTGCGCAGGGTCCGTTTCTGCTACGTCCTGCCAGTATTGCTTTTTGCTTGGCATCTCTCTGCTTCGATCGGTCTTAGTAGTGGCACTTGGCGCATTCCCAGCCCCCAAGCTCCCGCACAGTGATCTTTTCGTCCTCTAAGTATTTCCGCAATTCACGCTGTCCCATCGGTGTTTGGGCCAGCCTGCGGTGGATCTCCTTGTAGTAGCCGTTGTCACTTCCTGCCACCTTCACCTCGGTCTCATTGTGGCACTGAAGGCACCAGCTCATGGTCAAGGGGCTCCATTGCTCTACCACGTCCATCTTGGTATCCACGGGTCCGTGGCACTTCTGGCACTCGATCTTACCAACAGCAACGTGCTGCGCGTGGCTGAAGAAAACGTGGTCGGGAAGGTTGTGCACCTTGTTCCAAATGATCGGCTTTTCAACGCCCGTGTATGCCATTTTTTCCGGGTCCCAGCCTGTAGCGGCGTAGATTTTGGCGATCTCCTCTTTGCCGGTCTTCGGTCCTTGCGCCACCACCTTGTGGCAATTCATGCACACGTTGGCACTTGGGATGCCTGCACTTTTGCTATTGCTGGCACTGCTATGGCAATATTGACAGTTGATATTGAGATTATCCTTGCCAGCATGCAGGGTATGGTCGAAAGCAATGGGTTGGCTGGGTTTGTAGTGCGCTACCGTATCACCACCATACACCCCGATGCGGAACAGGAAGTTCCAAGTGAGCACGGAGACCCATACGACCATCAGCAGCACGACGACGCTAGCCCATCCCTTGTTGTTATATGCCCACCGGCGGATACGGCCCCAAGTGGTCAGGTTCACTTCCGGCGCCAAGCCGTCCTTTTCACGAACGGCATTCACCAGTTGGGTGCGCACCCCGCCCAAGGAGAGCAGGACCAATAAGAGCAGTAGGCCAACGATGATCAACCATTGCCAGCTGGAGCTTGTAGGCTGAGCTTCTGTAGGAGCGGCGGCGACTGCCTTGGCGGCACCTTTCGGGGCGAAGTTGTCCGCATAGTAAAGGATCGCGTCAATATCCGCATCGCTCACAGCTTGCGGCGGCATGATGATCTTGTTGTGACTCTCGAAGATCTCCTTTGCGTGCGCGTTCCCGGACTTTATGTACGCCTGGCTGTTCTTGACCCAAGCATGTATATCCCCTTTACCATCCCAGCTCGCCTTGGCACCCTTCAACATCGGGCCTGTCATGGCCTGATCCGGCTTGTGGCAACTGGCACAATTCGCTTTGAATACCTTTTCACCGGTGTCGTACTGCGCCTGATCGACCTGTGCCCGAACGCCGTTGGCAGAAAGGAGCAGACCGAAGGCTAACAGCAGATGGAGCAACCCTGTCGAGCGCTTGGAAACCATGGATACAAGGGACATTCCGGACGATTTTGGGGGCATTCCCCGGTTGATCTTCGCCGCGCAAAAATAGACGTGGACAATTAGGACGGAAGCGCACAAGCCCAAGGAACGGGGCAAAGTGCCCTATTTAGAATGGTTCCAATTAACGTGAGGGCAGTTGAAGGGCTTGCTGGCACTGGGAAAACGAACGTCACGGCGATGTCATTTTCCCTTTATTAAAAGATTTTGGAACCACCTCTGAAAAGATCACTTTACAACTGAACTGGACAAAAGGCCTCTCAAAAGCACGACGCATGGTGTAGAATTCAGCAGATGGTCAAGTTTTGACAGGCCGAAGTGCCCCCTTGCTGACGGAAGTCACTCCAGTGATACACCGCAATGTTCATCATCTCCTCCAGATCCCCGCACCGTGGCGCCCCGAACGGAGTTCCTACAAGTGATACTACCATCGGGTGTCCCCTTTACCAGGATCCGATGTAATGATCCGCTCACAAGCTCATCATCAGACCTGCAACCCGGCACGCCACTTGCCAATACATTTGCCGCCGATGCGTTTCTTGCTTCCCCTTCTCCCCTGCCTTCTGACTTTGGCAGCCCTTGCGCAGGACGATCCGCGCTTGTACAAACCCGCGGAACCGACCATCCCTATGCACGTGCAGTCCAAAGCTTGGCAGCCCGACACTACCTCACAGGAAGCCGTAATACCGGGCAAGATCACCGTGGTCGAGAGTGATAGGATCAAGACGCAAATGACCAATTATGCCGCGCATACCCGACAATTGGAAGGCTTTCGCGTGCAGATCTTCAATGGCGATCGCAACACGGCGGAAACGCTGCGCCGCAGCTTCATGGGGAACCATCCGGACGTTCCGGCCTACCTGAGTTACCTCGCACCGAACTTCCGCGTCCGCGTGGGCGATCAACGGGACCGCGTGGCAGCCGAGAGCTTGTTGGAGGACCTGAAGAGTGAATACCCGGGTTCCTACGTGGTGCCGGAACAGATCGAGCCACCGCGGCTGAAAACAGAGCGATAGTTCGGTCATCGGGTAAGTCCACACACTTACGTCGAACCCGGCATGGCTACGGAGGGCAAGTTGAACGATGTCCTGTTCCAGTGCTGAACAACGTGGAGGTTCAGCCTTTTAAACTGGCGAAGTTTACCAACGAGTGACGGGCCAAAGGCTGAGCACCATTGCGAAAGACGCCGTGCTGAAAGCCTGGACGGATCCAGATCGAGGACCGTCGGAATAATTCAGCAGGATCAAGCCGAGTACTCTCCGACAATTGCCCGGGACGACGCACGATGAATGTCGGAACACCTTATCCCTCCAGTGTCCGCTTCACCTCTTCCATCACGAAGGCTTCGATCGTATCGCCCACTTTGATGTCGTTGAAGTTCTTGATGCTGAGACCGCATTCATAGCCGTGCTGCACCTCCTTCGCATCATCCTTGAACCGTTTGAGATCGCTAAGGTCGCCGGTGTATACCACGATCCCGTTCCGGATCAAGCGCACCTTGTTGTTGCGGGCGATCTTGCCGTCCAGGACGTAGCAACCGGCCACCATGCCCACCTTGCTGATGCGGAATGTTTCACGGACCTCTGCAGTACCCACCACTTTCTCCACTTCCTTGGGCGCGAGCATACCTTCCATGGCCTGCTTGAGTTCCTCGATGGCATCGTAGATGATGGAGTAGAGCCGGATGTCGATCTCCTCGTTCTCAGCCAACTTGCGGGCCCCGACCGTGGGACGCACTTGGAAGCCGATGATGATCGCGTTCGATGCGGAGGCGAGCAATACGTCGCTTTCGGCGATCGGACCCACGGCTTTGTGGATCACGTTCACCTTGATGCTTTCCGTACTGAGCTTCAGCAGTGAATCGGTCAGTGCCTCCACGGAACCGTCCACGTCACCTTTCACGATCACGTTAAGCTCTTTGAAGTCGCCGATGGCAAGGCGTCGGCCGATCTCGTCCAACGTAATATGCTTGTGTGTGCGGATGCCTTGCTCGCGCTGGAGTTGATGGCGGCGCGTCGCGATGAGGCGTGCTTCGCGGTCGTCCGTCATCACTTGGAAGCGGTCGCCTGCGTTCGGCGCACCATCGAGGCCGAGGATGGACACGGGTACTGAAGGCCCTGCTTCGGCAATCTGCTGGCCGCGTTCGTTGAACATGTTCCGGACCCTACCGCTGAATTGGCCCACGAGCAGAATGTCGCCCTTGTGGAGCGTACCGCCTTCCACGAGCAACGTGGTCACATAGCCTTTGCCCATTTCCAAGGTGCTCTCGATCACCACGCCTGCGGCGCGTTTGCCGGGATCAGCCTTCAGGTCGAGCATATCGGCCTCGAGTAACACTTTGTCCAGCAACTGGTCGATACCCTGACCCTTCTTGGCGCTGATCTCCTGGCTCTGGAATTTGCCGCCCCACTCCTCAACGAGGATGTTCATTTGGGACAATTGCTCACGGATCTTCTCCGCGTTCGCGCCTGGTTTATCGATCTTGTTGAAGGCGAACACCATTGGTACGCCGGCAGCCTGTGCGTGGTTGATGGCCTCGCGGGTCTGTGGCATCACACTGTCGTCCGCTGCGATCACGATGATGGCGATGTCGGTGACCTGAGCTCCACGGGCACGCATGGCGGTGAACGCCTCGTGGCCTGGTGTATCAAGGAAGGCAATGCGCTTCCCATTGTCCAGCGTCACGCTGTAAGCACCGATGTGCTGGGTGATACCACCAGCCTCACCTGCGATCACATTGGCCTTGCGGATATGGTCCAATAAGGAGGTCTTTCCGTGGTCCACGTGGCCCATCACTGTAACGATCGGAGCACGGGAAACAACACGCTCAGGCTCATCGGCTTCTTCCACCGTGGTGTCCTGTACGTCCGCGCCCACGAACTCAACCTTAAAGCCATATTCGTCAGCGATCACGGCCAATGTCTCCGCATCCAGACGCTGGTTGATGGAGACCATCATACCAAGCGAGAAATAGGCCTTGATGATGTCGGTGACCGGCACGTCCATCATGGAGGCCAGTTCGCTTGCCGTAACGAATTCGGTGACTTGCAAGGTCTTGCCGGCCAACTGGCGGGCCTGATCCTCCTCTTCACGGCGCTGGTAGCGCTCTTGGCGTTTGTCGCCTTTGCGCTTGGCCCCCCGGCCGCGGCCTGCGCCACCGCCGGTGAGGCGTGCCAAGGTTTCGCTGACCTTGCGCTTTACCGCATTCTCGTCCAGTTCGCCCGGACGTGCAGGAGGAGTGCGTTGTTCATGCTGCACCACACGGCCCACATCCACGGGTCCGGGCTTGACGATGCGCTTACGGCGGCCACGGTCTTTGTCCCGATCACTCGGCTTACGCTCGCGCTCCTTTGGCAGTTCGATCTTGCCGATCGTCTTGGGGCCGGTGAGCCTTTCCACGTTGACGCGGATGGTCTCGGGCTCCTGTGGTACAACAGGTGCAGCCTTGACCGGCACTTCTACTTTGGGTGCTGGTACAGGCACGGATGCGATCACAGGCGCTGGAGCCGGTGCCGACGTTGCGGGAGCTACGGTCTTTGGCGCTTTAGGCTTCTTGCCCGCGTCCAGATCGATCTTACCCACTGTTTTCGGGCCGGCGAACGTTTGGGTCTTGGCGCGGATGACGCCATCAGACTCAGGAACGGGCTCCGTGGGTTTAGCCTTGGACACAGGTTCGGGCTCCGCAGGCAAGGCGGCCTTGGGTGCTTCGGGGGCGGCTGGGACTGGTGCAGGGATCGGTGCCGGTGCGGCCGCGGCGACTGGTGGCGCAACGATCACTGGAACAGGTTCCACGGCAGGTGCACTTGCCAAGGCCACCACTTCACGCTCTTGGCGTTCCTGGATAACCTGTTTGCTGGCCTGTTTTTCGGCCTTATCCTGCCCGAATTCTTTTTCGAGCAATGCGTACAGGTCGCCGGGGATCTTGGCGTTGGGGTTCTCCTCCACGGCGTGTCCCTTGCTGGCGAGGAATTCCACCACAGTGTGTACCCCGAGATTGAAATCCCGGGTCACTTTGCTCAATCGTACCGTCTTTCCTGCCGTTTCTGCCATTCGCACGTGTTCTCGTTTTGCCCTTCTGCCAACTGCTACTTCTACTCCGTACTGCTACTCCACACTTACTTTGCCAACTCCGACTTCAGCACGCGCAACACCTCGGTCACGGTCTCCTCCTCCAGATCGGTGCGCTTGGCCAATTCGTCGGGTGCGATCTCCACAACGGAACGCGCGGTATCGCAACCGATGTTCTTCAGGGCTTCGATGATCCAAGGCTCGATCTCGTCCTTGAATTCATCGAGGTCCACGTCGTCCGTCACCTCGTCACTGTCGCGGTAAACATCGATCTCGTAACCGGAGAGTCGGCCCGCGAGTTTGATGTTGTGTCCGCCCTTACCGATAGCAAGCGCCACCTGGTCCGGCTTCATGTATACTTCGGCGCGCTTGTTCACTTCATCCAGCTTGATCTCGCCCACTTTAGCAGGGCTGAGCGCGCGTTGTATCAGCAGCGAATCGTTACTCGTCCAGTTGATCACGTCGATATTCTCATTGCGCAGTTCACGCACGATGCCGTGGATACGGCTTCCCTTCATGCCCACGCACGCGCCCACCGGGTCGATGCGATCGTCATAGCTTTCCACGGCCACCTTGGCGCGCTCACCGGGTTCGCGAACGATGCGCTTGATGGTGATAAGTCCGTCCGCCACTTCAGGCACTTCCTGCTCGAACAACTTCTCCAGGAACTCTGGAGCGGCACGGCTCAGCAGGACCACCGGGCTGTTGTTACGCATCTCCACCTTCCACACCACGGCACGGAGGGTATCGCCTTTTTTAAAGAAGTCGGTCTTGATGTGCTGGTCCTTGGGCATGATCAGCTCATTACCCTCGTCGTCCAGCACCAGCGTTTCGCGCTTCCAGATCTGGTACACCTCGCCGGTGATGATCTCGCCTACGCGTTCCTTGTACTTGGTATAGATATGGTCCTTCTCCAATTCCATGATGCGGCTCTGGAGGTTCTGCTTCAAGGAAAGGATATTGCGGCGGCCGAAGTCCGGGATCTTTACTTCCTGGCTCACTTCCTCGCCCACTTCGAAATCGGGCTCGATCTTTAACGCTTCGCTGAGCGGGATCTGCAGGCCTTCATCCTCTACTTCGCCATCCGGCACGATCTCGCGGTTCAACCAGATCTCCAAGTCACCCTTGTCAGGGTTGATGATGATGTCGAATTTGGCCTCTTCGCCATATTTTCGTTTCACCACGCCACGGAACACATCCTCCAGGATACCCATCATGGTAACCCGGTCGATGTTTTTAAGATCCTTGAATTCCCCGAAGGATTCGATGAGGTTCACTGTGCTCATTGCACTGCTTCAATTGAGGTTGATGGTGGCCTGTACGGCCTTGATGCCGGTGAAAGAGACCACCGTTATTTCGTCACTTAGCTTGGGCTGCCGTCCTTTCACCTTGGAAGGTTCGAGGATGCGCAGCGAAATTCCGTCGTTGTCAAAAGCCTCCAGAACACCCTGAAGTTCGGTGCCGTCCGCCATGAGAACGTCTATTTTCTTGCCGAGTCGTTTGCGGTATTGGCGTTCCACTTTGAAGGGCTTGCCCAATCCGGGACTGCCCACCTGCATTTCCACGTCGTCCAAGGCTTCGCCGAATTCTTCCTGGAGTCCTTTATTGATGGAGGTGAGATCCGCCAACGTGATGGGCGAATCATCATGATCGACCTCC
Organism: Flavobacteriales bacterium; assembly: GCA_016719225.1. Taxonomy (GTDB): domain Bacteria; phylum Bacteroidota; class Bacteroidia; order Flavobacteriales_F; family PHOS-HE28; genus PHOS-HE28. The sequence goes on along the minus strand of JADKAN010000004.1, from coordinate 470,245 downwards.
ACAACGGCCTTCCCACCCGGGCGTACCGCAGCGCTCACCACGAAACACGGCGTACCGTCCAGCTGGCGCTGCAATGCTTGTTGAAGTTGTTCCGAAGTGATCATCATCGGGCCGGTAAAAGCGGGAACAAAAAAGAGGGGCGGCCCCCTCTCTCACTCTTCGCCGCTTCCAAACGGCTGCAAATATAGCGGTTCTGAGGGAATTCAGTGTATGCGTGATCGGAAGCCGCTGCGACCATGGAATGTGAACGCAAAACGAGGTGAACGTGGCTTTCTTCGCACAAAGTGATCATTTGCGAATTCAAGAAGGATCCTGAGCCTTTGCCGCTCTGGCCTGAAAGGTGTTGTCTGCTTTATAAAGTTGAGATCCGGAACGTGGGAACCGGAGATCATTGACAAAGAGTGCTGAGCCGACCTTGAGCTCGCATCATCTGCGCCGCCGCTACCTTCACCACCTCCACCGCAAACCCATTTGCCTCTGCATGTCCCTATCCCTTGAAAACCAGAACGGCTCCCACGACAAGCGCCTCTTCCTACTCGATGCCTATGCATTGATCTACCGTGCATATTTCAGCTTCATCCGTGCACCGCGGGTGAACAGCCAGCGCATGAACACCAGCGCTGCTTTCGGCTTCACCCTTACGTTGCTCGACCTCATCAAGCGCGAAAAGCCCACGCACATTGCCGTGGTTTTCGATACCGCCGCGCCCACCGAGCGGCACCTTACGCATGTGGAATACAAGGCCAACCGGCAGGAGATGCCGGACGACATCCGCAGCAACGTGCCTTACATCCGCCGCATAATCGAGGCGTTCAACATCCCGGTGATCGAAAGCGACGGTTACGAGGCGGACGATGTGATCGGCACCTTGGCGAAGAAGGCGGAAAAAGAAGGCTACACCACCTACATGGTGACGCCGGACAAAGATTTCGGGCAGTTGGTAACGGACAAGATCCTGATGTACAAACCTGGCCGCAGCGGTGCACCACCGGAACTGTTGGGTCCAAAAGAGATCTGTGCTCGCTGGGACTTGGATAACACCGACCAGGTACGCGACATCCTTGGCCTGATGGGCGATGCGGTGGACAACATCCCCGGCATTCCGGGCATCGGCGAAAAGACCGCCATGAAGCTGGTGAAGCAGTTCGGCAGCTTGGAAGGTGTTATCGACGGTGCGGAGCAGCTCAAGGGCAAGCAGAAGGAGAACGTGCTCGCCTTTGCAGAACAGGGACGCAAGAGCAAGGCCTTGGCCACCATCATCGTGGACGCGCCGGTGGATGTGGACCACAGCGCACTGCATTTGGACCCGCCGGACGAGGAAAAGATCAAGGAAGTATTCAGCGAGCTGGAATTCCGCAGCCTGCTGAAAGCGGTGTTGGGTGAAGAAGCACAGTTGGAGGCCACACCAGCAGCTCCCGCAGTGCGCAAAAAGGCAGCAGTGAATGCAGATCAGATCAGCATGTTCGGGAGTGAAGGAGGGGAAAGTGGTGAAGGAGGTGAGGGAAGTGCCGCCATGGCGGATCTCTCCACCACTCCGCACGAATACTTTATTGCTGACACGCCGGAAAAGCAAATGGCCTTGGCCAAAGAGCTGGCCAGCTTGAATAAATTCTGTTTCGACACCGAGACCGACGACCTTTCGTTACAAAAGGCGGAACTCGTGGGGCTTTCATTCAGTTGGAAAAAACACGAGGGTTGGTACGTACCGGTCCCTGAGGGAAAAGAGGAGGCCCAAGTTGTGGTGGAACGATTCCGCTCCGTGATGGAGGACCGGAATATCACCAAGGTGGCGCAGAACCTGAAATACGACATGCTGGTGCTCGAACGCTATGGCATTAGCGTTCAAGGTCCTCAGTTCGATACCATGTTGGCGCATTTCCTATTGGAATCGGACCTGCGCCATGGCATGGATTACATGGCCGAAACACTGCTTCACTACCGGCCCAAGCCCATAACGGACCTCATCGGACCAAAGGGAAAGGCGCAGAAGAATATGCGGGCCGTGCCGGTGGAACTTGCTGCGGAATACGCTGCCGAGGATGCCGACATCACTTGGCAATTACACGAGCTTCTCGCGCCGAGGTTGAAGGAACAGGAGCAGGAAAAGCTGTTCAACGAAGTGGAGATGCCGCTGGTGCGGGTGCTCGCGGACATGGAGCGTGAAGGCATCTGCTTGGATGTGGATGCGCTGAATTCCTTCAGCAAAGAACTCGGAGAGGACATCCTGTCATTGCAGGACAAGATCATTGCGGCCTGCGGCGTGCCGTTCAACATCGACTCGCCCAAACAGCTTGGCGACGTCCTTTTTGAAACCCTGAAGCTGGGCGGCGAAAAGCCTAAAAAAACCAAGACAGGCCAGTACCAGACCAGCGAGGACATCCTTAGCCTCATTGCCCATGAACACGCTGCCATCCCACTGATCCTGGACTATCGCAGCCTCCGGAAATTAAAAGGAACGTATGTGGACACGCTCCCCCTTGCGGTGGACCCCGCGGACGGGCGCGTCCACACCAATTATCGCCAAGCGGTGGCCGCCACAGGCCGGTTGAGCAGCGACGAGCCGAACCTGCAGAATATCCCTATCCGGACGGAAAAGGGACGGGAGATCCGCAAGGCCTTTGTACCACGTGATGAAAATTTCGGCCTTTTAAGTGCGGATTATTCCCAGATCGAGCTGCGCATCATAGCGCACATGAGCGGCGATCCGAATATGCAGGAAGCGTTCCGGCAGGGACTGGACATCCACGCGGCCACAGCGGCCAAGGTGTTCAACACAGCCATCGGAGAGGTGACGCGTGATCAGCGCAGCCGGGCCAAGGCGGTGAACTTCGGCATAGCATACGGCCAAGGTGCTTTCGGGCTCAGTCAGAATCTCGGGATCCCTCGCGGGGAGGCGCAGGGCATCATTGATGGCTACTTCGCCGAATTCCCCGGAGTGAAAGGCTACATGGACGAAATGATCGGTTTTTGCCGCGAGCACGGATACGTACAAACGCTGATGGGCCGGCGGCGCTACCTGCCGGATATCACCAGCGGGAACAACACGGTACGCGCGGCGGCGGAGCGGGTGGCCATCAACGCTCCGATGCAGGGCACCGCTGCCGATATCATCAAAGTGGCGATGATCCAGATCCATGCGCGGATGCAGGCGGAAGGCTTGAAAAGCAAGCTTTTGCTGCAAGTACATGACGAACTCGTCTTCGACTGCCATAAAGCAGAGGAAAATGAGCTCATGGCCTTGGTAAAAGAACTGATGGAGGGCGCCTTGCCGTTGACCGTTCCGCTCGTTGTTGACATGCGCGTGGGGAAAAACTGGCTGGAAGCGCACTGATCGCCCGGTGCGTGGATGACACCTTTACCGCGCCCTTTAAAACCGACGTGCGCCACACCATGCGATCCATTCCACTTTTAAGTACTGCCTTGGCAGCGCTCCTGCTGGCCTCCTGCGGTGGTGATCAGCCTCAACAGGATACCCTCACGGTTCCCGCTGCGGACAGTACCGCCGCGTTACGCGCGGCCCGCACGAAGAACATTTTTCACAACATCCCGGCTCCCATGGAGACCGCTGGTCTGTTGAAAAAGGCAGGTGCGGAATACGAAAAGGACATACTCAACGACGTCAAGCACGTGAACGATTACACGTCCGCGAGCAAGCAAGCGTTGAATCTTGGCATCTACGGAGCCGACCTCAGCTACGCCAGTGTGTACAACAACACGCAGGAAAGCATGCTCTATACCAGCTGTGCGCAGCAACTTTCAAAAAAGCTTGGGGTCGACAATGCCTTCAACGAGCAGGTGGTCTCGCGCTTGGAGCAGAACCGCAACAACCGGGATTCGTTGCTCAGCATCATCAGCGAAACTTACTGGCAGGTGGACGGCTACCTCAAGGAGAACCAGCGTGACAACATCAGCGCATTGATGATCGCCGGTGGCTGGGTGGAAGGACTGTACATCGCCTCGCAAGTGGCGGCCCAGCACGATACGCCGGAACTGCGCCAGCGCATCGCTGAGCAAAAGCTGCCGTTGACCGACCTGTTGGAGCTGGTGAAGACTTACAGCCCGGACGACCCTGCGGTGAACGCTGTGCAGACCGACCTCGAAAAGCTTACCGAGCTGTTCAAGGACGTCGTTACCCCGACCGGCGGAGCGACCGTGACAAAGGAGAACGGTGTAACAGTGATCGGTGGAGGTGCCCCACAGGCCGGGCTCACCGATGCACAGATGAAAGCCATACATGACGCGGTATCGGCCATCCGCAACGCTTATATCAACTAAGAGCCGCCATGAAGCAGACCCTGAAGTTCCTTGCGATCGTTTGCCTGGCGGCAGCCCCGTTGGCCGGCAATGCACAATGCCGCAGCTTTGCCAAGAACAAGTGCATGCCGGAGATGGCACCGTACAAGTTCAACCAGACCTTCAATGCCGCACAACTCGCACCTGGCGAGGAGGCGGAGGTTGAACTCACTTTCTACAGTGGGCAGGAATATCGCCTCTTGGTATGCGCCCATCCCATTTTGGGAGCGGTGAACTGGAAGCTCGCCGATGCTGCTGGTACCACCCTTTTCGAAAGCAAGGCTGATGCACCCAAGGAGAACTTTGAGTTCAAGGTAGCCACCACCCAGAAGCTCACCGTACATATTGATGTGCCTCAGGCGGACCGCGGCGGAAATAATATGCTGACCGTTGGCTGCGTAGCGATCTTGGTGGGCTACAAGGAATAAGGCAATGGTGCTCAGTGAGGGCTGTTCACGGACCATCCGAACAGTCACAAGGAGTTGGTAGAAACGGCGAAGGCCCCGGAATGATCCGGGGCCTTCGCCGTTCAGAACAAGCCTACACCGTACTATTCCTTGGTCAACTTCACCACGCGCACGGCATCGCTGTATTGCAGGCGGACCAAGTACATCCCAGCAGGGATATCGCCCAGTTCAACTGTCCATTGGTTATTCCCCGCTGGGCGGTTCTCACTGGCGATGCTGCGTACGGACCTTCCCAACAGATCGACCAGATCAACGGTAACCGGGCTGGAGACATCCAAATTCGCGCGGATGGTCAGTTGGTCTTGAGCAGGGTTCGGCCAAACTGAAAGTATGCCGTCGTTAGCATTGACCTGTTCCGAAATACCGACGGAAGCACCGTTGATATTAATGTCGTCCAGCCAAAGGTCATTCCCTCCGCCGCTGTCGAATTTGAACTTGATACGCAGGTTACTCACGACAAAGGGAGCGTTGATGGTGATCCCATCGTTCAAAGCCCACTGATCCGGACCGTTGGGCACGAACGAACCGGACGTATTGGGTGCTGTGACCAAGGCATCGGTAAGTAACGTGCGACGCAGACTCCAACTTTCGCCGCAATCCATGCTGAGATAAATGCGTAAAGCATCGTTGTTACTGTTCAACCGTTTGGCGAACGCATAACGGAAGCTCATAGTGAGCGGCGGGTCCAAGGAGGCATCGATGGTGTTGCTCAAGAACTCATCCACACGACCGCCGTTGGAACTTGTATTGTGCAAGCGCACACTATGTGAACCTGAAAAAGCGGCATCCGTGCTTACAGCATATGTACCGTCCAAATTCAGGTCGTTCACCTGCCAATTGTCGGAGGGCAAACTGGTCAATGCCTCGAACCCCTCCACAAAAGGTAATAACATGCCGGTGGATGGAAGGACCTTGACGTATTGGGTCTGCACCGCGCTCTGTGTTTGGGCACCGTTCCCTACGGTCAAGGAAACATCATAGAGACCCGGGGTATCATAGGTAACGAATGGATCCGCATCCGTCGACGTTGCGGGCGAGCCGCCGGCGAAAGTCCAATTCCACTGCGTCACACCGTTGTAGCTCATATCCGTGAACTGCACGGATTGGCCTTGGCAGACCGTGCGGGTGCTGCTGTTGAATTGGACGGTACAGATCACCGGATCGGCGTTAACGCCCGTTAGCGCCAGGTTGGACGAGGTCCACAAATTATTACGGCTGGCAGTGCCACTGTTCAGCGCCGCGACCATGCGCGTCTTCTGCCCTTCAGTGAACATCTTTGAGCAATACGAGTACTCCATGAAGTTCTCGACATTATCCTTTTCGGAACCACAGCTTGCCCCAAGGAGGTTGCAGCTGGTCCAACCCTTCGTGTCGGGAGTATCGTTCACATTGTCGTCGATGTTGCAATTGGATGCCAGTCCGGGATCATTGGAATCACCCCAGCAATGTTTCAGGTTCATCCAGTGGCCAGCCTCATGGCTCAGCGTGTGGGAATGGCTCAAGCTGCTGGTCCCGATGGAACCCACGTAAGTCGCCAACACCGCGATACCGTCCGTGCCATCACCCCAAGGACCGCTCACGCTTGAAGGATACATCGAATACCCCGCGGCTCCTCCCAAACTGGAAGCCACCCAGATGTTCAAGTAACGGTTGCGGGGCCAGTTGATCAGATCCTTCATATCCTGATCGCCTTGATAGGTAAGGGTGCTCTGCGTGCGCGTGATACCGTTCGTGCAATTCCCGTCGGGGTCAAGCTGGGCAAGCTTGAAGGTGATGCCGGTGTTGGCCACGATGCCGAGGAATTCAGGCTGCACATCGGCCCAATCCGGGTTGTTCTGGTTGAAATCCTGGTTCATCATCAGCACACCATCACGCACCTGATCGTCACTGATGTTCTCAGGACCGTTATTATGGATGATGTGGAAGACAACCGGGATCACATATTGATCACCATCGCGTGCGGGGGCGATCTGGAAGTGCGCTGTGAACGCCTCAAGCTCGTCCTTGGCCTGCGCCATTTCCGCTATGCGTTCCGGATGCCCTTCGACCACATGGCCCATACGGGAGAGTTCGTTGTTCCCACACATAAAATCCTGTGCAATGGAACGCGGGGAGAAAAGCAGTGCGGCAACAATGGCCAGCATGTAAAAAGCTGAGCCGTGGGAAACTTTGGAGCAGGATGTCATGAACACAAAGTTAGAGGACGCCATGTCGCGCCCCCGTCACCTTAGCGTCAGAACATTGGATTGCCAATGGCGGCTCAGGCCAACGCCTGTTCCAGGTCATCGATCAGGTCGCCAGCATCCTCCACGCCCACACTGAGGCGGATCAAGGAATCGGTGACGCCGGAACGGAGCCGGACTTCCCGCGGTATGCTGGCGTGGGTCATGCTCGCGGGATGACCCATCAGCGATTCCACCCCTCCCAACGATTCCGCAAGGGTAAAGAGCTTGCAGGAACTGAGGAACTTAGTGGCATCCTCCAACTTATCCCCTTTGATGGTGAAGCTCATCATACCCCCGAAGTCCCGCATTTGGCGCTTGGCAACATCATGATTGCCATGGCTGGGAAAACCGGGCCAGTAAACGCGACCAACCTTGGGATGCTTCGCAAGCCATTCAGCAATGGCCCGGCCGTTCGAGCAATGCCGTTCCATGCGCAAGTGCAGCGTCTTCAAACCACGAAGCACCAGGAAGCAGTCCTGTGGACCGGGCGTGCCACCGCAGCTGTTCTGGATAAAGGCGAGACGGTCGGCAAGGTCATCATCATTCACGATCAAGGCACCCATCACCACGTCACTGTGGCCACCGAGGAACTTGGTCACTGAATGCATGACAATGTCCGCACCGAGATCCAATGGGTTTTGGAGATAAGGCGATGCGAAGGTGTTGTCCACGGCCAGCAGCATGTCCTTGCCCTGGGTCAGCTTGGCCATGGCGGCGATGTCGACGATGCGGAGCGTAGGGTTGGTGGGCGTCTCCACCCAGACCAGCTTTGTCTTAGGGGTGATCGCTGCGGCCACGTTGGCGGGATCACCCATATCCACGAAAGTGAACTTCACGCCGAAAGGCTCGAATATTTTCGTGAAGAGACGGTAGGTACCACCATAGAGGTCATTGGTGCTCACCACCTCGTCTCCCGGTTTAAGTAGTTTAACCACAGCATCGATGCTGGCCATCCCCGTGGCGAAGCAAAGGCCATGCTTACCGTTCTCCAAGGCGGCCAATGCTCTTTGCAAGGCCGTGCGCGTTGGGTTGTGCGTGCGACTATACTCATAGCCTTTATGGTGTCCCGGTGCGCTCTGCACGTACGTACTGGTCTGGAATATCGGGGTCATGATGGCGCCGGTGGAAGGGTCTGGCTCCACTCCTGCGTGTACGGCTTTGGTCGAAAATTTCATGGCTGGTATCAAACTGGGCGGCGAAGGTAGGCAGCCGTCCTTCGAGGACGCCTGATAGCAGCATCCGCCAATGGGGGCTAATTTTATCCACCCGCTCGATCCTATCCGCATGATCAAATGAACCAACGTAACATCGCCCTCCTTCCTCCGGACACACACACCGGCTTGAGCTTAAGCGACCGGAAGGACCGCGCTGCGGGCATCCCGGCGGTGATCCAATCCCTGGCTCACATCCGTGAGGAAACAGGGGTTTTGGACGGTATCAAGATACTGAACAAGCTGAACCAAAAAGATGGTTTCGATTGCCCCAGTTGCGCTTGGCCCGACCCGCACCACCGCAGCCGCTTGGGCGAATATTGCGAGAACGGGGCCAAGGCGGTGGCTGAAGAGACAACCACCAAACGAGTGGACCGGGCCTTCTTCGCGAAGCACAGTGTGCAGGAATTAGGTCTTTGGAGCGACCTCGACCTGGGAAAGAGCGGGCGGATCACAGAGCCTTTCATCCTGCGTAAAGGCCGCGATCACTATGAGCCGATAGGCTGGGACGAGGCGTATTCGACCATTGCCCAACGCCTGAACGGGTTGTCGTCCCCTGACGAAGGCATTTTCTATACCAGTGGCCGGGCCAGCAACGAAGCAGCCTACGTCTATCAGCTTTTCGCACGGATGTTCGGCACCAACAACCTGCCGGATTGTAGCAACATGTGCCATGAGAGCAGCGGCACCGGTCTCGGCGAGACCATCGGCATCGGTAAGGGTACCGTTTCGCTGGATGACATCTACGCGGCCAAGTTGATCCTTGTGATGGGCCAGAACCCCGGCACGAACCATCCGCGAATGTTGAGCGCGTTGACGAAGTGCGTGGAGAATGGCGGCAAGATCGTGAGCGTTAACCCACTGCCCGAGGCAGGCACCCATGGCTTCATTGATCCTCAGAACGTGAAGAGCGTGCTGGTGAACGGCACTGATTTCCATACGCTGCACGTCGGCCTTCGGATCAACACCGACGTGGCTTTCCTGAAAGGTGTGATGCGGTTGCTGTTGGATAAGGAAGATGCTTCGCCCGGATCCGCGTTCGACAAGGACTTCATCGCCGGCAAGACAGAAGGCTACGAAGCGTTCATCGCTGACCTGCGGAATACCGACGCTCAGGCGATGGCCAACATCTGCGGCGTGCCGATCGGTCAACTTGAACAGGTGGCGCAACTAGTGGCGGGAATCGACCGCATCATCGTCTCTTGGGCCATGGGGCTTACCCAGCACGTCAATGCGGTAGCGAATATCCACCAAGTGGTCAACTTGCTCTTGCTGCGCGGCGCTTTCGGAAAGCCGGGTGCGGGCGCGTGTCCCGTGCGCGGTCATAGCAACGTACAGGGCGACCGCACGATGGGGATCTTCGAAAGGCCGAGCAGCTCACTTCTGGATGCCTTGGACAAGCGCTATGGATTCAAGACGCCGCGAGAAGATGGTACCGACGTGGTCGGGGCCATCGAGGCCATGCGCGACGGCAAAGGCAAGGTATTTTTCGCGCTGGGTGGAAATTTCATCAGCGCCACACCCGACAGCGAGGTGACCGCATTGGCCATCATGAACTGTGATCTTACCGTTCAAGTAAGCACTAAACTGAACCGCAGCCACGTGATCACGGGTGAGGAAGCGATCATCCTACCCTGCTTCGGCCGCAGCGAACGCGACGTGCAGAACGGCAAACCGCAATTCGTGACCGTGGAGGACAGCATGAGCGTGGTTCACCGCTCTCAAGGCGCACACGAACCGGCAAGCGAGCATTTGCGCAGTGAGCCGGCGATCGTGTGTGAATTGGCCGCAGCCACGTTCGGGAGCAAATTCGGCGTGGATTGGAGGGGTATGGTGAAGAACTATGACCTGATCCGCGAAGAAGTACAGGCCGTGATCCCTGGCTTCGACGATTATAATCGCCGCGTGCGCCAGCCGGAAGGCTTCGTGCTGCCCAACGGCCCTCGCGACGGAGCCAACTTCACCACGGAAAGCGGAAAAGCGCATTTCATGGTGGATCACGCACCGGCATGGGCGCTCGCAGAAGGTGAGTACCTGATGATGACCATCCGCACGCACGACCAATTCAACACGACGATCTATGGCCTTGAGGACCGCTACCGCGGCATCCATGGAGAACGCCGTGTGGTGTTGATGCATGCTGATGACATGGCCAAGGAATGTCTTGATGCGAAGGACAGGGTGGACTTGGTAAGCGATCACGGGCGCGAGCGCGTAGCCACGGATTTCTTCGTGGTTCCGTATGATATTGCGCGTGGTTGCGCCGCCACCTACTTCCCCGAGGCGAACGTGTTGGTGCCCTTGGAGCTGAAGGCGGAGCGCAGCGGAACCCCAGCTAGCAAGAGCGTGGTGATACGCCTGCGGAAACGTTGAATCAGAACGGACATTGCCGACCTGACCTATGCGTCGGGTAGGATGCGCATGTGTCATCCGATCTCACATAGTGTTAAACCTTATACCCATACATGGTGAACATAGTCAATGAGGTAGCCTACGTCATTTTAATGCAATGTTCATCATTTTAGACTTTTAGTTGAACATACTGATTTTTTAGGACTACATTTTTGCCCTCATCAAAAACCTAACCATAATGAGCCTGTCTAAAACACTGGTGGCCACCTTGGGGCTATCCATCACCACTGCGGCTTGGGCCGCAGGAGGAGGAACCGCAACCTTACAGATCATCCACAATTGCGCAGATCTCGCAGTACCCACGGTTGACGTGTGGGTGAACGGGGCGCTTTTCGTGGACAACCTCGATTTCAGGACGGCCACCCCGTTCGTTGAGGCTCCTTCCGACGTTCCACTCACCGTGGGGATCGCACCTGGAACGAGCACGAATGCTGATCAATCAGTCTTTACGCAGACCATCACCCTCGCAGCCGGTGAGTCCTACATCGTGGTCGCATCCGGTATTGTAAGTGCTACCGGATACACGCCTGCACAACCCTTCAGCTTGGCCATTTACGATATGGCACAGCAAACTGCCACCGGCGGTTCTGCCAACACCGATGTTTTGGTCTATCATGGCAGCACGGACGCTCCCACCGTGGACGTATATGAAAGCAGCGTGCTGAACGCTACTGCTGTCAATGACATCTCCTACGGCGAATATGCAGGGTACCTGGCATTGCCTACGGCTGACTACTCGCTGCAAGTGCGCGATGGGGCGAACAGCACTATCGTGGCCGCCTACTCCGCACCATTAGCAACCTTGGGGCTTAGATGCTGCGATCACGGTGTTGGCAAGCGGCTTCCTTGATCCAGCTGTCAACAGCAACGGACCTGCATTCGGTCTTTACGTCGCTCTTCCAGCAGGTGGTGCTTTGGTCCCATTGCCTTCTATTGCGATCCCAACGGCACGCGTTCAAGTGGTGCACAACAGTGCCGATCTCGCCGCCGCTTCGGTGGATGTATGGTTGTACAACACCTTGCTGTTGGACAACCTCGCGTTCCGCACGGCCAGCCCCTTCATTGATGCCCAGGCCGGAGTTCCTTTCGTAGTGAGCATCTGCGCACCCACGAGCACCGATACCGTCGGAGCCATTGCTCATTACACGTTCACGCTGGAAGAAGGTGGTAGCTACCTTATCGTTGCTAACGGCATCGTCAGCGCCAGCGGCTACACACCAGCCGAACCATTCGACCTGTATGTGACAGCCGGTGCCCGTGAGTCCGCTTTGGACCCGACACTCACTGACATCCTCGTATTCCACGGTTCAACGGACGCTCCCACTGTTGACGTGGCGGTGATCGCTGTGCTTGGCGGTGCAACGTTGGTAAATGACCTACCCTACGGCAGTTTCTCGGACTATTTGGAAGTACCCACGGCCAACTATGTGCTGCAAGTACAAACGGCTGATGGAACCCCGGTGGCAGACTTCAATGCTCCTTTGGCGACATTGGGACTTCAGGGTCAGGCAATTACTGTGTTCGCAAGCGGGTTCTTGGATCCTTCCATGAACAGCAATGGACCTGCCTTTGGCCTGTGGGTATCCTTGGCCAGCGGTGGACCTTTGGTACCCTTGGACCTGTCCACGGGTATCCGTTCCAACGGCGCAGTAGCGGATGGCGTAGTGCTCTATCCGAATCCAGCCACCGGTTCCGCCACACTCGAATTGAGCGGTGTTCAGACCGACCGCACTTCGGTACAGATCAGCGACCTGTCCGGGCGCATCGTGAAGGACTTCGGGATCCAACAGCTGGGATCCGGTGTCAATACGCTTCAACTTGATCTTTCTAACTTAGCCGCCGGGAGCTACCGTGTGCAATTGAACAGCACGGATGCAGCCAGCACATTGCCCTTGCAAGTGGTACGATAATCACGGCTGAAACAGCTCCATAGGGAGGGAGTGGCCATCGTGCCACTTCCTCCCTATATTATATGGTCCGAACGAATGGCATCCAGCACCGCTTTCTTTCCTGAGCGATACAGCATTAAAGACCTGGAACTTTTTTCCGGGATCAAAGCCCATACCATCCGAGCTTGGGAAAGACGCTACAAATTGCTTGAGCCCGCACGCAGCGATACCAACATCAGGTCCTATGGTGCGGACGACCTCCGCACCTTGCTGAACACCTCGTTGCTGCTGAAGGACGGGATGTCGATCTCCAGTATCGCTGCACTTTCGGGAAAAGAACGCGATGAGCGGATCCGTTCAGGTATCCGTGCCAAATGGGGGAACGACGAAGCCTTGAACGCCCTGAAACTGGCCATGGTGGGCTACGATGAGGAGTTGTTCGAACGGACGTCGCGTAACTACCGTTCCGATCATGGATTCGAAGCCTTGGTCGAGCAACTCTACCTTCCCTTATTGACCATGATCGGGCTGCTTTGGCAATCGGATGTGATCTGCCCGGCGCAAGAGCATTTCTGCAGCAACCTTATCCGGCAGAAAATAGTGAGCGCTATTGATGTGCTGCCCTTGGCCCGGGGGGAGGGTACTTCCTTGGTCGCACTTTATCTGCCCGAACACGAGATCCATGAACTGGGTCTGCTTTACTTGCAATACAGGTTACGGAACGAAGGAAGACGAAGCATTTATCTGGGCGAAAGCGTCCCGTTAGAGGACCTGCGTGACGTCGTCGGCCATTGGCCCGGACCCATGGACATTTGCGCGATCCTCACCGTTTTCCCCAGGCCTGGCAATGAGCCGGCCTATTTGACAAAGATCGAGACCCTCATCCCGGATGCCCGCGTAAACTTCCATTTCTGCGGACCCGTCTTACAGGTGGTACCCGAACCCAGTTTGCCCGAACGTATCCATGTATATCCCAATATACCTGCGATGCTGAAGGCATTGCTCGGTGGACGCAGCATACAAACTGATAATTGATCTGCACCATGCGGAATACAACCTTACTCATAGCCACCCTATTTTTTATTGGCGCTGCCGTTGCACAGCCATACGCGATAGGGACGCGGTCTCTCACTTTTCAGGATGTTCTGCGGGACCGGAACATCACCTGTTCAGTATTCTATCCAGCGACAGTGGCTGGCGCCGATATGCCGGTTGCTGACGGCTCATTTCCTTCCATCGTCATCGGCCACGGTTTCCTCATACCCGTTGGACCGTATGGCTACTTGGGAGAACACTATGCGGCGGCCGGTTACATCGTATTGATCCCCGGTACGGAGGGCGGATTTGCGCCGGTCCATGAGGAATTCGGCCAGGATCTGGCGTTCGTGGCCTCGGCAATACAGGCACTTGATAGTGATGCCGGATCTCCCTTTTTCGGCCATGTGGACCCCTCTTCAGCCTTGATGGGCCATTCCATGGGAGGTGGTGCCGCTGTCCTTGGAGCGGCGAACAACACCGGGATAAACGCTGTGGTGCTGATGGCGCCGGCCGAGACCGTGCCCAGCGCGATCGCAGCATCCGCTTTGATAACCGCACCGACCTTGGTGCTTGCCGCCAGTGAGGACTGCGTAACACCTATCGCGCAGCACGCACAACCGATCTATGATGCGAACAGCGCTGCGTGTAAAGCCTTCGTCAACATCTTGGGTGGCGGGCATTGTTATTTCGCTGACGGGAACTTCACCTGTTCGATCGGAGAGGCTACATGTGCAGGCAACTTCACGATCACCCGTGCTGAACAACACAGTGCTGTTCTGGACGTAACGGACCTGTGGCTGGACCATTTTTTACGCGGTTCCGACGCCGCCCTTACCGCATTTGCGGATACACTGGACTCGAGCAGCAGGTTCTCCTCCTCGTTCGCGTGCTTGGCCACCAATGTGGGGTCGGTATATGACACAAGCGTTGTCCGAGCCTATTGGTCCAACGCCACTGGAATGATCATCGTTTCCGCATCCTTACCCGGTGATGTCGTGGAGGTTTTCGACATGACCGGGAAAATCGTTGCACGGGAGCTTGGCAATGCGGAACAACTATATGTGAAGGTGCCTGGCAACACGGCCGTTTACTTGGTCCGCGTGCAGCATAAAGACCGCGTGGACGTACTGCGTGTGCCTGCCGTTCCATAAGCAGATCGCAAGCCGCAGCCTCACGGCTCTGGCTTGTTGTGTTTGGTTTTACGGGAATAGGCCTTCTTGCTCTTTTCAACCTTTTCACGGAAGCGACCGTCCAGCGCACCTTGCTCCTTGCGCTCACCGCGCACGGCAGCCGATTCGATCTGCAAAAGCTGCTTCTTAGTGATGCGTTTCTTGGGCATCGTCGTGTTTTCTACCGCCATGACGCAGAGAGCACAAAGAACGTTTCCTCCAATGCCTTCATCGGACTTTCAGCGATGAGGCTCTGGAGGTCCGATAGAGAGCGGACGGGAAGAGATGACCAACCTCTTCCGATCATTGATCCGCCTTCAGTACCATGGCGGCTTCCCGCATCGCGTGTGCCCGCTCTTTGCCCACATAGCGCTCTACTCCGGCATGCACCAAGTAGATCACGGGCGTGGAGAGCAAGGCCACAATGAACTTATAGCAATAGGCAGTGATCACCAATGCCGTGCATTGCGCGAACGGCATCCCCTTAAACATCCAGAACGCCACATAGGTCACCACTACGCTGTCAATGAGCTGACTGATGAGCGTGCTGCCCGTGGCGCGCAGCCAAATGCGCTTGTCCCCCGTGATGCGCTTCAACCTGCGGAACGTATTCGCATCCACGAACTGCCCGATGATGAAAGCCGTTAGGGAACCGATGATGATGTTGTTCCCTTGACCGAAAATGCTCGTGAACGCCGCCTGCATATCCGGCACCCCTTGGCGCGCACTGCTCGTCGTCCACCAACCGAGGTCGGGAGGCATGTGTATGGCCAACCACATCACAACGTAGGTGAACGCGATAAGCCCGGTCGTGATGAAGGTGAGGAACCGCACGCCGCGCACCCCGAAATAGTCGTTGATCACATCCGTCATGATGAAAATGATCGGCCACGGAAGTACGCCCACGCTTAACACGAATGAAAGGTGATGCTGGCCCAGCAGCGTAAAGTCCGCCTTCTCCAAGTGAAGCGCGGTCTCCAGCTGGAAGAGCTTCACGCCGATCATTTCGGCAACGATCGCGCTGGCCACAAAAAAGGATCCGAGGATGATGTAAAGGCGGGTTGCCTTGTCACCGAGAATAGCGTGGATCATTCGTTTCTGTTACGGCAGGAGTTGCTGGGAGGGAAAGTAAGAGAGTCGTTCAATCAGATCAAAGGGCGTTATTCGAGGTGCAGACCAATGACATCCAATAGCTCCGTTTTCCGTTCACGATCAGTGATCATCGCTCACCATCATCATTAGGAAATACAATATCCCCGACCTGCACCGATCCTTGCCCTACATATGTCGCGTTCATGCCAAAGGCCACCTTGTTCCCCACCGCGCGATAGTTGGCCAAGGTCCGCATGGGCTCTTGCGCACGCGAGCCCGTTCGTTGGTCCGTGGTGATGATGACGCAACGCGCACAGGGTTTCACGATGCTGAACCGCACTTCACCGATCGTGACCGACTTCCAATGATCCTCTTGGAATGGCACACCTCCGGAGATGACAAAATTGGGACGGAAGCGGTCCATGGACACCGGTGTTCTCAGCTTAGCATTGAGGTCGTCCAATGAAGCTTGTGAAATGATGAGGGATGGATAACCGTCATTCAGCGCAACGGGGACATTCGCATAACGAGGGTCCGTGAGGCGGATCGTGCTTTCCGGCATGTAAGCAAGTCGCACAGGGCGTTGCAGCACTTCACGGAACCATGTATGCATGTGCTCCGCGCCCTGCATGAGTTCCACAGCATCGTCCCAGACCGTTGCCTGTATAGGTTCGCCGACGCTCAACTGCCATGGCACATCGATCGAGTTCCCGCTCCGCAGATCCGTAACACGGAATCCGTTCTCTTGAGGAGAACAATGCAAGCACGCCATGATAGGGCATTCGCGTTGTGAAACGAAACGTCCGTCCGGGTCCAACAACATCCAGCGGCGATCGTGTTCCAAGCCACGATCCGTCAAGCGTACTTGCGGGACGGCAAAGCCGCCAAGCGATTTCACCGGGTAAACTTGGATGGAAGCAAGAGTGAGCTCCGAGATCATTCCGCACGTAGTACCCGCAACAAGCGATCAC
This sequence comes from Flavobacteriales bacterium, assembly GCA_016719225.1. GTDB lineage: Bacteria > Bacteroidota > Bacteroidia > Flavobacteriales_F > PHOS-HE28 > PHOS-HE28. Next base: position 453,478 of record JADKAN010000004.1, on the reverse strand, counting down.
CTTGCGGTGTTGTGATCACCAAGTGATAGATCCCTGCTTCATACGGAAGCGTGCAGCGCCAACCCTTGCTGCTGCGCGTTGCGCCCAGCGGCACTCGTTTACCTGAAGCATCATACGCAGTGATCTTGGACGCCTCCGGAAGCATGATCATCACTGTTCCGTCCCGGGTCGGGTTCGGGAAGAACTGAGGTAGGGCCTGTTGCACTGAATTCACCCCCAACCCCACATCCATAAGCGAATCCGCGGCCACCAGTTCGGGGGTGCCATCCGCGTTCTCATACTTGGTCCGGAAGCTGTCGATGCGAGGTCCGTGAAAACTGAACATTTCCTGGTTCCATAGCGGCGGCACAGGTTGGTAGTACACCTTTGTCTTCACCTGCAGCGACCCGGTGTAGCCATCGGTCGGGATATGGTAGTGCACAATGTCGCCGCCGTTGCCTTCCACGCCACCAGCATCGTGGTTGAAATCGGGATCGGTCAGTGCCAGACCAGCGATCAGTGTGGTATCGTAGCTGGGATGCGAGGTGCTGAAGCCGATGGGAACAAGGCGGTTGTCCTTCAGCGGGAAAGACGCACGGTGCAATGTGGTCGTGACGTTGCCGTTCACGTCCCCCATCACCATTTCGTAGATCTGGACCTGATCGTCCTGGGTAATGAGATCGTGGTGTGGCTCGTAACCGGCATCGTGCCCATAGAGCTCGTATGTGCTGTCCCATCGGCCGCTTTGAAAAAGGGTATCGCCATTGTCCTTCACGGCGATCACTTGCACAAAGGCCCTCCTACTGGGATAACCACTGGGGAATTTGTGGCCGATGAGGTTCGTTAGCGCCACTTCGACGAAGAGGGTGTCAGCTGTGCGCTGGGGCACGGTGGCCACCAACTGCACGGCGCGGCGCAGTTGCGCTTGGCTGCGCGCGATCGTGCTATCGAACTGTGTGGCGGTAGCCGGTATCCCCAAGCCACTCGCATGCTCTTTCAGCAACTTGAGCATGAAGGTGTTGCCGCCCGCCAAGTGATGTTTGCCAAAGGGCGATTGGCCGTTCAGGAAGATGTAGCCTGATGCCAACACCACTGAATCCTGTATGCGGGGTAAGTGGCAACTACGACAGTTCTGATCCGTCCCGAAATACACGGAGTTCTTGTACTCCTGCCACATGGCCTGCTCGGTGAATTTCCCACCCGTGAAATTGCCATCGAGGTCAGCGGTCTCCGTGATCAGAGTGTGGCAACCAGCGCATACGCGACCGTCCAGGATGTGCGCTCCTTGGTCCGGGGTGTAACCAACGAAGAACTCCATGATGGACGGGTTGATCTGTGCCTGTGTATACGGCCCCCAGACCCGCGCGCTGTCGAAGTGGAGCTCACCGGAAAAAAAGCGGCCAGCGGAATCCGGGTCCTGCATGTGGCAGGCAAGGCACGAAACGCCGTCGTGCGCAAATACGCTTGTGTCATAGTTGGCCATGGTGAACTGCGGACCACCCAGCATTTTCTGCTCATACACGGCCATGGGCGCATGGCACTTCAGGCAACCATGTTCTATCTCGTCCTTATGTACCGGGTTCACGAGCCCCTCATGTTCCACCTTCGCCTCGAAGAATGGATCCCGCCCGCTGTTGCCCATCATGCTACTGCGCCAATCGTCCGCCACGTTCACGTCGCTTCCTTCTTCTGTAGTCATGGCAAAGCCTGTGGAATCGTGCCCGTGGCAACCTGCACACCGTCCAGCGGTCACGAAGTAGGTGCCGAACTGCACATCCAAACCTTCGATCTGCCCACGCATCATGGCCAGTTCCAGCGGGCTATGAGGTCCCTTCACCGGTGTGGTCACGGTGGTCCAAGCGGCCAACAGCAAGACCAGACCACCGAGCAAAGCGGCCACTCGAACAGTCTTCGGAACAGAGGGGCGCAGCGCCATGGGGAGGCCAAGTTATGGAGCCTGCCATGGGAATTCCACAACAGTGTGCACACCTTGGTTAATGGATCCGCGTTCTTGGTCAAGGTTGCACAATATGCAGGACTATTTTTACCGCATGAGCTTTCGACCCTGTTCCCATATCCGAAACCGCATCCTCCAGGTGTTCATCGTGGCTATCGGACTATGCGCTCTAGTACCGGTCACAGCGCAGACGGTGGTGCCCTACGTGGATCACTGGGACAGCCTGAAAACCGTGAAGAAGAGCGAGGGTTTGATGGTGAACGGGCGCGAATGGGGGGAATGGAAATTCTGGGATCCTCAAGGGCGGATCACGGAGAAAAGCGATTTCAAAAGCGGCCAGCGGGATGGCCACGTGGTGATCTACTACGATAATGGCCGGATGCAACACGACGGATGGATCCGTAACGGCAAGCAGGACAGCACCATGCAGAGCTTCTACCGCACGGGGAAATTGATGGAGTCCGGCGGTTACGTGGCCGACGCGAAGCGCGGTCCTTGGAAATACTTCTACCCCGACGGACAAAAAATGCTGACCGAACAATGCGACAAGGACGTGTGCCTTAGCATTGATGCTTGGGACCGCGATAGCAGCCAGACCTTGATAAATGGCGAAGGCATCATTCACACGTATTACCCTACTGGCGACACCGCGGATGTGAGCCACTATCACTTGGGTGTAAGGAGCGGTGAACAACGCGCCTTCTGGCCTGCCGGCAACATAAAGTCGAAAGGACAATGGCTTGGTGGTGTGCAGCATGGCACATGGGAATACCGCACATCGGGAGGGTCGAAGGAGCGGACCGAAACATGGAGCATGGGCAAATTGAACGGCCCGTTCACCACTTGGTACGCCACCGGGGGGGATAACGTAACGGGCTGGTACCGGGAAGGGAAGAAAGACAGCACATGGACGTGGTATACCCAGCAAGGAAAGCGGGACATGCTCGGGAATTTCAAGGAAGACCTGCAGGACGGCCTTTGGAAATATTGGTACCCGAATGGCCAGCTCAGTTCCACGGGTCTTTACCGTGCTGGAAAGCAGGAAGGGGAATGGCTATACTACTACGACGGTGGGCAGAATTGGAAAAGGGGAACATTTGCCGCGGGAGAAAAGACCGGTCTGTGGACCACTTGGTTCGAAGGCGGCCAAAAGCTTCAAGAAGGCACTTATGCCAATGGAAAGGAAGAGGGCCAATGGAACAGTTGGTTCGAGAACGGCCAACCCAAGGATAAAGGCTCCTTCAAACAAGGGCAGTTGAACGGCATATGGCAAGGTTGGCTCCCCAACGGCAAGGAGAACTACATGGCCACTTGGAAGGACAACGCGAAGAACGGTCCTTGGAAAAGTTGGTACGACAACGGCAAGGTGAAGGAAGAGGGCTTTTTCGCCGACGGCCGGCGCAGCGGGCGTTGGTTGGAATACAGCGACAAGGGCCAATTGATCAGTGAAGGGATGTACGCGAACGATACGCCTACAGGGGCATGGATCTACTACGACGATGCCGGGGTAAAACAGCGCGAACAGGGCTTCGTGAATGGGGAGCCGAATGGTAAATGCACTGTTTACGACCGAAGGGGCCGCATAGTGCAGGAGATGAATTACAAGGCCGGTCGCTTGGACGGCACGATGACGATGTACGATGCGACCGGCGTAGTGGTCTCCAAGGTTGAATATGAGAATGGCGCGATAAAACGTTCACCACCTCCGGCAATGCGGGGCGGGAAGCGATAAGGGCTCATATTTCCGAGCGGAGGTTTTCATTAACAGGGCCAAACCTGTGTAAACGTGAGAAAGCCCCGACGCATGCGCCGGGGCCTTGCCACCTGTCCGTTTTAAGCCCGATCATGAGGGCTTACGCAGCACAGTGTTCATCGGTAGCCATTTATATAAGCGTTGGCGATGATCTCGCTTTCCCTTACCAGCCCCTGCACGATCTCCCGGATAAGCTCATTGAGCTGTTGATCGGAATAACGAAGCAGGTCGTTGTACACATGCGACTTGCGTTTGCTGCTCTTGATGAAGGCTATCTTGTCCTTCTTCGTCATGGTCACTTCAACGGTGGTCGCGCCGAAAAGGATCCATTGCAGCGAAATTTTTTTCAAAAGAGCGACTGACGCGCATAACCGGCACTGACAAATGCCGGATCAGGCAGAAGGCAGCGAACGAGTGCGCAGGGTGAATAGAAGCCGCAGAGCGTGGAGGTAGCGGTCCACATTGCCGGCCATCATCATACGGGTGGCCGTTTCATTCAACTTTTTGGCTCGGGCGTCAACGAGTTTCATGGTGGGTTGGTTTGGATCTGTAAACCCCTTTTCCAACGGCGTGCCAAAGTTGAAATAAGAGAACTTCGCTTTTCATGAGAATGACCGCGCCGGGGAAGCCGTTCCCCGACGCGGGGCACCAGCACCTACGTTACCGGGACAAATGTGATGGGCCTTCCGCTGTTCGCAACAAACATCCCCATTCCCCTATATTCGCACCCGATGCATCGGGGCACCTACTTGGTCGGAGTAGCGGGCGGCAGTGGGTCGGGGAAAACAACCCTCGTTCGCGCGCTCCGCAACCTGCTTCCTCCTGATAGCGTCACGATCGTGTCCCAGGACGATTATTACAGGCCGATAGCGCACCAGTTGAAGGACGCCAATGGGAAGGTGAATTTCGACCTGCCCGGTGCACTTGACCTGGACCTGTTGGCGGACGACCTGCGTTGCCTGGCACTTGGTGAGGCGGTCTACCGCAAGGAATACACATTCAACGTAGAGGGCGAGGAAGAGCGATGGATGGAGGTCCGTCCGGCCCGCGTGATCCTTGTGGAGGGTTTATTCCTGTTGCACCATCCCGGGATCCGGGAGCAATTGGACCTGAAGGTTTTTGTGGACGCGAGCGAGAGCGTGCAACTGCAACGGCGATTGGGTCGTGACCAGCGAGAAAGGGGATACAGTGTAGAGGACATCCTCTACCAGTGGGACAACCATGTGATGCCGGCCTATCGGGATCACCTGCTTCCTTACCGCTCACTTTGCGACCTGCACGTGGTGAATGAGTTGCAGTACCAAAAGGCGCTGGGAGTACTCCGTGACCACTTGGCGCAGCGCACTGGCGTTCCGGAGCTGGCGATCCTTCCCGTTTAAATTTACTGGTCCTCATTCTTGATCCCGACTTCCTCCACCGCGTGGCGGAACAGGCGACGAGGAATTAGGATCAACCTGCGTAAAGCCCGTTCTGCCTGATGTAGGCGAGCACCTTAGGGTCGAGTAGACCGTCAACTGGCTTCCAGTTCCGGAGCCTTACGCGGATCCCCGTAGAGGACATCACCACTTGGGGCGCTTCAGGTACGAAGGTCACTGCAGGATGATACATCAGCTCGGCCTGCGCTTGGTGCTCCTCCAAGCCGGAACGTGGATAAACGAGCACTTTAGTGTTCTCCAGCATGCCCAATGCATCTTTCCACAGGTGGAGCGAAGCGAGATTATCACTGCCGATGATCAGCGAGAATTCCTGGCTTGGCCAGCGGCTGTGCATGAAGGCCAAGGTGTCGGCCGTGTAGTTGGGTCTTGGTAGATCGAGTTCCAGGCCGTTGGCCGAAAGCCCCGGTATGCCTTGAACGGCAAGCCGGACCATGGCCAAGCGATGCTGTTCGGGGCTAAGGCGGCGATCCTGCTTGAAGGGATTCTGCGGGGTTACCACCAGCCAGACCTGGTCAAGGCCTTTATGCTCCAGCATGTAACGCGCCACCGCGATATGGCCGAGGTGCGGCGGATCGAATGAACCGAAAAGGCATCCGACCTTCATCGCTCCAAGAACGATTTAACGGCTTCATACGCTTGGTCGCAGGCTTCGCGCATGTCATCGTTCACCACGACCGTATCGTAATGAACGGTGAACGTAAGCTCGTGAGCGGCCTTGTCCACCCGCATACGTAGTGTTTCCGGGGTTTCGGTACCGCGCAAAAGCAGGCGGTGCTCCAAAGTGGCAATGGTGGGCGGGGGAAACGAAAAGCGAGAGGGCTTGATCACCGAAGATCTCCTTCAGGCGAAGGCCACCTACCACGTCCACATCGAAAATGGGATGTTTGCCCAAGCCCCAAATACGTTCGATCTCGCTGCGCAAGGTGCCGTAGAAACGCCCGGAATAAACTTCCTCCCACTCGATGAACTCCTCCGCAGCGATCCGCTTTCGGAACTCGTCAGCGGTGAGGAAGAAATAATCGAGTCCGTCGCTTTCATGGTCGCGTTTGGGGCGACTGGTAGCGCTGATGGAGAAATCCAAGCCGAGGTCCCGGCCTAGCAGATGGCGCACCAAGGTGGTCTTTCCTGCACCGGAAGGAGCGGAAACAATGATGCACTTGCCTTTTCCCAACGGCATGATGATCAGAGGACGTTGAGCATTTGTTCCTTCACCTTCTCCAGCTCATCCTTCATCAATACGACCAGCTTTTGCATATCGGCATCGTTGCTCTTGGAGCCCAACGTGTTGATCTCGCGCCCCATTTCCTGGGCGATAAAGCCGAGCTTCCGGCCCTGCCCCTCCTCCTCATCCATCGTCTTGAGGAAATAATCGCAGTGCGTAGCCAGCCGAAGCTTCTCCTCCGTAACGTCCAGCTTTTCCAGATAGAAGACCAGTTCCTGTTCGAAGCGCTCCTGATCCACCTTCACTTGTAGCTCATTCAGCTTTGCGCGGATGCGCTCGCGTGTGCGTTCGATGCGGTCACCATCCATGCGGCTTACCTGGGTCAAAAGCCGGCTGATGTTGTCGGTGCGTTCCTTCAATTCGGCATGCAGCTTCGCCCCTTCAGCGTTCCGGAACTCCTCGAACGCGGTCCATGCCCGTTGCACCAGCTCGAGGACGGAGCTCCACTCCACAGGATCGAATTCCTCTTTGGCAGTGCCCATCACATCCGGCATGCGGAGCACGTGCGCCATCAGGTCAGTGGTATTCCCGGGTACGATGGCGTGGACGATACCAGAAAGCTCGTTGTAATAATTGCGTATGAGCTCGGCATTGAACGCGCCTTTGCCAGCAGCTTTTGCGCCGTCCAGATTCACGAAAAGGTCGGCCTTTCCGCGGATCACCCGCTCTCCTGCCCATTGGCGCAAACCGGTTTCCTTCTCGCGCCAAACGGAAGGCAGCTTCACCTGTAGGTCCAGTTGCTTGCTATTGAGCGAGCGCATCTCCACAGTAACCTTCTTTTCATTCACCAAGCCTTCGGCACGGCCGAAGCCGGTCATGGAGCGCAACATGCGGACAAATGTAGGAGCAAGGCCTATTGGGCGCCGACCTGCGAAGATGGTCTTTTGCGGTCCCTCCTGCCCACCAGCCACACACCGGCGAAAATGCAGACCGCGGCACCGAGCTGCGGCCAACCGAGCCCCAGATCGCCACGCACGGTGAACCAGGACGCCAATAATGCCAGCACGGGTTGGAGGTAGATAAAGGTGCCCGCAACGCTGGGCTGCACCACGCGCAACGCCCATGTGTTCAGCAGATAGGCAACGAAGGTCACCATCACCACGACGAAGGCCAGGCTCCAAACATCCGGGGCGGCAAGCCCTTGCCAATCCACTTGTGCGAATTCATGCAGACCGAAGGGCACCACGATAACACTGCCCACCAGAAAGCACCACGCCATCACCGTTACCGCGGAATACTTGGACATCAGTGGTTTCACCATCACCAGGAAAACGGCATAGGAGCTGGCATTGATAAGGATGAAGAAGTCGCCGAGCATGGACGCACCGTCATTATGCGCCGTGCCGAGCAAGATCAGCATCAGCGCACCCGCAGCTCCTAAGCCAACGCCCAGCGCCTTGTTCGGCGTTATGCGTTCACCGATCAACACGCCGCTGAGCACCAAGACCAGGATGGGTGTTGCTACCATGATGATGCTGGCATGCACCGGCGAGGTGCGCATGAGGCCATGGAAGAACATGAGCTGGTTCACGGCCACGCCGGAGATACCGCAGATCACTAAGCGGCCGGCATCGGACCAGGCGACACGCTCCCGTTTGATGAGCCATACGGGCCAGAACAGCATATTGGCCCCGGCCACGCGCAACAGGATGAATCCTGAAGGGCCGATCACACCGGGCATAAGTCCCTTCGCCACCACGTAGTTGATACCGTACAACAGGTTCACCGTGAACAGTGCCGCGAGGGCGAGGGAACGTCGGTCCAAAAGGGAAGGCATGCTAAGGAATCGCGATTCGTCACGCGGACCGGATAACTTGGCCCCCGTGGCAAAGGTGGGGCAAGAAGCATTGGGCATCGACCCGAAGGACGAACGTGAGGTAAGGCGTTCGTTCAAGGCCTGGCGTTCCTTGTTGCCCATCGTCTTCGGGCTGCTGGCGGTGGGTTTTTTGCTTTGGCACGAGCTGCGCGAGCAAGGCTTCGAGCAGGTGGAGAGCGGCACGGGCAACTATACTTGGACGGACACCGACCAGAATGGCACGGTGGACCTCGGCAACGCTGCGGAATTCATCCCTGATGTCCACGGTGATTACCGGTTGATGAGCGGTATGGAACGCCTGCGAAGCGTACACCTGGCACCGTGGGGGCTATTGCTGCTTTTTGCGGCGCTCATCGCCAACGGCCTGCGCGACTTCGGGTACATCATCCGGCTGCGCATCCTTACCGATGGCGAGTTCGGTTGGAAACGATCTTTCCAAGTGATCGCCCTATGGGAATTCGCCACTGCGGTCGCCCCGGCGGTGGTGGGTGGCACCAGCGTGGCGATCTATGTTATGGCCAAGGATGGCACACCATTGGGACGCAGTGCGGCCATCGTGCTGGTCACCGCGATGCTGGACGAACTCTTTTTCCTGATCTTCGCTCCTGCCGTGTTCTTCCTGGTGGGGATCGACAAGCTTTTCCCGCCGGAGTTGGATGATGCGCTCTGGGGCTTGCCGGTGCAGGCGTTGTTCTGGATCGGCTATGCGTTCATCGCGGTAATGAAAGTCGCCGTCTTCTATTCGGTGTTCTTCCGTCCCAGGGCGATCAAGCTTTTCCTGGTGAGCCTTTTCAAACATCGGTGGATCCGGCGATTCCGTCCGCGCATGGCCGAGGCGGGAGATGACCTTATTGCCGCAAGCGACCAGTTCAAGGGCCGTTCCTTGGGGTTTTGGCTGAAGGCGATCGCTGCGACATGGTGCTCATGGGGCTCGCGTTTCCTCGTGCTGAACCTTATTGCTGCGGCTTTCTTCGGAGTGAGCGACCACCTTTTGATGTACGCACGGCAGATCGTCCTGTGGGTGATCCTGCTGATCAGCCCCACGCCGGGTGCGAGCGGCGCGGCCGAGTTCGCTTTCGTGGGCTTCATGCGGGACCTGATGCCAGCCGGGGCGATGCTCGTGGTAGTGGCCTTGCTTTGGCGCTTGTTCACGTATTACCTCTACTTATTCGTAGGCGCTGCCGTGGCACCTGGCTGGTTAAGGCGCACCAGCAACCGCGCTGCGGAAAAGGAAGTGCGTCCGGTCCGGGGGAATTGACCACTTTTGCAGCCCGATACGCTGGACACCATGCCTACCTCTCGAAAGTCAGCGCTACCCGAACAAGGCTCGGTCCTCCCCGAGACCGCGAGGGCGCTGAAAGCATCCGGCACGGTGGAAGTGCTGCGCATCAAGCGGCGCTCCCGCAAACATCCGGAGCTGTTACTTTTCAAGGGCGCCCCCGCCTCGAAGAGCAGTAGCGTACGAAGTGCCTTGATCACCTTGGTTGAAAAAGGGACTCCTTTGCCTCAGCCATCCTTGGCCGAGGCAAATGACAGGCTTCACGTGTACTTCCACGATCTGGAAGACAAAGAGATCCAATCACTGATCGCTGAACCCGGGGCCTATCTGTGGTACTTCTGGCGCAGCTTCGACGGCAGCCAGAGCCATGCTTGGTTGCTTCGGGCACGGTGACTTTCTGGAAAGGGTACAACATCACCAGATGCACGTGGTGAAGGCTGCGACAGACAGGAACAAGTTGAAGGTCGTACAGTTCCGGGATCGAGCACAGCCATCATTGCTTCCGGCATCCTCCGCTGCCTTTAGCACCGTTCATCACTTTGCACTACATGCCCCTTGCGGGACTCTACCTTTGCACCCATAATAAAAGACCTACCATGGCTGAGAGCCTTAAAGGAACCATTAGCAGCGTCGTGACCATTGGCCTGATGGGCCTTTCAGCCTGCACCAGTTCACCAAAAATGCCGGAAAAGAGCACCGCACCCAAGATCGCAGCCTTCGATGTTGCGGGCATGGATACCACGGCAAAGCCGTGTGATGACTTTGACCGCTTCGCCAATGGCAAGTGGAAGGACAACAATCCGGTACCTGCTACCGAATCACGCTGGGGTGCGTTCGGCATCTTGGCCAAGGAGAACCTGGAAGTGAAGATGAAGGGCATCATCGACACGCTGATGACCCAAAAGGACGTCAAAAAGGGTTCAACGCCCCAGCTGGTGGGCGACTTCTATCGCTCTTATATGGACACTGTGACCTTGGAAAAGCTGGGCGCCACGCCGTTGAAGCCGTGGATGGACCGCATCGACGGGTTGAAGGACCTGAAGGAACAGGCAGCCTTGGCAGGCGAGTACAGCAATCTCGGCGTATCCTCCTTTGTTGGTCTTTACGCGCAGCCGGACCAGCAGAACAGCCGGATGAACACGTTATGGAGCGATCAGGACGGGCTTAGCCTCGGCGAGCGCAGTTACTATGAGGGCAAGGACAGCTCGATGGCGAACATCCGGAAGGAATTTGTGAACCACGTGAACACCATGTTCAGTTTGGCGGGCCTGCCTGAAACTGATGCTGGCAAGACCATACTTGCTTTCGAGACCGGCCTTGCCAAGTTCCAGCTCACGAATATCCAGCGTCGGGATCCCAGTATCTATACCAAGATCCCGGTAACGGACTACCTGAAGCTTTCGCCGAAATATGACATTGCCGCCATGATGGCAAAAGCGGGCATCAAGAGCGACACGCTTTTGGTGGAGAACAAGGAATACGTGCAAAAAGCCTCGGCCTACTTCGCCGCTACACCGCTGAGCACGCTGAAGACCTGGATGAAGTGGCAATTTCTCTCCACCTATGCAAACACGCTCAATGATGCTCTCAGCGTCGAGAATTTCCGCTTTAACGGCACGGTTTTAAGCGGTACCAAGGAGCAAAAGACCCGCCAACTTCGTGCACTCCGGGCCACGGACGGTCTGCTGGGCGAGCCTCTCGGTAAGCTGTATGCGGAGAAGTATTTCCCGGCATCCTCCCGTAAAAAGGTCGAGGACATGATCGAAAACGTACGCACTGTATACGGCGAGCACATCAAAGAACTCACTTGGATGAGCCCGGAGACGAAGGAGAAGGCGCTGGAGAAACTGGCCCTCTTCACCACTAAGATCGGCTACCCCGACACGTGGAAGGATTACAGTATGGTGGATATCAAGCCGAACACGCTGATGGAGAACACCATGCACCTGATCCAATGGCGCAGCAACGACAATTTGGTGCGCATCGGCAAGCCGGTGGATCCGAAGGAATGGGGGATGACGCCGCAGACGGTGAACGCCTACTACAATCCCACAATGAATGAAGTGGTCTTCCCAGCCGGGATCTTGCAGCCACCCTTCTTCAACGCGGATGCGGACGATGCTATTAACTACGGCGGCATCATCGCAGTGATCGGCCACGAGCTTACCCACGGCTTCGATGACCAAGGCGCGAAATATGACGGCCATGGCAACCTCGTGAATTGGTGGACGCCCAGCGATAAAGCCAACTTCGACTCGCTTGCCGGCAAATTGATCACCTATTTCGACAAGCAAGAGGCGATGCCGGGTGTGTTCATCAAGGGCGCGCTTACCGTCGGCGAGAACATCGCGGACCAAGGCGGCCTCACCCTGAGCTACGCGGCGTTAAAGCGCAGCTTGGAAGGTAAACCCGAACCTGCATTGATCGACGGCTACACGTGGCAGCAACGTTTCTTCCTGGGTTGGGCTCAGGTATGGCGCGACAACATCCGCCCTGAAGCATTGCGTATGCGTATCGAGCGCGATCCACACAGCCCTGCGCACTTCCGCATCGATGCAGCGTTGGGCCAATTCAAGCCATTTGGGGAGGCATGGTGTTCCGGTGGGACCGGCACGATGCTAGTACCGGACAGCGCGCGTGTCGTGATCTGGTGATCACGCAACTTTGTTTAAAGCAAGAAAGTCCCCTCGCGTCGTGGGGACTTTCTTGCTTTAAGCGGGTCCTTGCTCCTATTCCGTTTTCAGACGTTCTCCAATTTGTAGCGCCATGGATCTTTCTTAAGTAGCTGCAAAACACTCTCGCTCCAAAGCACACCCGGACAAGTGAAAACTATCCCGGAACTTTGCACCCATGCAAGATAGCCGCACGGAACTTTCCTCGCTTGGTGAATTCGGGTTGATAGACCGCCTCACCGCCGCCGTTGAACTCGTTAACCCGTCCTCGATCCAAGGCATCGGCGATGATGCTGCCGTGATCGACCCGCAAGGGCAGATGCAAGTGGTCACCACGGATATGTTGGTGGAAGGCGTTCATTTCGACCTCGGTTATGTGCCGTTGAAACACCTCGGCTACAAAGCGATGATCGTGAATTTCAGCGATGTCTATGCCATGAACGCCACACCGAAGCAGGTTACCGTGGCCATCGCCATCAGCAACCGCTTTTCATTGGAAGCCGTGGATGAGCTCTACGCAGGCATGCTAACTGCTTGCCATGCCCATGGCGTGGACCTCGTGGGTGGTGACACCACCTCTTCCACCAGTGGGCTTGTCCTCAGCATCACGGCAATTGGTACAGCGAAGAAGGAGGACATCGTATACCGCCACGGGGCCAAGGAAGGAGATCTGTTGGTGGTGAGCGGCGACCTTGGTGGTGCCTTCATGGGCCTGCAGGTGCTGGAGCGCGAGAAGGCCGTTTTCAAGCAGGACCCCAATGTGCAACCGGATCTTGCCGGCTTCGACTACATCCTTGAAAGGCAGCTTAAACCCGAAGCACGGCGCGACGTCATTTCGATGTTCAAGGAAATGAATTTGAAACCCACCGCGATGATCGACATCAGCGACGGGTTGGCTAGCGAGGCCCTGCACATTGCTCGCCGCTCCGGACTTGGTGTAAAGCTTTACGAGGAGAAGTTCCCATTGGACCCGGTAACAGTAAGTACCGCGCACGATTTCAACTTGGACCCAACTACCTGCGCGCTCAACGGCGGTGAAGATTACGAACTGCTCTTCACCATAGCGCAAAGAGATCACGACAAGGTGAAAGGTTCGCCGCATTTCACTATCGTGGGCCACATGACCGATGCCGCAAGCGGTTACCAATTGGTGGACCGGCAGGGTGGCCAGCATCCGCTGAAGGCGCAAGGTTGGGATGCGTTGCTGAAGAAATAAGAGCGTTGTTCACGTCGGTTCAGCGAAGCAGCAGGGGGTCGGTCCGAATTGATCGCCATACCAGTACTACAACACCGGCCCAGCGGAGGAGCAATGGGTCCGCCATCGCTCCGCAACCCTCATTGCTGGTCCTCGTCGCTCGACGATGAACCACTTCCGCCGGAACCGGTATTGCGCACTTTGCCGCTGCCGCTGATCGCTTTGGTCAACTGCCCTTTCGTGTTCACCACTACACTGCCTGAGCCGGCGATGCTGGCAACCCCCGTACCCGCTTCCAATTTGCTGGCGTCCACGTCCCCGGATCCCGAAACACTTACTTCAACCTTGCCCGTCCGGCCGGCGATCCTGATGTCGCCGCTTCCGGCAACCGCAAACTTGGTAATGCCAATAACTTCTGCATTATCACCGACGATATCGCCAGAGCCGGAAACGGAAGTGGTGAGCTGTTGTAACCCTGTCAACGAATTGAACTTGATGTCCCCTGAACCGGCGACCGCCAAGTCAACTGTACCTGTTGATGCAAATGAAGCGATCGTGACCAAGCCCGACCCACCCACGCCCACTGAACTCAACTCCGGCATGGTCACTTGCACCTTCGGCGCATTATCCACGTCGCATTTACAATCCCTTCTCTTCCTTGCTGACTTCTTGGAGCAGTCCACTAGCAAGACACCTTTTTCCACCGTCACCTCTACGAGGTCCATTGCGTTGACATTGCCTTCCACGTTCACGGAAAACGGCCCTTGAGCGATCGTAACGTTCACAGCTCCCCTGGCTTGCACGCTGGTGAAGTCCTTCAGGTCAAGTTGGGTTGCGGAGGCACTTGCTGCGATCGGCGCAGGTTCCAGAGCCGCTGGCAATGGTTCTGCGGTTACGGGCTGCACTGGTTCTATGCCGGGGATAGGGTCCGTAATGGGGGCCTGATCCATCACCTTCACTTGCGGCACAAATGCTTCCACCGGCTCCAACATCGGCTGTACCATCATCGGCGATAGCGGTTCCGCCATTTGTAGAACCGGTAGCGGCGCTCGCACGGGAGCTTCCGCCCTTATCGACCCGTCCACCAATGGTGGCGTTGCGGCGAGCGCCGATGGCACTTGGCTTTTAGCGGCAAGGAAAAAGTGAGACCGGCAACGATAAGAGTTCCTGCGGTGGTCATGATGAATGAGTTTAGATTGATGTTCTTGTACCAGGCATTCGCGGCGGGCACGGCTGGGAAGGCCAGTACCATGCGGTCCACTTCTTCCAACGTCAGTTCGGCAGGGAGATCCCGCAGAAGTTCCAGTGCGCTATCGGCTTCTTCGCGCTTCATCATAGAATGAGCGTTCTTAGCGCGCCCAGTGGGTCGGCAACGGAGATTTTCGCCCTTCCTTCCAACAGTTCGCGCAGTTTGGCCCGCGCACGGCTCACGCGTGTTTTAACGGAGCCCTCGGAACACGCTTGGATCACGGCAATTTCACCCATGGGCACTCCGGAGATCTCGAACAACACCAAGGCATCCCGCTGGTCCTTGGGCATTCGGTCCAGAGCCGCGTAAACAATTCCGACGTCCACCATCATTTCCGCCGTGGCACCGCGTTCCATCAGTTTTGCTGCTTGCTTTTCACAGATCGCCTCACTCCTACGTTGCACGCGCCACACGCTAATGGCTCTATTCCGTGCCGCCCGTATTAAATAGTGAAGCAACTCTTCCGGCCTTTCAATGCTGTCGAACCTATGGAAAGCGGAAAGGAGCACATCCTGCACAAGATCCTCCGCTGGCAACTTTCCGTAGGCCACCGCGGAGCAGTAGCGCACGAACGGCTCGTGGCACTTGGCATAGGCCTGCATGAACGCTATTTGCTTTTTGTCGGGCACGGAAACCGGAGTTCAAAGGGATAGTCGCACAAGTTGGGGAAAGGTTACAAGGCGCATGAAGTTCGGTCATATATACTCGGCCAGTGCCAGCGGACGGTGTGCAACAAATTGGTCCAATACACGCTTTACCAGTGTAGCTATCGCTACCTTATTCCGCATGTCCGCGCGTGCTTTCCGCTCTGGAATTACTTTTGTTCAACTTTCAACACGCCAAACGTGAACCAGATCACCAGCCCCTACCCGCTGCTCGAGCGGATCAACGTCCCTTCTGACCTGCGTGCCCTCCCCGAAGCACAGCTCGATCAGGTGTGTCAGGAACTGCGGGACTTCATCATTGACGTGGTGAGTGTGAAGGGTGGCCACTTCGGTGCCAGCCTTGGCGTGGTGGAGCTTACCGTGGCGCTGCATTACGTCTTCAACACCCCCTACGACCAGCTCGTTTGGGACGTGGGGCACCAGGCCTACGGGCACAAGATCCTCACCGGGAGGCGCGAATTATTCCACACCAACCGACTCTACAAAGGGCTCAGCGGCTTTCCCAAGCGTAGCGAAAGCGAGTATGACACCTTCGGCGTGGGCCACAGCAGCACCTCCATCGGCGGGGCGCTCGGCATGGCCGTGGCCAGCAAGTTGAAAGGGGAATTGGACCGCCATACCGTGGCCGTGATCGGAGACGGCGCGATGACCGCCGGCATGGCTTTCGAAGCCCTCAACCACGGTGGCACCGCCAACAGCGACCTGCTCGTGGTGCTGAACGACAACTGCATGAGCATCGACCCCAACGTGGGCGCGCTCAAGGAATACCTCACGGACATCACCACCAGCCGGAGCTATAACAAGGTGAAGGACGAGGTGTGGCACCTCTTGGGCCGCGTCAGCAAGTTCGGACCGAATGCACAGGCCGTGGCGCAGAAGGTGGAGAACGCCGTAAAGGCCGCTCTCTTGAAGCAGAGCAACTTATTCGAGAGCCTGCGCTTCCGCTACTTCGGGCCGGTGGACGGTCATGATGTAGAGCGCTTGGTGAAAGTGCTCCGCGACCTGAAGGACATCCCGGGCCCCAAGATCCTGCACACCGTTACCATGAAGGGCAAGGGCTATAAGCCCGCTGAAGAAGGCAGTCCTACCATTTGGCACTCGCCCGGTCTGTTCAACAAGGAGACCGGCGAGATCATCAAGGTGGTGCCGAAAAGCCCGCAGCCGCCGAAATACCAGGATGTTTTCGGCCACACCATTGTGGAGCTGGCGGAGAAGAACCCGAAGATCGTGGGTGTTACGCCCGCCATGCCCAGCGGTTGCTCCCTGAACATCATGATGAAGGCCATGCCGGACCGCGCGTTCGACGTGGGCATCGCCGAGCAGCACGCCGTCACCTTCAGCGCTGGAATGGCCACGCAAGGGCTGATCCCGTTCTGCAACATCTACAGCTCGTTCATGCAGCGTGCCTACGATCAGGTGGTGCATGACGTGGCCCTGCAAAAGCTCCACGTCGTCCTCTGCCTCGACCGTGGCGGACTCGCTGGTGCCGATGGCCCCACGCACCACGGCGCGTTCGACATCGCCTACTTCCGCTGCATCCCGAACATGATCGTGAGCGCGCCGATGAACGAGGAGGAATTGCGCAACCTGATGTACACCGCGCAGCTCCGCGACAACGGCCCCTTCAGCATCCGCTACCCGCGTGGCGAGGGCGTGATGACCGAGTGGAAAACGCCCTTCAAGGAGATCACCATCGGCACCGGCCGCAAAGTGCGCTCCGGCAACGACATCGCGGTATTGAGCATCGGCCACATCGGCAACATCGCCGCCAAAGGCATCGACGCGCTACAAGCGGAAGGCTACAGCGTGGCGCACTACGACATGCGCTTCGCGAAGCCCATCGACGAAATGCTCTTGCACGAGGTCTTCGGCAAGTTCAAGCACGTCATCACCATCGAGGACGGCTGCATCATGGGCGGCATGGGCAGCGCGGTACTGGAGTTCATGGCGGACCACGGCTATCAAGCTCAAGTGAAACGCCTCGGCATCCCGGACCATTTCATTGAGCACGGCACGCAGAAGGAGCTTTATGCGGAATGCGGCTTTGACGATGTGGCGCTGGTCGAGGCGGTGAAGGAGATGCTGCCTGCGGTGAGCAAAGGGAATCGGGCGAGTGCTTGAGTGCGGATCGAGTTCGAATAACTACTGAATCAAATACCCTTGTTAACCCCGTTGGCGGGAACTATGGGTCCGGCATCCATTCGATTCGCGACAAAGGTCAGGGAATTTTCCAAATTGCGGGCATCGAGTTGAACAACCGTGTCGCTTCGCCCCCCTTCCAGAAAAATGGCCCCCGAACCGTGGATGATACCTAAAGCCTGCAGACTATCGCCGTAATCCCAGACCACGCGATCGGGCTTTGAACGGAACGGAGTGATGTCCACCATGCTGCCCGTGGCGCTTACCCAGACAAGAGAGGTGCTATCTTCCAAGTAATTGTCCACCAGCAAAGCAAAGGACTTGTTGCATGTGGGGCAGCTTTCCTCAGTGACAACGAGAATGGAACGAAGCTTTGACATAGGTTCATCTTTGCGATACTGACGCACCAGATGGCTCAGGCGCCCAGCATCACCATCATCAACGGAACTTCCGTTATGGCAGCTCGCGATCAAGGATAAGGCGACTATGGCCAGTTTGGAATTAGTTCCCATCCAATTGAATGCGATCGAAGATATGGATGCCCTGCATTTGCTCTTGCCTATTCTCCGCCCTCATCACGTAGGTACCCTTCGAGAAGCAAAGCATATACGGCATCAGATGCTTGTTGTCAGTAATAACTGTCTCTTTCATCAACTTGAATTCGCCATCGTATTCCTGCACGGTGAAGCCGCCGCGTAAATGCACCTTCCCACTGTCGGTTTCCTTGATCAGCCGGTGGCGCAGCACTACCAAGTAGTGCTTGTTGGGCCGATCGAAATGGATGGTCTCAATGAAGCCGCCATTGTATAACCGGTCATTCACGGAATCCTGCAAGGCCGTGATCCCCTCCTTGGGCAACATGACCGGTTCGCGGTACACGGCGCTCGAAGCCGATCTCACCATGAACTCCTGATCAGTGTTCATTGTGAGAGGGTCCAATGTGCGGATCATTGGGCTGTTGATCGTGTACTCGAACCATAGTCCGTTCTCACAGACATATGTGCCAATCCGCTCTACCTTGGCGATATCGTGTATGGTGTCGCGTTGCAAAACTGTCGGCCCCCAGTCAACATAGGTACTATCACTGAGGCCGCGCAGGTCAAAGGACACGAAGTTGGGACCACTACGATTCAGCCATTCGTACGTATACACTTCATCCCCATGCGGAGCATCCTGGCCACGATAACCATTAATGGAAGTGGATAGCAGGGAGATTTGGAAACAGGCACGGTTCCCAAGTATGAAAGGGGAGAAGAATGATGGCCAAAGCTCATAGTCCAAACCATTCGTTCGACGGAGTTGTGGAGTCAAATTGGCGAGGACGGAACAATGACCTAACCGGTCAATGATCGCGATCTTGTTGTTATATGTCCCACTGAGCACTATGGTATCGGGATGCACCATGGTGACGCCGATAATTTGTTGAAGACTGTCCAGTGCTTCGCCTAACGGAACGACATGCAACAACTCCCCACGGGAAGAGAAAATCGATATATTCTTGTTCGTGACCACATCTGAGAAATACACGCATTCCATTGTATCGCCAGCATCCAAATACCGGCATACGCCGCTTTGGAGAGCGCCTACTGGGAATCCCGTGTCGAAGACGAGACTGTCGCCCCATGCAATTGCTTTTGCCGGACCAACATCGCTGTTGCACGATGACGAGCAAATCAGCAAAATGATTCCGCCCAGTGCCGTTAATAAAAAAAACGCGCTATACTTTGAGCTGTCCGATATCATGGCTTTTTGTTCCGTTTCTCACTATGCCGACTACCCAATAAACCATTCTAACTGGCAAGGTTCGGACTTCACCGCCAAAAACATCGTCACACGGGAGTTTTTGCAAGCACATCAAATGTACCGTTGCCCGGTGGCAAGAATCAAGTGCTTTTTTTGCTCTTCAAAGCACCCACTAATAAACGGTCCTATCGAATGTTGTTCGAGGAGAAGGCTTGCGAGAAATAGCCATACCTCGCGTGTGGGCTGTTCTGGGCTATCCACGAAATTGTGTGGCATAGGAGTATCGGATGTACATGTCTGCTCCAAACCCAAGAACAACCCACACGATTGGTATGCAAGTGGTCAAGTCTTACTGATAGAGGGGGTATGCTGCTGTGATGGCCCCTTGTGAATTCCGAATTAAGATGAATCGTGAGTTCCCAGGACCCTTCGCAGTGGCTGCTGTTTCCGTGCCGTTGATCACCGCAGTGATGTCACTCGATGCCAAATAATTGGCCAAGACGCTGCTGTTTGACGAAAAAGCAGCTTGGATCGTTGACTTGACCTTTGTGTTGAGGCAGTAAAGACGTTGTTCATGGCGACAAGATTGCCACGAACAATCACAATATCCGGAAGGCAACTGCCTCCAGATCCAGTGCAATAACAATCCGTGCAGTTCTCCCCATTCGCATCACATCCCGTACAAATTGTCTGACGGTAGGGCCCTTGTTTGGTGGCTCCTACAACCAAACCATCGCCGTTGTTGGGCAAGGCGGTATCTGACTTCTGACATCCCGCCACTAACAAGGCAGCGCAGCAAATCCTAGTAAGTGTTTCATTTGTTTGGGTTTTGTGGGTCCGTTGGTGAACCGCGCAAAGTGTTGCCTAACTTTCTGGCCGTTATCACCGACAAGTCCAATATCGTCTATCATCATCATCAATAATCGAGGATTCAGCCATACCGACCCATGAAACAAAAGGAGATGGCCATGCGGATCCGGCAACTAAGGGAAGAGCGCCAGTTTACCCAGGAAGAAATTGCTGAGGTTCTTGGCAATCGGCGTATAGCGAATGGGAAAGTGGACACACAAAACTTACCGCGGATGGCTTGGAGAAACTCGCTCAATTTTATGGGCTTTCATTGGATGAGGTCCTACATGCCGGTCACCCGGTGCTGAACATGCATGAGCATGCCTCTCATGGGTACAATGTCATACATACGCAGAACCAACATGGCATAAGTGAAGCACTATTCATTCGGTACTGCGATATACTTGATGGGCATACGAAACTGCTCGAAAGTATTTCAGTGCATCTGGCAGAACTGTCCGTTTTGCTCGCCAAAATGAAGGACTGACCTCAGCCCTGGATTGAGCGATCGATACGTATCAGTCCGCGCTCGCGCTCCCCAGACCATCGTTGCATTAAGGCCTCTTTCACTTCTTCTTGACTTTTGGTCCGACCGGCCTGCACGTCCGCCAACCCGCGTTCCACCTTTTGAAGAAGTAGGATCTGCTCTATCAGATCTTCAGCAACCAAGGGGTCGGGCAGGTCCTTCAAAGTGTGCAGAACACTCTTCTTCGCTCAGTCGCGTGGCCTTGGTTTTCATGTCAACGAAGTTAGTGGTTTTAGGAATGGGATACCTCTGTTGCAAAGGGGCTTACTACACCACACGCATGGTCAGTTAAAGAGATTCTCGTTGCATCATTCTCGTTGGAGCAATCGGCGGAAATGCGTCGAACGTGAAGTCGCGGTTTCGCACGTTTGAGGCTCTGATTCGCAGGCCACCCAGCGTCCGGTTTCCAAGGTGCTTTTGCAAGCGAAAGCTCTGTGAATTACAACTGACTCAAAATGGCAACCGTTCCGGCTTTGGAACGGTGAGCTACGGCTAACGTAGCCTAAATTCCAAGGAGGATGTTTATGCGCCAATAATTTTGGCGTCCTGACCTTCTCAACAGACGTTCCAACCTCAACCTGATATGCAATGACCAAAGGCCAAATCATTGGTGTCGTCGTGCTATGGCTGTTCTGGCTTTGGTTCGCGATACGCGATCGACGCAAATGGCGCGCCTTGCAAGAACCCGGCCCCAAAGCACGCAACCGAGCGATCTTCAGTTCAGCCATGGTGGTCTTTTTGGCCGTTGCCTTTCTTTGGGTAGAGTTCTGTTAAGCGTAAAGCACGAAGGCCGCAGCAAAATGAGGCTGATCCGCTGATCAAAACAGCGTATCAATGATCATACAACCGCTGCACTTCAAACATCGCTGGCTTCCAATTGCCTTCGTAGTCTATAAGGCTCCAACTTGGGCCGGGCCAGCAATCGTTCAGTTGCCACAGTAGCGTGCCCATGCAACGCGGTTGTGCGGCCATCTGGGCCTCGATCGCGATCTTGTACGCCTTCGCTTGCACGGTTTGGCTATCCTTTATGAAGCGACCCAAGGTCTTCGGTTCTTCGCCGAGTTCCTGCCTTATGGCTTTCCAGATCGGTGCGTCCGTCCTATAGCTGCGCTGACGAAAGCTTAGCGCTGGACTGCCGAGGTAGAGCTGCTGTGGGTCGATGTACTTCGCGAGCAGCGCGCTGTCCGGCCAGCTCTGGAACCCGTACTCGCTGACAAAACGCCCGACGTTATCCGCCATGGCGGCGATAGGCTCGTCGCCGTGCCACACGCCCCAATAATGCAGGTCACCACTGCGCAGGCCCGCCGCGCTTCCCCAGTTGCTGAGCGGACTTGTCGAAGTGTAGAGGAGCCCAACATCGCGTGCGACATCGGCGAGTTGGTGCGCCCATAGATCGTAGTTGGTCCGGAAGACACGGGCGGATTCTGCGCCGTGCAGATCGTACTTCTCCTGCCAGCCCCAGTTCTTCCACGCTACATCAAGTTCGTTATTCCCGCAGAGCAGAGCCACACTCGGATGAGTGGACAGCCGTGCTACTTGTTCGCGTGCTTCCGCCAGTACATTGTCCAAGAAACCACCTTCCGCTGGTACCATGTTCGCCAGCATGAAATCCTGCCAGACAAGAATGCCCGCCGTGTCGCAGGCATCGAAGAAGGCATCGGGCGGGTAGATCCCACCGGCCCAGATGCGCACCATGTTCATGTTTGCTCGTTGTGCATCAGCAACCAACGTCACCCAAGCGGAGTCGCCGACAAGTGAGGGGAACATGTCCGGCGGAACGATGTTGCAGCCTTTCATGAAGATGGGCACGCCGTTGATGACGAAGGTGAAGGAGCGCCCGATGCTGTCAACGTCCTGCCGCAATTCAACGCTGCGGAAGCCGATGTTGCATTCCGCTTCGTCGAGCAGCTTTCCTTTGGCGTTGTGCACTTCCACGCGTATGCGATGCAGCGCTTGCTTACCTGATCCAGCGGGCCACCACAGGTCGCTTTTGTCGACGGAAAATTGGAACTGCGAGTCGATCGTGTCCGATCCCAATGGACGGAACTTTCTTTCGCCCATCAACTGGTCGTCGAGGAAATATTGAAGTGACGCGCCCTTACCGCTTCGGACTTTGGCATGGATGGTCGCATGAATACTGTCGGCAGCAAACTGCTGTTGCACTTGCAAGGAGATCATCCGGGAAGATCTCCAGCAGCGCAATTCCACCGGCTGCCAAATGCCGTTGCTTACTAAGCGCGGCGCGAAATCCCAGCCGAACTGGTATGCTGCTTTCCGGATGTACGGGCTTTCTCCGCCGGGGGTCGTTGTCGTGAGGCAACTGCAAGCCGTAAGAGTCTCGAAGCTTTTCCCTTCGGCGATGGGGCTTCTGAAGATCACCTTCAGTTCATTGGCGCCGCGTCGTAACATCTTCTGATCGGCCATTCCCAGGAACGGAACATGTTGTCCGCCTTGCAGAGCGGTTCATCGTTCAAGTACACCTCGGCGAACGTGTCGAGCCCTTTGAAGACAAGGTCGATATGTTCATTCTTCAAAAGTGCGCGATCCACATTGATCGTACGTGTGTAGATCCAGTCCTGGTTCTCGATCCATTGCACACTGTCCGCATTGAAGTTGACATACGGATCGGGAATAAGGCCGTGGCGCATGAGATCGGTATGCACCACGCCAGGCACTTCCGCGGAATACCAACGTTGATCATCGGCTTGGCGGAAACTCCAGTCCGCACTCAGCGGAACGCAAGAAGTCTGTGCCGTTACTCCATTTATTAATACGGGACCAAGCATCACCTGTGCCAGCAACCGGCGGATAAAGTGCGCACGGATCGGCCACAGGCCTGAGCGATCGAACATGGAAGCAAGGTACGGGTGGTGAAATTTCCGCGACAGCGTTCTCACGCTGCTTTTCGCCTTCCTGACCCTCTGGTCGAGGCTCCACCGGTCTTGTAGGGTGTGCTCCATTTTTCCCGGACCAGCTCATGAAAAGCACGGCCTTGGGCCTTGGCCTTCGCCCAGCACAACAGATCGATGTGATCGAGGACGGCGGCGCGATGCAGTTCATCCACCACGGTATGAAGTTGTTCCGCGAAAGACTTCCATAAGGCAGATCGGGCTTGCTGTTGATCGGTTTTCAAATGCGCCGCCACATGGTCCAGAAGCAATTGTTCCGCAGCGAAAGGTGTTCCATGCTGCTTGAGATGGCGTTGAGTATTCCGTAAGAGATAGTTCAACAATTCCTCCTTTTCGAGCTCCACCAAGGTCATCACGTTCATCATCCGGCCCAAGGCGTGCAATTCCGTGTGCTCCACGATCCCCTTTTCATTCAGCAAGCGGTTGCACCAGCGCAGGCACATGTCATAGGCGCCGCCACCGAAGCAAGCATAAGCGGCGTGCAGGGCCAACTCCGCCCGGCGCATGGTGCTGGCGCGCTCGCCATAACGCGCCAAGCCTTCTTCAAGCCCGGTGAGTTGTTCCATGGCGCCCAAGAAATCACCTTGTACCGAACGCACTGACAATTCCAGGCTGGAACCCATGACGAACAACTTCATCTCCAGATCGGGGCATGGCGCTGTGGCCAATTGCAACGGAATGAGACGGAATGCCCGGAAGCCGTCCAAGGCTTGCTGGTGTTGGCCCATGCGCATGCGAACGTTCGCCAAATTGCCCATTACACCCAGCAACAGGTCCGGTTCCTCTTGAAATGCGTGTGGTTCATTCCGAAGGACGGCGGCACAAGCGGCCAAATGCCCTTCACATTGCACAAGTTGGTTCTTGGCATACGCGAGTGCGCTTCGCACATGATGGTGCAGGAAACGCGATCGCGAGCTATGTAACGCTACACCTTCTTGCAAAAGGAACTCATCCTGAAGGCTATCCAATCTTGAAAGATCAGTTCCCTGAGCGGCTTGCCCACTTCGGTAGATCAGGAGGAAAACCTCGCTTTTCAACTGCCAAAGCCGGTCCACTTCCTGCCACTGGGAGGCGATGCCTTCCACGGAATCAACACGTTCCGCCAAATTGGCCGTGGTAACACCGGAGTAGTTACCCCGCTCCATCATGCGCCGCTCCCATTCCGCGATCTGCAATAACAACGCGTACTTCTGGTGCGTCCCCGCCAGCGTTCTTGCTCCTTGCAACACTTTGGCGGCGTCGGAATAAAGAGCGCGCCGGTGCAACAATTCCACATGATGCAACATGCGGCGCAGTTTTTCATCGATCGAACTTTCGGAATGGAACGCATCCAAGCTGGCGAGCACTGCTTCGTAGAGCCTGCGCTTGGTGATCGGAAAGCTCCGCATGAAAGCCGCTGCGGCAAAGTTTTTCCGGATCTTCTTTTCATCGTACCGCTCCATGGCGGCTATCGCGTCGAACAGCTCTTGCTGATTGGTATGGCCCGCCGCCGCGTTGCGGGAAACATGCAATTTGAAATAGCGCTTTTCCGCCGGTGACATGGATCGGATCAGACGATGTACATGGTCTTGTGGAATGTTTGCCATTGTAATTAATATGTTACCCGATGAAAAATAACAGGAACACGGGCTTAACAAAATGCATTACGGGCAACGGTCGGGAAAGCATTGGCAATGGCGTTACAGAAGGCCACCCACTAGTACCCTGAAAAAATAAAAAAGGGCCATACTGTTCATTTGTTCAGCGGAAGATCGATCTAGTTGGGCTTCGGTTTGTGGGTGCGCTCCTTATCACCCAGATCATCGCCATCATCGGTAATGAAAACTCCATTGTCCCCGCGAGAGTTGGTACCGTTGACCTGACCATGATCGGTCGGCGGTGCCGGTGGGACCGGAGCGGTGCGGCGAACTTCGGGAAATAAACCATTCGGGGCGATCACTTCCTCCTTAGTGCAGCCCGTGGAAAACAGCATGCCCAAAGCAAGCATAGCTGTTGCTGTGACCTTCGTACAGAATGATGCGGAACTCATCTATGATCAAAAGTAAAGCATCTTCCTGGATATTGCAAGCGTTCAATCTGTGTGGCCTTGGCCGATGGAAAGTGGCAGATCGATCACCACTTGGGTGCCTTTACCGTGTTTACCGCCCAATTGTTCCGGTCCTTGAATGCGGATGTCCGCCAGATCGAGGCGGCGGAGAATGTCAGCACGTCCTTTGGTGATCTCAATTCCACGCGAAATATGATCCGTTGCACCGCCTTTATCCTCTAAACTTTGATCAATACCGATACCATCGTCCGAGATCCGGATGCGCACGTGTGTGTCGCCATATGGTTCCACCTTCACTTCCACATGGCCGGGATGGGCCATTGGTAAAATGCCGTGCCAAATGCTGTTTTCCACATAAGGTTGCAGCATCATGGCGGGGATGTTCACCGTGCCTGCATCCACGGAAGGAGACACCACCACAGCATAGGTGAATTTGTCCTTGAAACGCATGTGCTCCAACAACAAGTAAAGTTCCAAGCGCGCGAGTTCCTCGGCCAACGTCGTGGTATCGTTGGCGCTGGCATCCAAGTTCTTCCGGATCAGTTTGGCGAAGCTGGTGAGGTACTTGTTGGCTGCCGTGCGGTCCTGTCGGTTGATCGCGTACTGGATGCTGTTAAGCGCATTGAAGATGAAATGCCTGTTCATGTTGGCATTGAGGGCGTGCTGCTCCAGCTTCAACATGCGCGACCGGAGGATCAGTTGGCGGGTATGTTCGGCACGCTTTCGGCGCAAGCCCCGGTAACGCTGAATACCATAGAGCAAAGCGGCAACGGCGGCCGCACAAGCGGCGAAGAACCACCACGTGAGCCAATATGGCGGGGCGATGCTGAACGGTAAACGCGCGGGCTTCCCCCAGCGCCCACGCTGATCCGCAGCCCTTACTTCGAAGGCAAAGTCGCCATCAGGCAGGTTGGAGTAGCTGGCTGAACGGGCTTCTGTGGCTGGCAGCCATTCGCTATCGAAGCCGGCAAGGCGGTACTGGAAGCGCACATGGCGCCCATCGGCCAACGCAATAGCGGTGTATGTGAAGGTGAGGTGGTTCTTGCGGTAGGGCACATCGATCGGAGCCGAGGGACCGCTGCCTATGCTCAAGCTATCTGCACCGGGAATGGGTTGGAGGAAACTACTTATACCCGTGATGTAGGTGCGTGGCGGCACATCCGACCTCCTGAGCACTGGCGCTGCCGGATCGTACATGGTGAGGCCCGCGTTGGTCCCGAAGAACAACCGCCCCCCAGGGCCGGAATAACCCGCGTTGAGGTTGCATTCTGATCCACGCAGGCCGTCCACTTGGGTGAAATGATCGGCATTGTCAGGGTCCTGAAGCAAACTATCGGGCAGGAACCGGTAGATGCCGTTGTTGGTTCCCGCCCACAACTCCCCGCCTTTGCCCAGCTGGATCAATCCGACATAGTTTGAACCGAAGTCCATTCCCAATTCCACGGATACGAAGCGCTCGCCGGTGTAGCAGGAAAGACCATTGGAAGTACCTGCCCAGAGGCGCCCTTTTGCATCATTGGCAAGGCAGAAGACGGTGTTGTGGGCCAAGCCGTCCAAGGTGGTGAAGCGTTGGGCCTTCCCGTTCGCTAGCCGCACAATGCCCAGATCCGTGGCCAGCCAAAGTGCACCGTTCTCCGCACCGATCATGGAACGCACACCGCGCAGGGCGATGCCATCCACTTCCGTGATATGCTCGGCAGGACCATTGCCGCGCAGTACGGCAACCCCGTCTCGCGTGCCACACCAAAGTGAGCCATCTTCACGACGGAACAGACAAAGCACGCGCTGGCCCAAGAGCGCACGTGTACTATCCAAAGGCAGTACGGTGCCACGCTTGATCCTGCAAAGACCATCGCTCGTGCCGAACCATAAGGTGCTATCAGGATCCACCAAGCCGCACCATACAGTGTTGTTGGGCAGGCCATCCAAGGTGGTGATATGGGCCATGGCATCCATCCGGCAGATGCCGTTGTTGTAAGTGCCGAGCCAGAGAGCGCCCTGTTTATCGCCCACCACGGTCATCACCAAGTCGCTGCACAGCCCTTCTGTCACGGTAAGCGTAACGAAACGCTCACCGGCGTAGCGCAATACGCCGGCCCCGTCGGTTCCGAACCATAGGCCGCCGGCATTGTCCTCGTTCACGCACCAGATGTTGTCGTTGGGCATGCCCTGGTACACGGTGTAGGCCCGCATCCGGCCCTTCTCCAAGAGGTTCGCGCCGAATTTGGTACCCACCCACAAACGCCCGCCCCGGTCCACCAGCAAGCTGCGCACGTTGTTCTGTAGCAGTCCTTTCGATTCATCGAATTGGATAAAGGACCCGTCCTTCTTCACCCCTATAAGCCCTGCACCATAGGTACCTACCCACAATGTGCCATCGCGTCCCATCGCCAAGGCGCTCACGCCGGTGGCAAAAGGCAGGGGGACGGCCTCGCTCTTGCCGGCCTTCCAGCGCAACAGTCCACCGCGAAGGCCGACCAGCAAGGTGCCATCCGGCAACATGAGCAGGGCGCGCACCCCTTGGGCGGAATCCGCTGGCCATCCATTCGGGACCGAAACCACACCGTTCCGCACCTCCAGCAAGCCCGCACCATCCGTGCCGATGTAGACCGTGCCATCCGTGGCTCCGGCCAACGCGAGTATGCGGGCTTCGGGCATTCCCTTCGGCAAGGGAACGGAGCGCATCGCCTCGCCATCGAACCGTGTCAAGAAAGATCCGCACGCTAACCAGACCGTGCTGTCCGGCATGGCCAGCAGCGCGTTCACCTGTGGATCAGGAAGCCCTTGCCGAAGGCCGTAGTTGGTGAAATCCAGTCCATCGAACCTGCTCGCCCCGCCCAGTGTACCGAACCACATATACCCGGCACTGTCCTGTGCCATGCAGCGCACTTGGCTTTGCGCAAGTCCTTCTTTTGGCGTGAAGGCCGTGAACCCGAATTGCTGGCCCCATACCGATGTTCCTGCCAATGACCCCAGAAGGAGCAGCAGCAAGATGCGTGTTATCTGCTCCGGACAAACGCGCATGATGACGGCCACGGCTCAGAACGTATTGACCAAGGCCAACAGCTCGGGCAATTTGCGACGGCTCACCGGCACCAATGCCCCATTATCCAGGACGGCCATGTTGCCTTCGCTGCGGCTGAAGCCTTTGAGGTGCTCCAAGTTGATGATATAGGACTTGTGCACGCGGAAGAATTTCTTCGGGTCCAAGTTGGTCTCGAACACACGGATGTGCTTGCTGCTGATGGTGCGTTTGCCATCGCGCACATGTACCACGGTGTAACTGTCACTGGCTTCCAAGTAAAGGATGTCCTTATGGCGGAGCAGCACCAAGCCGTCCCGGCTCGGGACGGCTACCCGGGTGCTCAATGGCGAACCGGGATCGTTGGCCAATGCTTTTACGCCAACTGAACGTTGCGCCGCCAGCTCCGGGTCGCCAATGAGGCGCAACAACTTGTTCACCGCTCTTACAAGTTCTTCAGGGTCTATCGGTTTCTCCAGATAGTCAACCGCATTCTCGCGGAAAGCCTGCAGCGCATATTCGTCGTATGCGGTCGTGAAGACCACGGGAAGGTCGAGTTCAGCAATGGAACGCAATAAGGAAAATCCATCCTCGCCCGGCATTTTGATGTCCAGGAACAAAGCCAGCGGTGGCTTGGAAGCGATGATCTCCCTGGCCTCTTTCGCGGAAGCGGCCATGGCAGCCACTTCCAGCTCGGGGCAATGTTCATTCAACATCAGCCGCAGGTTCTCCCGGGCATCGGCCTCATCATCCACGATCAGCACTGGTATGGCCATTGGGGTTCCTTTTGTGAAAAGGTAGGTGCAAGATAGGCGGGGCTGTGCGGGCTCCACCAGCATCGGTCGTTCCGGCCCAAGCTGCGGTGAGCGGCGCAATTCACGCGGCCCACGGCGAATTGCCATTACCCGCTCCGATCACACCGATGCTCGTTACCCGCTTTCCCAACAGAACACAGGCGTCTACTTTGGTAACGACAAACCCCTCGTCACATGAAAAACGCATACACTTTGAACGTTGGTACGGATGGTCTTTGGATCTTCAACGACCTCGGCAATTGACCGTCAACTTCCGGAAACATGTTGGCCGTTCTTTCGTTGAATGGTAACCACTATGGCCATCCCGCAAGTTCAAACGCCCTTCCCCGCCGTGGGACGCACTATCACCGGGGCACTGCCCAGCTTCTCTCCTTTTATACTGGTAGGCACGGCGCTCTCCACCATGGATGATGGGATGCTGGCGCATTGCCCGGTATCCGACAGCACCGCAGCAGGTTCTCCAATACCCTGCTATGAAGTATTGACCGCAGGGTCTGCGCCCACCCCGTACCGATAGCGCACTGCACTTCATTACTGCTCACTTGCGCCGTTAGTTGTGCGCTCTACGCCGTTGCTTGTTCTTGCCAAGTACAAGCATTTGGTACATCGTAATTTAGTACTGCGCCGAGCATTGACGGTCCGGCGTGCATGCCAAGTGGTTTTGGTCCGGTGGTACACGGGGCGTCGGCAAAAGCCGGCGCTCCGTTGTTCTTATTGACCCCTCAGCTTTCCCCCCTTTGGCAATTGCAGATGCACTTTACCCTGCAACGGTACCCGAGGAAACTACGACTCCTGCTCGTAGAAGATCTTGTAGAACTTCCGGCCGTTCTCATCCACACCGTGCTCGATCTTGTTGCGGTCGCCGTGGATATAGATGTGGAAATTCTTGTCCAGCTTCAGTACACTTTTGAACACGCGCGCCTGTCGCTTCACCGCATGTGCGGAGATCTCGAAGTTGTCCTGCACCTGCACGTCGTTCTCTTCCTGGTAGCGGTCGCTGAATTGCTTGTAGGACTGGATCGCCTTTTCTTCCTGGAACACTTCCTGCGTGAATTCTTCCTGGTCGAATTCCGTATGGCTTTTGAAGTATTGCACGGAGCGGTTCAGCAGGTCGATCTGGTCGGCCTTCTCCACGACGAAGTCCTGCGGGAGCTGTTCGGTGATGAAGGACTTGGTGATGTTCATCAGGTCGCTCGTGCTGTTCACGTTGTCCTTCTTCGGCCGTGACCTAACGAAATCCTTCTGCCAATACTCAGTGCTGGCCTGGTTGTCGATAATGAAAAGCGTGGGCGTTTCCCCGGTGAAGACCACCAAGCAGGCCTTATTCGGTTTGTTGTTGCCAAGGCCGCGCCTCATGCGCAACGCCACGGCATCCTCCTTCAATGTACTTTCAAGGAACACTTCCTTGTCGTCGAATTTGTAGATGCCCACGGCCTCGTGCTCCCCGTTAGCGAACTGAACGCTGCTGAACTTGGCCACGATCAGGTCGCCAGCCGTCAGCTTGCCATCCTCCACCACGGCGATGAGGTGTTTGGCGATGGCATCTGAATTCTCCACGATGCTATCCCCATCGTAGATCTTCGTACACAGCTCCTTCAAGGTGTTCTTCTTCGCGGCGAACTCGCAGGTGAAAGCCATGTTCGCAAAAGGACGCAAAAAGAGTTTCCGCAGGAACTGTTGTTCCTCTTCCCCTTTGATAACAGCGCTGAAATCACTGAATACGTTTGGCTCTCCTTCTCCACCGATACGGTGCAGCACGAACTCTTCCACGAATGCTTCCTTGCCGTTGACCATGATCACCTTTCTAAGGGTGGCGAAAGTACCCTTTAGGAACATCAGGATCCCCGCCAATAGGTGGATCGCCAATGCGGGGGCAAGGTACTTTCACCGCATGAAGCATTTCTTCACATTCATCGTCTTTCTTGGATCGCTTATTCCCGCAGTTGCACAGACCTCACACGTTCTCTTCATCGGTAATAGTTATACGGGCGTGAACGACCTGCCGGAGATGACCCGGCAGCTGGCGCTTTCGTTGGGAGATACGTTGATAGTGAGCACCTCCAACCCCGGCGGGGTCACTTTTCAAGGGCATACCACGAATGCCACCACCCAGAACCTGATCGACCAAGGCGGATGGGACCATGTGGTGCTCCAAGAGCAGAGCCAGCTTCCCTCCTTTCCACCGGGCCAAGTGGCTACCGCGTGCTTTCCCTACGCAACTGAACTGGTCGATAGCATCCTTGCCCATTCGCCATGTGCGCAGGCGGTGTTCTACATGACGTGGGGACGTGAGAATGGCGATGCGGACAACTGCGCATTCTGGCCTCCGGTATGCACATATGAGGGCATGCAAGAACAACTGCGGATCAGTTACTTGCAGATGGCGCAGGACAACAACGCAGCGTGTGCGCCCGCCGGTATGGTGTGGAAGCGGGTGCGCGAGGAGTTCCCAGCGATCGGACTTTATGCCTCGGACGGTAGCCACCCCAGCGTTGCCGGCTCTTATTTGGTGGCCTGCACGATGTACAGCACCTTCTTCCGCAGGAGTACCGTGGGCGCAACCTTCAGTTCCACACTGGATGCTACGATTGCCGCAACGCTCCAGCAGGTCGCATCCTCAGTGGTGCTGGACAGTCTGAGCACTTGGAACATCGGAGCCAACGATCCGGTCGCGCTGCCGGAATATTCGGACCTCGGAAATGGCGAGGTCACGTTCACCGAGAATTCCACGAACACCACCGGCAATTTCTGGGACCTCGGCGATGGGAGCACCAGCACGGAAAGTTCATTCACGCACAGCTATGACAGCAACGGCGACTACACCGTCACCTATATCGCCACGGACGATTGTGGCCGATCTGACACCAGCGACTTTTCATTGCCCGGCATCGTGGTAGGTATCCAGGAGCAGCAAGGCACAGGCTTCTACGTTACCGGTGATGCGGAAGGACTATCGATCTCCAACAGCGGCGATGCAGGGACCTTGCAAGTGTTCGATCTACAAGGCCGTGTGCTCCGATCGGAACGTATGGAGGCGCCAAGTAGTCAACGTATCGCAATGAGCTATTTCCCGTGCCGATAAGCCATCTCTTGCACCCGCACCACATGCAACACGAACGGAAAAAGTGCATCCATGGTCTCTTGCGCTCCGCGTGTGGATCCCGGCAAGGTGATCACCAAGGTGCGGCCGATCATGCCGGCGATGCCTCGGCTCATCATTGCGAGCGGCATGCGTTCTTGTCCGTAGCTGCGGGCGGCTTCCATGATGCCGGGCACTTCGCGATCGAGGATAGGTGCGATGGCTTCGGGAGTTCTATCACGCGGGGAAAGGCCGGTGCCGCCGGTGGTGAGGATGAGGTCGAAGCCTTGTGCGGCCCATGCTTTTACTTGTGCTGCGATCTGTTCCGGCTCGTCGGCAAGTATGGCATGAGCGGCCACTTCCACACCGAGCTTCTTCAAGCGTTCCATGATCGCTACACCGGACTTGTCCTCCTTCTTGCCCGCAGAAACGCTATCGCTGATAACGAGCACGGCAGCGCGTGGTGCTTTGTCGAACTGATCTTTTCGATCACTTTTGCCACCTTTCTTTTCCACCAAGCGGATGCGATCGATGGTGATGCCTTTATCGATCGGCTTCAGCATGTCATAGATGGTGAGTGCCGCAACACTGGCACCGTGCATGGCCTCCACCTCCACGCCCGTGCGGTAGATGGTGCGCACCTTCACGGTGATCACGATGGCCATTTCCTGAACGCGCACGAGACCTCGGCATGTTCCACCGGCAGCGGATGGCAGTCGGGGATCATGTCCGCCGTGCGCTTGATGCCGAAGAGCCCTGCGATGCGAGCGGCTTCGATCACATCGCCTTTGGGTACGCGGCGCTCATTCACCGCAGCGATGGTCTCTGCCTTGCTTACAGTTACGGTGGCCTCGGCGATGGCTTCGCGGAGGGTGGTGGGTTTGTGGGTGATGTCGATCATAGTTCCTGATCTTACCGCAACGACGCAAGGCCGCAACGAAAATGCACGCCGCGAATTCTTCCAATGCATCCGTGGATCTGGATCAAGGGAATTCGCGTAGCGACCGCATTGTGTCGGGGCGGCGCCGCCGCCCGCCCCCCCCCCCCCTCCCCCCCCCCCCCCCGCGGCCCATCAGCACGGCACTTTTCCACACCTGCTCTCCGTCCTCCATGATCTCCTTCCCGAAGATCGGCAGACGCTGCTTCACTTCATCGGTGACGTACGCCACGGCCTCGCGCGCTGCTTGGCGATGCGCCGAAGATGCGAAGACGAAAAAACACAACTCCCCGGCCTTGATGACGCCTTGGCTATGGTGTACGTGCAGACAGGTAATAGGCCAACGCGCGAAGGCTTCATCACGGATGATGGACATCTGTTCATTGGCCATGTCGCGGTAGGCGGTGTATTCGATGCCCGTCACCGCATGGTTGATGGACCCATCGCGCGTCCGGATATCGGCGCGGACCTGGCCCAAGAAGATCCCGTGCGCCCCGATGTCATGGCGCGTAGCGTGCTTGGCAATGCTCTGCGCGATGAAGGACGGATCGATCGGACCTTCGGTGAAAATGTCGCGCTTCTTGTGTTCCTTGTTCTCGCTCATCCTCCAGCGAATGGTGGTAAGAGTGCAACCTCCTCTTTACCGGTGAGCACAAGATTCGCCCGGGTGATCTTGCGGTCCACGGCCAGCGCGTAGCTCAGCTTTGAAAGCCCTTCAATGCGTTGCTCCAAAGCGTGCATCAACGAACTAGTGTCCGGTGCGGAGATCGACAATCTATCCGATCCGGCCTTCTCCGCGATCACTCCGAACAGCAGGACTTCCATGCCTCAAAGGTCGGAAGGAGTGTTCAGGTTGCGAAAGAGGTCTTCGGGCCAGCCGTCATCTCCGGGCTGGATGTCCATGTAGGCCGTTCTGACATCCGCAAGTGCAGCTTGAATGGAAAGCTGACTGCGCGTGATGTGGTCCATGAAAGGCTCAACGCAACGCCGATGGTATGCCGCGACCAACGGTTCCAGGTCGCCGTTGTGGCGTGGTATCAAGGCATCCGCATCATCGGGCAGTTCGCGGGTGAGGCGCTCCAACAGCCGCGCATTCACACCGGGCACATCAACGGCCAACACCAGTAAACGGTCATGCCGCGCATTGCCCATGGCGGTAGTTATACCGCCCAACGGACCCAGACCAGGGATCTCGTCCGGCATTACATCCGGCCAAATGTGACCGTATTTCCGAGGCTCACCGATCACGAAAAGCTCGCGTACATGCGGCTTCAATTTCTCAATGGCGTGGAGCAGCAGCGGTTTGCCGTCAACTTCCAGTAATGCCTTGTCCTGCCCCATGCGTGTGCTCTTCCCTCCAGCGAGCACCACACCGGTCCATGCGTATTTGCTTCCCATTAGCGGATGTAATGTACTTCGATCAAGTCACCGGCTTTCAATTCACGCACTGCAGCCGGAATGCATGCGATGGCGTTTGCTTCAATGAGCGAGCGAAGCATGTGAGAACCCTCATCAGCTAGCAATGCCACTTTACCGTTAGCTACCAACGCTGCGCGGAATTCCGTCCGGTCACCTTTGATATTGAATGCTTGTTCCACCGGTAGGTATTCCGTGCGAGGCCCAACCTCCGAAGCTCCTTGCAAAGCGCGCAGGAAAGGAAGCACATATTCCCAGAACAGCACCATCACCGCACGGGGATTCCCGGGCAGGCCGAAGACCGGTTTTCCGCCGATCTTCCCGAACAGCATCGGCTTGCCGGGTTTCTGCATCACGCCGTGCAAAATGACCTCCCCGCCCGCTGCTTCCAACGAAGGTCTTATCATATCATGATCGCCAACGGAAACACCACCGGTCGAGATAATGAGCCCGTGATCCTTCGCCGCGTGCTTCCATGCGGTGATCAGCGCATCAGGATCATCCTTCACGTGTATGATCACCGATACGATCCCGGCTTGGCGTAAAGCCGCTTGCAGCATGATGCCGTTGCTACCGAAGATCTTGCCGGGCGCTGGAATGTCGCTGCCGGTGAACTCATTACCGCTGATCAGCAAGGCGACTGTCGGCGTACCTATCAC
Organism: Flavobacteriales bacterium; assembly: GCA_016719225.1. GTDB lineage: Bacteria > Bacteroidota > Bacteroidia > Flavobacteriales_F > PHOS-HE28 > PHOS-HE28. The sequence goes on along the minus strand of JADKAN010000004.1, from coordinate 418,114 downwards.
ACGCAATTCATGGATACCCACGGAAGCCAACAAGCCGATAGCAGGGGCATCCAAGAACGTGCCTTTGGCCAAGGTCACATCACCCGCACGCAATTGCTCGCCTTTCAAGCGCACATTGCCACCGCGTTGCAGCCTTGTGTCGGAATGCGTCATGCGATCGCCATTGCGCAACGCGCGTTCCTGCATCACCACGGTGTCCGCACCTTCCGGCATCATCGCTCCGGTGAAGATCCGTACGCACTGCCCTCGGACCAACCTGCCAGCAAATGCATCACCCGCGGCCAGCTCTCCCACTACTTCCCATTCCTGCACATCATCTTCCATGGAGAACGCGTAGCCGTCCATCGCGCTGCAATGGAACAGGGGGTGATCGAATGGCGCGTTGATGTCTTCCCCTGTAGATCGGCCCAACGCATTGCCGAGCGGAAGAATTTCCGAGGGGAGCAAACACACGTTCGCCATCACACGCCGCTTTGCTTCCTGCACGTCGATCATGCGAGCATCAGTTTCACACTGGCAAAAAGCAGCACCACCCCGAGTGCTTGTTTCAGGCGCAACTCGTTCAACCGCTTTGCGCCGATCCAGCTGCCGAGCAAGCCACCGAGTACCGCTGCGATGATCCACGGCACCATTTCCGTGCTCAGCGTTTCGCCGTTGCCGAAAGCCCCCACCATACCCGCCGCGCTGTTCACGAAGATGAAGAGCGCTGATGTCGCGGCCGTGGTCTTCATGTCCGCCCAATTGCAGAGCAGCAATACGGGACTGAGCAAAATGCCGCCACCGATGCCGATCATGCCGGAGACGAAACCGAGTACGACACCGATCAACAGCCCCCAGAACAAGGGTATGGGTTGAAGTCCGTCCTTGCCTTTTCCGAACAGGCCGAAGAGCCTTGCCACTGCAAACAGCAGACAAACGGCAAGGACCCGCTTGTAGATCATTGGGTCAAGAACAATGTGCGCGCCAAGCCATGCTGCCGGGATGGACAGCATCGCAAAGGGCCAGAACGTGCCCCATTTGAAATGGCCTGCACGGGCATATTGCGTGAATGAAATAGCGCTGACGAAGAGGTTGAGCACGAGCGCGGTGGGGCGCATCACCACCACGGACATGCCTGCCAAGGCCATCAGGGCGAGGTACCCGCTGGCACCGCCGTGACCAACCATGGCATAAGCAAAGGCAACGAACGCGATCAAGCTGATCAAGAGCGTGGTGTCCATGTCACTTACTCTCCTTTTCGGGCGGGTCGATCGGCGTCCATCGCTTCCCATCGAACAGGTCAATGCGGCCGTTCATAACAGGCTCACCCAAGATCATTGCACGCAGCAGCTGCGCCATACGGCGGGCGGTCTCCTCGATGGTGCGCATGGGCACTTTCCGCATATCGCAGCCATCCTGTTCCATACCGGGCTTGCCGCTAAAGAGGTCATCCCGCGAGATCGCTTCACCCGCTCCTTCGGCATGCAACAGCATCACCTGTCCTTCCTTTCCATGCACAGACCCGCTCACGAGCGCAACACCATAGTCCGCGCAGGTCCGGTCGATGAGGCGCTTTACATGTGCATCGTCCGTGCAATCGGCCACCACGTCGTGCATGGCAATGATCTCCTCGGCGTTGTTCGCATCCATGAATTCATCGCGCGCCATCAGACGCACCGAGGTCGGCATGTTGCGCACCCATGCAGCCACCACTTCGCACTTCGGCAGGCCGATGTCCACAGGAGCAAAAAGCTCTTGGCGATCCAGGTTCTTCTCCTCCACACGGTCACCGTCCAATACGGTGATGCTTTCCCAATCCCAACGGAGGATGCGCGGCAACAGCGCATTACCCAAGGCGCCCATCCCGACCACAAGCAAGCGCTGGTCCTTCCGGGGAATGCTCGATCCTTCTGTCATGGGCCAAAGATCGCATGCACGGGCTGTCCCTGAATGGAACAGCCCCGGAAATACCGGGGCTGTTCCAAAAACCAAAAGAAGGGTCACTGTTTGACCAGTACCCCGTAAGCCCTATTGGAACCGTTACTCAACCGCACCGTGTACGTCCCGCTTGCCAGGGCGGAAACATCAATGCCTTCCTCCATCGCTGCCAATGTTCCACTCAGGCACACGCGGCCTGCAAGGTCGATGAGGTCAACGCGTGAACCGGTGGAATTCGCGGGCCCGGTGATGGTCACCATGCCGGTTGCCGGGTTCGGGAAGATGCCGAGCACATTTGGCGTGCCGTTCCCGGCGATCCCGACGGGGCCAACAAATACCGTCACCGGCGTGCGGGGGCTTTCGCAATAAACCACGGGAACGCTCACCTCCCAATCATAGAAGAAGTAATAATAGGCGGTGCCGGAACTGGCATCGGTGATGCTGCCCAATCCGCCCAGGTCGTAGGGGTAGGCAGGGTTGCTGCCGATGGCATCGCGCCAAAGCTGTGGGTCGCCGCCCATGATGCGAAGCCCGTAATTGCCTCCTGCCGGTGCTACAAGATCCAGTTGGACGCGGCTCTCACCATCAGGGATATAATATGTGCCAGAGGCGACCACGGCACCCCCGCTGTGTTGGACGATCGCGATGGTGCGGTTACCGGCGCCGTTGGCATAGACCTTGGCACTGTTGATGATCATGTCCTCAGCATTGGTGCTGAAGTAAAGGAAGTAGGTGTCGTTGTCCTGATAGGCGCCAGTGGTGGACTTATTCATTTTACCACCGTACGCGGGGGCCACTGTATTGTCACCAAGGTCCGCGCACCAATAGTTGGTGTTGGCGTTCAACACAGGGGTTGTCCAAGGACTTCCGTTGCCTATGGCCACACCGCCATTGGCAACAGCATACCAAAGTATGCTGTCACCGGAAGCGGCGAGCTGTGCGGTACCGGGTGCGGGTATGAACACGTTGTTGCTGGGTGGCGCGGTAGGTGCATCCAACAAACTGACCGCCACGGGTGCAGAGGTAAAATCCCCACAGCTTCCCGCGATCGTAACTGTGTAATCACCGGCCGCGCTCACAGCAATGGTCTGCTGATCGCTGCCGTTGCTCCAGAGGTAGCTGGCCGCAGGGCTTGCGGTAAGGACCACTTGGTCCTGCGGGCATATCGTCGTTCCGCCCTGCACGCTGATCGATGGTGTTTCATCCGGGCTGTACACCACGTTCACCAAGGCCTCCGTTATGCAGTTTCCATTTCCGGCCAAGGTGGTGGAATATGTCCCAGCTCCGTCAACGGAAATGCTCGGCCCCGTTTCACCGGTACTCCAAACAAAATAGGTACCTGGGGAAGCGGTCAATTGCACGGGTGCTCCCCCGGAACAAAGGATGGGCGATGGTGACGCTGCAATAGCGACATTCGGTGAGATGCACTCGCCTTCAACAACGGTCAAGGTCTGGTCTGCATTGAGGTCGTTGAACGTTTCCAGCAAACCGCTCGGCCAACGAACCGTCATGGTGGGCACGGTTGTTTCAGCGCCTAAGCCGAAGGATGCAATGAAGGAATTCACCAAGCCGTAGCTCTCACCGGAGCGTATCTCGCGGATCTGCGTGCCCCAAGGGCCGGTGATGGTGACGCGCGCACCGACCGCATCGCGGTTGCTGGTAGTGCCTTGAAGGCGCACCCTCAAGAAGTGATTGCCATTGGGTGTGTTCAACCAGAGCTTATCCGGAGTTCCGGAGGGCGTTACGTAGCCATCACCGTAGTTGGCATACACATCCTCGAAACCATCTCCGTTCAGGTCCCCGAAGGCGTATCCGTGCAAAGCCGTTGTACCGAAGACTCCGGTCACTTCCGTAATGCCTCCATCGCCATGGCCTTTGTAATAGTGCGATTCGCCACCGGCGACAAGGATGTCCAGGAAACCATCGTTGTCCAGATCACGGAACATGCCCTGCAGCGGGAAATTGGTAATACCCAGGCCGGTAACAGTGCTGGGCACTTCAGTGAAATGGCCGGTGCCATCGTTCTGAAAGATCTTGTTGCCCGTGCTGTGCTCCGTGGAGAACATGTCCAGGTCACCATCGTTGTCGTAATCGCCGAAGTCGGTGGTCCAGGTCTGCTCATGGTCATCAACTCCATACAGCGCCGCTTGGTCCGTGAAGTGATCGGTACCATCGTTCACGAACAACCTGTTCCAACGGCGGGGATCACTGGAGTTGGAAACTCCTTGACGGCAATGGCTGATGTAGAAGTCCTGGTCGCCATCGTTGTCGAAATCCACGAAGCAGCTGCCGTAGTTGCCGCTCATATCGCTAATGGGGTTGGTGTTCCAGTCAATGTATCCGTTGTTGTTCACCGGAACGCCGCTGGCATTGGTGAACCAGATGTTCGGATGTCCGTTATCGTGGCAGGCCAGAACATCCACACGGCCATCATTGTCCATGTCGCCCATGCTCATGCACTGGGTGAAGATGGCGGGTCCATCCAATTCGGTAAGGGTATAAACACCGCGAGCGGTGATATTCACGAAGTTCGTGTTCCCGCCTGAGCCGCTGCAGATGTCCTTGTGCCCGTCGTTGTTCAGGTCGGCGATGGCCCAACCCCATTGGTTACCGTCGTTCAGCGAACCATAGTCGTACGTGGTGAAACTGCCGTCCACATTGCGGTAAAGCACGTAGACGTGGTCGGCATCATCCAACTGCACAATATCGTCCAAGCCGTCTCCATCCATGTCCGTTACCGCCATGCAGCCGCTGCTGGTCGCGCTGTGGGATAGCAGTGCACTCCCGTCCGTGAAGGCGGGTTGGGCAAAAAGTGAAGTACAGAAAGAGAATGCTACTGCAAGAGGCAGGGTTCTTCGCATCTGGTCCGGGTTGGTGGCAATAAGACCCGAATGTAGGGGATATGGTTGTCCCCCGCCACCTAATCCTTGGCCGACCCTACAGGATCAAAAGAGGCAACGGGCAACTCCTGCCCTTCCCAAACCCGGTTCTGGCGCCGGATGCTTTCATCATGGACGGTATCCATGAAGGCCTTGACAAAGGCTTCTGAAACCCCGAGCGCTTGGCCCGCACGCTGTTGCTCCTGCATCACCTTCATCCACCACTCCGGCTGCAGGATCGCCACATTGTGCTCCTGCTTGAACAAGCCGATGCGTGCGGCCACATCCATGCGTGCCCCCAGCAAGCGGATGATGTCCGCATCCAGTTTTTCCAACGCCGCGCGGTGTTCGCGCAGCTCGTTGTGCAAGTGTGGTCCGGCCGTGGACTTCCGTGGTGACAGCGAGGAGAGCATCGCTCCCAATTCAGCGGGCAACACTTGTTGCTTGGCATCGCTGCGGGCGCTGACGGGATCGCAATGCGACTCCACCATCAAGCCGCTGAAGTTGAGGTTGAATGCCTGTTGGGCGATCTCCGTCAGCAGCTTTGGGTCGCCTGCGATGTGGCTTGGATCGCAGATGAGTTCCAGTTCGGGGAAGGCGGCCTTCAAGCGGATGGGGAACTCCCACATCGGCTCGTTGCGGTAAGGCGAATCGCTGGACCAGTGGAAGCCACGATGAATAGCGGCCAAGCGGGTGACGCCCGCTGCACTGAAGCGTTCCAACGCCCCGATCCACAGTTGAAGGTCCGGGTTAACAGGGTTCTTCACGAAAACAGGGATGTTCACGCCGACAAGCGCATCCGCCAAGGCTTGCACACTGAAAGGGTTCGGCGTGGTGCGCGCCCCGACCCATAACATGTCGATGCCCGCATTGAGCGCAGCGTCCACATGTTGGGGCGTGGCCACCTCGGTGATGGTGAGCATCCCGGTGCGTTCCTTCACTTCCCGCAGCCAGGGCAACGCTTCCGCTCCGATGCCCTCGAATCCTCCGGGACGCGTCCTTGGTTTCCATGCCCCGGCGCGGAACACACGCACCTGTGGCGCATAGCGTGCTATGCCTTCCGCGGTCCGAAGAACCTGCTCGCGGCTTTCAGCGCTGCAAGGTCCGGCGATCAACAGGGGTCGGTCCAAGCCAAGGCCCCAGTCTTTGAAGGGCAGGGATGAAATGGAGTTCGCGGCCATGGTACAAAGGTACCGGGGGGAGGAATTCCATGCTTTGAAAGCGATGAGTAATTTAAAGCTCAAGGGTCCCCTGCGGCTGACCCTTGTGCCGAAGCGTATATCCGTTCTACTACTTGAACAGGCGCAGCATGGCACGCGGCTTTCATGCATACCTTGTAACAAACATCATTTGCTATGGACACGAAGAAATCACCGGAACCCGCTCCCCGCCCGTTGGGCAATGAAAGCACCGACCCGTTCTCCCCTGCTTATCCGCCGGGTAGCCTTCATGAGATACTGCGTACCGACGAGGATGAGAATGACGTGGGTGCGGAACCGACGCCTGCCATGGATGCGCCGGAGGCACCCAAGAAGTAAGGTCACCGCCCTTTACCAACTAACGGCCACCTTCCCAATGCTCTTTCCGGAGCCGAGTAGTTGTAGTGCTTGTGGTAATTCCTGAGCGCGGAATAATGGATGCACCTTGGGGGTCAACCAACCTTCCTGCATGGCCGCCAATGCACCTTGCATGCAGGCTCCAACGAGTACGGGGCGGTGCTCGCTCATGCGCAGCATGTTCACGCCGATGATGCTCTTGCTCTGCATCATCAGGAATATCGGTATCACCAAACCCATGTTCCACACGAAGCGTAATGTGCCGAATGCAGCGCCCGAGCCGCGTTCCGCGCCTCCGAACAGCACGACTTTACCTCCGCTGCCCAAGAGCTTCATGTCCTTTTTGAAGGTGGTCCCACCGACGGCGTTGAAGCTGACGTCCAGCTTTTCCTTCCCCAGCAGGCGCTGCAGTTGTTCGCTGTAGTCGCTTTGGCTCCGGTCGATCACGTGGTGTGCGCCGAGACTTCGCAGGTAGTCCATCTTTTCCTTCCCGCCCGCAACGGCATACACCTCGCAGCGTTGACGCACGGCGATCTGTGTAAGCAACTGTCCTACACCGCCGGCAGCACTGTGCACGAGCACGCGGTGGCCCGTTTGCAGTGGCGCCGCTATCATGGACATATACCATGCGGTAGCCCCTTGTGTGGCCATGGCCAATGCTTCACCAAGGCCCATGTTGTCAGGGATCTCCGCCACGGCACGATGGTCGGTGCAGGCCAGTTGGGCATAGCCTCCGAAGCGGGTCATACCCAGCACACGTTTGCCTAAAAGCCCGGCAGGGACGCCCGCGCCGCATTGTTCCACGCGGCCCACGGTCTCGTAGCCGATGATAAATGGTGGGGCGGGAGCATCGCGGTAAAGACCTTTCACCGCCATCACGTCCGCGTAGTTCAGACCAAAACCTTCGCTGCGGACAAGTACCTCACCGGGGCCGGGTACCGGATCCGGAAGATCGCGGAGTGCAAGGACGTTGGAGGGTTCTCCGTGAGCAGTGAGCTGCCATGCTTTCATTTTGGAGCGGTTGTCAGTTGTTCGTTGTCAATTGTCAGGCATTGTTCCTACAGGTCCGATCGGCCCATTGCAGCCTGACACCCGACAATAGACAACGATACACTGATTCAAGGCTTCAGGGCCCGTCCTTCCTCCACGGCTACTTCGTATTCCACCACGCACTGGCGCGTGGAATCCTGGTCCGATCCCGCACCGATGCAACCCAACATGTCGGCATACGCTGGATAGGCGTCCTTGAACCGCTCGGATGCCTTGGACATTTGCTTTCCTTGGAAGCATGCCGGGACGATCTCGCTCATGCGGTCCATGCTTAAATAGGAAAAGCGGCCGTAATCATAGGCTGAAGCTTCCAACGAATCGCGTTGCATGCGCAAATGCGCGAAGCCGTTCTCCCAATAATATACCGCACCCTGTGCCATGAGGCGGACGGGTATTTTTCCCTCCGGAGCTATGCGATACAGCGTCCGGTCGAACTGGAAACCCCAGACTTTACGGCACGCGGTGGTCTTCGAAGAGCCGTTCACTTCGTACGTAAGCACGAACCGGCCCATACGCGGCTCCACATGGATGTCGCCTTGGATCACCATGCCGGAGTTGGGGTAATCCTTCGCATCCCAGAACACCTGGTTCTGACCCATGGCGGCGGCCATGAGGAGCAGGAACGTTAGTAAGAAAGTTGCGCGCATGCGGTCAAATGCATTCGAAAGGTAGATCGAAAGGTAATCCGAAAGCCCGGTTGTTCACTACAGCTCGCGGGTCTGCGGCCGTGATCCACGGTTGCGATCACGCGCCGCCCACGCAAAGCACGAATTCTCCGCGCGGTGCATGGATCTTGAAATGCGCGGCCAGTTCCTCCAACGTTCCGCGGACGGTCTCTTCGTGCAGTTTGCTGATCTCGCGCGAAATGCTCGCCGGGCGCATCGGACCGAAGACTTCCGCCAGATCGCCAAGGGTGCGCAGGATGCGGTGCGGGCTTTCGTAGAACACCATGGTGCGTCCTTCTTCACGCAGTTGTTCCATCCGTGTACGGCGGCCTTTTTTCACCGGTAAAAAGCCTTCGAAGGTGAAGCGGTCGCAGGGGAGACCGCTATTCACCAGGGCAGGCACGAACGCCGTGGGGCCCGGCAGGCAATCCACCGGCACGTTCTGCTTCACCGCTTCGCGCACCAACAAAAAGCCCGGATCACTGATGGCTGGCGTGCCGGCGTCGGTAACGAGCGCGAAGCGTTCCCCCGCCACCATGCGTTCCACCAGCCGCGCGGTAACGCTGTGCTCGTTATGGGCATGAAAGGCGATCAGCGGACGGCTGATACCCAAGAGCTGCAAGAGCTTTCCGCTTGTCCGTGTGTCCTCGGCGATCACCGCGTCGGACTCGGCGAGCACCCTTTTTGCTCGCACGGTGATGTCCTCGAGGTTCCCGATGGGCGTGGGTACGAGAAAGAGCTTTCCGGATGCGGGGCCGTCGTTCATTTCAACGATTGCAAGAGGGTGGTCAACGTGCGGTAAAGTCCGTCGAATTTGGTTAGCGGCAAGGTTTCGGCACGGTCCTGCACGTCGTGGTAAAAGCTCACGCCGCCCATGGTGTAGATGAATATGGCCGGGACACCGAGCTGCGCGAACGGGCAATGGTCGCTGTTGCAGGCGGGCCCGCGCGGCTTCACCTGCGGAAGGTCCTTGCTGCGCTTGTTGATGGCCACGAGCTTGTCGAAGACGGCCTTTTGTTCCACGGCGTTCACCACGGTTATGCCGTCGTCACCGGTGCCGTTCAGGTCCAGGTTCACCAGCAGCTTGACCTGCTTCAGATCCACGGGCGGGTGCGCTGCACAGAACGAGGAGCCTAGGAGGCCGGCCTCTTCACCGGCGAACGAAATGAAAAGCAGGTTCACTTTCGCCGGATGCGCCTTGAACCGTTCCGCGAGGCAGAGCAGCATGGCTGTGCCGCTGGCATTGTCGTTAGCGCCGGGGAACAAGGCGTCCGGACCCATTTGGCCGAGGTGATCGTAATGCGCCGTGACCAGCACCCAAGGTGCCTTGCGTTTTTTCGACCTTACCACGCCGAGCACGTTCCGCGCATCGTGTTTTGGAAGCAGTACGTTCTTCACCTCGATCACCGCCACCGTAGCGGAGTCCGCCATCACGCCTTCGCGAAGCTCGATCACCGCGTGGGGCAGCGCTTCCAGCGCTACGCTCCAGGTCAACGTCGCGCCGCCTTGGCGCAGGACCGGAGCATGTTGCGCCACTTCTTCCGCCAGCTTCGTGAACAAGGCGGTTGAATCGCGGTTCTTGGTTGCCGGGAAATGCAGCAGCGCGATCCCGCCTTCCAGCGCGGCCCACGTGCTCGCCTTGCGTTCGGCTGAAAGGTCTTCCGGCGTTAGGTGTACGATGCGGAACCTTCCCTCGTCGCTTCCGGAAGCGGGGTCCGTGATGAAGTCCAGGCCGGGCCGCAGATCGCTGCCCCCGATGCGCACCTTCACGCTGTCAGGGAACGTGTTCACCGGGAAGCTGAACCGTTGGAAGCGCTGTTCGCCGGGCTTTTCCAGCCCGATGCGATCGTACTGTGCCGCGAGCCAATCCGCAGCGAGGCTGTCCCCGCCGTTCACATAACCTCGGCCATGCATACCGGGTGCGGCCAAGGTGTCCACGTATCGCCGTGCGGTCTCCGTGACCGGGGCGGGGCGCTGCGCGAAAAGCAGCGGGTGGCACAGCAGCAGGACCGCCGTTGCCAAGTTCTTCATGCCCGGTAGCGGCGCTTCAGGAGCTCCCGGAACGTATCGGCCACTTCGCCGGGTTGCTTTGGTAATTTCGAAAGCACTTCACTCTCCAAGTAGGCGTTCGCAGGGCCGAAGCTCTCCATGGCGTTCAAGGCATCGATGGTCTTTTCATACCGGTCGCGTTCGCCGCTGAACAGCTCGGCCACGAACCAGAATTTCTGGCTCAGGGCGATCACCTTGCGCAGGTCGGCCACGGGGGCATGCTCCATTTTGTCCGCCACGGTGATGGGGCGTTCCTCGGCAGGCAGGACGGTCCTGGGGCGGGGTGGTTTCGGCGCGGCGACCGGCATCGGGGCATCCTTCGGCTTCTCGGTTTTGGGCTCATCGAACTCCATCCGGGCGGTCTTTTGCTCCGCTACAGGCATCGGAGCGGCCTTTGGCTTTTCAGCTTTCGGTTCTGCGATCTCCATCGGGGCGCTCTTCGGCATCCCGGCTGGGACCGGTGCGACTTCCGGCTCTTTGGTCTTTGTGTCCTCGGGCTTCGGTGCAGGTTCGGCGATCGCAGTCACAGCGGCTTTTTCGGCTCCCGGCTCCACAGGCTTTTCGGCAGGCGCCGCTTTCGGCATTACCGGCTTCTCGGCTTTCGGCATAACGGGCTTCTTCACCGGCACCGGGATGCTCTCCGTTTCAGCGATGGCATCGATCAGCGATGTCTGGTGGGCGGGTGCCTCCGGCGGACGCGTGTCCAAACGCATGGGGCTCATGGTGGGTTCCGCCACCGGCGCAACATCGCTCTGCACCGGGCTTTTCGTGTTGTGCCCCACGGCGGCTTCGCGCAGCTTGTGCCGCAGCACCACCAAGCGCTCAAAGAGCAGGCGGGCGTCGGTGGTGGCCTGTTCCAGTTCCTCCGGACCCAACTTGCCCTCCTGTAAACGGCCCATGGCGCTGCTCAGGGAATCGGTGAGCTCTTGCATGCGTTCGTGGCCTTTTTTATCCGACATCTGCTTCTTCTTTGCCCCGCGAAATTGGCTAAATTCGCGGCGCTTCCCAAATGAGCGCCAAAGTTGGCGCATCCAAAGGCCGCACAGCCCACCCCGAACATGTTCTTGGAACACCCCCGAAGCGGCTCACGAAGGAAGGGCTGGATCGAGGTGGTCTGCGGCAGCATGTTCAGCGGAAAGACCGAGGAATTGATCCGTCGCTTGCGCCGTGCGGAGTTCGCCAAACAACGCGTGGGGATCTTCAAACCGGGCACCGACACGCGCTACCACGAGAGCGATGTGGTGAGCCACGACAAGCGCACCATACCCAGCATCCCCGTGCGCGACAGCGCGGCCTTGCTGCAACAAGCAAGTGACCTCGAAGTAGTGGGAATAGATGAAGCGCAATTCTTCGATGAGGGCCTTCCCCGCGTGTGCGAACAGTTGGCCTCGCAAGGTGTGCGCGTGATCGTAGCGGGGCTGGACATGGACTTCCAAGGCCGGCCTTTCGGGCCGATGCCGCAACTGTTGGCCATCGCGGAATACGTGACCAAGGTGCACGCCATCTGCATGCGTTGCGGCGAGCTGGCCACCTATAGCCACCGCACCAACGCCAGCGAACGCCTGATCTTGTTGGGCGAAACGGACAGCTACGAGCCCCTGTGCCGCCAATGCTTCGATGCCGCACGCGCGGAGAAGAGCGGAGCCAAGAACACCCTGTTCCCCTGATGCGCCAAGGCCGGCTGCTGAGCGAGATCGCTAAGGCCACTGGTGGCGTGCTGCACGGCGGTGACCGCCGCATCAGTCACCTCAGCATCGATACGCGGCAGCCCTTTCCACAGGAAGGAACGCTCTTCATCGCCTTGGGCGGAAAACACCACGACGGCCACCGCTATGTTGCGGAAGCACGTCAACGTGGCGTGAAAGCCTTCCTGCTCCGCAGCGGCGATCCGCCGTTGGAGGCAGGGGAAAGCGCGGTCGTGGTGGTGGACACGCTGAAAGCATTGCAGGCACTGGCGGCATGGCACCGTGCACAATTCAACTTTCCCGTGGTCGGTATCACCGGGAGCAACGGGAAGACCGTGGTGAAAGAGTGGCTCTCGCAACTGCTTGCGCCGGAAGAGCGGATCGTCCGGAGCCCTGGCAGTTGGAACAGCCAAGTGGGCGTACCCTTGAGCGTGTGGGCCATAAGCACCGCGGATACCCTCGGCATCTTCGAAGCGGGCATCAGCGAAGCCGGCGAAATGGACGCATTGGCGCGGATCATCCAGCCCACGCTGGGCATCTTCACCAACATCGGTCCGGCGCACGGCGCGAATTTCCCGGACGATCGCGCCAAGGCGGAAGAAAAGGTGAAGTTGTTCCGCAGCTCGAGGTCCGTTGTTTTCTGCATTGACAACAAGGTGGTGCGCGAAGCACTTTCAACATTGCCCGGCGTGGAATTGGTGGGCTGGGGCCGCGCCGGGAACGCATCGCTGCGGATCGTGAACGAACGCATCGAGACCGATGGAACCCGCCTGACACTTGCCCGGGCCGGCCATGAATTTGAATTGAGCGTGCCGTTCATCGACAGTGCTTCGGTGGAGAACGCCCTGCACTGCATCGCATTGCTGCTGCACCTCGGCCATGCGCCGGAAACCATTGCTACGCGCTTGCGCACGTTGCGGCCCGTGAGCATGCGGCTCGAACTCTTACCCGGCCTCAACAACGGCACCTTGCTGAACGACGCGTACAGCAACGACCTTTCCTCCCTCACCATCGCGCTGTCGCAATTGGCGCGCACATCGGTGGGCAGGCCGAAAACCGTGGTGCTTTCGGATATCGCCGAAAGTGGCGAACCCCCTGCGGAACTCTATGCGCGGATAGCCGGGTCGCTGCGTGCGGCGGGCGTGGAACACCTGATCGCGGTCGGGCCGGGCTTGAAGGCACAGGCGAAGTTGTTCGACGCATCCACGCTGTTCTACGCGGATGCCGAACAGCTTTTGCACGCCCATCCGGAGCCACCCGTGAACGGGGCCGTTACGCTGGTCAAAGGCGCGCGCAGTTTTGGTCTGGAACGCGTGGTGGCGCGCTGGGAGGAACGCACGCACGGCACCGTGATGGAAGTGGACCTCGAGGCGATGCGGCACAACCTGAACCACTATCGCGAATTGTGCGGACCGCAAGTGCGCATCATGGCGATGGTGAAGGCGGGCGGCTACGGCAGCGGGGCGGTGGAGCTCGCGCGCTTCTTCGCGCATGAGCAAGTGGCCTGGCTCGGCGTGGCGTATGCGGACGAGGGGATCGAGCTGCGCAGACAAGGCATCCGCACGCCGGTGCTGGTAATGAACCCGGAGCCGGTGCCGATGGAAACGGTGCATCGCTATCGCTTGGAAGCGGAAGTGTACGACCGGCGATCGCTGAAGAGCGCGCTGGATTTTGCAGAGCATGTAGCGGATGCGCCCGCGGTCCACATCAAGTTGGATACGGGCATGCACCGCTTGGGCTTTATGCCGAACGAGGTGCCCGAACTTTTGGAAGCCTTGCGCGGAACGAAGCAGTTGCGCATCTCCAGCATTCTCTCCCACTTGGCGGCGAGCGAAGATCCCGCGCACGATGCGTTCACGCGGGAGCAGATCGGCCTGTTCCGCCAACTTTCCGCAGCCATCAGCGAAGCGCTGGGCTACTCCCCGCTGTTGCACATCGCCAACTCCGCAGGCGCCACGCGCTTTCCGGAAGCCCGCTTCGACATGGTGCGCTTGGGCATCGGCCTGCACGGGATCGGCGCGGACGCGCAAGAGACCGCACTCCTTCAACCGGTGGAAACCTTGCGCACGGTGATCGCCCAGATCAAGGATATTCCCGCTGGCGACAGCATCAGCTACGGAAGGCGTGCCCGCACCACCGGCGCTACACGCATCGCGGTGCTGCCCATCGGCTACGCGGACGGTCTTTCACGCAAGCTCGGTGAAGGCAAGGGTCGCGTGTGGATCAACGGACAGGAAGCACGGACCATCGGAGCGATCTGCATGGACATGTGCATGGTGGATGTTTCCGGCCTCCACTGCGCCCTCGGCGATGATGCGGTCGTCTTCTCCCCCGCCCACCCCGTGCAGGAATACGCCCGCGACCTCGGCACCATTCCGTACGAAGCGCTGACGGCGATCAGCCCGCGGGTGAAGCGGGTTTTCGTGCATGGAGGGTAAGCAGGTACAGGGTTTCAGACGTTTGTGTCAAAGAGAAAGGAACACCTATCTTTAAAGGCCATGAAAAAGTTCATCTTTTCGATCCTCCTGTTCAGCACTATGCCGGCCTCAGCACAATGGTGGGAAGACGCCGGATTACCGATCCAGCTTGCAAATGGTGTCTCACAAATTTATTCGGATGTCACTACTAATACAATGTACTGCACTGGAGATTTGGAGCATAATATGGGGACACCGGAACAGGCATTTCACTATTGCACTTATCACAATGGTTCATGGACCCGTTCAGATCCATTCAACCTAAATGTTTTGACTGCCATAATTTACCACGACACACTAATTGTGGGTGGAGCCTTCAACTCAGTAAATGGAGAACCTGTTCCCTATATCGCTTACCAAGCGAATGGCCAATGGCACCCCTATGGGAGTATTGACCAATCGGTACATCGCCTGCGGATCTTTGATGGCGAGCTATACGCCACCGGATCATTTGAATATGCCGATGGCCATTTATGCAACGGGGTTGCAAAACGGGTAGGAGGCACTTGGATGAACGTAGGTGAAGTGCCCAGTGTAAGTGCGCCCGTGCAAGACATCGCCAAGTACAATGGGGAGTTGTACATCACCGGTGCTTTGCACTATTACGACCTAGGCGCACACGGTATTGCCCGGTATGATGGTTCGCAATGGTCGCCTGTTGGCAATGGCATCCTGGGAGGTTTTGCGGTTGGCTTGCGGTTGGCTACCTACCAAGGCGAATTGTACATGGGTGGAATGATAGACATTGCTGCAGGCAATCCCGGCCATGCCATAATGCGTTGGAACGGTACGGAATGGCATTCCGTGGGTACCGGCGTTCAAGGCCCGAACGGCGGCTATGCTTACCTCTATACTGTGAATGACCTTAGCGTGCATAACGGCTTGCTTTATGCCAGTGGCGGTTTCAACTATGCCGGCAACGTTCCAGCGGAATACATTGCCACTTGGGATGGCGAACGATGGTGCGGTTTGGGCGGAAGCTTTACCAGCCTTGGTCCGGTCTATTCCCACGGTTTTTATGGGGATACCCTTTACGTGGGCTGCTATAACCAAGCGGACGGCCAGCCGGTGAACAGCTTGGCCCGCTACATCGGCACGGGGCCGGATACCTGCAGTGTGATCATGGGCACCGTGGGTATCGCGGAACAGAACCCTCAAATGCCGGATCAACTCATAGATCTGGGCAACGGTCAATACCGTTTTTCGGGATCACCTCATGGTGGCGAAGTGCGTTTGTATACTTCCACGGGCCAGCTTATTCGCACCTTCACCGTTAGGAGTTCATCAAATGGTTCAGAACCATTCGGCCTTGTTGGACTGGCACCGGGCATCTATCTGCTGGATCTGCATGGGTCATGGAGCGGGCGTGTGGTTATTGATAGATGATGGAGCGTAAGGAGGTGTTCGACAGCACGGTAGGGCAGTGATCTCAAGGTAGGGTTCCCTGATATTTTTGGAACTGGAGTTTCATTGTCCAGAACCATTTCCATCTCGATATGCACGCGCGTGAAGCGGGTTATTGTGCATGGGGGGGGTAGGTGACACCGCTTGCGTTAAAGCAGCCTTTTCGTGGTGAATTGGTGGACGATCGTTCACATCCTCCCTTCGTTCGCGATATAGAGGGTAGAAACACAGCTCTTAACCATTTCAACTGCACACCATGACCCTACGGATACTTTCTTTCCTGACGAGTGCGGCCCTCTTTGGAGCCAGCGCCCATGCCCAGCTGCAGCGCATCGTACTGCAAGGCAGCGGCGAGCCACAGGTTTTCACGGACATCAACGCGGCGCTCGTGGCCGCCCAAGCGAACGATCTGCTGTACCTCAGCGGAGGCTCTTTTTCAGGAGGCGGGGAGCTCGTGATCGACAAACCACTGCACTTCATCGGTGCCGGTGTAAGTCCCGACAGTTCCTCGGTGACGGGTACCACGACGATCGCCACGACCAATGCAGGCAACTCCGGTCACATCATCATCACATCCGCCGCCAGCGGCAGTACGTTCACGGGCATCCGTTTCGATCCTCAAAACTACATCCAGTACGGGACCAGCGAGGCCAACGATGATCCGGTGGACCTAGTATTCGAGCGCTGCGTGTTCGATGCGCGGGTCATCACCGGCTTCAGCGGTGGTACCTCCAGCACGGTATTCAACGAATGTGTGTTCCACGGATACCTGTACGGTACCACCGGGGTCACCGCTTTACTGACCCGCTGCATCCTGGACTTCCAAGCCGGCACGGGCGCTGAGGTCTCAGGATTCGATAACGGGCTCACGATGCGTTTCTGCGTGGGATTGGGCACACGGGTGGGCAACAGTGAGAATGTCACCATCGAGAACTGCGTCTTCACGCGTACCAGCGCACCGGTTTGGCAGAGCAACGGGGCCACCCTCACCAACAACCTGTGCGTGAGCCCAAGCCTTACGAGTAACATGACCGCCGGTGCGGCCACGGGCAATGTGCTCGGCGTAGTTGTCTCGGAGATCTTCGTCGACGAGTCCAACACCGATTTTGAGTGGACGGACGATCTGCACCTACAAGCCACGAGCGTGGGCATAGGCATGGCCAATGATGGAACGAACGTGGGCATCTACGGCAGCAATTCGCCCTTCAAGGCCGGTGCCGTTCCCCACAATCCGCACTTCCGCAGCGCAGTGCTGAGCCCCGCAACGAATGCGAACGGCGAACTGCCGGTCAATATCCATACGGTCGCACAACCCAACTGACCCATGAAGAAGATCCTCCTTCTTTCCGCGCTCGCGGCCACCGGCCATTTGTGCGCGCAGACCCTCACCGAATACCGGTACTGGATCAACGATGATCCCACGACCCTTATCACCACGACCATCGCGCCGGCCCTGGAGCTGCAGCTGGTTTCCACCTTGGCGCTGGCGGACCTGCCAAAGGACTTCAACACCATCACCGTACAAGTGAAGGACAACAGCGGCGAATACAGCGTACCGCACACCACCCTCTTTTCCAAGAACAGCGGAGCACTGAACGGCTACGCGTACTGGATCGATGACGCCATCGCGAACGCTACCAGCGGAACACTTGGGCCGAACAATGAATTGGACCTCCTGGCTGATCTACCCACTGGTGCAACCAGTGGCACGCATACCCTCACCATACGCTTCAGCAGTGTGAACGGCTCTTGGACGGTGCCGCTTACCACACCGTTTGATTTCTTCACAAGTGTGGAAGAGTTGCCCGGCATCAGCGATGTGCTGCTCTTCCCGAACCCGGTGACCGATCAACTCGGCCTTCGCTTAAGCGCGGACGCCTCGCACACCTTGAATCTGCAAGTACTCGACGTACAGGGTGCGCTTGTGCGCGATCTCTCCAGCTGGAACGTGAGCGGAACAACCTACCGCAACTGGGCCATCGGTGACCTGCCGAACGGAACGTATGTCCTGCGTGTGAGCGTCGACAACGAAAGCTGGAGCACGCCCTTTGTGAAGCAGTGATCACCTGTAGGGAGGGGCGCCTGCCCAAGCCACCGGAAGTCATTCGCGGTAGCCACCACTCCCCCTAATGCGGTATTGCATCGCGGGGATCGGTCTTCTTCCTTTGCTCACCAGCTTAAGATACCGCCTTTGTCCAGGCTAAAAGAAACTTGAAGATCCATCCCGCTCCATGAGAACAGCCCTTACCCTCCTCGCCCTTTCCTGCGCATCCCTTCCGTTCTGCCAAGCACAGTCCTGGACCGAACTCTCCACTGGCATCACCACCCCGCTCCGCGATGTGTTCTTCATCACCGAAGGCAAGGGCTGGGCCGTGGGCGACCAAGGCGTTATCCTCACCACCGCCGACGGGGGCGACAGCTGGACACCCCAGGTCTCCGGCATAACCACCGCTACGTTCCGCTCCGTATTCTTCACCTCAGCGAACACTGGTTGGACCGTGGGCAGCTACAACACCTTGCGCAGCACCACCGATGGCGGTGCCACTTGGAACATGTTCTCCTCCGGTCCCAGTACACAAGAATTCAGAGATGTCTTTTTTCCTTCGCCCACCACCGGCTACATCGTGGGCGGCAATGGCAGTTCAGGCTTCGTGAAGCGTACCACGGATGGTGGCGCCAATTGGGCCACCACCATCATCAGCGGCAGCCCGCTGGAATCGGTGCATTTCACCTCGGAAAATGAGGGCTGGGCCTGCGGCCGTCTAGGAGTGATCTACCATACCTCCAATGGGGTGGATTGGACGCAGCAGGTCGGCCCGGGGCCCAACATCACCTACAACTTCAACACCATCTTCATGCTGTCCGATACGGAAGGTTGGGCCTGTGGCGATCCGTACAACATCAAGCACACCGTGGATGGTGGCACCACATGGACGGGTGAAGCTTCAGGCACCTATGCAGGAAAGACCGGCCTCTACTTCAGCAGCGATGGATCGGGTTGGGCCACCACTACTTCCTCCTTGGGAGGAGGCCAACCCATTCGCCAAACCTCGGACGGTACCACTTGGACCGAGCTTCCACTGACGCTGCCCACCGTGCATAACCTCTTCTTCTTCCACGACACCTTGGGCTGGACCGTGGGCGACAACGGCAGCATGGTGCGCTACGGCACACCCTCCGTGACCTCCGGTATTGCGGCGGAGCCGGAGCGGACGGTCGTCCGTGTGTTTCCCAACCCGGTCGCTGACCTGTTGATGATCGCCAGCGCACGACCGATCGTTTCGGCCACGGTGACCGATGCAACCGGTCAATTGGCGCTGTTCCGGAACGGGCCGGTATCAGCGCTTGATGTGAGCCGCTTGGCGCCGGGCAGCTATACCCTTTCGCTTTCGCTGCTCAACGGAGCCTCGCCGCTGGTGGAGCGCTTTGTGAAGGAATAAGTGGTCACATTCCCTGACAGGAGAGATCATACGCGTGGATCATATTGCCCGCATGATCCAGCGGATGATCCTATGGGGGCTGTGCATCGTTACCCCCTTGGGCTGCGTGAACGCGCAGGATGCAGACAGTTTGTGGGGGGTGTGGAAGGATCGCTCCCACCCGGATTCCTGCAGGCTATTGGCGATGCGTATATTGACGGGCATGCAACTGAGGGCAGACCCGGACAGCGCCCTGAAGCTGGCGGAGTTGCTCCGTGCTGAGGCCGTAAGGACCGAGAACGATCCGCAACTGGCTTTTGCCATGGACGCCCGTGCGAAAGCTTTTTTCCGAAAGGGAGAACGTTTCGAAGCGCTGCGCTCGTGGAGGGACATGTTGGCGCTTTATGAACGTACGGGGGATGTTAAAGGAATGGCCGGGGCCCATACCAATTTGGCGGTGACCTTTCAAGCACAGGGGGAGAACCGGAAGGCGATGGAGCACTACGAGCTTGCCGTCCATGGATTCCAGAAAACAGGGGATCAAGCCGGGTTGGCGATCCTTTACAACAACATCAGTGCCATCTACCTCTTGCAGAAGGACACCGCACAGGCCCTGGCCTACGCGCAAAGAGCCTTGACCATCCGCAAGGAGCTGGGGCAGCTGAAGGAAGAAGCCACGGTATTGCGCAACATGAGCCTCATTTACGAGCAGAATGGACAGCCGGACCTGGCCTTGCGAACGCTGCGTGAAAGCCTGCGCTTGAGCGAACAAGCGGACGATGGGCGCGACTTGGCCAAAGGGTGGGCCATAATGGGAGAAGTCCTGCTCAAGCAGGGTGCGAAGGACAGCGCCCTGTTCTATCTTGAAAAAGCCTTGGCACTTCAAAAGGAAAGCGGTGCTGGGGATGAACTGGCATCCACCCAGAACGTGATGGCGTTGTTGTTGAACGAGATGGGCAGGCCGGAGGACGCCATTGCCTTCAGTTTACAGGCATTCCGATGGGGTGAAGAGGCCGGTAGAAGAACGATCCAACGCTCGGCGTGCGAAGCGCTCTACCAGGCCTATAAAAAGATCGGGGATCCCGGGCAAGCACTGGAATGGTACGAGAAGGCCACCGTGCTCAACGATAGCCTGCGCTCGGGCGAGGTGCGGAAAAGCTTGATGCAATTCGAGTTCCGGAAGGAGCTGCTTGCCGACAGCCTACAAATGGTGCAGGAAATGCAATTGCGCAGGGAGCAGGAGCAACGGAGCAGGGAAACAAGGTATTGGCTCGGTGGCATTTTCGTCCTCCTACTGCTAGGTGGTTTGCTGTACAACCAGCAGCGCAAGTCCCATCGCCGAGCAACGGCGGAATAGGGCCGGGAGGGAGGTGTGAGCGAGCGGGTGCAAGGGTCGCGTTACACGCTACAGGAAACGAGTGCCTGACACCCTGCACGCGCTCGGGTTTTTTCCGAGTGCGCCTGCATACCGAAGACAGGTGCGTGCGTTGTGGACCCTGCCTATGGCAGGCTGGGACGCGAGCGAGTGCAGAAGATCATTTGCTGCGGAATGGCATTAGCTTTGGTTACATGTTCCCGCACGAAGATCAGAACCACTTAGAGGCACAAGACCCGCCGGAACAAAAGATCAACACCAAGGACGGTGCGCCGTTCGAGGTCCCCGCTCAAGGGTCGCTTTCGTTGCTGGCCTTGGGCTATAGAGGCCTGATGGCTTGGCGTGCGAAACGCACAAAATTGGCCGGGGAGCGACCAGCCACACTACCGAAGGGCCATGGGCAAGCGTAAGGTGCTGGTGATCGGCTGGGACGCGGCCGATTGGAAGGCGATAGACCCGCTTATGGACGCGGGGATGATGCCCAATCTGGAAAGGATGGTCAACAGCGGCGTGCGCGGCCGGTTGGCCACGTTGGATCCTCCCCTATCACCCATGCTGTGGACCTCCATCGCCACGGGCAAGCGGCCTTACAAGCATGGCATCCTAGGGTTCACCGAAACAGGCCCCGATGGCAAGACCCTGCGCCCGGTGACCAATACGCACAGGCGTGTAAAGGCGATCTGGAACATCCTGACCCAGGTGGGGAAGCGCACGCACGTGCTGGGTTGGTGGCCCAGCCATCCCGCCGAGCCCATCAATGGGGTGATGGTGAGCAATTTTTACCAACACGCGGAAAAGCCGATCAATGAGCCATGGCCAATGCGGGCGGGCACAGTGCACCCGGCCGAACGCAGCGGCGAATTCGCGGACCTACGGATCCATCCGGCGGAACTCACCTCGGCCCACATCGCACCTTTCGTACCGGGCTACGAGCAGGTGGACCAGGATAAGGAGGACGGGCTCTCCTCCATTGCCCGCATCCTGGCCGATTGCTCCACCGTGCATGCGGCCGCCACCTATGTCCTGGAGCGCGAAGAATGGGATCTCGTAGGGGTGTACTACGATGCGATCGACCACTTCAAGCATGGCTTCATGAAGTTCCATCCGCCCCGTCGTCCCTACATCCCGGAGCGCGAATTCAACCTGTACAAAGGCGTGGTCACTGCCGCCTACCGTTTCCATGACCTGATGCTCGGGCGTCTGCTGGACCTCGCCGGCGAAGAGGCCACTGTACTGCTGCTGTCCGATCATGGATTCCACCCGGACCACCTGCGTCCCGGCGCCCTGCCCCGGGAACCGGCCGCACCGGCCTACGAACACAGCCCCTACGGCATCTTCTGCATCAAGGGCCCGGGCATCAAGCAGGACGAACTGGTGCATGGCGCCAGCCTGTTGGACATCACACCCACACTGCTCACGCTCTTCGGCCTGCCCACGGCGAAAGACATGGACGGGCGCCCGCTGCTGGAGGTGTTCACGGACCCGCCAGAACTGAATGTGATCCCTTCTTGGGAACTGGTGGAAGGGGAATGCGGCATGCACCCGCGGAACCAGGCCGCCGATGCGGTATCGGACATGGACCGGGAATCGCTGCGGCAATTGGTCGATCTGGGTTACGTGGAAGATCCCGGGGAGGATATGGAACAGGCCAGCGTGCGCACGGTACGGGAGAACCGGTACTTCCTGGCGCGTTCCTACGTGGACGGTGGCCGCCATTTGGAGGCTCTGGCCATTCTGGAGGATCTTTTCGCCGCTGCCCCGGACCAACTGCGCTATGGCCTTCAATTGGCCCAATCCCAATTGCGGTTGGCCAGGACGGCGGAAGCGCGCATCACCTTGGAACACACGCGCACGGCCCGGGCCGCAGCCCATGCCGAGGAGCGCAGGAAGATGCTGGCCGCGCCGGCTCCAACGGTCAAGGCCGTGGCCGCACCGCCGAAGGATCCCGGCCCTTACCGTGAAGAACCTGCCCTGCGCATGTTGGAGACCACCGTGTTGCTGGCCGAGCAACGCACCGATGAAGCGGTCGCCCTGTTGGAAAGGATGTCCTTGGAACACATCTTCGGCGAAAGGGTGCAATTGCGCTTGGGCAATGCCCTGCTGAAGGCCCAACAATGGCAACGTGCCATGTTGGCGTTCGAAAGAGCGATCGCGCACGACGTGCAGGCCGACCACGCCTACTACGGGCTTGGCCTGGCCCACCTTCGTAACGGCGATGCGGAACGCGCCGCCGGGGAATTCCTCCGGTGCATCGGGCTGAACTTTCATCGTCCCTTCGCACACTACCACTTGGGCGAGGCCTACGCGCAATTGGGCCGCTACACCGATTCCGTGCATGCCTACGAGGTATGCCTGAAGATGGCACCGGGCATCAACAAAGCGCGTTTGCATTTGGCCCGGCTATATGAAGAGCACCTGAACGATCCGGACAAGGCCAAAGTCCTTCGGGCGGAAGTGAGCGAACGGTCGGCACCCAACATCATCACCGTGGTCTCCGGCCTTCCCCGGTCAGGCACCTCCATGATGATGCAGGCCTTGGTGGCCGCAGGCCTCACACCCTATATGGACGGTAAGCGCAGCCCGGACGAAAGCAATCCGAATGGTTATTTGGAACACGACTCCGTGAAAAGCCTGGCCCGCGATGCCCGTTTTTTGGAGCAAGCGCAGGGGAAAGTGGTGAAGGTGGTGGCCCCACTGCTGCCCTACCTTCAACCGCGCTTCCATTACAAAGTGATCTTTATGGAGCGCGAGCTCGATGAAGTGATCGCTTCCCAAAGGCGCATGCTGGCGCGCGACGGAAAGGATAAGCAAGCCGTGACGTATCCGTTGGGGCTGCACAACGCATACAAGGAGCAGCTCCGGAAGGTGGAGCGCTGGCAGGAGCAATGCCCCAACGTGGAGATGATCAGGTTGCACTACGGCGAAGTGATCAAGGAGCCACACACCGCCATGGAGCGTGTCGGCAAGTTCCTGGGCAAACAACTGGACCTGGACGCGATGGCCATCGCCGTGCATCCCGAACTGTACCGCGAAAAGTCACGGACATCCTCCGGCCACCTCGGCCAGGACGAAGTTCCGCCTGCCGGCGAGTGAAAAAAGGTTTCTCATAGAACTTCGAATGGAGGGCACGCGAGGCTATCGTCCAGCCTTATGAGGCGTGTCCAAGAGCGGAACCGGAATGCCGTATCCAGCGAAGGAGCAACGAAGTATGGCTGCTTGAGGCCGACAGGACGCACGCGCTCACGTTTCTCCCGAATGCTCACGTGCTTAGGGACTCAAACCCGCCGCACCCTTGTTGCTTCACGGAACGGGACAGGCTGGAGACCTGAGCATGCCGACCACTCGGCAAACAGCCCAACGGAGGCCCGCGTTGTAGGCACGCGAGCTAGTGTGAACTACTTCCTCAACGTCCTTTGCCTTGGGACGCGTTCACCCGGCTTCAAACACTGGTCTATAACGTCATAAAAGTCAATGGTGTCGTGGGAATTGACTCTCAACAAGTAGATAGACGATCTAATGTGATCCTGGATGGCCCTGGACCTCATGTTCCATGACATTCCCCTTGAAGCAACCGTCAAGATGGCCTTATCCTATGACAGAACCATAGTCAAATCGGCATTATTTTGCAATAGCCGTAAAACCAACGGAACATCCCTGGATAATTACTCTAACTTTCACACCGAGATCGTCATGTTCAACCGTAAAACCCCCGAACGATGAGCAAAAAAATTACCCCGCAGATCACAAGCATCACTGACAAGCTGGCCTATCCAGGCATGGCCTTGGCGTTCTTAGCCTCGGCCTCGGAAGTGGAGGGACAGATCGTATACACGGATCTGGAACCGGATGTAGCGGTTTCCTTTTCGACGTACAGCGTGGACATCGATAACGATGGTACCGGCGAAGTGGAGATCACCCGCACGGAGTTCGGCTCCATGCACTACGTTGGCATCACACATCAGGCCGCCGGAGTGAGTGTACTGGGGCTATATTACTCCGGCACCATGTTCCCAAAGCAGTTGCAAAGCGGGGATCCCATCGCGCCGGGTGACGCCAATTGGCGCAACGAGGCCACGGGATTCTTGGTCAGCTTCTATTCATACGGGCAATGGGCCTTCGGTGATCCTCATGGCTTCCTCGGGGTCCGTTTCAGATCCGGGGCCGATACCCTTTACGGGTGGATCGAACTGCAGATGGGCTACAACACCACCTATGTGCAGGGCTACGCCTACGAGATCAGACCGGAAAACGCGATCAACGCAGGCGATATCGGCGAGACCACCGGGCTACAGGCCCTGAAGGACGGGGCGGACGCTATTACGCTATACCCCGTTCCGGCAGTTGATCAATTGACGATCGCTGGCCTCACCGATGCCGCTCAATTACGTGTATTGACCACGACCGGCCAAGTCGTAGAGGCCGGTCGATCGGTCGTGCCCGGAACCACAGGCCAGGTCAAATTGGACGTTGGCGCACTGCCTTCCGGTACGTACTTGGTTGAGATCCGACAAACCGATCGGGTGACGACAAAGACCTTTATTAAAAAGTAGGTCCGCGGCCTACCTGTCTGGAACATCACCGACATCGGGGTTGGCGATGTGGTTTCCGTAGCACCCGGAAGTGCCGTGCTGTGGGGACATGGAACTTCCTTGCGGTCAAGTTTCCTCCTGCCTTAGCGCCTTCAAAAGAACGGCTAGGGCCGCTAGTCAAGTCTACACCTTCGCGGTGCGCACGCGCGTCCATCTTGACTTGGAAGGCAGGCTCATGCACATACGGCAACAGCCTGGAATAATTGAAGCAAGGTTTCTTCCTGGGGCTTTGGTCCAATTGGTCCTTGGCCAACTATCGCGCTCGGGTTTTTCCCGAGTGCGTTCTGCTTAGGGCCTCCGGCCCCCCTCACCCATAACCGTTCAATACCAATGGCCCGTCATCATGTGCACTGCTCAGCAGGTAATGCTCAGGTCTATCCACCAACCCACTCACAACAGGGTTCATGTGGATGTACTCCACCTTCTGATCGAAGACCTCTGAAGTGTACAGCTCAATTGGATGGCTGTCCTTCTTCCAAAATGCGAATTCCTTGTTCTGCGCGCTCGCTATACCCGCGTGGCTGAAGTGGCGAAGTATCCATTCGCTCCGGCTTTCATTCGGCAGCGTGGCAATGAGATGCAGTAGTTGCTTCGCCGTGTAGCTCTTGAAGTCGCGCAGCAGATCGGCCAGCAAGCCTTCGGAACGACGCATCACAAAGTGCATGTGGTTGGACATGATCACATATGCGAATAGTTCCAAGCCTTTGTTTTCTTGGCAGTAGCGGATGTTCTTCAGCAGCTCGTCCACCAACTCCTTGCGCGTGAAGACATCGACCCAGCTATCCACGGTCAAGGTGACGAAGTAGGTCGCTTCCGGCACGTTGGCCTTTCGTGTTTCGGACATGGATGAAAGGTAGCTGTGAATGCCAACTCTGACCGCACGCGCTCGGGTTTTTCCCGAGTGCGTTAGTGCTTAGGGCCTCCGGCCCGCCTCATGATGTGATGCTTACGGAACGAGACGGGCCGGAGGCCCTAGAAAACCTGCCACTCGGCAAAAAGCCGAGCGGCTGCATACGTTGCGACACGCGAGCGAGTGCAGAGGACGCACCTAAAACGCACGCGCTCGGGTTTTTCCCGAGTGCGTTCTGCATAGGGCCTCTGGCCCGCCTTTATGTGCGAATGGCAATCATGGTTCTGCGACGGGCCGGAGGCCCTAGAATGCGCTCACTCGGGAAAAACCCGAGCGAGTGCCCGCGTTGTGGACACGCGAGCGAGTGCGGGGGAGCGTGTGCGGGGGACGCACCTAACGCACGCGCTCGGCCCCGGAGCTCCATCCGGGGTTTCCCGAGTGCGTTCTGCATAGGGCCTCTGGCCCGCCTTTATGTGCGAATAGCAATCATGGTTCTGCGACGGGCCGGAGGCCCTAAAATGCGCTCACTCGTGAAAAACCCGAGCGAGTGCCCGCGTTGTGGACACGCGAGCGAGTGCGGGGGGGAAACGCGAGCGAGTGCAGGGAGGGAGTGCAGAGGACGCACCTAAAACGCACGCGCTCGGCTTTTTGCCGAGTGCGTTAATGCCTAGGGCCTCCGGCCCGCCTCATTATCGGATGCTTACGGAACGAGACGGGCCGGAGGCCCTAGAATGCGCTCACTCGGGAAAAACCCGAGCGAGTGCCCGCGTTGTGGACACGCGAGCGAGTGCGGGGGCTGCACGCGTTGGGGACAGGTGAGCGAGTGCGGGGGGGTTACTCCGCAGGTGAATCCTCTATGGAATTCTGAGGTTCTTTAGCAAGCGGCTTGCTTACCGCCTGTAAATTCATTGTCGGCAACATCATGCGAGGGAATCCCGTGTTTGCCGTAAGTGTAGCAATGAAGCTTCGAAGAAATGGAAAACCAATAGCTACTGCGTTTATGCGCACTATAGCTGATTCTCGGATATTCTCATCAATCGGAAGTGCGGAACGAAAGAAGGCTATGGCTTCTACTTCTAATCTGAGGTTTTTAGGGATGGTCGCCTTGATGTTGTAGACCACCAAAAAATCGAATTCACCATCAGGAGCAAAATCTACACGATGCGCAATCTCGACATCGGGCGATGCATTTTCAGCCAATGCATTTGGTGACACACTATACTCAACCTTTGGAACAACAAAGTTCTGAAAGTCGATTGCAGCCTTTACCGGTTCAGCCATTATGACACACAGATCATTAGAGGTGTGTGAACGTATGCATAAAATGATTGTGGCGGGTTTTCACCCGCCACATCCTTAGAAATCATTTCTTTCGGTTTAGACTCCTTGAGGGTCTCAAACCAACTGTTCATCTGAGGGTCGAAGAAGCCCCCACCATCTGTAGGAAACTCAATCTGGGCCATTACTTGAACATTGCTAAGCATCACCGTGCTCAAGAAGGGAGTCACATAGTCAAACGTTAGGTCGTTAAGAGATGGGCCATCAAAGCCTAACTCCCCGGCCTCCGCCCATGCCTTGTCCACCGCAGACGGATTAGCCTCCATCAGGGCAATGAGTTCATCAACGGTTTGCTTTACTGTTTTCATTATCAGGAGTTTACTTTGGGTAAACAATTTCCCGGTGCAACGAAGATAGGGGGTATGTTAGAAAGACGCAAACGATGACCAACGGGTCCATCTCGAAAAACCCCGGATTCTTGAATGTGCGAAATCTCTGCCATAGCCGTTGTATTCCAGGCTTACGCTCTTCACATCTAACGAGACGCCACAGGAAAGAGTTCGTTCCTGTGGCTGTAACCAATCTCCGAGCCGTTTCAATAACCATCCCAACGGGTTCATCTTCCGCAGCCTTACCCATTTTGACTAGCTGTTCAACAATTCTCTGATACTGTGCTATGTCTGATCGCTGGCACAGATCTAGAAGGTCGCCTTCCTCATAACTAATGGTTACCTTCAATACGAAGTACTCGTCATTATAGTGTATCCGGCCCCACTTGTGAGCTTGAGGAAGATTCTCATCCCAAATATATCTGCCACTACCTAGCGATGGATTGCGACTATTGGCCTTGTACTGGACTTTGCTTAAGAAGGGGCCGTTGGCAAGAACAAAGGCTTCACCGCCATTCTTGCGACAAGCATGATAACCGATGATTTCTCGCATAAAGCGCGCAATGTATAAGAGACTTGGCTAAGGAAGCATAGGACTGTGAATAGCGATGTTACCCTTAGTAAGTCAAGTAGTAGCATAGTCTCCACACCGACGCTCGGTTTATTCAGGAGTGCTCAACTCTTGAGGCATATGGCTATTTCGTTGAGAAAGGGAGGCGGCCTTTCGAGCCGCTCTCCCTTTCTCATGGTTGGCTCCCCCTCACCCCCCACACATCTCGCACCCCTCTGGATCATCCAGTGAGCAAGCAATTTCCGAAGCAGCCTGGCTGTTCATCGTAACCGAAACGCCTTGCGCCGCGGCAACGGCTTCGGCAGTGGTCGCCGGTTGTGTCCCTTTCGCTGCGGCCTCGGCTGGTTGCTCCAGCATACTCTTGTCCAACGTGAACTTGATGGCATCGGTGGCGGCCTTGGTGCGCAGGTAGTACATGCCGGTCTTCAGGCCCGCCTTCCAGCTGTGGAAGTGCATGCTGGTGAGCTTGGCGAAGTTCACGTTCTCCATAAAGACGTTGAGGCTCTGGCTTTGGCAGATGTAGGCCCCGCGGTCGGCGCTCATGTCGATGATGGTCTTCTGGCTGATCTCCCAGGCGGTCTTGTACAGCTCCTTGAGATTCTGCGGGATCTCCGAAATGTGCTGCACGCTGCCGTTGCCTTGGATGATCTTGTTCTTCATCTCGTCGCTCCATAGGCCGAGCTTCACCAGGTCGCGCAGCAGGTACTTGTTCACCACGATGAACTCGCCGCTGAGCACGCGCCGCGTGTAGAGGTTGCTGGTGTAAGGCTCGAAGCACTCGTTGTTGCCGAGGATCTGCGCGGTGCTGGCGGTGGGCATCGGCGCCACCAGCAGGCTGTTGCGGATACCGTGCTGCTTGATCTCGTCGCGCAGGATGTCCCATTCCCAACGGTCGCTGGGCTTCACGTTCCACATGTCGAACTGCAGGATGCCTTTGCTGGCGGGGCTTCCGGGATAGGTCTCGTAGTGGCCTTCCTCCTTCGCGAGCTCCTTGCTGGCGGTGAGGGCGGCGTAGTAGATGGTCTCGAAGATCTCGCGGTTCAGCACCTTGGCCTCCACGCTCTCGAAGGGATAGCGCATGAGGATGAAGGCGTCCGCGAGGCCCTGCACGCCAATGCCGATGGGGCGGTGGCGCATGTTGCTGCGGCGCGCCTCGGGCACGGGGTAGTAGTTCTGGTCGATCACGCGGTTGAGGTTCTTCGTCAACTCCACGGTGATCTCAAACAGCTTCTGGTGGTCGAACTTGCCCTTCTCCACGAACTTCGGCAGGGCGATGGAGCCGAGGTTGCACACGGCCACTTCGTCCGGAGCGGTGTACTCGATGATCTCGGTGCAGAGGTTGCTGCTCTTGATGGTGCCGAGGTTCTGCTGGTTGCTCTTGCGGTTGGCGCTGTCCTTGAAGAGGATGTAGGGCGTGCCGGTCTCGATCTGGCTTTCCAGGATCTTGAACCAGAGGTCCTGCGCCTTCATGGTCTTGCGGCCCTTGCCTTCGCTCTCGTACTTCTCGTAGAGCGCCTCGAACTTCTCGCCCCAGTTGTCACCGAGGCCGGGGCATTCGTTGGGGCACATCAGCGTCCAGTCGCCGTTCTGCTCCACGCGCTTCATGAAGAGGTCCGGGATCCACATGGCGTAGAAGAGGTCGCGGGCGCGCATCTCCTCCTTGCCGTGGTTCTTCTTCAGCTCCAGGAAATCCTCCACGTCCGCATGCCACGGCTCGAGATAGACGGCAAAGCTGCCCTTGCGCTTTCCTCCGCCTTGGTCCACGTAGCGGGCGGTGTCGTTGAAGA
The DNA here is from genome assembly GCA_016719225.1 of Flavobacteriales bacterium. Lineage (GTDB taxonomy): Bacteria > Bacteroidota > Bacteroidia > Flavobacteriales_F > PHOS-HE28 > PHOS-HE28. Next base: position 388,174 of record JADKAN010000004.1, on the reverse strand, counting down.
CGCGCAGCATGGGCACGATGCCGTTGCTGGTGCCGTTGGTACCCTTGATGTAGCTGCCCTTCGCGCGCAGGTTGTGGATGCTGAGTCCGATGCCGCCGGCGCTCTGGCTGATCTGGGCGCACTGCTTCAGGGTGTCATAGATGCCGCTGATGCTGTCGTCCTTCAGTTGCAGCAGGAAGCAGCTGCTCATCTGCGGCTTCGGGCTGCCGGCGTTGAAGAGCGTGGGCGTGGCGTGCGTGTACCAGCCTTCGCTGAGGCTGTTGTAGGTCTCGATGGCGGCATCGAGGTCGTTCTTGTGGATGCCAACGGCCACGCGCATCAGCATGTGCTGCGGGCGCTCGGTCACCTTGCCATTGAGGCGCAGCAGATAGCCGCGCTCCAGGGTCTTGAAGCCGAAGTAGTCGTACTGGAAATCGCGGTCGTAGATGATGGCGCTGTCGAGCAGCTCGGCGTTCTTCTGGATCAGCTCGTGCACATCGTCGGCGAGCAGCGGTGCGTGCTGTTCGGTCTTCGGATCGATGAAATCATAGAGGTCCTTCATGGTCTCGCTGAAGGACTTCTTCGTGTTCTTGTGCAGGTTGCTCACGGCGATGCGGCTCGCGAGCTGTGCATAGTCCGGGTGGCGCACGGTCATCGTGGCGGACACCTCGGCGGTGAGGTTGTCCAGCTCGGTGGTGGTCACGCCGTCGAAAATGCCATCTATCACCTTCAGGGTGACCTGGGTGGCGTCCACGATAGGGTCCAGCCCGTAGCAGAGCTTCTTCACCCGTGCGGTGATCTTATCGAATTTCACCGCCTCCCGGCGTCCGTCGCGCTTTATCACATACATGCTTGTTCTTGTTGTTTTTGGGCGGAAGATCTTCCGCCCTTACGTTCGTTATGGCTCCCGCCCTTACTTGTTTCTTCCGGGCGGAAGATCTTCCGCCCTTACATCGTCCCCAAGATCACACGTCTTGGGTCTTGTGGTCAGTCTATCGGTCGGCTGTTCTTCAACGGCCGGTTGTTCACTTGTCGGGCGACCGGGGGATTAGTTCCTCTCGGTCAGGCCCTTGGCATTCTCCTTAAAAATCCGCGTCCAAGGAGAATTTGTTGCCCTCCTTGTTGGTGTTCATCACACCGGCCTTCTGGTACTCGCCCACGCGCTTCTCGAAGAAGTTGGTCTTCCCTTGCAGGCTGATCATCTCCATGAAGTCGAACGGGTTGGTGGCGTTGTACACCTTCTCGTTACCCAGCTCCACCAGCAGGCGGTCGGCGACGAATTCGATGTACTGCTGCATCAGCTTGGCATTCATGCCGATGAGGTTCACGGGCAGCGCATCGGTCACGAATTCCTTCTCGATCTCCACCGCATCGGTGATGATCTTCTCCACGGTCTTCTTGCTCAGCTTGCCCTTGAGGTGCTTGGTGTAGAGCAGACACGCGAAGTCGCAATGCAGTCCCTCGTCACGGCTGATCAGCTCGTTGCTGAAGGTGAGGCCGGGCATCAGACCGCGCTTCTTCAACCAGAACAAGCTGCAGAAGCTGCCGCTGAAGAAAATGCCTTCCACGGCGGCGAAGGCCACGAGGCGTTCCGCGAAATTGCCCTTGTCGATCCAGCTGAGGGCCCAGTCGGCCTTCTTCTTCACGCAGTCCATGGTGTCGATGGCGCGGAAGAGCTTGTCCTTCTCGAAGGTGTCCTTGATATAGGTGTCGATCAGCAGGCTGTAGGTCTCGCTGTGGATGTTCTCGATGGCGATCTGGAAGCCGTAGAAGAAACGCGCCTCCGTGTATTGCACTTCGTGAAGAAAATTCTCCGCGAGGTTCTCGTTCACGATGCCATCGCTCGCAGCGAAGAAGGCTAGCACGTGCTTGATGAAAAAGCGCTCGTCCTCGTTCAGCTTGTCGCTCCAGTCCACGAGGTCGGCGCTCATGTCGATCTCCTCGGCGGTCCAGAAGCTGGCCTCGTGCTTCTTATAGAACTGCCAGATGTCGTTGTGCTGGATGGGAAAGAGGACGAAGCGGTCCTTGTTCTCGCTCAGCAGCGGCTCGTTGGAGAAAGCATCGGAGGTGAGTTGCTTGTCCATGGAGAGCTGTGTTTGCGCGGTGACCGTCCTTGCGTCCTGTTCGTGCATGTTTGTGGATGTCTTATAAGATGAACGGCTTGCGTGGTTGGATCGTTCGCGTGCTTTTCGGCATTTCCCCTGAGTGGACGATGAAGGGCCATCCGGGGTTGACAAAGGTGACCAAACACGCGCTGAACGACCTGTGCTTTTATCCCAAGTTCTTAACACGGACCGCTAAGGCGCGTGGATCGTGGGATGGATCCATTTTCCAAAGTTCCAAGCAAAATTTTTCACGAACCATCAACGATCCGGGAATGTGTTACCGGGCGCGGCGGATATGGAGCCGACAGGCTGGAAGTGCCGCTGGTTGCGGCTTTCCGTTGGCACTCGTTGCGTTCCTTCAACAAGTTGTGCTGGCAAGCCGAGATCTTCTGGTCTTCCTTTCGTCTTCTTGCTCAGGGTCCCCGATGAAGGGTGTAAACTGCGGTGTGGGATCTGTTCTGCGACGCGTCCGAACAGTCCCTGATAACGAAGCCGCCCCGACCTTGTCCAACAGATCACCGTTGCTCGACTTCTCCGTGCCTCCGTGTCCCTGTGGCGAAAAGATCTATGCTTTCTCTTTCACCCTCTCCGCATAGATCACCTCCAGCTCGTCGTACCACTCCGCACCGTACACGCGCGTCAACGCTCCTTTCAGGAAACGGAACACCGGCACGTCCAACTTCGCACCGCAGGCACAGGCTGGCGCGCAAATATCCCAGGTGTTGTAGTTCAGGCCGTCGTGGTACTTCAGCTTCTCCACGCGGATGGGATACAGATGGCAGCTTTTCGGCTTGTTGAACGGGATCTCACCGTCGTTGAAGGCCTGTTCGATGCCGCACATCCAAATGCCCTTCATGTCCTTCTTCGCATAAACGCATTCGGCATACTCCTGCACGATCGGCGTTACGAGCTCACCGTCCATGTCCACCACGCTGGTGGCACCTTGGTCCTTCACGGCCTTCTTGCCGCGCTGGGTCATGTAAGGCTCGATGGCGGCGTAGTGCTTCGCGATCAGCTTCGCCTCTTCGGGTTCCAAAGGCGCGCCACTATCGCCCACCTCGCAGCAGGCGCCTTTGCAGGCACTGAGGTCGCACACGAAGCGCTTCTCGAAAAGTTCCTCGCTGATGAGGGTGCCACGGTGTTCGATCATTGAGGTAGAGAGAGGGAGAAGATTTTACCACAGAGACACGGAGACACGGAGAAATGCAGAATGAAGGATCATTGGTTGAGTTGCAAGAATTCGGCTGGGGTGATAATGCGCGTATTCTTAAGAGGTCTCCCCCGGAGTCCGCCCACCCTTTTGGGGGGGAAACCCCAGGGCGGGCCCGCCCCCCCCCCTTTTTATCCCCCCCCCCCCCCCCGGGCATCGAGGGGCCAATTAGCACGTTGGTATCAACGACGGGCCTGTGGCTTGCGCGAGGCGGCATGGCTGCGTTGCTTACGGACGGCCTTCACCTCGGCCATGATCTCCTCTTCGGTGATCGGTGGAAGTTTGCTGCGCGAGTTTGAATGTCCTTGACAACCTCAGCAAGACCGCGCACTTTTTTGGGGCGAAGCGAAATAACACCCAAAGCCTGAAGTTGCTTCAAGAGCGCTTTGGCTTCTTTGCTTGTAACGTCAACCTCGAAGGTCTCCTGTTTCATTGTTCCGCAAAGATAGTGAAGGGCACTTGGCCTTGACGTTCTTGCATTGCTGAGCTTCTGTTTAAGCCACAAGCTCAAAGCCACAAGCCATAAGCTTAGGCTTCACTAAAACCAAATACCTTCCCGAAAAGCAAGCAACCATGAAAAACTTCAAAAAACTGCTCATCTGGCAAAAGTCAATGGACATCACCGACCTTGTGTTCGACATGTACGAAGAACTACCTTGGCAAAAGGTTTCCGACTTGAAAGGCCAGTCCACTCGTGCGGCGGTCTCCATTGTCTCCAACATCGCCGAGGGCAATTCACGCAGAAGTGAAAAGGACAAACACCGTTTCATGGAAATGTCGCTGGGTTCCGCCTTTGAGCTTGAAACGCAAACACTCGTATTGCTCCGCAGAAAATGGGCCCCAAAAAAGGAAGCCGAACAGATCTTGCTCGCGGTTGAAGAAGTCCAAAAAATGCTCCAAAGCTTCATGTCCATGCTCCAACCTTGATCTCCGAAAGTCAGGCTTAAAGCTTGAGGCTAAAAGCTTATGGCTTGTGGATCGAAGCATCAAGATTGCCCTCGCATTACCATCTTTGCCCCCTCGCGACGCTGAAGATTTCCAGAGCGATCGCACACGACCATGAGCAATCAAGAAGACCGCCTGAAGACCCTTATCGGACACGCCAAGGAATATGGATTCGTGTTCCCCAGCAGCGAGATCTACGACGGCCTGAGCGCCACCTACGACTACGGTCCTTACGGCGTGGAATTGAAGAACAACATCCGCCGCTACTGGTGGGAAGCGATGACCCGGCTCAACGCCAACATCGTGGGCTTGGACGCCGCCATCTTCATGCACCCCACGGTGTGGAAGGCCAGCGGCCACGTGGACGCCTTCAACGATCCCTTGATCGACAACAAGGACAGCAAGAAGCGCTACCGCGCCGACGTGCTGTTGGAAGAGCACATCGCCAAGTACGAGGACAAGATCGCCAAGGAGGTGGAGAAGGGCAAGAAGCGTTTCGCCGAAGGCTTCGACGAAGTGCAGTTCCGCGCCACAAACCCCAACGTGAAGCGCGCTCAGGATCGCATCGACGCGGTGGAGGGACGCATGAAGACCGCGCTGGAAGCCAACGACCTGGAGGCCGTGCGCCAGCTCATCATCGACGAGGAGATCAAGTGCCCCATGAGCGGCACCGCCAACTGGACCGAGGTGCGCCAGTTCAACCTGATGTTCGCCACCGAGCTCGGCAGCGTGAGCGGCGAGAGCAGCACGATCTACCTGCGGCCCGAAACGGCACAGGGCATTTTCGTGAACTTCCTCAACGTGCAGAAGAGCGCACGGATGAAGATCCCCTTCGGTATCGCACAGACCGGAAAGGCCTTCCGCAACGAGATCGTCGCGCGGCAATTCGTGTTCCGCATGCGCGAGTTCGAACAGATGGAGATGCAGTTCTTCGTGAAGCCCGGTACCGAAATGGAGTGGTACGAAAGCTGGAAGGCGAAGCGCATCGCATGGCACAAGGCGCTCGGCATGCCGGAAGAGAACTACCGCTTCCACGACCACATCAAGTTGGCGCACTACGCCAATGCCGCGAGCGACATCGAGTTCAAGTTCCCCATGGGCTTCAAAGAGCTCGAAGGCATCCACAGCCGCACCGATTTCGACCTGAAGCAGCACGAGGAATTCAGCGGTAAGAAGCTGCGCTACTTCGACAGCGAGACCAACGAGAGCTACGTGCCCTACGTGGTGGAAACCTCGATCGGATTGGACCGCATGTTCCTAGCCGTGTTGAGCGCAGCCTACCAAGAAGAGAAATTGGAGAATGGCGAAGAGCGCGTGGTGTTGCGCATCCCTGCGCCGTTGGCCCCGGTGAAGATCGCCGTGCTACCCCTGATCAAGAAGGATGGCCTGCCAGAGAAAGCACGCGCCATCATCGACAGCCTGAAGCTGGACCACAATTGCCAGTACGACGATAAGGACAGCATCGGCAAACGCTACCGCAGACAGGACGCCATCGGCACACCCTACTGCATCACGGTGGACCACGACACGCTCACGGATGATGCGGTCACCATCCGCGACCGCGACACCATGCAACAAGAGCGCGTGAAGATCGCAGAGCTCAGCAAGGTGGTGAGCGCGAAGGTGGATATGCGCGGGTTGCTGGGGAAGTTGTAGTGCGATCGAGAGTCCCGATAATTCCCGCAGTCATCCATCTCGGTTACCCTGCGGTAGGACGTTCCACGCTTCCTCGCGTGCAGGGTCTCTCACGGGCAGGTCTGCGGGAGTGAGAGGACCATGCGGTTCCAAAGTTCCCACTGGTTGGACCTAGCCCGGAGCGCGTAATCGTTCACGGACATTGCGTTGACCTGGCTTCCTTGGTTCTTCATTGCCGTTGCGGTGATGCAAACGACCGATGCTGCTTTCTTCGACCCCGACCCCATTGATCGATCATAGGTTTGCGGTTGAAGACCAAAACCCCAATAGCCATGGAACACGGATACACTTTCGTACTTCTTGCAGCCATCGCAGCTTCTCCATCGCTGCAAGCACAATACGCTGTTGGCGCGTTGGATGTGAACAACGTGTATGCGGAGTTCCGTTCGAACGGGCTTATCAGCGAGAACACGGCGTTGGGCTCACCCAACTACTTCGTACCCCGCACTCCGGCCAATACCGGGCCCTCCCCACTATTTGCAGGTGGTCTGTGGATCGGAGGATTGTCACCGGACAGCATTTTGCATTTTGCAGGGGAGCGCTTTGAGCAGTTGGGTCTAGACTTTTTCCCTGGGCCGCTGGGAACGAATGGGTCCATCTCCCAACAAACATCGGTACAATATGATGTGGTGCAAAAGGTGGACCGTACGGACGTGGAGCGTCAGATCGGCTACTTCAATTGCTTGGCCGACCCTGATTGCGATGCCGAGGCCGAGTATGCGGGCTACACGGTTCCTGCCTCCTTTTACCAATGGCCCGCACACGGAGATCTGAACTTGGGCCAAGACTACAACCTGGCCGATTTCTATGATTTCGACCACGACGGCAACTACAACCCCGACAGCGGCGACGCCCCTTGCTTCCCCGGCGACCAAGCGCTGTTCACCATTTACAACGACAACCTCGCCCCGCACACCGAAAGCGGCGGCCTGCCCATCGGCGTTGAAGTACAGATGACGCCCTTCGCCTACTCCAGCAATGAGCCGGCGGTGAACCAGAGCGTCTTTGTGCGGTATAAGCTCATCAATCGAGGAACCCTTTCACTTCACCAAGTCTACATCGGCCTGTTCGACGATTTCGATCTGGGGTGCCCCAATGACGACTACATCCAATGCGATGTGGGCCGGAACCTGTACTTTGTATTGAACGGTGACGATGATGACGAAAATTGCATGGGACACCAAGGCTACGGCAATCCCTCACCGGCCTTTGGCGTAGTGATCCTGAAAGGTCCGCTGATGGATGCCGACGGTACCGATAACACCCAGATCAACGCGCTCCCCGGTTATAATGGCACAGGATTCAACGATGGCATTGCGGATAACGAACGCTTGGGAATGGGCCATTTCGGGTTTTTCGCCAACAGCGGAGGCCCCACCGGCGATCCAGACCAGGCTATTGAATACTACCGCTACATGCGCGGTGAATGGGGCGACGGAACAGCACAGACCTACGGAGGCTCGGGCTACAATCCGGGCACGGATTCGATCCCCGCTCGCTTTGCATATCCCGGAGACTCGGATCCAATGGGGATCGGCACCGGCGGCATCCCAAAACCCGCATGGACGCAAGCCAGCGCTGGTTTTGTGCCGACCGATCAACGCGGTTTCGCGTCCATGGGGCCATTCTCATTCGAGCCCGGTGATGAACAGGAGATCGTAGTGGCTTACGTGTACGCGCGCCCCATCACCTCCGGTGCCAATGCGCGGGTGGAAGCCCTGAACTTGCGCACCGACACCCTTCGTGCCTTCGCCCAAACCATCCCCGGTCTGCTCGGCGACGGCTATGATTGCAGCGAGCTCCCCACCGCTATAGCAGCCTACGCTGCCAAGGACCGCGGCCTACGCCTATTCCCGAACCCTGCCACCGGCTTGCTCAACTTGGTGGTTCCCGGCATCGGTACCCAGGGCAAGATCACCGTACTGAATGCGCAAGGGTCCATCGTGCAGGAGCAGAAAACCACTGGTACCAGCACTGTGCTGGACGTGGCCCGATTGGCCGCTGGCGTGTACATGGTCCGAGTGCTTGAGGACGGGAAGGCCCAAATGCGCACTTTCGTGAAGGAGTAGGTTTTTCATTTGGCAAAAGGGCATCCGCTTTGGCGCGGGTGCCCTTTTTTGTTCCCTCGCTGCAAAGGTTCATTCCTGAATTCATCGTCCGCGTTCCATTCTCGTTATCTTCGCAGCCCCAAAAACCTACCCAGGTGGCGGAATTGGTAGACGCGCTGGTCTCAAACACCAGTGATGCAAGTCGTGCGGGTTCGACTCCCGCCCTGGGTACTTTTGATCGTTTCCCTGTGGGATAGCACCCGATCGGTCGATCCGGTGATCGGATGATCAACCCCGGAAGTTCCGATCGCCGCGATGCAAAAGGACTCCTTGACCTACGCCGACCCCGCCAAGCAGGCGCGCTATGACCGGGCCTACATGAAGATGGCCTTGGAGTGGGCCAAGCTCAGCCACTGCACACGTAAGAAGGTGGGGGCGATCCTGGTGAAGGATGGCATGATCATCAGCGACGGCTACAACGGCACACCGACAGGCTTCCCCAACGATTGTGAAGATGCACAAGGTGCCACGCATTGGTACGTTCTTCACGCAGAAGCCAACGCGATCATGAAAGTGGCACGCAGTACGAACAACGCCCGCGAGGCCACTTTATACCTCACCCACTCCCCGTGCAAGGACTGCAGCAAGCTGGTCCTGCAGGCGGGCATCAAGCGGCTGGTATACAGGGATGCTTACAAGGACACTGCGGGTATTGTGCTTTTGAAGGATGGTGGCGTTGAGGTGCATCAATTAGTGGACGCATGATCGGAGAACCGCGGCAACGCACCAATTGGTCCATCTTATTCCCATTGGTACTTGGACTGGCGACCGCCGGTGGATACCTCGCTGGCATGCATGCCACCGGTACGGGCGATCCTGCGCAAGGCCTTTTCAATGCGCGGCAGAACGATCCCGCCGCGAAGCTGGGGCAGGTAATGGACCTCATCAACCGCCAATACGTCGACACCGTGCAGCAAGGAAAACTGGTGGATGAGGTGTTGCAGAACATGCTGCAGCAACTCGACCCCCACAGCTATTACATACCGGCAGCGGAATTGCAGGCCGCTCAGGAGCCCTTGGAAGGTACGTTCATGGGTATCGGGGTCGAATTCTCCATCCAGCGCGACACCATCGTGGTGGTAGCCACCATCGAAGGCGGGCCCAGCGCGGCCATGGGCCTGCGGGCGGGGGACCGTATCGTAAGCGCGGACGGCAAGCCGTTGGCAGGCGTGAAAGTGGCGAACGATGAAGTGATGAAGGCCCTGCGCGGTGGCGAAGGCACGAAGGTCACCGTGGGCATCGTGCGGAATGGCGGTAAGCCGTTCGACGTGGCGATCACCCGTGGCGCCATCCCGATCAACAGTGTGGCAGCCGTATTCATGGACAGCGACAGCACCGGATACATCAAACTGAGCCGCTTCGCCCGCACCACACACGATGAATTCGTAAAAGCCGTGGATCAACTCCGTGCACAGGGAATGGTGCGGCTCGTTGTCGACCTGCGGGGCAATGGTGGCGGTTACCTCAATGCCGCAGTGGGTCTTTGCGACGAGCTGTTGCCCAATGGAAGCGAGATCGTATACACGGAAGGACGGTCCTCTCCCCGGCAGGATTATAAAGCCGATGGAAAAGGAGCCTTGATCCAACTCCCCCTCGCCGTTCTGATCGATGAAGGCAGCGCTTCCGCCAGCGAGATCCTGGCCGGTGCCATGCAGGACAATGACCGCGGCCTGATCGTAGGCCGCCGCTCCTTCGGCAAAGGCCTGGTACAGGAGCAGATCGATCTGCGGGACAATAGTGCCGTGCGCATCACCACCGCGCGTTACTACACGCCCAGCGGCCGTTGCATCCAACGGCCATACGGTAATGGCATCAATTACGATGACGACCTGGAAGCACGCTACCTGCACGGTGAACTGCTGAACAAGGACAGTATCCACCTGGACTCTTCCCGCGCTTATACCACGCTTAAAGGCCGGACGGTCTATGGCGGCGGCGGCATCATGCCGGACATTTTCGTGCCTGCTGATACGGCCGACCGTTCCTCGTACCTCAGCGAGCTTTTCTTTTCCGGTGCGTTGAACCGCTACACCTTCGACCTGGCGGACCAGCACAGGGCGGAACTGAAGGCCTACGGAACCCCGGAAGCGTTCAATGGAAAATACATCGTTTCAGCGGCGCAGTTGAACGACCTGGCGGAGGATGCACAAAAACAAGGCGTTACCTCCGACCCTGTTGGGCTGGGCCATGCTCGCGAAGCCATCAAGCTTAGGGTGAAAGCGGGGATAGCCCGCAACATCTGGGGCGATGCGGGCTATTACCGCGTCCTGTTGGGTGACGACCCGATCTATCGCACCGCCCGGACCGCACTCGCGCGTTCGGGGTATGTGACCCCCTGATCCTACGGTCCACCGCAAAAGAAAAGAGGCCTTGCGGCCTCTCGTTCTTTCGGTGTGGTGCTACACTTAGTGAGCAGCCTTAGCGGCGTCGTCGGCCTTCTTCACCGCGTCCTTGGCAGCGTCGGTAGCGTTGTCCATCGACTGCTTCATGCTGTCGGTGGTGGCGCTTACAGTGCTGTCCATGGTAGCGGCAGCGTCCTTGGCGTCCTGTGCGGCCTTGTCCATCATTTCCGTAGCATTGTCCTTGGCAGCATCCATCGTTGAGGTTGCGTTTTCCTCAACGTTGCTCCCGCAAGCGACAAAGATTGCGGCGGTGGTGGCGAGCATTGCGAACTTCCTGATCATCCTGGTTGTTATTTTGGTGAAAGTGGGCGCAAATGTAACTGGATCGGGCATTCTGCGAAAAAAATTGTTGTCCCGGTCGATTAACTTGCGCTCTCGAGCGATAAACCTGTAAAAAACCCATTACGAATGGCCTACGAACTTCCCGCACTGCCTTACCCACACGATGCTTTGGAGCCTCATATTGATGCCCGGACCATGGAGATCCACCATGGCAAGCACCATCAGGCCTACGTGGACAACCTTAACAAAGCGGTTGCCGGCACCCCGATGGAGGGTAAGGATCTTGATGCCTTGATGAAAGGAATGGACATGGACAACGCCGCCGTACGGAATAACGGCGGTGGTCATTGGAACCACAGCATGTTCTGGCAGGTGATGTCCCCCAAGGGTGGTGGAAGCCCAAGTGGTGAACTCGCTACAGCGATCGACAAGGACCTCGGCGGTCCCGATGCCTTCAAAGAGCATTTCGCAAAGGCTGCAGCCACGCGTTTCGGTAGCGGCTGGGCTTGGCTTTGTGTCCACAAGGGAGGTAAGTTGGAGATCTGCTCCACGCCCAACCAGGACAATCCGTTGATGCCCGGTACCGGTTGCGGCGGCACGCCCATTCTTGGTGTCGATGTGTGGGAACATGCCTATTACCTGCATTACCAGAACCGCCGGCCGGATTACCTGAAGGCTTGGTGGAACGTGGTGAACTGGCCAGAGGTGGCCAAGCGCTACGCTGCCGGCAAGTAATAGTCGCAGCCTGCCGTTTCTGCAATGAGGCCCTGATATGTTCGGGGCCTCATTGCGTACAGGCCGAACAGGAACACCGCTACCTTTCGGCCATGCGGCACGGTGTGCTTTCGATGGTCTTGGCCGGAACGGTGCTGCTCTGCTCCACGAATGCCGATGCAGCAGGCCCGTTCCTTCGGAAAAGCGGGCCGGAACCGCCCACCTTATCCGTGCTGAACACTTCCCCGGATGAGGTACAACACGAGCCTACACGACTTATTGCAGCTGGTCTGGCCGTTACGCTGGGACCGTTCGGAGCCCACCGCCTTTACCTCGGCACCACTGCCAAAGTACCCGTTTTCTACGGCCTTACATTCGGGGGATTCGGCGTGCTGGTGCTGATCGATCTGGGCCACATCCTCTTTACCAAGGACCTGACACCGTACCAGCACAACAAGCAGATCCTGATGTGGGCGGGCAAAGCACCGCCGACCGTTACTACTCCACCGTAACGCTCTTGGCCAGGTTGCGTGGCTGGTCCACGTTGCAGCCCCGCATCACGGCGATGTGGTAGCTGATCAATTGCAGGGGGACCACGGCCAACAAGGGTACCAAGGCATCCGGGCTGGCAGGGATCTCGATCGTATGGTCGGCGATGGCCTTCACGACGGTATCTCCTTCGGTTACGATGGCGATCACTTTTCCCTTGCGCGCCTTTACTTCTTGGATGTTGCTCACCACCTTTTCGTAGCTGGCGCCTTGGGTCGCGATCACGAAGACCGGCATTTCCTCATCGATCAAGGCGATGGGGCCGTGCTTCATTTCCGCTGCGGGATATCCTTCCGCATGGATATAGCTGATCTCCTTCAGTTTCAAAGCACCTTCCAACGCTACCGGGAAACAGTAACCACGGCCGAGGTAGAGGGCATTGCGGGCATCCTTGTAGATCTCCGCGATGTATTTGATCTGGGCTTCGGTCTTCAACACGCGCTCGACTTTGGCGGGGATGGCATCCAATTCCAGCAACAGCTGCTGGAAACGGGCACCGTCAATGGTGCCTTTGCGGTGTCCGATCATCAGGGCCATCAGCGTGAGCAAGGTGACCTGGGCGGTAAAGGCCTTGGTGCTCGCAACTCCGATCTCCGGTCCTGCGTGCGTATAGGATCCCGCATGGGTGATGCGCGCGATGCTGCTACCCACCACATTGCAGATGCCGATAATGGTGGCGCCCCGGCTTTTTGCCAATTCGATCGCAGCGAGCGTATCGGCCGTCTCACCGCTTTGGCTGATAGCGATCACGATATCGTCCTCGTTGATCACCGGGTCCCTGTACCGGAATTCACTTGCGTATTCCACCTCCACAGGTATGCGTGCGAATTCCTCGAAGAGGTACTCGCCTACCATTCCCGCATGCCAACTCGTACCGCAGCCGACCACGAGGATGCGCTTCGCGTTCACGAACTTTTGCTCATAGTCCTTGATCCCGCCGAGCACCACTTCACTGCCCGCAATATTCAACCTGCCCCGCATGGAGTCCCGGATGCTGCGTGGCTGTTCGTTGATCTCCTTCAACATGAAGTGGTCGTAGCCACCTTTCTCCAGCGTTTCCAACTGGATCTCCAGCGCTTGGACCGATGGTCGCAATTCCTGGTTCTTGATGTTGCGCACGCGCAACCCCTTCTCCTTTTCGATGATGGCGATCTCGCCGTCCTCCATGTAGACCACGTTGCGTGTGTGTTCCACGATGGGCGTGGCATCGCTGGCCAGAAAATGGTCACCGTCGTTACCGATGCCGATCACTAAAGGACTGCTCTTACGGGCGGCCACCAGCATGTCCGGCGACTTGGCGTCCACCACCACGATGGCATAAGCACCCACCACGTTCAAAAGTGCAAGGCGGACGGATTCGGCCAGGTCGGTTCCCTCGGTACGCTGGATGTCGTCGATCAAATGCACCAAAACCTCGGTATCGGTCTCGCTACGGAAAACGTATCCGCGTTTGATCAATTCCTCTTTCAAGGTGGCATAGTTCTCAATGATGCCGTTGTGGATCAGGGCCAGTTCGCCGTTGGCTGAAGTGTGCGGGTGCGCGTTGACGTCATTGGGTTCGCCGTGCGTGGCCCAACGCGTGTGCCCGATACCCACCGTACCCTTCAACCCTTTCTTGCCTACGTGTGCCTCCAGGTCCGCTACGCGGCCTTTGCATTTGCTCACTTGCAAGCCTTTATCCCCCATGATGGCGACGCCGGCGCTGTCGTATCCACGATATTCCAACCGCTTGAGGCCGCTGATCAGAATGGGCCAAGCTTCCTTAGGCCCTACGTAGCCGACGATGCCGCACATGCTTGTTCAATAGGTGGTGAAAGTAAGGACCAATTTCATGGGTACATCCGGGTTGGCGGGACCCGCCAAAGTGGTACGGTTCGCAGTGGTCCGCTTGTTCAGGACCACTAGCGAAAGACCGGTATTGGCATATGTACCGTTGAGGATGCCCTGCACCCAGCTGGTGAGGTTCAAGCGGTAATCATTGGCAATGGGATCATACAACCCGCCGAATAGACCAGGTATCGTTTGCCCCAAGCTGTCATTGATCAAAGCAGTGAGTTGGATCGGTGCGGGCAATTCCAAAGTGGGTGTTTGCGGCACGGGCACGATCAGCTCCGCCTTGGCCAGCGCGCGGTAGGTCGTGTTGGCATAGGCGCCGAGGTTCGGAAAGCGGACTTGCGTACGCAGCCCTCCCAAGGCCTGCACATAGGTCTCGGTCTGGCCAAGCGAGCTGTCCACCAAGGCCTGTGCAAGCATCCCCGTTGTAGCAGCACCGTGATCGAACGACGCGGTGGTGTAGCGAACACTTTCGGTACCGATGGTGAACTCGAATTTGGTCGTATCGGTGGCGCTGTGGTAGTACAGGATGAGTTTCGATGTTCCATCCAGTAGGTTCATACGCCAAGCCCCGCCCTGCCCGGGTGCCGGATCGGGGCCACCGGGTACCACGTAGAATCCCTTCAGGTAGGCCAAAAAAGAAGTGTTGTCCGCCAACGTCGCTTGGCCCCATTGCGCAAGTAGTTCATTGCCGAAGTCGTTGCTGAGCGGGATGCGGACCTGCGGTTCCAACGTGTCGCCATCAATGACCGGCCCAGTGCCGGTAACAGGGGTGAACAGGCGTGGCGCGCCTTGTACCAGATCGGTGGTCTCTGTTTGCGGAACGCGGTCGTTGTTGTAAATGGAATCGATGGAAAGGTCCTCTGCCAAGCGGAACACGGAGATCACCTGCGGATCGGTATAACCGTACAGCGGATCAGTGGTAGCGAATGCGAACGCGAGCACGAGTGAATCGCAGGTCAGCGTTGGATCAGCTGGGCCCACATTGTTCACACTTAGACGCACTTGGGTGGCTATCCCGGCTGACAAAATGCCGAAGCGGTCATCATTGATGCGCCCGAGGATGTTCGCACTGAGAAGCAGGCTGGAGCTTTGTGCACTGGTCTGCGTCGGTGAATCCGATGAAGGCCAGCAAATGATGGAACACGTGTCGGTCTGTGTGGTGCCCAAGGTATCGGCCGGATCCAGGACCGAAAGCCCCAGCTCGTCCTCCGGCTTTTTACAACCGGTGGAGGCGAATAACCCAAAAAGCACCGATGCCGCGGCGAACAGCCGGGCCGTACGGGTAAACGTCATGTTCGGCACGGGATCAGACCAATGCTTCCTCCATCACACCTTGGAAGAAGTCCAGGTGCCCGGTGAGACGCTCGTCAGCATCCTTCGCGAAGGCTAGTACCGGCTTATCGTATGCCTTAACGGCCGTCTCCATGCCGCGCGTCAGCTTCGCGCTTCCCTTTACCACCGCATCGCTCATGCCCATGGCGAACTTCACCAGGTCTTCCGTGGTGCCTTTGCCCAAGCCTTTCAGCAATTCCTTGTCGAATCCTTCCAAAGCGAGCTTCTTCGCCAAGTTCTTGTCCAAGGGCTCAGGAGCTTCGTCATAAACGGAGAACACGATCTTGGCATCCTCGAAGTGAGGGTCATCGTTGAAGAAGTGCCGCACGTACAACGGAATGAAACCAGCCATCCAACCGTGGCAGTGGATGATGTCGGGGCTCCAACCCAGCTTACGTACGGTCTCCAGAACACCGCGGCAAAAGAAGAGCGCACGTTCGTCATTGTCGCCGTAGAACTTCTCATTGGCGTCCTCCGTAACGGCCTTTCGCTTGAAATACTCTTCGTTGTCGATGAAGTAGACCTGCATGCGGGCGCTGGGAACGCTGGCCACCTTGATCAGCAGGGCATGGTCCGTATCGTTGATGATGAGGTTCATCCCGCTAAGGCGGATCACCTCGTGAAGCTGGTGGCGGCGCTCGTTGATGCACCCGAACTTGGGCATGAACACCCGGATCTCATTGCCCTGCTCCAGGAAAGCCTGGGGTAGCTGGCGGGCGTCCTTCGCCATTCCTGTGCCATCTATAAAGGGATGGATGCATTGGGAAATGGTGAGGACCTTCGCGTTCTTCAAGCTCATGTTCGGGGTGGGGGGATTAAGGATGCAAAAGTATAGACAAATTCCGCGAATTTCAAGGCCGATCGTAGTTTGGCACCCCTCAACCCGCTGATTTGGACCACTATTCCGCCCCCCTTGAAGCCACCGTTTGGAGCGCTCAACAACGCCGCTCGGGACGAACGATCGGTTTCGTTCCGACCATGGGTGCACTGCACGAAGGACATCTGGCCTTGGTGCGGCAGGCCAAGGCCGAATGCGACGTTGTGGCTGCGAGTGTGTACGTGAACCCGCTCCAGTTCAACGATAAGGAGGACTTGGCCCGTTACCCGCGCCATCCGGCAGCCGACGCCCGTTTGTTGGAAGAGGCAGGCTGCGATATGCTCCTGATGCCCGAAGGCAACGAACTGCTTCAGCATTTACCACGGTTGCAATTCGATCTGGGTCTGTTGGGCACCGTGCTGGAAGGTGAGCACCGCCCTGGGCATTTCATGGGCGTGGTACTGGTTGTGGAGCGTTTGTTCCATTTTATCCGGCCCGATGCGGCCTTTTTCGGGGAGAAGGACCGGCAGCAGCTCGCCGTGGTGCGCAGTGCGGCCAAGCAGCTCCATTGGCCTGAACGGATACATGGTTGCCCCACCGTGCGAGCGGAGGACGGTTTGGCGCTGAGCTCGCGCAATGCACGCTTGAATGATCGCGAACGCAAGGAGGCCCCTGTGCTCTATCAAGCCCTGCGGGCTGTTGCGAACGCCGCTTTCAACGTTTCCGTTGAAGAGGCCTTGCAGGTCGGGAATTCCATGTTGGCGGAGGTCGCGGATGTTAAGCCGGATTACCTATCCATTGCCCACCCGGAAACACTTCAACCACTGAAGGAATGGGGCGGGCTGGATGAGGCCGTGGCCTTGGTCGCGGCTCATCTGGGTCCGGTGAGGCTTATCGACAATATCACGCTTTTCAGAGGACCGGAATTACGATGATCCGCCACATTGGATCTGCGAAAGCAGCAGCATTGACGGCATGAAACAGGGGCTGATCAACACCCTCAAAGTAGGCTTGCCTTTGGCCGTTGGCGTGTGGCTCATCTTCTATTTCTACGACCAGTTGGGTGAAGATCAGCGTGCACAGCTCTTTACCGCATTCCGCTCGGCTAACATGTGGTGGATGGCGCTGGCCACCTTGGTCGGCTGGTCGGCGCACGTAAGCCGGGCTTGGCGCTGGCGTTATATTTTGGAACCGCTGGGCTACAAACCCGGTTTCTGGGACTGTTACCATGCGGTGATGGCGGGCTATTTCATGAACCTTTTCCTACCGCGTGCCGGCGAAGCATCAAGGGCGCTTTCGCTTTACCGCACCGAAAAAGTCCCCTTCGAGCAGGGCTTCGGCACCATCCTCGCGGAACGGGCGGTGGACCTGATCTTCCTAGCGGGGATCGCGGGTATAACCGTGCTGCTGCAACTCGAAAAATTGGACCTGTTCAAGGCGCGTATTGCGGCCTTCAGGGCCGGACAGGGACCTGCGGATGAGACTGCTTCGCCGGTGTGGCCCTGGGTGTTGGCCGCTGTTGCGCTCATCGCAGTGGTGGGGGTCGTTCTCGTGCTCTCCAAACCTTTGCTGCGCGCCCGGTTCATGGACCTGTTGCGTGGCTTCGGGCAAGGCTTGCAAGCGGTATTGCGCACCAAGAACAGGGCTGGGTTCATCTTTCATTCATTGTTCATCTGGGCAGCCTATGTGGGCATGTTCTGGCTGGGCTTCTTTGCGCTGCCCACCATGTCCACTGTGCCATTCGCCGGCGTGTTGGCAGGCTTTGTTGCAGGCGCGATCGGCATCGTTCTGGTACAGGGCGGCGTGGGTGTTTACCCGGCCTTCGTGGCCCTCATCGTATCGGTCTACTTGCCATTGCAAGGGGAAAGCCTGATCCATCCCGATGCACTGGCCATGGGGTGGTTGCTCTGGACCGCGCAGACGCTGATGCTCATCGTCCTCGGCGGGTTGTCGCTACTTTTACTGGCCCTCAAACGGCGCAGCGCGACATGACGCATCAAGCCCCTCCCTCCCGCATCATGGACATGGTGTCCGCTACTCGGCTCGTGCAGACCTGGCGGTTGAAAAGCGACCGCGTGGTGTTCACGAACGGCGTCTTCGACATCCTGCATCGCGGCCACGTGAGCTACTTGCAAGAGGCTGCCGCATTAGGGCACCGCTTAGTGGTGGGCCTCAACAGCGATGCTTCCGTAAAGCGATTGGGCAAAGGGGAAGACCGTCCACTGAACAACGAAAGCGACCGTGCCGCCGTGCTCGAGGCGCTCCGGTGCGTGGATGCCGTGGTGATCTTCAACGAGGACACACCCTTGGAACTGATCACCGCATTACAACCTGATATATTGGCTAAAGGCGGTGACTGGCCGGTACACAAGATCGTAGGCGCCGAGGTGGTGCAGGCACGCGGCGGCGCCGTATTCTCGCTGCCTTTAGTGGAAGGTCTTTCCACGACGGCACTTGTTGAGCGTATCCGGAATGGCGGCTAAGGTCCGTTCCCAATTCGTTTGCCAAGCCTGTGGTGCCGCCCATTCACAATGGTTGGGGCAGTGCAGCACCTGCAAGGAATGGAACACCTTGGTGGAGGAAGTGCGGGACCCTGTACGCGAACGCGGGCCCATGTCCACCTTCCGCCAGACCGAGCAACGGCCCATTGCCATTGAGGACATCTCCGCCGAAAGCGGCCCGCGCGCCAGTTTGGGCGACCGTGAGCTGGACCGGGTGCTGGGAGGTGGAGTGGTGCCGGGATCGCTCATTCTTTTGGGCGGCGATCCCGGGATCGGCAAAAGCACCTTGTTGCTGCAGACGGCTTTGAACGTGCCCGGCCTGCGTACACTTTACGTCAGTGGTGAGGAAAGTGCCCAGCAGGTGCGCATGCGCGCCGAACGCCTACACCCCGGTGCCACGGGTTGCCATGTGCTCACCGAGACCAACACGCAGAACATCCTGCGGCATGTGGACGAGCTGAAGCCGGGCTTGGTGGTGATCGACAGCATCCAAACGCTGCACACCGCCGTGTTGGACGCCAGCCCCGGCAGCGTGGGGCAGGTGCGCGAATGCACCAGCGAGCTCATGCGCTTCGCTAAGGCCAAGGGCGTGCCGATGGTATTGATCGGCCACATCACGAAGGACGGCGCCATCGCCGGGCCGAAAGTGCTGGAACACATGGTGGACTGCGTGCTGCAGTTCGAAGGCGACCGCGATCATGCATTCCGGTTGCTGCGCCCATTGAAGAACCGTTTCGGCAGTACGAATGAATTAGGCATCTATGAAATGCGCGGCAGCGGTCTGGCGGTGGTGGAAGACCCCAGCCAAGTGCTCTTGGGCGAGCGCGGTGAACGCCCGAGCGGTGTGTGCGTGGCGGCCACGCTTGAAGGCATGCGCCCGCTGTTGATAGAAGTGCAGGCACTTGTGAGCACAGCGGTCTATGGCACGCCACAACGCAGCGCCACCGGCTTCGATCTGCGGCGGCTCAACATGCTCTTGGCCGTAATGGAGAAGCGCTGCGGCTTCCGGCTGGGACAGAAGGACGTCTTCCTCAACCTCGCCGGCGGCTTCCGCGTGGAAGAACCCGCGATCGACCTCGCCGTGGTGTGTGCCGTTTTGGGCAGCAATGCGGACATCCCCGTGCCCATGGACAGCTGCTTTGCGGGCGAGGTGGGCCTTACCGGTGAAGTGCGCCCGGTAACGCGCACCGAACAACGTATCGCGGAAGCGGCCAAGCTTGGCTTCTCACGCATTTTCATTCCGCGCGGCACCAAGGGTCTGCCATCCAAGCCGGGCATCGAGATCATCCAAGTGGGACGTGTCGACGAGGTGCTGGGGCAGCTATTCGGATAAAGTGTCGCTTTTATCAATTCGGCTAGAACTGACCTACTGCGCCTGAAAAAGGCGAAGGCGGCTCTATGAGCCGCCTTCCGTGGAGAATATCGGAGTCGAACCGATGACCTCTTGCATGCCATGCAAACGCTCTAGCCAGCTGAGCTAATCCCCCGATCGGCTGCAAAAATAGGAAAATCCGCCTCGGAAACGACGGTGCAGGGAAAAAGTCTTGTACGCTGCGCTATCCCTGCCCGATCCCGGAATGGCAAACAACTTTCCGCGGCCTTCCTTTGTGGTATGGATCTGAACACGGACGTGATCGCTGGGGTAGAAGCAGAATTGAAAGCGAACCTCGGGACATCAGTGCGGATCCGGGATGCAAGATCAATGTCCGGCGGAAGCATCAATGATGCTTGGTCGCTGGAAACATCCGCGGGGCGCTTCTTCCTGAAGACCAACGCCGCTGACCGCCACCCTTCACGCTTCGTTGCGGAAGCAGCGGATCTTGCGCTGCTGGCAAGCACGAATGAATTACGCACGCCCAAGGTGATCGCCACCGGGGAAGCGGCCGGCACGGCGTGGCTGTTGTTGGAATTCCACATTGCAAAAACTTGGACTTCCGATGCCGATGCCGAATTGGGCCGTGGCTTGGCAAAACAGCACCGGCATTCGCAACCGCACTTCGGTCTGGACCGGGACAACTGGATCGGTCTGCTTCCACAGGACAACACTCCGGCTTCCGATTGGGCCACGTTCCTTGTGCAGCACCGCCTTGCGCCGTTGATCCGTATGGCGCGGGACCATCAACGTATCGGTGACGGTGATGTGCTTCGTTTCGAGCGGTTGTATGCGGTGATCCCTGATCTGATCCCGCATGAAAGGCCAGCATTGCTGCACGGCGATCTTTGGCACGGAAACGCGCTGTACACAGCGGACGGCGTAGTCGTGGTGGATCCTGCCGCGTACTATGGCCACCGGGAAATGGACGTGGCGATGGCGGGGCTTTTCGGCGGCATCGGCCCCGGATTATTGGATGCTTACAATAATGAGTGGCCGATGGAACCGGGCTGGGAAGGGCGCATTGACCTGTGCCGTTTGTACCCACTCTTGGTCCACCTGAACTTGTTCGGCGGGGGTTATGCAGCGCAGGTTTCCGCTGCGCTACGGAAATACGTGTAAGGCTTTTTCAGGGCCTATTCCCACGTTGGGCCTTCCTTGCTTTCCTCAAAAAGCGGGGCTTCTCCCTTATGCTTGCCCATACAATCCAGGTCCACATCCCCTATATCGGCAGGCTTGGCGAAATCGCCACGGCTGATGGTGATGGTGGAGTCCGCGTAGATGCCGTTCATGTAGTAGCCGTAGATGGGCAGGGCCATGTTGGCACCTTGGCCCAACGCCGTACTGGCGAAGCGCACACTGCGATCGTCCGCACCGGTCCAAACACCCGTCACCAGGTCAGGAGTGATGCCGATGAACCAGCCATCACTGTTGTTCTGCGTCGTGCCGGTCTTGCCAGCGGTGGGATATTTGATGTTGCCGTATTTGGCGCGGTTGCCCCAGCCCATGCGCAGGCGCATGCCGGTGCCGGAGGTGCGGCCCGTGCTGGGGTTGTATGCTCCGTCCACGACACCCTTCAGCATTTGCAGCATGATGTAGGAAGTACGTGGGTCCAGCGCCTCCTCGGTCTGCGGCACCATGTCGAACACGGTGTTCCCGTTCTTGTCCTCGATGCGCGTGTACACCACCGGTTTGATATACACTCCATCATTGGCGAACGTGGAGAAGGCGCCCGTCATTTCCATCAGCGTGAGGTCGGCTACTCCGAGGCAGAGCGAAGGCACGGGTTCCATGGGGCTTTCGACGCCCATGTGGCGTGCTAAGGCGATCACGGAACGCGGTCCGTACTGCTTCATCAACCAAGCCGTGATGGTGTTCATGGAATTGGCGAGCGCGTACTTCACCGTCACCATTCCACCGTACTTGTTGTCACTGTTCTGCGGGCACCAGTCGGGTTGACCGGGTGGCATGTCGAAACAGGTTTTTTGGTTGGGCAGTTCCAAGCACGGCTGCAGTCCTTCCCGGATCGCGGTCGCATAGACAAAGGGCTTGAAGGTGGAACCCACCTGCCTACGCGCGCTGGCGACGTGGTCGTATTGGAAATGCTTGTAGTCGATGCCGCCCACCCAGGCTTTCACGAAGCCGGTGTGCGGGTCCATGCTCAGGAGCCCGCTTTGCAGGAATGACTTGTAATAGCGGATGCTATCGTTGGGCGAGAGCAACGTGTCCACATCACCATGCCAGCTGAACACCTGCATTTTGACCGGTGTTTCGAATTGCTTGGCGATGCCCGCATCATCCAGCATAGGCCACCACGTGTCACATCCGCCTTTTGCCGGATCGCAATGGAATTCCTCCTTTCCGTCGTGCTTGGCCTTAATGATATAGGCAGCAGGGCGATGGCAATTCGGGCATAGTTTACCGACCAGTGTCCGGTACCGATCGCTGCGTTTCCGTGCGGAGGACATGATGCCCTCCACCTCGTCCTGCGAAACGCGCCAATCGAACGGCTTGTTCTTCTTGTTCTTGATATCGTTCCAGAACTCCTTCTGGAGTTCGGTGCCGAGATGTTCCCGCACGGCGAACTCCGCATCATGCTGCATCCGGCGGTCGATGGTGGTATAGATCTTAAGACCGTCGGTATAGATGTCGTAAGGCGATCCGTCCGGTTTTGCGTAGCGGTATTTGCCGGTATTCGGATCTTTCTCCGCCAGCAGCTTTTGCAGGTCGCCGCGCAGTGTTTCACGCAAGTAAGGCGCGGGGCCTTCGGTGTGATCGATGCGCTGGAATTGCAGGCCGAGCGGAAGCGCCTTGAGGGAATCGTAGGCCTGCATGGTGATGAAGCCGTTGCGGCGCATCTGGTCCAGCACCACCATGCGGCGGGTCAAGGTGGTATCCGGCCTTCGCAGCGGGTTGAAGAGCGCGGGGTTCTTGCACATGCCGACCAGCATGGCGGCCTGTTCGACCCGGAGCGAATCCGGGGCGGTGTTGAAGTAGACACGCGCGGCGGAATTGATGCCCACCGCTTGGTTGATCCAATCGAAGCGGTTGAGGTACATGGCGATGATCTCGTCCTTGGTGTATTCCCGCTCCAGCCTCGCCGAGATGATCCACTCCTGGAATTTCTGGAACACGCGGCCAACGATGTCGCGCCGAGCATCGTGGAAAAGCATTTTGGCCAGCTGCTGGGTGATGGTGCTGGCACCGCCGCGTTTCCCGAGATAGATCGCGGCGCGAAGCGTACCGCGTAGATCAATACCGCTGTGTTCGCGGAATCTTTCGTCCTCTGTGGCTACAAGCGCTTTGCTCACCCACGGGCTGATGTGCGCGTAATCCACCGGGATGCGGTTCTCACGGTAATACTGGCCCATGAGGCTGCCATCGCTGAAAAGAACGGCGGTGGCCAGATCACTGCGCGGGTTCTGCAGCTCCGAAGTACCCGGCAGGTCCTTACTGGCGGCAGCGAAAAGCAACATCGCCAAAAGGCCAAGGACCGGAGCGAGCACCAGTGCCCACCACCACTTCCAAGAACGGGAACGGTCGTCCCGGGATCGGTCGGCTGCCTTCTTTCCCATTGCTGATCGCGGGGCTACTTGTGTGCGGGTGAGGCTTCAATACTAACGCCTACATCGATCACGCCCGCGAGTTTCTCCGTACGCATGGCCTGTTCCAAAGCGATGGTATAACGCCCTGACCGCGGGAACGAGTTGCGTGTGCGGTAGAGCACATGGGCCTGCACGCGATCGCTGTGGATGAAGCCCGCGCCCTTGCCATACCAGCGGCCCGTGGGGTCCGCCAGCGTACATTCCACCGTGTCCTTAAGGGTGTGCCCCCCGGGACCGGTCAGCGTAGCGAAGATGTAGATATTGCTGAAGGGATAGTCTCCCGTGTGGCGGATATCCAGATAGATATCCCGTTGCGAAACGGTGTCCTGTATCTCGAAGGCGAACTCCGGTTTCCAAGCACGGTCCCATTCCCCGTTGGGCACCGGCATGTCCGCTTGAAAGACGACCGCTCCGGTACACCCTGCGATCAGCAGCACGGCGAGTACGAGGATCGTGGTCTTCACGCTGTACCGGGCTTTGGTGCGCCACCGTTACCCCGATCACCATCGGGTCGCGGACCTCTTCGGCGCCTGTTCCTGCCTGCTCCTTGGGTGCTCTTCGCTGCTCCTTCGTCCTTCGGTGCCGCTGTTCGGGGCCGTTCGCCAACTTGGCCTCTGGGCCGATCGCCCTGTGCCTTCAGGCGGTCGCCCTGTGCCTTCGGACGATCGCCCTGCGCTTTGGGGCGGTCTCCGACGCTTGGTTTCCGCTTGCCTCCGCGGCCGCGGTTCTTACTTCCCTGCTTGATCTTGGAATCGAAGCGGGAGAGGTCTTCAGCACCATCGATCACGTTGCCGTAATCCGTTTCGGGCAGGTCGCTCACCTTGGACGGTTCAGGAATATCGGCCATGTGGAGATCAACCTCGGGTTCTTCCCCCAACTTGTTCTGGGCGAGGATCTCGCGCACCTTTTCCACGGGGAAGCCGGCCATCGCTACGGCACTGCCGGGCTTCTTGAAGATGTACCACATCTTCTCGCCGAAGATGTCGGTCTTCATGTGCATGCCGGTGCCCTGCTTGGTCTTGAGCTTGGCGTTGGCCGAGGGATAGCTCTTGATCGCCTCGATGTACATGTCCAGTTCGTAGTTGAGGCAGCACTTCAACTTGCCGCACTGGCCAGCGAGTTTTTGGGGATTGAGCGCCAACTGCTGGTAGCGTGCTGCACTGGTACTAACGGTGCGCAGATCGGTAAGCCATGTGCTGCAGCACAGTTCGCGTCCACAACTGCCGATACCGCCGATGCGCCCTGCCTCCTGCCGTGCCCCGAGCTGTTTCATGTCCACGCGCACGTTGAAGCGGTCGGACATCCTTCGCAACAGTT
The DNA here is from genome assembly GCA_016719225.1 of Flavobacteriales bacterium. Classification (GTDB taxonomy): domain Bacteria; phylum Bacteroidota; class Bacteroidia; order Flavobacteriales_F; family PHOS-HE28; genus PHOS-HE28. Next base: position 363,405 of record JADKAN010000004.1, on the reverse strand, counting down.
CGCGGAAGTCAATGCGCTCTTCAGCCATGTAGTAGAACGTGGCGCGTGTGCCGTCGCCTTGATATTCCACATCGCTCACCTTCATGTCCAAGCGCAGTTCACCGCAGATCTTGCGGGCCGCGAACATGGTCTCATCCTCCAACTTGCGTGAAGCATGCCAGGTATCAATGTCATTCTGGGTGCTTTTTCGCAACACTTTCCGCAGTTCGTATGTATCCGTGCCGGCACCTTTGCGTTGCATCTGCGCCCGCACCAGTTCGCCTGCGATGGTCACCACGCCCACATCCTGGCCGCTGGATGCTTCGACGGTCACGATGTCACCGGGCAGCAGGGATAATGCGTTGGCGTTCCGGTAAAACCCCTTTCGGGTGTTCTTGAAGCGGACCTCCACGGCATCGAACGGGCTTTGCCCACCGGGCAACGGCACGCCCGCGAGCCAATCGAAGACGTCCAGCTTGTTGCAACCGCTATCGGAGCAATAGCCGTTGCTTTTACAACCGGCGGGTTTGCCGTCGGCACCTTTAGTGCAGCTTGTACAGGACATGGGCGCGAAGATAACGGGTGGTGCAGGGTTAGTTGTCCTGCCTTTCTGCGAGGAGACCCTGCTGTCCCGCTCAGACCCCGGAATACAGCCTCAACCCTGCTGATGAACGTTTACACCACGCGCTCCTTCTGCCGCAGGAGGTCACCAAGGCGGTAGCTGAGGTCCATGAAGAGCACTTTGGGATTTGCGTTGCGTTCCAGGTGTCCGTGTGCGGTTTCGAGCGCCTGGCGGATGCCTTCCAAGTTGCTCGGATCGAGCAATGTGCTGAACTTGCGCGTAAAGTCGAGCTCCTCGCCGTAAGCCTGCACCAGTTGTGGCGAATCCTGCCATTGGAGCATGCACTGCCGGATGAGGTGCAGCGCGTAGGTCATTAAACCCTTCTGCTTCTCACGGCCCATTTTGGCGAAATAGTCGCTGGAAGCAATGTTCTCAGCCACTTTGTTGGAATAGCAACCACGGAGCCAATCGCGGAAAAAGATGAACAGCTCCTCTTCGCCGTCCTCGGCCATGGCGAAAGCTTCCAACATATCGCCTTCGCTGCGTCCAGCAATGGCGCGGGCTTCATCGGTGGTCAGATCCGGGTAACGCAAGTGCAAGGCCTCCGCCACTTCGCCGGGGTCCGGTGAGGCGACCTTTACAAGCTGGGTCCGGCTGAGGATGGTGGGCAACATACGGTCGTTCGCGTGGCCAGCGAGCAGGAAGGAGGTCCGGGGCTCCGGCTCTTCCAACACTTTCAAGAGCTTATTGGCCATGGCCGGGTCCATCATCTCCGGCAACCAGATCAACATCACCTTCCAACCGCCCCTGTGGGATTTCAGGCTGAGCCTGCGCATCACCTCCGCAGCAATGTCCACGCCCATGCGCAGCTGCTTGTTCACACCGTTGATCTTTTCACGCCAGATGTCATCGTCCAAGTACGGTTGCTCCAGCACTGCGGCGCGCCAATCCGGGAGGAACGGCTCACAGGTCTTCATCTTATCCAGCAGGAAGATAGGGAACACCAAGTGCAGGTCGGGATGCGCCAGCTTGGCCACCATTTGGCAAGAGGCGCAAGTGCCGCAACTATCCCCGGGACCGGGGGCTTCGCACAGGAGGTACTGCCCGTATGCCAGTGCCAACGGAAGCACGCCACTGCCTCGCGGGCCCATGAAGAACTGGGCATGCGGGACCCGGCCTTCACGGATGTTACCGATCAGCCGCGCCTTCAATGCAGTGTGGCCGATGATCTTGCTGAATTGCATGGTGCAAGTTTAACTCGGCAGGTTGGTGGGTGTTGCAATGCTGAACGTGTTGATCGATAAGATCCCGACGATCCGAGGTGATCGGCGGATGACGATCGAAACTTCGAGTGTAACATACCGGTATCCTCGTACTGCCGGTCGAGCCTAACCGCAGGCAGGCGCGTACTGCGCGCTGCGGCTGCACTCCCGCCAAGACGTTACGCAGCTTGTCCACCACCTTACTGGAGGCTACCTTTGTGCCCGCAAATCACCTTAGAATCAATCTAAATAAGCCTTCGGTGGCACGCCGGAAAACATGCTGAAGATCGATAACCTGCACGCCCGCATCGAAGGCAAGGAGATCCTGAAAGGCCTCAATTTGGAGGTGAAGGCGGGCGAGGTCCACGCCATCATGGGTCCTAACGGCAGCGGCAAGAGCACACTGGCCAATGTGCTGGCCGGCCGCTCCGAATACGAGGTCACTGGCGGTACCGTGAGCTATTTCGGTGAGGACCTCTTGGAATTGTCCCCGGAGGCACGCGCTTGGAAAGGGATCTTTCTCGCCTTCCAATACCCCGTGGAGATCCCGGGTGTGAGCAACATGAACTTTCTGCGTACAGCATTGAACGAGGGGAAGAAGGCCCGCGGGGAGGCTGAACTGGGCGGCAAGGATTTCTTGGCGCTCGTCCGCGAACGGGCCAAGCTGGTGGAGATGGACCCTGCGTTGATGAACCGCAACCTGAACGTGGGCTTTAGCGGTGGCGAGAAGAAACGCAACGAGATCTTCCAGTTGGCCATGCTGGAACCCAAGCTCTGCATTCTCGACGAGACGGACAGCGGTTTGGACATCGACGCCTTACGCATCGTGGCCGGCGGCGTGAACAAGCTGCGCAGCAAGGACAACGCCTTCATTGTGGTAACGCACTACCAACGCCTACTGGACTATATCATCCCTGATGTGGTTCATGTGATGGCCGAAGGCAGGATCATCAAGAGCGGACCGAAGGAACTAGCGCTGGAGCTGGAAGAGAAAGGCTATGACTGGGTGAAATGATGAGCACGGAGCAGATCATGGAACGTAGCACTAGCGGAAGCGCTCCCTCGCCAACGGACAAAGCGGACGCCAAAGCCACCGTGCTCCACCTGTTGGAAAGTACATGGCCCGGGGCTGCGGAAGCGTTGGCGCTCGCACGCGAACTACCGATCCCGGACCGCCGCACCGAGAAGTGGAAATACACACGTGTCGCCAAGCTTTTCACCGCGAACTATGTTACTCCTGTCGCTCCGGTCGCGGTGGAGGTCCCTGCCCGTCTGCCCTTCCCTACTACCCGTGTGGTCTTCGTCAACGGTCATTTCCGCACGGACCTCAGCGATGATCTGAAGACCGACAAAGGCGTGATGATCGACAGCATCACCCATCACCTTGGCCATGGCCCGTTGAAGTCGCATTACGGTAAGATCGCGCCGATCCGCGATCGGCTCTTCACGGCTATGAACTCCGCCGCGCCGACGGATGGTCTCATCATTCTCGCAACAAAGGGTTCAAAGACAAGCAGGCCGATCCACATCCTGCGCCTGACCATCGGCGAGAAGGGCGCTGCCCCGATGCTGATCCAGCCGCGTGACCTCTTCATGCTGCACGAAGGAGCTGAAGTGGAAGTGATCGATGAGCACATCGCCATCGGTGAAACCTCGACCACTTTGGTGAACGGGATCCGCGAAAGTTCGGTGGGCGAAGGCGCGAGCCTCATGCTCCACCTGCTACAGAACGAAGCGGAAGGACCTGCGGACATCAACCTCGATGGGGTTACGATCGCCGCCAAAGGCCGATTCAGCATCGACACCACCACGCTCTATGGCCTGCTGGTGCGGAACGAGTTGAACGTATCGCTCGCTGGTCCTGAAGCGCATGCCGAACTGAATGGCATGTACCTCCTGGATGGCAACGCACACTGCGACAACCACACGTACATCGGCCATGATGTACCGGACTGTACGAGTGACGAACTGTACAAAGGCATCGTGGCGGGAAAGGCCACGGGCGTTTTCAACGGAAAGGTCTTCGTGAAGCAGGATGCCCAGCGCACACGTGCCTACCAGAGCAACGCGAACATCCTCCATGGTGATGATGCACGCGTGTTCTCCAAGCCCGAGCTGGAGATCTATGCCGACGATGTGAAGTGCAGCCACGGGTGCACCATCGGCCGCATGGACGACCAAGCGATCTTCTACCTCCGTTCACGCGGCGTCAGCGAGGCGGAAGCGCGCCGCATGATGTCGCATGCCTTCATGACCAACGTGCTGGACCGGATCACCAACGCGGATTGGAGGAAGCACTTGGAAGGGATGATCGACGCGAAATTGGAGGAGATCTGAATGACGACCACGAAGAACACGAAGAACGCAAAGGGCTTGACCACTCCAACCTTCTTTGTGCCCTTCGTGTCCTTAGCGGTATAAAAACATGACGCTCGCTACGATCACACCGGTCTTCAATGTGGAGGAGATCCGCGCGCAGTTCCCGATCTTGAAGGAGCTGGTGCATGGCAAGCCGCTGGTGTATTTTGATAACGCCGCCACGAGCCAGAAACCGCGCCGCGTGATCAAGGCCGAGAGCGCTTACTATGCCACCATCAATGCCAACGTGCATCGCGGTGTGCATACGCTCAGCACGCTGGCCACGGAAGCGCAGGAGGCCGCGCGCGAGGTCGTTCGTACGCACATCAACGCGAAGCACACGCACGAGGTGATCTTCACCAGCGGCACTACGGGGAGCATCAATCTTGTTGCAAGCTCACTCGGCCAATTGTTGCTGAAAAAAGGTGACGAAGTGCTCATCAGCGGCATGGAACACCATGCGAACATCGTTCCGTGGCAATTGGCCTGCGAGCGTTACGGCGCGACGCTGAAGGTGATCCCCATCACCGAAAGCGGGGAGTGGGATCTGCCATCAGCGCAGGGGGACTGTCACTTCGAGCCAGACGACATCAGCCGATCGAGTTCGCATCCTCGCGATCTCCCACGTAAGCAACACGCTCGGCACCATCAACCCCGTAAAGGCGCTGATCGCGGAGGCGAAACAGCGCGGCATCATCACCGTGGTGGACGGTGCGCAGGCCATACCGCACATGGCGGTGGATGTGCAGGATCTAGGCTGCGACTTCTATGCCTTCAGCGGACACAAGATGTATGCGCCCACCGGCATCGGCGTGCTCTATGGGCGTGAAGAACTACTGGACCGAATGCCACCGTGGCAAGGCGGCGGTGAGATGATCGACCAGGTCACTTTCGAGAAGACCACCTATGCCAAGCTGCCCTTCAAGTTCGAGGCCGGCACGCCGCATATTGCGGGCATCATCGGCATGGGCGAGGCCGTCCGCTGGATGCAAGACTACGACCTCAGCGCCATGGCCGCGCACGAACATGCGTTGTTGCAACATGCAACGAAAGAGCTGCTCGCCATCGAAGGCCTGCGCATCATCGGAACAGCTAAGGAGAAAGTGGGGGTGATCAGCTTCGTGATCGAAGGCGTGCATCATTACGATCTTGGCACACTGCTCGATCAACAAGGCATCGCTGTGCGCACGGGACACCATTGCACGCAACCACTGATGGCGCGTTTCGGTGTGAGCGGGACAACACGGGCCAGCTTCGCGCCTTTCAATACGATCGCTGAAGTGGATGTGATGGTTGCAGCCACTAAGAAGGCGGTGAAGATGCTGCGGGGATGAACACCACATTGGAGCAAGCCCAGCAAGAGATCGTGGACGAGTTCGCTATGCTCGGCGATTGGCAGGACCGCTATGAGCAGCTGATCGAGCTGGGCAAGGAATTGCCGTTGATCGCCCCTGAATTCAAGACCGAAGAGAACCTCGTGCGCGGATGCCAGAGCCGTGTATGGCTCACCGCTGAACCGCGGGGAGCAACTGTTCATTTCACTGCGGACAGTGACGCGATGATCACCAAGGGCTTAGTGGCCCTGCTTGTCCGCGTGCTGAATGATCGCACACCGCAGGAGATCATGAGCACACCGCTCACCTTCATCGACAAGATCGGTCTGCGGGAACACCTCTCACCGAACCGCAGCAACGGCCTGGTGGCCATGCTGGACCAGATGAAACGGTATGCCCTGGTATATTCCACCAAGCAATGACCAACGAGGAGAAGAAGCAATTGGAGGAGCGCGTGATCATGACGCTCAAGACGATCTATGACCCGGAGATCCCCGTGGACATATACGAGCTTGGGCTGATCTATGACGTGGTGGTCCGCGACGATGCGAGCATCTATATCAAGATGACCTTGACCAGCCCAGCTTGCCCCGTGGCGGGATCGCTTCCGGGTGAAGTGGAGGAAAAAGTGGCAGAGACGATGGGTGCGAGCGGCGCGAAAGTGGAGTTGACATTCGAGCCTGCGTGGGACCGGAGCATGATGAGCGAGGCAGCGCAACTGGAGCTCGGGTTCATGTGATCTTTCACCACAGTGGCAAAGAGGAACGGAGAAAAGCTTAATGGGATCTACCACTGGGATCGGAGGAACAGAGAAGAGAAGTTGAACGGGCACCACGCAAGGCAGATCCATGAGCGACGAAAATTCCATCATCAATAAAGTAGCTTCCAGCGGCCTCCTCTCCCTGGACCTGGAAGAACTCTATCCGCAAGGCAAACGCACGGTCTTCGACATCACACCGCTGCTTTGGGAAGGGATCGCGCTCAAGGAAAAAGACTTTCGGGCTTTCGTGAAAGACCATGATTGGGCACAGTACCATGGCCAGTTCGTTTCGGTGCATTGTTCCGCAGACGCGATCATCCCAACATGGGCCTTTATGCTGGTGGCAGTGCACCTTCAACAGCACGCGACATTCGTAACGCAAGGCGATGCGGAGCAGTTGGAACGCGCCCTGTTCACCGATCTCATCCAGCAGTTGGACGTTGAACACTACCGTGATGCACGCATCGTAGTGAAGGGCTGCAGCAAACTACCCGTGCCCTTGAACGCATACGTGGAGCTTACCGCCAAGCTATTACCGGTGGTGAAGAGCCTGATGTTCGGAGAGCCATGCAGCACGGTGCCGCTGTACAAGGCACCTAAAGCCTAGCGCTACCTTCGGCAACATGCGTGGAACCCTACTCTTGCTGATCGTCCTCCTCAGCCTCAACGCTTCCGCCCAAGCAGTTACCTCGCCGGACAGCACGACCATCCCGGATAGTGAGAACGGTTGGTACCTCAGCCCCCACGGAACAATTCGCATCCTGGTCCTCTTCGCCGAAGTGGAATACGACCTTCACCCGGACAAGGACCCGGCGCCCGGCGGCGGCGCGGAATGGCGCAAAGGTGAGCTGCCTACATGGAAGGACAACGTGTTCGATCCCTTCGCTCTTGATCAGCCGAAAGCCATGGTATCGCAGTACTACCACCAGATGAGCCTCGGCAATTTCACCGTTCTGGGCGATTATGTCGATCAGTTGGTGGTGGTGAAGGAGAGCGAACAGAAGAACCTTCGCGATTACAGCGGCATGGTGTGGACACAAGCCAACAAAGCCGGTGTTCTGCACACGGCGCACGACCTTTCGGTATCTGACTTTGACCTTTGGCGCGATGGTGGCCGGCCGGGCATGCCAAAGGTGGGGGGGGCCGACAGTCCGCACAGTTACGACCATGTAATGGTGATCCTGCGCAACAGCCCGCTTCCGGATGGCAACGGCAGTACGGATGCAGGAAGCTCCGGTATGCTTTTCGGTTACCAGAGCGACACGCAGAGCCGTTTCAGCACCAGTTCAAGCCTTCCGTTCGGCATCTTGAAACACGAGTTCAACCATTTGCTGCTCGGCGGGAACAACTTCCACAGCGGCGGTGGGAATGCGCCGAATTTCACATCCTATTTCATACCCCTGCAAGGCGGGTGGAGCATGATGGGTGCTGCCAACAGTTCCTTGCTCACCGCATGCGCCTGGGACCGCGACCGGCTTGGGTGGTACACCAAGGGATCCGTGAACAAGATCCATACGGTGGATCTTTTGGGCCACGAGATGAACGGGGATATCGACCCCATGGCAGGTGATACCGGCCTTTTCGTGCTGCGCGATTTCGTCACCACCGGGGATGCGTTGCACATCCGCCTGCCCTACATCCCGGAGGATGAATACCCCCAATGGCTTTGGCTGGAAAACCACCAGACCGAGCCCAACAATGAATGTGCTACGGACCGGTTCCAATACGAGTACATCGCTTGCGTGAAGAAGGCTGTGCCCGGCATTTATGCGATGGTGCAGGTGGATCGGGCGAAAAAAAAAGGGGCGGACATTTACGGTGGCTATGCTGACTATCTCCGGCCGCTGGGCGCCAATGGCAACTACGACCTTTTCCTGCGCGGCGACACGATCACCTTCAAATGTCTTTGGCCGGGGCCCACGCAACCCTACTTCCTGCGCGATGCATATGCCAACCCGCTGACCGGAAGCCAGGACCTGGAATTCCCATTGACGGACCGCAATAACGACGGCACGATCAGCCGTGGGGAGATGTTCGCCCGGAAAGTGGAGATCAACAACGGCAAGGAGTTGGACGAGGCGATCTTTCTAGGCAACACCCGGCAAGCATTCACTCCGCAGGGCAACCACAAGATCGGCATGGGCACCAATCCTTCCAGCGCGAACATGCTATCGCTGGTGTGCGACAAGACCCGCGAAACCTTGACGGCCGGCAAGCCCAACAACCGCACTGTGCGGCTCAATGGTATCAGCGTGGAACTTTTGGAACAACGCGCGGACGGTGGCATCCTTGTGCATGTGCGCACCGGGGATGTGCGTCTGGACCAGGACGTGCGCTGGTGCGCGGACAGCATCGTTCTTCCTCCCTTGGCCGGTCCCGACGGCCGCTCCATGATCGTGGGCACGAAGTGCAAGGTGGTGCTGGACCGCTCCGCTACCCCCACGCGCATGGTGGCCCAAGGTGCGGAGCGCGGAAAAACATGGTTCAGTCCGCCAACACGGTTCACCGTGTTGGCCGGCGCTGATGTGCTGCTTGAAAAAAAGGCGGTGTTGGAACTGAAGAATGGATCCGTCCTGCACGTGATGTCCGGTTCCAAGGTCACATTCGCAGCCAAGGCAAAACTACGCGTCGGTAAGGGCTGCCATGTGGTACTGCATGGTAACGGCCAGCTCACGGCCAAGGAATGTGGCTTGCGGAAACTGCGCAAGCAAGGTCGCTTGATCACTGTTGCCGAATAGTACCATCCAGCGTTAAAGCGTGCTTGGCTTTACGCCACGGCGCGAACCGCCATTCCCAAACGATCACGGCGGCCAACATGCCATATTCCACCGGCATCCACCAATATGGCTGCGTGAATGGTTCGTGGCCGTAAGTGAGGTAGGTTGGCATGATCAGCAACGTCCAGGCAACGGGCCAATACCAGTTGGAGGCAAGGCCGAACGCCAACAATGGCACCACGTACCATGGATGTACCACTTGGCCGCAGAACAGGAATATGGACGAGGTCCAAAGCATGAAGTCAGCAAAGGAGATCCGCCTCTTCCACCATGCGCATGCGAACAACGCGCTTAAGCTTAGTAGCATGATCATGGGCAGGAGTCCTGTTCCCTTCACCGCGGCATCACCTAAAAAGAAGCGCAAGCCCTCGAAGAGCGGACCGTTCAGTTCGAGATAGTTGGCATACAACTCCAAGCTCGACAGCAAATGCGGCACAAGCTTGTTGGTCCACAAGGGTAGCCAGGACAAGGAGAAAAAAACACCCGCAAGCGCGATCGGCATAAGCGCTTTTTTCCAGCCGGACTTCACCGGCAGCCAAGCGAGGAACAGGATCGGCCAAAGTTTTACGGCGGCGGCGACGGACAACGCACCGGCTGTGCTGAAAAGCTTTTCCCGGCGCAGCAGCACAAGTGCCCAAAGGCACGCGGGCAAAGCGAATGCCTCGGTGTGTAGGTTCACAGTGAACTCCATCAACACGAGCGGGTTGAGCGCATACAAGGCCAACAAATGCTCTTGCTTCCCTCCTTTCAGCAATGCCGCCAAGGCCAAAAGCGTCAGCAATTCCGCGGCCATGACCAAGAGACGCAACGCCAATGTGGCACGCCAAAGATCACCACGCCCCACGGCGGCAGCGCCCCAAAAAGCAGTTTGGGCTACAGGAGGATAGACCGAGTAAAAGTGAGGGGAATTGAGCTTTGCGTACCATTCCGCATTGAACACCTCCGGCTTTGCGACCAGCAATTCATCCGGCGTGAAGGCGAACGGGGAAATACCTTCCACCGAGCACGTTCCATCCCAGAGATAACGGACATGGTCGTCGGTCCAAGTGATCGGCGCCAGGAATAACAGCGCGCGTAGGCCCATGGCCAGAATGATCAAGCGCGATCGCGTCACCGGTGCGGCGAACACGACGAGCAAATAGAGTAAGAATACTCCCGCAAACCCGGCCAGAAGCGGAATGCTTTGCGATCGTGACGGGCCATAGGCCAACAACGCCGTACCGCCTGCCAGTAAGAGCCACAGGAAATGCGGCACTCCGCGCTTCATGCCTCAAAGAACGGCGTACCTGCGTTCACTACAGTTGTCCAGCTCAGGAACAGTTCGCTACATTGGCATTCCCAGTGCATTGTACAACAGCTTTCAACACACGGACCCGCGACCCGATAACACGTGAACCATCAACACGCTACCCACTGGATGTGGGCGCTGCGATCAACCCGAAACGTATCCCGAAATGCCAAGAAAGATCAAGTCAGGCCTCATCCAGATGAGCCTTCCGATGACCGAAGGTGAAGGCACGATCCCCGAGATCATCAACGCGATGGTGCAGAAGCACATCCCTTTCATCGAAAAAGCCGGGAAAGCCGGAGTGCAGATCCTCTGCCTGCAGGAGATCTTCAACACGCCCTACTTCTGTCCCGGCCAGGACAAGAAGTGGTACGAGAGCGCGGAGAGCGTGCCCGGCCCCACCACGGAGCTGATGCAGACTTACGCCAAGAAGTACAACATGGTCATCATCGTACCGATCTACGAGAAAGAGTCACCTGGAGTGCTCTACAACACGGCAGCCGTGATCGATGCCGATGGCACCTACTTAGGCAAATACCGCAAAAACCATATTCCGCACACCACCGGCTTCTGGGAAAAATTCTTCTTCAAGCCCGGTAACCTCGGCTATCCCGTGTTCCAAACGAAGTACGCTAAGGTGGGCGTATACATCTGCTACGACCGCCACTTCCCCGACGGCGCGCGCTGCCTTGGCCTCAACGGCGCGGAGATCGTCTACAACCCTTCCGCCACAGTGGCTGGCCTCAGCGAATACCTCTGGAAACTGGAGCAACCTGCGCACGCCGCGGCGAACGGTTATTTCATGGGCTGCATCAACAGGGTAGGCGAAGAGAAACCATGGAACCTCGGCAAGTTCTATGGGCAGAGCTACTTCGTGGACCCGCGCGGACAGATCTTCGCACAAGCGAGCCGTGATGACGATGAATTGCTCGTTGCTGAATTTGACCTCGACTTGATCGAAGAAGTGCGGAGTACGTGGCAATTCTTCAGGGACAGAAGGCCGGAGACCTACGGGAGGTTGGTGGAACTTTGAAATTCACGTTCGTTACGGGTTAGCACGTTACGTGTTACGCGTTCGACCCACAGCCCCATCAACCCGTAACACGCCAACCCGCAACAGGAAACGCACTCCAATGGCAGAATACAAGAAACCTACGACGCCTGCCGAATTCGCGGCCAACTTCCACGCGAAGAAGCCGTTGATGACGGACACGGAGGCTTACTACGAAAGCTCCCGTTGCCTGTACTGTTACGATGCGCCTTGCATCACCGCTTGTCCTACGGGGATCGACATCCCGCTCTTCATCCGGCAGATCAACAGCGACAACAAGGATGGTGCCGCCAAAACCATCTATGAGAGCAACTGGATGGGCCATGCCTGCGGGAACGTTTGTCCCACCGAGGAGCTTTGCGAGGGAGCCTGCGTTTACAACCTCAGCGACGTAAAGCCCATCGAGATCGGTCGTTTACAATCGCATGCCACCGATAAGGTGATCCGCTCGAAGAAGAAGCTCTTTCGAACCGGCAAGGACACAGGCAAGAAGGTCGCTGTGATCGGAGCAGGGCCTGCGGGGATCGCTTGTGCCTGCGAGCTTCGGATGCTCGGCCATGAAGTGGACATCTTCGAGGCGAAAGCCAAGCCCAGCGGCCTCTGCGCTTACGGCGTGGCGCCATACAAGCTCACGAACGAAGAGGCCGTGGATGAGGTCGGATATCTACAAGATCAGTTCGGCTTCAACGTGCATTACAACAAGCCCATCGCCGGTCGTGCGGACTTCGAGGAATTGGAGAAGGGCTATGACGCGATCTTCATCGGCATCGGCCTGGGAGCGACTTCCACCTTGGGCATTCCCGGAGAAGACAAGCAAGGTGTGATCGGTGCACTGGAGTTCGTGGAAGAGCTACGGATGAAACAGCACCAGACCCAAGTCGGTCAAAAGGTGGTTGTGCTCGGGGGTGGCAACACGGCCATGGACGCGGCGAGCGAAAGCTGCCGCATGGGGGCAGAAAGCGTCATCATCGCATACCGTCGCGGACCCGAGGAAATGGGCGCGTACAGCTTCGAGTTCGACCTCGCTAAAAAGAGCGGAGCGAAGGCATTGTTCAATGTCACGCCTGTTGAGGTGATGGGAGACAAGACCGTGACCGGCGTGAAATTCAACCGGAATAAAGCGGCCTACGGAAAGATCGAAGTGATACCAGGAAGCGAGTTCATTGAAGCTTGCGACATGGTGTTGCTCGGCACCGGCCAAGGGAAACAGGTTGAACTGCTGGAGCAGATCGCGGGTGTGAAACAGGAACACAAGAGCCGCATCCTTGATGATCGCGGAAGGTTGGTCGTGAACGAACATTTTCAGACCAACAACCCGAAGTATTTCGCAGCGGGCGATGCTGTGAACGGTGGTGTGGAAGTAGTGAATGCCGCAGCGGAAGCAAAAAAAGCTGCGCACGGAATTGATCAATACCTGAAGAATTAAGACATGGCAGATCTTAGAACGAATCTCGCTGGGATCAAGAGTCCCAATCCCTTTTGGCTTGCTTCTGCTCCGCCAACGAATTCCGGTTACCAGATCATGAAAGCCTTCGATGCGGGTTGGGGCGGTGCCGTGTGGAAGACCCTCGGCGTTCCCGTGGTAAATGTGAGCAGCCGCTACGGTGCCTTGAACTACCGCGACAACCGGATGGTCGGCTTCAACAACATCGAGCTGATCACCGACCGGCCGTTGAAGGACAATCTGCGCGAGATCGCCGAGGTGAAGAAGCGCTTCCCGGACCATGCCGTGATCGCCTCGCTGATGGTGGAAACGCGCGAGGAGTGGCACAACATCGTGCGCGACGTGGAGAACGCCGGGGCCGATGGCATCGAGCTGAACTTCGGCTGTCCGCACGGCATGTGTGAGCGCGGCATGGGCAGCGCCGTGGGCCAGGAGCCGAAGGTGTTGCAGACCATAGTGGAATGGGTAAAGGAAGTGGCCAAGATCCCCGTGATCACGAAACTCACGCCGAACATTTCGGACATCACGCGGCCGGCGCGTGCAGCAAGAGCGGGTGGTAGCGATGCGATCTCGTTGATCAACACGATCCAAAGCGTCATTGGCGTGGACCTGGACACCTTCGTACCCTCCCCCAACGTGGACGGCAAGAGCACCAACGGCGGCTATTGCGGTCCTGCCGTGAAGCCGATCGCGCTGAACATGCTGAAGAATTGTGCGCAGGACCAGCAGGTCGGAATTCCGATAAGCGGGATCGGCGGCGTGGAGAATTGGCGTGATGCTGCGGAGTTCATTCTCCTTGGTGCCACTTCCGTGCAAGTATGCACCGCCGTGATGCACTTCGGCTTCGGCATCATCCGCGACCTGAAAACAGGACTTGAGGGCTACATGGATGAAAAGGGATTCAAGACCATTGAGGACTTCCGTGGGAAAGCACTTCCGAACATTTTGCATTGGGAAGACCTCAACCTGAAGTACAAGGTGGTGGCCGACATCAACAAGGACAAGTGCATCGGCTGCCAGCTCTGTTACACCGCCTGCGAGGACGGCGCGCACCAGGCCATCTCGCTAAGCAGCGACCCCACGGACCGCAAGCCGACGATCATCGAAGAGAACTGCGTGGGCTGCAACCTCTGCTCCATCGTTTGCCCCGTGGAGGATTGCATCACCATGGAACGCCGCGATGACGGCAAGGAACACCTCACCTGGGGTGACCGTACACGTGCAGGCAACATCCCGAAGACTTTTGATGACCCGTTGGCTGGCGGTTTACACCACTGGGTACCCGAACCTGCGGAAGCCTTGGCGAAGATGAAGCCTCGGCACTATAAGGGATAAGCACTGTTCAACCATCCCCCAGGGGGAAGGGTTCGTCCTTGCATTACGTATCCATGCTCCCACAGGAAGGATCCTGGAGGCACACTCACTGCACTATATTCGTCATGACCAGTTAACTCCATTACCATGGAACGCAAAGCCCGCATCCGCAAATTCGTTCTGCCGGCATTCGGTCTCATCCTTTCCGTTAGTGGGTTTTCCCGTTTGATCGGTAACGGGAATATACGGATCATCCAGATGATCTACTTGATCATGATCGGTGTCTTCCTAGGCATCCTTCTACAAAGTGTGATCACCCATCTCCGAGGTAGCAGTGCGCTTGATAACTGACGGATAGGCCGCTCGCATGAGTGGCCGACATCCCCAGTTTTGGGGATTGCCTGCTTGTTCTGGAACACCTAATCTTGTCAAGGCCATCCCTCTCATGGAATGTGGCTACAGCAATGAGAATCATTGATCCCGCCATTAGGTCGCTTGCGCGCCGCATACTGAATTTCTCTTTGGTCCTGCTCTTTGTTACAAACTGGGCTCATGTCCATGCGGCTCAAGTGCCTGAGGGGACCGCCCGTTCCCTTGCAGCATCTTACTTGTCCCATCGCGGAACCAGCCTGTCCGCACTTCGAGGAGAAGACCTTCAACTGGTTCTGGTGAAGAGCGGAGTGGCGGAAGCCAATACCGACGAGGTCGTCTACTACCGCGTGTACAACTCAGGAAGCAATGCGTTCGTGATCGTTTCCGGAGATGATGTGGTCGTTCCCGTACTAGGCTATTCAACGGTATCGGGATTCCCCACAGTGGAGCTGCCGGCCAACATAGCCAAATGGCTGCAAGGCTATGAGGACCAGATACGTGGTGCGATACTTGCTCAAGCCCCGGTCCCTGTAAGCCTGGAACAGGAGTGGCAGCGTGCCAAGGCCGGCCTGACCCATGGGATGCGCGATATCCAGTCGGTGTCACCCTTGGTGCAGACCCAATGGGACCAACAGCCCAATGTGAACGCAATGTGCCCGGGTGGTTCGGTCACCGGTTGCGTGGCGACGGCCATGGCCCAGGTCATGAAGTACCACAACCATCCCGCGCAAGGGGTGGGTTTCCACTCCTACAACGCACCGAACTACGGCACGCTGTCCGCGAATTTTGCGGCAACGACCTACAACTGGTCCGGCATGCCCAATACCGTGACGGGCGCGAACAGCGCGGTGGCCACATTGATGTACCACTGTGGCGTGGCCGTGGACATGCAGTACAGCCCACAGGTCAGCAATGCCTACGTGCTGAGCGATGCGAGCCCTATCCAGAACTGCGCGGAATATGCCCTGAAGAATTACTTCGGCTATGCCACTTCAATGCAAGGCGTGCAACGCGACAGCTATTCCGAGAGCAGTTGGATCACGCTCTTGAAGGGCGAATTGAACGCCTCACGACCGATCATTTACGCCGGCTTCGGATCCGGCGGCGGGCATTGCTTTGTCTGCGATGGGTACGACGACAGCAACTTCTTCCACTTCAATTGGGGCTGGGGTGGCCAAGTGAACGGCTATTTCACAGTGGGAGCGCTGAACCCGGGATCAACAGGTACGGGCGGTGGCACCGGTGGATACAACAGTGGTCAACAAGCGCTGATCGGCATACAGCCTTCAACAGGAGGCGGTGGTGGCGCACAACCGAGCAACCTGGGTTTGTATACCTATGTGAGCCCGACCGCATACACGCTGTACTACGGCCAGCCCTTCTCGGTTTCTACGAACATCGTGAACAACGCGAGCACTGCGTTCAGTGGCGATTATGCCGCCGCGGTGTTCGATGCCTCCAGTAATTTCTATGGCTTCGTGGAAGAACTGGACGGATATAGCCTTCCGGCAGGCTACGTCTACAATAACAACCTGGTCTTCTCCACACCGGGTCTGTTCAGCATGGTGCCGGGTTCGTATTACATCGGCATCATGTCCAGGGCTACCGGTGCCTCGGAATGGGTCTTGGTTGCGAACAACGGCGGTTACACCAACCTCGTACCAGTGAACGTGATAAACCCCAACGCTATCGAGATCGCCCATGCGATCACCGTGACTCCCGGCAACCAACTGACGCAGGGCGGTCAGGTCTCGGTGAACCTCAACGTGGTGAACACGGGGAACTACACCTTCCAAGGCCAATATGGTGTGGCTTTGTACAACCTCGACGGTTCTTGGGCGCAGGACGTGGGGACTTTGAACGAGGACAACGGATTGCCCAGCGGCTATTCCTATTTGGCGCCGTACCTCACCTTCGGACCTACAGCAGTTACGGTAACCCCCGGTACGTACTTGATCGCTGCGCAGCACAATCCGAATGGTACGGGCTGGCAGCTGACGGGATCCACCAATTTCGCGAACCCTGTTTTTGTAACCGTGACGGCACCCGCGGTCCCGGGCGATCAGTATGAGGTGAACAATACAGCGGCACAGGCCTATTCCCTTCCCGTGAACTTCTCGGTCAATTCAGCCCATTCCCCTACGACCGGCTCGAATTTGCACAACGGCACCGATCAGGATTTCTATAAGGTGGTCCTGCCATCCGGCACGAACTACGCCATTACCGCCCGCCTACACGATTCCTACAATAGCGGCAATGGGAACAACTATTCCGTGGATGGGATCTGGTCCTGGTCATCGGACGGGAATAACTGGTCCGGCACTTATGATGACGTGATGCCCGGTACCATCGTGGTAACCGGAGGCGGTACCGTGTGGTTCCATGTCGCCCCGTATTTCGCAGGGGAGACCGGGACCTATTTGCTGCAACTTGATATTGAGAAAGGCGCGAACGTGGCGGTCACTGAAATCCCGGCGGTGGAGGGGATCTCGTTCCGGCCGAACCCGGCCAGTGATCGCCTCGTGGTGGATCTGGGTGCTTTTACAGGAACACCGCTGCGCATTGAGCTTTTCGGTACGGATGGAAGAACCGTACTGGACCGGCTTCTGGATAGTAATGACCTCCCTGCGATCACGCTCGACGTCTCCACATTCCCACCCGGCGCCTATGTGGCAAAGCTGCAGACCGATCAAGGTGTGCGTACTGCCAAGATCATCATTACCCGATGAGGCCGGCCGTGCTATTCGCCATAGTGCCCCTGTTGTTCAGCTGCCATTGCGCGAAGGGGACAGGAACGGTGGACTCAGCATCGGGAAATACGGAACTGCCCGGAGTGTCGGCGACCGCGCACCTGCTGGTCTATCGCACCAAGGCGGACCACCGCGCCCAAGTCCCCGTGCTTCTCAGTGACGATGGAAGTAGGATCATCTCCTATCCGCATCCGCGCGACCTGGGCACAGGGGGAAATATGTCCATCCCCCTGGACCTGGGCGAAGGATGGCTGCTGGATCGAAGAGGCATCGGGGTGAACGTGGGGTTCTTGCGCACGACGTATGCCGAATACGCGGAACTTGGGAACGCGCCTACGGTCCCTGAATTGGAAGCCCTGCTCGTGGACCGCGACCCGTTGACCGACCTATGCGATTGCGGGCCACGGAGCGGATTCACGGACCCGGTCGCACAACTCACCTCCATCATTCTACATGATTCGCTGGACCTGCGGTGCAAACGCTTGAAATAAGCGTCCGAAGGGAACTTATGATCCCGCAGCGAACAAAAGTGATCCCGCGCTCCGCGTTGTTGCTGTAGGGCTTTTAGAGGTAATGGACCATCGCGAAAAAGGCCCCAGCTGTACGCTGAGGCCTTTCGCTCCCCGGGTTGGACTTGCCCCGATACGTATCGGGGCAACGACCCCCTACTGCAATTCCCGGAACCGATCTACCTGATAGTTCCGGTATTGATCTTCTTCGATCATCCGCTTGATCGTGGTCCTGCTTTTCTGTGACTTGATCCACTTCTCGAGCCTTCTCGCATGGGAACGGTCCACGCAGATCACAGCGATCTGCAGAATCCAGTCGTTGGCGATGGACGTGGCTGAACCTGTGTAGAGGTGTTCGTTGTGCTGGATCGATCGGTCCACAGGGTCGACACTTTCGCCAACATAGTACCGATCCACCTTGTTGCTGTAAAGAATGTAGAGGTAATGGACCATCGCGAAAAAGGCCCCAGCTGTACGCTGAGGCCTTTCGCTCCCCGGGTTGGACTTGCCCCCATACGTATCGGGGCAACGACCCCCTACTGCAATTCCCGGAACCGATCACCTGATAGTTCCGGTATTGATCTTCTTCGATCATCCGCTTGATCGTGGTCCTGCTTTTCTGTGACTTGATCCACTTCTCGAGCCTTCTCGCATGGGAACGGTCCACGCAGATCACAGCGATCTGCAGAATCCAGTCGTTGGCGATGGACGTGGCTGAACCTGTGTAGAGGTGTTCGTTGTGCTGGATCGATCGGTCCACAGGGTCGACACTTTCGCCAACATAGTACCGATCCACCTTGTTGCTGTAAAGAATGTAGAGGTAATGGACCATCGCGAAAAAGGCCCCAGCTGTACGCTGAGGCCTTTCGCTCCCCGGGTTGGACTTGAACCAACGACCCCCTGATTAACAGTCAGGTGCTCTAACCAGCTGAGCTACCAGGGAAGAAACCCCCTCTTTCAAAGGGAGCGCAAAAGTAGGAAGTCCGGGCATTCCTGCAAGCAGATCATTTGCGGTGCTGAAAAACGGCTGAAAACCGCTGCTGGAGGACGCTTGATCCAATCCGGTCCCCCGAAGTTCACGGGGAACATGGTCAAAAGACGCGCCAACGGCTATTTTCGCGGCCCTTAACCGGGCCTATAGCTCAGCGGTCAGAGCAGCGGACTCATAATCCGTTGGTCGCAGGTTCAAATCCTGCTGGGCCCACACTTTGGGATCGCAACAGGCGGTTGCGGTCCTTCAATTCGCCATCGATGAAAAAAGTGATCGTTACCGGCGGCGCCGGCTTTATCGGTTCCCATACCTGCGTGGAACTGGTGGCAGCGGGCATGGAACCGGTGATCGTGGACGACCTCCGCAACAGTGAGGAGCGCGTGTTGCGCGGGCTGGCCGGCATCCTGGGCAAAGAACCCCGCCTATACCGGATCGACTGCGCTGACGATACCGCCTTCGACCAAGTGGTGCGGCAGGAAACCCCGGATGGCGTGATCCACTTCGCGGCGGACAAGGCCGTGGGGGAAAGCGTGAGCGATCCGCTGAAGTACTACGGCAACAACATCGGCTCGCTGGTCACGGTGTTGCGCGTAATGGCGCGGCATGGTGTGAAGAACATCGTTTTCTCCTCTTCCTGTACGGTGTATGGGGATTCCCGTGATCTCCCTGTCACGGAGAACAGTCCCGTTCTGGAGGCGGCTTCGCCTTACGGCTACACCAAGATGGTCTGCGAGCGGATGCTGCGGGACACCTCGGTTTCCGACCCGGCGCTCAAGGCTGTGCTCTTACGCTATTTCAATCCCATCGGTGCGCACCCTTCGGCAGCCATTGGCGAATTGCCCATCGGCACACCCAATAACCTGGTGCCGTTCATCACCCAGGCCGCGGCCGGCTTGCGCGATAAGCTCACGGTGTTCGGCAGCGACTATTCAACGCCGGACGGCAGCTGCATCCGCGATTACATTCACGTGGTGGACCTGGCCAAAGCGCATGTGCGCGCGCTGGGCTGGATGGCGGAGCAACAGGCACCCTTATGCGAAACGTTCAACCTGGGCACCGGCAACGGGAACAGCGTGCTACAAGTGGTAAATCTGTTCGAGGAAGTGAACGGAGTGAAGGTGCCCTACGTCATTGGTCCACGCCGCGCCGGCGATGTGGAAGCCATGTACGCTGACACGCAGAAGAGTGCCACCGTATTGGGCTGGCGCACTGAACGCTCGTTGGCGGACTCCTTGCGGGATGCGTGGCGCTGGCAACAGGCGTTGGCCGGGGATCAGAAATAGACCCCGAAAAGCAGGCAGCCCAAGGTGCAGCAAAGTCCGAGGGCCATTCCCGAGGACACTTCGCCCCACGTGTGATCGGATACCATCATGCGCGCGCTGCCCAACAGGCCGGCGAGCACGAACAGTACGGGCACCAGCGAAGTGGAGGCCCCGTGCATCAGACCGAGGCCGATCACCATGCCGACAACCCCGCCGATGCCGGCCATGTGCGCGCTCACCTTCCAGCGAAGACCCAGCAGCAACAGACCCAGTGTGGATAGGAGAATACCGGTGAAAATGGCCAGCACCGCAGGATGCAGCGGCGTGCGGCGCAACAGGTAGTAGGCCATGGCGAAGTAGACCAGCGTTACCAAGTAAGGCGCTCCACGCTCTTGCCGGTGCGGCATCGCGAGGGCGGAGACCGTGCCACTGCGAAGCATCAGGAGCGTGCTGGTGATGGGGAACACTGCGGTCATCAGGAAGATCATACCGAGTAACATCTGTCGGCCACGCTCGGGGATCATCATGGCCAGCAGCGGATCCAGCGCAAGGGCCAAGGCCAAGGCGGCCGTGGGCATCCACACGGGGTGCAGCAACAGCGAAAGCGCGTGTGCCGCTTTGCGCATTAAAGCTCTTTGCGCAAGCGGGCCACCGGCATGTGGAGCTGCTCGCGGTATTTGGCCACCGTGCGCCGCGCGATGTTATACCCCTTGCCGCGCAAGAGCTTGGTGAGCTCGTCGTCGGTCAGCGGGGTCTGCTTGTCCTCCGCTTGGATGGCTTCCTCCAGGATCTTCTTCACCTCACGGGTGCTCACTTCCTCGCCGCTGTCCGTGGTGAGGCTCTCACTGAAGAAGAACTTCAGCAGGTAGGTCCCATGGTCCGTCTGCACGTATTTGCTGTTGGCCACGCGGCTCACGGTGCTGATGTCCATGCCTACCATTTCGGCGATGTCCTTCAGGATCATCGGCTTCATCTTGGTATCATCACCGGTGAGGAAGAACTCGCGCTGGTGGTCCAGGATGGCCTCCATGGTGATGAGCAATGTGTTCTGGCGCTGCTTGATGGCGTCGATGAACCACTTGGCGGAATCGAGCTTCTGCTTGATGAAGACCAGCGCGTCCTTGGCGTCCTTATCCTTTTTGTTTCGCTGGTATTCCTTTATCATGTCGCGGTACTGGCGGCTTACGCGAAGCTCCGGGGCATTGCGGCCGTTCAAGGAGAGTTCGAGCTGTCCGTCCACGGCGTTCACGATGAAGTCCGGTACGATCACCTGCGCCGAGCGGGCGGAGTCGCGGCCGGTGTTGCCCGGTTTCGGGTTGAGCCGCACGATCACTTCGATGGCGTCCTTCAACGCTTCCTCATCGATCTCCAGCCGGTCCATGATGCGCTCGTAGTGCTTCTTGGTGAACGCCTCGAAATGCTTGTCCACGATGGCCTTCGCGGTAAGCACATCCACGGCGTTCGGCATGCGTTCCAATTGCAGCAGCAGGCATTCCCGCAGATCGCGCGCGCCCACACCCGGGGGATCGAGCGACTGCACATGCTTCAGCACCTTCGCCAATTCCTCCTGATCGGTGAAAATGTTAGCGGTGAAGGCCAGGTCGTTCTCGATCTGCGAAAGTTCACGGCGCAGGTAACCGTCCTCGTCCAGGTTGCCGATGAGGTGCTCCGCCAATTGCTCGGTGCGCTCGTCCACCTGCCGCAGCGACAGCTGGGTGTGCATGGCGTCCTGGAAGGTGCTGCCAACGGCCAAGGGCGTCTCGCGCGTTTCGTCGTCCGCACTGTGGTTGTTCGCACTCAACCGGTAATCCGGTGTATCGTCGTCCTGGAAATAATCGCTCAGGTCGAACTCCTCGTTGCTGGTCTCGGTACCCTCATCACCATCCGTCTGTTCGTTGATGGCCATGTCCTCCTCTTCCGACTCCTCCCCCTCTTCCAAAGCGGGATTCTCCTCGATCTCCTCCTTGATGCGCTGCTCCAGTTCCAACGTAGGGACCTGCAACAGCTTCATCATCTGGATCTGCTGGGGGCTCAGCTTTTGCTGGAGCTTCTGGGAGAGATACTGCTTGAGCATGGCTACGTGGCGGTACGGCTTTTCGTCCGGTGGGCTTTGAGTGCGAAGGTACCGCCGCAAGGGCTTGGGGACACAAGTCCGGATCTTCGCTTTCGCTGATCGCGTAAGTGCTTCACACCGCAGGTATGAACCCCGACCGTTGGCCAACGGTTGCACGAACGTGAATGCGCAAGCAGGTGCGGGTCACCGCTTCTCCTGAACATGCCCGCAGGATTCATTGCGACTTTGGAATAGGGGCTACATTTCGCCATGCTTATTTCTACGCGTCAACTGGCCAGCTTGACCTTTTGCTGCATCCTCCTCAGCGGTTGCACCGTGGGCCGTTTCTTCATCTACAATTTTGCCGATACCAACGACTACCGGAAGTTCCCTTCGCGGGAGTTGCCCGCCTCACCGGTTCCTTTCCAATATGCGGAAACCGCCACCGAAAAAGGCCTGAAGGCGGGCATGAAGAACGGTGAGGACATCCCCTTGGAGGACTTCCTCGAGGATCACAAGACCGTGGCTTTCCTGGTGATACAACGCGACACCGTCGTCTAGGAGCACTACTTCAAAGGCTACGACCCGTCGCGGATCCATACGTCCTTCTCCGTGGCCAAGTCCGTGATCAGCATGCTGATCGGCTGTGCCATCGAGGATGGCATGATCACGGGTGTGGACCAACCGGTCACCGACTTCATTCCGGAATTGCGGGAGAACGGTTTCGACAAAGTGACCGTGGAACACCTGCTTCAAATGACCAGCGGGCTCAAGTTCAATGAGAGCTATTACAACCCCTTCGGCGATGCCGCCAACTTCTATTATGGCCGACGGCTCTACAAGAGCATGGCACGGATGAAATTGAAAGCTGCCCCGGGAGAGCACTTCGAATACCAAAGCGGAAGCAGCCAGTTGCTGGGTTGGGTCCTGGAGCGGGCACTGCGCAATGCGCATGACCCGCGCACGATCACGGCTTACCTGAACGACAAACTCTGGTCCCCATTAGGGATGGAGTACCCTTCTACTTGGAGCATCGATCGGAAGGAAGGGGGTATCGAAAAGACATTCTGCTGCATCAATGCTCCCGCGCGGGACTTTGCCAAGCTCGGTTCCCTCTACCTGCACAAGGGCGAATGGCGCGGTAAGCAATTGATCCCGAAGGCCTGGGTGGAGCAAAGCACGCGGGTGGACACGACCAATGGAAGTGACTGGTCCTATCAATATCAATGGTGGCTCCCTTCGCGGGAAGGCGACTTTGAGGCCCAGGGGATCTTGGGGCAGTATATCTATGTGGACCCCGCCCACGACATGGTGATCGTGCGGTTGGGCACGAACCATGGCAATGTGGACTGGACCTCGGTCTTCCTCAACCTGGTAAAAGCCTATCAGTGACCAGGGCGCTACCCCGTTGGCTTCCCTGCTATTGCTTTGTACCTTTGGGCCGCTTATTTGGACAAGTTCCAGATAAGCGCTCCGCATGATCAAAGTAAGCGATAACGCACGGGTGGAATTCACCAAGCTCCTGGGCACGGAAGGCCGTGGCCCCCAGCACTTCGTACGGGTGGGCGTAAAGGGCGGTGGCTGCAGCGGCCTCTCCTACGACCTGGTGTTCGACGACAAGATGAACGACGGCGACAAGGTCTTCGAGGACAACGGCGTGAAAGTGGTGGTGGACAAGAAAAGCCTGCTCTACCTGTTGGGCACCACGCTGGAGTTCAGCGGCGGCCTCAACGGCAAAGGTTTCCAGTTCGTCAATCCCAACGCCAGCAGGACCTGCGGCTGCGGGGAGAGTTTCAGTATTTGAACCACTCAAGGAAAATATACCACGAAGAACGCCAAGGACACGAAGGGAAGTAGGCGCAAGGCATTCGACATTCCTCTTAGCGTACTTCGTGTTCTTAGCGGTAGTTCTTAACCATGGCACAGTCAGACGACATCCTCCAAGAGGTAGCGAACAAGGAATACGAGTTCGGCTTTGTTACCGACATTGAAAGTGAGCTGGCGCCGAAGGGCTTGAGCGAGGATACCGTACGCTTCATCAGCGCCAAGAAGAACGAGCCCGAATGGCTGTTGGAATGGCGCTTGACCGCCTACCGCAACTGGCTGAAGATGATCGAGCCCACCTGGGCACTCATCCATTACCCGAAGGTTGATTTCCAGGATGCGTACTACTACAGTGCACCGAAGCAGAAGCCCACGCTGAACAGCTTGGACGAGGCCGACCCCGAACTGATCAAGACGTTCGAGAAATTGGGCATCTCGCTGCAGGAGCAGAAGCGCTTGGCCGGTGTGGCCGTGGACATCGTGTTCGACAGTGTGAGCGTAAAGACCACCTTCCAATCCGCTCTCAAGGAAAAGGGCATCATCTTCAGCAGCTTCAGTGACGCGGTGCACAACCACCCGGACCTGGTGCGCAAATACCTGGGCAGCGTGGTGCCGCCTACGGACAATTTCTACGCGGCGCTCAACAGTGCCGTGTTCAGTGATGGCAGCTTCTGCTACATCCCGCCGGGCGTGCGCTGCCCCATGGAGCTGAGCACCTATTTCCGGATCAACTCCGCGAACACGGGCCAGTTCGAGCGTACCCTGCTCATCGCCGATGAAGGTGCATACGTGAGCTATCTCGAAGGATGCACCGCTCCCCAGCGCGACGAGAACCAGATGCACGCGGCGGTCGTGGAACTGATCGCGATGAAGGACGCGGAGATCAAGTACAGCACCGTACAGAACTGGTACCCCGGTGATGAGAACGGCGTGGGCGGCGTGTACAACTTCGTCACCAAGCGTGGCATGTGCTTGGGCGACCGAAGCAAGATCAGCTGGACACAGGTGGAGACCGGCAGCGCCATCACGTGGAAGTACCCCAGCTGCGTGTTGAAGGGCGACTACAGTGTAGGCGAGTTCTACAGCGTGGCGCTCACCAAGTACAAGCAGCAGGCCGACACGGGCACCAAGATGACCCACATCGGCAAGGGCACCAAGAGCACCATCGTGAGCAAGGGCATCAGCGCGGGCCAGAGCAACAACAGCTACCGCGGACTGGTGAAGATCGGCAAGGGCGCAACCGGTGCCCGCAACCATAGCCAGTGTGATTCACTGCTGCTCGGCGACCGCTGCGGCGCGCACACCTTCCCGTACATCGAGAGCGAGAACCCGAGCGCGATGGTGGAGCACGAAGCCACCACGAGCAAGATCGGTGCGGACCAGCTGTTCTACCTGAACCAGCGCGGTATCCCCCCGGAGAAAGCGGTGAGCCTGATCGTGAACGGCTATTGCAAGGACGTGCTGAACCAACTGCCGATGGAGTTCGCGGTGGAAGCCCAGAAGCTTTTGGCCGTGAGCTTGGAAGGGAGCGTTGGATAAGCTGCGCGGCGCAGCGCCCGGTGGAATCCCACATTTAGGCCTTACTTGGTGTTCTCTTTAAAACCGAGCATCATGGCAACCTTTGAACTGTACAACGACAAGGCCGAGCACTTCCGCTTTCGTTTGAAGGCCGGTAACGGGGAGATCATCCTAGCGAGCCAAGGCTATTCGGCGAAGGCTTCCGCGATGAACGGCATCGAGAGCGTGAAGAAGAACGCGGGCGATGATGCTAACTACGAATGCAAGTCAACTGATGCGGGGCATTCGTTCAACCTACTTGCGGCCAACCAGCAAGTGATCGGATCCAGCCAAGTGTACACCACAGAATCGTCGCGGGACAATGGCATCGAGAGTGTGAAGAGCAATGCACCTACGGCCACGGTGCTCGAGATCCTTACCAGGGAGATCTCTTAGCACAAGGTTCTATCACGGCTCGCAGAGCCGCTTCCTGGGCTTCAGTATTTGACGAAGCGCCCTGGGAATTTCCTTCCAGCTCTGGTGGTGGCGCGGTAGAGGTATTCGCCAGCAGGAAGCGTGGCCAACGGCACGTCCAACTCGGGTCCAAGCATGGCGGTTTGCTCCAATACAAGGGTTCCTTTGCTGTTCCACACCAGCAGGTCCACCGGCATGTTCAAAGGAACGTTCAGCACCAGCTTGGCGGCATCGTGTGCGGGGTTCGGGTAGAAGCGCTGGTCGCTTGAACTGAGCTGCCCGTAGAACACGGACTTCACCGAACTGAACCCGTCGAAGCCGAGCTTGATGCGGTAGTAGACCTTGCTGAGCTCAGGCGGCGCGGCATCGAACCATGTATATGGCGTTATCGCGTCCGGGCTTCCGCAGATGCCTTGGATGGTGTGGATGGGAATATAATTGAGGCTGTCCGAAGAACGCTGCACTTCCTGTCCGTCGCAGGTGCTACCGCCTTGGATGGTCCAATTCACCAAGACGCCGTTGGGCAGTTCCGTCAAGGTGTAGTTCGATAGGAACGGATGTTCCTGTGCTAGCACTTCCGTAGCCGCTAGTGAAGCGAGCAGAACAAAGAGGAAGGTGACGCGATAGTGCATGTGGAAGTACCGGATGGTCAGTCGTGCTGGCGTTGGAATACTGACGGACGTTCCCGAAGTTACGGCGCAGCGTTCCGGCCTTTGAACTCCTTCCGCACCACGTCCATTGCTGCGCGCCCCTGCGGGGAAAAGCCGTTACCGCGACGTTCTTCGTCCAGGTCCGGTGCGGCGAACCACTTCCACACGAAGCAGCCGGCGTACCATGGCTTGTCGCGCTGTGCGTTGAAGAACGCTTGCCACGCGCGGGACTGTGCGGCTTCGTCCAACGGTGCCTCGGGATCTTCGCTCCACGGGCGTGCGGCACAGGCGGACGTGCAGCAATAGCCGATCTCCGTGAAAAGCACCGGACGATCCACCCGCGCGGAAAGCTGTGCCAATGCTTCCGCGTGCGGCCGCCATCCGGCCTCCAGTGCGGACAATGAGGGCGCGGGCTCCGCAGTGATCGGGAAGTATCCGTCCACGCCGATAAAGCGCATGCGCGACCAGAACGGCACGTCCTGTACCTCGTCCCAATTGGCGGCATAGGTCAATGGCCCTTGGTAGGCATCGCTCACCTTATCGATCAACTTATTCCAATAGGCCGGGCGCGCCTGCACGAAGGCCTGCATCTCCGTGCCGATGCAGAACAGGTCCACGCCCGTTTCACGCGCCAGCGTCGCGAAGTAGAGGATGTAGTCGCGGTAGCTCCGTTCGTAGCCCTCCCATCCGATCGCGCTGTCGGGGACGTACGTACCGGTAAACCCACCGTGACCCAGCCATAGATGCGGCTTCAACATCACCTTCATACCGCGGGCCTTCGCCATGCGCACCATGGCACGGATGCCCACGGGCCGCTCGCCCCAGTACTGGTGCCCATCCGGGTCGAAGCGCACCAGCCCGTCCTCGGTCCGCGCAAAGGCATAAGGCATCAGGCATATCCAATCGGCGCCGATGGCCTGCACCTGCGCCATGCTGGCATCGCCCACCTCCTCCGCCGGTGCGCTGAAGCAAACACCTTCGATGGGCTGGGCCTGTATCCTCCAGGTGCCGATCACAACGAAAGCGCAGCACACCAATTTCAGGAAGCTTCTTGTCAGGTACATTGCGATGGTCGCGACCGCCTACCGTGCATGCGCCGCACCACAAATTTCGCACATCCTTCATGAGCCACGATCGCATCGTCATCATCGGCAACGGGATCAGCGGCATCACTGCGGCGCGCCACATCCGGAAGCGCAGCGATGTTCCCATCACCGTGATCGGCAACGAGAGCGAGCACTTCTTCAGCCGCACCGCCCTGATGTACGTGTACATGGGGCACCTGCGCTACCGCGACATCAAGCCCTACGAGGACGGCTTCTGGCCGGCGAACCGCATCGAACTGAAGCACGGCACCGTGGCCCGGATCGACACCGTGTTGAAATGCGTTCAGCTCGCGGACGGCTACACCCTGCCCTACGACAAGCTCATCATCGCCACGGGCAGCGCGAGCAACACCTTCGGCTGGCCCGGGCAGGACCTTCCCGGCGTGCAAGGACTTTATAGCCTGCAGGATGTGGAAGCGATGGAGGGGAACACCGCGGGCATCCAACGTGCGGTGATCGTCGGCGGCGGATTGATCGGTGTGGAGATGGCGGAGATGCTGCGCACGCGCAACATCGCCGTGACCTTCCTGGTGCGCGAGGACACGTTCTGGGGCGGTGTGCTTCCGGAAGAAGAGGCGGGCTTGATCACCCGGCACATGAAAGAGCACGGCGTACTGTTGAACTTCAACACGGAATTGGAAGAGGTGCTCGCTGGTCCTGATGGCCGCGTGCGGGCGGTGCGCACGAAGAGCGGCGAAGAGATCGCTTGCGGTTTCGTGGGGCTCTCCGTTGGCGTGCACCCGAACATCGCTTGGCTGAAGGACAGCCCGGCGGTCAAGACCGACAAAGGCGTACTGGTGAACGCGTATTTGGAAACGAACGTGCAAGATGTGTATGCCATCGGCGACTGCGTGGAATTCCAACAGCATCCCGATCCGCAGCGCAAGAATATCGAGCAGGTGTGGTACACCGGCCGCCTGATGGGCGAGACGCTGGCGTGCACTGTCACCGGCGAGCGCACGGCATACGCGCCGGGCATCTGGTTCAACAGCGCCAAGTTCTTCGACATTGAATACCAGACCTACGGCCGCGTGCCGAACAGAGCGCAGGACGGCGAAGCAGCGCATTACTGGGAGCACCCCAACGGGAGGTCCGCGCTGCACTTGGTGTGGAATGCGGAAAGCCGCGTGCTGCATGGCGTGAACACCTTCGGCTTCCGCTTGCGGCATGAGGTGTTCGATCGCTGGCTGCGCGAAAAAGCGACCGTGGACCACGTGGTGGAACAGTTGCACGAAGCCGCCTTCGATCCGGAATTCTTCACGCGCATGGAACCCGCGGTGCGCGCATCGTTCACCATCGGTAAACACATGACGGCATGAGCAGTGCGGACCACAGCCTTTCGATCGCCGCGCCACATAGCGGCAGCTTGGACGCACCGCAAAAAGTCGCGTTGGCCATTGCCGCGCTGGGCGTGCTCGCGCTGTTGGTCAGTCTGCCGATGGATACCATCCCGCATGCGGGCCTATGGCTCACCGCGGCGCTGCTCGCCATCGCTGGCGGTACGGTGGGCTATGCGTGGCGCTCCTATGCACACCGCCCGGTAGGCATCAAGAACGACGGCGTTTGGCACAAGGGCCTCACCTCGCGCGGCGCTGCTGCGTGGGTCATCGGCGTGCTGCTTACCGGCTTCTACGTGGTGCTCTACTTCTATCCGCAGTACCTCGGCCTGGGCGGCGAAGGCAAGGCCAACACCGGCATCGTCGCACTCTTCGACCCGCTCAGCCGGCTGATCAGTGGCAACGCTGCAAGCCAATGGTCAGTGTACGGCACGCTCTACACGCTGGCCATTCTCTCCATGGGCACCAAGTTCTTGTTGAAGTACCGCCACAACAAATACGAGATGCTGCGGACGTGCTCGGTGATGTTCTTCCAGCTCGGCTTCGCGTTCCTCATCCCGGAACTGCTCGCGCGCCTCAGCCTGCCCTACAACGACTTCAAGAACATGTGGCCGCTGAACTATTCCTTCTTTGACGACTGGAACGTGAAGGCTATGCTGTCCAGCGGTGGCATCGGCCTCTTCATGCTGCTGTTCGGCGTGGCGATGATCTTCCTGATCTCGCCCGTGCTCACTTACTTCTACGGCAAGCGTTGGTACTGCTCGTGGGTGTGCGGTTGCGGTGGCCTCGCGGAAACAGCGGGCGATCCCTTCCGGCAGCTCAGCGACAAAAGCGTGAAGGCGTGGAAGATCGAACGGTGGATGGTCCACTCCGTGCTGGTGTTCGTGGTGGTGATGACGGCAGCGCTGATATACAGCTATCTCAGCGGCGACAGCGCGAAAGGATTCTGGCTTACACGCGGCATGTTGCTCGGCCTTATCGCGGTGGTACTTGGCGGCGTGGGCGCAGTGCTCTTGATCCGGCCCGGCATGGTGAAGGAAGTGCCGAACAGCGTGCGCTACCTCGCGTTGGGCATCCTGACGATCATCGTCGGCTTCACGGCGCACGCCTATCTCACCGGGCGCGGCGATATCTTCTTCGTGGAGAGCTATCCGCTGCGCAAAACTTACGGCTTCGCCATCGGCGCGGTGTTCAGCGGCGTGGTGGGTGTGGGCTTCTATCCGTTGATGGGCAGCCGCGTATGGTGCCGCTTCGGCTGCCCGATGGCGGCGGTGCTCGGCCTGCAGCAGCGGTTCTTCTCCCGCTTCCGCATCACCACCAACGGCGGACAATGCATCAGCTGCGGCAACTGCAGTACCTACTGCGAAATGGGCATCGACGTACGCAGCTACGCGCAACGCGGCGAGAACATCGTGCGTGCCAGTTGTGTGGGCTGTGGCATCTGCGCGGCGGTGTGCCCAAGGGGTGTGCTGAAGCTGGAGAATGGCAAGCCTTCAGGACGCGTGAGCAGCGATCCCATCGTGATCGGGAAGACGGGGGCTACGTTGCGGTGAGCGTTTGTGCTTGGACTAGCCGGAGGCCTAGGATGCTCCACACTCGGCAAAAACCCGAGCGCGTGCAGCGCATGAAATGCCCGCGCATATTTGTACTGTCATCCCCGGCCTCGCCCCGATAGGTATCGGGGCGTGGCCGCACTAGAACGCCATTGGCCGCGCGTGTTCGAGTGCGATGCCGGGTCAAGCCCGGCATGACAGATGCCGCAATAACGTGGTGTCCGATCACACCGCCTCGAACGCCTGCTTCAGGTCCCAGATCAGATCATCCGGATGCTCCACGCCCACGCTGAGGCGTACGAGGCCACCGGTGATGCCGAGCTTATCGCGCTCCACGGGATCCACGCCGATGTGCGTCATGGTGGCGGGATGTTCCGCCAGTGATTCCGTACTGCCGAGGCTCACCGCGAGCTTCACCAGTTTCAAGGCATTGAGGAAACGGAACGCTTCCGGCTCGCCGCCTTGGATATCGAACGAGAGCATGGCACCGGCGCTGAGGCACTGCGACTTGAAGATCGCCTGCTGTTCCGGCGTGTCCAGAAAACCGAGGTAATGCACCTTCTTCACTTTTGCATGGTCCTTCAGGAAGGCCGCGACTTTTTCCGCGTTGCGCGCTTGGGTCTCCATGCGCGGCTTCAGCGTTTCCAAACTGCGCAGCAACAACCAACCGGTCCAAGGGCCGGCCATGCAGCCGAGGAAGGTGCGCAGGCCCTTGACCCGCGCGATCAGTTCATTGCTGCCGAGGCAGGCACCTGCGATCACGTCGCTGTGGCCGCCGATGTACTTCGTGGCGGAGTACAGCACGAGATCCGCGCCCTGCTTCAACGGATGTTGCCATAGCGGACCCATGTAGGTGTTGTCCACCGCGGTGAGCACTGGCTTGTCCGGCGTGCTCAGCTTCTTGGCCAAGGCGCTGCAGGCCTTGATGTCGATGAGGATGTTGGTGGGGTTGGCCGGCGTTTCCACGTAGATCATGCGGATGCGATCGGCCTTGCCGCTCTTTTGCACGATCTCCTCCAGCTTGTCCTGTTCCCACGGGTAGAAGCCCATCACCTCGATGCCGAAACGCGTCAGCACCTGCTTGATGAAGTGGTCCGTTCCGCCGTAGATCGGGTTGCTGTAGAGCAGCACGTCGCCGGGCGAAAGGAATTCCAGCAGCACAGTGGTGATGGCGCTCATGCCGCTTTCGAACACCGCGCAACCCTGCGCGCCGTCCCACAGGGAAAGGCGGTCCTCCAGGATCTCCAGGTCGGGGTTGTTGAGGCGGCTATAGATGAGGCCCAGTTCCTCCTTCTCCCCTTTCTCGCGCAGGCCGTAGGCCACTTCGAAAAAGGCCTTGCCATCCTCCGCCTTCTGGAACACGAAGGTGCTGGTCTGGAAAATAGGGCATTTGATAGCGCCTTGGCTGAGCTCGGGCTTGTAGCCGTAGCTCATCATCAGGCTTTCGGGACGCATGATATGATCGCTCATGCCGCGAATATACCCCTTTGCCGCGAGGGGTTCCGGCAAGGGGGTAATGGAGGGCGTTGTCAATCCGGGCCCGGCCAGTAACTCACCGGGACGCACGCGGAGAATACCGTTCGTTTGCGGCCCCGCCCCGATACCTATCGGGGCAGGGCCGGGGTGACAGCCGGAAAAGAAGTAGGATGGAGTGTTACTCCATCCTCTACTCTAAGAGAGAGCGCGCAGTGATTGTCATGCCGGGCTTGAACCGGTATCGCACTCGAACGCACACGGCCAATACCGTTCTTGTGCGACCCCGGCTTCCGCCGGGGTGACAGCTCTCTGGTGTACGACGAAGCTCCAGAAACAACACCTACTCCGCCTGCATGTGGCGGTCCCACAGGTCCAGCGCGTTGTGCAACCACTTGGTCTCTTCCAAGGCCGGCACCACGAACGGCGCGAAGGCGCGCACTGGGCCGTAGAGCCGTGACTCTTCCAAGGTGGCCTGCGGGATGGGGCCGCCCTTTTCCAAGCGCGCCATCACCACGTTCATCAGTACGCTGAGGACGAAGGCCGAGCGCAGCGCACCGAAGAACGTCCCGGCCACTTTGTTCGGCAGTCCGAGCATGGCCATGTCCATGCCTTTGGTGATCACGCGCGCCACGAGGTGCACGGTCAACAGCACGGCGACGAAGGTGATGAAGAAGGCGAGCACCTCGCGGTCCGGGCTCAGCCCGATGTAGTCGGCGACGCGCCCACTGAATTTAACCGCCGCCCAGATGCCGAGGACCAGCGCGAGCAAGGAGGCCACTTCCACCACGAAGCCGCGCGTAAAGCCGCGCACGGCCGAGAAGCCGATGAGCGCGATCAAGGTCCAGTCGAGCCAGTTCATGGGGGCAAGTGTAATGGAAGCGCGCGACATGGGGGTGCTGTGTGCGGGACCGGACGGGACGGAACGAGGAACGGGGGATGGGATCGCGAGCATGACCCTTGATCGTCATCGCGAGCCCGCTTTGGGGAGAAGCGATCTTGTTCTAGTGCGCGTGATCGATAAATACAGTCGCGGACGCTGTAGAAAATCGCTTCGCAGGGCCTCGCGATGACGGCTGGAGTGCTCGCGATAATTGCAGACCGTCATCGCGAGCCCTTCTTAGGGCGAAGCGATCTTGTGTTAGTGCGCGTGATCAATAAGTACAGTCGCGGACGCCAAGAGGACCCCGATACGTATCGGGGCGCTTCGCAGAGCCTCGCGATGACGA
Organism: Flavobacteriales bacterium; assembly: GCA_016719225.1. GTDB lineage: Bacteria > Bacteroidota > Bacteroidia > Flavobacteriales_F > PHOS-HE28 > PHOS-HE28. Next base: position 330,196 of record JADKAN010000004.1, on the reverse strand, counting down.
CGGGAGCTTGGTCGCGGACGCAAAAGGACCCCGATACGTATCGGGGCGCTTCGCAGGGCCTCGCGATGACGGCGGGATAATACCCCCTATGGGGCTTCCCTTCTTCAGTACTTCACGATGCGGCCGGTGCTGACGCTTCCGTTGGAACGTACTTGGAAGGTGTACACCCCCGGTGCGTAGGCAGAAAGGTCAACGACCGTGTTGCCCTGCACGCTGGCTTCCGAGAGTACGCTTCCTGCAGCATTGAGAATGGACAGGTTGGACGGCCCGGCCACATTGATGGTGACGCGCCCGGTGGTGGGGTTGGGATACGCTTCCAGCAGGCGGGCGGTCGTGGCGGCGTGGATGCCCGTGGTCGGTGCGAGGTCCAGGCGGTAGGCGAAGCCCGAGAAGTCCGTGTAGTCGATGCCGTAACCGGCGACATAGCGGCCGTTCTCTGACAGGCAGTTCGCGACGGACACTTGCTTGTTGCCCAGGTCGATCCCCATTTCATCTGTCATATACGTGGCCAGGTTCTGCAGGCCACCTACGGACGTCCAGATGAAAGCGGTCTGGGGGTCGCCCCACAGCTCACCGTCGAACCAGCCCACCACCACGGAAGCATCCGCGTTCATGCCGCCCACATAGCCGGTGCCGGTCATGGGCAGGTGCCCGAGGTTGATCACGCCGGTGGACTGGCCCCAGATCCACGGCTCCGCGTTGTTGGCATAGTCGCCGTAGCCTCCGATCCAGGTGCCATCCGAAGAGACCGCACTGCACTCACCCATCTGGTTGAATTCGTCATCGGGGTCGCCGTTGGGGTCCAAGAGCACATAGGCATTCCTGAGGTACGCGCCGTTCGGGTCCTTGCGCCACACGGCGGATTTCCACGGACCGTTGAAGTCCTGCCAGCCCACCACCACGCTCGCATCACTGTTCACCGCATTGGCGCGGGTGCTTCTGTTAAAGAACAGCGTACCCAGGTCGCTCACGCCGTTCACCGCGTCCACGGCCACCGCGTGGGTAAAGGCATAGTTGCCGGTGGTGTCCGCCCAGGAGTTGCCCACCACGGTGGAGCCATCACCGGAGATGGCGTAGCCGCCGCTCACGGAGAGGTCCACCGGAAAGCCGAGGTCGCCCAGGAGCGTCCACTGCCCGGTGCCACGATCGTAACGGGACAAGGCGGCCCCGTTCGGACCTTGGCTGGTACCGCTGATGAAGTTGCCGTCCAAGGAGAAGCGTGCTTGCCCTCCGGCACCATCGCCGGGAGCGGTGCCTCCGATGTTCTCCGTGGTCTGCAGGTCCGGGTTCCAGATGGACCATGGTCCCGTCTGGCCGGAATAGCCCGTTACGAGGCCATCGTTGGCCAGGCCCGTGGGCGAATAGTAGTCCGGCCGCGTGATGAACTGGGCCGAAGCCGAGTTGATGCAAAGCGCGGTGGCGACAAGCGCAAGAGTCGTGTGTTTTATGTTCATGATGTTCGCAGGGTTAAGTTCAATTGGAAGGCTTTGGGCCATTAGGCGGGTCCGTATGTTGGGTCGGGTTCTCCCCCGGTGGGCCCGGTGGCTGCGCGCCGGGGTTCCGGTCGGTCTTTAAGCGGTCCATGTTCCCAAGCAGGTTCCGCCACGCTTGGGCCTCGTCCTTCATGCGCTCGTGGAAGCGTTCGAGGTCGTCCAGCTCCTCAGGGCCGGCGGCATTCTTTTTGGGGGTTTTCAAGGCGCTTTTTGTTGGAGGGGCGCAATGTGTGCACAGAAAACCGCGGTGATGCCGGAAGCACCCTTACATCGGATGCACACGCGCCCGCACGGGGCTTACAACGGCGGTACACCGGCTTATAACAGCCTTACAGCAGCCATACAAAAGCACGCTGCGCACTGGCGCTCAGCCGGTTGCAAAAGCAACTCGGCACCGGTCAAATGGACTGCAACAGGTCGATCAAATGCACGTCCTCGCCATCGATCTGCAGCTTTTTCCGCAGCCGTGACCGCGCCACGGTGATGCTGTTCACGCTCTGGTGCGTGATGGTGGAAATGTCCTTCGTGCTCATGTTGAGCCGCAGGAAGGCGCAGAGTTTCCGTTCGTTGGGCGTCAGTGACGGGAAGCGCTGCTGCAGGGTCTGGTAGAAGGTGCTGTGCACCCGCGTGAAATGCGCCTCGAACTCCTCCCAGTTGTGTTCATCGCGGCTCGCCTGCAGGTCGTGCACGATGTCCTGCACGATCTTCTGGTTCTCCTGCCGGAAGGTGGACTTGGCCTTGAGCAAGCGCTCCACGATGTGTGCGATCAGCTCGTTCTTCTTCAGCAGGAACAGCGCGTTGGCGGTGAGCTCACGTTCCTTATAGCGCAGGTCCTCCTCCAAGGCGGTCTTCTCGGTCTCCAGGCGCCCGCTCTGCAGCCGGAGGGCTTCCTGCTCCAGCTTGCTATTGCGCACGCGTGTCCGCATCACCTTGTACAGCAGGAAGGCGGTGAGCAGCAGGAAGAACAAGGAGACGGCAAGCGCGATGTTCAACACCCGTTGCCGCGCGTTCACGGCGTCCATGCGGTCGGCCTCCAGCTGGAACATCTTTTCCTCCTTGTCGCGGCGGAAACTCTCTTCCATGCGGGCGATGTTCGTGCGCACCTCCGAACTGTTCAGGCTGTCGTTGAGCGTCTTGTATTCCCGGAAGTTGACCAAGGCTTTCTTGTAGTCCCCCAACGTGTCGTACGCGGAGGAGAGCGACTCCAGTGAGATCGCCATCGACTCCCGGCTTTCCACCGAGCGGCCGAGCGCGAGCGCCTGTTGGAATTGCACGAGCGCACCGTTGAAATTCCCGACGAGCGCTTGGTTCTTGCCCATATTGTTGAGCACCTGCGCCTGCCCGCGCACATCGCCGGTCTACTTGCGCACCGCCAAGGCGTTCTTAGCCAAGAGGATCTCCAACGCGAAGATCGTCCCGGCGATGGGCATTGAAGATGGCGCCCACGCCCGCGCCAGCACCGCCCGCCAACAGGAGGATGCGCTCCGCACGACCGAAGCGGAACAGCTGGGCCAAGGTGCTTCCGAAGGCCCCACCGGTAGCGGGCATCAGCGAATCCGCCATCGTGGCCGTCATCATCTTCATCGCACACCTGGCCACCATGGCGCTACTGATCGGCGCCAGCATCTGGTTCGTCATGCACAACGGCTTCGCGCTCTTCACCCTCAATTGGAGCATGCCCCTGCCGGATGGGCGAGGGATCGCCGCCGCCCTCTTCTTCGGCTTCAGTACCGCCATGCTCGGCGTCACCGGCTTTGAAAGCTCCGCGAACTATGTGGAGGAACAGGAGCACGGCGTGTTCCCCAAGACCCTGCGCAACATGTGGGTCGCCGTCACGGTGCTCAACCCGCTCATCGTGCTCTGCGCCATCCTCATCCTGCCCATGGCCGCCATCGGCGACCACCAGGAGACCATGCTCTCGTTCATGGGCGTCACCGTTGGCGGTAACTGGTTGGCCACGGTGATCACCATCGATGCCGTGGTGGTGCTCTGCGGCGCCGTGCTCACCAGCTACGTGGGTGTGTCCGGCCTCATCAAGCGGATGACGCTGGACCGCATCATGCCGCAGTTCCTGCTGAAGGAGACCAAGCGGGGCAGCTCGCCACGCATCATCATCCTGTTCTTCCTGCTCTGCCTCTCGGTGCTCTTCCTCACCAATGCGGAGACCTCCGCGCTCGCTGGCGTCTACACCATCTCCTTCCTTACCGTGATGGCCTTCTTCGCCATCGGCAACTTCCTGCTGAAGATCAAGCGCGCCAAGCTGCCCCGGCCGGAGACCGCCTCCGTCGTAACCGTCTCCGTGGCCTTGTCGGGCGTCATCATCGCGCTCTATGGCAACGTCCGCCTGCACCCGGAATACCTCGTGGTATTCCTCCAGTACTTCATCCCGTCCATGCTCATCCTCGCGGTGCTGCTGAACCGCAAGGTGATCCTGGAATACCTGATGATCTGGGTGAGCAGTTTCGTGGAGAGCGTGCCCGGCCTTGCCGTGTTCGGCCGCTTCGCCATCTCACGGTCCATCCGCAGGCTCAACAGCCAGGAGTTCGTCTACTTCACCAAGGGCGATGACCTCTCGATCCTGAACCGCGTGATGATGTACGTGCAGGCCAACGAGATCACCAAGAAGCTGAAGATCGTCACCGTGCTGAAGGAAGGCCAGCAGACACACGCCGATTACATCCGCGACATGGAGGTGCTGGACCGCGCCTACCCCGAGATCAAGATCGAATTCATCGAGTTGCACGGCGTCTTCGGACCGGACCTGGTACACCGCCTCAGCGAGGAGTGGAACATCCCCACCAACTTCATGTTCATCGGCTCCCCCAGTGATCGCTTCCCTTACCGCGTGGCGGAGTTGGGCGGGGTGCGGTTGGTGATCTGACGTTCGGTTGTCAGTTGATGGTTGTCAATTATTAGGCGTAGCCGCATACTTGGCCGCGGACGGCGGTGAGCGCTTCGCTCCTATCCGCTACTTTGGCAGATCATGAAAGGGATCGCCGGGAATTTCACGATCGTGCTGTTCGCACTGCTTCTGGTCGGCAACGCCGCGAACGGACAGGACCGGAAGCTGCTCCAGCTCGCCCGCTCCGAAGTGACATTCGTTAGCGATGCACCGTTGGAACGGATCACGGCCAAGAATACAAGTTGCACCGGCCTGGTGGATACCGATGCCAAGACGTTCGCCGTGCGCGTGCCGATCCGGGAGTTTGAGGGATTCAATTCACCCCTTCAACGCGAACACTTCAATGAGAATTACATGGCATCCCGCGAACTACCGAACGCGACGTTCGCGGGTCGCATTATTGAGGATATCGACTTTCTTCAGAACGGGAGCTATGTTGTTCGGGCAAAAGGCGCGTTGATCGTACACGGCATGGAGAAGGAACGGATCATTCCCTGTTCCATCGTGGTCACGGAGGAGGGGGTCCGGATCACCTCGTTGTTCGACATCCAACTGGCCGACCATGAAGTGCTGATCCCTCGCATCGTTCAGCAGAAGATTGCTTCCATCATACAGGTCAAAGTGGATCTGCTGTTCAAGCGGGAACCAAAACGATGATCCGGCGCTGGCTCGGCCTCCTTCTGGGCTTGTCCTTGAACATAGCGGTAGCCCAATACCCCCATACACGGACCATTGATCTACGGATCGGCCAACAGCGCCCCGCGATCACTTGCATCGCACAGGACATTCAAGGCCTGATCTGGGCCGGTTCGGATCTGGGCCTGCTGCGGACCGACGGTGACCGCGTCGATCTGGTCCTCCGCGCCGAGCAAGGCCGTGTAAATGCCATTGCGGCCTATAAGGACGGGGTGATCGTCGCGGTGGAGAAAGGCGACCTGTTGTGGTTCCACGGATCGACCTGTGATACGTTGTTCAGCGATACCACCTGGCTGCATTCCCGGATCAGCGCCTTGGTGGTGGGAACGAACGGGGTGATCTACGCGGCCACTTATGGGGCGGGTGTTTCGATGCTCTCCATGAGTGGAAGCGAGCGGCTGTGGACGGGCAATGGTCTGCCGGATGATCATGTTAATGACATCTGCCTGCTGCCGGACGGGTCCGTGGCCGTAGCCACGGACCAAGGCGTGGCCAAGTGCAAGGCCGGGAAGGTCATCCGGGTTTTCGGCGAGGCGCAGGGCGCACCGGACAACTTGATCCTCACGGTGGCTTCCGCAGGGGATGGGCGGATCTGGGCAGGAACGGATAATGCCGGGGCTTTCCTATGGGACCCCGCGCTGAAGAAGGACACCGCGCTGGCCGTGATCGGCGCAGGGAACGGCCACGTGCGTGGTATCCTCGTGCGCCAGGGGCTACTTTGGGCAGCAACGGCAACGGGCGGGCCGGTGATCTATGATGTGGGGAACGGTTCGGGCAGCTACAGCCCGGGACCTGATGCGGCGTACGGGGTACATCCCGTGCGCGACTTTCTGGAAGGACGCAACGGCTCCGTCTGGTGGTGTGATGGAACCGAACACCTCCACCGTGCGGATCCCTCCATCCTTGTGGTGCAGGATCACGAAGGCCTGGACCTCACGCACATCAGCGCACTGTGTAGCGATCATAAGGGGAATATCTGGTTCGCCACACCGCACGGGGTATTCCGGCACGATGCCTCCTTTCTCGGTTCGGGCAAGGTGTATCGCGCTTCGGTCCCAATAGATCCGCGTAGGCCGGTGGTCTCCATGGATGTTGGGAGGGACGGAACGCTATGGGCCGCCTCCTTCGGCAATGGGCTCATGGCGCTGCATCCTGATGGCAGGATGGAACATTTTGATGCCGAACACGGCGGTATCGACCCCAACGTCCTTTCCGTAAAGGTGCGCGATGATGAGGTATGGGCCTCCACCTTGACCGGGATGGTCAGGGTCCGTAACGCAAAGGCCGAGCGTTTCGCATCCCCGGGCGTCGGCTTCATGTTCATGGTGTTGCCCATGCCGGACGGTACCGTGCTCGGGGCCACTGACGGAAGCGGGCTTGTGCAATGGAAGGACGGGCAGTTGAAGCCCATCTCCCCGGCAGGCCCGCGGACCTTCTATTCCGTAGTGAGGGACAGCCGGGGAGAAGTCTGGGCAGCCGGGCCGGGGACGGGACTCTGCAAACTGGGGGACAGCCTCCGCATCGGCGCGGACCGCCCGCCTTTCGATGGAGAGATCTTTACGCTTACCGAGCTTGGAGACCATCTCCTGGCCTTCGGAAGCACCGGTTGTGCAGGGTACGATCCAAAAACAGGATACTGGGTCGACCTGACCAAAAGCCTTGGGCTTGAAGGCGTGGTAGCCGAATTGAACGCCGTATGCCACGACGATTCGGGTGCCCTCTGGCTGGCCAGTAGTAAAGGCCTGCTCCGCCTACAGCCGGCGCAATGGTATTTCGACCCACGGTCCGAGGCGGTGATATCCAACATCCTGGTCGGGAACTCCGAGGTTGACGTGGCACCGGCGATCTTCACCGCGTTCGATCGCAATTCCATCACGTTCCGATACACCGCGCCGTGCTACGTAGACCCATCGGCATTGAGGTTCGAATACCGGCTTGCCGGGTTGAACGACCGGACCGTGATCACCCAGGAGCGAGAGGTCAGCTACCCCGCGCTTTCACCCGGATCCTACACGTTCGAGGTCCGTGCATTCGTTGGCAGGGAACCGATGGGGTCCACCTGGACCTCGGTGAGGATCCACGTTGCACCTCCCTGGTGGCGGCGGCCATGGGTGATCATCGGTGCCGTGTTGCTCTCTGTCGCCTTGGCCATTTGGGGGATCCGCACACGTGAACGTCACCTCTTGGACTTTCAGCGGATGGAGCAGGAACAGGTGCGGTTCCAACTGGAGGCGCTCCGCAGCCAAGTGGATCCGCATTTCCTCTTCAACAGCTTCAACACGCTGGTCGACCTGATCGAAACGGATGAGAAAAAAGCCGTGGAGCACGTCGCTGACCTGAGCACCTTCTTCCGGAATATCCTGCAAGTCCGGGACAGTGCACTCATCCCGCTAAGCGAGGAACTGGGACTGCTGCATACTTATTTCACTCTGGAGCAGCGCCGTTTTGGTGAGGCCATCCAGTTGGAACTGCGGGTTCCGGAGGAGGCGGTGGACCACCAGATCGTTCCGTTGACGCTCCAATTGGTCGTGGAGAACGCCATCAAACACAACAGGGCATCGCTGGAGGAACCCTTGTTGATCCGGATCGCCACGGAGAACGATCACTTGGTGGTCTCCAATCCGGCGCGCGAACGCCTCTCCCCTCCACCCTCCACGGGATTCGGGCTTTCGAGCATCCGGAAAAGGTACGCGGCCTTGAGCAAGAAACAGGTGGAGATCACCTCGGCCCATGGCGTGTTCACGGTGAAAATACCTTTGCTGAACAGAACATGAAAGTGCTGCTCGTGGAGGATGAACCCGCTGCGGTGAAGCGCATGCGCAAGCTGTTGCTGGAGGTGGGCCCGGCCATGGAAGTGGTCGCTGACATCCCCACGGTCGCCGGTGCAGTGCGGTGGTTCAAGGAAAATCCGGCACCGGACCTGGCCTTCTTTGATGTCCGGCTCGCGGACGGTGACAGCTTTGAGGTGTTCAAGCTGGTGGATGTGGGCTGCCCGGTGATCTTTCTCACCGCCTTCAGCGAATATGCTCTCAACGCCTTCCGGGTGAATGCGCTCGACTATTTGATGAAACCCGTGGTCCGACAGGAGCTCTCAGCCGCTATTTCGAAGTTCAACGAAATGCATGCGGTCCGTGAATTGGGGCGGCTGGCCAACGACATCCATGCTACGGAGGCGGTCCCGGACGCCCCGGTGAAGCGGTTCTTGATCCGCTATGGGGACCGTTTCCGCGTGGTCGAGCCTAAGGATATTGCTTATGTCCACTCGCGTCAGAAGAACACCTTTCTCCGCACAATGGAAGGCCGCGACCTACCCCTGGACGAAAGCTTGGACCGGCTGGAGAAACAGTTGGATAAGGCGAAGTTCTTCCGGCTGAACCGGCAGCTGATCGTCAACTTCGAATGCATCAAGGAGATACTGGCCTACAGCAAAAGCCGCGTGAAGGTGCTGATGGCCCCACCCTATGAGGACGACGCAGTGGTGAGCAGCGAGCGCGCGTCGGAGTTCAAGCGTTGGCTTTCGGGATAGACTGTTCCATCGGTCATTCTTCCCGCTTCATCCGATGCGATTTTTCTTTTCGTGGCGGTCGTGGTCCATTTGCTTCCAGATCATCGGTCCGGAAATCATGCGCCACAAAACGAACGCCACCTCGAACGACCCGCTCCTGGACATGGTGGAGCGCGGTGACCTGGAACTGCTAATGCGGGCGGTGCCCGCGTCACTCCTCGGCCACATCATGCAACTGAACAGGCTGCCGCGCTACCACAACCGGTTGGACGCGATCCTCTTGGCGGTCCGCATCGAGGAACTCCGGTCACTGGAAAATGGCCGTGCCGCTAATTTCCGATGACCCGTTCCCGATTCATCCACCGCTCTGCCCGGTTCATCGCATTGGAACGGCTGGAAGCCATCCTGCCGACCCATCTTCGCACCCCTTAAGGAAGGAAGATTGTACACTTGATGAAGAGCTCAAAGACATCCCGTCGCCACCACTCGGGTCCTGTACGCATCGGGCTCTTGCTTGTCCTGGCGGCATTCCTGTTCTTTTCCCCTTCCTGCAAGCATGAACCCCTTGTGGACCCGGGGAACCTCTTCGGAACGGGGAACACGGGCGGTGGCGACCCCGACCCCGTGGATACCTGCGACCCCAATACGGTATACTTTGATCAGCAGATCCTGCCGTTGTTGATCTCGAACTGTGCTGTTCCGGGATGCCATAACACAGCCACGGATGACAATGACCACATCCGGATCACCAGTTACGCCACGCTGATGCAGAGCGGCATCGTTCAGGACGGGGACCTTTGGGATGCCATAACGGACAACGATCCGGATGACATCATGCCGCGCCCGCCGCAAGCCCCCTTGACACCGGCCCAGATCGCACTCATCGGACAGTGGATCCAACAGGGCACGCAGAACAACACCTGCGTGAGTGCGTGCGACACGGCCAACGTCACTTATTCCGGAACCATCGCGCCCTTGGTACAAGCACGCTGCCAAGGCTGCCACAGTGGGGCCACACCTCAAGGAGGGCTGAATTTCACAAGCTGGCAGGTGCTGAACAGCGTGGCCATGGACGGGCGCTTGGCCGGTGCGGTGCAACATCAGGCCACCTTCGCTTCCATGCCTCCCACCGGCCCGATGCTACCCCAATGCCACATCGACCAATTCCTCATCTGGATCAACGAAGGCGCTCCGCAGAATTGATGGTCGCACGGCACATCCTCATAGCGGCCCTTCTATGTGCCCTTGCACTGGTGTTGCTTCAGTCCGGGTGCTATTACGATAAGGAAGCGGACCTCTATCCGATGAATTTCTGTGATACCCTATCGGTGGGTTATTCCAGCAACGTACAACCCATCATTCAGGCCAATTGCGCCATTCCGGGTTGCCATGTGCCGGGCGGGTCGGGCACGGGGGACTTTACAGCCTACAACGGTCTCTCAACGCAGATCACCAATGGGAAGCTCGTTCCCGCCGTGCAACAGAGCGGAGGTGCCGCTTTCATGCCGCCCAGCGGAAAGCTTTCCGACTGTGATGTCGCCACTATAGCCCGATGGGTGGCCGGGGGTGCCCAACAAAACTGAAAGCAATGCGCAAAAGGAATATCGTGATCGTTGTGCTGCTGATCGCGGCGCTCGGCGCCTACCTCGGCTTCCGGATGTATTCAGCTGAAGTACCCAACGCCGCAGGCCAAGCGCCGGAACTTGCGGTGGACGCCAAAGCGCTGTACGAGGCGTTCTCCACGGATGAACGCGTGGCGGGCGAACGCTATAACGACAAGGTGGTGGAGGTGACCGGAACGGTCCGTGAGGTGACCAAGGGACCTGATGGCCGGGTGAACATCCTGCTGGAGACCGGTGATGCCTTAGGGGCCGTTGTCTGCGAATTCCCGGACGGTGAAGCCGTGGAGGCCGCCGTGAACAGTACCGTCGCCATCAAGGGCTATTGCGCCGGTTTCAACATGGACGTACTCCTCCAGCGGTGCGCCTTGATCCGATAGACAGAAGAACCAAGAGAACCCAACGAACATGAAAACCGCGAAAACCCTGATCTACGCAGCGATCCTGCTGCTTCCCTCCATGTCCATGGCCCAGGACAAATATGGTACACGCAATGGAGAGATCTCCTTCTTCTCCAGCACACCCATGGAGGACATTTCCGCCATCAATACCAAAGTCGCCAGTGTATTCGTACCGACGACGGGCACCATCGAATTCTCCGCGCTGATCAAAGCGTTCGAGTTTGAAAAAGCGCTGATGCAAGAGCATTTCAACGAGAACTACATGGAGAGCAGCACCTTTCCCAAGGCCACCTTCAAAGGCAAACTGGTACCGGCCGAAGGGGATGACCTCTCGAAGACCGGAATCCACGCCGTGAACGTGGAGGGTATGCTCACCATCCATGGCGTGGAGAAGCCCATGAAGGCGAAAGGCACGGTGGAGGTCGGGGCCGATGGCACCGTAAAAGCCATGTGCGACTTCGACATCAAGCCGGAGGACCATGGCATCACCATTCCGGGAGTGGTGCGCGCCAAGATCGCGCAGACCATCACTGCAAAAGTGCGCGTCACCCTTTCCAAGCTTTAACTCTGTGCATTACGCTTCCCCGATGACACGCCTGGTGTTCGCCTTCGCTGTCTGTGCAACAACCTCCCTGTCCGCACAGGATGATCTCCTGAGCCTGTTGGGGAAGGACAGTGCGGAAGTGGCGTACACCACCGCCAGCTTTAAGACCACGCGGGTCATCAACGGGCACAGCTTGGAGAATACGGCTCACGGCGTGTTGGACTTCCGGATCGGCCATCGCATGGGTTTCGTCAGCGGGGGTATCGACCAGCTCTTCGGCCTGGACCAAGCCACCATCCGCCTCGGGTTCGACTATGGCATCACGGACCGGATCATGGTCGGCTTCGGCCGGAGCAGCTATCAAAAGACACTGGACGGCTTCGTTAAGTACAAGCTGCTCCGCCAATGCGATCAAGGATGTACCATGCCATTCACGCTGGCGCTGGTGGCGGCCACCTCCGTCACCACATTGAAAGCGGACCAGGTCCCGTGGTTCGCTGCTGGCCGCCAGGACTATTTCTCCCACCGCCTGTCCTATAGCTTTCAGGCGGTGGTGGGCCGTAAGTTCAACGAATCGCTTACCCTCCAGCTCAGTCCCGGGGTGGTACACCGCAATCTCGTGGTGACGGATCAGGACAGGAACGACCTGTTGAACGTCGGTATGGCCGGGCGGCTCAAGCTGAGCAAACGTGTAACGCTCAACGCCGAATATTTCTACGTGCTACCGGATCAAGGCCCGCCCGACGCCTTCCACAATTCCTTGGCGGTCGGCTTCGACATTGAGACCGGCGGCCATGTCTTCCAACTCCAATTCACCAACAGCACCGGCATGTTCGAGCGGGCTTACATCACTGAGACCACCGGCGACTTCTTCCAAGGCGACATCCACTTCGGCTTCAATATCTCCCGCGTCTTCACCGTGTACGACCCGAAGGCCAAGGCCCGCCGCAAGCAGGAAGAGCGGAAAGCCCGGATGGGGTGATGCTGGCATGATCCACGGCGGAAGTAAGACCGCCCCGAAGTGCAGGCAGGCCGGCTAGGCCAACTCGCAACACGATCCCGATTCGAGCCGCTGCCAAACAGAAGAAAGGCGCAGCTTCCGCCGCGCCTTTCTTTCCAGATGTTGTTCGCTTAGCCCAACGATGGTTGTGCGTTGCGCGCTTTCTCCGCTTCGTGCAGTTCTTTCTTCCACTGCCTGCGGTGCTTGATCTTCATCACGATCAGCAGCATCACCGGCACCATGATCAGGGTGAGGAAGGTGGCGAAGATCAAGCCGAAGATCACCGCCCAGCTGAGCGGGCCCCAGAAGATCACATTATCACCGCCGATGTGGATGTGCGGGTTCAGCTCCGTGAAGAGCGTGAGGAAGTTGAAGTTGAGCCCGATGGCCAAGGGAAGCAAGCCAAGCACTGCGGTGATGGCGGTAAGCAGCACCGGACGCAAACGGGTCTTGCCTGCGGTCACCAAGGCTTCGCGGCTCTCGTGGATGGGGATGATGCGCTCCGCATCCAAGCCCAGCACGCGCGCACTCCGTTCGAAGAGGAGGCGTGCAAAGTCCATGAGCACGATGGCATTGTTCACCACCACACCGATCAGCGAGATGATCCCCAGCATGCTCATCAGCACGATGAAGTCCATGCGGAACACCACCAGTCCGAGGAAGACGCCGATGGTGCTGAAGATCACGGTGCTCATCACGATCAACGGATAACTGATGCTGTTGAACTGGGCCACGATGATGAGGAACACCACGAAGATGGCCACGAGGAAAGCCATCATCAGGAAGCCCATATCCTTGGCCTGGTCCTCCTGTTCGCCGGTGAACTTCAGCGTGTAGTCCTTACCTAACGTGAATCCGCTCGCTAGCTGGTCCTTGATCTGTTGCACCACCTCGTTCGCGTTGTATCCGCTGATCACGTTGGAGCTGATGGTCACCACGCGGTCCAGGTCCTTGCGCTTGATGGCGCTGAAGGTGCTGGTGCGTTCGGCATGGGCCACCGCACTTATCGGCACTTGGCGGATCTGGCCGTTCAACATATCGCGGAAGGTCACCTTCATGTCCAGCAGCTGCTGCGGATCATAGCGGTACTTGTCGTTCAGGCGGATGTTGATCTCGTGGTCGTCATCGTCCCCTTCAATCCGGTAGTTGCTCACCTCCTTTCCGAAGAGTGCGGTGCGAACGGCATCGGCGATGGCGTAGGTGCTGACGTTGAGGCGGCGGGCCTTTTCGCGATCGATGATGATCGGCATCTCCGGTTTGGCCCGGTCGATGTCCAATCGCAAGGCCTCGACCCCGGCCACGTTGCGCGATTCGATCAAGGTCTTCACGCGTTCCGCTTCGGCCAGCAACCCTTCGATCTCCTTGCCCTTGATCTCGATGTTGATGGGCTTGCCCACCGGTGGGCCGGCGGCGTTCTTGGCCACGGTGACCACCACCCCGGGAGGCGCCTTCACGCGGTCCTGCAGGTCCTTCAGCACATCGCTGGTCTTCATGCCGTGCCGGTCAGCGAACTTCACGAAGCTCACGGCGATACGTCCCTTATTCGGCGTGGCACCTACCTGCATGCCCCCCTCACCGGGGTCACTGGTGCCTTCTCCCACTTGGCTGATCACCGAATTCACCAGGAAATTCACGCTGTCCTTGGTCACCGTGCCATCGGGCATCTTGGTGTTCGGCGGCACTTTGTACCGGGGTACTTCCACCACCTGCATCACCTGTTTTTCCACGAGCCGTGTAATGGAATCCGTTTTCAGGATGTCCGTGCCGATCGGCGCCTCGATGAAGACGTTGATGAACTGTGGCTCGTTCTCCGGGAAGAAGAGCGTCTTGGGTGGGAACACAACGAGGAGCAGGATCACCAGCACCAGCATGCCGAACGTGCCGAAAAGGAACGTACGCGGATGGTGACGGTCCAACGCATAACGAAGGAACTTTTCATAGCGTGCTTCCAAACGGGGCAGCCAGCTGTTCTGGAACCAGTTGGTTGCGGGCACGAAGAACTTGGCGTTCACGATGCCCATGAGGCCGAAGAAGATCACCAGCAGTCCGAGGCCGAACGCGGTGTCGCTGTGCGAAGAAGCCCCGAGCACGGCGATGAGCGTACCCACCGCGGCCATGATGCCAGCGAGCTTATACACACGCTTCATCTGCAGGTCCTCCTCTTCCACTTTCATGAACCTGGAGGCCAGCGCGGGGTTCACCACCAGTGCCACGAAGAGCGAACTACCCAAGGCGATCATGAAGGTGATGGGCAGGAATTTCATGAACGAACCCATCATGCCCGGCCAGAACAGCAGGGGCACGAACACCATCACCGTAGCGGTGGTAGCCGCGATGATCGGCATGGTGACCTCGCCAACGGCCAGCTTCGTAGCACGCATCGGCGGCTCCCCATTGGTCATATGGCGGTAGATGTTCTCCACGATCACGATGCCGTCATCCACCAAACGGCCCAGCGCCAGGATCAGCGCGAATAGCACCATGATGCTGAGCGTGACTCCGAACGCGTTGAGCAGCGTGAAGGAGATGAACATGCTCATCGGGATGGCGAGGCCCACGAACACCGCATTGCGCAGGCCGAGGAAGAGCATCAACGTGCCGATGACGAGCAGTACGCCGAGGATGATGTGGTTCATCAGCTCGTCCACGCTGGTGCGCGTGTTGTCGCTTTGGTCACCGGTAACGGAGATGTACAGGTCCTCCGGCAAAACGCGCCCGCGGTCCTCCTTCAGGATCTGCTGGATGCCATCGCTGGCGGAGAGCAGGTTCTCCCCCGCGCGCTTGATCACGTCCAACATCACCACGGGCTTGCCGTATTCACGGGCGAAGCTGTCCGGTTCCTTGTAGGCGTATTCCACCGTGGCGATATCGCCGAGGCGTACTTCCTTCTGGTCGATGTTCTTCACGATGATGTCGCGGATCTGCGCCATGTCGGTGAATTCGCCGATCACACGCACGGCCCGCCGTTGCCCGTCCGTGAGCAGTTCGCCACCGCTCATGGTGAGGTTCTCGCTCTGGATGGCTTGCGCGATATCCGTGAAGTTGAGCTGCAAGGCTTCCAGCTTATAGAGGTCCAATGTGATGCGCACCTCGCGCTCCGGCACACCGCGGATATTGACCTTGTTGATTTCTGGCAGCGATTCGATCCGGTCCTTCAGGTGTTGTGCGTACGAGTGGAGCTGCTCCATCGGGTAGTCGCCACTGAGGTTGATGTTCATCACCGGCATCAGCTCACTGAAGTTGAGCTCGATCACGTTCGGTTCCGAAGGAAGGTCCGTGGGGAAGTTCTTGTCACCGCGCGCCTTGTCCACCGCGTCCTTCACCTTGCGCAGGGCCTCTTCGGGCTTGATGTTGTAGTTGAACTTCACATCGATCGCGCTGAAGTTCGGGACGGTGGTGCTCTTGATCTCGTCCACACCGCTGATCGTGTTGATCTCCTTTTCGAGCGGTTTCGTGATCAGCTTCTCGATGTCCACCACGGAGCTGCTGTTGTACGGGGTGGATACGAAGATCTCGGGGGTCACCACCTCCGGGAAGCTCTCCTTGGGCATCACGTGGTAGGAGTACATCCCCAAGATGAAGATCAACACGGTGAGCACGATCACCGTGGTCCGGTTCTGCACCGCCCAGCTGGTAATGGCGAACTCACGTTCCGGGCCGTGAAGGTCTTTTTCGATGTCTTCGTTGTGGTTCATTGACATGATGGCTTTTTAACCACGGAGGCACAAAGGCACGGTGAATTCGTGCGTCCTTGTGTTGTGGATCATGAGTCTTTTGGTCCCGGGTCGTGAGCCCGTGAGTGCTGCGTCGGCGGTCGTCCGATCACTAATTCGCATTTCTCTGTGCCGCTGTGGTGAACCCTTCAACTCACTCGTTCTCCAAGCGTACGGTCTGTCCGTCGCTGACGTTCTTGGCGCCTTCGATCACCACGCTGTCACCTTCCTTCAGCGCTGCACCTGCCTCCGCGACCACTTGCGTCCGGCCCTTGTACTCGTTCACACTGGTCACGAAGACCTTGTGTGCCAGACGCTCGTTCGGCTGAACACTGGCACCTTGGGGAGCGGGTCCCAGCACGAACACATAGCTACGGCCTGTGACGTCCTCCAGCACGGCAGCGGTCGGCACCACAAGGGCGCTATCCGTATGGGCGTCCTGGATGCTGAGGTCACCCAACAGGTTGGGCCGCATGTAGGCCTCTCCTTTCGGGGCGCGCAGGCTCACCATGAAGCTCCGGTTGGAAGGATCGATGTACTCGCTCACATGGGTCAGTGGCGCTGTGAATTCCTCACCGATACTGGGGAAGGTCACCTTCACGGGCACACCGGCTTTCACCTTCTTCAAGTAGGCTTCACTCACATCCGCCTGCAGTTGCACGCCGCTGAGGTTCACCACCCGGGCAACGGGAAGGTTGGGCGCGGTCATATCACCTACGCGGGCCATCACTTCATCCACCACGCCGTCGAACGGGGCGGTGATATTGGAGAGGCGTTGTTGCTCGCGCAGGGTGGCCAATCCGGCTTCGGCTTGCTCCTTCTGCGTCTTGGCCTGCAGGAACTGGATCTCGCTGCCGATGTGCTGGTCCCACAAGCGTTGCTGCTTCTCGAAGGTGGTGCGGGCAAGATCGGCGCCGGCCTGTGCCTGTGCCAACTGCTTTTGTACCATGTCATTGTCCATGGTCATGAGGACCTGTCCCTCACGCACCTTGTCGCCCGCCTTCACGCGGATACTGGCGACGCGGCCACCCATGCCGTAGAGCGCTGCGCTTTCATCGGCCTTCACTGAGCCGTGCACGTCGATGAAATGGGTGAAGGGGCCCATTTCCAGGGTCTGTGCCGTCACCCGAGGAAGGCTCCTGTTGGCCGTACTGTCGTTCAGCGCCAGCCAGTCCTCCACTTCCTTCAGCTGCTTGCCCACCTTGTCGTACACGGTCTTGAGCGAATCGCGCTCGGAAACTTTCCGGGCCACCTCGCCGGTGCCTTTAGTGCCGCAGGAGGCGAGTACCGCCAGGAGGGGGATCACGTAGATCGATCGTTTCATCGGGTTGTCATTCGTGCCGACCGCATGGGCCGACGGTGCGTTGTGTTGCTCCTATCACCTATTACTGTTCGCCGTTACCTTCAATACAGGTCCAACGCCTTTCGCATTTCCTCCCTGGCCTGCAGGAGGTCCACGGTACGTTGGATGTAGTTCTGCTGGGCAGCGAGGTAGTTGGCGTGTTCCTGTGTCAATTCGAAGCTGCTTCCCACACCCTCGGTGAACTTGATGGAGGTGCGTTCGAAGATGCGTTGTGCCAGGTCCATGTTCGCCTTGGCGGTCTCGTAGCTGTCCTGTGCGGATCTCAGCACGGCTTGTTGCTGAAGATGCTCGGTAAGCAACCGTTGCTGGGTGCCTTTGAGGTTGACTTCTGCTTCTTGTATGTCCAGTTGCGCCTGCTTCACACGATTGTGGCGCATGCCGCTGCTGAAGATGGGCACGTTGAGCGAGATACCCCAGAGCGATGCGGGGAACCAAGGTCCATCACCGGGGGTGAACTTCTCACCGTTGAACTGTTGCTGGTAGTTGATGAAACCATTGAGCTGCGGCAGGTAAGCAGCTTTTTGTGCGCGCATCTGCAGCTCGGAAATACGGACCAACGAGCTGGCCTGTTTGTCCTCCACATGCTGTTCGGCATTGAACGCTTGTTCCGTCAAAGCCTTCTGCGCGGGATCGTCCATCAAGAGGTTCAGCGGGTCGGTCAGCGTCACCGGCGTTCCGGTCGGCAGGCCGAGCACAAGCGAGAGATACGCGCGGGCCACGTTGGCCTGTTGTTGCAGGTTGCGCTGCTGGTTGCGCGTGTCGGCCAACTGGATGGTGAGCCGGTCCACGTCGGTGCTTTCCATGAAGCCCTGTTCCAACATCGCATTTGCATCGCTGGCACTTTTCTCCAGGATAGGCAGTCCTTCACCCAGCAGGCGGACACCTTCTTCAGCGGCCAGAACGGTGAGGTACGCTTTGGCCGCTTGGGTACGCGCTTCGTGCTGCGCCTTTTCCAGGTCCAATGCGGTCTTCTCCTTCACCTCGCGTGTGGCCTTCAATCCCACGAGATAGGTACCGTCGAAGAGCAGTTGGTTCAACTGTACCGCGCCGGTCATCGTCCAAGGAATGCCGAACTGGATCTCGATCGTCTTCGGGTCGTCGCCGAAAAAGTTGGGGATCACCGAGGTAGGCACTTTCAGGTAATTGTTCAAGCTTCCGCTGGCGGAGACCTGCGGAAGGCCCATGCCCAGGGTCTCCTTGATCTTCGATTCCGCCTTCGCGGCTTCCAATGTGCTGTACTGCACGCTGTAGCTCTGTTGGGCGGCCATGTCCATGGCCGCCTTCAGGCTCAGGCTCACCGGCCCTTGTGCGTGCAGGCAGGCGGCCAAGGCCAATAGGGTGGCTACTGCTAAGGTCCTTCTCATTTGCCGGGATGTTCGTTCTTCACCTTCTTGGTCAGGTACTTCAGGCCCTTCTCGCTGGCGATGCCCCGTGTGTGGTAACGGAACAACTCCCAGATCACTTTATCGAACCGGTATTTATCAGCCGGGAACAGCTCACCGTCGAAGCAGGCATCGAACCGGGAGATGTACACGCGCGACACCACGTCGATGTCGAGGTCTTCCCGGTAAAGCCCTTCTGCGATGCCCTTTTGCATATTGCCCGTAACACATTCCAGGATGTCCTTGCGTTCAGTCGTGTTCAGCAGCTCCCAGGCCTTGGGGTGGTACTTCTCCAGATCGAAGTGGACGCTGGGATTGATCTGGCCCACCTGTGCGGCCACGAAGCGCGTGATCTCGAAATTCTCGTCGATCGCATTGTGGCCCTGTCCGCAGATCTCCCATATGCAGGTGCGGTGGTGCGCCGTTATGTGGCTCACGATCCGTGTCACCAGGTCGTTCTTGTTCTTCACGAACTGGTACAGCGTCTTTTTGCTGATGCGCAGGTGCTGCGCCATATCATCCATGTTCACGCTGCGGATGCCGAGGCGCATGAACACCTTGGCGCTCTGGTCGATGATCTCTTCTTCGCGCGCTTCCATTTTTCGGGGTGCAAACATAGGAAACATTCTTTGCCCGGAAACGTTTCTGACGGAAATTGTTTCTGGTGTATGAACCCGGTCGCTTCCACTGTTGCTCCCATCAGTAGTGCATAAGCGATCCATTCACCGCCGCCATCGTTCCTTTGCGGCCACGGTCGGCAACCGGCATTTTACTGTCTCATCGCCCATTTGTCCGATCTTCTTACCCAAATGCATTCCATTCAATTCGCCCTTGATGACGGGTCACTCACCGGCACCACGATCACCGTGGCCGGCTGGGTACGCACCTTCCGCAACGACCGCTTCATCGCGCTGAACGACGGCAGTACCATCCGCAACCTGCAGTGCGTCATCGACCAACAGGAGGTGGATGCCGCCACGCGGGCCCGTTTCACCACGGGCGCATCCGTGCAATGCACCGGCGAGCTGATCGCATCGCAAGGCAGCGGCCAGCGCGTGGAAATGAAGGTGACCAAGGTGGAGGTGCTCGGCGACAGTCCGGCGGACAAATACCCGATACAACCGAAGAAGCATTCGCTGGAGTTCCTGCGCGAGAACGCGCACCTGCGCTTCCGCACCAACACCTACAGCGCGGTATTCCGCATGCGGCACCAGGTGAGCTTTGGCATCCACGAGTACTTCGACATGCACGGCTACAACTACTTCCACGCGCCCATCATAACCGCCAGCGACGCGGAAGGCGCGGGCGAAATGTTCCGTGTAAGTACGCTGGACGCGAAGCAACCGCCGCTCAACGATGCAGGTGCCGTTGACTTCAAGGAGGACTTCTTCGGTGCCGAAAGCCGCCTCACCGTAAGCGGCCAATTGCAAGCAGAAACAGCCGCGCTCGCTTTGGGTAAGGTCTACACCTTCGGCCCCACCTTCCGGGCGGAGAACAGCAACACCACACGCCACCTCGCGGAGTTCTGGATGGTGGAGCCCGAGGCCGCCTTTATGGACCTGCACGGCGACATGGACCTGGCGGAAGGCTTGTGCAAACACCTGATCGCCCGCGTGCTGCGCAACAGTATGGACGATCTGCAGTTCCTGGATGCCCGTGCGAAGGAGGAGGACGCGGCGAAGCCACAAGCGCAACGCAACGAAATGGGCTTGATCGAACGCCTGAAGTTCGTGCTGGAAAACCCCTTCGAGCGCATCACCTACGACGACGCCATCAACATACTTCTGCGGAGTAAGCCCTACCAGAAGAAGCAATTCCAGTTCCCGGTGGAATGGGGCGTGGACCTGCAAAGCGAACACGAGCGTTACCTCGTAGAGAAGCACTTCAAGAAACCGGTGATCGTAACCGGCTATCCCGCGAAGATCAAGGCCTTTTACATGCGCACCAACGCACCCGGCGATTTCGGCTACAGCGAAAAGGGCAAGACCGTGGCCGCGATGGACGTGCTCTTCCCCGGCATCGGCGAGATCATCGGCGGCAGCCAACGCGAGGAGCGCCTCGATGTGCTGGAAGCGCGCATGGATGAGATGGGCGTGCCCAAGGAAGAACTCTGGTGGTACCTCGACACGCGCCGCTTCGGCACCGTGCCGCACGCCGGCTTCGGCCTAGGGCTGGAGCGCTTTGTACTTTTCGTAACGGGCATGGGGAATATCCGCGATGTTATTCCTTATCCGCGGGCGCCGAAGAGTGCGGAGTTCTAGGGACGGATACGTGCTGGAAAACGATGGTTCCTCAACGAGCCAGCGCGTTGTTCCGCAGCGCGTGCGTGCATCAAAGCCACGTGGCCCACGGAATGCGCGAGAGGATCAGCAGCAACCCGATGCCGTAGAACCTGGCGATCATCTTGAACTTCTGCGCATCCACCGTGGCGCGTTTGGCCTTCGCGTAACCGATGGTGATCAAGATGATGGACAGCAACATGATCACCGGATGCTCCAACGCGAAGAGGCGGGCCATGGGCTCCTTCATGGTTTCGCCGGAGAGGTTCCTGATGCCCAAGGGGGAAATGAAATAGAGGACCAGCCCGAAGACGAACTGCAGGTGCGCGCAGATCAATGCGATAAGCGTCAACTTCCTGCTGGTGGGCGTGAAGGGTCGCTTACCCAACAGACCCTGCAAGGCGTGCACCACGGCCACGATAAGCGCCAGCAATACCAAGTAGGCGAAAAAGGAATGGAGGTGTTGAAGGCCGGTGTACATGGTGTGATGGGAATGCGCCGAAGATAGCCGGAAGGCGGGGATCGCGGTTGTCTCACGCGTCAGCATCCACAAGAGCATCCAGCGCAAGGGCTTGTTTTCTCCAACAGATATCGACCTTCGTGCTATGGCCCTGAAGATCTACCACCTCTCCACCTGCTCCACCTGCCACCGCATCCTGAAAGAGATCCCGCATCTGGAACGCTTCGAATTACAGGACATCAAAACGGAACCCATCACCCCCGAGCAACTCGATGCAATGCGCGATCTGGCCGGCAGCTACGAAGCACTGTTCAGTAGGAAGGCGATGAAATTCCGAGTCCTGGGTCTGCACGAAAGGCAGCTCACCGAAACGGACTACCGCAACTTGATCCTGCAGGAATACACCTTCCTGAAACGCCCCGTGATCGTGATCGATGGGCAACTGTTCGTTGGGAATACGAAGGCCGTGGTGCAGGCGGCTGTTGAGGCGGCGCGGTAGGAGGAACCGAAAGCCGGAGCCTAGGAAATATCGTGAAGGGCCCAATGGACGGTTCCATGGAAGCCGTGTCCGTGCCACTGGAATTCGATTACCTTTCCATTGACGTACCACGAAAGTGGTATTGTTCTCGGAGGCGTCCACTACGTCCTTTGGTCCTTCACATCATGTTCCTTTCCATGCAACATCCCACCACGTTGTGCGCCGCTCTGCTCAGCACCGCCGTTTTGTGCCAAACCACCGCCCCAACAGCACTTTCGGCGTGGGCATACGAGCGTTCCGGTGCCTTCCAGGACACGGCCCATATCGACCAATTGCTCGATAGTGCGAAGGCATGGGTAAGCACCGGTGATGATGCGTTGCCCTTGCTCGCTGTCGAGGAAGCCCTGCATGAAATGGATGCGTTGCGAGATGCGAGCAACCCGACCGGCCTACTTGATCAGCGCGAATGGCTCGCGTACAAGATCCAAGGCATGGCGCATCACTACGCCGGAAGGTATGCGCCTGCGTTGACCAGTTTCCAAGCCGTGCAAAAAGCCGCTGAACGGCTTGGCAGGCCCACCGATATCGCCGGTGCCATGATCTATCAGTCCTACGAGTACCGCGCCATGGGCGAAACGGATCGGGCTAAAAACATCAACCTGGCCGCACTGCGCATCCTCGAAGAGTTTCCTGAAGATGGCAACCTCGGAAACCTGCACTCCACACTGGGCTCCATCTACAACGATGCGCAGCAGTACGACAGTTCCTTCTACCACCACCGGATCGCATTGGGCATTTATCATCGTGTGAAGCGATCGAACCTTGAAGCCTTGTGCCAAGTGGACATCGCCGACCTGTTCATGCTCACGAACGATTTCGACTCCGCCTACCACTATCTGTCATTAGCGAAAGCAACGATTTCCGAGGGAAGCAACGATTCGGACAAGTGCATTTTTCTGGGCCAGTATGCGCGTGCCTTGTTCGGCCTTGGGCGCTATGCGGAGGCCAACAAAGCATTGACGGAAGCGGAGGCGATCGCTTTGGCATTGGAGAATGATGAATATCAGAACAAGACCTATGAAATGCTCGCACTTGTTGCTTCCGCTGAACACAGAGGGTTTGATGCCTTGCGCTACATCGGTCTTGCTCGCGAGGCACTCCTGAGAGATCAAAGCCTCGAGAAAGCACAGGAACTAACAGAGGCAAGACTGAAAGTGGAGCACGAGAGTGAACTGGCGATCGATCGGCTGAACCTTGCTGCGGAACAACGGTCAAAACGCAACGTGATGGTCGGTGCGGCACTGGTGGCGTGCATCGCGGGCCTGCTCCTTTGGCTGTTGCGAGCATCCCGCCGCAACGCGCGTTTGCTTCTGGTCAAGAACGAAAAGATCACACGCACACAAGGCCAATTGGTAATGGCCACCAAACAACGCGAAGCAGAACAGGTGCGCACGCGGATATCGCGCGATATCCACGATGAACTTGGCGGCGACCTTACCAAGGTGGCCTTGCTTTCCACGGAGATCGCACGGCGCATGGAACGCGACCCTCAAAACGTGCCGGCGTTGCTCCAGAGCTTGGGCAGAGTGTCCCGCGAAGCAAATGCCGCCTTACGGGACATCGTATGGTCGGTGGATCCGGAGCAGGATACGTGGCAAGGCCTTGTCAACCATGCTGAAGTTTACAGCAACCGCATTCTGGAAGGCAGCAACCTGCGCAGCGAACTGCATTTCGAGTTCAACGGCCCTGATGCCACGTTGGACCCCGCTTCCAAGCAGCATATTTTCCTGGTATTGAAGGAAGCCTTGAACAATGCCGTGAAGCACGCCCAGGCCACGCTGGTGCACGTGCGATTAAGCACCTCGCCATCGGGCTATGAACTGGCCGTGCTCGATAACGGTACCGGCTTCGACCAACACGCCATGGGGTCCGGGAGCAATGGTCTTCGGAACATGCGATCAAGGGCCGCAGCGCTGCAAGCCGCATTAAGCCTGCAAAGCTCCAGCATAGGTACGCAACTTGAATTGAAGGGGGCGATCCCCGCATAAAAATGAGACAGGGCCTTCACGCACCGCGGATGCGATAGCTCGCCCTGTGCGCCACGGCATGCAAGAATGATCGATCGATCCATTTATATGAAGAGGTTAATCACACTTTTTGTCCTTGTTTGCCTTATGGTCCATTCTGTAAAAGCACAGAATTTGGACAGCCTTCGGCGCATTGTTCTTGATCCACTTCAACCGGATAGCGAGCGATTGTTCAGCTTCTACGATCTGATCTGGAACGGCTACATGGACCGGGATCCCGACAGCGCTCTGGTCCTTGCTGACTCGATGCAGCGTTTCGCCCGCTCTGTGGACCTGCAACGGCACGAAGGAAATGCTTGCGCCACACAAGGCGCGATCTATTTGAATCGCGGTGACTTGGAGCATGCATCCATCGCCATCAAGGCCAGTTTGAAGCTCTTCGAAGCATGTGATGCCGTGAAAGGGCAGGCCGGCGCTTGGAACAACATGGCCATCCTGCATACACGAAAAGGAGAACATCAGTTGGCCATCGATGCATACGAAAAGGCCATGCGGCTCTTCGAAAAGGCCGGAAAGGAGAAGGGGGTGGCCAACGTGCTGAACAACATCGGTCTCATCTATTTCCTGCAAGAGGACTATGTCCCCGCCATCGATCACTTCCAACGGGCCTATGCACTTTTACGCACGTTGGGGCAGCTGCATTACGCCACCAATCCTTTGCAGAACATCGGCAGCTGCTACAGTGCCATGGGCGATCATTTGCGGGCCGTGCAGTACAGCGATGCATGCCGCGCCATGTGCGACTCGATCGGCTATGAGGCAGGGCTACCGGCCACGCTAACCACACTGGGTGCCAGCCTCCACGCATTGGGGCGGTCCAAAGAAGCGGAGGTTCATTTGCTGCGGGCGGTCAAGCTCGCCGATAGGTTCAGTGACGGTCCCAACGGAGCATTGGCGAACATATCCTTGGGCCGGATCGCATTGGCCCGTGGGGAAACGCACGAAGCCGTTCGCTTTGGCGAACGCGGCTTGGACTTGGCGGAAGGAATGCAGGGGGTGATGGAACAGCGGGATGCCACGCAATTTCTGCACGAGGCTTATAAAAAGAACGGCGACCCCGCCAAGGCATTGAACATGTTCGAGCGATCCGTGGTGTATCGTGACAGCCTCAGGAACGAAGCCAATCAAAGGTCCCTGCTGCGCCACGAATACAAGGCGGAGTACGAAGCACATGCGGTGATCGACCGGTTGAACCTGGCTGCGGAACAAAAAGCGAAACGCAGCGTGATGATCGCGGGTGCGCTCGTGGCCTGTATCGCAGGCCTACTGCTATGGCTGTTGCTCGCATCCCGGCGCAATACCCGGGTAGTGCAGGCGAAGAACGACGAGATCACGCGCACACAGCACCAACTGGTAACGGCCACCAAGTTGCGCGAGGCGGAACAAGTGCGCACCCGGATCGCACGCGACATCCACGACGAGCTCGGCGGCGACCTTACCAAGGTGGCCTTGCTGTCCACGGAGATCGCCCGGCGCATGGATCGCACGCCGGAAGAGGTGCCGGCGCTGCTCCAAAGCCTCGGTCGCGTTTCCCGCGAGGCCAATGCGGCATTGCGGGATATCGTATGGTCCGTGGACCCCGAGCAGGATACCTGGCAAGGTTTGGTGAACCATGCTGAGGTGTACAGCAACCGCATTTTGGAAGGCAGCAACCTGCGCAGCGAGCTGCGTTTCGAATTCAACGGGCCCGACTCCACACTCGACCCCGCCTCCAAGCAGCATATTTTCCTGGTATTGAAGGAAGCCTTGAACAATGCCGTGAAGCACGCCCAGGCCACGCTGGTGCACGTGCGATTAAGCACCTCGCCATCGGGCTATGAACTGGCCGTGCTCGATAACGGTACCGGCTTCGAGCAGCAGCGTGGCCAAAGCGAAGGCAACGGCCTCAGGAATATGCGCACACGAGCGGATGCCTTGCAGGCGGCATTGAGCTTGACCAGCACGCCCAACGGTACGCACCTTGAATTGAGGGGGTTGATAGGCGCTTAGGCAAGAGCCGCAGCCGGGCGGTTCCCGGTTGATGCCAAAGAAGGATCGGACCACCGCGCTATATTGGTCCCATGGATCCACGCCCTGTCCGCATCGCCTTGGTCGAAGATGACAAGGAATTGCGCGAACTGTTGCGTGCAGGGATCGAACGTGCGGACACCCTGCGTTTGGTAAGGACCTTTGCGGATGGGGAGGATTTTCTGGCCGCCTTCCCTTCACTGGACGTGGATGTGGTGCTAATGGACATCAACCTGCCGGGCAAGAACGGGATCGATTGCATCCGTGAGGCCAAGCCCATGAAGGACAACGTGCAGTTCATGGTGCTCACCGTGTTCGAAAACCCGGCCTACATATTCCAAGCGCTCAGCGCCGGAGCAACGGGCTACTTGGTAAAGAACGAGGAACCCGAAGCATTGCATGCGGCGATCCACGAGATCCGTGCAGGCGGTTCCCCCATGTCCTCCGCCATTGCCCGCATGGTAGTGGCCTCTTTTCAGACCGAGGTGCAAACCAAGATCCACGACCACAAGCTCACCGAACGGGAGAAGGGGATCCTGGACCAATTGGCCACGGGCTTGATGTACAAGGAGATCGCCGCCAAGTCGGAGATCAGTACGGAGACCGTGCGCAAACACGTGCGCAACATCTACGAAAAGTTGCAAGTGGGCTCGCGCATGGAGGCGATCCGATTGGTGTATCCGAAAGGGCTCTAGGGATCAGCTAAGCAGATCGATCGGTGGATGGTTACCGCTCGAACCATACGGTCGGGTCGGCAAAGAAGGTGCACCTGAGCACACCCCCAAGCAAGTCTGAAGCTTGAAAATGCGCCCCTCTTCCGCTGAGGGAGCGCCGGGAGGGAGGCACCATACCACTAACGTGTTATTGTAAGCCCGGCGCCATCCCGGTTGTTTTGGCATCAGCTTCCAGCCATGGATGCGATGCCCACAATGTCCGCTCACCGCATAGCGATCACCCGAACTCCGCGCAGCACGTGCATCCATGTGCTGGTGCTGATCGCCGGCTTCTTCCTCGGTAAAGGGCTTTTTGCACAGGACTTGGAAGGCCTCGGTAAACAAAAGCCGGTGCAGGTGAACGGCAGTCTCTCCTTGCTCGGTGGCCCTTACTTCTATGCCGGAGATGGTGCTCCACGCAACAAGCCGTTCTTCTGGAACTCCAATGGGAGCATTACGCTCTCGCTTTACGGCGTGCAAATGCCGTTCAGCTTTTCCGTGGGGTCGCAGCAGAGCTCGTACACGCAGCCCTTCAACCGTTACGGGGTAAGCCCGCACTACAAGTGGGTGAAGCTGCATGCGGGCTATCGCAGCATGCGCTTCAACCCTTACACCTTGGGCGGCTTGCAGTTCTTCGGCGGCGGCATTGAATTGGATCCGAAAGGCTTCCGTTTCGCTGCGTTCTACGGCCGCTTCAACAAGCCCGTGGCGCAGGATACGTTGGCTGCCATAAGCCCCATTCCGGCCTACAAGCGCATGGGCTACGGCATGAAGGTGGGCGTGGGATCCGCGCGTAACCACGTGGACCTGATGATGATCCACGTACAGGATGACAGCAGTTCCATCACGGCTCCGGAAAGGTCGAGGATCCGGCCCATGGAAAACCTCGCGTTGGGCTTGAGCGGGCGTATCGGCATCACCAAAAAATTGATCTGGACCTTCGATGGTGGTGCCAGTGCGATAAGTGATGATGCACGCTTAGCCGAGAACACGGATGTGGACGTGCCTGATCTCGCTCGCGGATTGTTCACCCCGCGTTTCGGTTCCCGTGCGGCCTTCGGCGGCAATACCGGCCTGCAATGGACCAGCCGCTTCCTTACGCTGAAGGTGAGCGCCAAGCAGGTGGACCCCGATTATCGCTCGCTGGGCGCGGTGTTCCAACAGACCGATGTACGCGCCATCACCGTTGATCCGTCCATACGTTTCAACAAAAGCAAGTGGCGCCTCAGTGGATCCATTGGCCGTCAGCAGGACAATATCCGTAACACCAAGCTCTCGCAAAGCATCCGCACCATCGGTTCCGCCGCCGTGTCCTGGAACCCATCGCGTACATACGGAACGGACCTGAACTACAGCAACTACGGCATACAACAGCAGCGCGGGTTGCAAGTGTTGAACGATACGTTCCGCGTAGCCATGGCGAACCGGTCCTACAGCGTTTCGCAGCGCTATGTAAAGTCCAACAGCAAGCGTTCGTTGACCGCATCGCTGGTCGGCGGCTATCAACAGCTGCAAGACCTCAATTCCTTCGGCACGTTCAACACCTCGGAGAACGAGGTGATCTATGCCAACCTCTACGTGGGCAGGGCCCGCACACGCGACAATTTCGGTCTAACCGGCGGATTGAACTATTCGCGCAATGCGGCCTCGTTCGGCGCATCGGTGTTGATCGGCCCCAGCGTAGGCACCAGCTTGCAATTGGCGAAGAAGAAGCTGATGACCAGCGCCAACCTCAGCTGGAACAAGGCCTTCCAGAACGGCGAGCCTTCCGGTTCCACCATCAACTTCAGTGCCTCCGCGCAATACAAGCTCTCCACTTCGCAGAGCTTTCAATGTTCCGCTTCCGTGCTGCGCAACGAAACCTCGTTCGTGGCTTCGCAGAAGTTCACCGAGATCCGCTTTCAAGCCGGCTATGTCTTCTACCTACGCTCAAGATCCTGAACCATGGAACGAATCCGATCCTCCTCTCTGCTCAGTATCCTGTTCGTGCTTTGCACGGCATTAACGGCAACGGCGCAATGGGATATTACCATCGTTCCGCAGGTGATCCCACCGTACTCCGCGAACTACGCGGACTACTTCACGGATGCCTCGCAGGTGCAGATCACCATCACCAGCACGGCCATAGTTCCGAAGGATATCTATTTGGCCGGTTCCCTTTCCACCACGGATGGTTCCATCAGCGTGCGCGTTTCGGGCGATACGCGTTGGGCCGCGCCACCCTTGCAAGTGCTGCCCCTGCCAACCATCAACCAATACACCGGTATCGACCTGCAGCCCGCCATACAAGGTGGTGGCGGCCTTGTTATCTATGATGGGATCACCAATGAACAGATCGCATTGGGCCTGCTGCCGGAGGGGGAATACATCCTGTGCCTGCAGGCCTACGACTATGCCACGGGCGAGCAGCTCTCGAACGGCGACCTCGGTTGCAGCAATCCCTTTCGGATCCAAACCGCCCCACCGCCCACCTTGTTGGCCCCTGTATGCGATGAAGCACTCTCCGTTTTGCCGGGGCAGGCCATCCCCTTCAGTTGGATACTGCCCATACCCCAACCCATGGTGCAGTACAACTTCCGCTTGGTGAAGATCTTCGATGCCATCGATGCACAGAACGGCTTGGAATCCAGCACCGATGTGGTGTGGCAGGAGATACTCAACGTGCCCTTGCTGATGTACGACGGAACCAAGCCGACGTTGCAGGAAGGCCAACAATATGCATGGTGGGTGCAGGCCACTACATTGAGCAATGATGTGCTCTTCGAGAACCAAGGCTACAGTCCGCCGTGTACGTTCACCTACAGCAGCATGGGCTCGATCGCAAGCGCCAGGCCGTTCCAGTTGGTGTACCCCCACCAGCAGGATACTCTGCCATGGAGCAACTTGCCGGTGATCGCACACTTTGAACTCCATCCGGTTGAAACCGGATCCTTCCATAGCATGCTGACCAGAGTGCGGGATGGATCCGAAACCTCCGTGAACTATCGTCAAACAGCAACTGAATACATACAATGGAACAGCGGGCCATACCTATCGCAAAAGGCGTTGTTGCCTCAAACCGAGCGAGATGGTTTTACGCAGGACATGTCGCAGCATATCAATGTGTATAAGAACGACCCAACTCTCACCGATGAGTTCAAGCATGGTTCCAGGTACGACCTTTCCGCTGAACTGGAAGTAGCAACTTATAACAGGAACGAACCGGTGGATGGTGATGTGTTCGGCCAGTTCGTAAGTGGCATGGGAAAGCCTGTTCCGCTCTCCCCGTTTCAGAACGCGGAGTTCATATTACCGGAAGGGGATGCTCCCGAATACCCCGAAGTTCCTTTGACTTTCCGCACTGCGGAACCACCTGAAGCCTTGTTCCCGCCCTATCCCATCTACATCATTCAGAATGGGGAACTCAGCAAGACTTTTGGCTCCATGCACGAAAAGTGGCGCTTGCAGGTTTCGCGGAACGAGGACATGTCGGATCCCGTTTTCACCAGCAATGGAAGCGTGGGCAACGGCTTCAATGTGAACACCGGAAGCATTGACAAAACGGGCGTATGCCAAGATAGACCCTGCGTGATCAATGCGGTGTACAAAGAGGTGACCGTGGACTATACCCCCAACGATACCGGTTGGTACTACTGGCGCATCGGGTGGTTGCAAGACACCACCAACGTGACCGGTCCTACTTATCACGATTGCACGGTACGCCGTTTCCAAATAAAGGCGAACTCGCCGGATACGGTACCCGAGGTAACCGAGACCGTGCGCGAACCGGAATGCTTGGCCGAGTCCCGGCGCGCACCTACCCCGGCCGCTGAAAAGATCCCGGTTTCCACCACCGCTGTCGGAGACATCGTGGAGGTGGGCTTGTTCAATATGACCGTTACGCAGATCACCAACAGCGGTGGCTTCGCTTCCGGCCAAGGAACCATCGACGTACCGGTGATGCGCGCCAGTTTGCTGGTGGAATTCAGCGGTGTGCAGATCAATGCGCAAAAGCGATTGTACAACGGTGTGGTGAAGGGAAAATACGACAATGCTGGCGTTGTGCCGCTGTCCTTCATTGAAGGCTCGGCCTTGGCCGCCGGTTTCGATCCCGATGCCGCGCAACAACTGGACAATTACCTGAACAGCGGTGGCCGTTTGATCAGCCAGTTCGTGGGCAACAGTCCCAAGGGCCTGCCCATCGGCATGGATACGGAGGTGCCCGGTGGCCGATTCACCGTCGGCATTCTCGCCACCGAATTCACCGACACCATTGCGCACCTCAACGCCGGCATGGCGCTGCCCCTAAATGATGTAGGCATCACCTTCGGCCTCGGCAACATGTCCATCCCCTTCCAGCCTGACGGCATCGGTGATCTTTCCGAAGAAGGCACCTTGTACCTGCTGGGCGATGTGAAACTTTCGGTAGGCGCGGATAGTCTGTACTTCAAAGGTGCCACGTTCGCCGGTGGCTATTCCACCGTGATGGATTCCGGCACCTTCGTGGCCTGGGATTGCAAAGGCTTCCGTGCGTTGACCATTGATGCGCAGTACCGCTTCAGCAAGGACAACCTGCGCGAAGACCTTGCCGACGGAAGCGATGGCCCCACAAAAGTGGTGGGTTCCATAAAGGTTCGCACCGGGCGAGGGGGCTTTATGGGCCGCATCAATTTCAACAAACCGTTCCACCTGGCGAATACGAAAGGCTGGGGCTTTCAAGTGCAGGAGGCCTGGCTGGATTATGCCTCTTATGCAAACCCTCCGGGACTCACGGAAGCAGTGCAACAGATCGGCGCCACCAACCTGCCGTTGGGTGCCAACGCAGCGCTTCCCGCATGGAACGGCTTACTGGTGAAGCGTACGCTACTGCGCATGCCCGAAGAGCTGGAACGCTTGGACGGGACCGGCCGCCTCACGGCCCAAGTGGACAACTTGATCTATAGCTACGGGCAGGGATTATCGGCGCAGATAAAGGTCGCGAACATCCTAGGCCCGGACCAAGGGACCCTGAGCGGTTGGGGCTTCTCCATG
This sequence comes from Flavobacteriales bacterium, assembly GCA_016719225.1. Classification (GTDB taxonomy): domain Bacteria; phylum Bacteroidota; class Bacteroidia; order Flavobacteriales_F; family PHOS-HE28; genus PHOS-HE28. The sequence goes on along the minus strand of JADKAN010000004.1, from coordinate 298,544 downwards.
GACACGTTGCAACTGGACATCATTTCCAACGTGTTCAGTCAAGGTGGTTTCAAGGGCATGATCCATGTACCCTGCTCCGACACCCTGCTCGCCTACTCCGCCATGATCCAACAGGACATCACCACCAGTGATGTGCGCATGGAATTCCTCTTGCATCCGGATGGCCAATTGAACATCCCCATGATCGTGGGCCAACTGTCCCTGCTGGAAACCAGCACCGTGCAGGCCATTATCGGGGATGCCACATTGGGCACCTATGTGAAAGCGGAATTGAACGGCACGCTGGATATCACGGCGGACCTCTCTGAGATCGGCGAGGTGGATTTCAAGCTCATCAAGTTCGAGCACTTGACCTTCCAAACGAACGACCCCTACACCAACGCGGACGGCGAAGGAGTGTTCTCCTTGGCCAGCCCGCAAAAATTCATGGGAGGAAGTGCTCTTGAGGACGACCCAACGGACGAGGAAGGCCCCACCAAAGAAGGCCATGCCGGCGGATTCCCTGTGAGCCTGACGCGCGTGGAGATGGAGCGCCGCACCGAGGACGGCAAACCACTGGCGGGGATCTCGTTCGACCTGAACTTGAAGCTGACGGGCGAAACAAATGCCTTCCGGGCCACCACGCGCTTCTCCATTCTGGGTGAACTGAACACCTCCAGCCTACATGAGTGGGGCCATCATTCCGTGGAATTGGATTCCATCGGCATCAGTGGCAACACCGGGGCCGTGCGCATCCAGGGCAGCTTGGTGTGGTATAAGGACGACCCGGTCTACGGCGATGGCATCAAGGGCCAACTGGAAGCCGGGTTCCTGAATGAGAAAGTGCAAGTCCGCGCAGCGGCCCAATTCGGCAACGTGAACGACATGAGCTACTGGTACGTGGATGCCATGGGTGCTTGGCAGAACGGGATATCGCCCGGCTCAGCATTCAACATCTACGGGTTCGGCGGCGGGGCCTGGTACCACATGAAACGTACTTCACCACCCGTATATGCCTTGGAGCTCACCGTGGGGGAGATCTTGAACCAGGACAATGAGGATTACGAACCCGGGTTCACGCCGAGCGGAGTAAAAATGGTGCCGGACGCCGCGACCTTGTTCGGGTTCCAAGCCACCGTGGTATTCGGCGATGGAGCCAGCGGCAGGGCCTACAACGGCGACGTTTCCGCCGGCATGAGCTTCACGGAGTCGGGTGGGGTAAGCACCGCGTTCCTCAGCGGTGATGTGTTCTTGATGAGTGAACGTGATGATCGCGAATATGTGCCGGTCTGGGGGCATGCGGACATCTCCTTCGACATTCCCAATGATGTGTTCGCTGCCAACTTCACCATGTACGTGGATGTGGCACATGGCATGATGGTGGGTTCCGGGGAAGGCAATTTGGCCGGTGCCGCCAACATCCTGATCTCGCCGGACACGTGGCACTTCTTCGTGGGCACACCTTCGGTCCCCATCGGGCTAAAGCTCGCCGGCTTCTTAGAAGGCCAGTTCTATTTCATGGTAGGCAAGGACCTGCCCGGTGCCATGGCCCCACCTGCGGGTGTGCAAGCCATAATTCCCGCTAACTACGGTCTGGACCGGGACTTCCCGAGTGCGGATGGCTTAGCCTTCGGCACACGGGTCTCGTACGGGGATACCCTCCAGTTCCTGTTGTTCAAACTGCGCTTGGCCGCGGAGATCGGGTTCGATATGGCCTTTGGGGATGCAGGCACGATGGAATGTGTTGGCATAGACCCTCCGGGGATCCAGGGCTGGTACGCCAATGGGCAATTGTATGCTTACATAAGTGCGGGCCTTAGTCTCTATGTGGATATATGGATCGCCAGTGGCGAATACCATTTGGTGGACATTACCGCTGCCGCTGTGCTGCGCGGGGGATTCGCGAACCCCTCGTGGGCCAAGGGCGGCATCTTCGGTACGTACAGCATCCTCGATGGCTGGGTCAGCGGCTCGGTCGACTTTCCTATAAGCTTGGGCGATCCTTGCCAACCACCTTCCAGTGGCCTGCTCTCCGACCTGAACCCCATCGGGGACCTTGTGCCGCACGACCAAGATGGAATGTATACCGGTTCGATCCGTGTGGATTGCGGCGTACAGCCCAATGCCGCCTTGAACATGACCGTGAACAACACGTTCAGCCTCGTGGAAATGCTGAGCAACGGAAGTCGGAAAACACATTTCTACCGCCTCTTGATCGACAAGTTCGAGTTGAAGAACAAGGAGAGCGGTATGGTACTACCCGGCGATATCGCCTTGTCATCGAACAACATGGACGTCACCTTCGGACCCAACGCATACTTGGTGCCGAACACCGAACACACGATCATGATCCGGATCAGGGCGGAGGAGCGAATGAACGATGTATGGGTGCAGGCCTTGAAACCCGGGACCAGCGAGGCCGTGGTGTGGGAGAAGATCAACACTTTCAAAACGGACGCCGGTCTCAAGGAATTGGACGCGGATGCCATTGACTACAGCTATCCGTTCCAAGGCCAACGCTTCCTACTGCAGGATGAATGTCGGAACGGCTTGATCCAATGCCGCTCCAACATGGTAGGCCAGCCTTTCCTCGATTCACCCGCCGGTAAAAGGCGCACCTTCAAGGCCATGTTCACGCCCAAGGACGGCGGTGCCACCCTAACGGAAGAGGTCACTGTTTCGAACGGGGAAAGAAAGACCTGGTTCTATTTCACCATTCCGTCGGTGGTGAACCTCATCACCTACCGGATGATGCTCGTTGCGCGGGATGAGGTGGACCTCTCCAACATGAGCCTCGAGGAGGGTCCTTCGCAACCTGCTACCGGCGGGGGGAAATTCGGTACCGGGCCCCTCAGTGCGCAGAACACGAACTATTCCATGGCCGTGGCCAGCGAAGGGTCATCCTCCTTGTTCAACAACACGGTGAAGATCCGCATGCGTGCTTTGAGCGGCTATACGCTCAAGGCCAACGAAACCCGGATCTGGGACTACTACTTCCGCAGCTCGCAGTACAACACCTTGGAAGCCAAAGTGGCGGCCATGCAGAACACGGGAACCACCTTGAATGCGACCACCGGGTTCCAAACCATGTCGCCGAGCTTCCAGGGTGAAAAGTTCGACGTGTTCGATGTGAACCCCTTTGAAATAAACGACAGCACGTACATGAACCCTATGGTCACGCTAGGGGATCCCCAAACCGACTATTGGTATACGCATTACGCCAAACCGGTACTGTTCGATTACTACGATGCGATCAAGGCTAGGCAATGCGCTAACGGCACTTTGCTAACGCTACCCAACTACTTGGCCTGGGCACCCTACGTAAATCCTGCACCGCCACTTTCCACTGCGGAAACGGGTTATTCCCCCTTGATGCAAACCGGTTACGGCGACTATGGTTCCAAAGTAGAAGGGGAGTCTCCGAGCATACCCTTACCGCCGGTGCGCTTGTTCATGAACGCCGCGTACTACGCCTACTGGAACTACGCTCAGCTGCAGTCCATCACGATCGAGTTGGATGCCAACTGCTCACGGCTTGGCGGCGAGCAGCTCGGGGACATGGGGGATGAATTGCGCGCCATGCGCGATCGGTTCTTGAATACGCCCTACCAGGTGTTGTACAAAGGGCAGTACGGTGCACGGTTCACCTTCGTCGCTCCCACATGCCTACCGGACCCGGAGAATCATCCGGGGGGCAACGTGGGTGTGAGCCAGGCGAACACGGTGTATGTGAACACCACCGGCCCCACCCAACCCATAGAACACATGAACACCAGCCCCGGTGGCACCGGAGCGGGTGGTATACAAGTAGGCGGCTCTTCCCCGCCACCCAAGCCCCCTACCACACGCCCCACCGATACAGGAAATCCCATAGGCGATCAACGACCAGGCAAACCATGAAAACGCTCAAGCCCTTCCTTTTCGCCACGGCCGTGTTGCTCGTATGCACTGCTTTGCAAGCACAGGACCTGCGCATGATCGCACGCAGCACGCCGGATTCCGTGGTGTTGCGCTGGGCGCCCATGTCCGCGAGCACTTGGCACCGCACCAACCAATACGGCTACAAAGTGGTACGCATTGAAGTGCAGGACAACATCGCACCGATCCGTGTGCGCCTGAACCCGGATACCGTTCGACCCTGGACGTTGGAGCAGTTCCGCACACGCTTCCCCGTGCAGCATCGGTATGCGCCCGTAGCTGCGCAAACCTTGTACGGCAAAACATTCGCGGCCACTTCGCCTGCCGGTGATCCACGCCCGAACCCCGATGCCGAAACCGAGCAGACCATGCGCTGGGGCATTGCCATGCTGTACGCGGATTATGATGCCGGCGTGGCCACCGCCCTCGGCTTGCGCTGGGTGGATCGCACAGCCAAGCGCGATGCGCGCTATTTGTACCGTGTGATCTCCTTGGATCCGCTTCATCCGGATTCCGCATCGCTGGGTATCGACCGGGTGCTCGACACCATGCCGCCACCGGTAAACCCCACCGTTACCGCCGAGGAAAAAGAGGGCCGCATCGCGTTGAAATGGCCGAAGGCCGATATGATCGCGCCGTTCTCCGGCTATTGGATCGAACGCAAGTCCGCCAGCGGAACTTGGATCCGGCTGAATGATGCGCCCTTTGTACAGACCGAACCGAAGTCCGATCGCCCCAACACCGAAGTGACCTACACGGACACCACCATTGCGGGCAACTACATCCCGTACCAATACCGCGTTATCGGCATTACCGCCTTCGCGGAAACCGCTACCGACGCACCCATTGTGACCGCCATGGGCCGCGACCGCACGCCTCCGCCCAACCCTGTGATGAAAGGCGTGAAAGATGAGAATGGTAAGTTGGTGGTGCATTGGGAACAGCCCGAAGGCGCCACCGACCTGCGCGGCTTCCGAGTTGAAAAAGCGCCGCGCGCGAACGGACTATTTCTGCCTTTGCACAAAGGCTTGCTACCTACAACGGCACGGAGCTTCACCGATACGTCCACGTATTTGTTGGAGGAGAACCACTTCAGGGTATTCGCGGTGGATACCGCTGGCAACGAGTCCAAATCCATGCTGGGCTATGGTTCGGCCCTGGACTCCGTTCCACCGGCGCCGCCAGTAGGGCTCGAAGCAGTGATCGATACGAATGGTGTCGTTACCCTCCGTTGGAAGTTGGGACCGGAACTGGATATCATGGGGTACCGTGTCTTCTTCGCGAACGCTGCTGATCACGAGTTCAACAACTTGACGCCACAACCGTTGGCCGATACCGTCTTTACCGATACCATCCAGATCAAGACCTTGACCAAGAAGATCTATTATCGGGTAGTGGCCGTGGATCGGAACTACAACCACAGCGCGTTCAGTGGAACGCTCGGTGTTACAAAGCCCGATGTGGTATCGCCGGTCGCTCCCGTGTTCAGTACCTACCTGGCCAGCGATAGCGCGGTAACACTCTCGTTCGTTCCCAGCAGCAGTGCTGACGTGGCCACGCACCAATTGCTGCGCAGGTCCAGCAGCGATACCACGTGGCGTGCCATCGCAACGTGGAATGCGAACGAGAACAAACGGAACTTCGTGGACCGTGGCATTGCCGCCCCTGAATTCTACGCTTACTATCTGCAAGCGACCGACAGTGCCGGCAACCGTTCGCTCCGCTCCGCCCCCGTGGAAGTGCGCGTAAAAAGCATCTACCATGCAGCGGCACCCAAAGAAGTTCTTGCGGTGAAAATGGATGATATCGTGCAGGTACAATGGAGCATTGCGGAAACCGGTGTGAAGTACTTCGTGATCTATCGTTCCAAGGACGGGTCACCCATGCTTTCCATAGCATCCGCCCCAGCGGATAAGACCAAGTACGTGGATATACGCTTGCAAGGAACAGGCGTTTACCGCTACGCGGTGAAAGCGGTATACCTCAACGGTGTATCGTCTTCGTTGCAAGAGAGCGCGGAAGTGCGTTAAGTCCGCTTGCGCATCTTGCGAAGGTCCACCTGGGACCGTCCAATTTCGACCCGGTATCGGCGCGGACCCTCCTGCCGCAGTGCCTCGCATCTCCGTTACCCAGCAGGTCGTATCGAAGTGCGCGAACGAGTATCCACGAAACCCAGCGGACCCTGCGATCCGCCATGTACTACCAACGTGTTATTGTGTCGCCTTTTGGGTCTTCGGTACTTCGCTTTCGTTAAGCCGATCACCCAAGACAAACACTCTTACACCATGAAAAGGATCCTTCCCTTCCTACTACTGGGCCTGCCATTTTACGCGGCCGCACAAACCGTGATCGCCACCGATGGCAACTCCTATCAAGGCGAGTACAATGGCCTAAGCTGGACCATCGGCGAAACCGTGGTGGAGACCGAAAGCAACGACTCGCAACAGCTTACACAAGGCTTTCAGCAAGCGTGGGCGGACATCACGATCGATGTGGATGAACCATTGTCCGAAAACACGATCAGCGTGTACCCCAATCCGGTGCGGCATGTGTTGCACGTGGACATAGACCGACCGGAAACCGGCCAACGACTGGAGCTCCGCGATATGGCCGGCAAACTGGTCTTGCAAGAGACCGTCCAAAGCACCATGACAGACTTGAACATGGAGGAATACGCCAGTGGCTTGTACCACTTACGCGTATTCGCGCCCAACGACGCCGCTTTGAAAACCTTCACTATTTCCATAACCAAGTGATCATCGTTCGAACCAACCAACACCCGAAAAATGAAACGCACACTTCCACTCCTACTTTGCTTCTTGCTTGCAACGGCGGCATTGGCACAAGCACCGGACCGCTTCAACTATCAGACGATACTACGCGATGGTGGCGGGGTGATCCAACCCAACACCACGGTCACATTGGGCATTGCCATTCTGCAAGGCAGCGCGACCGGACCTGTGGTGTACAATGAAGACCACGATGTGACCACGAACGCATTCGGATTGGCAACCGTTGCCATTGGTGGCGGATCCGTTGTAAGCGGCGATCTCGCGACCATCGATTGGTCGGCTGGCCCCTACTTCGTTCGCAACAGCGTGAACGGGGTGGTATTGGGCACCTCGCAATTAATGAGCGTGCCGTACGCGCTGTTCGCTGAAACCAGCAACACGCCCGGCCCGCAAGGGGAACAGGGAGCGCAAGGCATACCGGGGCTTCCGGGTGCTACGGGCGCACAAGGCGCACAAGGGATACCGGGACAACAAGGCTCGCAAGGCGTTGCTGGCCCGGCGGGTGCCGATGGTACCGGGGTCAGCATTCTTGGATCGGTGAACACGGTGAGCGAATTGCCCGGGACCGCCAACCCCGGTGATGCGTTCCTGGTGGACGGCGACCTCTTCGTATGGAGCGAGAATACCAACACGTGGGAGAACGTGGGCTCCATCCAAGGGCCGCAAGGGATACAAGGCATCCAAGGCGCGCAGGGCGCCCAAGGCATACCCGGCTCCATGGGCACACCCGGCACCAACGGAACCAACGGAACCAACGGAACCAACGGTAATAACGGCACGGATGGGAGGACCGTGCTCAACGGAACCATCAACCCGGCCGCCGGCACTGGCGCGAACGGCGACTTCTACATCAACACCGTGGCGCATACGCTCTTCGGCCCTAAGACAGGTGGTGCATGGGGAGCAAGTGTGGCATTGGTTGGACCTGCAGGCATCAATGGGACAAACGGACAGAACGGTGCTCCCGGAACTCCCGGTGCACCTGGAACTGCCGGATCCAATGGCACCAACGGAACCAACGGAACGAACGGAACGGATGGCAGGACCGTACTCAATGGAACCATCAACCCGGCCGCGGGCACTGGCGCGAACGGCGACTTCTACATCAACACCGTTGCACATGCGCTCTTCGGTCCAAAAACAGGTGGTGCATGGGGAACAAGTGTTCCTTTGGTTGGGCCAGCGGGTGCTGCGGGTGCTGCGGGCACCAATGGAACAAACGGACAGAACGGTGCTCCCGGAACTCCCGGTGCACCTGGAACTCCCGGATCCAATGGCACCAACGGAACCAACGGAACGAACGGAACGGATGGCAGGACCGTGCTCAACGGAACCATCAACCCGGCCGCCGGCATTGGCGCGAACGGCGACTTCTACATCAACACCATCGCACATACGCTTTTCGGTCCTAAAACAGGTGGTGCATGGGGAGCAAGTGTGGCACTGGTAGGACCTGCGGGAACCAATGGAACAAACGGACAGAACGGGGCTCCCGGAACTCCCGGCGCACCTGGAGCTCCCGGATCCAATGGTACCAACGGAACGAACGGCACCAACGGCACGGATGGCAGGACCGTGCTCAATGGCACGAACAACCCGGCCGCTGGAACGGGAACCAATGGCGACTTCTACATCAACACAGCAGCGAACACGCTCTTCGGTCCGAAGACCGGAGGCGCGTGGGGAGCAAGTGTTGCACTGGTAGGACCTTCAGGCACCAATGGAACAAACGGACAGAACGGTGCTCCCGGAACTCCCGGTGCACCTGGAACTCCCGGATCCAATGGCACCAACGGAGCGAACGGAACGAACGGAACGAACGGAACGAACGGAACGAACGGAACGAACGGCACGGATGGCAGGACCGTGCTCAACGGAACCATCAACCCGGCCGCCGGCACTGGCGCGAACGGCGACTTCTACATCAACACCGTGGCGCATACGCTCTTCGGCCCTAAGACAGGTGGTGCATGGGGAGCAAGTGTGGCACTGGTAGGACCTGCGGGCATCAATGGGACAAACGGACAGAACGGTGCTCCCGGAACTCCCGGTGCACCTGGAACTCCCGGATCCAATGGCACCAACGGAGCGAACGGAACGAACGGAACGAACGGCACGGATGGCAGGACCGTGCTCAACGGAACCATCAACCCGGCCGCCGGCACTGGCGCGAACGGCGACTTCTACATCAACACCGTTGCACATACGCTCTTCGGCCCTAAAACAGGTGGTGCATGGGGAGCAAGTGTGGCACTGGTTGGACCTGCAGGCATCAATGGGACAAACGGACAGAACGGTGCTCCCGGAACTCCCGGTGCACCTGGAACTCCCGGATCCAATGGCACCAACGGAACCAACGGAACGAACGGAACGGATGGCAGGACCGTACTCAATGGAACCATCAACCCGGCCGCCGGCACTGGAGCGAACGGCGACTTCTACATCAACACCGTTGCACATACGCTCTTCGGCCCTAAGACAGGTGGTGCATGGGGAGCAAGTGTGGCACTGGTTGGACCTTCAGGCACCAATGGAACAAACGGACAGAACGGTGCTCCCGGAACTCCCGGTGCACCTGGAACTCCCGGATCCAATGGCACCAACGGAGCGAACGGAACGAACGGAACGAACGGCACGGATGGCAGGACCGTGCTCAACGGAACCATCAACCCGGCCGCCGGCACTGGCGCGAACGGCGACTTCTACATCAACACCATCGCACATACGCTCTTCGGCCCTAAAACGGGTGGTGCATGGGGAGCAAGTGTGGCATTGGTTGGACCTGCAGGCATCAATGGGACAAACGGACAGAACGGTGCTCCCGGAACTCCCGGTGCACCTGGAACTGCCGGATCCAATGGAACCAACGGAACGAACGGCTCCGATGGCAGGACCGTGCTCAATGGCACGAACAACCCTTCCGCTGGAACGGGAACCAATGGCGACTTCTACATCAACACAGCAGCTAACACGCTCTTCGGTCCAAAGACCGGAGGCGCGTGGGGAAGCAGTGTGTCCCTGGTAGGACCAGCTGGCGCACCCGGTACGAACGGCACCAATGGACAGAACGGTGCACCTGGAACTCCCGGATCCAATGGTAGCAACGGACAGAACGGAGCGCCCGGAACGCCCGGTGCACCGGGGTCAGCAGGAGCTCCCGGAACCAACGGTTTAGATGGTAAGACAGTTTTGAGCGGTTCCACGGGTCCGTTGGCTACCGATGGCACCAATGGTGATTTCTACCTGAACACTACGTACACACGCTTGTTCGGCCCTAAGTTCAATGGGGGTTGGGGCAATGGTGTTTCATTGATCGGACCCGAAGGCCCCGGTGGAGATGGTAGCGGCTGGAGCCTCACCGGAAATGCAGGAACTGCTATCGGCAGCAACTTCATCGGCACTACGGATAGCGTTGGCTTCGAGATACGTCTGAACAACAGACGGGCTGGTTTTCTCTCTCCGATAAATAACAACACGTCATTCGGCCACCTGAGCAACCCGGAAACGTCCACGGGAACGGGAAATACCGCGTTCGGCGACAAGACCTTGTGGACCAACACAACAGGACAAGGCAACACGACCGTTGGTGGAGCGGCGCTCCCGTTGAATACTACGGGCAGCTTCAACACGGCCGTAGGCCAAGTGTCGATGAACCGGAATATCACTGGCAACTCCAATGTGGCCATCGGCGTAAGTGCACTGAAGCGGAACGAGAACCATAACAACCTGGTGGCGATCGGCGATAGTGCACTGTTCAACAATGCTTACGGCCTTGCGCCACCAGCCATAGAGGGTTCCGGCGTGATCGCCGGCTCCCGCAATACCGCGGTCGGAAGCAAGTCGCTCTATGCCAACATTTCAGGAGGGAACAATACAGCACTGGGGTATCAGTCCTTGAAGGACAACGTCTCCGGATCATCGAACACCGCTATTGGCAGCTTGGCCCTCCTGAACAACACGGGAGCCTCAAACACGGCCGTTGGTGTATTCGCGCTGGGGACCAATACTGCCGGCGCAAGCAACACCGCTGTAGGTGTCGAGGCTCTTTTGAATAATCAGGGGAACGATAACGTAGCGGTGGGCGCCCTTGCCCTGCATGCCAACAATCAAGGCCAATACAACACGGCCGTTGGTAAATCCGCTCTGAACCAGAACAACTCGGGAAACAAGAACACCGCAGTAGGTTACAGTTCGCTGAGCTACGTGACCGGCGCTACCAATTTGGGGAACACGGGCGTGGGCCACGATGCCGGCAACTTCCGCACCATGAGCAATTCAACCTACTTAGGATTTGCAGCCTACCCCTTGGCATCGGGCTACGACAACGCCATGGGGCTGGGCTACAATGCGCGGCCAACGGGCAGCAATGTGGTGCACATCGGCAACACCAGCATACAAAGCATTAAAGGCCAAGTGGGCTTTACCACCTACTCCGATGCGCGGTACAAGAAGAACATTACCACCGATGTGAAAGGGTTGTCCTTCATTATGAAACTGCGTCCGGTCACCTACAACGTGGCCGCCAATGAACTGGCCACTTACCTGAAAGAGGATATGCGCACTGATGCGGACGGCAATATCACCTTCACAACCAGCGCCGTGGATCGCGCGGGCCGCGATGCCCAGGAACGGATCCGCTACACGGGCTTCTTGGCCCAAGAGGTGGAGACGGCGGCAACTTCGGTAGGCTATGATTTCAGCGGAGTGGACAAGCCCAAGAACGCTGAAGACCTCTACGGCTTGCGCTACGCGGAGTTCGTGGTACCATTGGTGAAGGCCGTGCAAGAACAACAAGCTTTGATCGATGCCCAACAGCGATCGATCGAGGAACTGAACAGAAAAATGGACCAACTTCTGAGCGGGCAGTAAACAATCGCCATACAAGAGAAGCCTGCAGGGTATGGTATCCGGCAGGCTTCTCCATGTGGTGTCCTTATCAACTGGTCATTTTGAACAACCATCGAATGGCCGATGCAGATCGATCAAGTTCTACTTCACCGCTCCCCGTTTGGCTTTGCGCTCTGCTCGTTCCGATCGCCATTTTTCGGCATCGGTCTTCAGCATGGTGCGCATCCGTTCCTTGGCCTCCGGAACCAAATTCCGGGCGAGGCCTTCGCGCGTAGCGTGCCACAGGTAGGTAAGCATGCTGCGGTCCGGATCGCGATCAATGCTGAATGTTTGTTCGCGGTTCGCGCTCAAGGCCCCGCCGTAGGCTTGGGAGAGCATGGCATCCATTACGTTACCGAACATGCTGTGCCGCAATTCCTTGGGCGTGCCCGGTTCCACGCGCACCAGCAAGCCGCTATAGTCCATGGTCATCTTCCCTTTGGCGCGTTTCGCATTTCCTTCAATCCGCATTTCCATGTTGTGCAGTTCGCCGCTCTCCACCTGCATCCGCAGCAGCGGACCCGTGGCGCTGTTCACTTCCGGCAAGGATAGACCCGATAAGTTGGTGCTTATTGTGAACCGTTCACTGCCGTCCAAGCTGGCATCGTAGTGCCCGCTCACTTGCGCACTATCGAAGAAGGTGCATGCGAATTCGCCTTGGATGCGTTCCCCTCCAGCAATGGCCTCTGCATCGTTTGTCACGTTCGTGAAGATGCCGCGTAAATGGTCGAACGGGATCACGCCCCAGCGCTTTGTCCGCGGGTCGCGTTCGCGGTAGATCACGGTGGCATCATTGAGTTCCAACGTGTCCAAGCGAATGGAAAATGGCATCGAGGCCAATGCGGCCGGCGGCAATTGCACCGGTGTGGGCGCGGGCTCCGGCAAGGTCTTGTCCAGTTCCACCGCAACGTTCGCACCGTGGATCCCCATGTGGGTGATCCGCAAAGCCTCATCCGTTAAGGACCTGTCCAGGTCCAAACCGCTCAGCGTGATGCTGTCAACAGTGAGCGTCAACACGCTTTTCCGCATGCGGGAAGTGTCCATGCTGTCCGGCAAGGGTGGCACTATCGAAAGCCGGGTGATCAGCCCTTTGCGTTGCTCGCGGCTTAATGCGATCGCACCGATGCGCAGTCTACTTCCATCGGGCAATTGCGTGCTGATGCTGTCCACGTGCAGGTCCGCTCCGGCAACGACAAGGTGGACACCGGCATGTTGCCCCAGCGCTGAGATACGCAATGCGCTCACATCCAACGCCAAGCCGTTCACATCCAGCTCCGGCAGGTTCTCGCCAAGGTCCTGCACGGTTGCACCAGCATGACGAACACGGAGCGTATCCGCTGTCAGCACCGAAACGGCACTCTTCCCGCCGTGGCCCAAGCGCTTGAACGGGTCGGCCAGCGCAACCCGTTTGGGTCCGGTGAAATAATGGAATTCAGGCCCAGCCAATACAATGGCCTCCACATTGATATCACCACGCAACAGCAGGCCCCAGAAGGACACCCCGCGCAGCTCCACAGTATCCACTTTTGCCGCAAAGAGATATTGGTAGGCACCACTTCGCAGGCTGTCCAACAGCTGTGGCTCGAATTTCAGTTCCGCCCCGGTCACCAATAGTCGGCCATGCCGTGCATCGGACTTCAAACTTGCAAGGGTGAAACGATAGCCGGGCACACTAGCCTCCGCGATCGCCGCATGGATCCGTTCTTCCGCCGTGCGGTCCAACCAATCTTCGCCATGGCGTGAGGCCCACCAACAGAACCAGCCAATACCTACCACCAATGCGATGCCCACCGCACCCAGTATGCGCAGAATGGGTTTACGGGCGCGAGGCACTACGGTCGAGGACATGGCGCTGCGAAGTTCAGGATAAGCGGATCAGCCGAAATGCTTCCGCATTCTTTGCGGTAGATGATGCCTTCTTGGAGAATACTTCCATCCATCAAGTTCACTTGCTCAATGCTTCTACCTGGGAAAGAACGGACCAATGCCCGGACCAAGCACCTTCTGCTCCGGGCAACTCAATTACCTTCGTTCGGATGAAAATGCTCCTTTCATTCCTGTTGCTCCTTTCCGGGCCCTGTAGTGCGTTGCACGCCCAAACACCCGTCACGGTGCCCGGTTGCAATTGCCAAACCAGCGGTCTGGGCGAGGCCTTTTGCGCAGCCGTGCAGATCTTTGAAGGGGTCGTTCTAGCGGTTGATACATCGTTCACTACCAGGAACGAAAAAGGGGGGCCGCACCGATCGAAGGCACGGATCGATGTTCTTTTCAAGGTCGTGCGCTCCTGGAAAGGGCCGAGCGGGACCGCAGTGGTCCGCACTTCGAATAAGAGCGACGGATGCGGCTTCCACTTTGCATTGGGCGGCAGCTACTTGGTTTTCGCGAACCCGAGAGACAATTCCATGATAACGGACCGCTGCACCCCTACTCGCCAGTTGGCCAGCGTAGGGGACGACTTGCGCGAAAGTTTGGCGTTCATTCGCGACAGCTACGATTGGGACGGCAAGGAGGAAGTCCTCCGTCCGTGCCGTTGATCGGAAGCGGATCATGCAGGTGGTATGTTGCTCGCTCGCTTCCGCAGAACCTCACCGATCAAGCTTCCAAGACTGCCGCCAACAGGCCACGGAATCCCTTTGCTGCCCGTCTACCTTTGTAACATGATGAATTTCCATCGCTCCACGATTCTTGCATTGTGCCTTTTCGCTCTGGCCACTACCGCTCTTCCGCAAATAGCCACGGTACCCGGCGACATTCTGGCCATGCTGAAACCCGGCGTCAACGCAGTGGACGTTGCCAAGGACCTTTCGTTCGTGACCGGCACATCCTCCGCGTTGCGTGTGGAAAAAGAGATCTCGGCCCCCATGCGCACATGGCTTTTTCATTTTGATCCCACAGCGGTACCGCAGGGCACGATGCTGCGCGCTTTCCGAGCGCATCCCGGTGTTGAAATGGCCCAAGTGAACCACCGGCTTGCCCCGCGTAACGTTCCTGACGATCCGCAGTACGGCCAGCAATGGCATCACCAGAATATCAATAGTGAAGGTGCATGGGATATTACCACGGGCGGAGTCACGGCGGTGGGCGACACGATAGTGGTGGCGATCATCGAGGATGCGGACCTCACGCACCCCGACCTCGCCGCGAACGCCTGGATCAACCGGCAGGAAATTCCCGGCAACGGGGTTGACGATGACGGCAACGGCTACATCGACGACGTGCGGGGCTGGGCTCCCGCGGCCGGCAACGACAACGTTTACAGCGGACCGCATGGCACCGAAGTGGCCGGCATGATCGGCGCCGTCGGTAATAACGGCGTATTGGTTACCGGTGCTAACTGGAACGTGAAAATGATGCCGGTGAAATACGCCAGCACGCTGGAATCGGATGTGGTGGCGGCGTACACCTATCCATTGGTGATGCGCAGGCTGTACAACCAGAGCGGCGGTACTAAAGGTGCCTTTGTGGTGGCCACCAATGCCAGCTGGGGCGTGGACGGCGGCCAACCGGCCAACGCACCGATCTGGTGCGCATTGTACGACACGCTGGGTACGGCAGGCATCCTGAACTGCGGCGCTACGGCGAACAACAACGTGAACATCGACGTGGTGGGCGATCTGCCCACGGCCTGCCCCAGCGAATTCCTGATCGCCGTGACCGCTACCAACAGTGTGGACCAGCGCACCTTCTCCGGCTATGGCTCCACCTCCATCGATGTGGGCGCTCCGGGGGCCAGCGTATTCACCACTACTATCGGCGGAGGCACGGGCAGTACCAGCGGAACTTCGTTCGCCAGCCCGCTCACCGCAGGGGTGCTCGCGTTGATGTACAGTGTGCCTTGCCCGAGCTTGGCTGCCATTGCGCATAACGATCCCGAGGAAGCCGCCCGGCGTGTGCGTAATGCACTTTTCGCCGGGGTGGACGAAGTGGGCAACTTGCCGGGCAACACCGTTACCGGTGGTCGCATCAACGCGTTCAACAGCGTGCAACTGCTCATGGACAGTTGTGCCGCATGCCCAGCACCGTACAACTTGGCCGCCAGCTCCGCAACGATCGGTTCCGCGACGCTCACGTGGAACGCACTACCGGGCACGTACACCGCACGCTACCGCTTGCAAGGCGTAACACCATGGACGGAAGTTCCAGGACTGACCAATGGTTCGGTCGAAATTTCAGGTTTGGGCACCTGTGACGTGTACGAATTCCAAGTGGCCGCGGATTGTGATTCCGCTGCAAGCGATTTCGGGCCAGTGCTGACCTGGACCAGCGAAGGCTGCTGCACCGCACCCATGAACATCACGGCCACGGCGAACGACTCCATCAGTGCTACCGTTAGCTGGAACCCCGTGCTGGCTTCCTCCGCTTATGACCTGCGCTACCGCACGATCGGGGCCGAAGAATGGATCGATATGAACGGCCTGACAGGAAATGCCGCAACGCTTTCCGGATTGCCGTCGTGCAGCGATCTGGAGGTGCAGATGCGCAGTGCCTGCAACGGTGTCCTCGCACCTTGGTCGGCCTCCATAGCGCTGCATGTGCCCGGTTGCGGCCAATGTGTTGAAGCGTCGTTCTGCACCAGTGGAGGCGATGCCACCTACGAGTGGATCGCGCACGTGCAGCTCGCCGGTATCAACCGGATCTCCGGCAGCGATGGTGGCTATGCCTCTCCTGATGTCACCGCACAGTCATCCGAACTCGTCATCGGCGCAACCTTGCCCATCCTGCTGAACATGGGCTATGCCGGCCCGGCCTATCGGGAATTCTACACCGTGTACCTCGACCTCGACCGCGACGGTCAATTCGCGGTGGATGAGGCCGTCTTCACCGCCGATTCCGTTCTGGGCACACCCGTGGATGGCATGCTCACCGTCCCTGCTAGCGCCACGGAAGGCTCCACCCGGATGCGCGTGGCCATGAAATATGGCGATCAAGTGCCTGATGGATGCACGGTGTACTCCTTCGGGGAGACGGAGGATTACTGCGTGAACCTGGTGAGCACACCATCAGGCATTTCCGAAGCGGCCAACGCGCCGTCAGTGAGCGTGTTCCCACAGCCTGCCAGCGAGCAAGTGCATTTCCAACTGTCCAACGCGACCGCTGCTGAATTGGTGGTGCTGGATGCAACGGGGCGACAGGTTTTCGCACAGGGCTTCGCTGGTGGCAACATCACCGTGCCCGTCCAACGCTTCGCTCCCGGGCTCTACGCCTATCAGGTCAACCAGCCCGACAGGATCGCATCGCGGGGTGTTTTCCTGGTGGTGCATTGATCTGCCATTAGCGTCATCCGCCCCGCTACCTTCGGCGCGTTGGAACTCTCCGTCGTCATCATCACCTTCAACGAGGAACGCAACATTGCGCGCTGTCTGGCTTCGGTAAAAGAAGTGGCGGACGACATCGTAGTAGTGGATTCCTTCAGCACCGACGCCACGGAAAAGATCGTGCGGGAACACGGCGCGCGTTTCGTGCAGCATGCGTTCGAAGGCCATATCGAACAGAAGAATTGGGCCATCACGCAGGCGAAATATCCATGGGTGTTGTCCTTGGATGCCGACGAAGCCTTGGATCCAACGCTGATGGAGGCGATCAAGAAAGTGAAGGCGGGAACACAGCTCGCCGATGGCTACGCCATGGCACGGCTCACCAACTATTGCGGCACGTGGGTGAAGCATGGCGGTTGGTACCCGGACATCAAACTGCGCTTGTGGGACAGCCGGAAAGGCCGTTGGGGCGGCACCAACCCGCACGACCGTTACGAACTGGACCCCGGCACACGGATCGAAAAGTTGACAGGCGACCTGCTTCACTACAGCTATCATTCCATCACTGACCATTTGCGCCAAGTGAACTACTTCACGGACATTTCATCGCGCGCCCTTCACGCCCAAGGAAAGCGTGCAAGTTGGACGAAATTGCTCGTGAGCCCTGTGGCGAAATTCATCGGCGATTATATTTTCCGGGGCGGGTTCCTTGATGGCTATCACGGTTTCGTCATCGCACGCATCAGTGCGCACGCCACTTTTTTGAAATACGCCAAGTTGGAACAGCTGTGGCGTGAAGGGGCATGAACATTCCGGGCACGATCATCCTGAGCCGTCCCGACAACTTGGGCGACGCGGTGTTGACGTTACCCCTGGCGGGCGCGATCAAGGCACGATCGCCCGGCACGCGCATCATCGCCTTGGTGAAACGCTACACGGAACCGTTGTGGCGACATTGCACGCACGTGGACGGCACCCTCGCGCTGGAAGACCTTCAAGCAGCCGGAACAGATGCACCGGAGCATTTGAAAAAGGTGGGAGCCGATACGATCATTCATGTCTTCCCGCAGCGGGATGTTGCGAACTGGGCCAAACAGGCGGGCATTCCATTGCGTATCGGCACCAGCCACCGGTCGTGGCATTGGACCACGTGCAACAGGCGCATCGATTTTAGCCGCAAGAACAGCGACCTGCACGAGGCGCAGTTGAATTTCAAGTTGCTGGCCCCCTTCGGCATGGTAGTGCCGGAGTTACAAACGCTTGCGCCGCTGATGGGGCTTCACCTGCCGCAAGCGGATGTTGCGGTGCGCCACTTGTTGATGCCGGACCGGATCAACGTGATCCTGCATCCTTTGAAGGTGACCGGTGCGGCCTGGGGCCTGGCGAACTTCGGTGATCTGATCCGTGCCATGGACCCGGCACGCTACCACATCCTGCTAACGGGCACCCAAGCCGAAGCCGAGGTTTACCGCAGCGCCCTGCCGGTGGACCTTCCCCACGTCACCGACACCGGTGGGGCCCTTTCTCTGGAACAGCTAATGGCGTTGATCGGCCAAGTGGACGCGCTCGTTGCAGCCAGCACAGGACCGTTGCACATCGCAGCAGCGTCGGGCATCCGTACCGTCGGGTTGTTCAACATGCGCAGGCCCTTGCATCCCGGCCGCTGGGCACCGTTGGGTCCGGATGCACGTGTGCTGGTGCAGGATCCGGATTGCCCGCAATGCAAGCGCGGCCAACCTTGTGATTGCATCACGCGGATCCCTATCGCGCGCGTGCTGGAGCTATTGCCGCAGTAGTCGGTGCAGCGAATACGAACAGTGCGTAATACAGGGCGAAGAACGTGGCGCCCATCTGCGTCTCGATCGTGTCCTCGCTGAAGCAGGAGAGCAAGAAGATGATGCCCCACGCGATGAAAAGCGGGTTTCGGAATGCATCCGTTCGCCAGGCCGGCCATCCCCAACTGAACAAGCTCCAGAGCAGGCCGAACACACCGAAGCTGATGCAGAGAGTGAGGTATTCGTTGTGCGCCCGCAGCCGCCACTGGGGTGCGAGAGGGCTGTGCGCAGCGGCATAAGCCCTGTTGAATGCAAGTTGGGTATCGCCGGTACCCACACCCGTAAGCCAATGCTGCTTCGCCAAGCCAAACCCGGTGCGCTGGAACTCCATGCGCATGGTGACAGAGTGACCGCTGGGGTCGCCACTGTTGCGGTAGGTTTCCAGCTCGTACAGCACTTGTTCAATGCGCGCGCGCATGGCACCTT
Organism: Flavobacteriales bacterium; assembly: GCA_016719225.1. Classification (GTDB taxonomy): domain Bacteria; phylum Bacteroidota; class Bacteroidia; order Flavobacteriales_F; family PHOS-HE28; genus PHOS-HE28. Next base: position 279,452 of record JADKAN010000004.1, on the reverse strand, counting down.
GGCGGCCTTCCACCACACTGGTCATACCGCTTTCGATGCGCCGCACATCCTCAGGCTTCAACTGCGCAAGGCCCGTGGAATCCTTCCGCACACCAAGGCTCGCGAGGTAGCGCACCAAGGTGCCACGCAACGGCTGCCCGAGTTGATCCTTCCCGGCCCAAGGCAATTCGCTCATCCGGTCCCAACCGCGTTGTAGTTCCTTGTCCGCCACATTCACCCACACATAGTGTCCGTTCTCGCGCTGTGGGTCCCGCAGATCGTGGTAATACACTTCGCCACCGGCGCTGGCCACGTCCAGATGCTGTAGGTCCGTTGGATCGGCATGCAGGTAGTCCTTCACGCAAGAACGCACGTAGCCAACACTGGCTGCAAGGCCGGCGATCACCAGCCCGACCGCTGCCCATTGAATGCTTTTATCTCTATGCCTGGCCTTACGCCATAATAGGAAAACCGCCAGCACGGCGAGCACCGGCAAGGCGATCAAACTGCTCAATTGGTCCAGAAAAAACAGGCAGAGCAGGATCGCCGCCAAATGAGAGGCACGGAGCAACCAGCCTTTGGGCCAATACACGATGAAAACGGCGATGGCCATGCACAACATCAACGACAACCGGATGTGGCTGATGAAAGGTGAAAGTTCGCGGTACTCGCCTGTAGCCAGTGCTCCGTAGCGCATGGCCAAGCAGGAGATGGTGCTGGCGGTCGCGCTCCATGCACCCAGCAGCAGCAGGTCGCGCAGTTGTTGAGCGTTCAATTTCCGCGAAGTGGCAAGCACAAGGCCGAAGACCAGGACCGGCAAGAGGATGCGGCATAGATCGGAACCCCATTTCAGGTCCGTGGTCCAAAACAGCCCAAGTACGTGCAGACCGAAGAACGAAAGGAACACCGCACTTTCCGGCGTGGTGAAGCCCCGTTTGAAACGCCCTCCAAGATCGCGCTGCGCAACGCCTTCCCAAAGCCAATTCACCAACAGTATGATCTGGGCCAGGCTCAGCAGGAATTCGGACCATGGCAATGCCACCAGCGACAAGGCTAACGCGCCTAAGTGGACGGCGCGATGCGGGCCGGTACTGCGTAGGTCAAGGGTCCGCATCCGGGTAGTTCCGGCGAGCGATCAATTCGCCTTGTACGTACCGTCCAAAACTTCCTTGTAAGTCGCTCCGTTCAGCACCGCGATCGCTTTTTTCACAGCGGGATCGGAGCTGAGCATGGCTTCTGCCCTCCCCGTCTGGAAGTAATAGCGCGTTACCAATTCGGCCTTCAGCACTTCGCTGATGTCCTCGCGGAAGCGCGTGAGTTCTTCGCTGCGGTCGGGGTTCAGCTTGGCGCGCAAGCCATCGATCGCATCTTTGGAAACCTCATAATAGCGCTCCTTTTTGGCATCCGCCACCAGTTTATCCAGATCATCCTGGCTTTGCGTGCGGTACTCGAAGTGCTTGCCCTTGGTGAATTCCAGGAATTGGTCGTAGATCGCGTCGGTGATCTCGAATTTGTCCGGCGAAGCGATGCTATCATGTTCCATGCGGTACTGGTTGGCAAAGTCGAAGAAGATATCCGAAGTGTACAGTCCGAACACAACCTTGGGGATTTCCGGCCGGTCGATGGTGATGTCCGGTGAAATTCCACGGCCGTCGAACACAGGCCGTCCATGCGCGGTCTTGAAAGCGAGGATGGTGGAATCGGCTTTGATCACCGCATGGCCGGTGCTATCGTGGTGGGCGTAATCCACTTTCTGGATGCAGCGTCCACTTGGGATGTAGTATTTCGCAACGGTCACCTTCAGCTTGCTGTTGTAGAACAGATCGCGCGTTTGCTGCACGAGTCCTTTGCCATAGGTGCGATTGCCCACCACCACGGCGCGGTCCAGGTCCTGCAAGGCGCCGGTCACGATCTCGCTCGCGCTTGCTGAGCCGGTATCAACGAGCACCACCAGTGGCATTTCTCCATCCAATGGGTCGCTGAGTGTCTTGTACGTCTTGTCCCACTCGCTGATCTTGCCCTTTGTCTCCACCACGGTCTGCCCTTTCGGCACCCAGATGTTCACGATGTTGATGGCCTCTCGCAAGAGCCCGCCACCATTCCCACGCAGGTCCAGCACCATTTTCTCGGCACCTTGATCCTTTAGCTCCTTGAAGGCGGTACGCACTTCCTGACCGGCGGTCTGTGTGAAGCTGTTCAGCTTGATATACCCCACTTTATTCGCGGGGTCGATCATTCCCTTATACGGTACGTCGGGGATCTTGATCTCCTCCCGGGTCAGTGAATGTGTGGAAGGTGCACCGCCATCCCGCTCGGTCATAACGCTCACGGCTGTGCCGGCCTGGCCTTTCAGTAACTTGCTGACATCATCGGTGCCCATGCCCTTCACGGAGCGGCCATCGATCTGGAGCAGTTTGTCGCCGGCGCGGATCCCGCTTTTCATGGCAGGATATTCCTCGTACGGCTCGCTGATCACCACGTCCTCTCCTTTCTTGCGGATCATCGCACCGATGCCGCCGTACTGCCCGGTGGTCATGATGCGGTAGTCCTCGAGATCGCTCTCGGCGATGTACTGCGTGTAGGGATCAAGGCTCTCCAACATGGCGTCGATACCGGTATCGATCAGCTCGCCGGGGTTCACATCATCCACGTAGTAGATGTTGATGTCCTTGTAGAGTTCGTTGAAGATCTCCAGGTTCTTGCCCACCTCGAAATAGTTGTCTCCAGCGGCCAGCCCGAAACCGGCAGCAGCGGTAACGGTGCAGGCAATGGCAATGGTTTTCCAAGAGGGGAAATGCGTTTTCATGCGGGAATTTGCTAAGGGACGGGGTCGTGGCCATGGCCGCCCCAGGGATTGCAAGATAGGAAGCGCTTCAAGGTGAGGATGCCGCCGCGCCATGCGCCGTACTTCGCCAACGCCTGCGCGCTGTATTCACTGCACGTTGGCGTGTAGCGGCAACTGCCCGGCAACAAAGGGGAAATAGCGCCTTGATAAACGCGGACCAGAAGGATCATTCCTTTAGCGATCAGGCCGGACATGCTCCTTTACCCAACGGTCGAAAAGACCGGTTATTTTCTCCTGTGTTTCCGGCCAACCCAATGGCGGCCCGCCTTGGAAGACCACCAACCATGCGCACTGCACGCCGGCGGCTTGAAGCGCGTCGTACCAGCGATGCTTGTTCAGCCGATAAGTTTCGCGGAGTAACCTCCGCTGCCTGTTGCGATGCACGGCCAGCTTCATATGCCGCTTGGGGATGGCAAAGGCCACTTGTGCAGGTGCGCTGGTGTCCAAGGGAATTAACAGGCCCGTCAAACGGAAGGGATGCGCCTTGACTGAACGTCCGGTGGTGGCGACGAGTTTCAGCCGGTCGCGGCCGATAAGTCGCTCGTTCTTGCGGAAGCGCGCGCGTATGCCGGGCTGCGCGGCTGCAATGGCCATGGGCTTCAGCCACGCTTCTTGGCACTTTTCGCCTTCGGCTTGGCAGCCGGTGCAGGCTTGGCCTTGGCAGCAGCTTTGGGGGCGGCCTTTGGGGCGGCCTTTTTCGCCACTGGCTTAGCCTTCTCCTCCGTTTTCACAGCTTTCTTGGCTTCTTTGGCAGCTTGCGTACCGGCCTTTGCATCGGCTTTCGCGCCGCGCTTCAAGTACAGCTCAATGGCCCCGGTCATGGATGGCGCTTCCGGCAAGGGTGCTTCCACATCCAAGCGCAGGCCAGCGTCGCGCACGGCCTTCACTGTAGTGGGCCCAAAAGCGGCAATAACGGTTCCGCCTTGCTGGTATTTCGGGAAATTCTTGCGCAAGCTTTCAATGCCACCGGGGCTGAAGAAGACCAGCATGTCGTAGTGGACATTCTCCATGGCGCTCAGGTCGCTGGCCACCGTCCGATAAAAAACAGCATTGGAATACCTCACGCCGGCCTTGTCCAGCAAGCGTGGGATCTCCTGTTTCTGTATATCGGAACCCGGCACAAGAAAGCGCTCTGTTTTGTGCTTCTTGATCACATCCATCAGGTCCTCGAACGTCTGCTTGCCGATGAACACCTTCCGTTTGCGGTAAACAATGTATTTCTGCACATAGTAGGCGACGCTTTCGCTCACGCAGAAATACTTCATGGATTCCGGCACGGTGATGCGCAGTTCCTTGCACATGCGGAAGAAATGATCCACCGCATTGCGGCTGGTCAGCACCACAGCACTATGTTCAAGCACATTGATCCGCTCCTGCCGGAACTCCTGGCCAGCCACGGGTTCGATCTTGATGAAAGGCTTGAAATCGATCTTGAGACCGAATTTATTGGCAAGGTCGAAATAAGGGGAACGCGGATCCGCCGGGGCGGCCTGCGTTACAAGGATGTTCTTGATCTTCAGTTTCCGCGCAGCTTAAAGGGTGGGTGAAGATGCCGATGGCAGGAAGCCAGCGAAATGCATGGCAAGGGCCAGTGGCAGCGCTTCGGCGGCGCAAAGGTATATAAAAACGTATCGGACGGGCGTGCCGTGTCCGATACCGATCGCGACCGCCCTTACCCATCGGAACAGGAGGAACGCCGCAGCCAAGAGCAAGCCTACTGTGCACACAGGAACGCGCCATGCTACCAACGCTGGCCATGCCATGGCGATGGATAAAGGCAAAAAGATCAGTCCAAGACATACGTTGAGCACCACCATGGTGCGCAGGTATTCCTCCAGCCCGCCATCATCGCCGGCCAAGAACCCGATGGTACGCAACAGCACCATTTGGGCCACCAGTGCCAAGGCGGTTACGAGCAGTATCATGCCAAAGGCTGGCAGACCCGGTGCACCCCAACCCCTGAAAAAAGCGACCTCATAGGCGAACAGACCGATCAATAAAATAGCGGTGAGCATCAGCAAAGCCAGGTTCCGGTCGCCCAGGTCCAACTCGGCACGTACCCGCTGTTTGCCTAAGCGGACCGAAGCAAAGGAGTGCAACAGCACTCCCCATTGCCGTGGTGCTGTGAGGTTCACCCAAGCCAGCGCGGCACAGGCCAACAGCACCACGCCGGCCATCCAACCTGCCCCAAGTGGGTCTATTGCGCGCAACTGGTCCATCGGGGCACGAAAGTAATTCCGCACGGCAGCTTGCGGAGGTTCCCTAATTTCGCGGCCCCTTTCGGTGCGGTCGCCAGCGGTCTCCTATCATTCCCCTCCTCCGCGCCTATTGGTGCAACACCTTACCTCCCTCCTTCGATGAACGCAAAAGCAGCCCCACGCAACGCCACTGACCTCTACCAAGCGCACGACCATTATTTGATGGATGAGCTGCTGACGGAGGAGCACAAGTTGATCCGCGATACCACGCGCAAGTACGTCAGCAAGCACATCAAGCCCATTATCGAAGAGAGCTTCGAGAAGGCAGAGTTCCATCCGGAGATCATTCCCGGCTTGGCGGAGATCGGTGCATTCGGCCCCAACATTCCTGTCGAATACGGCGGCATGGGCCTTGACCAGATCAGCTACGGCCTGATCATGCAGGAGATCGAACGCGTGGATAGCGGCCTACGCAGCCTGTGCAGCGTGCAAGGCAGTTTGGTGATGTACCCGATCTGGAAATATGGCAACGAAGAGCAGCGCATGAAGTGGCTGCCCAAGCTCGCATCCGGCAAGATGATCGGCTGCTTCGGCCTCACCGAGCCGGATCACGGCAGCAATCCCAGCGGTATGGTCACCACATTCCAGGACAAGGGTGATCACTACCTGCTGAACGGTGCCAAGATGTGGATCAGCAACAGCCCCATCGCGGACATCGCAGTGGTGTGGGCGAAGGCCGAGAACGCCGAAGGCCGCATACACGGGCTCGTTGTTGAGCGCGGCATGGAAGGCTTCACCACGCCGACCACGCATGGCAAACTCTCCTTGCGTGCCAGCCCGACCGGTGAGCTTGTATTCGACAACGTGAAAGTTCCAAAAGCCAACCTGCTGCCCAACAAGAGCGGGCTTGGTGCTCCACTCGGCTGCCTGGACAGCGCGCGTTACGGCATCTCTTGGGGCACCATCGGGGTGGCCATGGAATGCTACGACACCGCGCTGCGCTACAGCAAGGAACGCATCCAGTTCGGCAAGCCGATCGGACAGTTCCAGCTCACGCAAAAGAAGCTCGCAGAGATGATCACGGAGATCACCAAGGCGCAACTCCTCACCTGGCGCTTGGGCATCCTGAAGAATGAGGACCGCGCCACCACCGCGCAGATCAGCATGGCAAAGCGCAATAACGTACAGCTCGCCCTGAATGTGGCCCGCGAAGCGCGCCAGATCCTGGGCGGCATGGGCATCACCAACGAGTACCCCATCATGCGCCACATGATGAACCTCGAAAGCGTGGTGACCTACGAAGGCACGCAGGATATCCACCTGCTGATCACTGGCCACGAGGTGACAGGTTTGGCGGCGTTCAAGTAGGGGCCGAAGATCTTCGGACCCTATTTGAAAGCCGATCTACGGCCCATACGAACGCCGATAACCCTATGCGATATTCGGACGCGGACCGGTCCCGCCCCGGTTTCAGAACCGATATCCGAAAAGGTTATTCCAGCTGTAGGTGAGCGAGGGCACACCTTCGGGCTGGGCACTGTCATTCAGCAGGTTCAGTCGGCTCTCCAACGTCATGTGCTTGGTGACGTTGATGAGGAGTCCTGCCTCCACGGCGGTGCGGTTGTCGCTGGCATCGAAAAGCTTGGGCTGGTAATACACGACCGTGGTCAGGCTGGCCATGCTGGTGAATTTGAGGGTTGCCGACACATAGCTGCTGTTCCTGGCAACCGTGGTGAGGGGACCATCCGTGATGTACTCCCGCTCCAGCATCACAGAAGTACCGAGGTTCACACGCATCTTGGCATTGTCCACCGCCGTGAACCGCGGCCCGGCGCCCAGCATCAGCCGCAGGTCCAGCCGTAGCGGCTTATTATACTGGGCTTGTGCGAAAGCCTCTCCGGTCCACAAAGAATCCAAGCGATAGTTGTAACGCAGATGCTGGAAGCCGGTGTTGAGGAATTCATTCGTTTCCACCTGGCTGAAGGAAATGTCGTTGATGAACATGTAGCGGTCCCTTCCCTCTACATGCTGGAGCGCACCGTTCAACCCCAGGTTCAAGGAGCGCTGTCCGCTCTCGGCAACGTTGAACCGGAAATTCACGAAGCCTGTCCATGGCACTGTATCATTCATGAAGCGGCGGCCCTCGATATTAACGACTTGGGCAAGGAGTGCGCCGCTGCCGACAAGAATGGAACAGAGAAGCGAGTAGAAACGGCGGCGGTGGATCATTCGCGTGCAAAAATGGCCATGCGAAAAGGAATGGCACGCTGATGGAGCAAAGTTCACCTCCTTTGCAGTATGTCCCAACGCATACGCATCGCGATCATAGGCGGAGGCCCCGCCGGATTGATGGCGGCGGACACCCTGGCGCCACATGCCGAAGTGGACCTATACGAACACGGTCGGAATATCGGGCGCAAATTCCTGGTGGCGGGCCAAGGTGGATTCAATATCACCAATGAGGCGCAGGGTGAAGACTTGTTGAGCGCTTACTCTCCAAAAGGTTTTCTTGACGAAGCTTTGGCCGCTTTCGGGCCCGGGCAGTTGAGCGGATGGCTACGGGAAACCGGAATTGAAACGTTCACCGGTACCAGTGGCCGTATATTTCCAGTGAAGGGTATCAAACCCGTGGACGTGCTGGCCCTGATCCGCGAAAGACTTTTACGGCAAGGAGTAAGGTTCCATGTGGAACATGTCTTCACAGGGTTCGATACTGCTGGACAGGTGCGGATCGAAAATGCCGATGGTCCGGTTATGCTGGATGCCGAACGTGTGATATTCGCGCTCGGTGGCGCTTCTTGGCCCGTAACGGGGTCCACCGGTATCTGGCCGCCGTTGTTCAGCTCGATCGGCGTGGAAATAAGGGCGTTCGAAGCATCGAACTGCGGAGTGGAGGTAGCATGGCCGGAGGGTTTCATAGTGGCGCACGAGGGCAAACCCTTGAAGAACATCCGCATCTCAGCTGGTGAGAAAAGCGCGTGGGGCGAGGCTACCTTGACCGCCTACGGGCTGGAGGGGAATGCGATCTACCCGATCGTTCCTGCGGTGCGTGATGGCGCAATGGAGGTGTGCGTGGACCTGAAGCCGGATAGTACCCCGGAGCGATTACTCGAGCGGATCGGCGGCAAGTCGCCGAAGAATTACGCTGCCGGACTGAATCTCAACCGGACACAAACCGCTTTGCTGAAGGCGTTCACGCCAAAGGAAGTCTCGGGCTATGCTGAGCAATTCGCAGCACATGTCAAGGATCTGCGCATCCCTGTCAAAGGGCTCCGGCCTATTGGCGAGGCCATCTCCACCGTGGGTGGAATTCCTCCCGGAGCATTGGGACCGGACTTTTCACTGAAGCTGCATCCGCACCTCTATACGATCGGCGAAATGGTGGATTGGGATGCACCCACAGGTGGCTTCTTACTTCAGGGATGCTTCGCCATGGGGCGGCATACGGCGAATTCGATCCTGCTGGCAACGCAAATGTCCTAGGGGCATCACTTCCCCTGATCGGGGAAGTGATGCCCAAGAGCGTTGGGCATTCAAGCTTATTCGACCTTTGTGGGATAGTGCGCACTTTTGGGCACGGACTTTTCCCACCTTCACCCAAATCCTCAAACCATGAAGACCACCAAAAACTATCTCGGCGTTTGTCTCTTGACCGCTTGCACCCTGTTCGGACCTGTTGCGTTCGCCAAGGAACCTAAGAGCAACTTCAAGATCGATGAAGCAAATTTTGAGAAGCTCAATACACAGGAACAGCAGCGTGTATTGGAAATAGGAGCGCGTTGGGATGCCATCGCCAACATGGACCGCTCCGATCTGGACAAGGCCGATCGTAAGGAGTTGCGTGAAGAGGTGAGGTCGTTGAAGGCGGAATCAAAGACCTTCAATCACGATGGCACGGTCATCTATCTCTCCACGGCAGGTATCATCATCATCATCCTGTTGCTCATCCTCATTCTTTGAGGATCGATCAAGGCTGCACTACCCTTCTTATCGATCGTTGTCCCTCCGTGGTAAAGATCAGTACGTAGATACCCGAGGCGGTTCCGGCAGGCAGTTGCACTGCTTGATCCAACGTACCCGTGAAGCTTGTTTCTTCGCGCAATACAAGTTGTCCGGTTGTGCTCATCAATTCGATGACCGCGTCCGTTTTCATTTCGTTCTGCAGAGCGGTGTAATGCACATGAAGGGTATTGTCCTGCAAGGGGTTGGGATATACAGTCAAGTTTTCATCTCCATCAGAGGTGACCTCGGCGATCGCCCTTAGCTGGGCACTGCCCAACATGGCAGTGCACGCTTTGCCGAATGGGCCGTAAGCCCCGCCTGTGCGCGCATTCACGCGGACATTGAGGCTAAGGTCATGCGGAATGCGGTTCCATAGGTCAGGTATCAGCTTCAGTTTGGGCGTGTTGCGTACTACGGTGGTATCGAAGCTGCCGTGGGGGTCGAATATCCAGAACGTATAGGAATTGGCGCCCGTGATCTTGTTCGCGGTAAGCACGGTGTTCGCTGCAATGCCGGCAAGGTCAGCGGAAGTAGGCTTTAATGAAACCGGACCCAACGGAATACAAAAGGTGCCGTTGTTCTTCAACCCGCTGGCACTACCAAAAGCACCTGTAGCATCAATGATCCGATCATTGCCAAGCTTCACGGTATACCCACCTCCGGCGATACCATTGCCACCGGCATCGGTAATACGCACTCGATAACACCCGTTAGGCTCGCAGGAGTTGAGGGCAACCGTGCGGCTGGTCTGGCCTGGCTTCAAAGTCCCGGAATAGAGGACTGCTCCGAGATCGGAATAAATGGCCCAACCCGTTTGTGCAGGTTGGTTGTCCGTGGTGATGCTCAGGGTAAGAATGCTGCAAGAACACAAGCTGGCCGAAGGTGTGTATACCGTGCCAGTGCGATCCTGCCCGTTCAAGGAGATGTAATAGTTCTTGTTGTTATTCGCGGTGAAGCTGTCGTTTGCGATGCTGATGTCCGTGCATGCAGACAATCCGGTCACAGGAACGCGCATTACCGTCAATTCCTGCCCTGAGAGCAATGGACAACCACCCGCCAAGGACTGCAGGCTCAGCATGAAATATGTTTGGTAACTCCTTCCGCCCGACTGCTGAACGCCATCGCCGTTGGGCACGATGGGAAGCCTGTCGCAAAGATTCACAAGTTGCGCATTATCCAGTCCGATGCCGGAAGCGGTCGGCCAAGAGATGGTGAACAACAGATTGCTGAGCAGTTGGTCAAAATCACCGTTTGCTTTCAGGCGCACATCCAATTGGCCGCTTACAGCGGAAGGGAAGATCCCGATCTGTACAGTGGGCTGTGCCAAGGCTGGAATGGAAAGTACCAAACCAAGGATGGCGGCGATCTGGGAACGGAACCTGCTGAGAGGGAACGGAGTGGACATGAACGGGTAGGAATTGAGGACATTGCACCTTTCCGGAAAATCCCGGAACAGGGGGCGGTTCAGCGCGAAACTAAAAGATCCACCGACCCAGCGCCAGTGTTTCGGCAGATGCTCAGGAGGGTCCGCCCAACCGCCGGATAGCGCCGTTGGGGGTAGCAGCAGAGAGGTCCGAAACAGGCAACAGGTCTCAGTCCTTTCTTCTCCGGGCGTGCGCCAACCAGTTCCATGGCATGGGCGGCTCCATGGTCGAGGGGGCTTCTTCCAGGGCAAACGCCCAAGGATATTCCAGCTTTTCAATGGCTAGCACATCCATGCCCTGCTCTTCCAACAGGTCGGCCAGCTCTTCCTTCAAATGGTGCTTTGTGGGAGCGCCCGCCATGTACAGTATACCCATGTCCAACCCGGTGGTGTCGCGTGCAGCTTTACGCTGGGCCACGGCAGGCTTCATTCCCTTGTCCTCGTTGAGCTGCACCAAACGATGCGATGCGTACAGGGCTGATTCCAAAGCGGGCGTTACCAGCACCAAATGCCCATCGGGCTTCACGGCGTTGCAGAGATTGGCCAGCATGGCCTGCCGCTTGGCCCGCTTGGCGATCAGCAGCACGTTGATGCAAAGTGCCAGATCCACCGGGGGAAAAGGCAAAGGACCGGCAAGGTCCGCATGGTAGTAATGGATGTTGTGATAGCGCGCATACTTCTTCTCGGCCACGGCCAAGCATTCGCTGGAAATGTCCGAGGCGTGCACCGTTGCGAACCGCCCCGCGAGCATGGGCAGTGCGCCACCTACACCGCAGCCAACATCGGCTGCCATCGCATCGGCATGTGCATGTAGGTCCAACAAACGTTCGATCTGTTTGAGCCGGTCATGCGCTGGCACACTGAAAATATCCTCCTCGAAAGTGGCTGCCACCGCATCCCAATCCTTTTCCTCCATCGGTGACAAGGTCGGGATTATGTTCTGGCACCACAGAAACACACCGGACGACAAAAGGCGCTCGGTGGTACGTTCTTACACCTCGCTCAACTTCAGCATATTCGCCATGCCTTGGTCCGCTATCGGCATACTGGCCAAGTTCACCACCAGATCGCCCTTTTGTACCAGGTTCTTGCGGCGCAGGATGTGCTTGATGTCGGCCACCGTATGGTCGGTGCTCACGGTCTTGTCGTAGTATTCGGCCCGCACGCCCCACACCAGGTTGAGCATATTGAGGATGCGCTTATTGCTCGTGAAGGCGAAGATGTGCGCCTTGGGCCGCATGCTACTGATCTTGAAGGCGGTATAGCCGCTATGCGTCATGGTAACGATGGCCTTGATGTCAATGGCGGCCGCCATGCGCACACTGGCCATGCAGATCGCATCGGTCACCATGCGGTCATTCTCCTTCAGCGTGGGTTCCTGTACGTTGAACATGGTCTCGCTCTTTTCCATTTCCAGCAGGATCTTGTTCATCGCCTTCACCACCTCCACAGGGTACTTGCCCACGCTGGTCTCCGCGCTCAGCATCACCGCATCGGCATGGTCCAGCACAGCGTTGGCAACGTCGTTCACTTCAGCGCGCGTAGGTGTACTATTGGTGATCATGCTTTCCATCATCTGTGTGGCCACGATCACGGGGCGGTGTTGGAGCAGGCAGCGGCGGATGATGTCCTTCTGTAGCAAGGGCACCTGCTCCATGGGTACTTCAACGCCCAGATCACCGCGGGCCACCATCAGCGCGTCACTCTCGCGGATGATCTCATCGATCTCCAGCATGGCTTCCGGCTTTTCGATCTTGGCCACCACGCGCGCGCTGCTGGATGCTGAACGGATCACGTGCTTCAGCTCAATAATGTCGCGGGCACTGCGTACGAAGCTGAGGCCGACCCAATCCACGCCCTGCTCCAACGCGAAGGCCAGATCTGCGCGGTCCTTCTCCGTGAGGCAGGGTAAGCTCACCTTAGTATTCGGTAGGTTAATGCCCTTATTGCTGCTGAGCATGCCACCATGGATCACACGGGTCACCACGCGCTCCTTGCCATCGGTGGTCACTACCTCCAGTCGCAGTTTGCCATCATCCAACAACACGGCTTCGCCAGCTTTCACGTCCTTCGGGAATTGGGCATAGCTGGTACTTACCAGACCGGGCACGCCTTTTTCCCCCTTCGTGGATATGATGAATTCGCTACCAGGCACCAGTTCGATGGGCCCATCGTCCATTTCGCCCACGCGCAATTTGGGTCCTTGCAGATCGGCGAGTATCGCTGTGGTCAGGCCCAACTCTTCATTCAGGGAGCGTATGGTGGCGATCACATCCGTGTAGAACTCATAGGACCCGTGGCTGAAGTTCAGGCGGCACACATCCAGTCCTGCCACGAGCATTTCGCGCAGCACGGCGCGATCTGAACTGGCGGGGCCCATCGTGGCCACGATCTTTGTCTTGGGATCTCGGAAAGGTTTCATTGCAGGAGCTTGTGAGCGCTTTTAAGCGTGTTTGCTTCAAGTATATATGCCGCTAGGACGAACTGGGTCTTGCGCACTGTTTCCAGCACGTCCTCCGGTGTTTGGATGCTATCGGTGCCCATCACCAAGAAATAATCCGCTTGGCGTTGTTCGGGTACCAGCACACCATCTGGGGCATGGTTGGCCACCAAGGTCCAAGACGGGTCGCCGTCGATGCCGGGCTGATCGAAAACACAAAAATGGGCCGATCCTTCAGGGCCTTCGTCCTGGATGTCATCCGCCCTTCTGGCCAATTGTAGGCCCAGTCCATTGTTCAAGGACCAGCAAAGGCGGTAATCATTCACATGGCTGCTGATGGCGATGAGGAATACCTCGGGATCGGGATCCAGATCGAGCTTGAACTTGGCCATGGTGAATGCGGGACCAAATGTAGAGCCCGGTCGCGGCCTGCCGATGCAGGGTGCGTATCCCGTCAATGGGACCTCGGCCTGCGTTGGACGCGTGGCGCCTGTTCACGCCCCTGTCCCGGGCTTTCGCCGCTGGGCCGGCCACGGCCACCGCGCCTACGGGCATTGCGTCGCGGCCGTTCTTCCTCCGGACCGGTGCGTTCTTTCCCTTCGGATGCATCCTCTTGGTCGGTAACGCCCAAAGAGCGGTTCGCTGCACGCGCCGCATCCTGCTCCGCCTTCTTCTTGCTATGCCCTTTACCGGTTCCGCGCACGGCACCGTCCACATGCGCCTCAGCCACGAAGAGCTTGCCCCGGCCACCATGGTCGCTGTCCTCATGCAGCACGAACTCGACCCTTTTACGGCGCTTTTGTCCCCACTCCAGCAGTCGGCTTTTGCTGTCACGGTCTTCGAGCTCCACGGTCTTAAGATCAAAATGCGCGGTGATCAATTTGATCACTACAGCGTTCGTACGCTCAAAGCCTTTGTCCAGGAACAGCGCGCCGATCAGGGCTTCCATGGCATTGCCGGGTACGCTGGTATCCTGGTTGCGGCCGATGTTCACCTCCATCACGCGTTCGATCTCGACGTGCTTGGCCAAAATGCTCAATTGATGCCGGCTCACCAACTTGCTGCGCATCCGGGTAAGAAATCCCTCCCCTTTATCGGGATACGAACGGAAGAGGTACTGTCCGACCACGGTGTCCAGAACGGAATCGCCCAAGAATTCCAAGCGCTCGTTATCCGGCATATCCGGCCGGTCATCGGGCACGGCGCTGCTGTGGCGCAACGCCTGGCGGAAAAGGGGCAGGTCCTTGGGTGTGATGCCCAATGTTTTGCGGCACCACGCACGTATGCGTCTGTCCTCCGGGGAGGAAGCGCGACGGAAGATCGAGGCGAACAGCTTCTAGCGGTACTTGCGGAAGACCACCGACGTATTGTGCCCACCGAAGCCGAAGGTGTTGCTCATCACGATCTCAACATCGCGCTTTTGGGGCGTATTGAAGGTGAAGTTCAGCTTGGGGTCGATCTCGGGATCGTCCGTGAAGTGATTGATCGTTGGGGCGATGATGCCCTTGTGCAACGCCATGATGCTGGCGATGGCCTCCACCGCGCCGGCCGCGCCCAACAAGTGGCCGGTCATGCTTTTGGTGGAGCTGATGTTCAGGCGGTAGGCATCCTCGCCGAAAAGGCGTTGGATCGCTTTCACCTCCTGTGGATCCCCGATCGGGGTACTGGTACCGTGGGTATTGATGTAGTCCACGTCGGAGGTCTTCAATCCGGCGTTCTGCAGGGCATGCTTCATGCACAGGTAGGCACCAAGGCCATCCGGATGGGGCGCCGTGATATGGTACGCATCACTGCTCATGCCACCCCCTACCATTTCGCAATAGATCTTCGCGCCACGTGCCTTTGCGTGTTCCAGGTCCTCCAAGATCAGCGCTCCGCTTCCTTCCCCTTGCACGAAACCATCCCTGTCCTTGTCGTAAGGCCTGCTGGCCGTCGCAGGGTCATCGTTGCGGGTGCTCAGGGCATGCATGGCGTTGAATCCCCCCATGCACACTTCACGGATGGTGGATTCACTACCACCGGTCACCATGACGTCCACCGTGCCCAACCGGATGTAGTTGAACGCGTCGATCATGGCATTGTTGGAGCTGGCACAGGCGCTCATGGTAACATAGCTGGGCCCACGCAGGCCGTGCCGCATACTGATGATCCCGGAGGAACTGTCCGCGATCATTTTCGGGATGAAGAACGGGTTGAACCGGGGATCACCGTTCCCACGGGCATAGTTCATCGTCTCCTCCTGAAAGGTGACCAAGCCACCTATACCCGTGCCCCAGATCACACCAGCGCGCTCCTTCTCATCATCAGTCTCCAGTTTCAGCCCGCTATCGAGAATGGCCTCGTCGCTCGCCACCACGGCGAACTGGGAAAAGGGGTCCATTTTGCGGGCCTCCTTGCGATCCATGAACTGCTCCGCATTGAAGCCTTTCACTTCACAGGCGAAGTGGGAACGGAACTTGGAAGGGTCGAAATAAGTGATGCGCGCAGCACCGCTTACGCCTTTCTCAAGCGCATCCCAATATTCCGGGAGCGTATTTCCGATAGGGGTCAGGGCGCCCAGACCGGTGACCACCACTCGCCTGAGCTCTGCCATGCGCGCTTACTTGGCGTTCTTCTCCACGTACTCCACCGCGTTACCCACGGTCTGGATCTTCTCGGCTTGATCGTCGGGAATGGCGATGTTGAACTCTTTCTCGAACTCCATGATGAGCTCGACGGTATCCAGGCTGTCTGCGCCAAGGTCGTTCGTAAAGCTCGCCTCTGGGGTGACCTCGCCCTGGTCTACACCGAGCTTGTCTACGATGATGGCGATAACCCTTGACTTGATGTCGGACATGTCCGTGCTGTTTTTAGTGATTGGGCTGCAAAGGAATGATATTTTCCAAATGCACAAGACTTCGGGTCAAATATAGGGGTCAAGCAAGTGCTCAACAGGCCTTCCGTCCAACGTGATAACAGCAAGCAATATGGCAGGTAATCAATTGAATGCCAGATAGAATGAATATTCATTCGCGTCTGACCGACCAAGTGGATAAAAAATCCATAGTGTGTGATCCGCATGTGCCATTGGTGCTCCGGTGCAGTGCCCGGCAACCGAGCGCGCGGGCCCAAAAATCGGCTGGGGTGGTCTCTAGCAGCTGTTCAGTATACCTGACGCTCCGCTTCCAAGGGCTAGAAGATCGTCCAGCCCGCGTTATTCTGACGAGGTTCCAAGGATAGCATTGGATCGCCGTTTCCAGGTTGGTGGGGAAGGTCGCAACTTCGCGCCATGGTACGCATCGCCATCTTGGCTTCCGGTTCGGGCACGAACGCTCAAGTACTCATGGAACGTTTCCATGCTCACCCCGACGTAGAGGTGACGCTGATAGCCTGTGACAAGCCCAGCGCCGGCGTAGTTGACCGGGCATGGGCAGCGGGCGTACCGTGCTACTTGTTCACTGGCAAGGACCTCAGCGAAGGCAGGGTTCAGCGTGAGTTGGAAGGCATGGGCATCGACCTGGTCGTGCTCGCTGGTTTTCTGCGCCTGCTGCCTGCGGAATTTGTTCGTGCATGGCCGGATGCCATCGTGAACATCCACCCCTCGCTCCTACCGAAGCACGGCGGTAAAGGCATGTATGGCGGACGCGTGCATCAAGCCGTGCTGGCCGCTGGAGAGGCCGAAAGCGGCATCACCATCCACTTGGTGAACGAGCGCTATGACGAAGGGCGGGTGCTGAAACAGGTCCGCTGCGCGGTGCTTCCTGCCGATGATGCAGCAGCATTGGCAACTCGCGTGCATGCTTTGGAGCACGCATATTTCCCAGCGGTCGTTGAAGAACTGGCGTTGACGATCATCCCAAAAAAGTGAACGGTGCACATCGCGCAGCTCCCAACGATCGCCGCCAACACCCGACCTTCGCCCCATGCAATTGGCGCACGTGTTCAAAGCGTTTTTGGTGCTCTTCGCAGTGATCGACATCATCGGCGGCATCCCTGTGATCCTGCAGGTACGGGAAAAGGCGGGTAAGATCTATCCCGCCCGTGCAACCATCGTCAGCGGGGGCATCATGATCGTGTTCCTCTACCTCGGCGAGACCATATTGTCCTTCTTGGGAATTGACGTGAACTCTTTCGCCGTTGCTGGCTCACTGGTGCTGTTCTTCATCGCTTTGGAAATGACCCTCGGCATCCGCCTCTTCAAGGAGGACACTTCCGCGCCGGGCCTTAGCGAAGACCCCAAGGTCTACAGCATCGTGCCGCTGGCCTTCCCCGTTATCGCGGGCTCCGGCACCATCACCACGGTGCTGTCACTGCGTGCGGAATTCACCCGTCCAGAGATCTTGGTGGCGATCTTGATGAACCTCGCCGTGGTGGTCACGGTGCTGTTGCTCACCAACCGCATTGAGCGGATGCTCGGTCGCGTAGGGCTCATCGTGCTGCGAAAGGCGTTCGGCGTTATCCTGTTGGCCATCAGCGTGAAATTGTTCGCGGGGAACATTACGTACCTCTTTCCGAATTGAACCTTTAAACCCCAATTGCAACGACGCTACGACGCTACGGGACGACAAGAAATTCACGTGAACGTTTTTCAGGCCTTGCGCATCCGTAGCGATATCGCCGTGGCGGTAAAACCCTTTTTGCATCTCTGCATCTCCGCGCCTCAAAGTCCATGAAGATCTCCATCCATACCGACGGCGCGGCCAGCGGGAATCCCGGGCCCGGCGGCTTCGGCGCGGTGCTACAGGCCGGCACGCACCGAAGGGAGCTCTGGGGTGGGTTCCGGCGCACTACCAATAACCGCATGGAACTACTGGCGGTGATCGTAGCCCTGGAAGCACTGAAGGGCGAAGGTCACGAGGTCACCGTGATCAGCGATAGCAAATACGTGGTTGATTCCGTTGAAAAAGGCTGGGTGTTCGGATGGGTGAAAAAGGATTTCGCCAAAAAGGCGAACCCCGATCTCTGGAAGCGTTTCCTGGCCATCTACCCGAAACACCGGGTGAAATTCCAATGGATCAAGGGGCACGCCGGTCATCCCTTGAACGAACTGTGCGACCGGCTCGCGGTGGCAGCGCGCGAACAGCCCGGATTACCTCCGGATGTGGGGTACGAAAGCCAAGCCGCCATTTAGCAGGGTATATTCGCCCCGTCGCAACCGCATCCGGGAACCATTTACACCTCCCGTTGTTAATTCCACAGAGCATGTGCGCCAAACTCTTCGCCACGGTGAATGCCGCGAAAAATCCCTTGGAGCTCGAAAGCCCCAAGCGGGGTGATGCTTGGCAGGTGGACAAAACCACAGCGGATGTGCGCCGGACTGGACCGGGTCTTTACAGCGTGATGCACAAGGGCCGATCGCATAACGTGCTGGTGCAGAAGAAAGATGTGGAGAATGGCACTGTGCGCATGCGCATCGGAGGCGGAACGTACACTGTCGCCTTGGAGGACGAGCGCACCAGACTGGTGCAATCGCTCGGACTTGACAAGGCCAAAGGAACCGTTGTTAAGGAGCTAAAGGCCCCCATGCCGGGATTGGTCCTTAAGGTACTGGTGAAGGAAGGGGACGCTGTGAAAAAGAACGACCCCTTGCTTATCCTGGAGGCCATGAAAATGGAGAACGTCATCAAGAGTACCGGTGATGCCGTGGTGAAAAAAATACATGCCCTAGAGCGATCGGCGGTTGAAAAGGGGCAACTGCTGCTGAGCTTCGAACACTAACCCCGGACCGAACCATGAAGATCACGAACATCCCGTTCCTCGCCATTTTAACACTGGCCGCGTGCAGTACCCCGGAAGCTCCTCCTGCCGCACCTCCGCCTGCGAAGGACACGGTGGTAGTGAAGCCCACTGTACGCGAGGCGGTCATGGGTCCCGCCAACAGCGCGATCAAGTTGGTCGTGGCTCCTCCGGCCACACAATTCCCCGATGCCGTGCTGAAGCTGGATACCGTGGTGCCGAACGCCAAGAAGCTGGAAGCCATGTACAAGTTCAAGGTGAACGGCTTCGATCTGAAAGCCCAAACACCCGATGCTGCAACCCGCGGATGTGCCAATAGCAAGGACGGACAGCACATCCACTTCATCCTGAACAATGCGCCTTATAAAGCCGAATACACTTCCGACTTCACGGAAAAGGCGAATCCTGGACGCAACGTTGCCCTGTGCTTCCTGAGCCGTAGCTACCACGAAAGCCTCAAGCACAACAGCGCCGTTGTCGTGAAGCAATTCACCATGCCCGGCAAGGATTCTTTGGCAGCAGGTGATGTGATGAAGGACCCGACGCTCTTCTACAGCCGTCCCAAAGGCGATTACAAGCAGATCGATGGTGACAAGATCCTGCTGGACTTCTACCTATTGAACACCGATCTGGACAAGGACGGGTACAGTGTGAAAGCCACCATCGACGGCGAAGATTGGACCATCAACAAGTGGGATGCCTACTTCATCGAGGGCTTGCAGCTCGGCAAGCACACGGTGCGCCTGCAACTGATGGATGCCAGTGGCAAACCGGTACCGGGTCCGTTCAATGATAGCGGTGTGCGTGAGTTCAACTTTCTCGGCAGTTAAGAGCCGTCAGTGAAATAACGCCCCGGGCCCGCACAGCGATGCCCGGGGCGTTCGCATTCAGCCCAGCTTGGACAGGATCGCCAAAGCCGCACAGACCACGAGAAGCACCAAGGAAAGTATCCTTGAAGCCTTGATCGCGCCGTCGCCTATTTCTTGTTGCTTTTCCATGGTATCAGGGGTGGGTTACTGCAATTTTACCACATCCCGCAGCCGAGCGCAATACCCATATTGGGGGATTGACAACTATCCGGTACCGACCAATTGGAATTTCAAGCGAACCGCCGGAGATCCACTTCGGGGTCCAGTGGCTGGCCGCTGAACAAGTGATCCAATAGGTGCGCGGCGCTCCATGGGGCGAGCAGTACACCACGCGCGCCTAAGCCGTTGAACAGTGCTTCGTGTGGCCCGACAAGCCCCAGTAATGGCCGTCGATCGCGGGACGCCGGCCTAACACCGGCTTCTTGCCCCAGCATTTCAACAGGGCGCTTCACCAGCTCCTCCACCCGTGCCAGCAGCCAGGTGCGGGCTTCCTCGGAAGGACCATCCCACACATCGCTCCACTTGAAAGTGGAGCCCACGCGGAAAAGCCCTGCGCCCAAAGGCAGCAGGAACACGCCACGATGTAGGATATGTGCGATCTCCAACCCCGGAATGCGTACAAGTAGCGTTTCCCCTTTCACCGGCACCAAGCCCTTTACATCACTGAACGGGCCCGTGCAATGCACCAACCAGCGCCCTTCCTTACCGTGTACGCGCACACCGGCACCAGCTCCTTCCACATCATCCGGTCGCACTTCGCGATAGCTGAATGCATCCTTGGCCTCCAAGTGTTCCCGCTGCACCGATAGGAACGTCAGTACATCCAGCCATGCAGCATTTGGAATGGTGCCGAAGCCATGCGGTGCGGAAATACCTGAAGTGACCAGCTCGGACCGATCATCGTTTGTCATGAAAGGCGCGCTTTCCACCTTTGCCATGGCCCGTTCCCACAAGTTCGCCTCTGCAGGGGATGGAAATATTTTGAACACCGGCAAGGGGTGCCATGCGCCGGAACTAAAATGCTGATCGCACGCTTCATAAAAAGCGGTCGCCAACGGAAGCATTTCATCAGCCCGCCAACTGGGCACGAAACGGCGCAACACCAAAGGGTTCACCATGCCAGCGGCCACTGTGGAGGCATTGCCCGGCTTCTTAGTATCGAACACGTGCACGGAAAGCCCGCGCTGGCGCGCTGTTTCCGCCAGCACCGCACCGGCCAGGCCGTGCCCCGCGATCAATAGGTCCACCACTTTGTGCATAACGAGTTGACCAGCGTAACGCTCTGATCTTTGGATGTTCAAAGATCAAACATCACCCCTTCCCCGCCTTTCGCAATAACGTATACCAATCATATTGTGCCCGCACCGCCTTACCGCGGGGTAGCCGACGGTAAGCATTGGTCTGGTCCCGGTCCAGCACACGTGCTTTTACGTGGTCTTTCCACTGGAGCTCCAGCATGGCAAGGACCTCGGCCTTTAGGATGGGGTCCAGAACGGGGAAGGCGGTTTCCACACGGTGGTCCAAATTGCGCTCCATCCAATCGGCGCTTGCCAAGTGCAGCGTGGGTTTTCCTGCGTTGTGAAAAACGAAGGCGCGAGCGTGTTCCAAATAGCGGTCAATAATACTGATCGCTTTGATGTGTTTGCTGTGTCCGGGCACTTGTGTGCGAAGGCAGCAGATGCCGCGGATAATGGCACGCACCTTCACCCCGGCACGGTCAGCATCATATAGCTTACGGATCAGCGGACGATCTTCCAAGCTGTTCACCTTCAGCAATATGGAGGCGGGTTTACCCAAGCGGGCCTGCTCGATCTCTGCATCAATGGCACGTTCCAGCGCCCCGCGCAAACCGTAAGGAGAGGTGATCAGAAGGTGGGTTGGCGGCGGTAGTTGTTCACGCATCAAACGGTCCAGCACGGCCGCTGTTTCATCCGTGAGTTCCTTTCGGGCAGTGAGCAACGCAATGTCCGAATAGGTAAGTGCGGTGCGCTCGTTGAAATTGCCCGTGGATAGGCAGGCATAGCGTCGGAGGACCTTACGCTCGATGCGTTCGATCAGCAGTAGTTTACAATGGACCTTATAGCCCTTCAGACCATAGATCACCTTGGCACCGGCTTGTTCCAGCGCAGCGCCCCACAACAGGTTGTTGCCTTCATCGAAGCGGGCTTGCACCTCCAACAGGACCTCCACGCGCTTGCCGTTGCGGGCCGCATCCACCAGTGCTTCGCATACCTGCGAGGCTTGCGCAACACGGTATAACGTGGTGGCGATACGCTTTACGTTCGGATCCTTGGCCGCTTGGTGCAACAGTTCGACCACCGGATCGAAGCGGTGGTAGGGGAAGTGCAGCAGCACATCGCCTTGGCGCACGGGCGCGAACAGGTCCGGCCCCACCAATCGCGGATGCCGTAACGGTGGCATGGGCGGGCAGCGAAGGCTTGGATGCCCTTTTACGGGGAGGTCCATCAGGTCGCTCAGGTTGTGGTAGCGCCCACCTTCAAGCAATTCGGACCTTTTCAGCTTCAACACCAGCCTCACTTGTTCCAGCAGGGCGGGCGGCATGGCCCCATCGTAAAGGAAACGCGCTGGGATGCCGGTGCTTCGTTTACGCAGGCTACGGCGCACTTTGTCAGCGACATTCTCGGTGAATTCGTCCTCCAAGTAGAGGTCCGCATCGCGGGAAAGCTTGATGGCGTGGGCGGCCTTCAATGTCCAACCCTTGAAATGGCGTGCCGCTCCCAGGCGGATGGCGTCGTCAAGGTACATCAGGTCGGTGCGGCCTTTGCTTGCGGGCAGGGTAACGAAGCGCCCAAGTTCACTGGCGGGCACGTTGGCCAGAAGCAACCTTTTTTTGCCTGTGGATCGCTGGTGCAGATCCAGTACGAGGTAGAGTTTACGATCCTCCATGAAGGGCACAGTGGCACCGCGCAACACCACGGGGTGCATCAGGTGCGCCACGGAAGTCTTGAAATAGGACAGGGCGAAAGCGCGTTGGGCGGGATCGAGCT
Organism: Flavobacteriales bacterium; assembly: GCA_016719225.1. GTDB lineage: Bacteria > Bacteroidota > Bacteroidia > Flavobacteriales_F > PHOS-HE28 > PHOS-HE28. The sequence goes on along the minus strand of JADKAN010000004.1, from coordinate 256,973 downwards.
CCTTCCCTTCCAAGATGCGGATGCCATTCCTGCGAAGGCCGGGTAATAGTTCACTGCGGTAGACCTTGCCCAACGCAGCCTGTTGTGCGAGGGCGGTCCGATTGATCTGGGCGAGCAATTTACCGCGTGGCACGTCCAAGGCGGAGCGGTCACGCTTGCCCAATTTCCGCAGGCCGCGCAACTGGCTAACGCGGACGCGGTAGAATTCGTCGAGGTTGCTGCTATGGATAGCCACGAACTTCAAGCGCTCCAACAAAGGCACGTCGCGATCCTGTGCCTCTTGCAGTACGCGGGCGTTAAAGGCCAGCCAGCTGAGGTCACGGTCCATGAACGGTTCCGGGCTGTTCACGAAGTCCGTTTCGGGCCTGCCGGCCGCCACGGCCCGTTGCAGTTCCTCCAGGTTCACGCGCTTTTGGGGTCCGAAGCGTTCTTCGCCGTATGTCGTAAAAAAACGGTGCGACTCCAAGTAGGACAGGTTTTCACGCAGCCAGGCCATGTGGGTGATCTCCTTGCCCAATTCACGCTGCAATTCCAGCCGCAGGCGCGCGCCTTTTTCCATGAAATCGGCTTGCCCTGCCTTGGCGGAATCCGCATCGCGCAGCACGCGTTGCGCGGCGCTTCTGGGCTTATGTGTGATGCGTGTGGCCAGGATCATGCGCGAAACGCGCTCCGCCTCCAACAATGTGGTTCCTTGCTGCAAAAGCCAAGTGCGGGCCAGTTTGGCGCTTTCCAATTCGTGACCTGCATAGGCCGTGGCATATCCGGTATCGTGGAACAGCGCCGCAAGTTCCACCAATAGCATGTCCTTTGCCGAAAGCCCGGACGCTCTTCCGATCTCCAGTGCCGTTCGTGTAACGGAAAGCGTGTGCTCCAGGTCATGGAAACGCAGCCAAGCCGGGATGTGCTTGGAGAAATGCCGCAGCACGAACAAACGCGCTTTTCCCAAAAGCTCACGGTGTACCATGGGCAACGAAAGTAGGGCTGGGGAGTTAGGTCTTTCTTTCGTCAGAGAGGCACAGAGATCCAGCAGTGTGATGAACACCTTCTCATCCCTCCTTGCGGAAGACGATGCCAGGACGAATTTCTCCCGCATGATGAGGGGTGGATCAACGTTCGCGTCCGAGGCTACGGGCGCCACCATCTACCAGTTGCAGGCACACTTTATGGATGTTCCACAATTCAACGGACTATCATTCGTTGTTGCTTGACCATGAAAATTGACGGACCGTACAATAGCTGGACAGCGGAAGAGCACGGGACCAACGTCATTGAGGAGCACGTTGTCGCCTCTGGCTCAATAACTTCGCGACCTTGCATGGAGCGCACCCTCATCCACCTGTACGAAACACTTGGCGGCGCGCCCTGTCTATTCGGCTATGCTGGCGGCTTCCCGGACGAGCATACCGCACGCCTGATCGAGCTGGGTGCAGCGGTGTTGGACCAGCAGGGGTCGCGCACATCGGAACGCGGCCGGTTGGGCTATGTCATGGTGGAAGCTTACCAGAATGTGGTACGCCACCGGGCAAGACTGGCCCAGGCGCTGGAGGCGGGGGTTGCGCGGAGCCATTTTATGCTGCACTGCGGAGAGGCAGGCCAGACCGTGGGCACAATGAACCCGGTGGACATGGACAAGGCCAAGGACCTGCAGGAAGTGCTTGGCTTTTTGAAAGGGCGAACCACCACGGAGTTGAAAGGGCTATTCCGCGATGGGATCCAGCGCACGCATGAACCCGGCCGCCGCGGTGCGGGCCTGGGCCTCATTGAAATGATGCGCAGATCCGGGGCTACGCCAACTTGGGACCGGAAAGACTGCCTTGAAGAGCATACTATGTTCGCTTTAGCTTGGTCCGCTGGCAGTGACGGTACGCCGTCGCAGGCCTTGGAACTTCTGCACCGGCAACGTTCGCTGTTGTCGGATTCCGGATGTTGGCTCAGCTACGTAGGCCTGGATACCCCCGAAGTACTGGAAAACCTGGGCCGCATGGTAGAGACCGAACCCGGACTACCGGCGGGTGGTCCGGCTGGCCGCAATGCACTTCACCATGCTGCTGGAATGCTGCGGACCAATGGAGAAAATCCAGCTACCATCGCCGTGTTATTGGGTGCTAGCATGGAGGGCCCGGCATTGCGGGCTGGCGTACTGGTATCCGAAGCCAATGCCGGTACGGTGCTTGCGCAGATCGCGTCGGCACGCTCGGAACACCGTGACCTCGATTTTCTGTCCGAGGTTATGGAGGGCGGTACGTGGATACAGGTGGGAATTGCGCTCAACGGCGCCTGATCACAGCTTTATGCACACGTTCTTCGCCTCGGTGAAGAAACGTAATGCCTCCTCTCCGCCCTCGCGTCCCACGCCGCTTTGCTTCATGCCACCGAAAGGGGTACGTAGGTCGCGCAGCATCCAGCAGTTCACCCACACGACCCCGCTTTTCAATGCATGGGCCATGCGATGCATGCGGGTGCCGTTGTTGGTCCACAGTACACTGGCCAGCCCGTAGCGGGTGGAATTGGCGTTGGCTAAGGCCTCCTCTTCGGTATCGAACGGTTGCAGGGTGACCACGGGGCCGAAGATCTCCTCTTGATTGGTGCGGCATAGCGGCCCTAGGCCCTCGATCACCGTAGGTGCCATGTACCAACCGTCCTTCAATGGGCCGTCCAAATGCACGCGCTCACCACCCGTGAGCACTATGCCTCCTTCCTCTTTGGCCAGTGCAATGTGTCCCAACACTTTTTGCAGGTGCGCTTCAGCCACCACAGCGCCAAGATCCGTGGTTTCATCCTGCGGGTCTCCTACCCTGAGGGCCTTCACGCAGGCAACGAAATCCTTCTTGAACCGCTCATAAATGCTGCGTTCCACGAGGATCCGCGATCCACAAAGGCAGATCTGCCCTTGGTTACTGAAGGACGAGCGGACGGTCTCTTTCAGCATCATATCAAAATCGCAATCGGCGAACACCACCACGGCGTTCTTACCACCCAATTCCAAGCTCAATTTCTTGAACATGGGTGCGGCCACTGTGGCAATGCGAGCGCCAGTGGCCGTTCCTCCGGTAAAGGAGATCGCCGTGATCTCCGGATGCGCAGTGATGGCCGCTCCGGCCTTGGCTCCGGTGCCATGAACGATGTTCAGCACCCCCGGCGGCAAACCCGCTTCCACGCAACGTTCTGCCAGCATATATGCCGAAAGAGGCGTGATCTCCGATGGCTTCGCCACCACCGCGCAGCCGACGGCCAACGCCGGAGCGATCTTCCATGTAAAAAGATAGAGCGGCAAATTCCACGGGCTGATGCAGCCCACGACACCCACGGGGCTGCGTTCGGTATAGTTCACTGCTATGCCGTCCGTGGCGTGGGCTTCGCTACCCCAATGCAGAATGGCCGTGGCGAAAAAGCGCAGGTTCGAAATAGCGCGCGGTATATCCACCTTCCGGGCTAACGCCACGGGCTTACCGTTGTCGCGGCTTTCCGCTTGGGCGAATGCTTCCATGTCCCGCTCCACCAACGCGGCCAGACGCATCAAGGCATCGTGTCGGCCCTGGCTACCCAAAGCCTCCCAGCCGGGTTGCGCGGATCGGGCCGCCTCTACGGCGAGGTCCACATCTGCTGCAGCACTGTCGGCGATGCGGGAAAACACCTGGCCATCGCGGGGGCTCGGGTTCTGCAACCAAGCATCACCCTGAGCGGGTCGTAGCTGGCCATTGATGTAGTTGAGGATGTCCATATTATACTGTGCGAAAGTAGCACGCCATGCACACGGCCAAAACGTCGCGTCACGGACCTTCCAGCCAAAAGCTTACCGGTTAATCTTCGTTACCTCGCCTGTCAGGCAGTTGGAACACCGGCTACTTTTCCTGCTTGAATGACGCAGAAGCGGATCACGGCGTTGGTAGTGGCGATCACTTTGGCCTTGCTGGGCTTATTGTTCGTGCAGGTTAAGTGGGTAAGCGACACCTTGGAGCTCAAGGACCGGCAGTACAACGAGGACATCGACAATGCACTGGTCGCGGTAGCTGAGCAACTGGAACGTTCGCAACAGGCCACGGCATGGGAACTGCCCGATGATGGCACCCGCCTACCGCCTATCCACAGGCTGGCGCCGATACACTGGGATAGCACCTCCGGCCCATCGATCGTGGGGGCTGGCACTCCGGCTCCGCGGATCGATCCCCGGCTGTTGGATTCCTTGATAACGGCGGAACTGGCGCGGCGCAACATCAAAGTGGCGCATCAGCACGGCGTATTCACGGGCAACGGCACTGTCCTGCTGATCGGTCCGGAACAGCAGGCGGACACAGCGCTGATATGGGCCAGCACGCATCGCGTGGAATTGTTCCGGGGACCGGTGCCGGCAACCTTGGAAAACGGCCGTTGGCTTCACTTGGTGGTACCTGAGCGGCCCAGCGAGCTGTTGCACAACACCCTTCCATTGGTGGTGGCCACCCTCCTGTTCCTGCTGTTGATCGCCACCATTTTCGGGCTCACCTTGCGGATGGTGATGCGGCAGAAGCGATTGGGCGATATCAAGAACGACCTTGTGAACAACTTGACCCATGAACTGAAAACCCCCATCAGCACGATCTCCTTGGCGTGCGAGGCATTGAACGATCCCGGCATACCGAAAGACCCTGCGCAAGTGCGGCACTTCACCAACTTGATCCGTGACGAGAACAAGCGGCTGGGCCAGTTGGTGGAAAGCGTGTTACAGAGCGCTGTACTGGAAAGCGGCACCTTGCAACTGCGCACTGGGGACGTGGATATGCACGCGCTGCTGGCGGAAGTGGTCCGCACCTGCTCTTTGCAGGTGACCAACAGGGGCGGTACACTTACTTTGGAGCCCCGCGCCGGGCTGGCGCATGTGCGCGGGGACCGCACACACCTCACCAATATCTTCTATAACCTGGTGGACAACGCAGTAAAATATTGTTCCGGGCCTCCGCAAGTGCGCATTTCCACGCGAAGCGATGCCAAGTACCTCAGCGTTGAAGTGGCTGACAATGGCATCGGCATACCGAAAAGTGAACAGTCCAAGGTGTTCGACCGGTTGTACCGTGTGCCAACGGGCAACGTCCACAACGTGAAAGGTTTCGGGCTAGGGCTCAGCTATGTACGCTCCGTGGTGGAGCGCCATGGCGGTCGCATCCGCGTGGAAAGCGACCCCGAAGGATATTCCGGCGCTGGTAGCCGTTTCATCATCGAATTGCCATTTGAACATGGAGAAACCCGATAAGATCCTCCTGTGCGAGGATGACGAGAACCTGGGAAGTTTGCTGGCCCAATACCTCAAGGCCAAGGGTTACCAGGTAACCTTGTGCCCCAATGGCGAAGAAGGTTTGAAGGCGCACCGTGCCGACAAATTCGACCTGATGCTCTTGGATGTGATGATGCCGCGGATGGACGGCTTCACCATGGCCAAGGAAGTACGCAAGCGCGACCAGGACATCCCCATCGTTTTCCTCACAGCGAAGCAGATGCGCGCCGACCTATTGGAGGGTTTCCGCAGCGGTGCGGACGACTTCATCACCAAGCCCTTCAGCATGGAGGAGCTCTTGCTGCGGATAGCGGCCGTGATCCGCCGGGTACGTGGCGCCGAACTCCCGGTGGAGCCTACCAAGGTCTTCAAGCTCGGCAAAATGACCTTCGACGGCCGCAAGCAAATGTTGTCCGGGCCAGATGGGGAGCGCAGCCTCACCACCAAGGAGACGCATTTGCTACATGTGCTCTGCGAGCACATGAACGGCACCTTGGAACGCAGCGAGGCGTTGCGGTCGGTCTGGGGTGAATCCAATCACTTCAACAGCCGCAGCATGGATGTGTACATAGCGAAGCTGCGGAAATACCTGACGGAAGAGCCGGGCGTGGAGATCGTGAACGTCCATGGCAAGGGGTTCCGATTGTTGGTACCCATAACGGACCAGTGAGCGGCAGGCACTGTTGTCATCTGCGGGAACTTCGCATCTTTACCTCCTGATCCCGCGCATGAAAACAGGATACGCAACGCATTTGGCCTTGGCCACCTTGTTCGCTTGGACCCTCACAGCTTCAGTGAGAGCGCAGGATTATTGCATTCCGATGCCTGAAGTGGGCACTTCCTATGGCGATTCCATCGCCCGCTTCCAATTGGGGACCATCGACAATTCCGCACCAGGTGGTGCAACCGCTTATCACGATTACACATTGCTCACAACGGACCTGTTCCAGGGATACGCGTACACGGCGATCTTCACCACGGGGTACATTGCGCCGGACCTGTTCGCAGCATGGATCGATTACAACGACAACGCGGTTTTTGAACCCAGCGAAAAATTGGGTGAGAACCACAGCATCATCGATCCCGGCGAAACAGTTCTCATCACCTTTACCGTACCCCAGGATGCGCCATTGGGGCCACACCGCCTGCGGGCCAGGGTCATCTACGATTCCAATGACAGCACGCTTGGTCCGGGTGCCAACATGGATCCGTGTACGAACTATTATTTCGGCGAGACGGAGGATTACACCGTTGTTGTGCAGTCAACAGTGGGAGTTCAGCAGCAACGATCGCCGTTATTCACGGTGGCACCTAATCCGGGCAACGGCGACTTCACTATCACTGCGCAAAAAAGCGGGGACGTCCTGCTGGAGGTGATGGATCTTTCCGGCCGTAGGGTATACGCGGAACAAGCGGTGACCGCTGCGGGCAGTGGGCATGCCGTTACGCTTTCAGGGAAGCTTACTTCCGGCACTTATGCATTGCGGCTCACCACGGAGCTGGGCAGTATCACACGCTTGGTGGTGGTGCAGTAGATAAAACCGAAGGAGCTCTTGGGACGTGCGATGCGTATCGGATACTTGTTGGGGATCTGGGATCCCAAGCTCCGCATTCTTTCATTGACCGAAGTAGAGTAAGACCCAGCGACCTTTGGAAGGATATTCAAGATCAAACATTCACTGAATGGCAAATTTGTACGCCTTTGCAAGCTTCGCTGCACTCCTGCTTTCCACCACTACCACTGAGGCACAACAGAACCTCCGATCCAGTGGACTTACTGCCACAAGGGCACATGTGTCAGCGCTGGACCAAGAGCCGAGAGGTGGTGGTGCACCAGCCAACGACGAATGCTCGGCCGCCGAGCCTATCACCATTGTCCCCCGTGGCGGATTGCTCCACTTCCTTGACCACCGGGAACAATGGATCTTCCACCGTATCGACCGGTGACCCCAGCTGTGATTTTTCCTCTTCGGGATACCAGGACGTGTGGTACACTTTCAATTCCGGCAGCTACACCTCGGTGAATGTTACACTCGCCAACGTTAGTGCTACGGACTGGGCATTCACCGTACAGCCAACCTGCGACCCCGGCACTGAGATCGCCTGTATTATCAGCCCTTTCGCGCCCGCCTCTGTTGGCCTAACGGCCAATACGGACTACTACATCCGCGTCTATTCGAACACTGATTTCGGCGAAGGTGGTGAGTTCACTTTATGCGTTAGCTATTCTGGTTCGGGTACGGCTCCTGCCAATGATGTTTGCTCCAATGCGGTGAACACGGCCATTACCGTGGGTGCCGCACCACAGCTCCTTTCGGGTAACAATACGGGAGCCACGGAGGACGCGGGTTCCGGCTTTGCCATGGTGTGGCACCAGATCACCACGGTCGAGCCGGCGAACATCACGGTGAGCTATTGCGTGCCGGGCTATGTGTTCGATAACTACTTGATCAACCTCGCCACGCAGTGTCCTGATATTCTTACCAATATGTTGACCGGGCAATACGATTCGTGCAGCGTAACCTTCGAGTGCGCACCTGCAGGCGTATATTTGATCCCGGTCCTCGTGGAGCCGGCGACCACCCCGGTAGGAGCCTATTTCATTGAAGTGAGCGCCACAGCCTGCGCCGCCCCCCCCGTCAATGACGAATGTGAAGGTGCCATTTTACTCACGCCGGCCAATACGTGCGTTCCCGTTGCGGGCACCAGCACAGGCGCTACGGCCAATATGGGTCCGATAGAATGCAGCCATTCCACCAGCCCGAACGCGAATGATGTGTGGTATTCGTTCACGACAACCAGCGAAAGCGACTCCATCATCGTGGAAGGGGTCGATCAATTTGACGGCGTGATCGAGGTTTTTAGTGGTACCTGTGGAGACCTCGTCTCCTTGGGTTGCGAAGACAGCAATTTCCCACTGGGTGCATCAGCCACTGAACGTATGTTCATTTCCGGACTGGGCGTTGGTTCCACGTACTACATCCGGGTCTATGACTATGGGCACACGAGCGCGGGTCACAATTTCAACATCTGTGTGATCACAGGTGGACCCATTGGCATCAGTGAGTTATCGGCGCCGACGTTCACTCTCTATCCGAATCCCACGGAAGGGGACATCATCATCAGCGGGGCGGACCTGAGCGGCAAAGTGCGTTTTGAGCTGGCTGATATGATGGGACGCGTGGTGTACACGCATCAGCAGACCATGGCTACTGACCAGCCTGTTACCTTGACATTGGGCACGCTAACACAAGGCACATATGTGTTAAGCTTGACGACCGCCAATGGAATCAGCAGTCGACCAGTGATGGTGAAGTGAGCGAACACGGTGATAAAAACGAGGGGCGATCGCGTTGCGATCGCCCCTCGTTGCGTCGTGGGAAATAAGTCGGATCACAGAGAGGCCGTTCGCCCGCCATCCACAGGCAGGTTGATGCCGGTGATGCTGGCGGCGGAAGGACCGGCGAGGAAGCAGATCGCTGCGGCGGTCTCCCAGGGTTCTGCGAAACGGCCCAAGGGGATCTCGCTCAGCATTTCCTGTTGGGCTATTTCCGCGGACACTCCTGTCTTTGCGCTTTTATTGGCAATGATGGCTTCTAGCCTGCCGGTGGCCGTGGCCCCGGGCAGCACGTTGTTCACGGTGATGGAAAATGGGCCAAGCTCATTGGCCAGGGTCTTCGCCCATTGCGCAACGGCACCACGGACGGTATTGCTTACACCGAGGTTGTGCAAAGGTGCTTTGACGCTAGTGCTGATCACATTGATGATCCTTCCACGGCGGCGCTCCTTCATACCGGGAACAATGGCCAATACCAAGGTTTGGAAAGCCAGCAGGTGCAAACGGAAGGCCTGTTCGAATGCATCCAACGGGGCGGTGTGCGCAGGGCCCGGGGGTGGCCCGCCCGTGTTGTTCAGCAGGATGTCCACAGGCCCGCTCTCAGCCAAATGCTTGTTGATCGCGAGTTGCAGCGCTGCGGTATCGGCCATATCGGCCACGAGCATGGCATGCGCCTGCCCGTTAGTTGCATCCAACGTCCTCAGTGCTCCGTGCAATTTTTTCGCATCACGCGCTAAAAGGGTGACCTGCGCGCCCAAGCGGGCCATTTCCTGCGCGGTTGCAAGGCCGATGCCTTGGGTGCCCCCGCCGATGAGGGCGCGAAGCCCGTCCAGCCTGATATCCATGGCCGCTAAGGTATGTTCGGCTATCTTCGCGCAACTCTTTTGAGGGTTGACAAAACCCTGAATAGAGCTTGTTAACGGACGCTCCTGTCCAACTGCCAGAACCCGATCATGGTTAGAACCCTTACGCTTGCTCTGCTTGCTGTTCCTTTCATTTCCTACCAAAGCCTCCAGGCCCAACCGGTGAACGATCTGTGCAGTTCGGTCACTCCGCAAACCTTGGCCGTCGGCGGTTCAGTGGTATATACCGGTAACACGGTCGGGGCCACGATGGCTGGCGACAACGTACCCGGTTCCGGTTTGGACAATTACGGTATACCGGTGGTATGGGCGGCTTTCACCACGGGGCAGTGTGCCGACGTCGCCCTCTCCTTCTGCGGATCACCCACGGCGTTCGGCAGCCAATATTTCTGGGAGGTCCTTACGGCCCAGTGCCCCGCGGATCAGCTGGTGGTGAGCAGCGATTACAACAACACCGAATGCGCGGATGGTGAGCCGACGATCCACCACTACAACTTGCCCGCTGGGACATGGTACTATCCCGTCTGGGCAGATCAGTCCGGCCCGATAGGCGATTACGTGCTCACCATCTCCGCCACGGCCTGCGCGGGCAGTGGACCAACGAACGATGAATGTGGCGGTGCCACGGCACATGCGCTCGCCAACGGGGATAACATAGCGATCACTGGTGACAACACGGGAGCGACCGATGGCGAAGGCTTCGGTTATGCAACGGTGTGGGAGAGCTTCACCTTGGCAGGTTGTGCGGACGTGGTGCTGGACTACTGCGGGACCGACTTCGCTGACTACGCAACCGGAATTTATGGCAACTGCCCGGCATCCATCCTTATCGCTCCGGACAGCATTGGCAGTTGCGATGACGGGGCACGCCTGGAGCGGTTTGACGGCTTGGCAGCGGGTACGTATTGGATCCCCGTATTGATGCAGCCGGATAGTGCGATCGGCACATACGCCATCCACATCAGCGCCCTGACCTGTAGCGGCCCACCGGCTAACGATGTCTGCATGAACGCTGTCCCGCACGGTATTTCCGTGGGTAGTTCCTTGACCATTACGGGGGACAATACCGGCGCCACCGCCAACGATGGCCTGGCATTCTCGGCAACTTGGGAGAACTTCAGCGTTGCCAGCTGCACCAACCTGACCTTGGATTACTGTGGCACCGGATTCACTGCATACACTTCCGGGCTTTACACCAACTGCCCCGTTACGTCCATGCTAGCACCCACTTCCATGGATACCTGCCTGGACGGTGCGTTGATACAGACTTTCATGAATTTGCCAGCTGGTACTTACTGGATCCCGGTGCTGATGCGACCCGACAGCGCGTTGGGCGCTTATGTCATTCATCTTAATGCGGCCGTTTGCGGTGTCGCGCCATTAGCGAACGACATCTGCGTCAATGCAGTGCAGTGGCAGCTTTCGCCAGGGGGAACCGTGGTGATGTCCGACAACAACACCGGTGCTACGGATACCGAGGGTTTGGGCTATGCGAGCGCGTGGGAGTCGTTCACATTGGATAGCTGCTCCACGGTGTTGGTGGATTATTGCGGCACCGGCTTCGCGGCTTACGCTACCGGACTGTTCCCGGACTGTGCTGACACCTTGGTCATCATGCCCAACAGCGTGGACACCTGCATCGACGGAAGCTTGACGGAAACGTTCACAGCCTTGGCCGCGGGTACCTATTGGATCCCCGTCCTGATGCAACCTGACAGCGCAATGGGCATTTATGTGATCACCTTGATGGCGACCTCTTGTGGAACGATAGGCGTCCCGGAGAACGACGAATGTGGCCAAGCCGCTACACTCACGCTTTCCACTCCTGACTCTTGCGGGACTTACGCCTTGGCCGGTGACAATACGGGAGCTACACCCGGAGACTCCATGCCGTCATGCGCAGCCGATAGCTTGTTCAACGATGTGTGGTTCAGCTTCGCATCGGGAACGTATGAGCAGGTGCAACTGGTACTTACGCCCGGTACGATCGTTGGCGCAGGCATGGAGGTGATGGCGGCATGTGGCGACACCGGCCTGATCTGCATAACGGACAGCGACACCCTGCAGTTGGATGTGGATGCCGGGAACCTCTACTACGTCCGAGTGTTCACCGACAACACGGGTGTGCCGGGTAAATTCACCCTTTGTGCCGTGGGCGACATCAGCATCGGTCTTGCCGCTGTACCGAACACCTCCAGTGCAATGCTCTTCCCCAACCCGGGAAATGGAGACTTCACATTGATGCCAGCGGCATCCAGCAGCGATGCGATGATCACCGTTCTCGACCTGGGCGGCCGCAGCGTCTATTCGGAAACCGCGCAGCTGATACAGGGCATTGGCCATTCCATCCGCTTGGCCGGAACATTGGGAGCCGGCAGCTATTTCCTTCGCGTCACCTCCAAGGAGAGGACCAGCGTGGTACGCTTCACAGTGAAGTAAAAGAGTAGAAGTACATTACGTCGGAGGTAGGGAATTGGACGGAGAAACGTGGTATTCCGAGGGTGCAAGAATGCGATGGTCCGCATACTTGCACCTTCATATTTTCGGGCTGCCAGCATGCCGCTTGCCGCGCACGGCGCTGCGGTCAACTGTAGGTGAATGCAATGGATGTGGTCCGGTCCCGACCGGAACTCCCTAACCTTCTTTTCCGACCGCTCTCCGTACTTTCGGCATCCAAGACGGCAACATGAGCATCAAACGACCCTTCGATCTGCGGCGCTGGGTAGAGGAGCACCGCGACCTGTTGAAGCCCCCGGTGGGCAACAAGAACCTCTATGCCGATGCCGGGGATTTCATTGTGATGGCGGTGGGCGGACCCAACGCCCGCAAGGACTACCATTGGAACGAGACCGAGGAGATCTTCCTACAGATCGAAGGTGATATTGAAGTGGGCGTACAGGAGGACGGCAAGGCCGTTACCATCCCCATCAAGGAAGGGGAAATGTTCCTGTTGCCGGCGCGCACACCGCACCAGCCGCGCCGACCTGCGAACACCGTGGGCTTGGTGGTGGAGGCCAAGCGTGCCGACCGGGAAATGAAGGATGGCCTGATGTGGTACTGCGAAAAGTGCAACCACAAACTGCACGAGGAATTTTTCGTGCTCCACGACATTGAAAAGGACTTTTTACCGCGTTTCAAGAAATTCTATTCCAGCGAAAAGCTGCGCACCTGCGCGAAGTGCGGCACCGTTATGCAAGCAGATCCGCGCTTCGTTTAGCTCCGCCATGGCCGAGCTGTTCACGGTGGACATCCACACGCACATCCTTCCACAGGACATCCCGGATTTCGGCCGGAAATTCGGCTACGGCGGCTTCATCCACTTGGACCACCATCGACCCGGCTGCGCGCGGATGATGATGGATGACCGCTTCTTCCGCGAGGTGGAGGCGAACGTATGGGACCCAATGGTGCGTATCAGCGAAAGTGATGCGTTCCGTGTGCATGTCCAGGTACTGAGCACCGTTCCGGTGATGTTCAGCTACTGGGCCAAGCCGAAGGACACACTCAACATGGCGATGTTCCTGAACGACCACATCGCAGGGATCGTGGAACGGTACCCGAAACGATTCGTCGGGCTTGGCACCTTGCCGATGCAGGACACGGAGCTGGCCGTGCAGGAACTGGAGCGCTGCAAACGGATCGGCTTGAAGGGCGTCCAAGTGGGCACGCACGTGGAAGGCGTGAACCTTGGTGAGCCCCGCTTGCTTCCCATCTTCCAAGCCTGCGAAGAGTTGGAAATGGCGGTCTTCGTGCATCCGTGGGACATGCTGGGCAAAGAGCGCACTGACAAATATTGGATGCCGTGGTTGGTGGCCATGCCGGTGGAAACGACCATCGCCCTTACCAGCATGATCTTCAGCGGACTGTTCCAAAAACTGCCGAAGCTGCGCGTGGCCTTTGCCCACGGCGGTGGTTCTTTCCCCGGCACCTTTCCGCGCATTCAGCATGGTTTCGACGTACGGCCGGATCTGTGCGCAGTGGACAATCCCGTTCCTCCGCGCGAACACCTTGGCAAGTTCTGGCTGGACTCATTGGTGCACGACCCGGTGGTCCTGCAGCACATCGTGGACCTCTGCGGCGCCGACAAAGTGGCCTTGGGCACGGACTACCCTTTCCCTTTAGGCGAACTGAGCCCAGGTAGCCTGATCCACGCCATGCCGTGGGACGATAAGCAGAAAGAACAACTGCTCAGTGGCTCCGCATTGGCTTGGCTGGACCTGAAGCGTGAGGATTTCACCGCAGCAGGGTAACGTGACCACGGGCAAATCGTGAGTCACCGTTCGTCTCCGTCATACTGACCTGCCACACGTATACGCCGATCGGCGAAGGCACTCCCTTGTAGGTTCCGTCCCAAGCACCTTCAGGATCGTCGGTACTGAAGATGAGCTCACCCCACCGGTTGAACACTTCTAAATGAAGCACTTTGGCCTCGCGTGTGATCGCCCGGAAAAATTCATTGATACCATCACCGTTGGGAGTGAAGGCATTCGGCACGAAAAGCGAGCCCCGGAAGAACACGGTGACCTGGTCCGTTGCCCTGCATCCATTGGCGTCGACCCCGCTCAGGGTATAGGTCGTGGTGACCAATGGGGAAGCGTGTGTTTGTGCACAATCCGTGCAGCTCAAGGCGGAATCCGGCGCCCAGTTGAAAGTCCCCGTACCGGAAGCGGTGAGCACTGCACTTTCACCCCAATCGATAAGCACATCCGGACCCGCGTGTACTTCACCCAGCGGATAAAGCTGCACCTCTGCTTGGGCGCTTGCGCTACAGCCGATGGCATCCGATACGACCACGGTGTAAATTCCAGCCTGAGCAGGGTCCAACAACAAGGTATTCGACGTGGAACCGGCCGCACCCCAGTTGTAAGCAACGCCACCGCTTGCATACAACACCACGGGTTCACCGGGACACACCAACGTGTCCGGCCAGGCAAGTGCTTCTATCAAGTTAATACCCACATGGGCGCTATCCATCACGGTACCACACGCGTTGATCAGCTGTACGATGTAGGTGGTGGGCTCCGTGGGAGAAACCGTAACGGACTGTGCATCTGTGGAGGACAGCCCCGGAAGTGCTTGCCACTGGTACCATGCGGCCATGCCCGTGGTCAGTGTGGCTGTTCCACCGAGGCAGACGGCAGTGTCGGACAAGGCCGGAACAGGTGGCGTGTAGAACACGGCTACGAGCACTGAATCATTCACAATGCAACCATCAGGTGTAGTAATGGCCACGCGGTAAACCGTGGAGTCCGCAGGCGTGGCGATCGGGTCGGGCACGTTCAAGGTGGAAAGTGTGTTGTCCGGCATCCAAGTGTATGTGCCACCGCCGGTAGCCGCCAATGCAATGCCAGTGCCAATGCACGTGGAGGTATCCTGACCAGCGGACCCCACGGGGCTCAACCAATCGATGTATACCGAAGCGGAATCCTGGCCACAAGCACCCGTGATAATCACGGTATAGGTCGTAGGGGCCAAGGGAGTGATCACAGGATCGGCCACTGCCGGGTCGCTCACTCCGGTGGCCGGGCTCCATGCCCAAGTAACGCCATCCGAAGCTTGGACCTGCACCCCGTTGCCCGGGCAGATCGGTGGCACCGGATCAATAACGGCAACAGGTGGTGCAATACTGAAGACGACGATGTCCGTGGAATCGTCGAGGGAGCAACCATAACTGTCGCTCATCACCATGCTCACGGTGAAAGCGCCGGTATCCGTGTAAAGGTGCGCCGGTGCGAATTCCGTGCTGGTGGTGCCGTCGCCAAAGTTCCAATGAAAGGTATCTCCACCCGTGCTGTTGTTGGCGAACTGGATGGTGCCGGGTATGCAGATGGTGTTGGGGCCGTCGATGCTGATGTCGGGAATGGGGACTGCCAGTTCGAACTTGAACACACCAAGGTTGCAGTTGAACGAATTGTTGGTGTTGCTCCAAGCCCCCGGCGTGGTGGGGAAATCATCATTATTTCCACAGCCTGCGCACACTGCTTGGTACACGGTACCGTTCTTGTCGAACCGCGAGGTGCCACCGTCCACGTGCTCCCCGCTCGTTCCGCCGAAGAAGGTGGCGTAGTTGAGGGATACAGCGTCCGGGTTCAGTAGCATGAGGTAGAAATCACTGCCATCGGTGTTGGGCTGGAAGGCATCCGCGGTCACGGGCAAACCGACGGTGGTGCTATTATCGGCCTGACCATAACTGTTCACGAAGCCGCCCCAGCCACTGAAGTAGATCTGGCCGCAATTGCTCACCAGGAATGCCGATGGCGATATGTCCTCGTTACCCAGCCCGCTGCCGATCACCGTTGACCATTCCGAAGTGCTCAGGTCATTGCTAAGTTTTTGGATGAATTGTGAACTACCGGGGTTGCTATAAACACCGGCGGATACCGGATATGCGCCATGGGTCTGGCCCACCACGTAAACCTTGTCTTCCACGTCCAACTGCACGAAATAGCTTTGGTCGAATGCCACGGTACCCATGTAAGTCGCAGAAAGTAATTGGCTGAGGTCGGCGCTCCAACGCGCCACGTATCCATCAGCGCCGCCTTGGTTCATGGCTTGGAACGGCGAACCCGGCATGGGCAGGTCCGTACTGGTGGTGCCCCCGGTGGTGAAGACCTGGCCGCTGGAATCGAACTGGATGCCGTATCCGCTATCAGCACCACTACCACCATAGTAGGTGGCTTGTAGTGTGGAAAGAGACGGGTTCATGCGGAAGAGGTAAGCATCCTGTCCCCCACCGGCATAAGTGGTCTGCGGGGCGTTCGGGCTCACAGGGATGTCGGCGCTTTGAGTGGAGGTATTCACGACGGGCCATTCCGAGCCGTCCAGCGCGACCTCACCACGAAAATGGTCACCGTAATTGTGCGCAAGCGGAAGGATGTTGTTCACGCCATCGTTGCCCGAGCCGCCCACATAGGTGGAACCGAGCAATGCAGTGGCAGCCGTATTGAAATGCACCAGCACGATGTCCGTGCCATTAGCGTGGGTATAGCCGTAACCGCCGCTCATACCCTCCCAGGTCGGGCCATTGAACCCGATGTCCGTCCCGCCATTGAAAGTAGCATCAAAAGCACCGGCTCCTGTTGGAAAGTCGGAGGAGCCGGTAGAGCCCAACATGTACAGTTCGTTGTTCGCGTTCACCACCAAACTGTGTGGGCATTCATTTCCGGAGCCTCCGATGTACGTGCTCCATATCAAGGTGGCACCATCGGGTGCGAATTTGGTAAGGCCGATGTCGATCGTGCCGCCATTGAAGGCCGGGTCCAGCACACCGGTCGTGGTAGGGTATCCGCTACCGAACACGATCCCTCCGCCGTACAAATGCCCGCCTTCGTCATAGCTTGCGGTGAAGCCGAAATTGTCCGCCGTGCTTCCGCTGTAGCTCGCGAAAGTCAGCACGGGGTCGATCACCAAGGGGATCGAAGGATCAAAGCCATCAGGCAGTTCGAAGGTGAGCTTGTTCCCGCTCAGCCTGTACTTGCAGCGCACCCCTTTTCGCCCGGTCGCTGTTTCCTGATAAGCTACCGGCGCCTCTTCGATCACGATGCCAGCGGTGGTCTTCACGAAGAGCCGGCCATCGTGCAACTTCAACCCGTCCTGTCCTTCAAAACGCAATTGGATCTGCGCAGGATCCTTCCCCGGTGCCACGATGAGATCATACTTCAGTCCTGCGCTGCCGTCCATGCGCAAGTCGATGCCAGGATACAACTCCTTCAGTTCCACGGTGCCGAAAACAGCACAGCCTGTGCCCCACTTCCCGGAGTCCTTTCCTAAGAAGAAATTCTCGTAAAAGCTTTGTTCATCCGAACCTTCCGGAACAGCTTGCAACGCACCTTCGAACGTAACGCGGAAGGCGTGCGCATGTTCCGGCTTCAATGGCCCTGGGTGTTCGTGGCCGTGCTGCTCCATCGTGCCACCGGAGTGTAAGGTGTAGGTAAGCGCACTGTGTTCCACGAACAAGGCTCCGCCAGGGATCAAAGTCCGGTAAGCCACCTGTGCCGGCCATTGGCCCTTGTTCTGTGTAAAACGCGCCACAGGCGGTTCCGAAGCCCAAATGGCTACGAAAGAAAAACCGAGGAATATGCTGAGTATCAGGCGCACGCTACAACCACCCCCTTTGAAAGGGTAGTCCAAGCTAAGACATGTAGGGTAGTCCGGAAGTTGCTTGCATTGCCGCATTGATCCGTGGCTCCCAAAGTGCAAGCTGGTCGACATCCCAACGCGTTCGCCCAAAGAGCGCACGGTCGGCATGCTGCCCTACACATCCGTACCTTTGCCACCCTTCACCACCCACGGTGGAATGTGCACTTCATGAGCGACGCGATCAAGCACGAATGCGGACTGGCCTTCATCCGCTTGCGGAAACCATTGGCACATTACCAAGAGCGTTACGGCAGCGCGCTATACGGCCTCACCAAGCTGTACCTGCTGATGGAGAAGCAGCACAACCGAGGGCAGGATGGTGCTGGCGTGGCCACCATCAAGCTGGACCCGCCGCCGGGTGCCAACTTCATCGATCGTGACCGCAGCACCTCCAAGGATGCCATCCAGCTGATCTTCGACCGCATCCACAAGGGCATTGGGGCCGCGATGGCGGAGAATCCCATGGCCGCGACCGACGCCGAGCTATTGAAGCAGACCGCACCTTACGTGGGTGAACTGCTGCTGGGCCACCTGCGCTATGCCACCTTCGGAAAGGACGAACTGGAGAACTGCCACCCGCGCCGCCGCCTCAGCAACTGGATCACCCGCAACCTCGTGGTGGCCGGCAACTTCAACATGACCAACGTGGACGAGCTCTTCAACCTGCTCGTCAGCATTGGCCAGACACCCAAGGAACGTAGCGATACCATGACCGTGCTCGAGAAGATCGGGCACTACCTGGACATGGAGAATGAGCGGCTGCGCGGCATCTATCACCAGCTCGGCTACAACGACCGGCAGATCACGAAGATGATCGAGGAGAAGCTGGACGTGAAGAGCATCCTGCAACAGAGCGCGATAGACTTCGACGGCGGCTACGCGCTGGCGGGCCTCATCGGCCATGGTGATGCTTTCGTGCTGCGCGATCCCGCGGGCATCCGTCCGTGCTACTGGTATGCGGATGACGAGGTGGTAGTTGCCGCGAGCGAACGCCCTGCGATCCAGACCGCCTTTGGATTGAAGGTGGACCAAGTGCATGAATTGGAGCCGGGAAAGGCGCTGATCGTGAAGAAGGACGGCTCCTATTCCATGGAGGAGATCCTGCCGCCGTTGGAAAAGCGCTCGTGCAGTTTCGAGCGCATCTACTTCAGCCGGGGCAGTGACATGGATGTGTACCGCGAGCGCATTGCGCTGGGCCGCTCCGTCTGCCCCGCGATCCTGGAGAACATCGATCACGACTTGGTGAACACCGTGTTCTCCTTCATCCCCAACACGGCGGAAGTGGCGTGCTACGGCATGATGAAGGAGATGGAGGACGAGCTGGACCGCGTGAAGGAACGCCGCATCCTGGAGCTGGGTCCGAACCCCGATCCGGCGAAGCTCCGTGCCATTCTTGCACTACGCCCACGCTTGGAAAAGGTGGCGATCAAGGACGCGAAATTGCGCACCTTCATCACCAACGAGAGCTCACGGGCGGACCTCGTGGCCCACGTCTACGACATCACTTATGGCACCGTGCGCCCCGGCGTGGATTCGCTGGTGGTGATCGATGACAGCATCGTGCGCGGCACCACGCTGAAGCAGAGCATCCTGAAAATGCTGGACCGGCTCGAACCGAAGAAGATCGTGGTGGTGAGCAGCGCCCCGCAGATCCGCTACCCCGATTGCTACGGCATCGACATGGCCAAGATGGGCGACCTCGCGGCTTTCCAAGCGGCCATCTCCTTACTGAAAGAGACCAAGCAGGAGAACATCATCGACGACGTGTATGACCGCTGCCTCGCCATGGTGGACAAGCCGATCAAGGAGCAGACCAACGTAGTGAAGGACATCTACCGGCCGTTCACCGCGGAGCAGATCAGCAAGCGCATCGGTGAACTGTTGACCTCTCCGGAGATCAAGGCGGAGGTGAACATCGTGTACCAAAGCATCGAGGGCCTGCACGCTGCCTGCCCTGACCACACCGGCGATTGGTACTTCACCGGTAACTACCCAACTCCCGGTGGCAACCGCGTGGTGAACCGCGCCTTCATCAACTGGAGGCAGGGGAAGAACGTGCGGGCGTATTAGGATCTACCGCCAAGACGCTAAGCACTCCAAGGAACGCAACGCTCCGATGTGGGTCGGAGCAACGGTAACGCAACCGAACACCTTGCATTCCACTACTCATTCCTCAGGATGGAGCCACATGTCGTCGGCAGCCTGACAGCTGACAACTCACTCAGGCAGTCCCAACGCTCTGCGGTAAGTCGAATCCGCCACAGCGTGTTGTGCCCAATAGGGTTCCATCACCTGCTTCTTCAAGCGTGCCGTAGTGGTGAGCGTATGCGCATTGTCACCGACGCCATCCGGGGGCGTTTCCTCCCAGCCGAAGATCACATGTGGAAAGACGGTGCCGAAGTGGATCGATACCGTGCGGTCCAGTGACGAGAATTGCATACGGTACGTGCTCGTGTCGCCTTGTGCGGCGAGCACCGCATCCACCTTCACGGCTTGCACGGGCTTGTGCATCAGGCGCAGGTAGCTGAGCGTGGGCAGCATGTCCACTGTGCCTGTTGGAAGCTTTGCCGGATCAATACGGATCTGGTTCATGATGTCATCTTCCAACGCGGCATGATCGATCGTGCCGTTCTTATCACCGTCGGCTTGGAAGTAGCTGCGCAGCTCGTAGCGATAGCCGTTGGCCTGCCGGTTCAGTTGCATGAACATCTGCCCGCACCAGTCCTGGGTGGTGCAGCTCACCTTCATCGGCGGCGTTCCATCCACGGGGCTGAACGTGCTTGTCATCAGCGAGTAGTCATAGATACCGGTGACGAAGCGGTCGATGCGGTTCAACTTCAGCACGCTCGTGTGCGACGCATCACCGATGCCTTCATACTTCACCTGCGCGCTATCCAAGACATCTTCCGTGACGAAGACGAGCACCGCATCTCCGTTGCGCAATTCACCATAGCGAGCCTGTGTAAGCGCATAGTGGCCCAGCTCCGCCTTGCCTTGGTGCCAATAGGTATTGAACTCTGCGGAAGAGGCAATACCCGCAGGCGCAATTTCAGGGGTGTCCGATCCTGACGGTCCTGCAGAACAAGATGTCAGAAGTATCGCGGTTGCAGCTACACCGATCGATAAATGCCACGTGCGTTCCATGGTACGAAGTTCGGAATTGCATTCAACCTCAACGCACGCTAGGCCGCAACGGGATCCGACGGGAACATTCTCCGCGCCCTCCGCGGTTAAACCAAACCGTGACACAACTCACCAACCCTCACGCTCCTTCCCGGTAGCTTCGCGCCTCGAACGCATGCAGCACTATTGGGACATCATCGCAAACTCCTACACGGGATACTGGAACTACCTCTTGGGGGAGATCTCGCACCTCGCTTGGCACAATTACTTCTGGTGGCTTGTGGGGCTCTCGCTCTTCGCGTGGACGGCGGAGATCCTCTTCCCGTGGCGCAAGGACCAACCGCGCATCCGTCAGGATTTCTGGCTGGACGGCTTCTACATGTTCTTCAACTATTTCCTCTTCTCGCTGATCGCTTACAACGCGGTGAGCAACGTGGCAGTGGACATCTTCAACAGCGCTCTAGCCAGCATCGGGATCACGAACCTCGTGGCCATTGAGATCAGTTCATTGCCGCATTGGGCGCAGCTGCTCACGCTCTTCATCGTGGCGGACTTCATCCATTGGAACGTCCACCGCATGCTGCACCGCGTGCCTTGGATGTGGAAGTTCCACCAGGTGCACCACAGCGTGAAACAGATGGGCTTCGCAGCGCACCTGCGCTTCCACTGGATGGAGAACGTGTTCTACAAAACCGCTCAGTACATCCCGTTGGCCATGATCGGTTTCGGGCTGAAGGACTTCTTCATCGTCCACATTTTCGCCACCGCTATCGGGCACCTCAACCACAGCAACCTCAACCTCAGCTACGGTCCGCTGAAGTATGTGCTGAACAATCCCAAGATGCACATCTGGCACCATGTGAAGGAGCTTCCCGCCGGACGGAAATACGGCATCAACTACGGCATCAGCCTCAGCCTGTGGGACTATCTCTTCGGCACCGCCGTGATCCCTTCCGACGGCCGCGACATCGAACTGGGCTTCCCAGGTGACGAGACATTCCCGAAAACACTCATCAAGCAACTCGCCTTTCCTCCGAGATCATGACGAATTTCATCAACGACTGGAAGATTGTGTTGCCCATGGCGATCCTGATGGCCCTCCTGCCGTTCTTCCCCGAGCCGCACCTGTGGGGCAAACTCCGCTGGGTGGCTGGCGGCGCGCACGGCATGCAGGCGATGGACTGGCTGGATCTGCTGTGGCATGGTTTTCCGATCATCCTGCTTGCACGGCTTGGTATCTTGCGGCTGATGCGCAAGGAACCTGCCACCTGATCATCCCCTTCACACATGCGCCACCCTGTCCGGCTCATCGGCTTGTTGTTCTTCCTGCTCTCCAGCGTGTTGCAGCTCTATGCGCAACACGTGCAGGAACCGGCGTACCAAGAGAAACTGCAGCACTTGCTCTCGGCCAGAACACCTGTGATCGATGTGCCCCAACTGGCCAAGGAGCGCAAACCCGTGCTGCTGGATGCCCGGCCCTCTGAAGAGTATGACGTGAGCCACATCGCCGGTGCGCGACGCGTGGGTTATGGAGATTTCGACCTTTCCCGCGTGAAGGATCTTCCGAAGGACACCGCCATCGTGGTGTATTGCTCCGTGGGCTACCGCAGTGAAAAGGTGACTGAGAAGCTGTTGAAGGCCGGTTTCACCAACGTGAAGAACCTCTATGGCGGCATCTTTGAATGGGTGAACACGGGTAACGCCGTTGTGGACGATGCCGGCAAACGGACTGACCGGGTGCACGCCTACAACAAGAGCTGGTCCCGCTGGGTGACCAAGGGCGTGAAGGTCTATTAAGCCCTGCACCCTTAAAAACATTGACTTCGCTCAAGCTGAGGTCAATTGAGCGCTGCGGGTTTTGAATATAGGTGCTGTGTCAGGTCCACAGTGGAGTCGCGACCTCCAACATCCTACCAACCCGTGTTCCCTACATGCCAATGAGCGAATTCTTCTCTAACAACTGGAAATATGCGCTTATTGCTTATTCGTTGTCAGGCGTGGTCCAAGCGCAGGTGGACGGTTTCAACAAGGGTGGGGGTAACATGGACGTGGTCGCCTCGTTCAGTTATGAGAAGGGTTCAGCTTACTACCTGGCTGAAGGCACCGCTGCCATCAAACGTTCCCGAATAGCTGCTACACTTTTCGCAGTCCGCGGCTTCACCGAAGATCTGGACCTGCAGCTGAGCATCCCTTTCATCAGCAACAGCACGGAGTCCGCCTTTCAAGATGCGTCGGCCTTCCTGAAGTGGTTGCCTATCAAAACCTCAGTGGGAAATGGAAAAGTCACGCTCGGCCCTGCGTTGGGGTACAGTGTTCCGCTAACGGGCTATCAGACAGAAGGCGTTAACGCGATCGGGCAACATGCCACAAGTGTGATCCCCATGGGCGTAGTGCAATACACTTGGAACGCGGGATGGTTCGTCAGCCTTGTCGGTGGTGAAGTATTCGCTTCAGATCCAACGCCGGATGCGCTCATTGGCACTTTGCGGGCCGGTCACTTCAACGCCACGCACTACTGGGAGCTCTTTGTGCAAGGCCAGAAAGCTGACGGAGGCAAGAATTATCGGGGCATCGGCGAATTGGCTCCTATGAGTTTCACGCAACTGGGCGTCGACTTCTTGAAGGTCGGAGGTAAGTACTACAGGCCCATTGGTAAGCGCTTCGGCATCGTCGGCGAGGCGGGTTATGTGCTTAGTGGACGGAACGTGGATCAAGCGGTGTTGCTGGCGGGGTCGTTCATCCTTCACTTGCGGAATTAGGCTGCGGCGTCAGCTCGTGATGGCTCCCTGGGTTGCCTCTTGCCTCCTTACGAACAATTCAAGGTCTTAGAGCGTCATTTGTCAATGCAAGTCACATCCAAGCACGACGTTACAGTGGAAAGTGCCGTGGAAGACGCCGCGATCACCCTCATCGAGGCGGCAACGGACTTTCACGCCGTGCGCGACCGCACCATGGCCATCTGTGCCCCGCTCCGCGTTGAAGACCACGTGGTTCAGCCCATCGTGGACGTTTCGCCACCCAAATGGCACCTTGGCCACACCACTTGGTTCTATGAGCAGTTCATCCTGAAAGGGACAGATGGCTACAAGCTGTTCAATGATGACATGGCCTACATGTTCAACAGCTATTACGAGACCGTCGGCAAGCGCGTGCTGCGCGCTGACCGGGGCAACATGACAAGGCCAACACTGGACGAGGTTCATGCATACCGCGCACATGTGGACAAGGCGATGGACGCTTTCCTGTCCCATGGAAAGGCGCCGGAAGAGGCGCTGCGCATTTTGGAGCTGGGCTTGAACCACGAGCAACAGCACCAGGAACTGTTAGTGACGGACATCAAGTACATCCTTGGCAACAACCCGCTCTTTCCGAAGTACGATGACTTCACGGAGAGCCAAGCGGAAAAGACCAAAGGCGAGTTCATTGAGATCGCAGGAGGCCTCCATTCCATCGGCTTTGAAGGTCCGGGCTTCAGCTTCGACAATGAGCACGATCGGCACCAGGTCTTCCTGATCGACTTCGCCATCAGCGACAGACTGGTCACTAACGGCGAGTTCCTGTCCTTCATGGACGAGGGCGGTTACGCGGATTTCAAATACTGGCACAGTGACGGCTGGCAGTGGGTGCAGGAGAACAAGGTGCAAGCGCCGATGCACTGGCACAAAGTGGACGGCACGTGGCACTACTACACGTTGAAAGGTCTTGCAGTGGTGGAGCCGAAGATGCCATTGTGCCACATTTCATTCTATGAGGCGTTCGCCTTCGCGGAATGGAAAGGCATGCGCCTACCCACGGAAGCCGAATGGGAAGTGGCCAGCAACCGCTTCCAATGGGGCCAGCGTTGGGAATGGACGAACAGCGCCTATTTGGCCTATCCCGGATTTAAGCACGCGCCCGGTGCACTCGGTGAATACAACGGCAAGTTCATGGTAAACCAGATGGTGCTGCGTGGAGCGTCCGTAGCTACGGCGCCGAACCACTCGCGTGCCACGTACCGGAACTTCTTCCAGCCTTGGCTGCGCTGGCAGTACACAGGTTTACGCTTGGCGAAAGACGTATAGTAGGGATAAGGAACTTGGAAGACCGGATGATGAAAGACGCGAGCGATACCAGCGCCACATTATTGGCCGAACAGCGACCGGCTGCGGCCACTGAAGAATTCCGAACACACGTCCTGGCGGGTCTGGCCGGAACGCCGAAGAAACTCAGCTCGCGTTACTTCTATGATGCGGAGGGTGACCGGCTTTTCCAGCGGATCATGGCCGCGGAGGATTACTACGTCACCCGTGCCGAGGACGAGATCCTGCGCGAACAGACCGATGAAGTGTTGAAAGCATTGGCGAACGGGCATAAGCGTTTCTCGCTTTTCGAACTTGGTGCCGGTGATGGTGCGAAGACCCGACACCTGCTGCGCCGCGCGCTGGAGCAGGGTCGCGATCCGCTGTACCGGCCGATCGACATTTCCGAGAATGTACTGGAGCAGCTTGAAGCGAGGTTGAAGAAGGAACTACCAGCACTGCGCTACCATGCTGAACAGGGCGAATACTTCGAGGCGATCAAGCGCGGGTTCACGGATCCATCCGAACCGAAAGCTGTGTTGTTCCTCGGATCCAACATCGGTAACCTGACCCATGAACGCGCCATCGCTTTGCTGAAGGGCGTAGCGGAATACCTCGGACCCAATGATCGCTTCCTCGTGGGTTTCGATCGGAAGAAGGATCCTGCGACCATCCGCCGCGCATACAACGACCGGGAAGGCTTCACCAGCGCATTCAACCTCAACCTGTTGCACCGTATCAATACCGAGCTGGGCGCGGACTTCAACCTGGACAAGTTCATCCACACACCCGAGTATGACCCCAGCAGTGGCCGCGCGCTCAGCTATATCGTGAGCACTTGCGATCAGGTGGTCCATATCCCCGGTGCTGCAACCGCCTTCCATTTCAAAGCATGGGAAGCGCTGCGCACGGAGATCAGCCAGAAGTATGATGACGCGATGATCGACGACCTCGCCAAGCATTCGGGACTGCGCATCACGGAGCAGTTCACCGATAGCAAGGGCTACTTCACGGATGTCGTCTTCGCACCACAACGATCACGAAGATGAAAGCCATTTGGAACGGGAAGGTCATAGCTGAAAGCGATCACACTGTCACTGTGGAAGGCAACCGCTACTTCCCAGCGGATGCGATCAAGAAGGAATACTTCAAGCCATCACCCACACACAGCTTCTGCCCATGGAAGGGCACGGCGAGCTACTACACGCTGGACGTGGATGGTAAGGAGAACCCGGACGCCGCTTGGTACTATCCCGATGTGAAGATCGCCGCCAAGGAGATCAAAGGGTACGTGGCGTTCTGGAAAGGAGTTGAGGTGGTGGGTTAACCGCAGAGAGCGTGGAGAACGCGGAGAGCTGCATGAACCGGGGAACTACCACAAAGGACACTAAGTACACAAAGTCCCCGTCCTTGCCGCGATATTGAAGCCGAACTTCCTTTGCGTCCTCCGCGTCCTCTGCGGTTAAAATGGTGATCACTTGTTGTCGATGCTCGCCACCAACCGCTCCACGTCCTCCTCGTTGTTGTAGAAGTGGATCCCGATCCGGATGCCCGCGCCGCGCAACTGCGCCTGCACGCCGGCCTCCCTCATTTTGGCCAAGCGTTTCTCGTCGCCTTCAATGATCAGGATGCTTGCGCGCACCGCGGGGTCCATGCCACTTAGTGTCCGCACACCAGCCTTATCCAGCTGCTCAATGGCAAGGTCACAGAGTTGCCTTACGCGCGTCTGGACCGCTTCGGTACCGATCGCCGCAGATCGCTTCAACGCATCGGTCAGCCGTACCAAGGAGACAGGGTCAAGATGTCCTTCGGTAAGCGCAGCTATGGGTTCGAAGCCGTTGCGTTCCGTCAGTTCCGCGCGCACTGCTTCTGTCAAGTGGAAGAAGCCGTTGCCAAAACCGGCCAAGGGCCATTTGTAACCGCTGGCCCCGAGGATATCGATGGGTGTATGCCTTAGGTCGAGAGGCACGCTGCACCAGGACTGCGTGACATCCAATACGGACCATGCACCATGTGCGTGGCACAATTCCGTCAACGCGTGCAGGCCGATCATGTGGCCGGTGGTCCATTGCACATGGCTTATGGCCACGAGCTGCGGACGTTCACGCTCCATGGCTGCTGCCAGCAGTTCCAGCGGGATGGTACCATCAGCGGCAGGCTTCACCCATACCACCTCAAAGCCGTTCCATTTGAAAGGCGCGTGCAGCGTGGGATAATCGCCTTCCACCAAGAGCACTTTCGGGCGGTGCTTGAGCATCGGCGCCAAGCGGGACATCCCACTGGTGAAGTTCTGCATCAAGGCCGTGCCTGTGCTACTTCCTCCGATATGTTCAGCGACCGCGCTGACCAAACCCACCCGTCGCGGACCATTCCAAGGGATGAATCTTGACGAGCCCGCATGCATCAATGCCTCCTGCTCCGATCGCGCGGCTTCTCCCGTGGAACGCGCGATGAGCCCGCAGGAGGACGTGTCCACGTATGTCTTGCCTTCGAGACCTGGATAGTCGGAGCGGAGCGCTTTCCAGTCCGGTGTGTTCGATGTTCCCATGGTGCAAAGTTCAGGCAACAGAAGTTCCATCCTCCTTCTTCAACCAAGTCACCACCTCCACGGTCTCATGCAAGGTGCGGTGTACCGGGCATCGATCGGCGATCTCCAGCAGCCGCTTGCGTTGCTCATCGTCCAAATTGCCGTGCAGCTCCACCAGGCGTTCAAAGCGATCGATCTTACCGGTGCTTCCTTCCTCACAGTCCGCGCAGTCCTTTGCGTGGATCTTGCCGTGCCGCAGGTGGACGTACGCTTCCTGAAGGTCCCATTTCTTCCGCTCGGCATACATCTTCATCGTCATTGCCGTGCAGGCACCCAATGCCGCACTCAGCAAGTCGTAAGGAGAAGGCCCGTAGTTGTTCCCGCCGGCACTTTCGGGTTCGTCGGCCGTGAGGTGATGGCCGTTCGCAAGGATCTGCGTGGTGTACTTCTCATTCGCGATGTGCACCACCACTGGCATGTCGCTTTGCAGCTCCTCCTCCGGCTGTCCCATCGGCAAATAGCGCCGCGACCATTCGGCGATCATGCGCCCCGCGTAGTTGGAGTCGTTCCGGTCGCTCAAGAGATGGTCCGCGCCATCCAAGCTGAGGAAACTCTTCGGATGGCGTGCGGCTTGGAAAAGGACCGCCGCATTGTCGATGCCCACCACGGTATCCTGTGGGCTATGGGCGATCAGGATCGGTTTGCGCAGGTTGCCGAGGATGGCGGCGAGGTTGCGCTTCTCCAGGTCTTCCACAAAGCTGCGGGCGATGATGAACGGCCTTCCACCGATGTTGACCTCCGCATGGCCTTCCGTTTTGATCTTCTCAAGGTCACTTCGGAACAGCCTTTTGATATGCCCGATATCGCCCGGTGCGGCGATGGTGGCCACCACCTTGATGTTCTCCGCTTCGGCGCCGGCCACGATCGCTGCCGCTCCGCCCAGCGAATGCCCGATGATCAACTCGGGCGCGATATGCTCCTTCTTCAGGTAGTCCATCGCAGCATGCAGGTCTTCCACGTTACTGCTGAAGTTGGTCTCACTGAACTCGCCATCACTGTGGCCTAGACCGGTGAAGTCGAACCGCAACACGCCGAATCCGGCCCCGGTAAGCGCGCGACTGACGTTGCGCACGGCATGAAGGTCCTTGCTGCACGTGAAGCAGTGGGCGAAGAGCGCAAAATGCACCGGCTTGCGGTCGGCGGGCAGGTCGATACGCGCACTGAGCATGACGCCCTGTGCATTGGGGAAGGTGATCGGGGTGCTTTTCATGCTGGAGTAGCTCAAGGGTTGGCCGCTGAGGCGCGGAGACGCAGAGAAATGCAATTTGGGATCCCGTTCCAGGCCACTCGGAGAGAGCCCGGAGCACATATGATTCCGTTAACGTCAAAGTGTTACATGAACAAGGTCGGGATACTTCTTGTTCCAGACGGGCTTGCAAGATCCAAAGTCCTCCAAACCATCACCGAATAGCTTTGTCCGGATGCCAACTGTCGACCAAGCCGTGGGGAGGAGTGAGTTCGATGGGTGGGTGCATGCGCACACCGGCGACCTGCTGCGCTATGCGCGATCACGTGTGCGCGATGAGGCTGTTGCCGAGGACTTGGTGCAATTGGCCTTCATCGCTGCTTGGGAAGGCCGGAAGAAATTCGCGCAACAGAGCAGCCCGCGCACCTGGCTCTTCTCCATCCTGAAGAACAAGATCGCCGACCACTGGCGGAAGGCCTACCGCGACCCCGTGGTACATGGCGTGGAGCCGATGGACTTGGACTTCTTTGACGGCGACGGTGGTTGGGCTCCCGGGCACATCCCCCAGGAATGGGGCCTTGATGGGCCGGATGATGATGAACAGATCCAACGCTTTCTCGCGGATTGCCTCCAACAATTGCCGGCGCATTGGCGCGCAGCGGTGGAGATGAAATTCCTCAAGGAGAAAGATGCCGACGCGATCTGTCAGGAGCTTGGCGTAAGCGCGACGAATTACTGGCAACAGATCCACCGGGCCAAAGTGCGGCTGCGCGATTGCATCAGCACCAATATGAAGAAGCACCGCCACTGAAATGGGACTTATGCACACCCTCCTGCTCTCCTGCCGAAAGGCCGCCGAGCTGATCGAACAGCAGTCTTTCGCGCCGCTTCCTCCAGGGCAAAAGGTCCAACTGTGGATGCACACTCGTATATGTGCGGGTTGCAAAGTATTCCAGCATCAGAACGAGCTGATGGACAGACTGCTCGAGCAAAGGGTTGCCGAACCACTTCCGATACCCACGACGCAGTTGGAAAAACGCATCATCGCCGCGATCGACAACCACAACTGAACGATCAAACGCCCAGAACCAGATGGCTAAGAAGTATTACGACCCCGCGGACCTGAACAAATTCGGGAACATCGCCGAGTTCCAGAAACCGATGGCGGAAAAGTTCTTCGCTTGGTACGCTGAAGTGTTCAAGGAAGGAGCCCTCACCGCCCGTGAGAAATCCCTGATCGCACTGGCGGTGGCCCATGGCGTGCAATGCCCCTACTGCATAGATGCTTACAGCACCGATGCACTGGAGAAGGGTTGCAGCGAGGCCCAGATGATGGAGGCCGTGCATGTGGCAGCGGCGATCCGCGGCGGGGCCTCCTTGGTGCACGGCACCCAGATGATGAACCATGTAAAGGACCTCACCGGGGCATGAAAAGCCTCTTGGCACAACATGCCTTGTTGAGCGCGGCCTCCGAGCAGCGGCTTGTGCTGGAGGACCCGGGCTCAGCGTTGCCGTTCTTCGCGGACAAGCTGGCTGAAAGCGGCTTGCCTGTGCTGCACGCCACGGAGCTGGAAGTGTTGCAGCTCAACATGGGCCGCATGTGCAACCAGACCTGCGTGCACTGCCATGTGGATGCTGGTCCCGACCGTAAGGAGCGCATGAGCCGAGAAGTGATGGAGGACTGCCTCCGCTCGCTTGATGCCCATCCCGTGCATACCGTTGACCTTACTGGCGGCGCGCCGGAGATGCATCCGGATTTCCGTTGGTTCGTGGAACGCCTGAGCGAGAAAGGTTGCCACATCATCGTGCGCTGCAACCTCACCATCATCCTCGCCAACAAAAAGTACCACGACCTGCCGGAATTCTACCGCAAGCACAAAGTGGAAGTGGTGAGCTCGCTCCCGTTCTACACGGCCGACCGCACCGACCGCCAGCGTGGCAAGGGCGTGTTCGAGCATTCCATCGAAGCCCTGAAGATGCTGAACGCCGTGGGCTACGGCATGCCGGACAGCGCGCTCCTGCTGAACCTCGTTTACAACCCCGCCGGTGCGTTCCTACCCGGTCCGCAGGACGAGTTGGAGCGGCAGTTCAAGAAAAGCCTGATGGCCGATCACGGCATCCAATTCCACAAGCTGTTCGCCATCACCAACCTGCCCATCAGCCGCTTCCTGGAATACCTGATGCGCACCGAGCATTACGAGGAATACATGGAGCGCTTGGTGAACGCATTCAACCCCGCCGCTGTGCAAGGTGTGATGTGCCGCAACATGATCTCCGTCTCGCACGACGGCAGCATCCATGATTGCGACTTCAACCAGATGCTGGAACTACCGCTGAGCGCCGGATCGCCGCGTCACATCCGCGACCTGGCCCAGGCGAACGTGTCGGGCCGGGCGATCGTCACCGGCAGGCATTGCTACGGATGCACAGCAGGCGCGGGCAGCAGTTGTGGCGGCTCAGTGGCATGAGCACCCAACCCTTGCTTCTGGTATTCCTGCGCGCCCCCGTATTGGGCAAAGTGAAGACGCGATTGGCGGCCACGCTCGGGAAGGAACGTGCGTTGAAGATCTACAAGCGGTTGCTGCAGCACACTATTGAACAGGGTGCAGCACTCGGCGTGGATCGGCAAGCTTGGTACGCTGATGACCTTCCGGCGGATGAACCGTGCGCCGCGCTGGGTTTCTCCGTGCATCAACAAGCCGGTGCGGACCTCGGCGAACGCATGCAACGCGCGTTCGATGCCGGTTTCGCGGACGGGCATGGGCCCATCATCATCATCGGCACGGACCTGCCCCAGCTTTCGGTGGCACTACTTCGCGAGGCGTTCGAGGCGCTGAAGACACACGATGCGGTGATCGGACCTGCCAATGATGGCGGCTATTATCTCTTGGGCCTTCGGAATTCCTGTGCAGCGCTTTTCCAAGGTAAAACCTGGAGTACGGACACCGTTTTCAAGCGGACCACGGAAGACCTGAAGCTGCTTGGCCGCACTTGGGAAACGCTGCCGGAGCTGGTCGATATCGATACCGAGGAGGATCTTGAACGTGTTGGGCTTCCTTGAGCCCTTTGACGCGTTCACCACGGCACCGGTATTTTTGCGCCATGCACACCATGGACAACTTCAACTTCAAAGGGCACAAGGCCCTGATCCGTGTGGACCTTAACGTTCCGCTGGATGCGCAATTCAACGTGACCGACGACAACCGCACGCGTGCCATTGTACCCACCGTGAAGAAGATCCTCAAGGACGGCGGCAGCGCGATCTTGATGAGCCACTTGGGCCGCCCAAAAGGGAAAGTGAACCCAGCCATGAGCTTGAAGCCGATCGCTAAGCACCTTGAAGGGCTCCTCGGCGTACCGGTACAATTCGCCATGGATTGTATCGGTCCCGACGCACAGTCCAAAGCCGCAGGCCTCAAACCCGGTGAGGTGTTGCTTCTTGAGAATTTGCGGTTCCATCCGGAAGAAGAAGCCGGGGATGAAGCCTTCAGCAAGTCGCTTTCCCTGCTTGGCGATGTTTATGTGAACGACGCTTTCGGCACTGCACATCGCGCGCATGCCAGTACCACCGTAGTGGCGAAATACTTCCCGGAAGACAAGCTGTTCGGCTATTTGGTAGCGGGAGAATTGAGCAGTATCGGTAAGGTGTTGGAAGATCCGCAAAAACCGCTGTGCGCCATCGTGGGTGGTGCGAAAGTGAGCAGCAAGATCGATGTACTGAAGAACCTTCTTGGCAAGTGTGACGAGGTGATCATCGGTGGTGGCATGGCTTTCACCTTCATCAAGGCACAAGGAGGAAAGATCGGCTCATCGTTGGTGGAAGAGGACCACTTGGACACCGCTAAAGCGATACTGGCCGAAGCACAGGACAAAGGCGTAATGCTCCACCTGCCGGTGGATGCCATAGTGGCCGATGCCTTTACGGACAATGCCAACACCGACCTCTGCGCAGCCAACGCCATCCCTGAAGGCTGGATGGGCCTTGACATAGGACCCGAAAGCATCAAGCAGTTCTCTACCGTGGTGAAGCGCGCAAAGACCATCCTCTGGAACGGGCCCATGGGCGTGTTCGAGATGAGAAGCTTCCAAGCCGGCACCAAGGCCATTGCCGAAGCGGTCGCGGATGCCACTAAATACGGCGCATTCTCCTTGGTGGGCGGCGGTGATAGCGTAGCGGCGGTGAACCAGTTCGGCCTCGCGGAACGCATCAGTTATGTGAGCACCGGCGGAGGTGCGATGTTGGAGTACTTGGAGGGCAAGGAACTGCCTGGCATCGCTGCGGTACGGGCGTGAACGTAGCGCGATGGGAGCAGACCTCTTGGATTCACAGGATCCACGGGACCAGCGTCCGCGTGCCTTTGGCATACTCCACGTACGCCGCACCGAAGGCTTCGGTCATCCATCGTTCCTCCTTCCGCAACTTGTACCAGAAGGAAAGGAACACGATGATCACAGCAATGATCGCGCGATAGTCGCCCACGATGAGCGCATTGCCGATGAATAGAAGCAACAGTCCGGAATAGATCGGATGGCGAACGAATTTGTACGGACCGTTGGAGATCAACTCATGGTCCTGCTTTTTCTGCACCGACACGCTCCAATTCCGCCCCAACAGGTATCGTGACCAGATGGCTAGGATAGCCCCGGCCGCCGCCAACATCAAGCCGATAACGCCCACCGTGTTCGTGTGCTCAACGAAATTCTCCCGGATCAGTGTATGGCCGAACCATTCGCCCGGGCCAAGCAAATAAATGGCGATCACCAACGGAAGCCAGTACGCGAGTATCCGTATGGGCAGCGATTCCTGGGTGGCCACCTTTTTGGCGCGCAACGCAGAGATCGTCCAGTAAGCGATCATCACGATCCACAAAAACCGCAGCAGGTCGTGGATGAGCGGATCCATCATCGGTTCTTTGAGATCGGCCATTTCGGGGTAGGGACGTAATGGGTCGCAACGGGCGCGGTGGTACCAAAGTAGGGTTCCGGTAAACTCCGTCCCGTACCGTCCCCCATTACTTTGGTCGCCCACCCCCATCACCATGGACCTGCCAGTTCTTCCCGAAAAGACGACCGCCTCACCGCTTTACAGCGAAGATCTCGCACCGATCCCCGCCGGCAAGCGCACTTGGGGCATGTGGAACATGGCCGCCTTGTGGGTGGGCATGGCGGTGTGCATTCCCACGTACTTGCTGGCCTCGTACATGATGCGCGCCGGGCTGGATTGGCAGGCGGCGCTCGTCATCATCGGCCTGGCAAATTTGGTGATCACCGTGCCGATGGTGCTGAACGGACATGCCGGGGTGAAGTATGGTATCCCATTTCCGGTTCAAGGCCGCGCGGCATTCGGTACGTTGGGCGTGCATGTACCCTCCCTGTTACGTGCGTTGGTGGCCTGCGGCTGGTTCGGTGTGAACGCGTGGATCGGAGGGCTTTCCATCTACTCCATCTGGTCCGCCGCTACCGGATCCACCGGTGCGACGGGACTTTCCTACGGTAAGTTCATTGCTTTCGGAGTGTTCTGGGCCATCAACATCTACTTTATCTGGAAAGGTACCGAGCGGATCAAATGGTTGGAGGCGTGGAGCGCACCGGTGCTGATCGGCATCGGCATCGCGCTGTTGACCTGGGGTGCGACCAATGCCGGCGGGATCAGCACAACGCTCCGCCAGAGCAGGCAGTTGCAGCAGCCCGCTGTGCAATTGGTGCCCAACGCTGACCATCCGGGCCGCACGTTGGCGCTTACACCCCTGCAGGGCAAGGATGGAACCCCGAAGGCTACCGCATACCGGATCGTCCCCATGAACGCAACGGCCAACACCGCCGCTGAATGGGTGTTACTATCGGGTAAAAACACGGAGGTCCTGTTGGAGACGAAGGGCGAAGCGCGAGTTCAATTCCGCGATAGGGAAGGTCGTGTCTCCAGCTTGGTGGACGTGCCCCAGGCGGCATCACCTCTTGGAAAGAACATGCTTTGGCAGTACCTCATGTGGTTCACGGCCATGGTGGGTTTCTGGGCCACCATGGCGATCAGCATTTCGGACATCACGCGCTTTGCCACCACGCAGAAAGCACAGGTCGCAGGCCAGTTCATCGGCTTGCCCGGCACCATGATGTTCTACTCGTTCGTTGGTATCTTCGTGACGTGCGCAGCGGTGGTGGCCTTGCCGGACGTGCTCATCACCGAGGATGCCCCGTGGGACCCCGTGTCACTGATCAGCAAATTCAACAGTCCTGCGGTGGTGATCTTTGCGCAGTTCGCCATGTTGATCGCAACGCTCAGCACCAACATCGCCGCGAACATCATCGCACCGGCCAACGCCATCAGCAATCTCTTTCCCAAGCGCATCAGCTTCCGTACCGGTGGTGTAATAGCGGGCCTTGTGGGCATTGCCATCTGCCCTTGGTGGCTTATGAACGAGATCAGCGGGACCTTGGTGTTCGTAAGCGGGCTGCTGGGGCCAGTGCTCGGCATTTTGCTGTGCGACTATTTCCTGGTGCGCCGACGTACACTTTCTGTCCAAGGCCTGTATGCCGTGGATGGTC
Source organism: Flavobacteriales bacterium (assembly GCA_016719225.1). Lineage (GTDB taxonomy): Bacteria > Bacteroidota > Bacteroidia > Flavobacteriales_F > PHOS-HE28 > PHOS-HE28. The sequence continues at coordinate 221,889 of JADKAN010000004.1, read as the reverse complement.
CTTACAGCTTCACGGGCGGCTTCAATCTGCGAGCCATGGTGGCACTGGCCATTGGCGTATTGACAGCACTGGTCGGCTTTTGGGTGAAGCCGTTAGAGCCGCTGTACCAGATAGCGTGGTTCGTCGGGTTCACCGTGAGCTTTGTGCTTTATGCACTGTTGATGCCGCAAAATGGCAACTACCGCAAGGCATAAATATGTACGAAGCCACCTTTGTCCGAATAGGTCAAGGAATACCGCGCCTTAAGCTCCTTGCCCAGCGCGCTCCAAGCCGGCTCTTGAAGCCTCGCTGTGTCGCCAAGAACAATGGCATGGTCCGCAAGGCTTGACCCAAGGACACTTCCTTCGGCACCGCAACGGATATTCTGGACCGGCCTTCCGCCGAGGCATGCGACCATGGGACCATTCGTGCGCCATCGCAAGGGGAACCATCCCAATCGGGCTTCATAGTTCTCTAGGATGATCATCGGCTTGCTCACCCCCAAGTAGTTGCTTATGTGCGCGTGCAACCAATTATCCGAGAGCGTTATGGGGAAAACGATAGCATTCTCCGGTATGGCCGAAGCGGAGCGGGCCACTGCTTGCGCCTCAATGTCCAAGGACCGACGCACGCTGGACCAATGTTGGTAGGAAAGTATCGGACTCATCAATGCGATCACAACGGCCAACGTCCTTTCAAGACTACGAGGTATCGCACTGGCCGCCATCCAGATCAGCAGGATCGTGAGAAGAAGCATCCCCAAGCGGTCACTCATCATGCCCGCACTGTAGCCGTCCGGCACGAAGAAGTAAGCCGCAAGAACGAGCAGGCCGACCAACGGCAGGGCCAGCGCTCCACCTTCAAGGGATGTTCTCCTTTTGACCAGAACGACCAACATCAGGACCAAGAGCACAGAGAAGCCGATCGTGAACGGACGTTCAGGATCACGGATGTAGGCGACCAGCTGGCGCGATTCCAATAGCCAGCGTAGCAACTCCCCCTTCGGATGTCCTGGTCCGGCTGGATCGAACTGATAGTTTACTTGGAATACAGCGAATCCCACTATTCCGGGAATGGCGACCAGGAACAGGCCGATGATCCTCCCACGCAAGCCCTTCCATCGGTCCGTTCCTTCGTGCCAACCTTCCAAAAGATATTTCGACCCTAGAAGCAGGCCGCCCAAGGCAAATGCCAAGACATTGGAAAAATACATCAGGGTAGCGATCAGTAGCATGCGCAAGCCAAAGGCCCATCCCCATTTTGCCGGAGCGTTCCAGCCCCACGCCAAGAACCAGAAGAGCAAGGCGACACCCAAGGAGAAGTTATAGAAGCCGAAGTTGAGCAATCCCGTGTTCAGCAAGGGGAGAACGAGCACTGCCATGCTCCGGTTCAACGGGGAAATGGCAAGCACCAACCGCCGGAAACCGAGTGCTCCGATCAAGATGTATGCACAGATGAAAAGCTTTTCAGCCAACCAGGCCGGGGCTATGCAGAGCAGCAGCGCCAGCCCGACATGATCAAGATAGTTGGGCAATGGCAATACAACGAGCTCCAAGTGAGATCGTATAGTGGCATTTCCCAGAAGATATTCCCGCAGTAATTGAGAGTTGTACAAATGGGCAGCTCCATCAAGCGTGGGATAGAAATGCGTAGCAAAAGGAATGGCCACGCAAATGGCCAAGAGCAAGACGAACCAGAGATCATCGCGTTCGATCCTCATGACAGCCGACTACGGTGCATACCTGCAAGTAAATGCTTTTCCGGACGCGTCCGGTCGGGACCACTCGGATGCTTGTCCCACGTGGAAAAGACCTATAGTTGATCGCGAGATCGTTCCGATCAGCGTCCAACCCCCGGTGAAGGATGCATCACCTGATCCAGGCTGTCGGGGAAATAGCGGTCCGCTAAGCGAACGAATTCGTCGCCACGCATAAAATTGCTCATGCTCACCTTGGCAGGGTCGTCCAAACCGCAGGCCGCAAGCAATTCCATCAGCGCAAGCAGTGTATTGATGTGGAAATGGTAGACGCGCTCACTCTTATCGGCAACGTTCAGGCCGCGGACCAAGCCCCTGTCCTGGGTGGTGATGCCGGTGGGGCAGTCGTTGGTGTTACAACGTAGCGCTTGGATGCAGCCCAAGGAGAACAAGAAACCGCGGGCACTGTTGCAGAGGTCGGCTCCTAGGCCGAGCATCTTCATCAAACTAGCAGCCGTAAGCACCTTGCCGCTGGCGATGATCTTGATCTCCCCGTGCAGTCCGAAGCGTTCCAATGTGCGGCGCACGAACATCAAGGCGGGCTCGATGGGCATGCCTACGGAATCCGTGAATTCCAAGGGTGACGCGCCCGTTCCGCCTTCCGCGCCATCCACGGTGATAAAGTCCGGCCGTTTGCCTGTCGCGACCATTTTCTCGCACAGCTCGGTGAACTCCTCGGTGCGACCGATGCAGAGCTTGAAGCCCACGGGCAGACCACCGCTGAGCTCGCGCAACTGGTCGATGAAGTCCAGGAAGCCGTCCGCGTTGGTGAATGCGCTGTGACCGGGCGGGGAGATCACCGTGGTGTGCGGCTCCAAGTGCCTGATCCGCGCGATCTCCGGTGAGTTCTTCACGGCGGGAAGCACGCCGCCGTGTCCGGGCTTTGCACCTTGGGAGATCTTCAGTTCGATCATGCGCACCTGAGCGTGCTCGGCCACTTTGGTCCGGAACAGTTCCGGATCGAAGTTCCCCTCTTTGGTCCGACAGCCGAAGTAGCCGGTACCGATCTGCCAAACAAGGTCGCCGCCGTTCTTCAGGTGGTGGTCGCTGAGACCGCCCTCTCCGGTGTTGTGGTAGAACCCACCTTTCTTCGCACCAGCGTTGAGCGCCAATACGGCGCGGTCGCTCAGAGCGCCGAAGCTCATGGCGGAAACGTTCAGCAAGGAGGCGCTGTAAGGCTTCTTGCAATATGCACCGCCGATGGTTATCCGCGTTGGGTCGGCAGGCTTTTCCTTGGGATAGATCGAGTGGCGGATCCCCTCATAACTCGCCGCGTTGATGTCCAACTGAGTGCCGAAGGGCACGGTGTCACCCACGTTCTTCGCCCGCTCATAGACCAAAGCCCGCTGTTGACGGCTGAACGGACGTCCGTCCGTGGTCCTCTCGATGAAGTACTGCTGGATCTCTGGGGAGATGAACTCCAACGCGTAGCGCATGTGACCGAGCACCGGGAAATTCCGCAGAATGGTATGCCGGGTCTGGAACATGTCGTACAGACCCAACAAGAAAAGTGGCAGCATCACGGCATAGGCCCAGAAGTACCGATGGTCGTACCAGCCCACAACGGCGATGATGATCAGCAAGATGGTGCTAATGAGGTAGAAGAGCTTCCGCATGGATGTAAAGTTAGATCCGGCAAAAAATGGAGGCTTGAACTCCGCGCCAAATTCCGTCAATGAGGTAACAACGTTCCTTGCGAAAGGTGCGCGGGATGGATGAGAACGGAAACTAGTCCTCAACCATGGAGATACAAGGAATTGGACTGACACGGTGTAGCGCTGAATGTAACAGTCATCCCCCACGTTTGGCGGAATGTGCCGTCAAGGACTCCACTTTAGGAACCTGATGCACCGAGCCAAGGAATTGAACCCATGGGTGTCAGGCGTGTACAGCCCGGCATGAATGGCGATCTTTGGCGCTATGCCCGGCGGACCCAACAGCTGCGGCAACTTTTGATGCACAACATCCGACAGCTCCTGCTCGGCACCGCCGCTACATTGCTTCTGGCACTGGGTTGTGCCTCCACGAAGAACACCGCCACCATGCCAGCAAAAGATCATGACGCGATCTGGGCTTCGATCGATTCGCTCAGCAACCTCGGCCAGTACGCTGGTGCGCTGAAGGAAACCAGGACGTTGCTCGGCAAGGCGCGGGCGGAAAAGGACTGGCGCACGGAGTTCCGCGCTTGGATGTATTCCGCGCGGTTCCAGCAGAACATCGGCGTGGAGCCCGTACAGGTGATCGCGCAACTCGATTCCGCTGCGGATACCGCGGCAATGCCTTTGAAGCAATTACTGAAGAGTGTTGTCGCGGAACAGTGGTGGAACTACTACCAGCAGAACCGCTGGCAGGTGCTCGATCGCACGGATCTGGCCGAAGCGGCTACAGACCCCGAAACCTGGGACCAGGCCACCTTCATGCGCAAGGTGATCGAGCATTACACGGCATCACTGCGGCCGGCGGAAGAATTGGCGAAGATCCCGGTGGGCGATCTGCGTTCATTGTTGCAACCGGAAAATGGCGACCCATCATTACGGCCAACGCTTTTTGACCTGCTCGCCCATCGCGCCTTGGACGTGTTCCAGGACAGCGAAACGCGCCTTTCGGAACCGGCATGGCGCTTCCAGCTGGACAGCCATGAAGCCTTCGCCCCCGAGCCTGAATTCGCCAAGGCGGATCTGACCACACGCGACACCACTGCATGGGAATGGCAGGCACTTCGGCTATACCAGCAACTCACCGTTCTGCATCTCCCCGATGCTGGCAGAACGGCGCTCAACGACCTCACGCTGGCACGCCTGGCCTTCGTCCGTGCCAACAGCACCTTACCCGAAAAAGACAGCCTTTATCTCAACGCGCTCGTTGCACAGAACGCTGGGCTTTCCGCCAGCGAGGAAAAAAGCGCAGTGCTCATCGCCATCGCCGAATGGCACATGGAGCAAGCCGCAAAATATCAGCGGCTTGCGCCGGACAGCGCTTTCAAATGGGAGAAGAAAACCGCCGTGGACATCTGCCGCGGGATAGCGTTGCAACGAAAGGAACCTTTCGCATCCAAACGTGCCACCGCATTACTTGCGCAGTGGACGCAACCTTCCTTGCAGGTACGTGGTGAAGAGGCGACATCACCGGACAAGCCCTTCCTGATCTCTGTGAATTATGCGAACACCGAACAGCTCTGGTTGCGCATCGTGAAGGAGAACGGTCCGGAAAATGAGCGCCGCCGGAACCGTGACGAGGATGAGCTCCAACGCGTTTTGAAATTGCCCGTACTGCGTGAATGGAACGTGGTACTTCCGGTCGACGGCGACCTCAACACGCATGTCGTGGAACTACCCGTGGAACCGCTTTCGATCGGGAGCTATAGCATTATCGCTTCCACCGCACGGATACCAAACGACAGCGGGCTCACCGTGATCACCGCAGTGCATGTATCTCGCTTGGCAATGGCCCAACGCAACGGTGCCAAAGGCAGGGCCGGAGCACTGGTGCTGGACCGCGAAAGCGGTATGCCCGTCCCGAGCGCCAAGGCGGAACTCTTCGTCCGGCGTTATCAGAACAATGGGGTGCGCGATATAAGCCTCGGCTCCGCTGTTACGAACGCGGATGGCATGGCTGAAGTCGCCGCACCGAAAGATCAGCGCGGTCAACAATTCTGGGAGATCACTTATGGAAAGGACCGTTTGGTCACCGATGGGAACTACTATTACCGGGACTATGATGATGACGTGGACCGCGACAGCATGCGCACCTTTCTTTTCACTGACCGTGCGATCTACCGCCCAGGCCAGCCGGTGCTTTTCAAAGGCATCGTAACAGTAAAGCGCGGCAAGACCACTGTTGTGAAACCCGGCTACAAGAGCACGGTGAAGTTCTTCGATGTGAATGATCAGGTCGTGGACTCCGTGAACGTGATCACCGATGCGTTCGGGGCGTTCCATGGTGGATTCAAGGCGCCGCAGGGAACGCTGACCGGCAGCATGCGGCTTCAGGAAGAATTTGGCAGCCGGAGCATTGAGGTAGAGGAATACAAGCGGCCCACCTTCGAGGTGCTCTTTCCGAAGAACGATACCGCCAACGCAGGAAGTGTCGCCAAGTTGAACACCCTGGCAACGGTCCGGGGCCTAGCGAAGAGCTACGCCGGTGTGCCGCTGGATGGGGCGCAAGTGCAATGGACAGTGCACCGAGAAGCACGCATGCCTTGGTGGTGCGGCAGCTACTGGCGCTCATTCGTTCCTTGGGGTACGCCCACGGAAGTGGCCAGCGGCACGGCGGAAGCGGATGCGAATGGCAACTTTACCATCAGCTTCCTTGCTGAGGCCGATCAGGCTATTTCGCGACAGGCCGATCCAACTTTCACATTCAGCATCGAGGCCAGCACCACCGATGTGAACGGCGAAACGCAGACGGGGAACACCAGCCTTTCTGTGGGCTATCGCAGCATCGACATCGCGCTGAACGTCGGGGAAGGCATTGACCGTTCCTCCGCTGACAGCTTGGACCTGAGCGTGCAGGACCTGAATGGCAACACACTGGATGTGCCGATGGATGTGCGCATCATCCGCTTACAAGCGCCAGCAATGCCGTTGCGCGATCGGTTATGGGAACGCCCTGACCGCCACGTCCTTACCGAAGCACAATTCAAGGAGCGCTTCCCGCAGGACGTGTACGCGGATGAGAACGACCCGCTGACCTGGCAGAAAAGCATCGTGGTGCTGGAGCGGAAAAACTGGTCCGCTAACGGCAAACCCTTAGCAATAGCAGGTATTGGAAAATGGGATGTGGGCAGTTACCTGATCGAGGTAAGCGCAGTGGACGCCCAAGGCGATACGGTAGATGTGAAGAAAGACGTGACCATCTATGCTCCAGCGGACCTGCGCACTGGATTCGTCAATGAGGCATTCCACGTGGAAGCCGTGAAACCAAAAGCGGAGCCTGGAGAAAAGGCGCTATTGCTGGTGAGCTCCGCATTGTCGGAAGCGCATGTCCTGATGGAGGTGGATCGCGACGGTACGATCACGGAGCGGCGCTGGATCACGCTGAAGGAAGGCCAACAGCGCGTTGAACTTCCCGTGCAAGAGGCCGACCGTGGGGGATTCAATGTGCACTTTGTTTGCGTGGAACGCGGCCGCGCGCACAGCCAAGGTGTGGTCATTGACGTGCCGTGGAGCAATAAAGAACTGCAGGTGGAATGGATGACCTTCCGCGACAAACTTTTACCCGGTGCGAAAGAAGAATGGCGATTGAAGATCACCGGGCAAAAAGGCGAAAAAGTGGCGGCGCAACTGCTCGCTGGCATGTACGATGCTTCGTTGGACCATTTCGTGCCGCACGCATGGGACATGTCCGTATGGCCTGCGAACAGGTCGCAAATGGGCTGGATACAGCTCGTGCCTTTTGATGTGAACAACGGGGAGCAGATCTGGCGGGATGGTTTGATACCCGGTGATACCGCTCGTGTTATCCCGGAACTGAACACGTTCGGCTTTGGAGTTCAATATGGCCGCAACCGGTATATGCGCGGCGGTGTTGCGAATTTGGAAATGCAAGCCGATGCCGCCGCACCGCCCATGATGGCGATGGGAAGCGCAATGATGGAAAAGGACAAAGCCGGAGTTGTTGCCGATAGCGCAGTAAAGCAGGGATCAGCCGATGCTCTATCCAGCAGCACACCTCCGCCCGTAACGCGCACGGACTTCCGCGAGACCGCCTTCTTCCTGCCGGACCTGCTCACGGACAAGGATGGCAGCGTGATCCTGCGGTTCGCCATGCCTGATGCACTTACGCGTTGGAAATTTTTGGGCCTCGCCCATACCACGGACCTCAGGATCGCACAGTTCACGAAAGAGGTCATCACGCAAAAGCCGCTGATGGTAACGCCCAACCTACCGCGCTTCCTACGCGAAGGTGATGCGATCACATTGACCTCCAAAGTGGCCGTTATCGAAGGCGGCCAAGTGAATGGAACAGCAAGCTTGGAACTCTTCGACCCCTTTACCAACGCTCCGTTGAATGATCGCTTCGGGTTGAAGAACAACACCGTTCCCTTCACCGCCGGCCCTGGCGCGAGCGCTACCGTAGCGTGGGATGTCCAAGTGCCAGAGGGCGTGAGCGCGGTGAGCGTCCGCATCAGTGCGAAGGCCGGGGACTTCAACGATGGCGAGGAGAAGCCGCTTCCCATCCTCACCGACCGCGTGCTCGTAACGGAAAGCCTTCCACTACCGATCAGCAAAGCAGGCACGAAAACCTTCACGCTGGAAAAGTTGAAGAACAACACCAGCTCCACGCTCCGGAATCAAAGCTTGGAACTGGAATTCACGCCGAACCCGGCATGGTACGCCGTGCAAGCGCTTCCTTACCTGATGGAGTACCCGCACGAATGCTCGGAGCAGATCTTCAGTCGATTCTATGCCAACAGCCTTGCGGCACATATCGTGTACGAGCGTCCGGCGATCAAGCAGGTCTTTGCCCAGTGGGCCGCAAAAGGTGAAGGCAATGAGGAAGCATTCTTAAGCAACTTGGAGAAGAATAGCGAGCTGAAGAATATGATCCTCGCCGAAACCCCGTGGGTATTGAACGCACGTAGTGAAAGGGAAAGCAAGGAGCGCATCGCCTTGCTGTTCGATATGCAGCGGATGGCGAACGAAAAAGCCGTGGCCATGAAAAAAATGCGCGACGCACAGCTTGGCAACGGGGCATGGCCCTGGTTCAGTGGCATGGAACCGTCGCGCTGGGTCACCCAAAGCATCGTCGCGGGGTTCGGGCATTTGGAAAAGCTCGGCGCAGCGGACCTACGTCCCGATGGCCAAACGCAAATGATGCTGAAGAACGCAGTGAATTGGCTTGACAGCGACGTGGATGCGGATTACAGGATCCTGCAAAAGCGGATGACAAAAGTTGAGCTTGCGAAGTATACACCCGATCATTCCACGGTGCAGTACCTCTACAGCCGTAGCTTCTTTCCGCGCTGGCCGATCAATGGGACAACCAACACTGCCGTGGAATTTTACAAAGCGCGGTTGGCTGCTACCTGGCTCAGCTTCGGCCTGCAGGAACAGGCTATGATCGCGCTCGCTCTGGACCGTCTCGGCGACCATATCACGGCTCAGCTCATCACGAAGTCGCTAAGTGAACGGGCCACGCGCAGCGAGGAACTGGGCATGTATTGGAAAGGCTTCTCCGGCGGTTACTACTGGTGGGACTTCCCCGTGGAAACCCATGCACTGATGATCGAGGCATTCCACGAAGTGGCTAATGATGAAGCCAGTGTGAACGAACTGCGGCTGTACCTTTTAAAACTGAAACAGACCACGGACTGGAAAACCACCAAGGCCACGGCCGAAGCCTGCTATGCGCTGCTGCTCACCGGCGACAACTGGCTTGAACCCGTGGATGCTCCGGTGATCACGGTAGGTGGGGAGAAAGTTGTGGCCGAAAAACAGGAGGCCGGCACCGGCTATTTCCAGAAGATGTGGACCGCTGACGCGATCAAACCCTCCATGGGCGATGTCACCATCACCACCACGTCGGATCGTTCCGCTTGGGGCGCACTGTATTGGCAGTATTTCGAGCAGATGGACAAGGTCACTTCCGCCGAAAGTCCGTTCAACATCAAGAAGCAGGTGATGTTGAATGAACAGACCGACGCAGGGGCAAAGCTCATATCACTGGATAAGGGCCGAACACTGAAACCCGGCGACAAGCTGACCGTCCGGATCGAACTGCGCACCGACCGCGCCATGGACTACGTGCACCTGAAAGACCTACGCGCCGCGGGCTTGGAACCAACGGAAACGCTGAGCGGTTACCACTATCAAGGCGGCTTGGGCTACTACCAAAGTACCCGGGACGCGGCCACGGACTTCTTCTTCGACCATGTGGAGCCCGGCACCTACGTCTTCGAGTACGAACTGCGCGTTTCCCACGCAGGCGATTTCAGCAACGGCATCACCACGGCAATGTGCATGTACGCACCGGAATTCTCATCGCACAGTGAAGGAGTACGGGTCGTGGTGGGAAAGTGATACAGCTGAACTACCTAAATCTTGAAAGTCAGAACCTCAGGGCCGTTACTCGCGTATAATTTCGCCGCATGAAAGCATTTCTCTACACTGCCGCGTTGGTTTTGGCCGTGGCGCTCAACGCCTGTGGCGATGGCCAGCGCGATGCCGCGTTGAACTTAGCAGCTGTGGCTGACAGCACCAAGGCCTCTACCACCGTGGACCTTGCAGAGTTCCATCTGCCACTGGTGCTCATTATGCCTGACGGATATCAATCCGCCACCAGGACCTGGAAGGACGAACTGGGCGAACTGTCCATTACCGCCGGGGAACACTTCAACGTGTCCATCACCGAAGGCCCTGCCGACCGCGACCGGTTGAAAGGCGACCTGGAACGCGACCTGCTCCGGAAAAACACCATCGTGGAGGAAACCCCTGAGCTACTCATCTACCGCTCCGACTTTCCGGACGACAGCACACTGGTCTTCTTCCACTTCAACAAGACCATATCCGCAGATGGACGCACCTTCACAGCGGCGGATGGCGAGAACAGCAGTGCATTCAGCTTGGAGGACATAAAACGGATGGCCACTGCCATCGGCCCCAAGCAACCCGCCTGACATGGCATTCAGCACTTTGGCACCCTGCTTGCAACACTTTCGACCGATCAGCCGTAGAACCAAGCTGAGGATCATGCACTTATATTTCGGCCCTATCGAACGCCCGTAGATGTCCAAGCTCCGTCCGCTCCTTTTCATAGCCGCCTTGCTGGCTGGTGTTTTCACCCATGCGGCCACCATTGTGCTGGAAGGAAACTACCAAGGCAAGAACCTCTTCGTGCAGAACCCCTACTCCGAGGCCGGGGTCGGTTTCTGCATCTACCAAGTGACCGTGAACGACAAAGTGGCCACCGACGAGATCAACTCCAGCGCTTTCGAGGTGGACTTGGGGAACTTCAACCTGAAGATGGGCGAGAAGGTCGTGATCAAGATCATGCACAAGGACGGATGCACGCCCAAGGTGCTGAACCCGGAAGTACTTAAGCCCAAGAGCACCTTCGACATCGTGAAACAGAGCGTGGCGAGTGATGGAACTTACACTTGGACCACCGTGAATGAAAGCGGTCAATTGCCTTTCGTGGTGCAGCAGAAGCGTTGGAACAAATGGGTACGCGCTGGCGAAGTGATGGGCGATGGAAGTCCCGGTAACCATACGTACACGTTCAAAGTTGTGCCTCACAGCGGAGAAAACACCTTCCGGGTAAAACAGACCGATCTCACCAATCGCTCACGCTTCAGCGAGAACACACTTTACAACGCAGCTGGCGTGCCCGCCGTTACCTGGGCCTACGATAAGAGCAAGGGTTCCATTAACTTCAGTTCCTCCACGATGTACGAAGTGTACGACCAGTTCGGCAACATCGTGAAGCGCGGTTTCGCGACCCAAGTGGACGTGAAGGACCTGAAAAAGGGCCTCTACTACGTGAACTACGACAGCAAGATGGGTGAGTCGTTCAAAAAGTAACAACCACGAAAACCTCTTGAAAGCCTCGTTCATGGACGGGGCTTTCGCATTTTTGGCCCCGCGAAGCACGCCCCAAACAGAACCGGACATGACCAAGATCGAGCATATCGGTATCGCCGTAAAGGACCTCGACCACGCCGAGTCCATATATGAGCAGTTGTTAGGCAGCGCTTCCTACAAGCGTGAAGAGGTGGAAAGCCAAGCGGTGATCACGTCTTTTTTCCAAGTGGGGCCGAACAAGATCGAGTTGCTTGTAAGCACGCGGCCGGACGGCCCCATCGCAAAGGCCATTGAAAAACGGGGCGAAGGGATCCACCACATCGCTTTCGCGGTTGCGGACATCCGGGCGGAGATGGCACGTTTGAAAGCGCAGGGATTCACGTTATTGAACGAAGAACCGGCTCCCGGTGCGGACAACAAGCTGGTGTGTTTTATCCATCCTAAGAACGCGAATGGTGTCCTGGTGGAACTTTGCCAAGAGATCGCATAACAACGCACGATGGCCACAAGCAAAGAGACCATTGCCTTCCTGCTGAAGAGACTGGAACCGCCGGAACGGTTCTTAGCGAAACCCATGTTCGGCGAATATGCGTTGTATGCCGATGGAAAGCCGGTAGCATTGGTCTGCGACGACCTTTTGTTCGTCAAGATCCTACCTGCAAGTGAAGAACTGCGCCCCGTTTGCGAACAGGGCCCACCCTATCCCGGTGCGAAGGCGCATTACGTGCTGGATGAATCTCAATGGTCCTCCGTCCGCACACTGCCCCGCATCCTGCTCGCCTTGGCCGCCTCGCTACCCGCGCCGAAAGCAAAAAAAGTCCGCGGAAAAATTTCAGGCCAGTAGTCCGAGCCGCTCCACCAACGCGACCACATCCTCATTCGCCAATTCCAAATGTTCGGCCCGAAGTCCGGCCTTAAGCGCGCCTTCCACGTGCTGGATGCTGTCGTCGATGAAGAGGGTTGTACCTGCCGATGCACTGTGTTGCGCCAGCACGTAGTGGAAAGCGGAAGCGTCCGGCTTGCGTAAACCGATCTCGCAGCTGTAGTAGGCGCCATGGAAAAGGCCCTTGAAATCCGTGATGCCGTTCTCACGCGCAACGATGGCCTCGAAGGCAGGCACGTGGATCGCATTCGTATTGCTGAGCAAAAGCACCTGATACCTCGCTTTCAATCGTTCCACCAAGGCGATCCGTTCCAGTGGGATGCTGCCGAGCATCGCGTTCCAGCAAGCATCGATCTGCGCGTCCGACATCGGGCAGCCGTGCAATTCGCGGATCCGGTCGCGGAATTGCTTTGGGGACAGGGCGCCGGTCTCGAAGCCGTCAAAGAGATGGTCCTGCTTCGCCTTGCCGTAGAGCACATCAAAATCCGCGAAGCCCAGAATATCAAAAGCGTGCGCGGCTGCATGGTAGTCCACATCGATCAACACACCGCCGAGGTCGAATATGATGGTTTCAATACCGCTGTCTTGAAAGGAGGGGACCTGCTTTAACATGGGCCGCGAAAATATCCCCGGGCGGGTTGAGGCGTGAAATCCGGTGTGCAACACCGCGGTTGCGTGACAAATGCCCACCTTTGCCGCCCGAAAAACAATCCCCATGAAGCTGGTAACCGTTGGCACTGTCGCATTCGATAACATCGAAACCCCTTTCGGCCGTGCCGACAAGGTGGTGGGCGGCGCTGCCACCTACATCTCGCTGGCAGCTTCGTTCTTCTTGGAGGACCAAGGCATCGTAAGCGTGGTGGGCGAAGATTTCCCCACGGAGATGATGGCCAAAATGAAAGCCAAGGGGATCGATCAAGCCGGACTGGAGATCCTGAAGGGGAAGGAGAGCTTCTTCTGGAGCGGCAAGTACCACTACGACATGAACACGCGCGACACCCTGGAAACGCGTCTCAACGTGCTGTTGGACCTCGACCCGAAGCTGAACGCTGAGTATAAAGCCGCCCCTTACCTGATGCTGGGCAATTTGGATCCTAAGGTGCAGGCCAAAGTGTTGGACCAAATGGATGCTCCGGCGATGGTGGTGTTGGACACGATGAACTTCTGGATGGACAGCGCACTGGACGAGCTGAAGCGGGTGATCAAGCGCATCGACATTCTCACGATCAACGATTCCGAGGCGCGCCAGCTCAGCGGGGAACACAGCCTGGTGAAGGCTGCACACATGATCTTGGAAATGGGTCCTAAATACTTGGTGGTGAAAAAAGGCGAGCACGGCGCGCTCCTCTTCAGCAAGGACCGCGTCTTTTTTGCACCGGCCTTGCCGCTGGAGGACATCATCGATCCGACCGGAGCGGGTGACACCTTCGCTGGCGGCTTCATCGGCTTCCTAGCGCGCAGCGGCGACCACAGCTTCAATAACCTGAAGCGCGCCATTATCGTTGGTTCGGCGCTCGCATCCTTCTGCTGTGAAAAATTCGGCGTGGAGCGCTTGCTGGAGATCACCCGCGAAGACATTGATGAGCGCGTGAACCAGTTCATTGAGCTGGTTGACTTCGACATTGAGGTGGTGCGGGATTGAGCATTGATCCTCCGGCTATGATCCGGATGTTACGGTGACATTTTGGCCTTGGCGCATCGCGTTCAGCTACCCTGTTCTCTATCTTGGCATTCCTTCCGTGCGAAGGCCTCGGTCATAGTCGTCCCCGACTACCGTCCGTTCGCCATAGCCAACTGCTAAAACACGCTGAACATGGCCTTACTGATCAAGAACGGAACCGTAGTGACCGCTGCCGATCTGCACCGCGCGGATGTCCTCATTGAGGGCGAACACGTGAAGGCGATCGGGCATGATCTGCACGCACCCGATGCCGAAGTGATCGACGCGAAGGGCATGTTCGTGATGCCCGGTGGCATCGATCCGCACGTGCATTTGGACATGCCGTTCATGGGCACCTTCAGTAGCGACAATTATGAGACCGGCACACTTGCGGCGCTGCATGGCGGCACTACCACGGTGATCGACTTCATCCTGCAAACACAGGGCAAGAGCCTTCGCCACGCGCTGGAAAAGTGGCAGGGCCGCATGAAGGGCAACCTCTACGGCGACCTCAGCTGGCACATGGCCGTCACCGATTTCAACGACGACACGAAGAAGGAAGTGAAGGAGATGATCGATCAGGAAGGGATCACCAGCTTCAAGACCTTCATGGCTTACAAGGGAGCGTTGATGATAGACGACCGGCAGATGGTCGGCCTGATGAACGAGGTGAAGGCCAATGGCGGCATCGTCACTGTCCATGCTACCAATGGCGACATGATCGACTTCCTGGTGCAGAAGAACCGCGCGGAGGGGAATACGGCACCGTTGTACCACTACCTCAGCCAGCCGGAGATCACCGAAGCAGAGGCTACGGGCCGTTTCGCGGACATGGCCTCGTACACGGGCGTGCCTGCGTACATCGTACACATGACCTGCGAGGGTGCGCTGAACCACGTGCGCGACGCTGCCCGCCGCAACCAGCGTGTGCTGGCGGAAACGTGCATCCAATACTTGCTGCTCGACGCCTCGTTGTACGAGCGCAAGGACGGTGCGAAGTGGGTGATGAGCCCACCGTTACGCGAGAAGAAAGATCAGGCCGCATTGTGGGGCGCCATCGACCAAGGCACCGTGCAGGTCGTGGCCACGGACCACTGCCCCTTCACCATGGAGCAGAAAGCCATGGGTAAGGACGACTTCTCGAAGATCCCCAATGGGCATCCCGCCATCGAGCACCGCATGGAACTGCTGTTCAGCGAAGGTGTGAACAAGAAGCGCATCACACTGAACAAATTCGTGGAGGTCACCGCCACCAACCCTGCGAAGATCTTCGGCATGTTCCCCCGCAAAGGCACCATCGGCATCGGGAGTGACGCGGACATGATCCTTCTCGACCCGAACGAAAAGCATGTCCTGAGCGCCAAGACCCACCACATGAATACCGACTACAGCGGTTACGAGGGCATGGAGCTTACCGGAAAGGTGAAGACCACCATACTGCGCGGCCAAGTAGCCGTTCACAACGGGCAAGTAAAGATCAAAAAGGGCTACGGAAGTTTCGTGAAGCGGAACAAAGTGAGCGGAATGTTGTGATCATCTCCTTGCATACCTTGGCGATTGTAAGAACAGCAGAACAGCAATGAGCACGCGAACAATAACAGATCCCAAGGAGATCCTGAAAGAGAACCTGGAGCACACGATCTTCTCGTGGAGCAAGCAATCAGGGCTGGCTCCGCTCAACATTGCTTCCGCCAAGGGCCTCTACCTGCATACCCGCGACGGCCGGAAGATCCTGGACTTCAGTTCGCAGTTGATGAACGTGAACATCGGCCACGGCCATCCGAAGGTGGCGGAAGCGGTAGCCAAGCAGATGGCCGAGGTGAGTTATGTGCATCCGGGCATGATCACCGAAGCGCGTGGAAAGTTGGGCCAGACCTTGAGTGAGATCACGCCCGGCACGCTCAACCGGACCTTCTTCACCAACGGCGGGACGGATGCCATTGAACATGCGATGAAACTCGCTCGCCTCTATACCGGCCGGCACAAGATCATCACCTTGTACCAGAGCTACCACGGAGCGACCTACGGGGCGTTGAGCGCGGGTGGTGACCCTCGCGGTCTGCCCCACGACAGCCAAGGTGTGCCGAACATCATCCATGTGGAGAATCCGTATTTCTACCGCTGCCCTTGGAACAGCAGAACGCCGGAAGAATGTACGGAGCGCGCCTTGGCGCACCTGGAGCGAGTGATGAAATTTGAAGGTCCGCAATACATCGCAGCTATTTTGATGGAGGGCGAAAGCGGTTCCAGCGGCTGCATCAAGTATCCACCGGGTTATTGGAAAGGCGTGAAGGTGATCGCAGACAAGTATGGCATTCTCACCATCTGCGACGAGGTGATGAGCGGCTTCGGGCGCACGGGTAAATGGTTCGGTATCGACCACCACGGTGTGGTGCCGGACATCATGTGCATGGCAAAGGGCCTTACGGCCGGCTACATCCCCATGGGCGGGATCATCGTCCGCGAGGAGATCATCAAGCACTTCGACGACAAGCCGCTGCCCATCGGTCTTACTTACAGCGCACACCCCGTCGCTTGCGCAGCAGCTAATGCGGTGATCGACGTTTACAAGGATGAGGACCTTGTGAACAATGCCGCGCGCATGGGCAAGTATGTGGAGAAAAGCGTGGCCGGGCTTGCTGAAAAACACCCGAGTATCGGTGACTTCCGCAACACGGGCCTCTTGGGCTGTATCGAATTGGTGAAAAACCGGGACACCAAGGAGCCGATGGCGCCATGGAACTCAGGACCCGACGAGATGGTGGTAATGAACAAGGTGGCCGCGAAGATCAGTGCGCTGGGAATGTTCACCTTCGTTCGCTGGAACTGGATCTTCGTTGCGCCGCCGTTGATCATTGATGAAGCGGGGATCGACGAGGGCATGGAAATCATTTCCAAAGCGATCGCGATCGCGGACGAAGCTTGCGTTTGATCCAGGGGATCGAACGCCGTGTACATGCTGGTCAGCTGTTCAGCTGGCTGAACAGCTGACCTACTGGGTGTGAGAACACTGGCTGTTGAACCGGTGCAACCGGAAACATGCGACCCAATATTCAGATCACCAGCCGTACTCCGCCCAATTCCGCCAAGCGGTATGGGAAACGATCGCTCGGGGAGCCGATGAACATGAAGTTCGTGGGGATATTCCACTCTTCGCTGAGACGGTGGACCAGCTCCGGACCGAACACGCCGTGCAGCTCTGTGAACTCGATCTTGATCTCCGGGTAGGCGCGGTCCAGTACCTCCATGTCGCGGATGTAATCCTCGTGGGTTTTTTCGCCCTCCTTCAATACGGTAACGATCCGGATCTTCTTGGTGATCTCGTTGGCCTGTACGTACATCATCACGCGGTTGAGGATGGAAAGGTCATCGCCTTTGGTGAAGTAGACGAACTCCTGGCTATTGAGTTCCCGTATGGTGCGTGAAATGGCGAAGCGACCGAAAATGGCCAATCCCGGCACACTTTCCACGAAGCGGCTCACCCACGCCATCAAAACCTCGAGGATCGCTTTTCGGTTCAGCATCACCGCGATGATCAACATGGTGGGGATGAAGTATTGAAGGAAGACCACAAGGAATTCAGGATGGAGCCTGACGTTACCATAGAGGGCCAGCACAACACCGGTCAACGCGACAGAAACAGCGGCAACAGAGGCTGTTTCCAGCCGTGGTAGGCGTGAGCGCTTCATCTTCAACAGGAAGTTGCCAATAGCGAAGAAGGCCATGACCGTGAGGAATGAAATAGTGTAAACGCCTGCGAGCGCATCCGTCTCCGCATTCGTGAGAAAGAGAACCGACAGGCAGAGTAAGAAAAAAAGGAGGATGATGCGCGGTGAACTACCCTGCTTGGTCTCTTTCAGCAGGAACTGGGGCATGATACGGTCCAGCGTCATCCGTTTAATTAGCCCTGAGACACCGACATAGCTGGTGAGCACTGCGCCGCAGAGCACCACCACAGCATCGACGGTGACCAAGGTGGCCAGCCAATTGCCGCCCACGGTAACGCCCATGAACGAGAGCATGGTCTCTTGGTGCTGGCCGATGGCCGCCAAAGGCAGGATCAGTATGGCGCAGAGAACGATAAGCGGGTTGAGCAAGGTAACGGCGACCCACATGTTCCGCAGTGTTTTGGGGAAAACACCGTGCTGCTGTTCTTCCACATAATTCGCTGAACTCTCAAACCCCGTTACCCCGAGCATGGCAGTGCTGAAACCGAAAAAAAGCGCGGCTGCAATTCCGCGGCCGCCGGGTAGTGGCATACTCCAATTCAGCTTGAAAAGATCAAAGCCATGATGCATAACGAACCAGATGCTAGCGAAGATGAGCACGCCCATGGTGACCAGATGAGCGATGAAAATGATAATGGCCACAACGGAGGATTCCGACATTCCCGCAATGCTCAACAGCATGAAGATCGAGAGCACGACCACCGTGGCAATGAGTACCGGAACGGAGGGCACCAATGCGTGCAAGTAATACATCGCCGTACTCGCGCTGAGCACCGCAGTGGCCATATAGCTGAGTATCGTAAGGCACGCTGCGATACTGGCGTTGTACTTGTTGGTGGTGTTCAACAACACGTTGTATGCACCACCGTTCAACGGCAGTGCGCCCACCACTTCGCCATAGATCTTGCGGAACAGGAAAAGAACGCCGGCCACGATGAGCAGCGCCACTACCGCCCAAGGTCCGGCATAACCCAGTGCAATTGCACCCACATAGAGACAACTACTGGTGATGTCATTACCAGCAATGGCCGTGGCCGCCAACTGACCAAGCTTCTTCGGTGTGTGTGCCATGGGGGGTGCAAGTTGGAAAGACCGTTGCGAACGGACGGTGGTTATTTTATGCGCGCAGTGATATTTTCTGTGTGGATCTTCGCACCCCGCTCTTCATGGTCGCTACTATTGTGCCATGGAACGCTCCCATCCGTTGACCACCGTAGGCCAAGTTCGGCAACGGTACTTCGGCCCGCAGACCTCCTTGATCGTGGTGAGCGTGGTAGTGGGTTGCTTGGCGTCATTGGGCGCGGTGGCCTTGAAGCAGGGCGTGCATTTGATCAGTGAAGCTGTACACGGAGTGACCTTCTCCGAGGGAAAGCGGGCGTTCGTGCTTATATTCCCCATGGTAGGCCTGCTGCTCGTGGCGGCCATTACCCAATTCCTACTCAATGGCAACCTGGGTGCAGGACTGCCCAGCTTAGTGAGGGACGTACGCCTTCGCGACGGCCGCGTTGCCAAGCACAAGATGTGGTCTCAGGTCGTCACTGCTGCCATCACCGAGGGCATGGGGGGTTCTGGTGGACTGGAGCCGCCGATCGCAGCTGCCGGTGGGGCTTTCGGAAGTGCCTTGGCGGAGATGTTCCGTTTCGGGCGTGCGGAGCGCATCCTCCTGCTGGCCAGCGGAGCCGGGGCTGGCGTAGGCGCCATCTTCAATGCACCCATAGCAGGGACGATCTTTGCGTTGGAGATCCTCTTGGCGAAGAACGCCTTGGCCTTGGTGGTACCCATGCTGATCTCGTCGGCTACGGCCACCTTGGTTTCTTCCCTGCTCTATTCCGGCCAGCCCTTCATTTTGATCACCAATTCTTGGAATGCCTCGTCCATGCCATGGTATGTTCTGCTCGCATTCATTGCAGCCCTCCTCTCCGTGTACGTGATCCGCACGTATCGCTTTGCGGCACAGTTCGCCGCTACACATTTCCGCAACGTTTATGTAAAAGCTGCCGTGGGCGGCCTGCTTCTGGGCATCCTCATCTTCTTCTTTCCTCCATTGTTCGGTGAAGGATACGACAGTGTGGAACTGCTGCTCAAAGGACAGGCAGCGGAGTTGGCCCAACATGCACCAATTATGCTTTCGCTGGGCCCGTGGAATATCGTAATGCTCACGCTTGGCCTTACGCTTTTCAAGGTAGTGGCGGTCTCCTTTACCGTGCATTCCGGCGGGAATGGCGGCATGTTCGGACCCTCCCTGTTCATTGGCGCCATGCTCGGCTTCACTTTCGCCCACGCCCTCAACCTATCGGGTGTGGCGCAGGTGAACGAAGTGAATTTCACGGTCGTCGGCATGGCCGCCATGCTCAGTGGCACGATCCATGTGCCGCTTACCGCTATCTTCCTCATAGCGGAGATCACAGGGGGCTATGCCCTTTTCGTACCGTTGATGATCGTTACCTCCATCTCCTATCTCGTATGCCGCTACATGGAGCCGATATCGGTTTATGGAACACCACCGCCCACCATAGTGAATTCATCTTCCGCACCGGGTATAACGAAGGACGGCACCCCCGAAGGAGTGCCGCCTCGTCCGTGACGCTTCCACCAAAGCGCCGCAGCCAACGGTCAATGACCGTCCTTATCGTGGTCAACGCTGGTCTTCTTGTCCACGTTGTCCTTCAATTTCCCCCACCACGTCTTCACATCTTCGGAGGTCTTGTTCGCTTCCGTCTTCACATCATTCCACGTGCTAGTCGTAGCACCTTCCACCCGGTCGAGTTGGCTTGAGACCTTTGCTTTCTCCTGCTCCAATTCGGCTTTCATGGCTTCTTGATCCGCACGCTCGCTAGCCTTCAGGTCGGTCTTGGCAAGCTTGACATTCACGTCGTTCAATTTGCTGTCGATGTTATCACGCAGACCTCGCAGGTCATCAGCGATATCCTTACGGTCCTTCTCAAAGGCCTCGCGGGTTGATGCGTCCATGTCCTGGATCTTGTCCTGGACATTTTCCATCTTATCATTCACCATTTTCTCCTGTTCTGCTGGAGTATTGGAACAACTGAAGAGAAGAAAGCTTCCAGTTATCGCCGAAAAAAGCACTGCTTTCGGTGTGTACGTTTTCATTTTTCTTGTTTTGAGGCATCCATGGCGAAACTTGTTCCAATTCAAGGAGGACATGCGTAATGACCGGCACAACTTCCCGGTTATCAAAGTGTTTATGGGCCAAATCGGGATGTAGACGATGGTCATCGGCCGGGGAAAACATGCCCCGATCCCCTGACTTTCGGGGAACCCATGGACATTACGCGCATGAACCAATGGATGGCAGCTTTGTTTGGGTAGTGGCCCCTGATAACTTCGCTGACCAAGAACATGGACTATTATAAGGTGCTCGGAGTGGATCGGAACGCATCGGCGGAGCAGATCAAAAAGGCGTATCGGAAATTGGCGCGCAAGCATCATCCCGACCTTAATCCCAACGATGAGGCTGCAAAGAAGCGTTTCCAAGAGATCAACGAAGCCAACGAGGTGTTGAGCGATGCGGAAAGCCGCAAGAAATACGACAAATACGGAGAGCAATGGAAGCATGCCGACCAGATCGAGTCGGCACAGCGTGAACGGGAAGGCGCTGGTGGAGCTGGCTTTGGTGGGGGTGGGGGCTATGGCCGGGGTGGATCCTTTCAAGGCTTCAGAGGCGGCGAGGAACAGGACATCAATGACATTTTCGGTTCCATGTTCGGCGGCGCACGTGGACAGGCACGGTTCCGCGGACACGATCTGCAGGCCGAGCTTCGAATGGAACTACGGGATGCGGCGGTGACCGAAAAGCGTACCCTCACCGTGAATGGCAAACAGATCCGGCTCTCCATTCCAGCAGGCGTGGAAAATGGCCAGACGATCCGCATCAAAGGTCATGGTGGCGCAGGCATGAATGGCGGTCCAGCCGGGGACCTGTTGATCACCTTCAACATTTCGGACGATCCCGTATTCAAGCGTGTGGGCAAGGACCTTTTCGTCAACTTCGACCTGGACCTTTACACCGCCGTCCTTGGAGGAGAGGTAACGGTGCCCACGCTGGATGGCAAGGTGAAGGTGCCGGTAAAAGCTGAAACGCAGAGCGGTACCGTGGTCCGTTTAAAAGGCAAGGGCTTTCCTGTTTATAAGAAGGAAGGGAGCTTCGGGGACCTCTTCGTTACCTACGCTGTTAAAGTGCCAACGGACCTGACCGATGCGCAGAAAGAGCTCTTTAAACAGCTTGCCAAAACCTGATCGCCATGGACAACGAGGAACTGGTGCCGGTGGAGGTTTTCTGTACCACCTATCATGTGGAGACCAAACTGATCGACACATTCGAAGAAAGTGGTTTGGTGGAGATCACCGTTCAACAGCAGGAGCGTTTTATCGCATTTGCGCAATTGCGCCAAGTTGAGAAGTTGGTACGTATGCACGAAGACCTCGGCATCAACATAGAGGGCATCGAGGCGATCGAGAACTTGCTGGAACGTGTTGAACAACTCCAAACCGAGATGACCCGGCTACGCAACAGGTTACGCCGTTATGGCGATACTGATTGAGCAGCATCCGAGACGACCAGTCGGCGGGAAATACTCATGCCGCTGGGTTGCTCCACCCGTACGATATAGATGCCGTTCGACAGGGTGCTGAGATCTACCTGCGTAAGTGTCGCTTCGGTCTGTCCTATTTCCTGCCTGCGCAAAATGCGGCCGTCCTCTGTAATGAGCGTAAGCGTGGCTTCGCCGGTCAATCCCGGGTAGATCACATTCACTTGACCACTTGCGGGATTGGGGAAAATGCCCACCTGTGCGTCGGACTGCTGAGCATAAAGCCCATTGGTCCATTGCGAGGTTGAAAATGGCCCGTCGTTACCGGGCATTGCTGCCGTTGACAATGCTGTCGCCACGGCTGCTATGAAGATCATAGTTCTCATGGCTTTGATGTATTGGTTACACCCCTAATACTGCAAGATCCGTTCCGGAGGCCAATACGCCTGACCGATCGTCAATACACGAAGGGTATCAGGCGCTTCGTGCGCGCCATGTAGCCGCTGTATGCCTCACCCAACGCGGCGGATAACGCGCGCTCCTCAATGTCCATACGCCAGAGGAACATGCCCGTGATCGGCACTAAGAGCACCAGCGCGGCCAACCAGTTGTGGACCAATAACCCCAAACCGAGGAAAGCAAGCAGAGCACCGGCATAGCTTGGATGGCGCACAAACCGATAAGGACCATTGCTCACCACCCGGTGATCTTCGGCAATGGCAACGTTCACAGTGAAAAACCGTCCCAAATGCACGATAGCCCACCAGCGCAAGGAAATACCGGCAACGAATAGCAACAGGCCAAAGACGTATGCAGCGCCTGAGAACCCATACGCATACCGGGGCGCTGCATTCGCAATGAACATGGACAAGAAAATGGATGCACCGATCACACCCCAAAGCAGACCGAGTGTTCCGCGGTCCCGGCTTTGCGCGGTGTTCCCGCTCCGTTTAAAGATCGCAAGGCCCAACTCTGAAATGCCGAACAGGGTGAAGCAGATAGTAGGCGAGGGCAACGTCATGGATCAGGCTATGCACAAAGATGGGCGATAGTTCCTCGTCCGGAAAACAGCATTCCGTCGAAGACGACCGCCAACACGGCTTGACCGGCACAACAGCTTTCACTGAGCGTTCAAACACCGGAACTAACGTGCGCTCCTTCAGCGATCTCCTCCACCATTTTCGCATTGAATGCGGGAAGGTCCTTCGGGCTTCGGCTCGTTACCAAGCCATGGTCCACCACCACTTCCGCATCCTGCCACATGGCCCCGGCATTCATCAGGTCGGTCTTGATGCTGATGAAGGAAGTGACTCTACGGTTCCTGACCGCATCAGCCTCGATCAACAATTGCGGCCCATGACATATAGCCGCGACCGGCTTATGGGAACGGAAGAATCCCCTGACGAATTCAACGGCTTCGGCGCTTCTACGCAACCGGTCCGGGTTGATCACGCCACCGGGGAGCATCAACGCATCGTAATCATCCGCCATGGCCTTTTCCACGGTGTGATCCACCGCAATCTCCTTGCTCCAATTACCATCTTTCCAGCCTTTGATCGTGCCATGCTCCAAACCGATGACGTCCACTTTAGCCCCAGCCTTTTCCAATGCCTCCTTCGGTGAAAAAAGTTCACTTTCCTCAAATCCGTTGGTAGCGAGTATCGCCACGCGTTTTCCGTCAAGCTCCTTGGTCATTTTTTCACGATTTAGAGATCGATCTCATTTAGACGTGAACATCCAAGTACCGTGGTTGTTCATTCACCATTGCGTCCACCTGAGCCATTTTAGCGTAGATCCCCATCATGTTTGACCTTACTAGCGCCACCAAACTGGTGGAAACGAAGCTTTTCGCTTGGGTCCGCGAGTTTATTAAGCTGCTTCCTAACATAGCATTGGCGGCAGTCATCGTTGTGCTTTCGTGGTTATTGGCCAGGCTTGTCCGGAAGTTGATTGCCAACCTGATGGGGCGGGTAACCGATAGTCGCAATCTGAACCGGCTCGTCTCGAACTGCGTGTACTTAGTTGTGCTGCTGATCGGTGTTTTCGGCTCGCTGAGTGTGCTACACTTGGACAAGACGGTGACCTCCATCCTTGCCGGCGCAGGCATACTGGGCCTAGCATTGGGTTTCGCTTTCCAAGATATCGCCGCCAACTTCCTTTCAGGGGTTATCATGGCCGTTCAACGCCCGATCCGGACCGGTGAACTTATTGGGACCGGAGAGCACCTCGGTGTGGTAGAGCACATTGACCTGCGCACCACTGAACTGCGCAATATGGAGGGTATCCAGGTCATCATTCCGAACAAGGAGATCTTTCAGAAGCCTTTACTGAATTACACGAGGAATGGAACGCGTCGCGTTGACCTGATCGTAGGGGTGAGTTACGGCGATGATCTCGAAAACGTGGAACGCGTTACCAAAGAGGCCGTGAAGGGGATCGGGGACCTGGTTCCGGACAAGGAAGTTGAATTGTTCTACAGGGAGTTTGGTGGCAGCAGTATCAACTATGTTGTGCGGTTCTGGATCGAAGCCAGCAGCAACAAGCACTACAACGACATGCGGAGCCGGGCCATCAAAGCGATCAAGGCGGCTTATGATAAAGAGGGTATCAGCATCCCCTTCCCCATCCGGACACTGGATTTCGGGATCAAGGGTGGCGAGAAGTTGGATGCGATGTTGGGTCGTGGGCCAAGTGAGTAAGCGGTCAGCGCGTACCTGCCCATACCATCAACACCAACGGTGTGGCCATCAGCAGCATGGCCAGGAACATCAGGCTGAGCTGCACCAACAGCGTGCCGGAAAAAGTCCGTTGACCACCAGCGGTGCGGCGTGAGAATAAAACGGTAAGACCCATCACACCGGCGAGGAACGACGCGCTGAGCAGCACCGCCATCATTCCCGAATGCATCGGTATGAACAGCGAACCCGCCCCGAACAGAAAAGCCAACATCGAAATACGAATGACCTGTACTGTACCGGCTACCGGTGCAAAAGCCCGTTGGAGGATCCAGACGGCGCCTGCGATGTACAGCGAAGCGTAGTGGAATTCCGGCATTTCACACCGTGGCCATCACCTTCAGCTCGATCGCGATCGGCGTCGGCAGGCAATTGATCTCCAACGTGGTGCGGCAAGGTGGGTCCTTCTCGAAGTACTCTTTCCACAGTCGGTTGTAGATGGTAAAGTCGTCCTTCATGTTCGTAAGGAACACGGTGACATCCACGATCTTTTCCCAACTGCTTCCAGCGTCCTCCAAGATCCACTTCACATTCTGGAACACGCTGCGCACCTGCGTCTCGATATCGTAACTCACAATAGTGCCATCGGCATCCAGCTCCACACCGGGTATCTTCTTCGAGCCGCGTTCGCGCGGGCCCACACCGCTGAGGAAAAGAAGGTCACCCACACGCTTGGCATGGGGATAATGGCCGACGGGCTCGGGTGCTTTGTTGCTGGAGATGCTACTCATGGTGAAGTGCGGGTGATCGGTAATGTGGCGAAGTTCGGTCCTCGCCCCGAATAACTGATGAAACGCAAAGTCCGGAAGTCGAGGGGGGCCGATCTTTGTACCATGGGCACACGCATATGGGCCGGTATCGCGCTGGTGAGTTTCGCTACCGGATGCAGGCACGGGGAGGACACGATCACCCCTACGGTCGGTGCGATCACTGAAAGCGTTTATGCCAATGGCTTGGTGAGATCCGAAGGGCAATATCAAGTGTACCCAACGGTGAGCGGCACTGTCCTGAAGCTGTTGGTGCAAGAAGGCGATACGGTCAAAGCGGGCCAGCCCCTGATGCGGATCGACGACCGCGCGAGCAGCCTGAACACCAGCAGTGCGGATGCACAACGACGCTTGCTGGAGCAGAACATGCGCGAAGACGGACCCGTGCTCACCCGCTTGCGGGCAGCCGTTGATCAAGCACGTGACAAGTTCGCACTGGACAGCATTAACTATAAGCGCCAAGATGCGCTTTGGGCAAAGGGCATCGGTAGCCGGAACGAGCTGGACCAGCGCCAACTGGCCTACACCACGAGCAAGGCATCGTATCAAATGGCGGCAAAGGCACTGACGGAGAACCGGGAGCAATTGCGCACCCAATTCGAAGTGGCACGCAATACCGCGGCGATAAGCTCCACCGGAGATGCTGACCGCATGCCTAGCAGCTTGATCGATGGCACGGTGTATGACCTGATGATCGAGCCCGGGGAGTTGGCAACGCCCCAGAAACCCATCGCCGTTATCGGCAGTTCATCCAACCTCTATCTGGAAATGGAGGTGGATGAATTCGACATCCGGCAGATCAAACCGGGCCAGCACGTCTTCGTTACACTTGACAGCTATGGCGACCAAGCTTTTGAGGCCCAGATAAGCCGCATCATCCCATTGATGAACGAACGCTCACGCACCTTCCGTGTGGAAGCTCGGTTCACGAAGCGCCCGCCGATGTTGTACCCGAACCTTACCGTGGAAGCAAGCATCGTGGTGCGCACCAAGGAGAACGCCTTGCTGGTCCCCGCCCGTTACGTGGTCGACGGTTCCTATGTCCTTACCGCGCCGGATGAGAAGACGTTGGTAAAGCTCGGCGCACGGGACATGCAGAACGTGGAAATACTGGAGGGTATCACCGCGGGTACACCGCTCTACAAGCCCTAAGGGCAAGCCATGCGCCTCCTGGCTACCATCGCCTTGACCCTACTGCGCGCCAAGTTGCGGCAAAGCATCGTGGCGGCCGTTGGCGTCATGTTCAGCATCGCCATGTTCGTTACCCTTTTGGGTTTCATGAACGGGCTCAACATATTGCTCGATGGCCTGATCCTGAACCGCACACCGCACATACGGCTGTACAACGAACTGCGGCCTTCGCAAGAGCAACCGGTGCAGCTGGCATACAAGGATAGCGCCGCCGACAAGGTGCCCTTACACGATTTCATCC
The DNA here is from genome assembly GCA_016719225.1 of Flavobacteriales bacterium. Taxonomy (GTDB): domain Bacteria; phylum Bacteroidota; class Bacteroidia; order Flavobacteriales_F; family PHOS-HE28; genus PHOS-HE28. The sequence goes on along the minus strand of JADKAN010000004.1, from coordinate 194,878 downwards.
GCTCCATAAAGCCCAAGGACGATCTGCCGCGCTTGCGCAATGCCACGGCCATCATGGAGGCGTTGGAAAAGGATGACCGGGTGCTTGCTGTTTCGCCACGGCTCGTGGCCCAGGTACTTTTCAATGTGGGTACCACCGACCTCAACGGACAAGTGAGCGGCGTTGACGTGATGAAGGAGGTGCGCTATTACATGTTCCAGGACTACTTGGTGGCCGGCGACCCCAACGATCTGGCAACAGGGAACAACACGATCGTTCTGGGCAAGGGGTTGGCCGACATCATGCAGGCCAAACTGGGTGACCTGGTGCAAGTGACCACCGCGACGGGGGACCGTACGATGTTGCGGGTGGTGGGCTATTTCCAAAGCGGCATCGCTGATTACGACAAAGTGCAGTGCTATGCGAACATCAAGACCGTGCAGAAACTCTTGGCACGCCCGGCGAGCTACTACACGGACATCAATGTGAAACTGCACGACCTGGAAGATGCTCCCATCATGGCAAAGGAGCTGGCGCAACGCTTCCATGTTCAGGCCATGGACATACAAACCGCGAACGCACAATTCGAGACCGGCTCGGACGTGCGGAGCATCATCAGCTACGCCGTCGGGGTCGTGCTGCTCATCGTAGCGGGATTCGGCATCTACAACATTCTCAATATGATGATCTACGAGAAGCTGGATGCCATCGCCATCCTTAAGGCCACCGGCTTCAGCGGCAGTGACGTGCGGCGGATCTTCCTGCTGCTCAGCATCATCATCGGCCTCGTTGGCGCTGCTGCAGGTCTGGTCATGGGGATCATCCTGCAGCACATCATCGACAACATTCCTTTCGTCACTGCGGCATTGCCTACGGTGACCACTTTCCCAGTGGACTATTCAAAGCGTTATTACGTCATCGCCGTCACCTTCGCAATGGCCACAACGTGGGTGGCGGGCTGGTTCCCGGCCCGTAAGGCCAGTCAAGTGGATCCGGTGGAGATCATCCGTGGAAAATGAACGTGAACGGACCAGCTCTCGAAGTGGAGAAGGTGAACAAGTCCTTCCACGATCCCATCACCGTTCGGGTGCTGAAGGACGTGAGCATGCAGTTAGCACGCGGCGAGTTCGTGAGCATTACGGGCAAGAGTGGCTGTGGCAAGAGCACCCTGCTCTACATCCTCAGCACCATGGATACGGACTATGAAGGAGAACTGCGGATCGATGGCGAAGCCACACGCAAGTCAAGTGGCGAAAGATTGGCCCGTATCCGCAATGAGAAGATCGGATTCGTGTTCCAGTTCCACTACCTGCTTACGGAGTTCAGCGTGCTTCACAACGTGATGTTGCCAGGACTTAAACTGGGTGCTAAAAGCCGTGAGGAAGTTGAGCATCACGCTATCGAATTGCTGGGGGATCTCGGCATAGCGGACCAAGCCTTGAAAGGTGCAAACCAGATCAGTGGCGGCCAAAAGCAGCGTGTTGCCATCGCTCGCGCACTCATCAATGACCCGCTGATCATCATGGGCGATGAACCCACCGGGAACCTGGACAGCCGCAACAGCAATATCGTGTTCGATATTTTCCGGCGTATCGCTGACGAGCACAAACGCAGCCTGCTGATCGTGACACACGACGAGGATTTTGCGAAACGCACGGACCGCATCGTTGAAATGGACGACGGGCGGATAATGCCTTGACCTAGCGCTGTATTCCGCCTTTACGCTTGGCTCGCTTCTTTATGGACCGGTAAGGGACTTCTCTCATTCATCGATGGAGGGTCAAAAGCGAGCGACCGCCGCTCGTTGTGGTACGATGACCATCCAGCCCGCGTAACCACCTCGCCGGCAAGGCCGTAAAGAAGGCCCATTTCCAAAAGCCTCAGCATGAAGAGCCTTAACGCGTTCACACTGGCCTGTTCCATCTTGATCATCGGGCTCACAGGCGCCATAGCTCAACAGCAATCCTTGAGCTGGAACTGGGCAAACGTGGTATGTGCGGACATGCTGAACTGCGCCACAGGCTGCAGCTCTTGTAACCAGCCCGGAAACTTCGCGGACAATTTCTACGGTACCGGGGCGGCCTGGATCGGTCTGAATACGTGCCCTCATCCCACGGTGACAGGAGACAATGCCGTGTACAGCGAGGGTTGGGGGCCAGCTGCGGATCCGCTGAAAGTGGTAATGCTCAGTGGCATCGTTACCGGTGCCATGGCGCTGGACTCCATCATCGTTCGCCATCGGTCCGCGGATCAAGGCCCCACTTGGCTGCGCATCTCGCTGAAGCGTAACCTGACGCAAACGGCAACGATGGTTTACGAAGGGCCCATTGATGCGGAATTCAACGATCTGGTGCTCACTGAAATGGGTTGTATGGAGATCCCGGAAGGCAACAGCTCCGGTGGCTTCCAACTCCAGTTCCAAGCCTACGGAAGCGATGCTGGTGAATGGGTGCTGGACGCGGTGCGCGTGGTGGTATCACCATGCCTGACAGACATTACCACGGGCATCACCGTGGTGGGCGGAAAGCCTGCCGGACCACCCGCCCCGATGTATGACCTGCTGGGCCGGCCTGCGGGTCAGGGCACTATACTGGGGGTCTCTCGCGATGGCAAGCGTCACGTGGTGATCCAATAGGCTTGCCCCATAGCCAACACCGGAGTACCACTCCCACACCGGTATCTTCGTGGCCATTCCAGGAAAATGGCAGAGACATTGAGCGAACAGGAAGCGCACCGCCGAGCTTCCCTGCAAAAGATCCGCGACCTCGGCATCGAGCCGTTCCCCGCGGCTGAATTCCCCGTTGACGCGAACAGCAAGGCCATCGCGGCCGCCTTCAAGGACGATGCCCCGCAGCATGACGTGTGCATAGCGGGCCGTGTGATGAGCATCCGCATCATGGGCAAAGCAGCTTTCGCGGTACTACGCGACGGCGACGGCGACCAGCAGATCTACATCAGCCGCGACGACATCGCCCCCGGTGAGGACAAGGCGATGTACAACGACTTCTTCAAGAAGTGCCTCGACCTCGGCGACTTCATCGGCGTCAAGGGCTTCGTGTTCCGCACCCGCACCGGCGAGATCACCGTACACGTGAAAGAACTCACGATGCTCGCCAAATCCTTGCGCCCACTGCCCAGTGTGAAGACGGATGAGGACGGCAACGTACACGATGCCTTCGGCGATCCGGAACAGCGTTACCGCATGCGTTACGTGGACCTCATCGTGAACCCCAGCGTGAAGGAGACCTTCCTGAAACGCGCTCGGATCTTCGATGCCATGCGCAAAAGCTTCAACGAAGCGGGCTATGTCGAAGTGGATACGCCTGTGCTACAAGCCATTCCCGGCGGAGCTGCGGCGCGTCCTTTCGTAACCCACCACAACGCATTGGATACGCCATTCTATCTGCGGATCGCCAACGAACTCTACCTCAAGCGCCTTATTGTAGGTGGCTTCAGCGGCGTGTTCGAGTTCAGCCGGAACTTCCGCAACGAGGGCATGGACCGCACACACAACCCGGAGTTCACGGTGATGGAGCTTTACGTGGCTTACAAGGACTACCGTTGGATGATGGACTACATCGAAGGCGTGTTCACCACGGTGGCCAATGCTTCCAACGGGATGCCCACGGCCACTTTCCAAGGCAAGGAGATCAACTTCAAGGCACCGTTCAAGCGCATCACCATGTGCGGCAGTATCAAAGAAAAGACGGGAGAGGACGTGTTGGAAATGGACGAGCGCACTTTGGGCGAGCTCTGCAAGAAGCACGGCGTTGAGGTTACCGCCGCCATGGGCAAAGGCAAGCTCATTGACGAGCTGTTCAGTGAACTGGTGCAACCGGAGCTTATCCAGCCGACGTTCGTGATGGACTTTCCCTTGGAGATGAGCCCGCTCTGCAAGAAGCATCGCGACGATGCCCGCCTCACCGAGCGCTTCGAGCTTTACATCGCAGGCTTCGAGGTTGCCAATGCTTACAGCGAATTGAACGATCCGATCGACCAGCGCGAACGCTTCGAAGCGCAACTAAAACTAATGGAACGCGGTGACGACGAGGCCATGTTCATTGACCGGGACTTCCTGCGTGCGCTCGAGTACGGCATGCCACCCACCAGCGGGATCGGCATCGGCATGGACCGCTTGGTGATGCTGTTAACGGACAATCCTGCGATACAGGAAGTGCTGTTGTTCCCGCAGATGCGACCGGAGAAATTCGATTGATCGAGAGAAGAGAAGTCCCCGGCGGAATGGTTAAGAGGTGCAACGCCCTCATTGTCGCTTTGTCCCTACGGTGAAGACCCACGGTTCAATCCACGCGCACCACACGTATCATTTGGTCCCCGACCACTAGCCGTTGAGCTCTTTCCATGCCACTTACCACGTGTGCGAAGCGCGTATATCGCCCATCCAAATGGGGGGCATCGGCCAGCATGATGAAGAATTGGCAGTTCTCGGTGTCGCGACCCGCTGAAGCGATGCCCACGGCACCGCGTGCGAATCCTTCAAAGCCGATCTCCGTGCGCATGGTCCAGTTCATGCCGCCATATCCGTCGCCTCGTGGGCAACCTCCTTGGTCCACGAAGTTGGGCACCACGCGATGGAAATACGTTCCGTTGTAATAACCGGCAGTAACAAGCGAGTCGAACGCCGCGCATGTGCCGGGTGCGGCATCGGGTTCAATTGCCAGCACGATGTCGCCTTTCGTGGTAGCGATACGGTACTGTTGGCCGTTCTGCAGGGTGGCCAAGCGTGCGCGATCAATGGGGTGGTTAAAGGCGGAAGGTTGATATGTGGGCGACGGAAGTCCATCCCGCTTGGCGATGGCCACTGCCAGCACTTGTCGCGCCTCCAGGTCGCGGACGGGATGCAATGCTTGCAGGACCTGCTGTTCCGTTTCCGCGTCCAAGGCCATAGCGATCACATCGGCCTCTTCTTTGGAAAGCACATCGGCTGCGGATGCGATCAGTCCCGCATCCATGGTCCGGAATGCTGCGCGAAGCACGGTGGTAAGTTGCCGGTATTGATCCACACGCGTGGCATAGCGAGCCAGTTTCATACCCTCCCGCGTTTCCGCAACCGCACCATTGAATGCTGCTTGGCGCTCCACCGCGGGCCACGGTTTTTCCATCCAGGCAACCAGCGTGTCAACACCAACGGACGACGCACGTGCGTTGATCAATGCAGCACGCACATAAGCATCGGCATCAACTCCCCAAATGCTTTTCAGCAGCGCCGCCGCAATGGTGTGCGTGCCTTCATCCCCGAATTTCACCGCGAGCCCGTAGAGCGGGATCTTCACCATTACGTCCGCGTTCTCCTGTCCCGCCGTCCAGCAGGAAACACCATCCACCTGTTGCAAGCCTTGCAGCAATTCCACAGCAGTGGCGCGCACCAATGGAAGGCTATCGGCAACAGCGCGCAATAGAACAGCACCGGCTTCTTCGCTCTCCATCGCGGTGATAGCCCGCAACGCAGCAATGCGGATCTGCGGATCAGCATCTGTCAAAAGCTTCGAAACAGTGTTCCTCGCCAACGTATCGCTGAAGTTCTTCATACCTGCGAGCAACAGCAGCTTGGCTTCCGGATCGGCTTCGCTCCGCAGCGCTTCCATGTATGCCGTTTCAGCGGGCACTAAGGTCTCCTTGGGCAAACGCCGCAACGCATCCGCTACACGAGCGCGCTGGTAGCCCGTGCTGTTGCGCAACGTGTCCAACAGTGCTTTGGTGTCGGGCTTCGCATTGGTCTTTATCCATGCGCGGAACGCGGCGTCATGCATGTCAGCCTGTATCGCAGTATCCTTCTCTTGGTGCGCGATGAGGATCAATTCGTTCGCCACCATGGTGTCCGGCACAAAGCTCAGCGCCCATGCGGCAGCGGCACGAACGTTCCCATCCTTGTCGTGCAGCAGGTGCAGCAAACCCTTGCGCGCAGTGCTATCCTGTACACTGGCAAAAGCCATTGCCGCAGCTTCGCGCACCGCAGCGGAAGAGTCATTCAGAAATGCCAGCAACGCCTTGCTATCGCGATGATCCTGCGCTTCCAGTACGGGGGCAAGCCGCACATCGGACCATTTATTATTGGCCAGTGCTGAGGCGACGGGATGCTCGCTTGTTGAAGAGGCACCACATCCAAGAAGGGTAAAGCAGAAAAAAATGATCGGGTTCTTCATCGGGGTGGAAAGCTAATCGCACTTCACGCGAAGGACGCCAAGGAACAAGAGTTGATCAAGCTCCTTGACCCCAGCGGTACCTTCGCAGCCCGCAACACCATTCCATGCAATTGATGAAGCAACTGGGCCGTACCGCATTCGCTGTATTCCTTCTCGCGCCATTCGCCACGCAGGCCCAAACCCTGATGCCCGACACCCAGGCCGTACGACAGATGCGCTTGGACGTGTACACACTCGCCGACGACAGTATGCAAGGCCGCGAGACCGGTACCAAGGGCGAGCAGATGGCGGGTGCCTACATCGTGGGCCGCTTCAAGGCGATCGGCCTTATCCCTAAAGGCGATAGCACCGGTTACCTCAATGCATTCGACTTCGCTGCGATGCCCCGTTCCGGCCCGGACAACAGCTTACAGCTCGGCCGCACCAAGCTGAAACTTGGCGACGATTTCTACCCGCTCGGCTACACGGCCAACGCGCAGCTGCTCACACGCGTGGCGCGCTGCCGCTACGGCATACTCGCGCCGGAGAAGGACCGCAACGACTTCGGCGGCGTGGACGTGAAAGATCATGCGGCCTGCATCAGCATCAGCTCGCCGGACGGCATCCATCCACACTCTGCCTGGCTCGCGCACAACGATCTACGCTCGCGCATTGACGACGCCATCAAGCTCGGGGCCAACGCGATCATCTTCTACAACGACGACCCCGACAAAGCCGACGACCCTCCTGCCGATTTCGAGATGAAATTGCAGCCGTGCAGCGTACCCGTGGTCTTCCTCACCAAGAGCGGCTTCGCGAAGCTGGGCCAGGACGGCGACCCCGTAGTGATCCACACGGAGATCATACGCGAGGAGAGGACCGGGCACAACGTGGTGGGCTTCATCAATAACCACAAGCCTTACACTGTGGTGATCGGTGCGCACTACGACCACCTGGGCTTCGGCGGTGAAGGCTCGCTGTATCGCGGAGAACCTGCCATACACAACGGGGCGGACGACAATGCGAGCGGCGTGGCCGTGTTGATGCAGTTGGCCGCGGACCTGCAGAACATGCCGAAAGCGAAGAACAACAACTACCTCTTCATCGCCTTCAGCGGCGAGGAGAAAGGGCTCTACGGTTCCAACTCGTGGGCTAAGCATCCAACCTTAGCTATCGACAGCCTTACGTACATGATCAACATGGACATGGTGGGCCGCATGGACAGCACCAACGACGTGGCGATCAACAGCATCGGTACCTCACCTTCGTGGCCGGGCATCACCAAGCTGAAGGCGGGCAACCTCAACATCAAGACCACCGAAGGCGGCATCGGGCCCAGCGACCACACGAGTTTCTACCTACAAGGCGTGCCAGCGATCCACTTCTTCACCGGCAGTGAAGAGGATTACCACAAGCCGACCGACGATGCCGACAAAGTGAACTACACCGGCATGTTGCGCATCGCGCGTTACATCGAAGCGGTGATCACCACACTGAACGACAGCACCAAGCTAGCCTTTACCAAGACCGCCGACACGGATACTTCGAAAACACCGCGCTTCTCCGTGACGCTCGGCGTGGTGCCGGATTACATGTACGACGGTAAAGGCCTGCGTATAGACGGCATCACCGAAAGCAAACCAGCAGCAAATGCGGGGCTTAAAGCCGGCGACATCGTGATCAAGATGGGCGACCATGAAGTTCCGGACATGATGGGCTATATGAAAGCGCTCGGCATGTTCAAGAAAGGCGACACCACCACGGTGACGGTGATCCGCGATGGCAAGGAAATGAAGGCCAATGTCCATTTCCAATGAGCGTGAGGATCGCGGTGGTCGGTGCTGGCTCCTGGGGAACAGCCTTGGTAAAACTACTTACCAATACGCAGCAAAGCGTGGGCTGGTGGGTGCGCCGCCAAGCGACCATTGACCACATCGCCAAGTACGGACATAACCCGGACTACACCAGCGGCGCGCAATTCGACGTGCAACGCCTTGCAATGGATACTGACATACGTACCGTGGTGAAGACCGCGGATGTGGTGGTTTTCGCTGTGCCGAGCGCATTCCTGAAAACCGCCATGGACCAGTTGGAGCCCGATGCGCTGAAGGGCAAGATCTGTTTCAGCGCAGTGAAGGGTATCGTGCCGGAAACCAACCAGATCGTAGGCGAATACCTCTTCACGGATTGGGGCGTGCAGAAGAACGACCTTGGCATCATCTGCGGCCCGTGCCATGCAGAAGAGGTAGCGCTGGAACGCTTGAGCTACCTCACCATCGCCAGCCAAGATCCCGCGAAAGCAAAGCTGATGGGCGATGCGCTCAGCGGCCGCTTCCTGAAGACGACGCTCAGCGACGATATCTACGGCACCGAATACTCCGCCATCCTGAAGAACGTCATCGCAGTGTGCGCGGGCATCAGCGTGGGCTTGGGCTACGGCGACAACTACCGTGCGGTATTAGTGAGCCGTGCCATCCAGGAGATCGAGCGCTTCGTGACCGCCGTGCATCCGATCACACGGGACATCAACGAACCGGCCTATTTGGGTGACCTGCTTGTAACGGCCTACTCCGCCTTCAGCCGCAACCGCGAGTTCGGCGCCATGATCGGCAAAGGCTACAGCGTGAAGGCCGCGCAGATGGAAATGAACATGGTAGCCGAAGGATACTACGCCGTGAAATGCGTCCACGAGATCAACAGCAAACTTGGTGTTGATATGCCCATAACCGAGGCTACGTACCGCATGCTGTATGAGCGCATCGCACCGATGATCGAAATGCGATTGTTGAGCGATAAGTTAGCGTGAGGGGAAGTATCGCCCGGGTGCTGCCTTCCACAGGCATGCTTCCAAATGAAGTGGAGCCTTCATGAGGACCTCACATCATTTCTTTCTGCTCAAGATCACTTTTTCCCCCTTCACATGCTCGTCCCATTCACTGGGGTCTATCATGGCCTTCAGGGAGTCGGTGCAACCCGCTTTGAACCGGTCATGCAACTCCACTACGATCACGTCCACCTTGTTCAACCAGTTGCTATAGTTGCTTGAGAACAATTCCTTTTCCGCGCCTTCGATATCGATCTTGAGCAGCCCTATCCTTTCAATATTATTCACGCTTATCAAGTGGTCCAGGGTAACTGCCTTTATGTCGAACTCTTCCGATCCGTTCACTTCATGAACAGCAAAGCCCCAGTTCCCGGTCTTTCTATCCCTGATCTTCAGATATGCGTCCTTGTGCCATAGACCTGCTTGTACTGCCGTGATGTTGTTGCGCGTTCGTGTGTTTTCCTGCAATTTCTTGAAATTGGATGCTTCCGGTTCAACGGAAATAATGCGTGCGTTCGGATATTTCAACGAGTAGAAAAGAGAGGTGAGCCCGGTGTAAGCGCCTGCATCGATAATCACACTTGGGTTTATCCTTAGCGGCAGGTCCATGCCGCCGTAAACGAACACATCCTTGAAAACCTTGATGTCCGTAGTACCTTTTCTAATAAGGGTGGAACTGAAGCGTAGGGAATAATAGCGCAACAAGACCTGTGTCTTTATGCTCAGTACCATGGCCACGACCGGATCAGGGACCACGCTCCTCAGTGTTCTGTTCAAACCGCGTTATTGCTAAGGTTCTTTACTGCGATGCCCGGATCCGCAAGCCTTCATCCAGTATGCTGTTCATCGGACAACTTTGCCCAATGCTCCCGCAAGTGTTCCAGCCCCCTTGTGATCTCCGACCATTCTTGGCTGGGTCACTTGTGGGTGTGGTTTCTGATTGTTGCATGCGTGTTTTCCACCCGCTTTTGGAAGTCTTCAGGTTTCAACCACAGAATGTAGCAGGATACAAATGTCCTTGACCATCCGCCAAGAATGTCAGAGGTTCCATCAAGGTCCCGAAGCGAAGGTCCGATACATATCGGACCTGATGGAGGGAATATCCCCTACCGCCGCTTCTCCCCTTCTTAAGTTGGCGTGAATGGGAAAGCAGTATCACGAAGGTCCGATCCTTATCGGACGCCGATCGTGCGAAGGGATACGGTCTTCGTCCGGGTCCTAATGCACATGCCGGTTACCAGCATTCCGGCAACGACCACACCGACCATTGTCGCAGGGATCGCCGATGCCGCCATTTTGCTGAGCATTGGTCGAGCCGTTCTCACGCAACGGCCAGCCTGAAGATCATAGTTCTTCAACTCACAGAGAATTCCCGCCGAGCTGTTTACCTGTGCACCACCATACGCCGGGAAAATACTTCATCGCCTGAGGATGCTCGAAGGACATATATCCCGTCCGCGCAGTTCCCAAGGTCCAGCATTGCGATCATGCCACCATTCACCACGGGAAGCACTTGAGCCATGACCCGTTTACCTAGCGCGTCGATAACAGTGATCGCCACGGTGTTCACTTCATCCCCCAGCCCAACGATCGAGAGGTTCACTTGTCCATTCTCGATGGGGTTCGGCCAGATCTCGATCCGCTGACCATTGACCGTGGAGGCCGGGTCATTTTGTTGAACGCTGCGGTTCTCGCCTCCGGCAATGGTGAGGGTGCATGTTGGTCCGTATCCCGTCGACCAACCCGGTCCGAATGCATTGATGCGGACGTTCAGTTCAATGTTCTTCGGAAGCAGGGAGACGGCATACTGTCCCAACGTACCGTTGGCCCGGGAGACGCCTTGTTTGTAGGTTCCGTGAGGATCGAAGAACAAGAACCGATACTGCGTGGCCCCTGCTACAGTGCTCGATGTGATCGCATCCCCATCCGTGAGCACCTGGTCACAATCTTCCGCGATCAGGTGTGGCGCTCCTATGGGCAAGCAGAATTGCGTCTTTGCAAAGCTGAGGGCACCGAACGTTCCGTCCGCATCGATGATGCGATCACCGGAACCATTGGTCAGGACATAGCCTCCTCCGCTTATTCCGTCCCCATTGGAGTCGAAAACCTTCAGTTTGAAGCAGCCTGCGGGCACACAGATCGTTTCTGTGACCATGGTGTCGCCATCGGCATAAGGTCCACCCGTCTTGATCACCACATTATCCGTGTTCAAAAGCTTCCATTTGGTCTGTGACCCGAAATTATCGAGGTCCAAGGTGAGGAGCAATGCCTCTTCCCCGTCCGAACAGTCGATCGGAGGATGCTCGCCCTCCACTATGGTCAATATTTCATTCACGTCCTGATCATACAGGACATCCACCACGCCACTTGGCCAGTACACGGTGATCACATCCGCTTTTTCAGCCGCGCCCAGGCCAAAATGCAAGCGGCCATCATCCTGAGAGACCAAGTGTATTCCGCCCGTCATGTCGCGGACCTGTTGTACTCCGTTCGCCTCTACGACGACACGGGCTCCGAACCCATCGGCATTGCTTTGCAGCCCTTTCAGGTAAAGCTTGATCCAACTGTTCCCATTTCCCATGTTCCGATAAAGGTCCACGCCGGCGCTGTCCAAAAAGACGTTGGTTGAACCATTGGTAACGAAGAGGTCCAGGAACCCATCATTGTTATAGTCGGTTGCGGTGACTGCGTCCCCAATGCCAGCTACATCTCCCTTGGTTCCCCAGCCGTTCTCATGGACAATAAAATCGCCATTGCCAGTATTCTCGTAAAGGTGGGTTTTACGGTTCTTGGCACGGCCGGTCGATACCACGAAGATGTCAACGTCCATATCATTGTCGAAATCACCAGAGGTTACGTTGGTGGAATACTCATCCAGCAAGAAGGCCGGGCTGGTGGATCTGGCGAATTGAAAATTGCCTTGGTTCAAAAACAGGAGATCACGCACGGTAGAATCCATCGGCGGCATACCTATTGGATGTGAAGTTGGTGATGGGGGAATTGCTAGTGATCTCCATAAGGACGCTATTGCCGCCTGGACCGGTCTTCGCTACTTCGACCTTCCAACTACTGTCCGGGAGATATCCGAATGAACAATTCACACCCCCAGGGAAGGAAAGTGGATCTTGAAAGCCCTGTGCGGTGCTGGGGTATAGCGTAAAGGTTTGCCTGTCTTCGACATCAGTGATGACCGAATCGTTACCGATATGAATGTTGAAAGCACGGTAATCCTCGAGGGACATTTTGACCGTTATGGGACCTTCCGTTCTAAACCTCGCCGTACACGGTGGTGTATTCCCACGAACATTGCAGGAGGCATGGATCGCTGAATCGTTGAAGAGTTGTATGTCCGTTTCGTGCTGGATGCCACGGGCCACGAAAATGTCCGGAAGAAGATCGCCATTGAAATCCGCTATGCTGACATCGCCGATGTTGGAGATATCCAGTTGTGCTTCTTCAGTGAATTGTCCATCCTGGGTCACGCTGTAGATCTTCAAATAGGTCCCGTTCACCACACAGATGTCTGTATGTCCATCACCATTCAGGTCTGAAATGATGCTGACCCTGCTTTGTGGATCATTGAATCCCGAAGTGGTGTCCTTGATAAAACCGGAGGCCTGATCGGCCAACATCAATACACTCCCTTGCCCCGGGGGATTATCCACACGCTGGTTATTGATGAGCAGGTCGGTCAAGCCGTCATTGTTCACATCCACGCAAGTGGTTTGCCTGCCTCGGGCATTCTCAAAGATCAGGTTCACCTGGTCCGCTATGTCCTCCAGATGAGTTCCACCGTCATTTCTAAAGAAGATCTCGTACCTGATCCCTCCTGTTACTATGAACATGTCCTTATCACCATCATTGTCCTGGTCAAAGAACACTCCACCATGGATATCCGACTGTCCACCATCATCCAACGTGTAAATAGTCCCATCGAAATGACCATCTCCTGTGTTGACGAAGATCTGTATGCTGTCATTGTCGAAATAGGGCTCGTATTGATGTTGATGACAGGACATGAAAAGATCCACAAAGCCATCCCCATTGATGTCGCCCCAAGAAGAACCCCAGCTCCTTCCCTGATAGGTGAGGCCAGCGGCGGTGGAGACGTTTTCGAACGTGACCTGGGCGTTCAATGCAACCACTGAAGAAACTCCAAGGGCGAGAAGTATCGTTCTCATTTCCAGTATTTTTTATGTATGATCGATCAAATATAGGCTCATGTTCCGGGAAACTGTTCGGGTTTTAAATTATGGGTTCCATTAGGTATTCCACTCTTGAACAGATCTTCTATTACTGGTATTGCACGTTCCACTTACCGTTCGGCTCGTGTAATTCAACACATATGAACCTTGGTCGGGAAGACTTCATTCCCATTCAACGGTGAACTATGATCTGGAGAAATAACACTTCACCAAGACCATTACTGACGTTCGCAAGAGTTTGGACGTAGCGGGCTATCTTGCCGTTTCACCCAAAAATTCACGCTAACCTTCCATCATGAGAATAACAGACACGCGAAGATCCGATCATTCACCTTTCTTGAAGGGAAAGAGCGCCTTCTTGTTGGCAGGTGTTTTTCTTGCCGGTGCTTCCCAAGCGCAATACTGCGCAGTGGAATTCCCCAGCCCTGAGCCGATCTGCAACGTCACCTTCTCCAACATCAACAACTCCAGCGTGGGGTCGACAAGCGCTGCGGGCTACGAGGACTTTACGGCCATCACCGGCACGGTGAACCCAGGAAGCACATATGCGCTTTCCGTTACCGGGAATACGGACGGGCCTTACATCAACACGTTGTGGGCCTACTTTGATTGGGATGGTGACGGGATCTTCAGCGGTACCAATGAGGTATTCCTTTTGGGCACTATGACTTTCTCCAACTGCGATGCTGTTGATGCGGTTACATTGGACATTACAGTGCCCAGCGACGCGGTGGCCGGGGATACACGGATGCGCATTATCAAGCAATATGGGGAAACGCTGCCCAGCCCCAATGATGGCTGCACGCTGGCAGGCCTTGGCTATGGCCAGGTAGAGGACTACACGTTGACCATTGTGGTTGGTCAGGTCTGTGATGCACTTCCCGAACCCGGGAACACCACAGGACCTGAGCAGATCTGTTCAGGAACTTCCTTCACGCTCGGTGCCGAGATCCAATCCTTCGACCTGGGTCTCACCTATCAATGGGAGATCTCCACGGATGGCACCACTTGGGCAGATGCTCCCGGCAACAGCACGGGTGCTTCCTTCACCACCGACCAGAGTGAAGCCAGTTGGTATCGCGTTCAGGTGACCTGTGCCGATATGGGCACAGGCACGAGCGAGCCCCTATCAGTAGCCATGGCGCCCGGTGCGGAATGCTATTGCACCACCATTGATTTTGTGCTTGCCGTGGAACCGATCTGCAGTGTCACTTTCGCCAATGTCGATAACGAAAGTCCGAGTGCCGGTGCACCGGGCTACGAGGATTTCACGGACATCACTGCGGAATTGGTTGCCGGGAATGAGTACTTGCTTTCCGTTACAGGTAACACCTCCGGGAATTACACAAATTACGTTTCCGCCTTCTTCGATTGGGACGGCGATGGCCAGTTCGAAACGATCGTGCCGATCGATTCGCTGGTGAATACCGCATGTGGTACGACCATCTCGGTGATGGTGAGCGTGCCGACGGATGCCGCGCCAGCATCGCGGATGCGCGTGGTAAAGGACTACAGTGACTTCCCGGTCGCTCCTTGCGCGAGCTACTTCTTCGGCCAGGCGGAAGATTATGCCGTTGAGGTCACCATGTCGGTGGGCGTTTCCAACGTTTCCACCCTTGACGTCAACGTTTACCCCAATCCAGCGAGCACGGAGATCTTCATAACCGCTGCGCAAGGCGCTCAGGTGAACGTCTATGATGTACTTGGGCACCTGGTATTGCAGCAACGTGCTACGGACCGTTTGGACATCGGCCATCTGGCGCCTGGCAGCTATAGCGCGTTGATCTTCGATCAACGTACAGTGAACGCTGTGCGCGTTCGTTTCGTGAAAGAATAAGTTCGTTCTCGATAATGAAAAGGGATGCCTTCGTGGGCATCCCTTTTTTATTTCAAGTAGTAGCGTGCTGTCTACAAGTGATCGCACAACACGATCACCGAAAGCCGATCTACCTCCGCTTCTTCCCTTTCGGTTTTCCGCCTTTTCTTCCCTTCTTCGCATCCGTTCCCTTCGGGCTGCGGAAACCGTCGCGCTTGCCGTTTCCTCCTTGTGCTGGGTAGGGCCTTGTCTCGTCCCACTTCCCGCGATCGCTGCGCTCGGAGGGGGCTTCTATCGCGCCGCCGTCCGTTATCGTGAGGTCGATCACCCGCTTTTCCATGTCCACGCCACGCACCATCACCTCCAACTCGTCGCCGAGGCGGAAGCGCCTGCCGGTGCGCTGCCCGGTAACAGTATAGCTCTCTTGGTCGAATTTGTAATGGTCGCCGGGCAGGTCGCGCAGGTTGATCATGCCCTCGCATTTGTTGGCGATGATCTCCACGTACATGCCCCAGCTGGTAAGACCGCTCACGATGCCGGCGAAGGTCTGGCCCACGCGGGTGCTCATGTATTCGGCCTGCTTGAACTTGATGCTAGCGCGCTCGGCATCGGCGGCGCGCTTTTCCATGGCGCTACTATGGGCGCAGCTCAATTCCAGCTTGTTCGCGTCGAGCGGCTTGCCGTCGGCCAGATAGTGGGCCATGGCGCGGTGTACCATCAGGTCCGGATATCGGCGGATAGGGCTGGTGAAGTGCGTGTAATCTTCGAAGGCGAGGCCGTAGTGCCCGATATTCTCTGTGCTGTAGATAGCCTTGCTCATGGAGCGGATGGTGACCTGTTTCAGGATGTTCTCTTCCTCCGTGCCCTTGATGGCGCGCATTAGGCGATTGATCTCCTGGGGCAATTCCTCCGGGCGGCCGTCGGTCTTCAGGTTGTGGCCGAAGCTCTTGGCCAACACGCGCAACTGCTGCACTTTTTCCGGATCCGGCAGGTCGTGGATACGGTAAACGAAAGGTGGCGCGCTGGGTTTGCGATGGCTCACCCAGCCTGCTACCCGCTTGTTGGCCAGCAGCATGAATTCCTCGATCAGCCAGTTAGCAGGGCCCATCACCTTCTCATACACCTCGATGGGGCGGCCTTTTTCATCCAGCTTGAATTTCACCTCGTTGCCGCCCACCTCCAAAGCGCCATGGGCCAAGCGGTCCTTGCGGAGCACTTGGCTGAGGCGGTGCAGCGTAAGCACCTCGTGCTTGTAATCGCCTTCCTGTCCGTCGATCAAGGCCTGTGCCTCCGCGTAGGCGAAGCGGCGTGCGCTGCGCATGATGGTTCGGCCGAACCACTCGTTCAGGACATCGGCTTTCTCGTCCAGTTCGAAAATGGCGCTGAAGCTGAGCTTATCCTCGTTCGGGTTGAGCGAGCACAGGTTGTTGCTGAGCCGCTCGGGCAGCATCGGCACCACGCGGTCCACCAGATAAACGCTGGTGGCGCGGGCAGCGGCCTCCGTGTCCACGAGGGAACCGGGCCGGACATAATGGCTAACGTCGGCGATGTGGACGCCGACCTCCCAATTACCGTTGGGCAGTTTACGTAGGCTGAGCGCATCGTCCAGGTCCTTGGCATCGTCCGGGTCGATGGTGAGGGTTATGACCTCCCGCATGTCGCGGCGCTTGGCGATCTCCTCGTTGGAAATGCCGGCTGGAATGTTCTCTGCGGCTTCTTCCACTTCCGGGGGGAATTCAGCGGGAAGGTCAAATTCCGCAAGGATGGCGTGGATCTCCACCTCATGCTCCCCGGCTTTACCGAGGATGCGCACCACGATGCACGTCGGCATTTCGCGGGCGTTCGTCCATTCCGCCATTTCGGCGATGACCTTTTCGCCGGGTTTCGCGCCATTCAATCCTTCCGGAGTGATCAGGAATGGCCGGTTCATCTTCTGGTCGTCCGCCTTCAGCGTGAAGTTGGCACCCTGCTTTTCCACCTTACCCACGTACCGCGTGCGCCGGCGCTCAAGCACCTGCAGCACCTTGCCTTCCGCCCGGCCGCGGCCGCTGCTGATGCGCAACAGCACTTTATCGCCGTGCAGGGCCGTGCCCACCGCGTTCTCCGGCACATATACGTCGTCTTTCCCGGGTCCGAGGCGTGCATAGCCAGCGCCGCTCATAATGATGTCGATGGTGGCTTCCACACCGCCTTCGGCCTTAGCGCCGGCCTCCACGTGTTCACCAAGCGCCTTATAGCGTCCGCGCGCCGCGGCCTCCACCTTCCCTTTATCGATCAGATCATCAAGCATGGCGTGCAGACCGTCGCGGTCGCGCTTGTCCAGACCTAATTTTAAGAGCAATTGCTGGGCTGTGATGCCGGTGCGACCGCCCTTGCGTACCAAAGCCAGAACGGCGGGTTGTGAGGGACCAGTGGCATTCTTCGGCGATGTATTTCTGCTCATTGGGTGCGAAGGTGGTAAGAAATCGGGGTGATCCCGGACCCCAACGGTAGCAGCTTATGCGCAGGAACGTGTTGGGTTTGAAGGAGGGCCGGATGATAGACTTAGTCAGAATTGCCTTGGTCGATCCAACATAATTCACCTTGAGCGTCGTCGATCCGGCAACGCCATTCTTGAATATTGCGATCTTATCAATTTCATGTCTGACTGCCTGATAACCAGCAGCAAGCCCTAGCACCTTACGCTGTATTTGGCTTTGTGGGAACTTCCCGTCCACGATCGTTGATAACTGGTGGAAGATCACTACATTTGCGGCCCTTTTACCCCGGCCTGGCCCGTTCTGCATGTCCCACCAACACCACGATAGTTCGAAGATCTTCGGCGGCACTGCCACCCGGGCACTCGCACAGCAGATCGCGGAGGTGAGTGGCCAAAGGCTTGGTGAGGTCACGGTGAGCCGCTTCAGCGACGGCGAGTTCCAGCCCAGCTACGAGGAAACCGTGCGCGGCGAGGTGGTATTCATCGTGCAAAGCACCATGCCTCCCAGCGACAACCTTTTCGAACTGTTGTTGATGGTGGACGCCGCCAAACGGGCCAGTGCCAAGCGCATCGTGGCGGTAATGCCCTATTTCGGTTTCGCACGGCAGGATCGCAAGGACAAGCCGCGGGTCAGCATCGGGGCGAAGCTGGTGGCCAATATGCTCACCGCTGCGGGCGTGGATCGCATCATGACGATGGACCTTCACGCGGACCAGATCCAAGGGTTCTTCGAGGTACCGGTGGACCACATCTTCGCCAGCACCATCTTTCTGCCGCATGTGCAGAGCTTGAAGCTTCCTGACCTGCTGATGGCCGCTCCGGACACCGGCGGAACGAAGCGGGCCAACGCCTACGCGAAGCATTTGGGCGTGGACATGGCGATCTGCTATAAGCAGCGTAAGGTTGCCAACCAAGTGGACAGCATGACGGTGATCGGTGACGTGTCAGGCAAGAACGTGATCCTGGTGGACGACATGATCGACACCGGCGGAACGCTCACCAAAGCGGCCACAATGATGATGGAGCAGGGCGCAACAAGTGTGCGCGCCATGTGTACTCATGCGGTGCTCAGTGGCGACGCTTGTGCCCGCATCCAGAAAAGCGACCTCGTGGAGCTTATCGTTACCGATACCATTCCTGTCAGCCCGGAAAAGCTCCTGGCGACGCCCAAGATCAAGCAACTTTCCGTGGCACGGCTCTTCGCGGACGTGATCCAGCGCGTACGCGACCACGAGAGCATCAGCAGCCATTTCATCATCGCATAACACCCCGAGTACCATGAAGAACGTCGAACTCATCGGCACCAAGCGCAAGATCAACGGCACCACGGCCGCCAACGAGATCCGTCGCAATAAGCAAGTCCCCTGCGTACTTTACGGAGGTAAGGACGTACTCCATTTCAGCGTGGACGAGCGCGCACTCAGCAAGATCGTCCACTCCCCGGACGCCTTCAGTGTGAACCTCGATATCGATGGTGAGAAGCGCACGGCGCTGCTTCACGACAAGCAATTCCAGCCTGTTACCGATGCCGTTATCCACGCCGACTTCCTGGAAACGATCGAAGGCCGCGAGGCCCGCGTGGCCATGACCGTTCGCCTCAAAGGGCAGAGCGCTGGTGTACGCAAAGGCGGTAAGCTCACCCAGCCCTTGCGCAAGGTGCGGGTGAAAGGCATGGCGGCGGACCTGCCCGAACTGATCGAAGTGGACATCAACGACTTGGATCTGAACCAAAGCGTCCTTGTGCGCGATCTGAAGTTCAAAGGCATCACCATCCTGGAAAAACCCAGTGCTGTGGTGGCCACGGTGAAAATGGCCAAGAAGGTCGAGACTCCTGTTGAAGGAGCCGCACCTGCAGCCGGAGCAGCTCCGGCCGCAGCCGAGAAAAAAGCGGAACCCGCCAAGAAGTAAGCATTCGCTTGGGTTGCCGAAAGGCGCTCATGAGCGATGCCGTTTCCTTACAAGCCCCGCCCTGCGCGGGGCTTGTACTTTAGCGGCCCTCCCGAACACGTCGGTCATCATCCATGAAATACCTCATCACCGGGCTGGGCAATCCGGGTCCTGAATATGCCGGCACGCGGCACAACATCGGCTTTCAAGTGTTGGACCACCTCGCCTCCACGTTCGACGCCACGTTCACATCCGGCCGTTACGCCGACACCGCACGCATCAAACACAAAGGCCGCACCTTCGTGCTCATAAAGCCACAGACCTTCATGAACCTCAGCGGCAAGGCTGTCCGCTACTGGCTGGATCAAGAAGATCTGGTACCCGAGCAGCTCATGGTAGTCACCGACGACTTAGCCCTCCCGTTCGGCAAAGTGCGGCTTCGCGGCTCAGGCGGTGCGGGCGGCCACAACGGGCTTTCCAGCATCATTGAGCTTTTGGGGACCGAAGCCTTCCCGCGGTTGCGCTTCGGAATCGGTAGCGATTTTGGGCGCGGTAGGCAAAGCGAATATGTCCTCGGCACGTGGAGCGCCACGGAAAAGCAAAGCCTGGACGATTGCATTGAGCTGGCAGCCAAGGCAGTAATGCAATTCGGACTGTTGGGAATTGCACAAGCCATGAACGGGTTCAACAAACGGTGACCCATTCAGCTCCAACGCTGTGAAAGGGATACACTCGGGACATGGCAGGTCCGGTAAGAGAATTGGTATCGCCTATCTTCACCACCAAACAAAAATAGCCCTGGGATGGTATCGAAGAAGGTGGAGAACGCATTGAATGCGCAGGTGGAAAAAGAGGCCATGAGCAGCCAAGTGTACTTGGCGATGGCCTCTTGGGCAGAGGTACAAGGTTTGGAGGGTGTAGCAGCATTTCTGTACCGCCACAGCGATGAGGAACGCATGCATGCGCTGAAACTCATGAAGTACATCAATGAACGAGGGGGCCACGCGGTTGTGCCCGCCTTGGCCAAGCCGCCAAAGGACATGAAGGGGATCATGGACGTGTTCAAGAGTATCTTGCAACAGGAGGTGGAAGTGAGCGGCGAGATAAACGGGATCGTGGACCTCTGCCTGAAGGAAAAGGATTACACCACCCATAACTTCCTGCAGTGGTACGTGGCCGAGCAGATCGAGGAAGAACGGTTGGCCCGCACCATGCTCGATAAGCTCAACTTGATCGGCAGTGACAAAGGAGGCCTTTACCTCTTCGACCGCGACCTCTTGGGCGGGGCTGCTCGGGCACACGGTTAAACCGGCAGCCCACCTAAACGGTTGTCGCGAACAGGCGTTTGTGTACAGTTGGAGCTTCCCATTGGGCGGTAGCGTGCACGTTTAGCACATCTTTGGCCGAGCACGCCGCCATGTCTTTCGGAACGGGACCCCTCCAGCGCCTCCGGGCATTTCTTGTGCCGTACACGCGCATCCCCGTTGCCGTTGTGTTTGCTTTGTTGTGCTGGGGCGGCATGCAGGTCCAGCGCGAGCCGGACAAGGACACCATCGCCATCATCGAGGCCAGCTACCTCTACAACATAGCAAAGCTTGTGCAATGGACCGATCCAAAAATGCGCGAGGGACCTTTCGTGATCGGCGTGATGGGCAGCGGTAACCTGTACCAGGAATTGTTGAACAAATACGCAACGCGCACCATCGGAAAGCAACCGATCGAAGTGCGGAAACTGCCGCGCGCTGCGGTCGCGGAACGGTGCCACATCCTCTTTATCCAAAAAGAGGACAGGGCCATGTTGGCGGAAAGCATGAAAGGGACCAGCCTGGGATCCACGTTGATCGTGACCGAATGGCCCGGCGCTCTTGATGAAGGCGCGGTGGTGAACTTCATGCCCGCGAACAAGACATTGAAATATGAGATCAGCTTGTCCAACGCTCAAAGCCACCGCATCGAAGTAGGCCTCACATTGAGGCAGCTTGCAGGTCGCGTGGTGGAATAACGATGAAAATGAGAACCGCCCTGACCCTCTGCGCTTTGCTCCTCTTGGGGCGGGCATGGTCCCAGCCCGGCGATCTGGGCGAGGCCAACGAAAAATATCGTGGTGGCGATCTGGAGGGCGCGCGCGTGCTGCTGGACAGGGCCATCCGGGACCCGGCCTTGGCGGCGACAGCTGAAACGTGGGTTCTCCGCGGTTTCGTTTACAAGGACCTGTACAAGGCCTCGGCCAAGGGCGAAAGCGCAGCGCTTCTGCGCGATGAGGCCTTGGCCAGCCTGTACACCGCATTGCAGGAGGACACAGCCAAACAATATGCTGCAAGCACCCTTCCCGCGTACGATTACCTGTCCCGTACCATATACAACGACGCCGTACACTCCCTGAACGGCTTAGCGGCCGACAGTGCAACGGAATTCTACCGCAAGTACAAAGAGGCCGTCCGCAGGTTGGCCCCTGACACCACTTTCGCCACCCGCGATGTGGAATTCGGCAATGCACTCGGTACCGTGCAGGTAAAACTGTTCAACCGGGACCGTGCGGACCTACATTGGTATGAAGAGGCAGTGAAGACCTACTTGGCCGTGTTGGCTAAAGATCCTGGCAACTATGGGGCTAACTACAACTTGGCCACCCTCTATTATAACCGGGGTGTTTTCAACATCCAGCGGATCGATGCGGACAACGACATTCCCAGCATCCAGGAGATCCAGGAAGCAAGCCGGGATTATTTCACACTTGCCCTGCCTTACATGGAAAAGGCACACGATATGGACCCCGGCCGAAAAGAAACGCTCATTGGCTTGGAAGGCATCCACTATAGCTTGCAGGATGAGGAGAAAAGCAAATATTACCGGCACATGTACGAGGAGCTGAAGCACGACGACAGCCCCGGGAAGGAACCAATAGGACCGCATGCAGTTCAGGTGGACCATCGGGCGACGGATCAGCATAGGTTTCGGCCTCTTCATCTTCTTTGCCGTGCTGGTGATCGTGTTCACCAGCAATACCCTGATGCGCACCAGGGCCATCAATACCCAGATCGGAATTACGTATGCACCCTCGGTGGATGCCGTGGTGCGCCTTCGGAATCTGGTGGTGAATGCCCGCACGTTGGTGAAACACTGGGCCTTGGTGGAAAGCATTCCCGACGCTCCGGAAAAAACGGCGCTCCAAAAGATCTCCGAAAAGGAACTGCCCATGCTCATGGACCGGATCGACACCCTGCAAGGAGGCTGGGATAAGAACGAGGTCGCGCTGATGAGCCGCGCTTTCGCGGACATGAACACACTTTTTGAGATGCACGACAACGTGAAGCGTCTCTTGCCCGATTTCGAAAGCTACCAGGACCCTGTTGCTTATTTCAACGCCAAGGACCTGGCCGAGGAGGGAGGTGCGCTGGACCGCCAGACAGAAAAAGTGCTGAATGACCTGGACGCCTTGGCGAACGCGTTGGACGGTAAACGCAAGAGCCTTCGGCTGGACATGATCCGCAGCTTCGATTCCTTGCGATTCCTGGTGCTTTACCTCGGGTCGGCGCTGGTGATCATCGGTTCCATCGTTGCCATACTGCTGGTGCGCGGTATCACCAGGCCCGTGCACCGGCTACGTTCCATACTGCTGGAACTTGGCCGGGGGGTGTTCCCGCAGTCGCCTATCATCCACAGGAACGATGAGGTGGGCGACATGTCAGTGGCTCTGGGTGGTCTGGTGGCCGGTCTGCGGCGTACCACTGACTTCTCCCATGCGTTGGCGGCCGGCGATTTCAAGGCGGATTATCAGCCTTTGAGCGAAGAGGACGTATTGGGCCATGCACTGCTGATGATGCGCTCCGAACTGAAGGAACGGGAACGGCACTTGGAGGAAAAGGTGCGGGAGCGCACCGATGAAGTGGTGCGGCAAAAGGACGAGGTGGAACGGCAGGGAAAAAAAGTCGTGGAACTTTACAAGAACGTTACGGACAGCATCCGTTACGCGAAAAGACTCCAAGAATCCATACTCCCGTCGGAAGCACGCGTTCAGGACCTGCTACCTGGTGCATTCATTCTGTACCGTCCCAAGGATATCGTTAGCGGCGATTTCTATTGGGTGGAGCCCATCGGGGATAAGACCGTATTTGCCGCAGTGGACTGTACGGGTCATGGTGTGCCGGGCGCATTCATGAGCTTGGTTGGTCACAACGGGTTGAACCAAGTGGTGAAAGAGCGCGGCCTTACTGAACCGGCAGCGATATTGGGCGAATTGAACAGGATCGCATATGAAACCTTGCACATGGACCGCGGCCAGAACGTACGCGACGGGATGGACATGGCGCTGTGCACGTTCCATCCCTCCACATTAACACTGGAATACGCAGGTGCCAACTGTCCGCTTTACATCGTGCGGAACGGGGAGGTGATCAGTTATCCGCCGAATAAATTGGCCATCGGTGGGTTCGCTTTGGAAGGTGTCCAGTTCTCGGGCCACCTGCTGCAACTGCAAAAGGGCGATTCAGTGTACGTGTTCTCCGATGGATATGCGGACCAGTTCGGCGGCCCGAAGGGTAAGAAGTTCCTTTACCGCCGCTTCAGGGAATTGCTGGTGGAATTGCAGGACGACCCTCCCGCAGTGCGTAAGACCAAGCTCGCTACTGCTTTCACCTCTTGGAAAGGAGGTTTGGAACAGGTGGACGACGTGCTGGTGATGGGCCTACAGGTCTGACTTCCACAAAACAACGCACCTTTTCCGAGCGGCCTTTGATCACTGGAAGCTCCAACCACTGCCTGTGGCAGATTCACGTGGATTCATCAACATTACCGGGATCATGGCCTGGTTGGTGATGATATCCTGCTCGTAAGGCACGCCGAGCACCCCGAAAATATTACCGCGCGAAAGGTTCATGATGGCAATGAGGTCCGCGTTGGTCTTTTGGGCATGCTCCAATACGGCCTCCACGAAATGGCCGCTGTCGACTTCGGCCATCGTGACGTCCATGGGGATGCCGCGTTCGCTGAAGAAGGTTTCGGCGAAGCGGATGTTGTTGAGCAATTGCTTGCGCAGGAACTCATCGGTCTCCCGCGGGGTGATAATATGCGCCCTACTGTCGAAATACTTCGCCATGTCCGCTACCAAGGCAAGCTTTTCGCGCGTTTCCTTTTGCAGATCCATGGGCACTAGGATGTCGTTGTAGCCTTCGGGGCCGATGTTGCGCTCCTGGACCACCACGAACGGCACAGTACCGTTGGTGATCACGCGTAGCGCCCTGCTTCCGGTAATGAACTGCATGCCCCGCATTCCGTGGGTGCCCATAATGATCAATTCCGCACCGAGCTCCGATGCGGTGTTGCCGATCTCCTCATACACGGAGCCCACGCGCACCTGTGGCCTGAATTCCACGGTCTTGCTCCATTGCTGTCCCCGGGCCACTTCCAACGCCACTTTCAACCTGGCTTCGGGAAGGTCGGCGGCTTTGGAAACGATATGGAGAATGTCCACGGTGGCGTCCATGCGCTCTGCCAAAGCCGCCGCATGGTTCATGGCGCAATCGGCCACTTTCGTAAAATCCGTGGGTACAAGTATCCGCTTAGGGGGCATGGCTGGGGGCAAATGAATGGTTAGTGCTTACTGCGGCCAAATTAGACAATGCGGGCAAGGTAGTGGCTGATCATTGTCGTCCATAGCCGTTGCGCAAACGACAGCCAATACTTACTAACGCATACAAACGCATACTGACCGAATAACAGATGTACCCCGGATGAGTTTTGCAGCGGCTGAACGAACAGCTCAATAAAAACCCGGATAACAATGGAAACGATGATCAAGAACCGCGTACAGCTCATGGGCAACCTCGGCAAAGACCCTAGTGTGCATGAATTCGACGGTGGTAAACGCATGGCCCGCTTCAGTGTCGCCACGAACGAGCGCTTCACCTATGGTGATGGACAGGCCAAGGACGATACCCAATGGCATAACGTGGTGGCTTGGGGCCGTATTGCCGAGCAGGTGATCCAACAACTGCGGAAGGGCAGCCGCATTTCTTTGGAGGGTCGCTTAGTACACAAGGTGTACGAAAAGGACGGCCAAAAGCGCTATTCCACTGACGTGGTGCTCAGCAGCTTTCAGCCAATAGAGGTTACTGCGGAAGTGGCGGAGGCCGCGTGAAACAGCATTGCCGCAACAAGAAAGGGGTCGGGGCGAAAGCTTCGGCCCCTTTTGTTCTGGGCGAACACCTGATCATAGAACCTCAATGCTCGCAACTCATGGGCGACTAATGGCCGCCATCCGGAAGCGAGGTCATTACTGTTCATCAAGGCCTACCCTTCACAACGGTCAGAATACGGCTGGTGTTCCCCATAAAGGCGCGCAGCACATAAACCCCGGGCGCCATCTCTTCCCCGGCTACCGCGAACGAGCCCGAGGCCGGTACATCGCCGTCTTTGCAAACCCTGCCCAACTGGTCCATCAAGACCCAACGTGCATTTCTATCAACCGTTCCCAGATCCACGTTGAACCGGTCCGTGAATGGAACAGGATATACCTTGGGAACGGTAGCAGACCCTGCCCCGGCAACACCCGCAGAAACGATCGTATACACGGTTTCGCAAGCACTTGCCATACACGTATCCGGTGTCAAAGGACCCCAAAGTCCGATATTCCCGCAAACTTGGAACTCACCATCATAAGCATAGGTGTGCAAAAGTGGACTTCCGCTTGCCTGTGTACCGTCCCCGAAATCCCAATTCAGAGTGGTGTTCATTCCCGAGGTTACGCTTTGGTCGAACACAGCGATGGTACGCTCATACTGGATCAAGCCGATGGCCGGTTGTAGCAGTGTTGTACAAGGCACGTTCGGAGGACCGAGGTAGATCCAGTTGCACGCAGTGGCCTTGCAACCTCCGGAGTTAACGGTAAGGCATGCTTGGTAAGGCCCGGCCCCGTAATACGTGTGGACCGGAGAAGCCTCTTCGCTGGTGGTACCATCACCGAAGTCCCAAGCCGTGGTGTTGTATCCGGGCAACAGCCCCGTTGTTAGGTCGTTAAATAGGATGGACCCAGCTTGTGGATCAATAGAGAAACCGGCGTTAAGTCCGGCACATACTACGTCCACTGGAACAATGAGCAATTCACAATAGGTGGAAACGCACGGATACCCTAGGCCCTCCTGCTGGTTGGCGCGTAAGCAGGCTAAATATGTTCCTGGCCCCGGAAACTGGACATTGGCTATTGGATACAGGCTGAAATCATTGAAGTCGGGCCGGCCGAACGCCCATTCATGCGTCAGGACGGTCCAACCCGTTGGTGGGTCCGGTAAGAATTGGTAGTTGTAACCACCTTGGTCCAACACGGTAAAATGGGTAGTATCGGTAGTTGCGCATGGCGTTTGTGCCAATGTCGGCAAAGCCGACAACGCAACGGCAATGAAAATGGCACGTTGGAGCATGTGCGGTTGAGTTCTCATGGGCGAGGGCAAAAGGTGTAGGCCAAGCGGAAACGCAAGCCGATCCGTTCCGGAATGGCGTAAGAAGCATCACCTTTCACGGACAAAGAACGCAGACCGGAGGCATACGTGGGCGATACCCAAATACCGATGCGTTCCGTAAGGCCATAACCCAGGTCAGCGGCAAGACTTCCTCCCAACATGGTGGACGTCCGTGCCACCGGTGTGGAAGACACATCCACACTTTGCGTCCCTCCGGTCGCTTCCACCAAAGTTGCTCCTGCCAGCTGCGTGTTGATCTCCAACGCCAAACCCGCACGCGCTCCCACATGCCATCGGCGCCATCCCGTATGCCAGCTGGCTTCCACAGGTATCCGGACCGTCGTATAGCGGTTCTCGGTGGCGACGGGTCGCCGCTGGTCGGTGAAAGTGCTCAGGGTGTCCGAATAGCTTTCGATCACGTCCGAATTGAACGTCACCACGAACGGGACCAGTGAGTCCGTGCGTTGGACAAATTGGTCAAGATGTCTGTACGTGTAGCGCCCGGCATTGTATTCCAGCCCTACTGCCATGCCCCAACCACTGCGGTTCTCAAAGCCGACAAGCACTCCCAGACCAACGGGGAAATGGGTCAATTCCGTGCTTTGGAGACCCTCCACTAAGACCGCATCCGACCCATGCCATGTGCGGGATTCCCTGAACTGGCCTACAGTAGCGGCCAGCCACCAAGCGCGCTGCGGGCCAAAGAAGTCCATGGTGGACAGCGCTACGGGCGTGGCCAATGCTGGGGTTTGTAAAAGTTCGCTATGGCGCACTTGAAGGAATTTGGCCACAGCGTCCTCCGAGGCACTAGAAGTATTTCCTTCCATCAGATCCGCATTGAGCATTGCGATACTGGCCCTTTCGCGCTCCGAGGCGGCGGGCATCGCATTCAACGAAGACACCGGATCGTTGACGAACTTGACATCCTGATCTCCCCCGGTGGCGGTCAGGACCAGATCCACTATCGGTTGATCGGCTGTAGGAGCAACTTGTACTACCGTTCCGGAGTATTGCGCTATTGGCTTATCGGAGCGCTCGCTCTGAGATACCAATATCAGGACCGTTGATCCCCCCCCCTGCGCCGACGCCATATCGGTTGTCGGTAATTCGTTCGTAGCGCTTTCATTCTTTGGTGGAGCCATAGCGGATGGGACCGGAACGGTGGGCCCAGTGGTTTCATTCATCGTGACAGCCAATGCCTCAATTGGTCGGCCCTGAGCCGTGTAACCTTGACTATCAGCGCGACCAACTGATGCGCCGTTCTGCTCCATGACCAAGGCCGGCCGGTACTCGTGAAAAGCACTTCGATACGCACCAGCTCCGCCAAGCACGAGCAACAATGCCAATAGACCCCATCGGCGCTGAAGGCGCAACATCGTGACATGCGCCCATCCTCGCTCGCGAGCGATATTCTCCCATACCCGTGGCGGCGGCGTGGCCTCCGCATCCTGTAATACGCGGGCAAATTTTTCATCTATCGGTTCTCTTTCACTCATTTGCTTCCGTTGCTATCGTATTCGCCGTCGTTCCACTCAAACGACCGTGTTCGCCGATCTGTTTTTGTAGCATCCGCCGAGCTTTGGCCAACTGGCTCCGCGAGGTGCTTTCCGTGCATCCCAATAGATCGGCGATCGCAGCATGGTCATATCCCTCGATGGCAAAAAGATTGAATACCATCCGGTACCCCTCGGGTAGGTTCTGCACCAATTGTAGCAGTTCCTGTTGGCCCAGGTTCGCCATGGCCACGGGCGCTACAGTGCGCTCCGGCCGGTTTTCCGTTCCAAGCACCTCATTGCGAACGGAGCTTTTACGGTGATGGTTGATGCAGGTATGTACCATGATCCGCCTTATCCAGCCTTCCAACGACCCTTGCATCCGGAACCCGGAAAGCTTATCGAACACGCGGATGAATCCCTCCTGCAATAAGTCCTCCGCCTCGGCTTCGTGCCGCGCATAGCGCAGGCAAACAGCGAACATCCGTCGTGAAAAACGACCGTACAGGTCTTCCTGCGCCTGCCGTTCCTCCCGCCGACAGCCAAGTACCAGCTCGCGTTCGCTATGCTCCTTCACGGACGATGCCTTTTTCCAAGTGGAAGACGCCATCCAGGTCACTGGCGCTGCTTGGGGTAGGAATTGAAATATAAGCGATCGGCAATGGATTGGCCTTAAGGAGTTGCACTCCGTTCAAGCGACAACCCTGTATCCGTCCAACAAACGACAGCAAGCCGCTATGAACACTTACAAACGCATATCGACCGGATAAAGGCAAACCGTGGTGGAAGGTTTGTGCCGGATCGAAACAACACTTAAAAACCCCAACACACAATGATGACCACCAACAACTTCGTCCGTTTGACCGGAAACCTGGGCTTCGACCCGGAAGTGCGTGAGATAGCCACCGGACGCAAAGTAGCCCGGATGAGCGTGGCCACGAACGAGAGTTACACCAATGCCGCCGGTGAGCGTGTAACAGACACGCAATGGCATACGGTGGTCGCATGGGGCCGCATTGCCGATCAAGTTGGCAAGCTGCTTTCCAAAGGAGTGCCCGTGTCGCTGGAAGGCCGTTTGGTGCATCGCAGCTATGCCGGTAAAGATGGAACCAAGCGCTATGTCACGGAGATCGTGTTGAGCGATTTCAAGGTGATCGCATATGATAAGCGCACAGAGGATGTCGTGACAAAAGCGGCGGCCTGAACGAATCGGATATAAAAGCGGTTGTGGTGCCGGATACGGCACCACAACCGCTTTTTGTACGATCAAGTGTGCTATTAACGCAAGTTCCAACTATCCCGGGTGTTACAGGCCGCCAAGTCGATCCAGCGCACGAACTTTGCACCATGCCCCCAACACCAACAACCGAGGTCCGGATCCTGAATAAAAGCAGACACTCCTTGCCCGGATACGCCACCGGCCAAAGCGCCGGTATGGACCTGCGCGCCAATATTGAAACTGCTATCGTTCTAACACCTGGGGAAAGGAGGCTCATTCCCACCGGCCTCTATATGGAACTGCCATCAGGCACCGAGGCCCAAGTGCGTCCTCGCAGCGGCCTAGCCTACAAACATGGTGTTACCGTACTTAACTCCCCCGGTACTATCGATGCGGATTATCGAGGCGAAGTGGGGGTCCTGCTGATCAACCTTGGCAACGAGGATTTTGAGGTGAAGGACGGCGACCGCATCGCCCAAATGGTGGTTGCCGCCCATCATCGCGTCCATTTCGCCGAAAACGCGGACCTTCGCGCCTCCGAACGCGGCACTGGCGGCTTCGGCCACACCGGTACCCATTGAACCCCTTGAACTAAGCATGAAGATCATCGTTCCCATGGCCGGCATGGGCAAGCGTATGCGTCCGCATACGCACACCACGGCCAAGCCTTTGTTGCCCATCGCGGGAAAGCCCATCGTTCAACGCCTTGTGGAAGATCTTGCCGCCGTCTCCGGCGAAAAAGTGGAGGAAGTAGCCTTCGTGACCAACCCCGCCTTCGGTCCGAAAGTGGAAAAGGAGTTATTGGAAATTGCCAAGGCCGTGGGTGCAAAGGGAAGCATCCATCATCAAACAGAAGCCTTGGGCACAGCGCATGCCATCCTCTGCGCCAAGGACGCCTTGGACGGCCGTGTCATCGTGGCTTTCGCTGACACGCTCTTCCGCGCGCACATGGAACTGGACACCGATTGCGACGGCGTGATCTGGGTGAACAAGGTGGAGGACCCGCGCGCGTTCGGCGTGGTGAAACTGGACAGTTCCGGCGTGATCACCGAATTCGTGGAAAAGCCGCAAGAGTTCGTTAGTGACCTTGCCATCATCGGCATCTACTACTTCGCCGACGGCAAGCGCTTGAAGGACGAGATGCAGTACCTCATTGACCATAACATCCGCGACAAGGGCGAGTACCAGCTCACCAATGCCATGGAGCACATGAAGCAGAAAGGCGCACGCTTCAAGGCAGGCAGCGTGGATGTGTGGATGGATTGCGGGAACAAGGACGCCATGGTGGACACCAACACCAAAGTGCTTGGATTCATCCAGAACGAAAAGGGTCTCGTAAGTGCCAAGGTGAACATGAGCAATAGCTTGGTGGTCCCTCCCTGCTTCATCGCGGAAGGTGTCACTTTGGAAGGATCCGTAGTGGGGCCCAATGTTTCCATTGAAGCCGGTTGCACCATTACAGGCAGCGTGATCCGGAACTCCATATTACGTGCACAGGTCTCGGTGAGCAATGCCGTGGTCGACAACAGCATGTTGGGCCAGCGCTGCATTGTTCGCGGAGCGGCATTGGACCTCAGCATTGGCGACGATAGTACCTTTGGATGAACACGATGGCCCGCATCATTCCCGCTTTCCTGATCATAAGTCTACTGGCCGCTTGCGGTGGAGCAAAGCCTGTTGCGTCGGGCGACACGGGGGATGGGCCTATGGGACAAACACCCAAGGACAGGCGCGCACTGGAAATGCAGCTCTTTCTTGACGGTACGTCCGCGCGGCTACAAGGCGACCCCACCAAGGCCGCGCAGCTTTACCAAGCCGCATTGAAGGTCAACCCCGAAAATGGTGCAGCTTGGTATGAACTATCCAAGCTATACAGCCAAGCGCAGCAGGGAAGCGATGCGTTGGCCTTCGCCAAAAAGGCCGTGGCGGCCGATGCTGATAACATTTGGTACCGTTTCCTGCTTGCTGACCTCAACACACAGACCGGCGATCTGGTAGCAGCCGCTAAGACCTACCAAGGCATAGTGAATACTTGGCCGGAGCGTTACGAAGTTTATTTCGGCTTGGCCGATGTGCTGGCCCGCCAAGGCAAGGTAAAAGACGCCCAACAAGTTTACAGGAACCTTGAAAAGAAGATCGGAAGTAACGAGGAACTGGTGACACGGGAATACGACATGCTGGTAAGCGCTGGGCAGGAAGAGGCCGCTCGGGACCTCATGGAACGCGCCATTGCTGAAAACCCTACGGGTGAAGGATACTACGGCATGCTGGCCGGGACGTACGAAAGCCTCGGTGATACCGACAAGGCCCGCCAACTGTATGAAAGGGCACTGCTGAACGACCCTGACGACAGCATGACCCGGATCTCCTTGGCACAGAGCTATTATGATGAAGGGGCCTATGCAAAGGGATTTGAGCAGCTCAAGGAAGCTTTTTCAGACCCTGACCTGGACGTTGATCCCAAAATGCAACTGCTCCTGGGCTTCTACCAAATGACCGGTCCCGGTCAGCAGGACAGCACCCAGACCCTGCTCCTGCGTCAAAGCCACGACCTGATCGACGTTATGAAGAAGGCGCATCCGCTTTCCGGGAAGCCGTGGAGCATGGAAGGCGACTTCTATCTGCGCGAGGACAAACCCGAACAAGCCCGCGATGCTTTCCGCAAAGCATTGGTATACGAGCAGGACAAATACCCCATTTGGGCAGCGCTCCTGCAGCTCGATCTGCAATTACAGGATTGGGCTGCCCTCCACGAAGAATCGGAAAAGGCTGCGGAACTCTTTCCAACGCAGCCCGAACTGCACCTGTACGACGGCCTTGCGTTGGGGCAATTGAAAAAGCAGGACGAAGCGATCGAGGCATTGATCACCGGGCGGGACCTCGTGGTGGACAACAAGCCCTTGGAGGCCCAGTTCTGGGGGCTTCTCGGCGATGCCTATAACACCACGAAGGCTTATGACAAGAGTGATGAAGCCTATACGAAGGCCCTCGCCCTGAATGACAAGGACCCTAGCGTGCTGAACAACTGGGCCTACTATCTCAGCGAGCGCGGCGAACAACTGGACAAGGCCGAGCAATTAAGCCGCAAGTGCAACGAACTGGCACCCGGCAACGCGACCTATGAGGACACCTACGCTTGGGTACTTTACAAGCAAGGCAATTACGACAAGGCGAAGGAATGGCAGGAAAAAGCGTTGACCAGCCAAGGAAGTGACGAGGGTGTGCTGTTGGAGCACTACGGTGACATCCTTTTCAAATTGAACGACAAGGCCGCTGCGTTGGCACAATGGCAAAAAGCACAAGCAGCAGGCGGAGCCAGCCCGGACATCGCCCGTAAGATCGCCGAACAGCGCTTAGTGGAATGAAAACGGCACGGCGGTTCTTGCCCTTGGCAGCGATGCTGCTCTTGGCGGCTTGCCACACATCCAGGCCGGTCGCCGTTGCCGGGCACGGACCCATTTCCCAGCGCAGCAGCGATGAATTGCTGGGACTCTTAAAACCGAATGGCGCTGATACGGTGCGCTACTACAGCGCAAAGGCCGATGTGGACCTTGTGATGGGTGAAGAGCACAAAAGCTTCAAAGCCCATGTGCGTGTGGTGCGCGACAGTGCGGCCTGGGTGAGCATAACGCCCGCGCTCGGTATTGAAGTGGCGCGGCTTCTTGTTACGCCCGACTCGCTTAAGTTCATCGACAAACTGCATGACGTCTACTGGACCGGCGACACTGCCCAAGCCAAGAAACGCTTCGGCATTCAACCAGGACTTGATTTTCTACAGGACGCACTTCTTGGCCTTCCCTTCGGCTTGGACCGGGAAGAAAAATACCGTAGCGACCGCGACGGCGGGCAGTATTTACTGACCTCCAAAGAGCGTCGCAAGTTCGTGCGGGCAGCCGAAGACCTCAGTCCGGGTGACACCCTTCCGGATGACAAGGACATGCGCGAAAAGCGCTTGGAGCGCACGTTGCGCAAGGCCGAACGCAAGGATGCCGTGGTATTCCGCTACTGGATCAGTGGTGACAGCCTCACCTTGGACCGTGTGCAAGTAGCGGATCTGGCGCGCGACCAACAAGCCGATGTGCGTTACTTCCAACGTATTCAGGTGGAAAATACGCCCATTCCTGCCCGCATCGTACTTTCTTTGTCGGCACCCGGCAAGGCGGCCACCGCTACCTTGGTCCTGGACCGCATCCAATTGCATGGCCCGCTCAACCTATCCTTCCGTATCCCGGAAAAGTTCCTCCCGATGGAATAGGTACGCCGTCGTACTGATCGCCGTGGTGTGCTCACTGGCGCTGAATGCCCAGAACCGCGCAGGGCTGGAAAAAAAGCGCGACGCGCTGGACAAGCAGATCAAGCAGACCAGCGCATTGATCGATCAGGCCAAAAGCCAGCAGAAGAATACCGCCCAACAGGTGCAACTGCTAGAGGCCCAGATCCGCCAACGCCAGGAGCTCATCAACACCATGAACAGCGAGGTGCTCCGCGTGGACCAAGAGATCCAGGATACGCGCGGCACCGTACGCGACCTTGAGGCCGAACTCGCTGAGTTGAAAGAGGAATACGCCCGCATGGTGCAGTATGCGTATATGAACCGCAGCGCCTACGACCGCCTCAGCTACATCTTCGCGGCGGAAAGCTTCAACCAGGCCTTCAAGCGCAGCCGCTACTTGGAGCAACTGGCCGAACAGCGGCGGCAGCAGTCCTTGCTCATCGGCCAAAAACAGGACAGCCTCAACGCCAAGGCCACCGTGCTGGAGGCCCGCAAAAAGGACAAGACCAACCTGCTGGACCGCCAGCTTACCGAAGCCCAAAAGCTCAACACCGACAAAAAGGGGCAACAACAGGCCCTCGACGGATTGAAGAAGGAGGAAGGAAGATTGCGCGCCGAACTGAACAAGCAGGAAAAGCAACGGAAAGACCTCGCAGCTGCCATCCGCAAGTCCATCGAGGCCGAAATTGCCAAGAGCAACAAGCCGTCCAGCAAAACCTCCACCGCCAAGGCCGGCGGCGCATTGAAGCTGGACCTAACGCCCGAAGCCAAGGAGCTCAGCACCGATTTCGAGAATAACAAGGGCAAACTGCCTTGGCCGGTGGACAAAGGCACCATCACCAGCAGCTTCGGCAAGCAGCCGCACCCGGTGCTCAAGGGCATCACCATCGAGAACAACGGCTTGGACATCGGCTGTGTACCGGGCGCGGCCATCCGGGCCGTGTTCCGCGGGGAAGTAAGCAGCGTGATCGTGATACCCGGCGCGGGCAAGGCCGTAGTGCTCAACCACGGTGCCTACCGCACCGTGTACAGCAACCTGCGCGACGTATCCGTAAGCAAGGGCCAACAAGTGGACACCAAGCAGCAAGTAGGCGTGGCCATGACGGAGGATGGTGCCAGCACCGCGCACATCGAAGTATGGCGCATCACTCCGGACGGGCAGCTTCAGAAAGTGGACCCGGCGGCCTGGATCGTGCAGTGAGGAGATCGAGCAGTAGAGATAGTTGCGCTACAATTGAACACGATCACGGATCCGACTTACGATCAGGCGCGGTTTCTATCAGCTGTTCGGGTCCCGTTCACCGAACACCTTCTACCCGATCCGTATGAACGATCACCAACTTGTGTGTTTCATTCATCGCAAGCACATCTTGCCAGCATCTTGCTATGGCCTCATGAAAACTGCGCATATCCATATTGCCGAGGCGCACATGGATCACTTTTGGAGGTGGGTCGCTCAATAATATCCGGCTCGAAAAGTCGCTGTCCTTGGTGATGATCGTAAGGTCATGGTGCTTGGCATAGTCCCAGATCTTGGCATCATGTAGGATAGGGTCCAGGTCATGTTGATGCACAAAGTCGTCCCTGTTCCATTGGCTGAAAAAGCGAGGCAGGTTCACATCGACCAAATACCGTGGCATATCAAGCCGCAACGTTCTTCACCGTAAAGCTGTTGCCCATCAAGGAAAGCGCGAATTGCCTGCAGGCTGCAAGATCCTCCGGCTCCAGCATGGGGTACTGCTTGAGCACCTCGGCTTCCGGCGTGCCTGCCAAAAGGAATTCCAGTATGGTTCGGGCCGTTATCCGCAGGCCACGGATCACTGGCTTGCCATTGCAGATCCGATCATCCACGGTGATCCGTTCCAGAAGTCCAACTTGGCCGTTCATAAATTCAAAGATAGGTGATCCTTGATGACCTTGCCAGCACTGCGCACATCGAAGTATCGCCCGAAACTCGCGCGAGCGTCCACGCTCGTGCGCTTGGAAGAATGAAAGCACCTCATAACCCACCAAACTTACTGCACAACAACCCGTTCATTGCAAACCCCATCCCGGTCGGTAATGCGAAGCAAATAGGTACCCTTGCCAAAGCGCGAAAGATCGACCTCCTCGCTCTCTTGCCCTTTTACCAAGGGCCGTTGCAACAGTAATTTACCCACTGCATCGTACACCGAGTAAAAGCTGTCCACAGTAAGCGGATCGGTGAACTCTACGGTGAAATGACCGGTGTTGGGGTTGGGATGGACCTTGGGTGGCCGGGCATGCGAGATTATAGGAGCTATGCTGGTGGTGAATGTACAGCCGTCATAGACCACAACAGGATCATAGACCGTGTCGCTGACAGAGGCGGTATAGGCCGTTGCTCCATCCACTGAAGTGAGCGTAAATGAACTGTCTACAGGAAATAGTTCCGAAACGGTGATTTGAGGTGGTTGGGTTTCCGAGCAAGGAAGGTGGCCGAGTGAATCCGTTTTGAAAATGTAGGGCAGGCCTGTGTTCATGTTAGGAAGATTGCCAAGAATGATTCCACTGTATAGGAAACCGCCATCCGAATAAGCCAATAGGTCCGCAGTTTCATAACCGTAGTTCGGGATTCCCGCTGCGCGTGTCCAGAGCGTGTCTCCGTTCGTGTTGGTCTTCATGAGTACCGGGTGGCCTCCGCTGATGGCGATCATGGCGTAATTGTTGTCAAGGGTTTTTACGATGCGCTGTGGGTAATCGGCTCGCCATTGGAATACGCTGTTGTAGCCACGGCACCATTGTACATCGCCCGTTCCGTTCAAGTTCATCATGAACAACTTTTGGTTCCCGTTGGACAAACTGTCCGTAAACCCGGTGATGATGAAGGTGCTATCATTTTCAACAACGCAATCCTGCACGATGCCGCCGGGGCGTATGTAACTCTTGCACCAGAGAAAATTCCCGGCGGGGTCCATCCTTGCCACCACCACCCCAGCGGTATCCATGTTGATGCCCGCCAACAGGTCCCCGCTCGGCAACTCCTTTATGAACTGGAACCCACCGTGGCGGTCAAAGTGCTTGGACCAAACATGGTTCAGGTTGGAGTCAACGCGAAGAGCGAAAAAATTTGTTCGCCAGCCCCAAGTGACCACTCCGTTGTCGTTTGTAGTTTCTAAATCAATGGCGAGTGATTGGCAACCCTCGTTCAATACGTAACGTTTTAAATATATGATACTCCCAACCAAGTCCATTTTCCCGATGACAGGAAAAATCTGCGTATGTCCTTGGCAAAAACCGTCAACATAACCTGTCACGAAGTAAACACCGTTAACATTGTCTCGTCTAAATGACCCAGGACCCAATAATGGCCACTGTACGTAAGAGTTGGCTTGAAGAATGTTGCCTTGTGTGTCCGTAAGAGAGAGTCCGGTCGCACCCGGTCCGCCACCAATTCCAACTAGCAAATTGCCATTATCCAATTCAATGCTTTTTAATGAACCTGATTGCGTATATAATTTTTCGAAGCCGCTTTGAGCATTCAAAGCATTGAAAGCAAAAAAGAGGAATGGAAACATCAAATTCTTCATGGATCAGCGAATAATCAAAGGTTTAGTCCGGCTGTTCACGCCTGTAGCTACCTGAACTAAATAGGCACCTTGCGCAAGTTGATTTGTGGGGATTTGTACTTGCGGTCCCTGAAGATTGCTCCAAAGCTGTAAGCGTCTCCCTGAAAGGTCATAGATTGCAATGTCCACGACAGCATCGTCGGGCAAAACGAGGCTCACCTGATTCCTAGTGGGGTTTGGATATAGATAGTAATCCCATTCGTGCTGCGAGACCTCCAATACTGTGTCAATTGGAACCTGCATTCCTCTGAGTACCGGTTGCAATGCAATGATGAAGCCGTAATCCGTGTGCAACGTATCCAGATATAGGTTCAAGGTATCGCCGAGTGGAGCCGTACTCATGTCCAACAATACGGTGCCAGTGCCACTTGTATCCACTGCATCCGCAGGATGAATGGTGTCGTTCATGCGCGTTGGAAACCATGTAATGTGGTAATCCGCGCCAGGTTGCAGGCCAGATATAGATACCTTCTGAGTATCTGGCGCGGTACAACCAAAGAAATTCTGTAGCGTTGGGTCGTTCTTCACATAATAATGCTTCTCCCAATAAGCATTCAAGTTATGCACCCATCCTATGGCCATGGTGTTGCTTGAGTCGGTCAGATAATACACCTCGATCTTATTCCCGTCATCAAACACCTTATGTGGTACAAAGTCTCCGCCGAAGAAGTTGTAGGCTTGGAGATTGGGATTTGTCAAGAAGTTCGAAAGTGGTTTGAAGATGTGGTAGGTGGTGCGATTTCGCACTTGGACGGGTTCGCCGTTTGGGTTCAAAATATTATGAGCACCAAGGATGTTTGTATGGATTGGATTGAAGGGGTTTTGAGTAATGTTTTCAGGCGGCGGCACCGGCAGCGCATCCGGCCACCAAAACACACGTTCCCAGGCCCAACTGGTACCAGCGGCGAAGTTACCAAAGAAGGTGGATGCCCAGATTTCGTTGTGGAAGGAAACGTCGTAATTGTCGAAGATTTTTCCAGTGTTGTATTCATGCCCGATGTTAAGGTCGCTTGTGTCACTTCTTAGGGCGTAAGTGTTGTACTCTCCGTTATGGAAGGGCTTCTTCAAGCCCCCTGGATGGAAGTTATCTCGGAAGTTCTGATCCAGATCGAAACTATTGCTTACCTCACCTTCACCCCAATAAAGTCCGCGATGCACATCTATAATGTCCAACTTCGGGTTGTTGAAGGGCTGGAAAAAGCCCGGCGGCTCATTGCCCGGTTGGTAGCGGTCGGTGTAGCTCATCAGGAAGAGCTTCTTGTCTTCGCCCAAAGGAGATGTGGCGGGGTGTGCAGTATCCACCGGGTCCCTCACAAACGCCATAATGTCCGTAAGCCATTGGTTGATGGTGCCGGGCAATAGAGGGTCCTTTTGCCAAGGGCCACGATTTTCCCGGCATATTCCACGGCTTGCAATGTTGGCGGCATAGTACGAATTGCATGAGTTGAAGGGAGCGTTGTTGGTCCCCAGACCATTCGGCATCTGCTGGTAGGTAAGCATTTGGTCCACTTCATTGAACGGCTCAATGGAAGCGATGTTCACGGAATAGCCCCAGCGTGCCATTATGTATTTGTACCTGCGTTTCCAGTAATAGAACACGCCCTCGTTCTTATACTGAGGGTCGCCGTTCTTATAGAAGAACATTTTAACATCATAAGGATTAGT
Organism: Flavobacteriales bacterium; assembly: GCA_016719225.1. GTDB lineage: Bacteria > Bacteroidota > Bacteroidia > Flavobacteriales_F > PHOS-HE28 > PHOS-HE28. The sequence continues at coordinate 155,854 of JADKAN010000004.1, read as the reverse complement.
AGGCCACCCCGGCCATTCGTTGTCCCTATACGCATCCAAGTAGTGGATAACATACGGATTTGCACCCCAAGACAGCTTCTCCCCATCATTCCCCGGATAATTCGATTCTATGCACAATTGGATGTACAGGTCGTTCGCATGGGCTTGTTCCAACAAGGAATCAAATGCCCAACACTGGTACTGGCAATTGGCGGCGTAGCCCTTTGTATAACCTACGTCACAGGGTTCATCGGTGCTTTCTGCAGAATCGCAAACGGGTGGTGTAAGGTAGGCGTCATACACACCGAGGTTCACATATTCCGGTGCGGCAAGGTGCCGATCCAACCACATCCGCATATAATTACCACCAACGTCGTGCAATGTCCCCATGGCCTGGCCCATTACTTGATAGTCGCGCTGGTAATTGGAATACCAATAGGAATTTGTGTCAATAGACGCCCCGAAATTGCCATGGTGCGCACCGGCCAAGTTCGTACCCAATCCAAAGAATGCGGTACTGTCCTCGAATTGGAGCGTGCGCCTGTTTGTGGCGTTCATATGCAGCGGGCCGTGATTGTCCGGCAATGGCGAATCGCAAACGAAACTGTATGATGAAAACATAAGTGGTTGCAACGGGTAGTCATACAGGTTTTCGGTATGCGGCGCTTTAATGGAAATGGAGAACTGCCATGGCCCCTCTTCATCCGGTGTAAACCGAAAATGAACATGGTAGGGGACGAGTGGACCAGTAGTGTCCGCCGTGAGTTTTGCCAATGGGCTTGTACTGGCCCACATTCCCTTCTTCATGTAAAAACCGAATTTCATGCGTTGCGCATTTGAAGGGCTGGTTAACATTATCACCAGCTGCAAGGAGTCGTCCGCATAAGGGTTCAGGTCATGCACTGCGTCCACATTGCCGGGAGTGGCATCGCTGGTTACCCCATTGGAATAGTAGTGGTTGAAGAAACGATCGATAGCCTGCTGATAGGCTGGTGGCAACTTGAACCCGATCTCCAGCTTTTCCCACTTTTCCACGTGTACTACGTTGTCAATGAGATGCGTTGCGGGATTCGGTGCGATCACAACCACATCTTCCGGCGTACCCAGCTCTTGATCGATCTTGGCGATAAAACTTTCGTTCCCGGAAAAGTCACCGGCGTAAAACCCGCCGGTAAGTTCCACTTCCGTTCCGGAAACAAATTCGGCGTATGCCAAGTCGGAGATCGACACGGGAGAAGAAGGATCCCCCGGAGCAACGATGGGTTGTGGAAAATGCTCCAGATGGACCCCGCTCGTCCAATTCACATTTTGGATATCATGCTCCGAGGGGGTCAACGGAAATGTGGTTTGGGCAAAGGCCCCGGTGCCCAATGCGATGGCCAATACCGGTAGCGTTCGCGAGAGCAGGTGGTTGCACTTGTTCCTGCCGTACACACAAGCCCGCAAGTGGAGTGGATGAGCGTTCATCACTTGGTGCTTGGCAGGTTCGTAATGATCTGCTCCAACTTATCAACCCGCTTTTCCAGTTCCAATATGTAAAGCGCTTGGTCTTCCACGGTGCGCAAGAGGTTTTGGTGCATTTGGCCGAGGTCGATGCCTCCATCCTTCTCTAATTCCTGGGCCGAGGGGATGCCGGGCAGGTGCTTGTTCCGTTTTAGGAAATCCCGCAGTTCCGGCAAGGGCATTAACCGGTACTCCTCGGCAAAGACGTAATCCGGCCAGCTGCCGGGCAGTTTCACTTTGACCTTCTCGGCTAAGATGCCTTTGCTTACGAACAGATTGAAATCGTCACCGGGCATGTTTTCCGTGCCGATGCCTACCTTGTTGTAGGAGAAGGTCATTAACGGATGCGGGTTGTTCCAATCCCCCAGGATATGCCCGTGTCCTGCGGTATCAATGGACAGGCCCCAAGCGGCTTTGCTGTTCCTTGCCCAAAGCGTAGTGCCAGCGGAGTCCGAAGAAGAGGTTACGATATCGCCTTCCGGGTTTTGTTTGACGATAAGGTTGCCGGCCACATGGAGCGTGGCTTCGGGTTCGGTGGTACCGATACCGAGGTTACCACCTACCGTTAACTTCATGCGTTCCACACCGTTGGTGACGAAGTGCAAGTTCCTATTATCCAAGGTTCCGATTTGCGGGTCGATAGACCCTGGACAGAGAATACTAAAATCGTTGCCTGTGGTTTTCCAGAATGGGGAAAAGCCCACATCAATTGCACAAGGTGAGACCGGATAGCTTGGGAGTGAAGGACCGCCACCCACTTTCAAAACGCCATCCACATCGCGATAGAGCATGCCGACCCCAATTGCGGAATCCACCAAGGCTATCGCGCCATTGCCTTTGATCCGCATACGCTCCACATTGTTGCTTTTGAAAACCAGGTCCTTGTTATCCGCAGTGCCGATGTATTGTTGGCCAGGGGTGGTGCCCGTGTTCCCACCCATGGCCCAAACACTCCGTTCCGGTTGAACGAGCATCATGGTCTCGGACTTTACCCAACAGTTATGGGAGTCCTTCACCACAACGAAGAACTTCTTCGCGCCCAACCCGCTGCGGTCCTGCGTGGTTGTTATACTGTCATTCCATAGGTAGGTGTAGGGCGGAACACCTTGCTGTACCGTAACGTCGATACTGCCGTTGTAGCAATCGAAGCAGCTTACATTGTAGCTGTTCGGAAAAATGTAAGGCTCCGTAAGTACGACCAGTTGCGTTGGTTCGTTCAACGTAATGTCCGCCACTATCACAGTGGAGTCCGCATCGGTAACGGTGAGTTTGTAGTAGCCAGCGGGAAGTCCGGAAAGGTCTTCCGAGGTGGCCCCGTTGGACCAGCTTTTTTGGTAAGGTGCCGCACCACCTGAAATGGTAGCGTTGATGGAACCGTTCTGCTTGCCGAAGCAACTGATCTGGTAGCCCTGATAATTGCTGGGTTGGAGGGTGATGGCCAATGGACTCTGTGCATGGACGCTCAAGACTGGCACCATCAAGGCCATTACCCAAATGCGACCTGCACCGCAGCGAAAGAGATCAACCCATGTGCGGGCTACGAAACCTGCGATGCGTTGCGACGGGGGGGGCAGATAAGCATCTTAAATTGATTAGGGATGGCAATTAATGTAAATATTCGAGTGGCCCGACATCGTGAGGGAAATAAAGTTTTGAACCGTGCCTGATGATCTTCCCGCAGGTGCAGCCGGTGATCATTTGCAACCCGGCCCGTTCGCGGTAGCGAACACAGCTCATCCCCACCAACTTCCTTCACACTACATTTGCATTCGCGTTCGGTCGCTCTTATCGCGCCACGCGTTCAACCATGGGAAGACTAGGCCCTACGGAGATCATCCTCATCGTTGCGTTGGTGCTGCTTTTGTTCGGCGGCAAGAAAATTCCCGAGCTCATGCGTGGGCTGGGTAAGGGGATGAAGGAGTTCAAGGACGCCCAGAAGGACGACGCCCCCCCTTCGAGCAACCCCTGAACCGCACGCGCACCGCGCGATGAACACCCCGCGAACGTTTCACGAGGCCAAGGCCCGATTGGCTTCCGGTGCCATTTCCGTAAAGGCATTGGCTCAAGCGGCTCTTGATCGTGCGAAGGAGCACTCCCGGCTGAATATTTTCTTGGAACTGTTCGAAGAAAGCTCATTGGCAAAGGCCGCCGAAGTGGACGCCAAGTTGGCCAACGGCACCGCTGGGCCTTTGGCGGGCGCCATCATCAGCATCAAGGACAACCTGTGCTATGCGGGCCACCGCGTATCAGCATCATCTAAAATGCTGGAAGGTTACGAAAGCCCGTTCACCGCGACCGCGGTACAACGCCTGCTGGACGCTGATGCGGTGATCATCGGCCGGACCAACTGCGACGAGTTCGCAATGGGAAGTAGCAACGAGAACAGCGCTTATGGAGCCGTGGCCAACCCACTGGATCCCTCGCGGGTGCCAGGCGGCAGTAGCGGTGGTGCGGCAGCGAGCCTTGCGGCAGGCCTGTGCCATATCGCTATCGGCAGCGATACCGGCGGGTCCATCCGTCAGCCGGCCTCCTTCTGCGGTGTTGCAGGCTTTAAGCCCACATATGGCCGGATCAGCCGTTATGGTCTCATTGCCTTTGCGAGCAGTTTCGACCAAATAGGCCCGTTGGCCCATGACATCACCGACGCCGAGATGGCCTACCGCATCATGGCGGGCACGGACCCATTGGACAACACCAGCAGCCAGCGGCCTGTGGAGGAGCCATCGCCCGGTTCGGGACCACTGCGTATCGGATACTATCGCCAATGTGTTGAGCACCCGGGAATGGACGCCGGGATCAAAGCCCATTTTGAAGCACATGTGGGCCGTTTGAAAGAAGAAGGCCATGTTGTAGAGCCGATCGACCTGCCCATGGCGGACCTCTTCGTTCCTACGTATTATATTCTATCCACGGCGGAGGCCAGCAGCAATTTGGGACGCTTCGATGGCATTCGCTACGGACACCGGTCCAAAACGGCAAAGGGGGTTGATGAGACCTACCGCTTGAGCCGAACGGAAGGGTTCGGTCCGGAGGTTAAACGGCGCATTCTACTGGGCACCTTCGTGCTGAGCGTCGGCCACTACGATGCTTATTATGCGCAGGCCATGCGGGTCCGCCGAATGGTGCGCGATAATACGGTGAGAGCGTTGGAGCTTTATGATCTGGTAATGACGCCCACCTGCCCCACCACGGCCTTTCAAAAAGGCCACATCAGCGACCCCGTGTCCATGTACCTGCAGGATATTTTTACCGTGCAAGCCAACCTAGCGGGCGTGCCCGCCATTTCCCTTCCTACAGGGACCCATGGCAACGGGATGCCCTTCGGCACCCAATTGATGGCAAAGCCTTTCGCCGACCTGCAATTGCTGGCAATGGCAAAAAGGTGTTTCCCTCAGTAAGGAAGGAGAGAACGGTTGGTTCTTTGTTCGGCCTTGACCGGACACTAAAACGGTTAGGCACTTGGAAGTGCGTCCGTTGTAATCTGCTCCAGGCAATGGGCATGTCATGTAGAGGTTGCATGTCCACGATCGATCGTTTACCTTTCCGAGGCAACAATCCCGGATCGATCCCGTATTAAACAGGATATTCGCAAACCCATGCGCAACATTCACCTATTCCTCGCACTGTTCTCCGCCGGCGCGCTGTTGGCGCAGAACTCCGTGCCTGCCGATGATCCGGTCCTGGAGAACTTGGACAAGCTCAGCATCTTGCCGTGGTTGAAGAATGATGCTTTTTCCACGGACGTTTCGGCGTTGAATGTCCATCATTTTGCACCGGACGCAGTTCCCACTTACAGCCCTGAGGTGTACCAGCAGCGCCTTCTGGAACTTGATGAGAAGAGCCCGTTCAAACTCACGTACAACGAACCGGTGCAGGCATACATCAATCTTTACGCACAGAGCCGGCGCGAACAGACCCAGCGCATGCTTGGTCTCAAGGAGTTGTATTTCCCCATTTTCGAACAGGCACTCGACCGTTACGGCCTTCCGCAGGAGCTCAAATACCTCGCCGTGGTTGAAAGTGCACTCTATCCAGGTGCTCGTTCGCGTGCGGCAGCGGTGGGTCTCTGGCAGTTCATGATCGGGACCGGGAAAATGTACGGTCTGCGTGTTGACAGCTATGTGGACGAACGCTGCGACATTTACAAAAGCACCGATGCTGCTTGCCGCTACCTGAAGGACCTGTACGGCATCTTCGGTGATTGGCAACTCGCCTTGGCGGCCTACAACTGTGGTCCGGGGAATGTGAACAAGGCCATCCGCCGTTCGGGAGGCAAGCTGGATTATTGGTCCATCTATGCCAACCTGCCGCGCGAGACACGTGGTTACGTACCCGCCTTCATCGCTGTGAATTACATCTTCAACCATGCGGCGGACCACAACATGTACCCGGTGATCCCTAATTATTGCGCTTATGAGGTGGACACCATCCAAGTGCGATATCCGTTACAACTGTCCCAATTAGCTGCCATTACCGGAGCCAACCCACAAGAGTTGTTGGACCTCAACCCGATGTTCAAGACGGGATATGTGCCCAAGATGGACGGCCCGGCCACGATATATGTGCCCCGGACATTAGTTGCGGGCATTATTGAACAGGAGGACACGATATCCCGTTCCTACCAACCGGATATCAGTAATCCTGCACCGGCGTCGGCGTCGGCCTCAGCGTCGGCTGTAACGATGGTTCAGAAGTCCTCGGGAACCCAAAAAACGAAAACACATGTTGTCCGCCGAGGTGAATCGCTCGGGGTGATCGCGTCACGGAATGGGGTATCGGTGCGAGATCTACGCAGTTGGAACAGCTTGCGCAGCGACCACATTCATGCTGGGCAACAATTGGTAGTGAAGCGGTACTCCTCTCCTGTAGCCGTGACGGCCCAAGCGGCCCAGGTAGAGACGGAAAAAGTGGAAGCTCAAGGATCAGCGACACCAAGTGAACTGGAGTACATCTATCATACTGTTCAACCGGGCGATACGCTCTGGGGGATCGCCAAGAACTACCCAGGCGTCACGGTGGATGACATCAAACGTTTGAACGGCGATCTGAACACACGCCACCTCAATGTGGGCAAGAAGCTCAAGGTCGGTGTGAACAAGGGCTAAGCCCTACAGGGGCTTATTACCGGCCAAGCCGGCACGTTCCAAGAGGAACGCATAGATCATCGCCACCTCGCGCAGCGGCTCGAAACGCCCAGTTGCACCCCCGTGGCCCGCGCCCATGTTGGTACACAGCAGGATCGGATCGTCGCCCTTTTGGTGTCGGCGCAAACGTGCTACCCATTTGGCCGGCTCCCAGAATTGCACTTGGCTGTCATGGAAGCCGGTAACGGCAAGTACCGCGGGGTACTTTGCATTTCGCACATTGTCGTAAGGAGCGTACGCCAGCATGCGCTGGTAGGCTGCACTTTCACGTGGGTCGCCCCATTCGTCGTATTCACCGGTTGTCAAGGGCAAGCTGGGGTCCATCATGGTACCTATGATGTCCACAAAGGGCACTTCGGCCACCACGGCATTCCAGAGGTCAGGGCGCATGTTGGCCACGGCGCCAACGAGCAGCCCCCCCGCACTACCGCCCATGCAGGCCAAGCGCTTGGGGTCCGCATGTCCAGTTGCGATCAAGTGTTCGGCACAAGCGATGAAATCAGTGAATGTATTGGCCTTGTGCTCCATTCGGCCTTGTTCGTACCAGTGCCGGCCCAATTCCTCCCCGCCACGCACATGGGCCATGGCGTATACGAAGCCACGGTCCAGCAAGCTCAAGCGCGCGCTACGGAACACCGGTTCCACATTGATACCGTAGGCCCCATAACCGTACAAGAGCAGGGGTGAACGCCCGTTAAGCGGCGTATCACGCCGCCTAACGATGCTAATGGGTACTTGAACGCCGTCCTTGGCAGTGGCCCATGTGCGTTCACTCACATAATCACCCGGTGTAAAGCCACCTTGCACCTCTTGTTGCTTCAGCAGCGTGGTTGCGCCGGTTTTCAGGTTGTGCTCAAAAATGCTGGTGGGAGTGGTCAGCGAGGCGTATCCATAGCGGAACAGGTGGGTACCCCATTCCGGGTTCACCCCACTGAAGGCCACGTATGCCGCATCGTTGAAAGCGATCATCCGCTCATTACCGGTGCTGAGGGTCCTTACCCGCATCTGCACCAAGCCCAGCTTGCGTTCGGTGAGTACAAGGTGGTCTTTAAAGATGTCCACATCCTCCAACAGCACATCCTTCCGGTGTGGCACAACCTCTTTCCAGGCTTCCTTGGCCGTGTTGCGTTCACCGCATACCATCAAACGGAAGTTGCGTGCCTTCCAGTTGGTCTGTATGTAGAACTTCCCGGGTCTGCCCACTGTACCAGCCACGTGCATCACGCTCATTTCGTGTCTACGGGAGCGTGGGAAGAGTTTTTTGAATGCTCCTGTCGGCTTGTTCACCGGCAAAAGCAAATGCTCACTGGAAAGGGTGCTATCGGTGGAGATGATGATGAACTTGTCCGATCGGGAGCGGAATACATCACAACTGAAAGCGCGGTTGTTCTCATGGAACACTTCCACGTCCTCGCTGGCGGGCGTGCCCATCACATGGCGGTACACGCGCGCATTGCGCAGGCTGCGGTCCTTGCGCACGTAGAAGAACGTGTGGTCATCGGCAAAAGCGCCGCCCTCTGCCGCATCAGCGATAACGTCCGGCAGGTCTTTCCCGGTCTTGAGGTCGCGAAAACGGGTGGTGTACAGTCTCCGGCCCACAATATCCACGCTATAGGCCATGATGCGGTTCCCCGGTCCGATCTCGAAATCGCCCAGGTCGAAATAGTCATGACCCTTGGCCATAGCTGTTTCGTTCAAAATGTCCGTGAATCTTTTGGGCACCCGGTCCGGATCCCCCAGAACCTTGGCCCGCATGTGTACCGGGTATTCACCCCCTTGCTGGTAGCGGTATGCGTACCAGTAACCATTTTCCCGGTAGGGTACACTAATGTCATCTTCCTTTACCCGGCTCTTCATTTCTTTGAAGAGCTTCCCCCGGAGTTTCGCCAGGGGCTTCAGAACGGCTTCTGTATGTGCGTTTTCCTCCTCTAAGTGCTTTTTTACCCGTTGCGTAGGGCCATCCGGTAGGGTGGCTGCACGCTGACCTTCCGTCAGCTGCATCCAAGCGTATTCATCGGTCCGCTTGTGGCCGTGGTGATCGGTCCGGTGGCGTTCCTTTTCAGCGATCGGCGGTACAATGATCTTCATGGGCATGGTTCCCCTGTGGAGGGGCCCTTTACTGGGCTGGGAAGTTCCGGGGGCGGTGAATTTAGCCCGCAATGGGTTCAACCCAGGACCGCATGAAGCACGGCGGGCGACTTCAACTGGCCAAAACCCGGCAAGTGCAAGCGGAAGTAATCGAGGAGATTCTCCAATAGGGCAATGCGTTGGCCTGATGGTAGTTGCACCGAGGTCCGGGAGGCTTCAGCCTTAAGGAGTACGGCCAATGCGTCGGTTTCGGACTTACCCAGGAATTCGCCGTGCCCACATTTACCGCTGAAGTAGTTCCCTTCGCGCAGGTCGAAACAGTCCTCCCCCGTACCAGGCAACCCCGGAAGAAATCCGAACTGGCGGGCCATGCGGGCCATCACGAGAAGTGGAAAATGCGGCAAGTCATCCGTGGAATCGAGTTCTTCGAGGAGTTCCTGAACAAAGGAAAAAAGTTCGGGATCTCCGGCCTCTTCCTTGAGTGTCCGGGAGAAGACTTCCTGTAAAAAGAGCAGTACCAGCGCCCGGGGCGGCTGTCCGGGAACCTTTAAATAAGGCTTCTCCACGCGGAATTCGCGCACATGATGAAGTTCCCGACGCGGATCCTCAGCCACCACCAGTTCCACACGCTCCAATGGGCCAAGCGCAATGGGCTTGCCCTTGGCCGGCGGGCGTAGGAGGTAAGAGCGTGCACCGAACTGTTCCGTGTACGCATTCAGCACCACGGACCTGTCGCCATATTTGATCAAGCGCAGAACAACTGCCTTTGTGGTCTGCAACATCTGCTGGTGCCGTTCAGCGCACCACTACGACCTTGGTATTGCAGTGGCTGGAGCCACTGGGGTCCACCACAAGGATCAAGTAAACGCCGGAAGCGACGCGTTCACCTTTGATGTCCGTGCCGGGCCAAAGTGCTTGGCCACCATTCGAGGTGGTATGGTATACCAGATCGCCGGCCACATCGGTGATCCGCACATCACTTCCACGCACAAGCCCTGTAATGGCCACAGGCCCTGTGAAGGTGCTACGGACCGGATTGGGGAACACGGTGGCGCATTCCGATGAAAGCGAACCTTCGGTGGCCCCTCCGCGGTAGCTCAGCGTGCCTTGGTCGGTACCGATGAATACCGATCCAGAGACACCATCAATGGCGATGCAGTTGATGGAGTTACTGGGCAGCGGACTGTTGTCCACGGTGAAATGCGCGAGCTGTTGCGTTCCGTCCGGCGAGACCTGGTAGACACCGCTGCTTTGCGTACCCAGCCATTTGTTGTTGGCACCATCCACCGCGATCGCCGTTACGGCCTCTGTTTCCAGCAGGATCTGCACGTTACCGTCCTGCTCCAAAAGGATCTGTTGCGCATCACCGTCGGTGCCGAACGTAGCATCTCCGTTGTAGAACACCCCTATCCCTTTGTTCGTCCCAACCCAGATCTGCCCGTCAAGATCAACGGCCACACTGTAAACGTCCATGGATGGCAATTTCCCCTGTCCTTCAAAATTGGTCAGCGCCTTGGACTTGTCGTCTCCAGGGTCGGTGGGTGTTCCGTTGTCAGAAAAGAGCAGCATACCATTGCCCCTGGGCCTTACCACCCAAACATTACCGCTCTCGTCCACTGCCATATCGGCAATAAGGGTATTGGTACCCAGTGGAGGAATAGAGCCCATTGAATACCAATTTCCGTTCTTCAGCCTGACACTTAAAGGGTTAGGGCAGCTGGCGTTCGCCACCCACAGGTTTCCCTTACTATCATAAGCAAGTCCTCCCACGCGGGTCGGCGTATCATCGGTGGCGCTGTTACCCGTTCGCTGCAAGGTGCTGTTGCTCGGATCATAGAACGTCGCAACGCGGCCATCACGGAACTCCACCAGACCATCATCCCACGATCCGACGAAAGCATGGTTGCCATCATCTGGATCCACCAATACCGGCAAAATATCGTTCAAGCTACCGGCGAATTGGTTTCCCCCAGTCGCATATAAGGGGTCGTTCGCCGGGCCGTCAGTTGTCCACGTATTGTCCTTGTAACGGTGTAGACCGTCCTTTTTAAACAGATCGTCCCAGTTACCAGCAACACCCCCGGTAGTAATGTAGACTTGGCCTTGCGCCGCGGCCATGCGGTAGGAAACGTTGTTGGCTGGGCCGTTAGGACTGACGCTGAGGAATCCGTTATTGCTTCGCAGCAAGCCATTGCCGTCCGTGGCGATCCAAACACCGCCTTGAGGGCGGTCAATAGCATAACGTGCCTTTAGCGTTTGTCCGAGATAATCGCCAGTATAGCTTTGGATAGCAAGTTGTGCATCATATTGACGGACGGATGGCTGCTGGGCGATGATGATACGTGCCCCGTCCTGTGAAACCGCAATGGAGTTGTTGTCCTCGCCCAACACGTCGGGGAATACCTGCCACGGCCCTCCGTCGGAATAATAAAGCGTGTCATGCGCTGTGCCTGGTCGGCTGTTCACGAACAATTTGCCCGAAAAATCGACCACGGCGGTGAAAGCCCCGTTGGGCATGGGCAGGTCCGTGCGCTTGTGCCAAGAGTTGAAATCGGCTAAGTTGGGTGCCTGCTGCGAAGCAACGTAAAGCCCCTGTTGGGTGGCGGCATAGATCGAGTCGGCGCGGAAGGCCAATCCGTTCACGCGCAACTGGGAGCCACCGGGCCCGATGATCCATGTATCCCTTACTTCTTGCCGGACAAGGTCCATGACGACCACTCCGAATCCACAGGCCAAATAAGCCAATTGGTCACGAACCACAATGGCATAGATGCCTTTGTCGCCAACGAGGTTGCTACGCTTTATGTCGGGGAGATTCAACACGGAATTCTTCCCCAGAAGGTCCACGTTGCCGTTCCGGTACCCGACCAGGAGTTTTTGCTGTTGATCACTCCATGCCATTGCTTGGATGTTCACATCGCTCAGCGCGTTCACTTTAGTGTAGCGGGTTGTTTCCCCGGTTGTCTCATCGAATTTGAAGACCGCTGTGGAGGTGGCACAATACACGCCATCATTGCCTTGGGCCACGGCCACGGTGCTCCGGTATTGGAAATGATCCTGCCATTGCCCCACCGGCACTTGCGCGACGGCCAGGATGGAGAACGAGAAGAGTATTACGGTCGTTAGGCGGAGAGGTGGCTTCATGCAGCGTGTCATCGGGAAAGCACAACGCCGCGAACGCCCGATCGGTATGGCCATGGCCAATTCCTTGGGGGGCCACCGGCCCAGTTGGAGGTCGCGTGCGGATTCGAACCGCAGTAGCAGCTTTTGCAGAGCTGTGCCTAACCACTCGGCCACGCGACCATGAAAAAACCCACCAAGGTCGGCCTTGAGGGGCGGCGAAGATAGCAAGCTGTGCGCTATCCTTCGAGGGTATAAGCAACCTCATCCACCGAACCGGCGATGGGTGGATGCTCTTTGACCAAGGTGATGCGCCATGTGAAACCATGGGGCCACTCCTCGCGCAGGCCGGCAAGTATCCGACCGGCCACGTGTTCGATCAGTTTGGAACGCACGGCCATTTCGCGGGCGACGATCGCGGTAATGCGCCCATAGTCGATGGTGTCGGCCAATTTATCGCTGTGTTGGGCGCGGCCCAGATCTCCATGGACGCCAACATCCACGCGATAGTGTCCCCCAATGCTTCCCTCTTCGGCAAGGCAGCCGTGGTAAGCGAACAATTTTATCCCCTTCACTTCGATCAAACCCATTCCGCACTGATTTCAAGTCCGGTGCGCAAACGCGCACCAACTTCGGTCTTGCCCAATAACGCGCTCACCTCGAACATGCCTGGGCCCTGCATGCGCCCGGCCACGAACAGCCTGTACACCGGCATCACCTGACCGATCTTCAACCCGCTTGCGGCGAGGACGGACTGAAAGCAGGTTTCGACGTCATGGGCCGAAAAATCCGAGGTATCGTCCATGGCTTGGAGGAAGCTCGAAAAGAACGCAGCGGCTTCGGGCTTCCAACGTTTACGCAGTTCGGCAAGCGCCTCGGCGTTGTCCTTCAATGGGCTTCCGCTCTTCACCAGATAAATGCCTTCCAGCATATCGTCCGGGAAGGTGGCACGTTCTTTCAGAAGTGCGGCCGCGGCCGTGGCCATTTCCACCGTACACTCCACGCCGATCTTCGCCAAGCTCGCCTTGAAGTGCTCGCCCAGCTCCTCATTCGGCCTCATACGCAGGTATTGCTGGTTGAACCACTTGGTCTTTTCGGGGTCGAATTTTGCACCGCCCTTATGAACGCGAGCGAGGTCGAAAAGACCGGTCAGCTCTTCCATGGACATGATCTCCTGTTCGGTACCGGGGTTCCAGCCGAGCAGGGCCAACATGTTCACGAAGGCTTCCGGATAGTAGCCGCGTTCCCTGTAGCCACTGCTCCGCTCACCGGTCACGGGATCGGTCCAGTCCAACGGGAATACCGGAAAGCCGAGCCTATCGCCATCGCGCTTGCTCAATTTACCGTTGCCATCGGGCTTCAGGATAAGCGGCAGGTGCGCAAACGCGGGCCTTTCCCAGCCAAAAGCCTCATAGAGAAGGACGTGCAATGGTGCACTGGGTAGCCATTCTTCGCCACGCACAACGTGCGTGATGCCCATGAGATGATCATCCACGATGTTGGCGAGATGGTAGGTGGGCATACCGTCACCTTTGAAGAGGACCTTGTCGTCGATGTTAGTACTGTGCACCACCACCCAACCGCGGATGATATCCTCGAACCGCACCTCGGCGTTCCGCGGTACTTTCAGCCGGATCACATGGTCGTCCCCACGATCCAAGCGCTCTTTTGTTTCCGTGGCACTTAGGGTAAGGCTGTTGCGCATGTGCTCGCGCGTAACGGCATTATATGCCGGAGCAGCGACCCCAGCGGCCTTGAGCCGGTCGCGCATGGCGTCCAACTCTTCCGGTGTATCGAATGCGTAATAGGCCTTTTCGTTGGCCACCAGTTGCTCGGCATAGGTGCGGTAGAGGTCTTTGCGCTCGCTTTGGCGGTAAGGCGCGTGGGGGCCTCCGTTCCAAGGTCCTTCATCGGGCACCATACCACACCACGCCAATGCTTCCCGGATGTAGTCCTCTGCACCAGGCACAAAGCGTCCTTGATCCGTATCCTCAATGCGCAGCAGGAACTGCCCACCATGTTTGCGTGCAAAAAGGTAATTGTACAATGCGGTGCGGACCCCGCCGAGGTGCAGTGGCCCGGTGGGACTGGGTGCGAAGCGGACTCTGACGGACATGTGGGAAAGGACTGAGGCGAATGCGAAGTCGTGAAGGTGTTCCGCGGCCGACCTATTTTAAACTTCGACGCCTTTTTCAACGATGCGTTTCCACTCGGGATGTTTGCGCAGGTGGGCGGTAACGAAAGAGCACATCGGAACCAGTTTCAGGTTGTTCTCCTCGATGTAGGCAAAAACCTTTTCGACCAGAGCCGCGCCCACGCCTGTGCCCGAGAGTGCCTTGGGCACGCTGGCATGTGTGAGGAACATCTTGGTCCCGTTCAATTCGTATTCCAATTTGGCCATGCGGCCCTCCACCTCCAATTCAAACTGGCGGGAGCTTTTGTCGTTGATCAACGGCAGGGAGTTCAGATCGGTCATGTTCGGAAGAATACCAGGTTCCATTCCGGTGGGCGAGCTGTCCACTTGGAAAAGGCCCGCAAAGATACGGCTTTCAAGAGAGAGGGCCTTGGGGGCACACGTGCTTCCTGCATCCCGGAGCGCCATTGGCGCAACTTAGCGCAACTTTGCGGACACATGGCCCGATCACCGACACCGGACTCGTTGAAACGCCAAGCCAAGCGGCGTCAATTGTTGCGCAAGCTGCGGAACAAGTACCGGGCGGTGCTGATCAACGAATCCACTTACGAGGAGCGTTTCAGCTTCCGCCTCTCGCGCTTCAACGTGATCCTTTTGGCCGTTGTGCTCTTCACGCTGCACGGCCTTTTCGTTCTCGGGCTTATTGTGTTCACCCCGTTGAAGGAATACATACCGGGCTATTCCAACCAGCGGGTGAAACTGAACGCCTACCGCGCCTTTACCACAGCCGATTCGCTGGATCAGGCATTACGGGTCCGTGATGCCTACATCGATAACCTGCGCAACGTGTTAAGTGGAAAGCTTCCCGCTGACAGTGCGACACTGGCAGTGCCACTGTCGCACCCACCCACAGCGGCGGACCTGAAACCATCGGCTGCGGATAGCATATTACGGGACAAGGTACGCGAGGCGGAGGCCTTCAGTGTGCACGCGGACCGCGGCAACGGAGTGCTTGACCGGTTGGGTCTGCCCGGACTGTTGTTCTTTCCACCCATGCGCGGCATCCTTACCAGTAAGTTCAATGCCGCCGAAGGCCATTTCGGCGTCGATATCGTGGCCAAGGCCGATGAGGCGGTAAAAGCTTGCTTGGACGGCACGGTGATCATGGCCAGCTGGACCAGCGATGCGGGCTATGTTATACAAGTGCAGCATGGCTCAGACCTGGTGAGCGTGTACAAACACAACGCGGTGTTGCTGAAAAAGCTCGGCGACCACGTTAAAGCCGGCGAAGCCATTGCCATCGTGGGCAACAGCGGTGAGCTGACCTCCGGTCCACACCTGCATTTCGAACTCTGGTCAGCCGGAACGGCCGTGGACCCGCAGACCTACATCAACTTCAAATGATCGCTTGGGGTCATCCTTTCGCATGTCATTGAAGAGTTTTGCGGCAAAGCTTTTAGCCCGGCATTCCACGGCCAGGGTAATGCACACAGCCATGAACCCTGTGGCGGCACAGCAGGCCGTTCTACGTAAGTTGATCAGCGGTGGAAAACATACCGCCTTCGGAAAAGAGCACGGGCTGGAACATGTGAAGGATCACGCGTCCCTGATAAAAGCCGTGCCGCTTCGTGATTACGAAGCGTTGCGCCCATGGATCGACCGCATCGTGAATGGGGAACACAACGTGCTCTGGCCGGGGCTTCCACTATACCTGTGCAAGACAAGCGGCACCACGAGCGGTGCGAAATACATCCCCATTACCAAGGCGAGTCTGCCAAACCACATCGACAGTGCACGCAACGCCCTATTCGCCTACATCGAGCGCAGCGGCAACACGGCCTTTGTGGACGGCAGAATGATATTCCTCCAAGGAAGCCCGGTACTGGACCGCAAGGGAAACGTGCCCAGCGGCAGGCTCAGCGGCATAGTGGCCAATCATGTGCCGGCCTACCTGCTGAAGAACCGTATGCCCAGCTTCGCCACTAACAGCATCCCCGATTGGGAAACGAAGGTGGAAGCGATCGTTGGCGAAACAATGTCCGCCGACCTTCGCCTGATCAGCGGGATCCCGGCTTGGGTGCAGATGTATTTCGAGCGGTTGTTGACCCGTACCGGCAAGGTCACAGTGAAAGAGGTCTTCCCGAATTTCTCGCTCTTCGTGTACGGTGGCGTGAGCTACGAGCCTTACCGCAGCCGCATGGAAGCATTGATCGGCGGAACGGTGGACCGTGTGGAGACCTTCCCGGCCAGCGAAGGCTTCATTGCCTACCAGGACCAAGGTCCCGGTGAGGGTCTTTTGCTCGTGCTGGACAATGGCATCTATTTCGAGTTCATCGACACCGGCGAGCTCGGCAAGTCCGATGCGCGCCGACTTTCCGTCGGCGAAGTTCAACTCGGCGTGAATTACGCGTTAGTGCTGCACACGAACGCCGGGCTTTGGGGCTACGAGATAGGTGACACGGTGAAGTTCGTCTCGCTGAAGCCGCCACGCATCGTAGTAACCGGGCGGACCAAGCATTTCACCAGCGCCTTCGGGGAGCACGTGATAGCTGATGAAGTGGAGGGTGCGCTGAAAGATGCGGTGTCCGCGCATCCGTGCGAAGTAGCCGAGTTCACTGTGGCGCCACAGCTTTCACCACGAGAAGGACTCCCTTTCCACGAATGGCATATTGAGTTCGCAGCTCCACCGAAGGACATGGCCGGCTTCGCGCACACGATCGACGAGGCACTGCAACATCGCAACCCTTATTACAAAGACCTCATTACCGGAAAGGTTTTGAAGCCCTTAGTGGTCGTGCAGGTGAAGCGCGGTGGCTTTGTCGGCTGGATGAAAGCACGCGGCATGAATGACGCACAAAGCAAGGTGCCACGTTTGGCGAACGACAGGAAGTATGTGGAGGAGTTGGGAGCGTAAGGAGGTCAGCCCCCGAAAATACGGGTGATCTCACAACTGCTGCACCACCTGCCCCTTCCCGATAAATCCGGTGTTCTGCCAGGTCAGCTTGTTGTTCTTATATACATGAAGAACCGGTAGGGCTTCCACACCCAGCTCCTTGCAAAGTCCGGGGTTGGCATCGCAATCGATGCGCACCACGGTCACCTTGTCTGCCATTTCCTTGCCGATCTCGTCCAAGTATGGCTTCATCCGTTTGCACGGAGCGCACCAGTCGGCGTAGAAGTCCACCAGAACTACTTTGTCCGTGTTGTACAACGCCTCAAAGTCCGCCTTGGACATGCCAGCCGTTGCTGGAGCACCATCAGCAGTCTCTACCGTCAGGTTGGCCGCGTTCCACTTCATGATCCCACCTTGCAGTTCATACACCTGCGTAAAACCCTTTGACCTTAGCATGCTCGCGGCCGCTGCACTTCTGCCACCACTAAGGCAATACACGAAGACCGGTTGCGCCGGATCCAACTCACTTGATCTTTGCTTGAACTGGCCATCGGACCAATTCCAGTTCTGCGCACTGGCTAAATGTCCCTTTGAGAATTCCTCCGGTGTACGCACATCCAGCAACGGAGCCGACGGCATTACCGCCATCTTCTGTTGGAACTCCTTAGCGGGCAATGTGGCACCCGGATCCGGTGTTTGGCCGCTGGAGCAACTACAGAGGAGCAAGAGCGGAGCGAAGAGGAGGGCGTTGTAGGTGGACATGGGGTATTCAGTCAGCGGATCAGGTTAGTTGCCCATGCATCTACCCAAAGCTTGGACAAAATTAGGCGGGTTGGTACTCAATGGATGTGAGCTATGTCACGGAACGGACGTGGTCCAATTTCCTCATCGGGTAGGATGTGCACCTTTGACCTGCACCACCGAGTCATGCCTGGTACTCAATGGATGTGAGCTATTTCACGGAACGGACATGGTCCAATTTCCTCATCGGGTAGGATGTGCATCTTTGGCCTGCACCGCGCACCATGCAGGGAAACCCATTCGACGTTGACGGCCTCACCGATGAGCAGGTAAAGGCCGCGCGAGCGCAGCACGGTCGCAACGTGCTGGAAAAGGAGGACAAGGGCTTCTTCTGGCCCGCGTTGAAGGATGCCCTTACCGAGCCGATGGTGCTGCTGTTGCTGGCGGCCAGCTTGATCTACTTCCTGCTCCAGCAATGGAACGAAGGCTTCTTCATGGTGGGTGCCATCCTGCTGCTGACGGCCATTTCACTCTACCAGGATTCGCGGAGCCGGACGGCCCTGAGCACCTTGAAAGCCTTGAGCATGCCGCAGGCCACGGTGGTGCGCAACGGGCAGGTGGAGAAGATCCCCGTGGAGGATGTAGTGGTAGGCGACCATGCCGTGGCCGAGGAAGGCAGCTTGCTCGCGGCCGACGGCACCATTGTGCAGAGCAACGATTTCAGTGTGAACGAATCCATCCTCACCGGCGAGGCCTTCGCAGTGGCGCGGAACGCGGATGATCCGGAGAACGCCAAGGTGAGCAAGGGCACGCAAGTGGTCTCGGGGCTGGCGCTGTACCGGGTGGAAGCCGTGGGCATGGGCAGCCGCTTGGGCAAGATCAGCGGATCGCTGGCCTCCATCGAGCCGCCCCCTACCCCGCTGCAGGTGCAGATCGGGCGCTTTGTGCGCAACATGGCCATCGTGGGCGTGGTCTTCTTCGTGCTGGTGTGGGCGGTGGATTTCCTCCGCACCGGCTCCCTCTCCGGCAGCTTGCTCACGGGCCTCACCTTGGCCATGTCCATCCTTCCGGAAGAGATCCCCGTGGCCTTCACCACCTTCCTCGCGCTGGGCGCTTGGCGTTTGGCGCGGCAGGGCATCATCGCCAAGCGGGCCACAACCGTGGAAACCTTGGGGGCAGCGACGGTGATCTGCACGGACAAGACCGGAACCATCACCGAGAACCGCATGACCTTGGCGGAGCTGCATGTGAAGGCCACCGATGCCGTGGAGAAGGCCGATGCGGAGCAGCTATCACCGGAGGCCAAGGCCTTGGTGGAAATGGCGATGTGGGCCAGCGAGCCCGTGCCCTTCGACCCGATGGAGAAAGAACTCCACGAAGCGTACGCCCGCAACACGGCGCACGATGAACGCCCCGAGCGGCACATGGCGCATGAATATCCGATCAGCGGGAAGCCGCCGATGATGACCCACGTCTTCGCCAACGCGGCCGGGCATCGCATCATCGCCTGCAAGGGCGCACCGGAGCGGATCCTGCGGCAAGCCGTGCTCACCCCCGAGGAGAAGCAAGCGGCCATGGGCCAGGTGGAGGCCTTCGCCCGCAAGGGCATGCGCGTGCTCGGCGTGGGCTACGTGAAGGACCCGCCGGAAACCTACCCCGAGAGCCAAGAGGACTTCCGGATCGAATACCTCGGGCTGGTCGCCTTCGTGGATCCACCGAAGCACAACATCCGCGAGGTCTTCAGCCAGTTCGAGCAGGCCGACATCCAAGTAAAGATCATCACCGGGGACAATGCCGTCACCACGGCGGCCATCGCCCAGCAGATCGGTTTCCACGGCGACCGCCGCACCTTGGATGGTGAGGAACTGCTGCGCTTGGAGGAACCCGCATTCAGCGACGCGGTGCGGAAAACGGATATTTTCACCCGCATGTTCCCCGAAGCGAAGCTGCGCATCATCGAAGCCTTGAAGGCGGACGGCCATGTGGTGGCCATGACCGGCGACGGTGTGAACGACGGACCGGCGCTGAAGGCCGCACACATCGGCGTGGCCATGGGCAAGCGCGGCAGCGACCTCGCCAAGGAAGCAGCCTCCCTGGTGCTTACCGATGACGACCTGGCCGGCATGGTACACGGCGTGGCCATGGGCCGCAAGATCTACGACAACCTGAAGAAGGCGGTGCAGTACATCATCTCCATCCATATCCCGATCATCCTCACCGTGTCGCTGCCGTTGTTCCTGGGCTGGAAGTTCCCGAACATCTTCACGCCGATGCACGTGATCTTCCTGGAGCTGATCATGGGCCCCACGTGCAGCATCGCCTACGAGAGCGAGCCGCTGGAAGAGGGCGGCATGCAGCGTCCGCCACGTCCCTTGGACAAGACCTTCCTCTCGTGGCGCGAGATCCGGATCAGCCTTTTGCAAGGGCTGGTGATCACCTTGGGCACATTGGCCAGCTACCGGATCGGTGTACAACGAGGGTATGATGTAGAACTGGTCCGAAGCTTGGTCTTCAGCACATTGATCATGGCCAACATCGGCCTCACCTTCGTGGACCGCTCCTTCACACGCTCCTTCCTCGCGGCAGCCAAGAACACGAACGTGGTGCTGCGCATCGTGGTGCTGATCACCTTGGTGGCGCTGGGCGTCACCCTGTATGTTCCGCCAGTGGCCAGCCTGTTCGACATGGCACCGCTCACCTTCGGGCAGCTGGGCCTTACCGCTGTGATCGGCTTCGCTTCGGTGGCCTGGTTCGAGGTGTACAAATGGATGAAGCGGAGAATGAAGTCTAGGCCGTGAACTTGAAGGCGCTAGTTCCACCCGACCTTCGCGCACGAAGCTGCCCAATCGTTTGCTGCCGTACAGCGGCCGCTCGGTCACCTTCAGGCTGGCACCGCCATTCACCGTGTAGCGGTAGGTGGCCATGATGTTGCCTTGGGCATCGCGCACATAATGGGTGCGGCTGCCACCGTTCACCGGGTCGCCCACGGTCTTGCTGGTGCGCTGCCCATCGGCCCCGTAGGTGAAATGCAGTTCCGGCTTGCTGCTGCCGGGGGTACGGGCGATCGCCTTCACCTTGCCGGAAACCGTCCACTGGATGTCCTGGATCTCTTCGAGGCTGTCCTTCACCAGGTTTCCTATCGGGTCGTAGGCGTGGTGGATGCGTGGCAGCACCGGTTCATTGAACGGCCCTCTGTCCTTCACCACTGGCATGCGCCGTGAAGATAGATAGTGCGAGGGTCCAACATCCAAGTTGTCGCTTTGAATTTTGAAGCCTTAGTTGTGGATCTCGCGTGGGAGCAGCGTCGGTCATTCACCATCGTGTCTTGCGCCAGGGACGGGACGAAAGGCGGGCGGGACGCCCTATGATGCGACACACTCGCCAAAAAGGCGAGCGTGTGCCCGCGTTGGGGCACGCGAGGCAGTGCAGGGGGGTATTCAGCGTGAACGCGGCGCGGGCTATTTGCTCGCGTTAGCGTGCGTCACATTGGCACCTCTTCGATTTTCGGCGCGGGCGCATACAACGACTTATAGATGCCCTCGGAGTTTTTCAGCACCACAAGAGAGCGAAGCGTGTCGTTGTCCAACAGCTTGACCGGTACTTCGTAATAGGTCACCACGGCATCGGAGACGCTTATCAATAGCCTGCTTCCGTGTCGGTTTATGGCGTAGGACCGCTTCCCCTCCAGAGTGTCGTTTACGATGATCGAATCGTTTGACAGAACAAGAAAAAGCGCGTTTCGAAAGATGTTTATTTTAGGCTGTCGGACGATTTCAATAGACCAATGTTGGGCAACACCGGTTTGCTCAAGCTTTGAATCAACAGACGATGAGGTGCAACTGCACATCGCTAAAACGCCCATGGCAAGAAAACGAGCAAGGCTATCGCGTAACTCCATCATAGCCCTGAGAATTGTACTTCTCTGCTTTGTCTTTGAGAAGTTCTCGGCCTTGCTCTCTGGCGTTGTTATTACCGTAGTGGTAAGTGCCCTCTTTTTGATAACCGGAAATGCCCATTGACCCAACAACCTTCTCCATTGCAGAGGTGGGGAATTGGCTACCTCCAACAGAGGGGAACATTACCGACTTGGGATCTGAGGAATGAGTACCGTCATCTGGCCCCCCCTCGAAGGTCAGACCAAAGTTATGTCCTTTCTCATGCGTCATAACTCCACTTTTCATGGAGCTGAGATAAGAGGAAACGATGGCTTGTCCATCACTATTTGCCCAAGCCAATGCGGACTTTTCCGGTCCAGCTTCCTTCACTTCGTCCACCACAAAAATTACATTGGCCCCATTAGGCATCTGTCCATAATCAGCAGGTTTCAAATCCTTGTATGTTATGTCAATGTTGAACTCTAACGCGGTTATTGCCGTACCGTCCGCATGCTGTGGATTGACACCATTCCCACCCGGACTGGTATTCGTAACACTGAAGTTCCGATCACCATTCGATGGTATCTGGTTTGCGGTAAGATGCTGCTGAGCGGTCAAGTTGACAACGTAATAAACGGCAGTAGCGTTGATGACTTTGGTGTAAGTCTTGTCCGCGTTGCAACGGTAGGAAACCGTATACTCAAAGTCAATTCGGCCATCCTTATCAACTCGGCTGATCGGATTGTTTGAGACAAAGTTGTAAGGCGATTTGTCTGGGGATTGAGCGGCCAAAGGGTCAAGGCTCATCCAGCGCATGATCCTCGGATCATACATCCTTGCCCCGAAGTCGTAACTGGTCCCCGTCGCGCCGTAGACCTCATCGTCCTTGCGCATTCCGTTGAAGCCGTATGCGTACGAGCTGCTTGAATAATTCCTACCAGGTAAAAGAGACCCGCCGGCCTCATACCCTTGCGCGGTCTTCAAATCAGCCTGCCATGGGGAACCCGCGTCGTTCCCGTTTGCCAAATGCCCCGTTACCACCGCCGTAACGTTCCCCAAGTGGTCGTTCAATTCATAGTGCAGAAGCCGCGTGTTCATGGGCTGCACGTAGTTCACGTAATACGTGGGTATAGCTTCCCACGCGATCTCCATGGGCCGGGTGTAGCTACCAATGCGCTTGCTGCCATAAATGGGGCGGTCCGTTACCTTCAAGCTGGTTGTGCCATTGTTGGTATAGCGGTACGTGGCCATGATGTTCCCCTGTGCATCACGAAGATAATACTCCCGGTAGCCACCGGCGGTGGGGTCGCCTACGGTCTTGGTAATGCGTTGTCCATCGGCACCGTAGCCGAAGCTCATTTCGGGCTTGTTGCTGCCTGCTGTGCGGGTTATGCTCTTCACTTTTCCGGAAACGGTCCACTGAATGTCGGCGATCTCTTCGCGGTTGTCGCGTGTGAGGTTGCCTAGGTGGTCGTAGCCGTAGTTGTTGGCCGAGTTGATGAGGTCAACGTTAGCCTCGAACATGGCTGGACCTCCACCTCGTAACGGTCCTGTCGGGAAGTGGCGGCAATTCCGGACTTTTGCGGCGTGAAGGACATCATCGGAACGGATCTGGGGCGTGCGACCGAACTGCTGCGCACCGGCGAAGTGGTCGCCATACCCACGGAAACGGTATATGGCCTGGCCGCCAATGCTTTTGATGAAGCGGCGGTGCTGAAGATCTTCCAAGCCAAGCAACGGCCTGCATTCGACCCGTTGATCGTGCATGTACACAGCTTAGAGCAAGTGGAGGCCGTGGTGTCCTTTTCCGATCTCGAGCGAATGGGCATGCGAAAAGAGGCGGAGGCATTGATGGAGAAATTCTGGCCGGGACCGCTGACGCTGGTGCTGCCAAAGGCGGACCGCGTACCTGATCTGGTTACCAGCGGCTTGGACACAGTGGCGGTGCGTATGCCCGCGCATCCTATGGCGTTGGAGTTGCTCCGCGCACTGGACTTCCCGCTCGCCGCGCCAAGCGCGAACCCGTTCGGCTATGTGAGCCCCACCACGTCGCAACACGTTGCGGATCAGCTTGGCGATAAGATCCCGTATATCCTCGACGGCGGGCCTTGTACGGTCGGTGTGGAGAGCACCATCATTGGCTGGGAACGGGATGCGGAGCAGTGGGTGCTTTATCGCCCGGGTGGTACGCCGATCTCGGACATAGAAGCTGTGATCGGCACGGTAGGCCAAGCGAGAAAGACCATAATACCCGCGTCTCCGGGTACACTGGAAAGTCATTATGCGCCCCGCAAGCCGGTGTTCATCGGCGATGTAAGGTCGTTGCTGAAAGAGCACTTCGGCAAACGAATTGCCGTGATATCGTTCACTCAGAACCACGAAGCTTGGCGCACCGTAGTGCTGTCCCGCAACGGGAATATCGCGGAAGCCGCGCGCCACCTTTTCGCAGCGCTCCGCAGTTTGGATTCCAGCGAGGCCGACGTGATCCTCGCAGACATATTCCCGCAAGAAGGCTTGGGCGCAGCCATCAACGACCGGCTGCGACGTGCATCCGCAAAACGCAATTGATCGTTAGTGAACGGAACGGTCTTATTTCTCTGCCACCCAGCCTGAACGCAGGCGGGGCTGCGCCACTGCGGCAAACGTCATTCCGCGCATAACGCCGAACTTTACACCCCTCAACCCAACGCGTGGTGTCCGAAGAAATTTCCCCCAAACGCATCGCCATCCTCGGCAGTACTGGCTCCGTCGGCACGCAAGCGCTGGAGGTGGTGCGCGAGCAATCCGCGCATTTCACCGTGGAGTTGCTTACCGCCGGAAAGAATGCAGAACTCCTGATCGCGCAAGCAAAGGAATTCAACCCCAACGCGGTAGTGATAGGTGATGCAAGCCGCTATGCCGAAGTACGGGATGCACTCTTCCCACTTGGCGTGAAGGTCTTCGCCGGCGCGGAGGCCATTTCGCAAGCAGTGCAGATGGAGACCATCGACACGGTACTCACAGCCATGGTAGGCTACGCGGGCATGCGCCCCACGCTGGCCGCCATCGACGCCGGCAAAGCCATTGCGTTGGCCAACAAAGAGACCTTGGTCGTTGCCGGTGAACTGGTAACGAAACGCGCACAGGCAAAGGCGGTTAATATCTATCCTGTGGACAGCGAACACTCGGCGATCTTTCAATGCCTCGCCGGTGAATGGGAGAACCCGATCGAGAAGATCATCCTCACCGCCAGCGGAGGTCCGTTCCGAGGAAAAACAAAAGCTGACTTGGCCGGCGTGACAAAAACACAGGCCTTGAAGCATCCCAACTGGAGCATGGGCGCCAAGATCACCATCGATAGCGCAAGCCTGATGAACAAGGGCTTGGAGGCGATCGAGGCTAAGTGGTTGTTCAACCTGAAACCGGAGCAGGTGGAGATCATCGTACATCCGCAAAGCATCATCCACAGCTTGGTGCAGTTCCGCGACGGTAGCATGAAGGCCCAGCTGGGCTTGCCCGACATGAAGTTGCCGATCCAATATGCGCTGGCCTATCCGCAGCGCTTATCCACCACGTGGCCGCGCTTTGATTTCACGAAGTATCCGAGCTTCACCTTTGAGCAACCCGACTTTGGCGCCTTCCCCAATCTGCAACTCGCGCTGGATGCCATGGAACGCGGCGGCAATGCGCCTTGTGTGTTGAATGCAGCGAACGAAGTGGCCGTGGAAGGCTTCCTGCACGATCGCATCGGCTTCTTGGAAATGAGCGACATGATCGCGGATCGGCTTGCAAAGGCGACCTTTGTTGCTTCACCCACCCTCGAAGAACTCGAGGCCAGCGATGCGGAAACGCGGCGCGCGGCATTCGAGACCCTGAATTCCCCGCAATGGAGATCCTGATCTACGCCGGACAACTCATCCTAGGCCTGTCCATTTTGGTGGCCCTGCACGAGTTCGGCCACTTCCTTCCCGCAAAGCTCTTCGGCATGCGCGTGGAGAAGTTCTTCCTCTTCTTCGACGCACCATATGCCTTGGTGAAAAAGAAGATCGGCGATACGGTATATGGCATCGGCTGCCTGCCGTTCGGCGGATACGTGAAGATATCCGGCATGGTGGACGAGAGCATGGATGCCGAGCAGAAGGAGCGGATGCAACGGCCGCCCGAGCCTTGGGAATTCCGCGCCAAACCCGTGTGGCAGCGCCTCATTGTGATGGTGGGTGGCGTTACGGTGAACCTGCTGCTCGGCTTCGCGATCTACGCAATGGTCCTTTTCGTTTGGGGCCGTGAATACCTGCCGTTGCAGAACCTCACCTACGGCATAACGCCCAGTGAGCTGATGAAGAGCGAGGGCTTCCGGGACGGCGACAAGATCGTTGGCGTGGAGGGGCGGAACCCGAAGACCTTGGAGGACATTTCCTTGGCCATCTTGATCGACGGCGCGCACGAGGTTACCGTGGAGCGCGAGGATAGCGCAGGAAATACGGAGAAGAAGAAGATCCTCCTGAGTGCCAACATCCAGGAACAGATCCTTGAAAACAACGACAAGGCGCTGTTCAGCCCCCGCTTTCCTTTCTATGTGGATTCGGTGATGGCGGGCAACAATGCGGACAAGGCCGGAAGCTTCCGCAAAGGCGATCGCATCATCGAGGTGAACGGCACGCCCACCCGCTATTTCCAGGATTTCGTGACGGCGATCAAGGGCCGCAAGGACCAACACGTGGAGGTCACGCTCTTGCGGGAAGGTCACGAAGTGCGCATCCCGGTTGAAGTGAACGCTGACGGCATCGTGGGCCTGCAGCCGCGCTCGCCATCCGAGTATTTCACGTTCGCCACGGAGAAGTACACACTGCTCAGCAGTATACCGGCAGGGGTTCGCCACGGTTGGCAGCGCTTGAAGGACAACGTCTCCTCGTTCAAACTCTTGGGCAGCAAGGCAGGGATGAAGCAGATGGGTGGCCTGATCGCCATGAGTAAAGCCTACGGCCCGCGTTGGGTGTGGCAACGCTTCTGGGAAATGACAGCGTTCCTTTCGCTGGCCTTGGCGGTGTTGAACATTTTGCCAATACCCGCGCTGGATGGCGGCCACGTGGCTTTCCTGCTTTATGAAGCAGTGGCACGCAAACCGGCCAACCCCAAAGTGATGGAATACGCGCAGATGGCCGGCATGGTATTCCTGCTCACGGTGATCATTGCCGTGAACGGGCATGACATCGTGAAACTGGTGACGGGAGGTCTGTAGGTGCGCCGATCGCTTACGGCACTCGTCCCTTGCAGGGAATTCACAGAACAGCGAAAGCAAGGCTGGCGCTCATTGGCGGGAATTTCCCTTGGCCACTGAGCCTCCGCGCACAACCAAGGAACAAGGCCGGTCGCCGCGTTGACACGGAAAGGTAAAAAACCGGGGCCACCCTTCGGATGGCCCCGGTACGATTCCAGCGCGTTGGATCATTGCTTCACCACCTTTTGGAAGTTGACCTGCTTTCCGCTTTGCAAGCGGACGAAGTAGACACCCGCTGCATATGGGCTCATATCCAGTTCTGGGCGCGCATTGTTGCCCGCTTCCATGGACATGAGTTTTTCGCCTGTACTGTTCAAGAGGGCGATACGGACCGGGCCGTTTTTTGTGGTATTCAGTTCGATGACGGCGCGGTCGTTCACCGGGTTCGGGGTCACGGTGGCGTTGAAGGCTGCGGTGCCTAATTCTGAGATCGCAAAAGGCTCCGCAACATCTCCGGCGGCAATGGCAACACCCGGCATGGTCTCATAACCGTAGGCCAATATCGTTGCACTTCCCGCGGACGGAGCGGTGGTAATTTGGAACCAACCATAGTGCGCTTCGCCATCACCTGCAACAAAGCGGCAGCCCAGAAAAGCGGTAATTCCATCCCACACACCATAAATATTCGCTCCGTTAAGGGCATACGCCAACGTACCGCCTTGTGACTCGAAATTTTGTGCAGCTCCGATCGGCGCTCCGGAAGCCAGTGCCGAGGGGTACAAGAACGAGCCGGCCGGCTGAGGGCCCAATAATGCATTATTGCCACCCGCAGGCGGTATTACCGCGACAATACCACCCATACTGGTTCCGGAATGAACGACCGAAATATCCACGATGGCGTCTCCATCAAAATCCACCTCGAAAACGCCATTGGTGACCACCGTATCGGGATCCACATCGACGGAAAAAACCTGTGCGTTGGCTTTTTGGCCGACGGCCAGTACGCCAGCGGCCATGGTAGAATAGCCGATCCATTTTCCGGCCGAGCTACCGGTTTTCTGAGTAAGGGGTTGATCCATCGTCAGTTCTTTTGCGAATTTGGTCACGGCGTTAATATAGACCTTATTCCACCACCAAGTCCGGTCATTTAAAGGGTTCTTCCAACACGTAGGGGCAGCTTTGTCCGTGTGTCAATACCTTCACGCCGCTATGGCTCTTAACAAGATCACCAGCTATCCCGATCGCTTCCAAGCACCCGACGGAACCCCGTTCGAGGTGACGCCGGAAGGGTCTCTTTCCTTGCTTGCTTTGGGCTATCGCGGCCTGATGGCTTGGCGTGCCGAACGCATCGAAGCCGCGAAGTCCGTTGAAAGATCCAGAGCACCCAGGAAAGCATGAAGCGCAAGGTGCTATTGATCGGCTGGGATGCGGCCGATTGGAAGGCCATTGATCCATTGATGGACCAAGGCCTGATGCCTAATCTGGAGCGCCTGGTCAACAACGGGGTACGTGGGCGCATGGCCACTCTGGATCCGCCGCTTTCCCCCATGCTCTGGACCTCCATCGCCACGGGCAAGCGGCCTTACAAGCACGGGATATTGGGCTTCACGGAACTAGCCCCGGACGGCAAGACCGTACGGCCGGTGACCAACGCGCACCGCAAGGTGAAGGCTATCTGGAACATCCTTACCCAAGAGGGCGCCAAGACGCACGTACTGGGCTGGTGGCCCAGCCATCCGGCGGAGCCGATCAATGGCATCATGGTGTCCAACTTTTACCAGCGCGCCAGCAGGCCCATGAGCGAACCGTGGCCCATGATGCCCGGCACCGTACATCCGCCGGAGCTACGCGAGCACTTCGCCAAGCTGCGCATCCATCCGGCGGAACTGACAGCGGCACATATCGCTCCCTTTGTCCCCGACTTCGCCCACGTGGACCAGGACAAGGAAAAAACGTTGGAAGGGCTGGCCCGCATCATCGCGGACTGCTCTACCGTACAGGCCGCCGCAACATGGGTGTTGGAAGAGAGGCCGTGGGACCTGATGTGCGTTTACTTCGATGCCATCGACCACTTCGCGCACGGCTTCATGAAGTTCAACCCGCCGCGCAGGCCTCACATCCCGGAGCGCGAGTATGAACTGTACAAAAGTGTGATGACGGCGGGATACCGCTTCCACGACCTGATGCTGGGCCGCTTACTGGAGCTTGCCGGCGAGGATGCCACAGTGATGTTGATCTCCGACCACGGTTTTCACCCCGACCATTTGCGTCCACATGCCTTGCCGAAAGAACCCGCCGGACCTGCGAGGGAACACAGCCCGTTCGGTATTTTCTGCCTGAAGGGGCCGGGTATCAAGCGGGATGCGCTTGTACACGGTGCCGGTCTGCTGGACATCACCCCCACCCTGCTCACCTTGTTCGGCCTGCCGGTAGCACGGGACATGGATGGCAAACCCTTGTTGGATGTCTTCGAAGAGCCGCCCGTTCCCACGGTGATCGATTCATGGGAAAGTGTGGATGGCGAGTGCGGCATGCATCCGAGGGACAGCGCCGCGGAAGCATTAACGGAAATGGACCGCGAGGCCTTGCAACAATTGGTGGACCTGGGCTACATCGACGACCCCGGCCCGGAACCGGAAAAGGCAAGCATCAAAACGGTGCGCGAGAACCGGTACTACTTGGCCAAGGCCTACCTGGATGGGGGGAAAACCGAAGAAGGCATCGCCGAGTTGCGGATACTTTTCGAAGAGGCCCCGGACCAAGCGCGCTACGGAAGAGAGCTGGTGAGCGCCTTGTTGCGTTCCGCCCAAGTGGTGGAGGCACGAACGATGTACGACCGCTTGCTGGTGGAATGTGAAAAGGAACACGAGCGCGTCCGGGCCGAGGAATTGGCCAAGGAGGATGGCAAGGACAAAGGCCCCTATGCCACCGCGCCGGGGCTGAAGGTGTTGGGTTCTTCCATGCTGATGGCCGAAGGGCGACACCAAGAGGCTTTGGCCGTGATCGAACAAATGGTCCTGTTGCCGCGGTATACCGATTCCCTACAGGCCCAGCTCGCCCGAACACTGGGCGCCATGGGCCGGTGGGCGCGCGCCCTCGATGCCTATCGCAATGCCCTTCGCCACGACCCGCAGGACGTGCACGCACACCACGGTGCCGGTGTGGCGGCGATGCGCACGGGGGACTTGAACTCCGCCGTTGAGCACTTGCACGATGCACTCTCGCTGCGCTTCGACCTGCCGTACATCCACTACCATCTCGGCGAGTGTTATTTCCAGCTGAAGGAGTACGAAAAGGCCATGCAGGCATTCACGGTCTGTCTGCGCATCGCGCCGAACATCGAACGCGCCCGACGCAAGTTGAAGGAGATCCAAGAGCTACTCGGCTTATCCGGATCGGACGACGCATCCGTACCTCAAGCCCCACAAATACCGGAGGAGGAGATCATCACCGTGGTCTCGGGCTTGCCGCGGTCCGGGACTTCCATGATGATGCAGGCATTGGTGGCCGGGGGTGCGGTGCCGTTCACAGACGACCGGCGCCCTGCTGATGCGAGTAACCCCAATGGCTACTTCGAACATGCGGCCGTGAAGGGCCTGGCCAAGGACGCACGCTTTCTGGCGCTTGCGAAAGGGAAGACCATCAAAGTGGTTGCACCCTTATTGCCCCTTCTGCCACCGCGTTTCCGGTACCGGATCGTCTTTATGGAACGCGACATGCACGAGGTGCTCGGCTCACAGGATGTGATGTTGGGACGCAGGTCCGTGGATGGGCCGAAGAACGCATTCCGCATGGGCTTGCACGAAGCGTACACCAAACAGTTGGCGGCCGTGGACCGATGGGAGAAAGCAAACCCGAACGCAGAGATCATCCGGGTTCCGTATGCCCGCGTGATCGCCGACCCCGGACACGAAATGTCCATGATACAAGCGGCATTGGGCGGGTTACTGAACGTAGAGGCAATGACATCAGCGGTAGAGCCTGCACTGTACCGCACGAAGGCCTGAACAACAGGTACGGCGATCCTATCTTTGGGGATGTCAAAGCAGAACGCATGGACCTGAAAAAGAACCCTCACGGAAAGCGTGCTACCGCTATGAGCTACTCCGGCATAGCTGTGGCGTTCCTTCTGCAACACGAAGCCGCAGCGCAGGTGTCTTACACCGACCTGGACCCTGACGTGGCCTTGCATAATGAGACCTTGGATATTGACCTGGACGGCGATGGCACCACGGATCTCACGATCGGGGAAGCCTCCTACTCGGACAGCTTCAGCGCGGAGGTGCGCTTGCCCATAGGCAACTCCATAAGGGTGATGGCCACCTTCAGCGGTATTCTGTCACCCAACGTTTTGGATGCCGGGGAAACCATCGGGCTCTTAAATGCGGACTTCCAAGCGGATGACGGTAATGGCTTGCTCTTGGCGCAACACTTCAGCACCAATTTGGGCAATTGGCTGAACAATGACGGCTACTTGGGCTGCCGTTTCGTAGCGGGCGACGGTCTGGCCCATTACGGTTGGGTGGAAATAGGTGTTTCCGCTTTAGCGGACACCGTGTGGGTAAAGTCTTTTGGATACGAACAGATGCCCGGCACGGAGATCCTTGCCGGCGAAGGCAGCCCGGCAGGTATCGATGGACCTTCCATCCTGCGCAACTTGGAACTTTCACCCAATCCCGCTCAAGATGAAATCACGTTCAGCTTACCTGGCTCCGCTAAGGAGCCTGTGCGCGTAACCCTGTTGGACCCCTTAGGCCAAGTGGTCCGCACGGTTCTTCCCGCACCGGGCGAGCGCATCCGGATCGACCTTGGTGCACTACCTGCGGGCGTTTACTTCGTCCGCGCCGTGGCGGGCAAGCGCATCTACTCCGGTAAAGTGAACAAGCTGTGACCTCATACTTTTTTGTCCTACAATCTTCCTTGTTCTTTCCATGATCGATCTGGCTTTTGAAAAACAATGGCGCGACCTGCTCAAGCGCATGGAAACGCGTTTCGGCATGCCCATGGACCTCAACGGGCTCATTTTCCTGATCGGTGTACAGGAGCTGGGGCAACATGCCCGCGTCTTCAAAAAAGACGAAAAGGTGAACCTGATGCACGTCGGCATCTCGGTGCTTTTGCTTCCCTACGGATACTACAAAGAGCTAGGACGGGACGGCGACGGATGGCCGCACTTCGAGCGGATAAAGGACCTACCACAGCTCAATGCGGACGAACAGGAACGCTTGATGAAAGAAGCTACACTCGGCTACTTCGAGCGCAGCTGAGCAACCTGGTTCAGATCGGCTCAACCACCACCAGCTCTTCGTTGGCCACCTCCTCTTCGATGCGGATGATGCCATCACCGGCCAACGAATCTTTCTCCGCGTGGATGTCCAACACGGCGAATCCGGCTTGGCCGCGCTTGTAGAAATCCGAATAATCGAAAAGGACACGGCCTGAAGCGTCCGTAACACCTTCCTTGGTGAGGCGCGAAAAGTCGGGCATCAACGGGTCCACCGGGTTTGCATACAACTTCACGCTGGCACCAACTACCGCTGCACCATTAGCATCGTGCACGGTGATCAACGCGGTGGTGTCCTTCACCTTGTTGCAGGCCCCAAGGCCAACGGCAAGAGCCAGTGCGAAAGCAGGAAGAAAGACGTTGTTAGCGGCCATGGGGCGTTGCTCTTGGTTACTTTTGGCCACCCTCTAACGAAAGCCGTAACGGGGACCTAAGAAGCCAAAAATAAGGAAATCGGGCATGCGCGGGCAAAGGGCCTTTCTAATTCGCTGCACCATGGCATTGGTATTGGCGATGCCCATAGGTGTTGCTGCACAACAAAAAGCAACAGAAAAGGTGGCACTGGTGGTGATCAATACCACCGCTGGGCGCATGGTCGTAGAGCTCTATAACGAAACACCGTTACACCGGGACAACTTCCTGAAACTGGTGCGCGAAGGCTACTACGACAGTACGCTGTTCCACAAAGCCATTCCGGGGTTCATGATCCAAGGCGGTGACCCGGACAGCCGCACTGCTGACCACGACACGATGCTGGGTAATGGCGGCCCGGGTTACACGCTGCCTGCTGAGATCAAGCCCGGACTTTATCACCGCAAAGGCGCCTTGGCAGCCGTTCGCGAACCAGACCAGGACAATCCGGAAAGGCGCAGCAACGGGAGCCAATTCTATCTGGTGCAAGGTCGGAAATGGTACGCGGACGACTTGGCCAAGCTTGAAGACCAGCGGAACGAAGGACGCCCGGACAGTCTGCAGGTCCACTACGCGCCGGAGGATGTAAGAACATATGAATTGGAAGGTGGTGCGCCACACTTGGACGGCAACTATACGGTGTTCGGTCAGGTCCTGGAAGGCATGGATGTATTGGACCGCATCGCAGGCCTGCTCTGTGACGGTTATGACCGCCCACTCACCGATGTGCGCATGTGGATGCGCGTGATGGAATGAACTTGGAAGAACGCATAGCGGCCGTTGAGGCACGCATCAAGGAGGCCACAGCCACCACCACTGAGGCCTTGGAGGCTTTCCGCGTGGAAATGCTGGGCCGGAATGGCAAAGTGACCGGCCTGCTGGATGAACTGAAGCAGGTACCCGTGGAGGAAAAGCGGGTCTGGGGCCAACGGCTGAACCAGCTGAAAACAGCGGCCAAGCAGCGCTTGGATGAACTACAGGACGGCATGGCCAAGTCCAGCACCGGGCCACAGGAGACCGGGGATGCCACGCGCCCATCCTTGACCGAAGCCAGTGGCAGCTTGCACCCCATCAGCATTATACGGCAGCGCATCGTGGATGTTTTTGCACGCATCGGCTACACCGTGAGCCAAGGCCCGGAGGTGGAGGACGACCACCACAACTTCGGCGCGCTCAACTTCCCGCCGGACCACCCCGCGCGCGATATGCAGGACACGTTCTTCGTGGAGGGGGACGCACAGCGCAACGGTTCCGGCGACCTAGCCTTGCGCACCCACACCAGCAGCGTGCAGGTACGGGTAATGGAAGGCGGACAGCCGCCCATACGCACCATTTCACCGGGCCGGGTCTACCGCAACGAGGCGATCAGTGCGCGGGCGCATTGCATGTTCCACCAAGTGGAAGGCCTCTACGTGGACAAAGGCGTCAGCTTCGCGGAGCTCAAGGGCACCTTGGACCACTTCGCGAAAAGCATGTTCGGTACCGACGTGAAGATCCGCCTGCGGCCCAGCTACTTCCCGTTCACGGAGCCCAGCGCCGAAGTGGACATGAGCTGCACCATCTGCGCGGGCAAGGGCTGCGCAGTGTGCAAGCACAGCGGCTGGGTGGAGATCATGGGCTGTGGTATGGTGGACCCGGCCGTGCTCACCAATTGCGGCATCGACCCCGGCACCTACAGCGGCTTCGCGTTCGGCATGGGCGTGGAGCGCATCGCGCAGCTGATCTACCGCGTGCCGGATCTCCGCCTCTACTGGGAGAACGATGTGCGCTTCCTGGACCAATTCGCCGACGGCGCATTCCGGGGCTGATCGGAGATGTCGCGCGTGCTGACCGCGGACGTATGCATCATCGGCGCAGGCCCCGGCGGTTGTGCCGCGGCGTTGCAGCTCGCTCGGCACGGCGTAAGCACAGTGCTAGTGGACAAAGCGGTTTTCCCGCGCAATAAGACCTGCGGCGACGCGCTCAGCGGGAAAGTGATGCGCACGCTGGAACGCTTGGATCCCGAACTCACGGTGGAACTGCGGAAAATAACTGCGCTGGAACCAAGCTGGGGCGTCACCTTCACCGCGCCCAGCGGTCGCTCGTTGCGCGTACCCTTCAGCCGGGAAACGGGAATGGGCGAAGCACCCGGAGCCATTCTTCCGCGGTGGGCTTTCGACCAGTTCATGCTACAGGCGGTAAAGCGCGAAGGCCAAACCCATGTGTTGGAAGGCGCGCAAGCCAAGGAATTTCGCCGCACGTTGATCGGTTGGACCATCAGTTTGGCCGGGGCTGTAACCACCGAGATCCATGCCCGGCTGGTGCTGGACGCTTCCGGTGCGAATTCGCATTTCGCACGGCAGATCGCCGGACTTCCGATGGAACCACGCCACCACTGCGCAGGGGTTCGCGCCTATTTCAGCGGCGTAACCGGGCTGGACCCACAGGGCTTCATCGAGTTGATCTTCCTGAAAGAATTGTTACCGGGTTACCTGTGGATCTTCCCCTTACCCAACGGCCGGGCGAACGTGGGCTTAGGCCTGCGCAGCGACATGGTGCGCAAGCGCCGCACCGATCTGAAGAAATTGCTTGGCGAATTGATCGCGGAACATCCGCAACTGCGCCAACGCTTCGCGAACGCCAAGGCCGAAGGGCCGATACAAGGAATGGGCTTGCCACTGGCCAGCAAGCGATGGCCCATCAGCGGGGAGGGCTATTTGCTGATCGGCGATGCCGCGCACCTCATCGACCCGTTCACCGGCGAAGGCATCAGCCATGCCATGATCAGCGGCGTTCATGCCGCCAACGTGGCCGTGGAAGCCCTATTGGCCAGCTCCAAAGAAGCACCAGTGTCCCATGCCGCACTGCGCAACTACGACACCCGTGTCTGGAAGCGCCTGGGCAAGGAACTGGCCATCAGTACGCGC
Organism: Flavobacteriales bacterium; assembly: GCA_016719225.1. Lineage (GTDB taxonomy): Bacteria > Bacteroidota > Bacteroidia > Flavobacteriales_F > PHOS-HE28 > PHOS-HE28. Next base: position 120,579 of record JADKAN010000004.1, on the reverse strand, counting down.
CTGCAGCAACTCGCCGACCACCCGTGGTTGTTCAACTTCGTAGTGAACAAAGCCGCGCGCAATCCGGAATTAGCGGATACCATCAGCTGCATGTTCAACGATCTGGACATGCGGGAAAAGTTGAAGAGCCCGGCGTTTTATGTGCGATTGCTATTTGGTTGAGCAGCACCAAGTGGACATCCACGGTCGTCATGTCGGGCCGCCCCGAACGGTTGGCGAAACCCGTTAAGAGCTCCTTTTATCGGGCCCCGAGGAAAATTCATGGGGTGCCGCTCCAGCATGACAGGATAACACCCCCTCGGGCTCCTGAACCGTGTAAAGCCTTCTGTGATCGCCAAAAGACCTGTCGCCAGAACAGGTCCCACGCCAGGAACAGAAAGCAATAGCGCGTACATGCGTTGGGGCTCGGGTTGTTTGTTGACCTGCTCCGATATCATACCGTCAACTTCCTTGATGAGCTTGTCCAATAAGCGAAGATGGAGCTTATCAAATCGGTCAAAGGACTTCTTCAACTCGCCTTCCACATAGCGGTTCAGGTCCCCCAACTGCTTTTTGTGCTTCACCCGGTCACGTACCAATTGGTTACGCCGTGTGATCAGCTGGCGAAGCGCATCATGCTGGCGCCTGTCGGCGGTGAAGAGCCGGTCCTTGTCCTGGTCGGTTTCCTCCTGCAGCTTGTCGCAGGATTCATCCGATGATCTGCATGGCTACAAGCTAGCCCTTGTTGAGGGGGGAAGTAGAGCGGGATTTGGCGGGCGGGACGCCCTGAGCATGAACGCACTCGCCAAAAAGACGAGCGTGTGCCCGCGTTGGGATACGCGAGCGAGTATGGGGGGTTGCTGGGTTAAAAAGGGCTCGAGCTACAAGCTCGCGCCCTGTTGCGAGACCTTGAAGAACTTATATCTCGCCCCACCAATATCATTGTATTCCCACAAGAATAGATACCAAGGTGTCCTATTCTCGAATGTACCACTGCCGTTAACAAGAACCTCCCATCCGTGCTTAACGTGTAGCGATGGGTGGCCATGATGTTGCCTTGGGCATCACGAATGTAATGATCCCTGTGGCCGCCGTTCAGGGGGTTGCCAACTTGCTTGTAGGTGCGTTAGCCGTCGGCCGAGGATATCAAGGCTTCACCACGCGCACCACCTGCCGATAATCCGCGCCGCGCAACTCCACGAGATAGGTGCCCGGAAGCCAATTCCCGGAGGGCAGTGCGATCGTGTTGCGGCCCGCCACGAGCTGGAGCGTGGCGTTGGAAACGTTCCGGCCAGCGGCATCCAGCACATGCACGGCACAAGTACCGTTGCTGCGAACGGCCATTTCCATGCGGAGCTCCTTCCCTACCGGATTGCCCAGCACCTGCACCGGAGCGGCTTCCGTGGCGGGCAATTCCGTAACGCGCACTTTCAACCGGTCGGCGCCGGAAAGTCCGGAGAGGTCCAGCTTTCCACCATCCATGAGAATGTCGAGCATCATGCCTTGCCCGAAACCGCTCGCGTTGATGATACGCGATCCGGGCGCGAACGTGAGCTTGGCACCCTCCTTCAACACCATGCGCAGGTCCTCTGTCCGTGTGGCGTTGGCCGGGGCCATCAGCACTAGGGTCCCGTGCATGTCCAGTTCGGCATTCGCCTCCAATTGCACCTTGCATCCCGCGTTCAATGCCAGCATGCCGCGGCCACCAGCACCGAAGTGAAAAACCTTACCAGCCGCCACTTCCAACGTGGCATTGGGCTTGAACATCATACAGGAACGCTCGCCGGCAAAGTCCACATGGCCGACCTGGTGCGTGTATTGGTCGCCCGGGCCGATCACCACCTCGGCCCACATGTAAGTAAGGCAAAGGTCCGCGCCGTTGTTGATCACGTTCACGGAATGGCGCAGGGTGTCGCTGCCAGTTACCAGCCCGCCGCGCAGGTCGGTGTAAGGCTGGAAGTTGAAGCCGATCTCCGGGGAAAGGGTAAGCGTGACCTGTTGGGAGTCGGGCGTGTTGGGGCTTGGCGAAAGTTCCAAGTAGCGGATGTTATTGATGTCCGGGTACGTGGTATCCGGATACATGGCTAAAAAATTGTTCGCGAAAAAGAAATAGGGGTTGAGCTCGTAGCTGCTGGGACCCGTCTGGTATTGGGGCAGCATTTCCTGTGTGAACAGCGTGAGGTTGCCGCTTGCACCGAGGTCAGCGAGTTCAGGGCTGTATAACCGCAGGTCTTCGCCGGGGTTCCCCGTTGCGGACTTGAGTGAGTAGATCACTTCAGCCAAGTCGTTTTGGTCAAAATATTCCGTGGGGATGCACAGGTGCAAGGGCGTGCCGAACCAACTGCTGCCATTGTACGCGGACTGGTACCAACGCAGATCCGTCCCCATACCGCTCCAATGCGGTATGCGCACGGCGGCCTGCACGCCCGTGCAAAAACCGCCGGGACAGGTGTTGGAATCATCGAAGCCACCCGTCGCGTTGGAGTAAGCATCCAAGGCGTATTCATCGTTGGGCGAGAGGGGTACCGCCGATGCGCTGTCGGAAAGCCAGCGAACGAAGACCGGCCGCGACGCATCGATCTGGTCGGTGCTGATGTAGGACTGTACGTAGTTGCCCACCACGTGCGCAAGGTCGATGCACACGGTGGTGTCGCGCGGGCCGTCCCACAGGTCGTCGAACGTCTGGTAGGCTTCCCAGTCTTGATAGGTCAATACCTGCGTTGTGGAATCGCCCGCACAAAGACGCGTAATGGTATCCTGCGGATACATGCCCGGCAGTTGCGGTTGGGCGACCGCGAGTGCAGGAAGGAGGATCACGAGACAAGCGTAGCGATGGGCCATGGGCGGACTTTACGGGTAAGACACCGCAAAGTAGCCAAACGCTGTTCGGGGGTTCAGCAGAGGGTGCGGCGAGCACCATTGTTACGCGAACCAGGTTGTCCTTTCGTCCGCTGGAAGGCGACGTTCAACCACTTCTATGCGGCCAACATCAACTCCGCCCGGGCGATCAATTCGTCCTCGTCGAACGGCTTTCGGATAAGGCCCGAGGCGCCAGCGCCCAGCGCCATGGCGTTGAGGTGTGGCAGTTCGTATGCGGTGATGATGAATGCCGGCGTGGTAATACCCTTGGCGCGTAAGCGCTCCACAACCGAAAAGCCATCAGCATGGGGCAACCCAAGGTCGATCAGCAGGAGATCCGCGGGCTCGTCGGCCAACATGCTCTCCAAGTTCCGAGCATCCTTCAGCGCGGTTACACGCCAGTTGCGATCCATCAAGCGGTGGGCGATCAGGGTGCGGACAAGTGCATCGTCCTCAATGAGCATCACATGTGGCATGGCAAAGCTGTTTAGTCGCTTCTACGCATGCGCCCGCCGGCCGGTTACACCTGTTTGCCGAATGGCTTTTACCCGGCAGTACGTAGCGAGTGCGCCACTGACCAGTAACCCACCGTACCGAAGCCAAGCGCCAGCATGAGGTGATAAGGGGCCAGACCCAAGTCCCCCACGCGGAAGCCGATCACCAGCCCGACAACAGCATAAAGCGCAATGGCGAACTCCATCGCGGTAATAGGTGTAATAGCACTCTTCAAATAACGGTCGCGGGATATGGCCTTTCCCCCTGCTGTGGCACCGCTTTTCGGGGTGCGTAAGAAAGGGCTTTTGCGTCCGAGATAACCTTCGGTCACCGCTATGGCATTATGCAGGGACAAACCCATGCTCATCGACAAAAAAACAGGGAAGGTCCATAAGAAGCGCAGCGCCCCGCGCCATCCATGGTAGTATCGTCGATGTGCTGCGCCATAGAACAGTGCCAACGCCAGCAGTGCGAAGGTGAAGACCACGGCCAGGTTGAAAAACACCCGGAATTCCGGGTGCGTCTGCTTCACCAATAAGAGTGGAACACTGAGCAAGGCCGTGCCGAGTATGCACACGAATACGGTGCTGTTCATCAAGTGGAACGTCGCGTGCAGTTTGGTGGAAAATGAAAGCGTAGGGTCACGCAGCACGGCGGGAAGATTCTTCACCACACATTCCGCCGCGCCCTTGTTCCAGCGGTATTGTTGGGTCTTCAAGGCATTCATGGCTGCGGGCAGCTCTGCGGGGGACACGACATCTTCCAAGTAATGGAAGCGCCAGTCCTTGAGCTGGGCCCGGTAGCTCAGGTCCAGGTCTTCGGTGAGGGTATCAGGGCGCCAGCCGCCCGCATCAATGATGCAGGTTTTGCGCCATACGCCGGCGGTCCCATTGAAGTTGATGAAGCGACCCAAACTGTTACGGCCCACCTGTTCCACGGTAAAATGCGCATCCAAGCCGAACGCCTGCAACTGTGTTAGCAGGTTGCTGTCCCGGTTGATGTGGCCCCAACGTGTTTGCACCATTCCCATTTTAGTGTCGTTGAACCACGGGATCACTTTGCGCAAGAGGTCACACGGAGGTAGAAAGTCAGCATCGAAAATGGCGATGAATTCGCCTCTCGCCTGTTCTGTGCCAAATGCCAAAGCCCCGGCCTTGAAGCCGTTGCGGTCAGGCCTGCGCACGTGTTTCATGTCGATGCCTTGTGTCCGCCAGTGGGCGATGCGCACTGCGGCAAGCTGGGCCGTCTCATCATTGCTGTCGTCCAGCACCTGCACCTCAAAGCGGTCCCGGGGCCAATCCATGGCGGCCACCTGGTCGATCAAGCGCTCCACTACATGCCGTTCATTGTAAAGCGGCAATTGGACCGTTACATATGGCAAAGGGCCGCTGCTGGCAATTGGTCCAGGATGCGGCTTTCGGCTTTGGCGCAGATACGCCCAAGCCAATTGTAGTTGCACAACGCTGAACAGCAGGATAAAGCTGAGCAGCAGGCCGTATACGATAAGCACGACAAGCGCCATCAGCGGTATCTGATGATTGTTGTAATGATCTTATAACCGGCCAGGACGGAGCCTTTCACCGTGCCGCTGATCTTTGAAAAGCCGATGCGCTTACGGTAGTCCACCGGCACCTCGGCTATCCTAAGGCCTTGCTTAGCCGCTTTCAGTTGCATCTCAACGGTCCATCCGAAAGTGCGATCGCGCATTCCCATGGCCTGAAGAGCTTCCCACCGCACGGCGCGGAAAGGTCCGAGGTCCGTGTAACGCACGCCATAGAAAAGCTTAAGTAGACGCGTAGCCAACCAATTGCCGAAGATCTGTTGGGGCATCATCGAACCGGCCTCGCGTTGACCCAAAGCGCGGGAGCCTATCACGAAGTCAGCTTCGCCGCGCAGGATGGGAGCCACCACATCGGACATTTGTATGGGCTTGTCGCTATGGTCCGCATCAATGAAGACCACGATGCCGGGCGATGGATCGTGCTTGGCCAATTGTTCCATGCCTCGCAAGCAGGCGTTGCCGTAGCCACGCAAAGGCTGATCCACCACGATCGCTCCTGCAGCGCGTGCCATCTCGCTGGTACGGTCACTGCTAGCGTTGTTCACCACCACGATGTGGCGCACCAGGTCCTTGGGGATGTCGCGCACCACCAAGCCCACCGCCTCTTGCTCGTTGAACGCGGGAATGATCACATCGATATGTACGGGAGGGATCGGCACTGGGGATGTAACGCGGACCAAAGAATGGTCATCGCTTTTAGTCGTATTCTATGGCCGGACCTGACGTTTTCCAAGGTTCACTGGAACCCCCCGAACAGATCAGCTCATCCAGTTCACCTTCCCTTCCGGGTTCCACTTAGTGGTGGTTTTCTTCAGCTGTGTCCAGAACTCGATACTGCTCTTGCCTGTGATGTCACAGGTGCCGAATTTGCTGTCGTTCCAGCCGCCGAAGCTGAAGGGCTCCCGGGGCACGGGCACACCGATGTTCACGCCGATCATGCCGGCACTGGCGCGTTCCATTACCTGCCTTGCAAGCCCACCGCTCTGCGTGAATACCGCTGCCGCGTTACCATACGGGTTCGCGTTCTCGATGTCGAGCGCGGCATCAAGGTCTTTCGCGCGAATGATGCTGATCACCGGGCCGAAGACCTCTTCCTTCGCAATGCGCATGTCGGACGTAACATGGTCGATGATGGTGGGGCCGAGGTAGTACCCGTCCTTGGCACCGCCTTCCACCTTAGGGTTGCGACCATCAAGAAGGATCTTTGCACCAGCATTCTCCGCTTCCTCAATGTAGCCGGTGATACGCTCGTATGCCGCCTTACTGATCACCGGCCCGAGGGTCTTCCCGGGGATTAGCTTCTTGGCTTCCACGAGCATTTGGTCGATAATGTGGTCCACGCCGCCCACGCCCACCATCTGCGCAGCGGCCATGCACCGCTGGCCGGCACAACCGCTCATGCTGGCCACCACGTTACTGGCGGTCATCCCCACATGCGCGTCAGGCAATACGATCAAGTGGTTCTTAGCTCCTCCCAGACAAAGCGCACGCTTCAGAGAGGCGCTGGCCCGTACATAAACGATCTTCGCCACCTTGGTACTGCCAACGAAGCTAACGGCCTTAATACCGGGATGGTCGCAGATAGCCTCCACGATATCCCGGTCACCATTGATGACGTTGAAGACGCCATCCGGCAACCCGGCCTCCTTCAAAAGTTCCGCGATGCGTACCCCGCTGATCGGCACCAGTTCACTTGGCTTCAGGATCATGGTATTACCCAGCATCAATGCATTGGGAATGGTCCAATGCGGCACCATGTTGGGGAAGTTGAAGGGTGCGATGCTTGCCACCACACCGAGCGGCTTGCGCTCGATGCGGCATTCCACACCCTTGCTCACCTCCAACACTTCGCCCTGAACCAGCTGGGGCAGGCTGCACGCGAATTCGGTAAGCTCAGCGCTTTTATCCACCTCGGCATAGGACTCGTCCATCGTTTTGCCGTTCTCCTCGTGCACCAGCCGCGCCAACTCCTCGCGGTTTTTCAGCAGTAGGTCGCGGTATTTGAAGAAGATCTGCGAACGCTCCTTTATCGGCATGGCGCTCCACGCCGGGAATGCTGCCTCGGCGGCTTTTACCGCGACATCCAAGTCCTTGGCTGTACTGAGCGGAACATTGCTGATGATGCTGCCATCCAAAGGTGACCTCACTTCCAGTTGCTTTTGGCCGTTAGCACCGGGCTTCCCCGCGATGTAATTGGTAGTAGAATACTTCAATGTTGTTGTGGCCATGATGCTGAAGGTAGAAAGTAAAGCGACGTACGCAGGCTTACCGTGCGGGATGGAAATGTAGGCAGCAAGATGCTTCAGATCAACGGGATGATCGCTTTCTATGCCTACATAGGTCGGCTAAAAACAGAAAGGGGCGCGGTTTGCCGCACCCCTTTCACCTGCCGGAGCTTTATTCAGGCTGCAGTTTGCAGTGTTTCTTCGCCTTTATTAGCGTAGGCAATAACCTTGAAATCACTGAGAACGATCTCCGTGATATAGCGCTTCATGCCTTCCTTGCCGGTATAGCTGCGATGGACCAAGCGGCCTTCCAACGACACTGGCGTGCCTTTTGCCAGCAGTCGTTGCACCTGATCAGCGATGCGCCCCCATGCTACCACGGTATGCCACTGCGTGTCCGTGACGCGCTCACCAGCAGCATTGGTGTACGTTTCGTTGGTTGCCAGACTTAGGCGTGCCACTTTACGGCCGGCGGCGATCTCACGCACTTCCGGATCGAAGCCGAGATTACCAGTCAGGCGTACGAGGTTGTTGGATGCGATCATGGCTTGATGTTTTAGCGGGGGTTGTTTGTCTTCCCCGGCACAAACGTCCGGCGACCAGCAGCCGTTAGTCGGTCGATATGCGTTTGCAGGCGTTCATACCTGCTTGCTGTCGTTTGTACAACGGCAGCGGTAAAGGCGTTTTCACCAACGTTTGATAAAGAAGAGCCGTCTGGAGCACCCAACCACAGCGATCACTTGCTTTTATCCCGGCTTCAACCCCCGGTGCCTAAGCTACCTGAGGGAAGTTGGACAACCAACTGATCAGCCGCGATCACACCAGGTTGAGCCGCTTGGACAGATCATCCTTGTAGCTGCCGCCAATAGGAATGATCTTCTTGTCGTTCTCCAAGATCAGGTTGGGCTGCTCAATGGCCGTGATCTTGTCAATGCGTACAATGAACGAACGGTGCACACGCATGAACTCGCTCTCGGGCAGCTTGGCCTCGATGTCCTTCATGGTGCTGTGGATCGTGTAGCGGGTGTTCAGGGTATTGATCACCACGTAATCCTTCAGCGCCTCGATATAATAGATGTCGCTGGTGCGCAATTTCACCATCCGGCTGTTGCTCTTTACGAAGAGCAGGTCCTTGTTGGTGCCTTGGTTCTCCACCAAGCTGAATAAAAGGTCACGTTCCTTCAGCACCTCGGCCTCCTTCTTGTGCTTGTAGAGGGCCATTTCAATGGAGGTGTGTATGTCGATCTCCTTGAACGGCTTAATGATGTAACCATAGGGTTGCGTCACCTTGGCCTTGCTCAACGTGCTTTCATCCGCATAGGCCGTTAGGAAGATGACCGGGATGTTCGTCTCCGCCCGGATGCGGGTGGCCGCTTCAATGCCGTTCATCTCCCCTTTGAGCATGATGTCCATCAGGATGATGTCCGGCTGATGTTCCAAGGCAAGCGCCACGGCTTGGTCCCCGGTGGAAGCTGCACCCACCACGTTGTAGCCGAGCTTCTTCAGGCTTTGTTGGATGTCCTTGCTGACGATGCTTTCGTCTTCCACTACAAGTACGTTTGTCTGCGCCATTGCTCGTTCTCAGGTTCGATCAAAAGTAATCAAATACCGGGTGCCGGTGTTATCCGCGCCCTTGGTACGCGAAATGTGGCCATCGAGTTGCTCCGTGAGCATTTCCACCAGCTCTAAACCCAGCCCACGCCGCACTTTATCCTTGGGCGGAAAACCCCTCCCATTGTCTTGAACCACAATGTGGACCTGGCCATCCACCTCCTCCAATTCAAGCAGGATCTCGCCATGCCCGTTCGGAAAAGCATGTTTCAAAGCATTGCTCACCAGCTCGTTGAGGATCAATCCGCAGGGAATCGCCTTGTCGATATCGAGCGGCAGTGGTTTCAGCTCGGTGCGGAGTGCGACCTTGTCGGTGAGGGAGTAGCTCATCACCAGGTTCCTGCACAAGCCACCCATATAGTCGGCCAGGTCGATGTGGCTGAAGTTCTTGCTCTGATAGAGGCTTTCATGGATGAAAGCCATGCTGCGGATCCTGTTCTGGCTTTCATGCATTAATTCCATCGAACGGGGGTCGTTCCCTAAATGGTCCCGCTGGAGGCTGAAGATGCTGCTGATGATCTGCAGGTTGTTCTTTACGCGGTGGTGGATCTCCTTCAACAGGACCTCCTTTTCGCGAATATTCTCAAGCATGGCACGCTCGGAGGACTTCTTATCGGTGATGTCGTGCGCCAAGCAACTCACTTCCACAACGGGGCCTTTCGTCTCAATGGGACTGATGAACACTTCCAACCATAACGGCTTGCTTCTTGGGGCCGCAACACAGAGCTCTAAACTTTGTACCCGTCCAGCCAATGCTGCGGCCAATTGCTTTCGGAAAGCATCCGCTTGACCGGGCGCCACATGCTTCAACAAGCCGTTGGCAAGATTCTCACCCAAGGCGGAGGAACCTTTGAACATGCGCTTGGCGATCTTTGTGAAGCGCGTATTGCAACTGGTGATATCCAACACCTGTCCGCAGGTCCAGATGAGCAGGTCGGCACTACCCTCGAAAATAGCGTTCAAGCGTGCCGATTGTTCCCTCACCTCGTCCTCCGCAAGCCGTTCACCGGTCACTTCGTGGCCGATGCCGAATACTTCCGGAACAGTACCATCCGGAGCGAAAATGGGGCTGAGATAAATCTCGTTGCACACACGTTGTCCTTGCGCATCCCTACGATCGGTCTCAAAACGCACAGTCTGCCCCGAGAAGGCAATTGCATATTTCTCCTCCCAGAATTTATGGTAATCAGGTTCGGCGAACAGGGTGCGTGGTTTGGACGGGTCCGTATTCAGTTCTGGCGCATGGCCGTGCATGCGGAGCACCATACGCTCATAGCCATTATTGAAACTGGTGAGCGCTATGCGGCTGTCCACTGTCCAGAAGAGGTGTTCATTCGATTGGAAGAGAGCGCGTTCTTTAGCCGTTAGCTTGTGGAGTCGTTCCTGTGCTTCAGTGGCCGCGGTCACATCACGCAGAATACCCCGGACCGCCACTACTTTGCCATTCTCGAAATACAGGCTCGATGAGCCTTCCATGGTCAACTTGCGTTGGTCCTTGGTCAAGAACACTGATCTCCAAGGCGCAGTATTCGGTTCGTCCTCCACGTTCGCCAGCCACCGCTCGGCCAAGATCCGGTTATCAGCTGGCAGCATGTCCAGCATATTCATTTTCACCGCCTCATCCCGGGTATATCCCATGGCCCTTTCCCATGCGGCGTTCACAAAAAGCAGTTTCCCGGAAAGGTCCACGCTGTGGATCAGATCGGTGGCATTATCGAAAAGGTCCCTGTAGCGTTCTTCGCTCGCCCGAAGCGCCTCATGATCTTTCCTGGCTTGGGTCACATCACGGCTTACGCCCATCGTGCCTAGGCTCCTTCCCTCGGCGTCGATCAACCGGGATGCATTGAGGAAGCTGGTGAACTCGCGTCCATCACGGTCCACGTTCCGCACTTCGCCGGAAAAGGAACCATATCGTTCCAGTTCACGGTTGATCCTATGTTGATCCTCTTCATTCGCAAAGAACCGTCTTGCTGATCGGCCAAGTACTTCTTCACGCTCGTATCCGAATTTAAGTACCGCTGCCGGATTGAATTCAGTGACCGATCCGGCATTATCGGCAGCCATGATCATGTCCAGCGAACTATCCACCACGCTCTTGGCCATGTGCCGGCTTTCCAATAGCGCCAACTGTGTACGCTTATGTTCTTCTACTTCAGCTTGCAAGGCACGGTTGGATTCCTCGGCCATTTTAATCCTTAACCGCTCCTGCAGGATCTTATGGCCAGCAGCGGGGTCATGCAGGGTGAATTGAGCGGCCAAGGCACCCGCATGCCAAGTCGCGGTAGCGTAAAGCAACAATGGTTTTCGGCTGCCGTCCGCTGCGTTCATCTCCACTTGGTGTGGTAAGGTGGGATCCGCTTCTTCGATGCTCGCGAGAAGTGATCGCAACTTGGAAGCCTCTTCGTTCGCGAACATCTCCCGCAGATCCACACCGATAACAGCACCGCCGAACAGGGATTCCGCCGCCTGATTGGCATAAAGCACCGTACCGCTTCTCACCACCAGGATGCCATCCCTTACACGTCCGAGTAATTGCCGGTAGTTGTTCACCAGCATACGCTGTTCCATCTCATCGCCCCGGATGGATGAAATATCGATCACTAATCCATGTATTTCCTTGGGTCTGTCCGCGTGTTCCACCATCCGTGCATTTTCCAGCACATGCACTGCACGCCCATTGCGATGCTTCAATACGATCTCCCGGTTCTTCAACTGTTTGGATCGTTCCAGCTCATCAATGAAATCCTGCCTTTCCGTGGGATTGAAATAGAAACTACCCACCGCCATTTCCATCATTTCCGATGGCTGGGAATAACCCAGCATGTCCGCCAGTACCTGGTTGCAATCGAGTAGGCGCCCCCCAAGGGTGGTTGTAAAAAAGCCCACAAGATCATTGGCCCAAGTTCCCTCGGAACCCCCACCGTACCCTTTTGCCCCGATGCTTTTGGTCTGCTTATGCTCGTTTGCGGTAGCCATTACCGGTTATCAAGGCGGTTTCGATTTTTCTGTTAGTGGTCAATCCGCTGCGCCTCCGGGCTCATAAGGCGGTGGTAATTTGGCGTGATCCAACTTCATTTCCTTTCCGTCCTGGTATTTTATGGTCAGTTCCAGTAGTCCGTTGATGTTGAAGTAATTGAAATCACCCTGTTCAAGACCGCCCCGGTAGCGTCCCTCCAGTTTTAACCGACCATTAGGCCAGTACCAGCGGTGCTTACCTTCAGGCTCACCGTTCACATAGTTGCCTGTGAAACTCTTTTTTCCGTTGTCATAAGAGCTTGCCCAAGGCCCATCCCGAAGCCCGTCCTTGTAAGCTCCTGTCTCCGTGTGCCCGCCCACGTGATAGGTCCATGGTCCATCCTTCGATCCATCGATGTATACACCTTGAATGATAATGGAAGCATCTCGCGCATATTCCGCAGAAGCCCCATCCTCCTTGCCTTTCCGATAAATCTCCTCCCGGTGGAGTTCGCCGGTGTCATAAAACCAGCGCCAGTTCCCCTGCGGCAACCCGTTGAGATAGTTGCCTCGCTGTTCCACTGTAGCACCCCTGTGGTAGAATATCCAAGCCCCGTCCTTCTTTCCATCCTTATAAGCGCCTTCGGCCCGCTTTTCCCCGGTTGAATAGTATTCTGTCCAAGTACCCTCGGGCATGCCTATGTTGTTCACTTGACCACCGCTTACCAGCACGTCATCCTTGTAGATCGCCGCATCGGCTGGCTTTCCATCATCATCGAAACTGCGGAACAAACCCTGCTTCTTCCCATCCTTGGTGTAACTGCCTATGCTGGCCACTTTTCCGTCCGGATGATAGGTGTTCTTAATATCCAGAAGCGCTGTTTCCGCAGCATCCGGCATTACCTCATCCTGGTCATACTTGGCCATTTCCTTCAGGTTGCCTTGCTGATCGTATTCCTTGAAGATGCCTTGACGCTTATCGTCGGTAAAACGCCCTTCCCATTTAACGTTCCCGTTGGGATAGTACGCTTGCCAAAAGCCCTGACGGAGACCAGCCTTATCGTAACGGTTGAGTTCCTGTCTGCGCTGAAGAACGCCGCTACGCCAATCAGTAACGGTGATGGGCCTGCCATCCTCGGCATATTCATAGGCCTTACCGTCCTCCTTCCCCGCTTTGAAAGGAACCTTGGACTGCACACTGCCCGCAGGGAAATAGGTGGTGGAAAATCCTTCCAAAAGGTCGTCCTTGTATTGTTCCTCGCTCAAAAGCGCACCACCTGCTCCGTATTTCCGGGATGACCCTTGCTTTTTACCGGCTTTGTATCCTATGGTGGTGGTCAGCTGTCCGTCCGGGGCGAAAAAGGACCAAGTGCTGTCCAATTGAAAGTTCACCCGGTCGCCTTCACTCTTTAATGCACCGTTCTGGTAGTAAGCCCTCCAATGTCCATTGGGTTGACCATCCACCAAAGGCCCTTCGCTGCTGATACTTCCATCGGGGTAAAGGTACCGATGGATCGTGCTGTCCGCTTGGCAGAAGGCATTACAGGATAACACACACATCAGTATCAGTATTCCTTCTTTTAAAGAAAGATGATGATATGATAAGGGGTGTTGAAGGTGTTGAAGAAAGCTGCGGAGCGTGCTTGCCATTTTGACTTCTCAAAAGTATTCAACAGTGATCGAACAATGAAGGCGCGGTCAGCTTTCCTTAGTAAAAGGCAGTATTGCCGCTATCCGGGGTGAACCATGCACGATCGTGCTATCCCATGGGCATCATCGATCGTTCATCGAATGATATGTCAGACATAAGCCGGGATTGTTCGATCGGTGTGGGAAGTTGGTGGAAGATGGTTCTTGCAACCCCGGATATTTTGTCCATACAGGCCAACTCCCTACCGTTCCAAAAAAACTCCTTAAAAGTTCTGCACGGTAGAATATCCTTATCAACAACGGGAATGTTCGATCATTTAGGTCCCCGCTATCTTTGAGGCATGCGAATAGCGATCGGCAGTGACCATGCGGGCTTCAGGCTGAAAGAGCAGCTTATCAAGTATCTTTCTTCGCGTAATGTAGAGGTGCTGGACGAAGGCACGCGTTCCGAAGAGAGTACGGACTATCCCACCTACGCGCACGCGGTAGCAAAAGCCGTGGCTGATGGCAAGATGGACTTGGGCATCGTGGTTTGTGGCAGTGGCAACGGGGTCAATATCACGGCAAACAAACACAACGGCGTTCGCTCAGCCTTGGCGTGGCTGCCTGAAATTGCTGAATTGGCGCGACGGCATAACAATGCCAACGTCCTTGCCCTGCCCGCCCGCTTTATTTCCACCGAGCAGGCGGAGGCGATAACGGATGCTTTCCTCAACGCAACGTTCGAAGGCGGCAGACACCAGCGGCGGATCTCTGAAATTGAACAGTGTTGAACGTGGGCCCGATGTGGAGAAAACTGCTTTTGACAGTGCTTGCAAGTAGCGGACTAATCGCTAGCGCCCAAGTGGACAGCACTGCTTTATACTATGCGAACACGATAACCGAAGAGGGTTTGCATACACATCTTGCCATCTTGGCCAGCGACGCCTACGAAGGCCGTGAAACGGGCTTGAAAGGCCAGAAGATGGCGGCGGAATATATTGAGGGGCAGTTCAAGAAGTTCGGTATACCCCCAGTTGCCAACGCACGAAATATGGGCCTATTGCCCGATGGTTATCAGCAACAATACCCGGTGACGGAAACGAAGTTAGGTGGACTTTCCATGGCCGTCGGTGGCAGCGCCTTAGAGTTCCTGAAGGACTACTATTACACCTCTGAACGACTGCACAGATCGTTGGAAGTGCAGGAAATAACGGTGATATCACCGTTGGCCGTAGGCGGTGTTCAACTCGGAGGTGGCGGTAAAGTGGTGCTGGTGTTGGATCCTCCGGCAAGCAAGAAGGGCGGAGAGCCTCTCACGAAGGTAAAGGACGTAGCGACAGCCTTGACAGGTACAGGGACCGAAGTGGTTTTGTTGGTCCAAGGCAATGCTTCGCAGGTCATGGGCCAGCAAGGGCGGAATCTGGCTGCACCGCGTATGCGCTTGGGGACTGCGCAAGAACTCGTGGAACGCAACAAGGGTCAGCAGTTGGTGGTGATAACACCGGAGCTGGCGCAGGCCATATTGGACCAAGCTAACATAACCATGAAGAAGGCGCTGAAGGCCACAGCGCAAAAGCGGATCATAATAAAGTCACCACTGAGTTTCAGCTATTCTTCATTGGACAGGGAACTTACAGGAGAGAACGTGCTTGGCTACGTGGAAGGCAGTGATAAGAAAGGTGAGGTCATCGCTGTTACCGCGCATTACGACCACATCGGGATGCAGGATGGCGAGGTATACAATGGCGCGGACGATGATGGCTCCGGCACGGTCGCGGTCCTGGAAATGGCGCGATCATTCGCACAAGCCAAAGCCGATGGTCATGGGCCACGACGTAGCATATTGTTCATGACCGTCAGTGGCGAGGAGAAGGGTCTGTTGGGCTCTGAATGGTACACCGAACACCCTGTGTTCCCACTTGATAGCACCGTTGCTGACCTTAACATTGATATGATCGGCAGGGTGGATAGCGCACACATTGACAGTGGGGCATACGTCTACGTGATCGGCAGCGGGCGGATCAGTGGAGAACTGCGCCGGATCAATGAAGCACAGAATGCTACTTATACCAAGTTGCACCTGGATTACACCTTTGATTCAGATAATGACCCCAACCGTTTCTACTACCGCAGTGATCACTACAATTTCGCTAAGCACGGCGTACCGGTGGCGTTTTTTTTCAACGGTGTGCATGCCGACTACCACGGCCCTTTCGATGAAGTGGACAAGATCCGCTTCGACTTATTGCGGCAACGGGCACAACTGGTCTTCCATACCGCTTGGGACTTGGCCAACCGCGAGCAAAGGATCATATCCGGCCCGGTGGAAGAGCTGGGGCACGATTAGATCACCTCAGTGAGCCCTTATTTTTTAGGCTCCTGCAAGAGTTGCACAATAGCATTCTCCATCCGGTCCCTGAAGCGCGTGTAGCGTTCGCCGGTACCCGGACCGTAGATACCGGTATAGATGTGCCGAACTGTGCCATCCCGCCCCACTAAAAAGGTTGTCGGGTAGCTTTTTAACTTGGAAATGAAAGGCAGTTTTGCCTTGACGGTATCCGCTTGGGCCATTCCGGCATATAGAACTTGATACCCGATACCCAGGCCGCTGTGAAAACGTTCGAGTGCTGGGATCGAGGACGTCAGATCGGCGCTGCGCTCAAAAGCCAAGCCTACCACACGTAGACCGTCAGTGCGGTAATTTTCGTGGAACTCATTCAGCATTTTGGCTTCGTCCATGCAATTGGGGCACCACGTACCCATGACCTCCACCACCAAGACCTGCCCGCTATATTCCTTGTCCGAAGAGCTGTGAATATTGCCTTGTAGGTCCGGAAAGCTGAACGCGAACGGATGTGCGGGATCGAGCGTGGTGGCGGTTTCGTCATCGGCCAGTTTGAAATCCGGATTACGCACTCCGTACCAAGCCTGTTTGTGCCGGTATCCACTGCGGAACTCCCCCACCAAGCTGTCATTGCGCACAGCGGCGCGGAAGAGAAAAGCTTGGGAACCGTTGAACGAGGACAGGAAAAGAGAATCACTGGTAACGCTGCCTTCTTGAAAGCGCATATCACCGGTCTCCGTAGCGAATGAACCTTTCACGTGTCCACCCTCCACATTGAAGATTCCGATCGCGTGTTCATCATCGTCACCGTCGATGAAATGTACCTCCCAATCACCGGCGATACGTGCTGATCCAATGTTTTTACGGGAAGGGAATCGTGGCATCAAGCCTGCGGTAGCCATGAAGGGTATGGCATAACCAGCACCCTTGTAATGGTTGTACCACAAGCCGGAGAATGCTGAATCACCGTGCAACTCACCATGGAAGTCGGAATCGAAGAACGGCATATGGATATGAATGCTGTCCCCGGTCATTTGAATGGAATCCACCGTAATTGACTCGTCCTGGTTATGGATGACCAAGATCCATTTATCCTTCTTTTTGGTCACATCGAACTGGAAGGGCAGTAACACTTCCCCAGCGGTGGAATCCAGGTCCAGATCCATGTGCCAAGGGCCCAGGGCGAGTTTTGCAGGAGCTGCCGTCTTCGAGGCGGGCGAGCCACAACCGTTAATGATCAAGGTAAACAGGAAAAGAGCGCCCAGAGATCGGACAGAGCGAAAATTCATGGGCATGAGGATTTGAGGGCGGACGATACCGCTTGCAGCGGACCGCTGATAAATGATCAGAGGTCGAACTTAATACCTTGTGCCAGTGGTACGGTACTACCGTAGTTGATGGTGTTGGTCTGGCGCCGCATGTAGGCTTTCCAAGCATCGGATCCACTTTCGCGTCCGCCCCCGGTCTCCTTCTCGCCGCCGAAGGCACCACCGATCTCCGCGCCGCTCGTGCCGATGTTCACATTGGCAATGCCACAATCGCTCCCGGCTACGCTGAGGAAACGTTCCATTTCGCGCATATCCAAGGTCATTAATGCGGATGATAGACCTTGTTTCACGTTGTTCTGAACTGCGATGGCATTGGCAACCTCGCCTTTATATCGCATTACGTACAAGATGGGTGCGAAGGTCTCCTGTTGTACGATGGCCATTTCGGGCTTCACCTCAATAATGGCCGGCTTTACGTAACATCCGCTTTCGTAGCCCTCACCGGTAAGCAAACCACCTTCAACCAGCATTTCCCCACCTTGATCCTTAGCGGCATTCAACGCTTTGAGATACATGTCCACAGCGGCCTTATCGATCAACGGACCCACATGGTTATTCTCATCGAGCGGATCGCCGATGCGCAGTTGTCCGTATGCTTTCACCAATTTTTGGGTGAAAGCCGCAAAGACCGACTCGTGTATGATTAGCCTGCGGGTGGATGTGCAGCGCTGACCACATGTGCCCACCGCACCGAAGAGTGAGGCGTGCATGGCAATGTCGAGGTCGGCTTTTTCAGAAATGATAATGGCGTTGTTACCGCCCAGTTCCAAAAGCGAACGCCCTAAACGCTGACCCACTGCAGCACCTACGGCTTTACCCATGCGGGTACTGCCCGTGGCGCTCACCAAAGGAATGCGCTCGTCGTGACTGAGCCACTCCCCTACTTCACGGCCACCATTGATAAGTACGGATACCCCTTCGGGTGCTTTGTTCCGGGCCAGTACTTCAGCCGCTATGGTTTGGCACGCAATGCCGCACAGTGGTGTCTTCTCGCTGGGCTTCCAAATGCAGGTGTCTCCACAAACCCAAGCCAAGGCCGTATTCCATGCCCACACTGCCACAGGAAAGTTGAATGCGCTGATGATACCCACCGGGCCGATGGCATGCCACTGTTCGTACATGCGATGATCCGGACGTTCGCTGTGCATGGTGAGGCCGTGCAGCTGGCGGGAAAGCCCAACTGCAAAGTCACAGATGTCGATCATTTCCTGTACCTCGCCGAGACCTTCCTGGTAGCTCTTTCCCATTTCATAACTCACCAATTTCCCCAGCTCCGCTTTGTGTTTACGAAGTTCTTCGCCGAATTGACGCACCACCTCGCCGCGCTTTGGGGCTGGCCAGTTACGCCATTCCAAAAAGGCAGTGTGTGCGGTATTCACAGCCTGATCATATTCCGCCTTGGAAGCACCACGAACAGAGGCGATCGTTGCACCGTCCACAGGTGAGACCGAGGTGAGCAACTCCCCCTCTCCCTTCAGCCATTTTTCCCCCGTGGAAACGCCGGAATTGTTTTCGGTGATGTCCCATTGTGTCAGGAGATCGGAAATGTGGGAAGTGGCAGTTAAAGTGCTCATAGCAAGACTGGATTTTTGGAGCGCGAAGGTACGGAGGTTAAAAGAGGGGTCTAAGTCGAAAAGCACCTCAATCAAGTAAGCTGTTGATAATCAGCAGATTATATTGAGGCCCGCATTTTGCATTTGAAGGGCGTTCGGTCTTACGCGATAGGTACCATACCAGCCAAGTGGAGAAACGCCGGAGAACACAGACAAGGCACCTTCTGGAGCCTCAGGCTTTTCGTGCAACGTAAAGTGTGCTGGACGTGGGGCGATCTGAGATGAGAGGGATGATGTTGGACCAAAGTCCGATCGTCCATCCTTTAAGCATGGACACCAGTTTTCCGTGTCCGTTGTTTTGTTCACTTAGCATGCTGACGTACGGAGCATCAAACCACATGGGTTTTATGTTTAACAACTCAAATCCTGTTTGCTTCAACAGGTTTTTCACATCCTGTCTACTAAAGTGTGACAGGTGGCGTGGTACGTCCCAGGCTGCCCAATTTGCACCGTAGTGTTGTGCATCCCAGCTTTCATGATCTGGAACCGCTATTACAAGAAGGGCGCCAGTTGCACATCGGGTATGTAATTGCAGCAAAGTGGCACGAGGGGATGGAACATGCTCCAGAACGTGCCATAGAGTGATAATGTTGAAGGTGTCATTATCGGGAAGGGTATCTAAGTGAGCAGCAACTCGAAGGTTCTTCTTGGCTGTGATCTTCCGTGCATCCGAACTGACCTCTACTCCTTGAACAGCGTAATTGTGCTCGGCCATGTAAGCCAAGAAATCCCCTGTACCGCAGCCAACGTCCAAAAGTGCGCCTTCAGGTGCGTACCTAGCCACAAGCTTGTACTTGCCTTTTAACGCTCTCCTTCGGACAAAGTGATACACTCGGTCCTGCAGGCCCTGTGCTGTTTCAGTGTGGGAAATGTAATTGTTGGAAAGGTAGTAAGCTCCAATAGAATCTTGTTCCGGTCGTGGAGAGGTAAACAGAAATGAACAATTCGCACATAGGTGAACAGAGAATTGTTCATGGGTAACGGTATTGTCCACGGCGTGGAATGCAAATGAAAGCTCTTTACTAGCGCACAGGGGGCAAATTGCTACTGTTTCCATGAGGTTGTTCCACGTGGAACGATCGATGATTACCGTCCGAGGTAGACCAAGAGAACGCTGATGTCTGCTGGCGAAATGCCGCTTATGCGTGAAGCTTGACCCAAAGTACTTGGTTGGATCTTGCCGAGCTTCTGGCGAGCCTCGATCGATAGTGATGTTAGTTTTTCATATGGCATATCGCCCTGAAGTGGAAGGCTCTCAAGGCGTACGAGGCGATCTGCCATGTCTCGCTCTTTCGTGATGTAACCGTCATACTTCATCTGGATCTCGACCTGTTCGGTTACTTCTTGTCGCAAGCTGCCGAACGTGTGAGTAAGATCTAAAAGCGAAGGAGATAATGATTCGAGGTCGGTGAATGAAAGCTGAGGTCTTAAGAGTAGAGTGTTCAGTTTCACCTTTTGCTTTATGGCCTCTGTTCCACGTGGAACGATCGCAGCATTTGCCGATCCAGGGCTAACACTTTCGGTCTGAAGCGCAGTAGCGAGTTTCTTACAAAATTCTCTTTTTTGAGACAAACGAAGCATGCGTTTGTCATCTGCTAGGCCAAGATCGTGCGCAAGGGGGGTGAGGCGTTCATCTGCATTATCTTGTCGGAGCAGGATACGGAACTCTGCACGACTAGTGAACATCCGGTAGGGTTCTTCGGTGCCCTTGGTAATAAGGTCGTCGATCAAAACGCCGATATATGCTTGGTCCCGGGCGAGTACGAACGGTGCCTTTTCCACCAATTTGGAATGAGCATTTATGCCTGCGATCAGTCCCTGGCACGCTGCTTCTTCGTAACCGGTAGTTCCATTTATCTGTCCTGCGAAATAGAGCCCCTCCACGAGCTTTGTTTCCAGCGTGTGGCGCAGCTGGGTCGGGGGAAAGTAGTCATACTCTACGGCGTAACCCGGACGAAATATACGTGCATTAGCGAAGCCCGGTAATTTACGTAAGGCTGCTGTTTGGACTTCTTCTGGTAGGCTTGTGCTAAAACCGTTGATATAGGTTTCAACCGTATTCCATCCTTCGGGCTCCACGAAGATCTGATGACTATCCTTAGAGGCAAACCGATCGATCTTATCCTCGATACTCGGACAATAGCGCGGTCCTTGCCCTTGGATGCGTCCAGAGAACATAGGGCTACGATCGAAGCCGGTGCGCAGGATGTCGTGGACTTCGGTATTAGTATGAGTGATCCAGCAACTGAGTTGCTTCTTGGCCGATGATGTTTCAGGAGAGAAGCTGAATTTAGAGGGCTTGTCGTCTCCCCGCTGCTCTTCCAGAATGCTATAGTCAATACTTCGGCCATCCACTCTTGGTGGTGTCCCGGTCTTCATCCTACCCGTCTCGAAACCGAGCTTAACAAGTTGTTCTGTTATGCCGTATGCTGCTTTTTCTCCCGACCGTCCGCCGCCGAATTGCTTCTCGCCGATATGCATTACAGCGCTCAAGAAGGTGCCATTAGTAAGGATCACTGACCTACAGGATATAGAACGGCCTACACCCGTTTTTACACCGCGAACGCGTGTGAGGCCGTCGAAGTCTTTTTCAACGTCTATACCGGTAACAGTGTCTTGGCGGAAGTGAACATTAGGACATTCTTCCAGTTTCTTCCTCCAGGTATGTGCAAAGAGTTCACGGTCATTTTGAGTTCTTGGACTCCACATAGCTGGACCTTTGCTCTTGTTGAGCATGCGGAATTGCACGGTGCTGATATCGCTTACAATACCCGAGTATCCCCCAAGAGCGTCTATCTCACGAACGATCTGACCCTTGCCAACCCCCCCCATAGCGGGGTTGCAACTCATTTGGGCGATGACGCCCATGTTCATGGTTATCAGGAGAACGGAACTTCCCAAGTTGGCTGCAGCAGCCGCTGCCTCGCAGCCAGCATGGCCGGCGCCAACCACGACAACATCATATTGTTCAAGGTAACTCATGATGTTCCACGTGGAACAGGTGGATTAATGTGCTGTGAATCAAGATGTTAAAATGTCAAAAGCTCTTGTGGACGGCAAATTTACGCCGTGATGCGGGCGAAATAAGTATGACCACACAGGTATTGGCATGTAGAGCCACTCGATTGAGCAGTTTACCAGAGTGATGCGTAGTAGCTGCTGTGGACAGTCTGCAACACAGATTCGCAACGGCACTTATATATAGAACAATCGCCCACGTATCTTTATCGCCCATCCTGGACTAGTACGGAACCCCACCGTGCACCACCCACTCGAATTTTCCGCATGGCCAAGCACCGCTTGCTCGTAATTGATGATGATGCTGACATCTGCACTTTGTTGGACCGCTTTCTGAAGAAGCAGGGCTATGATGTGGATACCGCTCAGCGTGGCTCCACCGCGAAGGAATTGCTAAAAAGCCACCGGTACGATCTGGTATTATGCGACCACCGGTTGCCGGATACCGACAGCGCGGAAATGTTGCAGCATATAAAAGGCGTGGCGCGGGAAACCGCAGTGATCATCATCACGGGTTATTCCGATGTGCGCACGGCTGTAGAATTGATGCGCAAAGGAGCCTTCGACTACGTTGGAAAACCGCTTTATCCGGATGAGATCCTTATGCGCATCAAGGATGCGTTGGCCGCGCCAACGGAAGAGTTCCTTGCCGCGACGCCCAAGTTGAATAAGTCGCCCCAAGGTGCTAAGCCAACGCCGGAATACATTCAGGGTAGCGGAGCACATGCCGCTGGCATGGATGGACATATTTCCTTGGTGGCACCTACCAACATGACGGTGCTGATCACCGGGGATACGGGAACGGGAAAGGAGTACGTGGCAAAAGAGATACATCGGCGCAGCAAACGGAGTTCAAAACCCTTTGTAGCCGTGGATTGCGGAGCATTGCCGAAAGATCTCGCGGGTAGCGAGTTGTTCGGGCATGTGAAAGGAGCGTTCACCGGAGCTGTTGCGGACAAGCGCGGCAGCTTTGAACAGGCTGAAGGCGGTACGTTGTTCTTGGACGAGATCGGCAACTTATCCTACGAGAACCAAGTTAAGCTCTTGCGGGTTTTGCAGGAGCGTCGGATCAAGCGTGTTGGTGGCGAAAAGGACATCGCCGTTGACGTCAGGATCCTTGCCGCTACGAATGAGGACCTGAAGCAGGCCGTTGTTGAAGGGGGGTTCCGGGAAGACCTTCTGCACCGCATTAATGAGTTCAGTATCGACCTACTGCCATTGCGCGACCGCCCGGAGGACATATTGGTGTTCGCAGGGCATTTCCTGGATAAGGCGAATGCTCAATTGGGGAAAGAGATCGACGGGTTCGACGCAAAAGTGAAGGACCTGCTTTTGGCGCACACTTGGCCCGGTAATCTTAGGGAACTCGGCAACGTGGTGAAGCGGGCTGTGTTATTGACAGGTGATGGCCTGGTGCAGTTAAGCGGCCTTCCGGCCGAGGTAATTAGTGGAGTGCCGGCAACGAGGCAGCCGGACAGGGGAGCGCCGCAAACAGGCTTTTCCGATGGCTTGAAAGGAGTCTCCCATTCCGCTGAAAAGCAGGCCATATTGAAGGCGTTGGAAAGGAATGGTTTCAATAAATCCCGGACAGCCGAGATGTTGAACATCGACAGGAAGACACTTTACAACAAGTTGAAATCCTTCGGGATCGAGGTTTGATCGCTTTCCAGGATGGCTGAGGATGGCAGAGACAGGACGAGTGACCGGTAGGGGTGGGCAACGTGACCGGTTATTGCTACGCTGGTTGTACTCCGGTGTTCTGCTGCTGCTTTTGCTCATGTTGTACGCCACCTATCGCACATACCAACGCTTCACCTCGGCAAGCGAAAGTGCTCGGGAGGCCAATACGGTGCTGCACGAAGTAGAGGCTTTGGGCTCGGGCCTGAAGGATGCACAGACGGGAGTGCGTAGCTACATCCTAACGCACGATACGGCCTTGCTCGCTCCGTTCAATGCCGCACAACCCGGTGTTGACCGGAGTATAAGGCGTTTGGATTCATTGAACCGTGCTGGAGCTGTTCACGAGGACCTGGACGGGTACATCGCGTTGTCCCGAACAATGATGAAGCAGGTACAGGATCAGTTCCTTGCCGAACGCTCCTCGCCGATCGGATTACAGGGAGATGAACGGACGCAGCTTTCCGAAGGCCACGCCCTGATGGAGCGCGTTAGGCAAGAGCAAGCACGCATTACGGCAGCCATTGAAGAAGCCCGCGACCGTGATCAGCGCATTGAAAGATCACTGAAGCCGGACACGCCGCTGATGTTGTTGATCTACACGGCCCTTGCCATTGCGGCCACTGCCATGTTATTCTGGCGCCTTTTCCGGGCATTGAAGGATGCGGACCGTGCGAAGAACGACACCCAGGCCAAGGTGGTACAGCTGGATGAGGAGGTAAGCACCAGGATCTTTGCTGAGCGTTCGCTCCGGCGGGTGTTGGACAGTTCCCCCAGCTCCATAATGGCCTTCCGTAGCCTACGTGACCAGAAAGGCAGGATCTCGGATTTTGAATGGTTATTGACCAACCAGGAAAGCGAGCGCCTCTACGGTGGTCGCACTCAGGGTCTCGTGGGCCGTAAATTGCTGGATGTGATGCCAGGCCTGAGGGAGAATGGCACTTTCGAGCGCTTGGTGGACGTAGTAGAGAGCGGAACCCCGTTGGAGGACACGATCAGCTCGGTACAGCGGCCAGACAACTGGGTCCATTTTCATGCCTTGCGGCTTTTGGACGGATTTATGATCACCGTTACAGATGTCACCGAGACGCGACGGGCCCAAGGCTTCTTGGCCGAGAGCGACCGGTTGGCCATTACCGGTGGCATCGCGCGAACCATCGCACATGAGGTGCGTAACCCATTGACCAACCTCCAAATGGCGTTGGAGCAAATGGTGGAAGAACTCTCCAGTACGGATCGGGATGCTGTGCGCCCTTTCACAGAGATCCTGCACCGTAACATCAAGCGGATAGCCGGCTTGATCGATGACCTATTGGAGTCTTCCAAGATCAAGGAACTCGCGAAGTACCGTTGCGATACGAACGCCCTGCTGGCCCAGGTGCTGGCAACGGTGCAGGATAGGCTGGACCTCCAGCACATGACCTCAAGGATCATTATAAAGCCCGGTGCGGAAACCGTATTGGCCGATGAGGCGATGTTGTGCGTGGCACTATCCAACTTGTGCATAAATGCCATTGAGGCGATGGAGTCCGGCAAAGGACAGCTTGAATTGACGGCAGGGTTAGTGGGTGACAGGGTGCAGATATGCGTGGAGGATAATGGCAAGGGGATCGCTCAGGAGAACATTCAGCGCCTTTTCCAGGCCTTTTACTCTGGCAGGCGCGGAGGCATGGGCCTTGGACTCACTTCAGCGCGCACCATCCTTAATGCACACGGTGTACACATGGAGGTACACAGCGAGCTGGGAAAGGGGACGCGCTTCTCTTTGACCTTCCCCGCCTGACGGCACCACGGGGGGGGGGCGCTTGATCGCACCGGGACTTGCACTCCGGATGGCTTGCACATTACATTTAGTTTGTTATAAGGGTTTGTTCAATGTGCGTCGACACTATTGAAACCTCCTGCCGATAACCATACGTAGACAGGCACTTGCATACGAACATGGAGATCAAGCGCACTTCCATCAAGGATCTTACCTATGACCGCTTCATAGCAGAACACTGGAAACCCGGTGTTCCTTTGGTGTTCACCGATGCCAGCCAGGTTTGGCAAGCGAACGGCACGTTCTGCCCGGAATGGTTCCGCAATAACTACGGCGACAGGCACACCGACGTGAACGGAACGGATTACACCATGAACGAGATCCTCGACCTTGTAGAGGGAAAGGATACTTCGCGGCCGGTGCCGTATCCGTGTAAATTCCATGTGAATACGCAACTGCCCGAGGTGATGACCATGCTGACACCGCTCAGCCTGAACTATGCCAAGCCGAACTGGCTGCAAAATCCAATGTTCGCTCGCGGGAACTGGGGCGGCGCAATCGAGCTTTTCATAGGCGGCCCCGGCGGAAAATTCCCTTACATCCACTTGGATTATTATCACTTGAGCGCGTGGATAAACCAGCTTTATGGGCATAAGCAGTTCACGGTATGGCCGCGAGGTCAGGAGAAATATCTCTACCCGGACCCCAACGATCCCTGGAAGTCATTGATCGTTGACCACGAAAACCCGGACTACGAGAAATTCCCACTATACCGCAACGCAACACCCATCACCTTCACAGTGGGTCCGGGCGAAACCCTCTTCATACCGTTCGGGATCTGGCATACGGCGAAATCCTTGGAGCCCACGATGTCCATTGCCTTCGATCTGCTCAACGGACACAACTTCCCACTCTTCCTGAAGGATGTTTGGTGGTTCCGACGGAAGAACAAGCTGAATGCATTAGCTCATTCGAGCTATGCCGCTTTGGCGGGCACGGCTTGCAAGCTGGGAGATCTAGCTCATGGGCATAGGGCATAAGGCTCTGTGATCTTCCCTGCTCGGCAAAAGCCCGTCTCGACCACACTCACTCCGGTGTGGCCTTTTCAGTGCCCTGGATTCTTGGATGTTGAAGACATCCCCAGATGCCCTTCCGGCTTAGGCTACATTCCTAACTAACTTTCGGGGCAATTCCAACGAGGCCGCACCGTTCTAAGATCCGCATCCCTGTTCCATGGCCTCCGACTACGACCTGCTCATCGCCAAGCTGGACGGCTTTATCCGGAAGTACTACAAAGACCGGCTGATACGCGGCGCATTGTACAGCGTTGGGCTGTTGGTCCTCTTTTTTCTGGTGGCTTCATTGGGCGAATATTTCGGTCGTTTCGGCACCGGTGTGCGCACGGTGGTGTTCTGGTCGCTGGCGGTGTTGGCCGCAGTGGTCCTGGTACGTTTTATCGCGTTGCCATTGGTGAAGCTGTTCCGACTGGGGAATGTGATCGGGCACGAGGAAGCGGCCAGGATCGTGGGGCGGCATTTTCCGGAAGTGCGCGACAAGTTGTTGAATACCCTTCAATTGCGCGGACAAAGCGACGAAGACCCACAGCGGCGCCAGTTGATCGAAGCCAGTATCGAGCAACGCAGCCGGGAACTTTCGCCGGTGCCGTTCAGTACGGCCATCGACCTGGGCCTTAATCGCCGCTACCTGCGCTTCGCATTGCCACCGGTAGGTGTCCTTCTTATTCTGCTCTTTGCAGCGCCCAGCTTGATCACAGGGCCTACCAAGCGCCTTTTAGCACATGGTATAGAGTTCCTTCCGGAAGCACCTTTCCAATTCAATGTGTTGAATAAGGAGCTAAAAGTGCCCGAGAACGAGGACTTTGAGCTGGAGGTACAGATGCAGGGTGATGCATTGCCACAGCAGGTATTCATGGACATCGGTGGGCAGCACGTGCCCTTGGTACGGCAGGGTGCGGACCGGTTCAGCCACCGGTTCCGCAATGTGCAGGCCCCGGTGGATTTCCAATTGGGGGCCGAGGGGTTCAAGAGTGCTACCATGCGCTTGGAGACCGAAGCCAACCCGATGCTCTTGGGCCTTTCAATGGCACTGGAATACCCGCCCTACTTGGGCATGCGTAACACCACGTCCAATAGCTCCGGCGACATTTCCGTCCCTGCGGGAACGCGTGTCACTTGGACCGCGGAAACAAAGGGTGCGGACAGCCTGTCCATGGTTTTTGAGGATTCAACGTACTTGCTTTCTCCTGTGCGCGAAGGGGCAACGGGCGGACAGGTTTTCACTGCCGCCAAACGTTTCGTCCATGGTGGCGGTTATTCGATGCAACCCCTCAACCGGGGCACGGCGACACAGCCGCCTGCACAATACCGAATCGATGTGGTGCCTGACCTTTATCCTACAATAGCCGTGGAACAGAAGCCGGACAGCCTCTCCCCACGCAGGCTTTGGTTCAAAGGGGACATCGGCGATGATCACGGGTTCAAACGCCTGGCTTTCCATTATCGCTTCACGGCAGGAGGCGACAGCATTAGCGCTGACCAACGCGAGCGCACCAAGGAGATCGCGGTGCAACAGGGCGTAACCCGACAGTCATTCTTCGACTTCGAGGACCTGGATGCGTTGCGCTTGATGCCCGGCGACAAGTTGGAATATTGGTTCGAAGTTTGGGACAACGACGGCGTCAACGGCAGCAAGAGCACGAAGAGCGCTACTCAGGTCTTTGCAGCACCTACATTGGAAGAACTGGCTGCCAAGCAGGACAAGCAAGGCGAGGCCATCAAGGATGAGCTGCACCAAAGCATAAAGGCAGCGCAGGACTTGCAGCGGGATCTGGAGAAGATGCGCCGGGACATGCAGGAAAAAAAGGAGCTGAACTGGCAGGACAAGCAGAAAATGCAGGACGTACTGGATCGGCAGAAACAACTGGAGCAGCGCATTGAAAAGGCTACGGAAACGCTGAAGCAAAGCCAACAGGAACAGCAGAGCTACAAACAGGCGGACGAGCGGATCCTGCAAAAACAGCAACAGGTGCAACAGCTGTTCGAGAACGTGTTGAGCGAGCAGATGAAGGAGCTGTACCGGCAGGTGCAGGAAATGTTGGAGAAGATCGATAAAGGGCAACTGCAGGAGAAGATGCAGGACATGAAACTCAGCCAAGAGGACATTGAAAAGGAACTGGACAGGGCCATGGAACAGTTCAAGCAGATGGAGGTGGAACAAAAGGCCGAGGACATTGCTGACCAACTGGAGAAGCTCGCTGAAGAGCAGAAAAAGCTGAGTGAGGAGACGAAGGACGGCAAAGGGGATCAGGATGGGCTGAAGCAGGAACAGGATTCCCTCAACAAGGAATTCCAAGGCGTGCGCGATCAATTGGATTCATTGGATAAGAAGAACAAAGCATTGGAACGCCCCATGGACCTGCCCAAGACAGAGGAGCAGGAGCAGGGGATACAAAAAGAGCAGGAGAACAGCAGTGAGCAGTTGGAGAAGCAGCAGCAGAAAAAAGCGAGTGAAAGCCAGCAGAAGGCAGGCGAGCAGATGGATCAATTGGCCGCTGCCATGCGCAGTGCCATGGAGCAGGACCAGCAACAGCAGAGCGAAGAGGATATGGACGCACTCCGGCAACTGCTGGAGAACATCGTACAACTGAGTTTCGACCAAGAAGCCAATTTGAACGACCTCGAATCCACCGCAGTGCGCGATCCACACCTTGTGGACATCGGTAGGAAGCAGAAGAAACTACGCGACGATTCGCGGTTGGTGGAAGACTCGCTTTTCGCCCTTAGCAAGCGCGTGCCGCAACTGGAGGCCATGGTGAACCGCGAAATGAACTTGGTGAATGACAACATGGACCAAGCGCTGGCGCACTTGGCCGAGGCCCGCGCGAACGAACGCGAGCGGCCCATAGCGGCGGACAAACAGCAACGGGCCATGACCAGCCTGAATAATTTGGCGCTGATGCTGGATGAGGCGCTGCGCCAAATGCAGCAGCAGGCGAGTGGGATGCCGGGCAAGGGGAGTTGTAACAAACCCGGCGGCATGGGCAGTAGCAGCGGTGACAGTAAAAAAATGCAGAAGATCAAGGCTCAGCAGGAAGCACTTTCCAAGCAATTGGAAGAGATGAAGAAGGCCTTGGAAAAAGGGAAAAAGCCCGGCGATAAACCAGGCCAGCAAACCCCGGGCGGCATGGGTGCTGGCATGAGCGAGCAGTTGGCCAAATTGGCCGCCCAGCAGTCCGCGCTCCGGCAGCAAATGCAACAGATGGCCCAAGAGCTGAACAAGGACGGCAGCGGGAGCGGGAACGGCTTGGAAAAGCTGGCTGAGCAAATGAAGGAGAATGAAAAGGACATCGTGAACCAGCAGCTCACACAAGAGTCCATCCGCCGCCAGCAGGACATCATGACACGCATGCTTGAAGCCGAGAAGGCCGCGCAGGAGAGGGAATTGGACCAGAAGCGTGAAAGCACCCAAGGCAAGGAGCTTGACCACCCCGATCCACAGCGTTTCTTCCAGTATCAACAGGACCGCCAGCGCGAAGCGGAACTCTTGCGAACAGTGCCTCCGGGGTTAAAACCCTACTACAAGACACGCGTTGATCGGTATTTCGATACTTTTGACCGACCCCGATAGTTGAAGATGGGAACCACCGCACAAGACGTCCACTCCACGAAGCACATAGATTTTCCCGCAAAAGCGGAGAACATCGCCTTGGCCGAGAAGCTTATCGATCAGGCTTGTGCCGAGCACAACGTGCCTGAATCGCTCTATGGCAACATCCTCATCGCACTGACGGAAGCGGTGAACAATGCCATTCATCATGGCAATGCACTGGACCCTCAAAAACGTGTGAGCATAGGGTACGATACCCAAGGGGACTTGATAACATTCACTGTTAGCGATGAGGGCCCGGGATTCGATCACGAAAACCTGCCTGACCCCACTGACCCCCGAAACATCGAAAAGCCGCATGGGCGTGGTGTTTTCCTGATGCGTGCATTGTCGGACCAGGTGAAATTCTCCGACAATGGCGCAACCGCTGAGATCACCTTCAGCCTCAAGCCACCCGTTGAATAATGGTGGGCAGCGGCCAGATCGTCTTCAAGGCGGTGGAGGTCGCCAATGCCTTCCGCGATCGTGAGCTGTTGCGTAAGTGGCTGCGAAAAGTAGCTTCGGACCATGGCCATTCCGTGGGTGAGCTCACGTTCGTCCTGCTCTCGGACAAAGGGCTTCTACCCTTTAACAAAAGGTATTTGGGCCACGACGAGTTCACCGACGTCATAACCTTTGACCTGCAGACAGGAACGGGTGTTTCCGGGGATATCCTGATCAGTTACGACCGTGTAAAGGAGAATGCATCGTCGTTCAAGGTGCCCGTGCAGGCCGAATTGCAAAGAGTAATGGTACACGGGCTGCTTCATCTCTTGGGCCACGACGATAAGAGCCCGGCCAAAAAGAAAGCCATGCGGGCCATGGAGGACAAGTACCTGACGGCGTTACGTCGCTCCAAATAACGCAAAAACCCTCTTCGCAGAGGGCTTTCGCTTGATCGATCTTCTAGCGCTATTGCTGCCTTACGACCAAGGCGCTGTTATAGACCTTTTCGCCGGCCTGAACGCGCAGCACGTAAGTGCCATTGGCCACCCCGGTCAGGTTCATGGTGTTGTTCATCAAACCGTTCTGCACAGGAACAGCCAAGGATCTCACCAATCGGCCCGTGGCATCGTACAGCTCCACATTGGCGTGATCCACCTGATCCCCCAGACCGGCGATGTTCAAGGCGACATCGCGTCCATCGTTCGGGTTGGGCCACACTTCCAGGTTTTGCTGAGTGCCTGCATCCAGCTGGTGGACCTGTGTCTGCGAAAGCAGCGCGTTGTTGATGGTGACGGTGCAGGTGGTGGGGCAGAAGCCTGTATTCTGTCCCGAAGTGATGGCATTGACGGCCACATTATACGTGGTGCCATCCACCAAGGGATTGCCCGTCCACTTCAGTTGTAGGATGTAGGAGGAGCGAGAGATCAACGTATCATAAACCCCACCAGCGGTATAGATGTTGAACTGATATTGGGTCGCACCCAGAACAGGCTTTGCGTAGATGTAGCCGCCGTAATAGCCGAATTTGCGCATTTCATTGCATGAATGGCCATAGGCTGGTGAGCTGATAAGCTCAGTGCAAAGCAGGGTTTCCTCTACTCCAATACCCATTTCGCACCCAGTTCCCCAGCGAGCGGAGGCAAGTGGGCCATTCGCGTTGGTGCGTACTCGGCAGAAATAACGAACACCAGGGATCAGCGGGCTGGATCCCAGATCAATGAATTTCACATAATTCGTGTTCTGGATAATGCGCCGTAGAAAGCCATTGTCCGGGTCGGTGAACTCGAACTCGTATTGCGTGGCTGAGGACACCATGTTGCAGTACACCTTATTGTTGAGGTTGTTGGTGAAAATGCCGCACTCATCAGAGTTGATGTTGGCGGAACCCAAGGGCATGCAGAATGAATGGCCAGCGCCATACGAGGAGGAGGTGGGCGATTGCGAAGGGCTTACATAGCCCCGCTCGAACTGGTCGCTCAAGATCACTCCTCCCGTAACGGTGAGCAATTTCCATGATCCGCCACCGAGTCCGTCCCCGAAGTTGTCGAATAACTGCAGGGTGAAACAACCGGAGTTCGTACCTAAGCATACGGTGTCGGTCACCAGGGTGTTGTTGCGGCCGAGGTAGGGACCACCGTTGGCCAAAATACCACCAGCGTCGTTCTTGATCTGCCAAGTTGTCTGGTCAGCATGTTGATCCGTATTGATGGCCACTACCACCCTGTTTCCGGTGCATGGTGGAGCTCCTTGAATGGTCAAGGAGACATCGTCCACCGAAGGATTGGCATGTGGGAGAAGCCCATTGGAAACGAAGGTGAACACCAAGCGGACCGTTACAGGGGCCGATCCTGCCAATGAGCTAAGGTCGAGCGCAGGAGCGGAAATAAAGGCCGGTGTGGCGATCGCCGTGTTCTCGAACCGCTGGGTGAATCCTGCACCGGGTACAAGACCTGCAACAGGCACTGTAGTGGCGCCCGTGGTGTACACGCGGAAATAGTCGCGCCCATTGTCCACCACGGGCATGCGGTACTTGAATTTGAGGCTAACGCCATAAGCGTTGGCGGGTATGGTCACATCACGGTAGAAATGCACCACCGATGCCAAGTTGCTGCCATCGTGCACTTGTGTGGAACCTAGATACGCAGACTTCGTCCCCGAAGCAGCTCCGCCCAAAGGACCTACCTGCCATTGGCGGTAGTAGCCAGCCATGGCCGTTGTCCAACCGTTGGCAGCGAACGTACTGACGGAATTATCAAAACCGCCGCCGCTTATGAGTTCAACTTGGGCTTGTGTCGTTGTTGACGTCAGGGCTAATGCCAACAAGGTGGTCGCGAAAGCCGACCTCATACAGTTTAAATGCGGTTTCCGGTGGTCCATCTGCAGTAAGGGGTTGGGGGGTCCACGGGAAGCCCGCGGTGGGCATTTCTACGCCACCAAGCCGTTAGGGTTACAAGGTCAGCAGTGGTCTATTGAAGCACTTTTCGGGGCTTTCGCTCCAACTGAATCGCCCAGAGAGCATACGCTAGGAAAACACCGGCACGAAGTCCATATTTCCCCAGGCCTTCCAGGGGTAAACGCTCACAGCTCCACCATAGAAACACTCCTGCTGCCATGTACCCAAGCACGCGCTGCACGTTGTAGGGAACGGGATAATGCTTCTGGCCCCACACGTAGCTGATCACGGCCATTGAAGCATAGCAGATGAAGGTGGCCCAAGCGGCGCCTAGATAGCCGAAGATCGGGATCCACCAGAACAAGAGCGTCAGTGTGATGATGGCTCCGATGATGGAGATGGTGCTGCCCGCGCGGGTGCGGTCGCTCAACTTGTACCACACGCTCTGGTTGTAGTAGATGCCGAGGAAAACATTGGCCAGCATCAGGATGGGTACCACGACCAAGCCGGGCCAGTACGCCGGGTTGGGGATGAACCATTTGAACGCGTCCAGGAAGAGCATCACGAGGAGAAAGGCGCTCATGCAGACCGCCACGAAGATGTTCATGATGCGGGCGAACGTCTGGCGGCTGTCCTTCTCTTTGGCATGGCTGAAGAAGAACGGTTCGGCTGCGAAGCGGAAGGCCTGTATGAAGAGTGTGATGAGCATCGCCAGCTTGTAGCAGGCGCCGTAGATCCCGATCTGGGCATCCGCGATATTCGCCGGAAGCAGGTGTTTCATCAGCACCCGGTCCGCTGTTTCGTTGGTCATGCCGGCCAGGCCCGCGATCAATAGTGGAAGCCCGAACGCCAGCATGGGCCGCAGAAGCTTGGTGTCGAATGCCCGCTCCGAGGATCCGAAGCTCAGTGGTGGCCATTCCGGAAGCAACAACAGGAATTTCAGGCCGCTGCTGATGAAGTTGAGGAGGAAGACATAGCCCACGCCGAAGCTCGGATCGTACACGGCATTGATCAGCGCATTGCTTTCCCCGGCGTTGTACTTGGGCATGCAGTACATGAAGATGAAGAGGCTCATCACCACGTTCAGCACCACGCTGGCCACGTTGATGGCGGCGAACTTCCACGGCCGGTTCTTCAGGCGCAGGTTGGCCATGGGCACGGTTGCCATCGCCTCGATGCCGATGATCATCACCAGCAGGCGCACGGAGGTAACATGGTCCGGATAGCCCATTACCTCTGCGATGAAGGGTGCGAAGAGCATTCCGAGTGCCAGGAAGACCAATGTGGTGGCGGCTAGCAGGTACACGGCTGTGGTGTAGATCCGTTTGTTGCCTTCGTGCTTGCTTGCAAAGCGGAAGAAGGTGGTCTCCATCCCATAGGTGAGCACCACGTTGAGGAATGCCGTCCACGCATAGAGCGAGGTGATCACCCCGAAGGCCGCTGGCGCGAAGACCCCTCGGCTGGTATATAGTGGCGTAAGAAGGTAGTTGAGGAAGCGCGCAACGATGCTGCTCACCCCGTAGATGGCCGTCTGGCCTGCGAGTTTGCCGAGGACGCTCACGTTAGAATAGGATGAGGCCTATGAAATGCGAACCGCATATAACTGCACATAAATAAGAAGGGGACGTGGATACGATCGGAGGCCGAATTCAATCCGTGTTCATCTGTGACCATCCGTGGATTCACTTACCGAACACCGGCTTCCTCTTCTCCAAGAACGCTCCTGTTCCCTCAATGAAATCAGGTGTGCCGAAGCATTTTCCGAACTCCTCGATCTCGCGTTGCATGCCGTTGGCGCCCGGCTCGTAACCGGCGTTTACCGCGCGGATGGCGGAGGCTAATGCGGTAGGGGAGTTCTTCATGATCGCGGCGGCCAGCTCGTTGCACTTGGTCAGCAGTTCGGCCTGTGGTACAACGTGGTTCACCAAGCCCCATTGCAGGGCCTCGTCGGCTTTGATCATGCCAGCGGTGAAGATCATTTCCATGGCCTTGCCCTTGCCTACGAGGCGGGCGAGGCGTTGCGTGCCGCCGTAGCCGGGGATCACCCCGAGGCTTGTTTCCGGAAGGCCCATGCGCGCGTTGTCGCTGGCCACGCGAAAGTGGCAGCTCATAGCCAATTCCAATCCGCCACCTAAGGCGAAACCGTTCACTGCTGCGATCACCGGCTTTTCGAAATGCTCCACATGGTCGAAGAGCTGTTTGTGTCCTTCGGCGCTGAGCATCTTGCCTTCTTCCACGGAAAAGTGCGCGAACTCCTTGATGTCGGCACCGGCCACGAAAGCCTTCGGGCCGCTGCCGGTAATGATGAGCACGCGCACGGCTTTGTCGGCCTGGGCGTGGTTCAGCGCTTGGTCCAGTTCGCCGATGGTGGCGCTATTCAGCGCGTTCAGCTGGTCCGGGCGGTTGATGGTGATGGTGCGGATGCCGTCCGCATCAGCGATCAATAGATTGGAAAAGGACATGGGCTTCAATGCGTTTTTGATCGTCGATCAACTGGCCGATCGATCACGTTGGGCAAATGTATCGGCTAAGGCAGCAGCGGCAGTTCCACGAAGAAGGAAGTACTAGGGACACCCGACCCGGCAGAACTCTCGAACCGGACATTGCCACCAGCCTGCTCCACCATTCGTTTCACCATGGCCAAGCCCAAACCCATCCCGCTGTTCTTGGTGGTGAAATTGGGTGTGAAGATCTTATCCTGCACTTCCGGAAGTATTCCGCTGCCATTATCCCGGACTTCGAGAACAGCCATTCCGCCGATCGCTGATACGGATACCTCCACTATGGGCACTACTTGCTCCGGAACAGCTTGCAATGCGTTTTTGATGAGGTTATTCAGCACACGGAGCAGGTGTTCCCTGTCCGCCGATACCCGCACTGGTGCACCGTCCATGAGCTGCACCGAACCGGGGGTTCCTGCAAAAAGTGCAACAGCTGTTGCACTGACTTCACGAAGGTCCAGTGGTTGGGGGTGAGCCGGTGGCATTTGAGCGAAATCGGAAAACTCCCCGGCGATGCGCCCCAGTGTGTCTATCTGTTCCACCAGTCCTGATGTAAGACGCTCCAACCGGGCTTTCGCATCCGGCGCATCCGGTGCCCATGAGCGTTGGAAATGCTGGATAGCGAGCTTCATAGGCGTTAACGGGTTCTTGATCTCGTGTGCGACCTGTTGCGCCATTTCACGCCATGCGCTTTCGCGTTCGCTGCGTGCCAGCCGCTCAGCGCTGCGCCTCAGCTCGTCCACTTTGGCATTGTACACCTGCACCAACTGGCCGAGTTCATCATTTCCCGCATAAACAATGGGGACGTTCCTAGCACCTAGGCCAATGCGTTCCAGGCCCTTCCGGAGCAGATCCAGGGGGCGGGTGGTCCATGCGGTTATGAGTGCTGCGGCCAAGGCGCTCAAGAGGAAGAGCAGGGTGAAGAGGTTGACCAATGCGGCCAAGCCTGCGGCCCTTTGCTGTTCGAGTTCACTTTGCCGTGCGAAATAGGGCATGGCGAGGTAGGCGAGTACGGCTCCGCGATCATTACGGAACGGGGCATAGGCCGTTGTATAACTGGCTGATCCGATCCGTTGATCCTGCACGAAAGAGCTTTGTGAAGCCAGTGCCAATTGGCGGTAGGCTTCGGGGTCCATGCGGCGGTCGAGCAATCCGGTATTAAAGACCTGTTCCCGTGATGTTGCGAGCAAAACCCCGTCGGCGCCATAAAGGGAGAGGTCGGTGAAGAAGACGTTGCTGAGGTCGCTGAGCAAGTGGTCCAAATAGGGAGCGAATGCCGGAGAAAGCGCGCTCTCGCCGCGCAGGGTTTGGCGAAGCTCCGTCAGGACACCTCGCGTACGTTCATCCACCGCCCTGGAAGCACGGTGGGAGGACCGTTCATTGAGCAAATGCCGCATGCCTATAGTGAACAACGCCAAACTAATGATGGCAAAGGCCATTACCCCAAGGCGCACCTTGCCCCTTACACCGAAAGCAAGTGCGGGGCGCGGCCGGGTGAATGCCCAAAATGCAAGCCCGGCGACCGCAGCCACCAAGCAGTAAAAGAGGAAAAGGAAGGAGAACGCCGTTACATGATCGAGCCACGTGGGTGTCTTGGCGGCCACCACCATTAGCTGGGCAGAAAGCCCGCCTTGAGCGAAATAGTCGAACCCGCGCTCTTCCCAACGCGTGTTCCCATCAAGTTCGGGCCGGTCCCAGGTTATCGGGAACGGGGCGTCGCCGCTGGAGCTGGTCAGGATACCCCGCTCATATCGGGCACGTGAATAGGGCGCCGGCACGCGCGCATTGATACGGTCGCCGGCAAGCAGCAGCTCGGGGAAGCCAAGTCCGTCCGAAACCAGTCGTGGCCTGATCTCCACCACTAACAGGCCGCCCGGCAGCGGAATGCGGCCGAGGTATAAGGCCTCCTCACCGGGCTTTTCGGCCATCCGTAGGTCTTCGTTCGCGGTGGTCGGAACGGCCTGCTCATAGCGGTCCACAATGGTGCGGGCGGAGCTCGCCGCGTCCGGCGATGTGGAGCAGTAGAAACGCCCGGCGGCGCTTATTAGATGTAAGCGGATGTCGAAGCGGTCCCAGTAACCGGTGAAGAAAGGTTGGCGGACCAATCGGTCCAGATCCGCCGCGGAACAGGTACTCCCTCGGCGCAGCCATTGAGCCACGGCCTGGTTCTCGGAAAGTTCACGTGACGCTTCGCCAAAAAGAAGTTCGATCACGGGATCCTCGCGAGGCGCCGCCGTTTCGGCGATGGCTTCGCGGTCGCGCCGCGAACGTTCCAAGGTCTGTGCATCCAGTACGTGGGCGCTCAGCAAGGCGAAGAGCGCGATCAACCCGAACGCGCCGATCATGCCACCGCGTGGCAATCGTGCCACCAATACCAAAGCGGGTAATGGCCATAGCGCCCAAAGGATGTCCTCATTCCCCGTGGCGGCATGTACTGCCGCGGCAGCCAAGGCGGCAGGCACCACCACCCAGGCACCACGCCAGTGGGGTAGTACGCGGTGCAGGTTCGTCAGCAGCGCATGGGCAAGGGCACACCAACCTAATAAGAGCAACGCGACGGACGCCAAGGCGGCCCAGCTGTAAACGTCCAGGCCCTGCACATTGAACAGGTCAAGGCCGATGCTACTGTCGCGCACCAGGCCGACCAACACCTGGTCGACCTCCCATGCCAAGGCAAAGACGGCCAACGTGAGCAATATTGTTTGTGTCCAAGCTACACGGCGGCTTTGTGGCTTAAGCGAACGGCGCGCGAACAAGGTGACGCAAAGAAGGAATGTCCCGTTGACCAGCAGGTCGCCGAGGGAAGGTGTGATGATGGATGATGCGAAGAGCGAAGGGTCGAACAACCTGGGGTCGACCAACGTGGCCAAATCCCCACACGCCATCAGGCTGGATCGGACCAGGACCATTGCAGCGATAAAGGCTGCAAAAGCCGACCATCCCGGCTGCAACTGCACAAACAGGTCCCAAAGGGCTAACACACAAAGAGAAATGGCGAGCAACAAAATGAGGACACGTAAGTGCGCTCCTGCGCCGGGCCGTGCTTCATCCTCTGACCAATGGACATTGAACATTGTGGCACCATCTCGATCCTTTAGCACAGCCTGTTCACCGGCGCCCTTTCCAGCCATTAAGCCGGTCGTGGCGGAGAGGCCCGCTTCGAAATGCGGTTGCAGGTATTGATTGCGGATGGGTGGGTCGAACCAGATGCGTTGCAGTGCATGGGCCACCACGTTGCCCGAAGTTGCCCGCGCGTGCAGGTATACACCGTCCGGCAGGACCAGATGGCCGGCTTTCGCTGTATCAAGAACCGCGTCGTCGATAGGCGCACGATCGGTCCACGCCAGCACTGTGCCCTCTTTGAAAATACGCAACCCGGCCGGCAACTCGGCTGAGACAGACAACGTCGGCCTGACGCTTCCGTTGTCTTTGACCAGATCGGCGGCACCTTGTGCGTCCTTATCCAACCGCAGCGCGACCCTGTCCGTTGTAGCCTGAAGCGCTGCAACATTCGCGCTGAGATGCTTTTCGGGGCTCAAGCCCGCGACCGCATAGAACGCGCCACTGGCGAGTGCCGCACAAGTAAGCAGGAT
This sequence comes from Flavobacteriales bacterium, assembly GCA_016719225.1. Taxonomy (GTDB): domain Bacteria; phylum Bacteroidota; class Bacteroidia; order Flavobacteriales_F; family PHOS-HE28; genus PHOS-HE28. The sequence goes on along the minus strand of JADKAN010000004.1, from coordinate 81,922 downwards.
AAGTGGTCGCCGGAGAAGCATGGCAGGACTGCGCCAAGGTAGCAGGTCCGCGGTGCATGCCGGGTTCGGGATGATCACCGCTGATCCGGGGAACGGAGCAGGTTAACCGCCCAGCACGGAAGTTGCGGTCACTGTGAGTTGCCGGAGAACGGGCATTCCGTCCACCATAGCCTGTACGAAGTAAGTTCCGGGCTCCAGCAGATCCCCGTTCACCACTACGCGGTCGCCTTGGTAGTCCAGCACCATTGGGAGGAACTGGCCCCTGTTGTTCAACACCTTCAGCTCGGAGATCGAACCCTTGCCGAGTACGGTGAATTGACGCGACGTCCTGTCACCTTGGATCAACAGGCCTTCTTGTGCCTTTCGCTCCACGGCAAAATCGTCGGAGATGGTCTCATCCGACCCGTTTATCATGTACTGAAGCCGATAATAGGCCACGCCGCTGACGGGCCCGGGATCAATGGCTGTGTAGCGAACGTGTTCGCCAGAGCCGCCCCGGCCCACTTCCGTTGCGCTGGCTGTCCAGTTCATCCGGTCCGTGGAGCGCTCCACGATGTAAGCGCCACCGGCGGATTCGTGCGCGGTGGACCAGTTCAGCTCAACGCCGGCATCGGTGGGTTGCGCCTCGAAAGAGATCAGTTCAAAAGGGTTGTCCGCTTTGGTCGTTATCCCGGCCATCAAAGGCTGTTGGTCTGTTTGCGCAAAACCCGGAAAAGCGCAGAGCAGGAAAAGTGCTGGTAGAAGTTTTTTCATGGTCCGTCGATCAAGACGGGCCATTGAACGGCCAATTGATGGAAAGGGTTCCGGGCGCTATCGGACCACTAAAGTGGCGCGGAGTACAGCACCGGCGGAAACAACACGGACCAAATACGTACCCGGGGAAAGGCCTGTGGGAACTGCGACCTTCACTCGGCCTTCCGTGGCAAACCCGCTCAGGAGCAGAACGGTGCGTCCGTGGAGATCCACCATATGGACCTCCACCGGTCCGTTGATGTCCCCGGATAAATTGAGCGGCCCGGAGGTGTATGGGTTCGGCCAAACCGTCAGCGTCGACTTGTGCTGCACGGGTTCAACGGACGTCCACAGGGTGCCCAAGCATTCACATTCAGCGTTTATGACATCCGACACAGTGGAAGGGTCTTCATCGTCACAAGGGCTTCCCACCGTGCCGAGCAGGGTTCCACAGGCATCGGAACTGTCTGGCACATAGCCTTCGGGCCTAGTGCATGCTATGATCACGTCCGACGGATCGCCCATACCGTCGTGATCAGCATCGTTGAACCACGCGATGGCGGTGTCCTCGTTCACGGTAACAGAGGTGGTGCAACCGGCCACCATATAGAAAAACACGCCGGAGGAATCCACTTCGGGATCGTATGTAGCGGCATGCGGTTCCATGGAAAGCATGACATATTGGTGCCACAGACCGTTCTCAGTGAAGCCCGGCATCAACGACTGGCTGAGGTCCACCGGACCATCCAGTTCGCAAATGGATGTGACCTGTGCTGGGCCCACGTGGGTCAGTTGCACGGCGATCGAGGCGGACTGGTTGGCCCCTGGGCAAGTGACCGTGTCGGTCACGGTGTACACATAAGGACCCGGGGGGTCGATGGCAGGGTCGTAGATGCCACTGTGAGGCTCGCCAAAGAAGGTCCAAGCCCCACCGGGGTCATGGGCCCCAAGGACGATATCCAAGGGCTTCAAAGGGCCATTGTCGCACAACTGGAGAATGCCACCGTTCCCGGCTCCCGCTCCTTGTGCGGTTACAGTAACAGTAACCGTATCGTTACCGCATTCACCGTATACCACCACCGTATAATCACCGGTCAGGGGAATGAGGAAGCTGAATTCAGGTGTGAAGGAGAACTGTTCACCGGTACCGGGACCTTCCCACGAATAGCCGATGATGTCCCCGGTCGCCACCACGGCGAGGTCCACGTGATCGCCGATGCAGATGGGGCTGTTGGTAATGACGGAATCGATGTGCGCAGGCTCGCAATCCTCGGCTTGCGCACTCGTGTGTGCGTAGGCCGATACCACCAGCAGGGCGATGGCTTTGAGACGGATCGTGGCGAAGGATCTAGGCTGTTCCATGGCGAAACAGGTCAGGGCGCCGGGAAGAAATGACCAAGGGAAGGCGCGCGGTAAAGGTAGGACACCTTGCGTGGCTGCCATTTGGCGCATGCCCGGCCTAACTTCGTTGCGGTATTCGTGCATAGGTCGCACCATGTTGCCTGGTGCTTACCCTCACAAGTGCCTTTCACATGGTTCCTGTATCGAAAAGGTCCCCGTGCCTTGTGTTGCTGTTCAGTCTTGCCGTTTGCGCTTCATCCCAAGGCGCGGTGCGAGTGAATTCCATGACTGTTTCACCGTTCGGTAAAGTGCATGTATACGTGCCGGAAGGGCCGCCTACGTCAGTAACGATCATGATTTCCGGCGACGGTGGTTGGAAGTTCGGCGTCATCGATTTCGCCAAGCACTTCGCTGAACGGAACAGCTTGGTCATCGGGGTGGACATCCTGCGCTACTATGATGATCTGATGAAGCGTGACGGGGAATGCCTGCACATCGCAACTGACTTCATTGCTTTGGCCACCGAAGGGGAGAAGCGGTATGGCATACCGGAATTCTTGGAACCCTTGCTGATGGGTTATTCCAGCGGTGCCACCATGGTTTATGCCTTGCTGTGCCAGTCGCGCCCGGGCACCTTCCAAGGCGGGATCTCCTTGGGCTTTTGCCCCGACGTCGAGTTGCCCAAACCGTTCTGCGAATCGAATGGATTGAAATTGCACCCGATGGTGAATGGGAAAAGCTTCGACCTGGACCCGGACTCCAAACTCAGCGAACCTTGGGTGGTGCTCCATGGAAAGCTCGACCAAGTGCGCAATTTCAAGAACACAGCCGATTTCATCACGGGTTGTAGCGACGCCGTTCTCATTCCCTTGGAGCGTGTGGGACACGGGTTCAGTAGATGGCCCGACTTCATGCCCCAATGGGAACAGGCCTTCGATAAAATGACAGCCCAAAAGATCGGAAGCACACACAACGATGCGGCCCTTGAACATCATCCGGGGTTCCGACGGTCTCGTCAGCCTTTATCTACGGCCTGAACTTCTTGCTGGCCTTGAGCGGGTATGGTGCACTTGGTAGACAAACGCCGGGCACCGCCCATTCACTTCTCGTGCCGCAGCTGCAGGGCCCGCCAGAGGCGGATCAAAACGCTAGGCACTCGGCAAACAGCCGAGCGCCGGTAGGGGAAACTTGCCCGCCGCTCACTCAAATCGAGCCGTAGCCAATTGAGGACGCGCGTATGAACCGAAGTCGAATTGTGCTTCCGATAAAGCTAATCGTCGCCATGTAAGCTTCACGGCTCGCCCTTGCTTGCGCGTGTAACACATGAGTGCGTTGTTATGAACGCTAATGTTGTTCGATGTTTGGATGAATGCCCAAGGAGTACCATTCGCCATCACGATACCGGAATCCACCGGTGAACAACTAGGAGATTCCAAGCGTAACGAGCGGAGTTCATTCTTAAGCCACTCGTGAACCGTCTGTGCACTATCGCATAGGGATGGAGAATATAGGTCGGTACTCCATGTAAATCGGAACATTGAATCCTTGGAGATGTTAAGTCCTGTGAGTGGGGGGAATATCGTAGCGGGCCAACTCCGCATCGAATACAATTGGCATAATTGATCTCCACATTTATAATCCGAGTGGCAGATACTACTATCCAGCTGGATCAGATTGGAATCAAGTCGGATCACGAATGTGCCAAGGCTATCGGGTAGGTCAAATCGGCGCTCCACGGTACCCTTCGGGTCCGCCGCACATCCTGCAAACAACAACACAAGCGTGCCGAGCCCAAGAACAACCCTCGTGTTCATGGGCCTGAAAGTAATGTCCGTAGCTGAGAAGGGATTTATCCCTTCAACGCCTCCGCGCCACCCACGATCTCCAGGATCTCGTTGGTGATGGACGCTTGGCGGGCCTTGTTGTAGGTCAGCTTCAGGTCCTTCAGCAGGTCATCCGCGTTGTCGGTGGCCTTGTGCATGGCGGTCATGCGGGCACCGTGTTCGGCAGCGTAGCTGTCCAACAGGGCCTTGTAGAGCTGGATCTTCAGGCTCTTGGGGATGATCTCCTCCACGATGGTCCGGCGGTCCGGCTCCATAATGTATTCGGTCTTGGAAGCCTGTTTCCCGTCCGCCTTGGCGGGTGGAACGATGGGCAAGTACTGCTCGCGGGTCACGATCTGCACTGCGGCGTTCTTGAACTTGTTGTAGACCAGGTCGATCCGGTCGTAATCGCCGGAAGCGAATTTGGCCATGATCAGCTCAGCCATTGGAGCCACTTTGTCGAAGCTGAGGCCATCGAACAGGGAAGCGCCGGTATCAGGCAGGGTGGCATCGTGCAAGGGTCCACGGCGGTAGAGGTCGATCGCTTTTTTGCCGATGGACAAAACGCGCAACTGCGTGCCATTTGCCTTGGCTTCCTGCTGGGCCTTGACCACCTGACGGAACACCTGGGTGTTGAATGCGCCCGCCAATCCGCGGTTGCTCACGATGGCCACTAACAGCACCTTTTGTACAGGACGCTCCTGAGCGTATTTGCTTTCGTTCCCTTCCAACGAGGCGCTCACATTCTGCAGTACTTCAGAGAGCTTTTCGGCATACGGCCGCATGCGCACGATGGCGTCCTGGGCACGGCGCAACTTAGCGGCACTCACCATTTTCATGGCGGCCGTGATCTGCTTGGTGCTGTTCACCGAGACGATCCGGTTGCGTACTTCCTTCAGGCTGGCCATTTAGAGGGCGGGAGATTTTGCCGCGGAGGCGCTGAGGCGCGGAGAAATGCGAAGAGAGGTCGATGCCAAGACGCGTCGCGGAGGAGAGAAGTTTAAACCACGGAGACACGGAGACACGGAGAAATGCAGGGGAGATCCAGACACGTTAATGTCACGGTTCAACCTCTGCGCCTCTGCGTCCCGGCGGCTCATTTATGCGTAGCTTTTAACGAGGTCGGCAGCGACCGTTTCGAGTGTGCCGGTGATCTTGTCATCCAGTTTACCGGACTTCAATGCTGCGAGGGTGTCGCTGTGCGCATTGCGCATCATGCTGAGGAAGTCGGCCTCGAACTGGCGGATCTTGGCTACAGGCACCTTGCCCAAAAGGCCTTTGGAGCCGAGGTAGATGATGGCCACCTGCTCTTCCACGCGCATGGGGCTGTTCTGGCCCTGCTTCAGGATCTCCACGTTGCGGGCACCCTTGTCGATCACCGCCTTGGTGGCTGCATCGAGGTCGGAGCCGAATTTGGAGAACGCTTCCAATTCGCGGTATTGCGCTTGGTCCAGCTTCAAGGTGCCGGCCACCTTCTTCATGGACTTGATCTGTGCGTTACCACCTACGCGGCTCACGCTGATACCCACGTTGATAGCTGGGCGTACACCGCTGAGGAAGAGGTTGCTTTCCAAGAAGATCTGTCCGTCGGTGATCGAGATTACGTTGGTCGGGATGTAGGCGGATACGTCACCGGCCTGCGTCTCGATGATCGGGAGTGCGGTGAGGGATCCTCCCCCTTTCACCAAGCCCTTCAAGGATGCGGGCTGGTCGTTCATCTGGGCGGCGATGGTGTCGTCCTCGATGATCTTCGCGGCGCGCTCCAACAGACGGCTGTGCAGGTAGAACACGTCACCCGGGTAGGCTTCGCGTCCGGGTGGGCGGCGCAGCAGGAGGGATACCTCGCGGTAGGCCACGGCTTGCTTGGAAAGGTCGTCGAACACGATGAGCGCGGGGCGGCCCGTGTCGCGGAAGAATTCGCCGATCGCAGCACCGGTGAAAGGTGCGTAGAACTGCATCGGGGCAGGATCGCTGGCGTTGGCTGCCACCACGGTGGTGTAGGCCATGGCGCCGTTCTCCTCCAGCACCTTCACGGTACCGGCCACAGTGGAACCTTTCTGGCCGATGGCCACATAGATGCAGTACACGGGCTTGCCGGCCTCGTAGAATTCCTTCTGGTTGATGATGGTGTCGATCGCCACCGTGCTCTTACCGGTCTGGCGGTCACCGATGATGAGCTCGCGCTGGCCACGGCCCACGGGGATCATGGCGTCGATGGCCTTGATGCCCGTTTGCAGCGGCTCCTGCACCGGCTGGCGGAAAATAACGCCCGGCGCCTTGCGCTCAATGGGCATTTCGTAGGTCTGTCCTTGGATGGGGCCCTTGCCGTCGATGGGTTCGCCGAGGCTGTCCACCACGCGGCCCACCATGCCTTCGCCCACATTCACGCTGGCGATGCGCTTGGTGCGCTTCACGGTGTCGCCCTCCTTGATGCCCACGCTGGAGCCGAGGAGTACTACACCCACGTTGTCTTCTTCGAGGTTGAGCACGATGCCGCGCAGTCCGCTGGGGAACTCCACGAGTTCGCCGCTCTGCACGCTGTTGAGGCCGTAGATGCGGGCGATACCGTCACCGATCTGCAGTACGGTACCGACCTCCTCGAGCTCAGCGCCAGAGCGCAGGCCTGCAAGTTCTTCCTTCAAGATCGCCGAAACTTCGGCCGGGTTGATCGATGCCATGATGGGCTGTTTAGATCTCGGGTATGTATGGGTTCTCGGAGAATTTGCGGCGCAGGTCGGCCAGTGCACGGCTGATGCTGCCGTCCAACTGCTCATCGCCGATGCGCACCACCAAGCCACCGATCAAAGCGGGGTCCACCGTCTCCTTCAAGAGGATGGACTTGCCGGGGTGGCGTTGCTCGGCCATGCGCTTCACTTCGGCGCGGGCACTGTCATTGAGGGCAATGGCGCTGCTGACCTCCGCAACAAGGATACCCTTGTCCCGTCGATAAGCTTCCTGGAATGCTTGTGCGGTCTCTGCCAAGGCGCTTTCACGGCCTTTGCGGAGCAGTAGGTTGATGAACCGCTCGGTCATCTCACCGACCTTGCCTCCGAAGATGCGGCCGAGGACTTTTCCCTTCTTGTCAGCCTTTATCACCGGGCTGTTCAGCAGCAACTGTAGGTCGCGGTTGTTGGCGCAGGTCTCCGCCACCAGCAGCATATCCTCGCGCACGGCCTCCAATTCGCCGCGTTCCTGAGCGAGCTGCATCAGGCTGCGGGCGTAGCGGTATGCGAGAGGTCCGGTGTTCATGACAACGTTTTACCGCTTTCCTTCAGCACTTGGTCCACGAGGGACTGCTGTGCCGTTCTGTCTTCCAGCTTCTGGCGGAGGATCCGCTCTGCCACGAGGATGCTGAGTTCGCCCACCTTGTTCTTCATCTCCACGATGGCGGCGTTCTTCTCGTTGCGTATGTCCTCACGGGCGCGGGCCAGGAGGGCATCGGCCTCGGCCTTCGCACGTTCCTTGGCTTCCGCCACTTCCTTGTCGCGGATATCGCGGGCCTCCTTCAGCATGTGCTCGCGCTCGGCGCGGGCTTTCTGGAGGAGCTCCTCGTTGTCGGCCTTCATCTCAGCCACCTCGTCGCGGGCCTTGCGGGCTTCGCCAATGGCGTCCTCGATGGAGCGTTCCCGCTCGTGCAGGGCGCTGAGAATGGGCTTCCAAGCGAATTTGGCCAACAGGAAGAACACGATCCCGAAGGATAGCGTCATCCAGAAGATCAGGCCGAATGCGGGTTCTACAAGACTGGCGAGCAGCATGGCTGTTGCGTTGAGGTGAACGAAGGGAATTGAACGCGTCGGGTAGGCCGACGGGGTCTTACTTCAGCACCACCAGCAAGCCCACCACCATGGCGAAGAAGGCGGCGCCTTCCACCAATGCCGCGGTGAGGATCATGTTGGCGCGGAGGTCGTTCATGGCTTCCGGTTGACGGGCCATAGCCTGCACGGCGTCACCGCCGATGCGGCCGATGCCGACGCCTGCGCCGAGAGCTGCCAAACCGGCGCCGAGGGCCGCAATACCGTAACCGGTGCCAATGTCGAGGAGGGCTGAGAGGAACATGCTGAGTGTTGGTTTAGACGATTGATTCCTTGTGTTGGTCGTGGTCTTCCATGGCGGCACCGATGTACAGGGCCGACAGGAAGGTAAAGACGTACGCCTGGATGAATGCTACGAGCAATTCCAGGAAGGTCATGAAGATGGTGAACGCGAGGCTGACGATGGAAACACCGTAGCCCGCAATGGCACTGGTAGCGCCGAACACGAAGATAAGGCTGAAGAAACTGAGGGCGATGATGTGGCCGGCGGCCATGTTGGCGAACAGCCGGATCATCAGCACGAAGGGCTTCAGGAACATGCCCAGGATCTCCACCGGGGTAAGGATCAGCAACACCCACTTCGGTACACCGGGCATGGCGAAAATGTGGTGCCAGTAGTTCTTGTTCCCGTTCACCGTAACGATGACGAAGGTGAAGAGCGCGAGGGTGAGGGTGATGGCGATGTTGCCGGTGAGGGTAGCGCCGCCCGGGAAGAAGGGGATGAGGCCGATGAGGTTGGCGAAGAGGATCACGAAGAAGATCGTGAGCAGGTAAGGCATGAAGCGCTCATACTTGTGCACGCCGATAGCACCTTTCGCCACGTCGTCGCGGACGAAGAGGATGATCGGTTCCATGAAGGACTGCAGTCCCTTGGGTGCTTGTCCTACACGCTTCGTATAGGACTTGGCCACGCTGGAGAAGACCAGTACCAAGGCAATCATCACCAAGAAGATCGAGACCACGTTCTTGGTAATGGAAATGTCCCAAATGGCTTTGGATCCTGCCTCGTCGATGTTGCCTGCGTTGTCCACGGCCATGATGCGACCGTCGTTGAGCATGTAACCGTCGTAAGCGGCGTGGCCGTGCTCGAAACGCGCGCTGCTGAACACGTGCATGCCGCTGCGCGTATCGTACAGGATCACCGGCAATGGGAGGGAAAGATCACCGGCGATGTGCCAGCCATGCTCATCGGCGATGTGGCCCATGATAAGCTTGCCGGCATTGAATTCCTCCACCTCACCGGGGTGCTCACCGTGTGCTTCGGTGGCGTTGATCGCCTCGGGAGCCTGCTCATGTTGCGCGCACAGCACGCCAGCAAAGAGGGTGGCTAAAGCGAGAAAAGTGGCGCGGATCACGGCGTTGAGGGGTTTTCGCGGGTTTTGTGGCCCGTTCTTAGCGGCCGCAAATGTAGGGAAGCCGGTTGAATGGCACGCATGCAATTTGCAAGGCCGCAAGAAGATGACAGGAGAGGCACCCGAACATCCTATCCGACGCGGGTTTCCTTGAAGAGGATGTACATGGCGACGGCCACACCGCCCAACGAGCCCACCAGGGTCAGGACGGGGAATTTCCAGCCCGTGCGTTGGTCACCCCACCAGCCACCATATGCGGCCAGGCCGATGATGGCGGCCATTTGAAAGCCGATGCCGCTGAGGCGCATGTAGGTCTGCGCGGTCTTCTTCCGCCCGTCCGCTTTTTCCCCGCCGCTCATGGGCGAGGCGCGTTGCGGCTGCGGGCACTGAGCCGGATCGTGGAAAAGGTTAAGAAGGCCAGGTAGAGCGCGGCAAAGGTGAGGGCCAGTGGCAATGCGCGTTCGCGTGGAAGCAGTAGCAGGATGGCCGCGATGACCACCAAGGCCATGACGAACTTCACGATCAAGCCCAACATGAAACGGAACATGAACCCACGGGGGTCTTCCACCAAACCGTTCTCCTGCCACAGGTGCAGCACACCCGTGAGCACAGCGAGAAAAGCCACCATGGCCACCTGTGGCGCGCCGAACGGCCAATGCCCCAAAAAGCAAACAGCATATAAGGCCGCGCCTACCGCCAATGCGAAGGCGGCTACGGCGACCAGTGGATTACTGGCCAAGCGCCGGTGGTCCGTCATCGGCGGGGGGGCGTTAGTTCGTGGTCCGTACCGGTTCAGGGCGGGCATTACCCACCATGTCCTTCGGCGGAATAGGGCTGCTGCTGAAAGTGGAGCGCACGGGCTCGGGCATCTTCGGTTCCATGCCACCACCCATGTTGCAATTGCCACCGAATACAGCACCGGGCTCGATGGAGAGTTTCTTGGTGTAAATGTCGCCGGTGAGCTTTGCCGTGGCCTTGAGGCTGAGCAGGTCCTGGCAGGTGATCTTGCCGTTCACGGTGCCTTCAATGTCGCTGCTCTGGCAGGTCACATCGCCTTCCACCACGCCACTGGTCCCCACGATCAAGCGGCCGCGCACGTTGATGGTGCCCTTCACCTTGCCATCAATGCGGACATTGCTGTCGGAGCGCACCTCCCCTTCAATGGAGGTCCCCTCCATAATGCTGTTGATCTTACCGGGGCTGACCGGCTCGGAGGGCTTGCTCATGGGTTCTGGGGCTTTGTCGTTGCGGAACATGGGAAGTCACTTAGAACAGGCGAAGTTAATCGGCGGGGGTCAACGCGAAGCCTACTTGTTCCCCAAGTAGTTGCGTTCGAAGAAACCGACGTAGCCCTCCTCGTCCTTCTTGGTGTAGAACTGGGTATAATTTCCGCTGCTGATGGCGAACAGGGGATATCCTTGGTCATTAATGCCCTTGAGGACGCCGGCATCGGTCTCGAAAAGGGAATAGTAGTCCATGGCCTTTTCCTTGGTCTGGAACAGGCGGATCAGGACCACTTGGGTATGCGGGTCCCAAATGCTGGCCGAGACCTCAATGGGCGTGTTGCGGAAATACTGTTTGTTGAAATCACTTATGGCGGCCTTGATGTCCGCGATGGACTTGGCGGTATCGGGTACCATGAACACCACGAAGTGGTCGCCGGCCGCTTCCGAATATTCCGCTTTCACCTGCGGGGTCTCCACCGGGGCTTGGGGTTGGTCGCTCTTGCGCAGGTTGGCCTGGATGGCTTCCGCGGCCTTGGCTTCATCGGTCCCGGGGAAGTCGGCGGAAACGCGGGCAAGCGCCTCGCGGAACGGACCGGTAAGGTGCAATCCACCGATCGCCATGGCTTTCAGCAGGGCGTACTTCGGGCGTAGGTGGTTGCGCGGCTGCTGCTCGAGCACGCCGTTGGCGGTAACGATAACGCCGTTGTAGGCTCCTTGGCGGAATTGGGCATAGAGCTCATCGTAGGCTTGGGATTCGGCGGACTTGGCCGCCTGATCGGCCTGTAGCTGGTCGGGGTTCTGCACCAAACGGGCGAATTCGGACCCGGGCCAGCGCTCCATGATCACCTCCGCATAATGCTTTGAGCTGGCACCACCGAAGTCCATGAAGTTGCCACCGGCCTCCTTGGCGAGGTAGATGCGGTAAAGCTGGTAGTTCGATTCCGGTGTGTAGCGGCAATCCTCGAAACGGTCGTTGAGCACTTGGAAGCTTTCTATGGCGTTGTCGACGTCCTTCAGCTTTTCCTTGTAGATCATGCCGGTGAGGTAGAGCGCTTTGCAGATGCGGGAATTGCTGGAATCCAGCATGGCGGGGGTCTCGGGGATATCCTTCAGGTAGTTGGAAGGGTCCTTCCAAGCCGGTTCCCCCGCTGCGGATAGCGAGGATGGCGCCACCGCGCTATCCGGTCCGGTCTCTTCGGCCACGTCCACCAAGGCCGAGCCGCTTTTGTCCGTCCTGCGCCAATCGTCATCGTTGGGCCGATTGCCCCACTTCTTCTTGAAATCCGACAATCCGCGGCTGATCTGCACCGGGTTGTAGAAGTACCATGCACCCCCGGCCGCCGGTGTGCCTTGGTCGGCCTGCGGCGCGGGGTTGTTGGCAATGAGTTCGCGCGCATCATCGGCCTCCTGCTTCTCCTGTTCCTCTTGGCGTTCGCGGTCCCGGATCAGCTCTTTTACGCGCTTTTCCCGTTCCTCCGGGTCCAGCTTGGCGAAGGCCTGCAGGCTGTCCTCCCGGTCAATGATGTCCAACTGGTCCACCAGGTCGCCCAGCACATCGGCGCGGGTCTTCACCTCTTCGAAACGCGGGTGCGTTTCAGCCAGCACCGTGGTGGTGCTATCGTAATAGTGTTGCGCGTCGGGGTATTTCTTGTCGTCGAAATAGAGGTCGGCGAGCTTCAGGAAGCTCTTGGCTTTTTGGCGTGTATCGGTGGTGCTCACCTTGGTGCTCTGCTTCAGCTGGGCGATGGCGTCGGCGGGTTTGTTCTCCTTCAGGTCGAGATCGGCCACGGCATAGTGGATCATGTCGTAATGGTCCACGTTCTTTTCATCACGCAACATGCGCACCAGCTTCTGGCGCAATTTTTTGCTGTCGCCCCGGTCGAAGGCGAGGGCCTGTTGCACCTGTGCTTGGAAGTCCATTTCGTAAGGCGCCCCCATGCGCGTCACCCTGCCGTAGGTGGCGATGGCCTTGTCGTCCAGCCCTTTTGCCTGGTAGAGCTGTGCAAGGATGTAGGTCCAGCGGATGCGGTCCTTTTTCGCCTTGGTGATGTCCACGGCGTGTTCCAAGGAAAGAATGGCGTCATCCACCTTACCACGCTTAAGGTCCACGTCGGCCTGCACCGCGCTGAGCTGGTCGTGCTGGAAATTCTTGGGAAGCACCTTCTGCCCCTTGATCTCGTCCAGCACGCTTTGGGCCTTGGCATACTGCTCCAATTGCACGGCGGTGCGGGCCAGCCAGATCTTCGCCTCCATCTGCTTGTCCTGGCCTTTGTAGCGGCGGCCGATGTAGTCGAAGGTGCGTTCCGCATCCAAATAACTGCGCTTGTAGAAGTGGCTTTGGCCAATAACGAACCAAGCATCGTCGATCCAATTGTTCTTCTCCTTGCCGTCGAACTCCATGGAGTTACGGTCTATCACGGTGGCGCATTTTTCAATGCATTCCTCCATGGTGGGCACCATGCCCTTGGCTTGGTCCTCGGTCCCGTTCACGAAGATGGGCAGCACTTGGTCGTAATCGTCCACGTAGGCCTTTTGCATATCGGCCACGGCCTCCTGCAACTTGGTGTTGGCGTTGAACCAGCTGTTATCGCGGGTCACCAGGGCATGGAAGGTGCGGTTGAGGAACGCATCCTTCCGCGTGGAGCAGGACACTACCACCAAAATGGCGAGCAATGGCAGGAGAAAACGGGTGCTTAGGCGGCGCATGCGGCGTTGCTGCATTAACAGCAAGTCGGCGAAGATATTTCACGCGGGGCGGACAGGGGGAAAGATTTAGGGGGGTCACCTAATTGTAGGCGAGCAGACGGCACGATTCGCTTTACTTTTTTCGAAACCCTTTTTACATTGCCACCGGAAACTTACCGTCTAACCAAACTTTCATTAGAATGAAAACCTTTACTAGGACAGGACAGGACAGGACAGGACAGGACGTAAATTAAGGGGCAGGTTACTTGTAATGGTTGTTGCATCCGGTTTCTTCTCTACGATCATGGTGGCGCAAGGTCCGCCGACCAGCCAACTGGGTGGGGATTTCGAAGGTAGTTGTGTGATACGGCGCAACGATGGGCAGCTCAAGGATACCGACCACAACCCCGTACCGGACATTATTGGCAGCTTTGAAAATGCTCCATTAGGGGTCTACCTTAAAAAGTACACCCAAGTTTCCTTGACCTACGCGAAACAGAGTCAAGACAGCGTTCCGATCACCACCGACTATAGAGTGGACATGACGGTACGGGGAGCCAAGCGGCGCACTCCGGTTTTATCCGTTCCAGCAGAAGGTGAGGCGAACTTCTACCTGGGAGGCGTAACGGCCGAGCATGTCCCAGCTTTTTACAGCGCAAAGTACCCAAGCGTGCGCGACAGTTTGGACATGTACATCAATGGCTCCACAACGGGACCCCGGTTAGTATTGGCCTTGCGACCGGGCGGTAATGCGAACAATCTGAAGCTACAGTTCGTGGGCCAGGACAGTTTGGGCATCAACTGGCAAGGTGGCCTTATGATGTTCATCCGGGATTATTGGGTGGAACTGAAGCAAGGATTGGCCTACCAGGTGGAAACGGACGGCACCATTATCCCTATTAGCTGGACCCCCACCTACAATCATCAGGATAGTTCCGCTATTATCGGATTTGATATAGGAACCTACGACCATACTAAGACCTTGGTTTTGGAAATAGGCTACCAGTCGATAGCACAAGGTGGGGGGGACACGCGGAACATGGAGTGGAGCACCTATATGGGCGGCTTCCCGGGGAGCACCTTTTCCTCAGTGGAAACCGACGAAGATGGTGATGTATACGTTGGCGGCAATACTTGGGCCTATAACTTTCCTGTTGCCCCGGGTTCGCAGGAGTTTGATCCCGCCGTTCCAAATGCACCTGGCGCAGATAATGCTATAATTGCGAAATTCAGGGGCGATAATAAGCGGTTGTCTTGGGCCACCTATTATGGAGGTACCGTGCAAACGGCCATAAGTAGTGGTTCAAACAGCGTATGTACTAGTGCCCAGCGCATTGCAGTGTACACCGGTCCGGATTCCAACAGGCAGTTTGTCTATGCGACCGGTTCGACTAATTGCAATGACTTCCCAGTGCCCGCATTGATAAGTTCGGTCTACAGCAATGCCGACCATCAAAGTTTCCAAGGCGGCATCCGGCGCATGTGGCTCGGAGCATACGATAAAACACATGGAACGTGTGCTTGGGCCACCACGCGTGGCCAATCCAACGGGCAAACGTGGGCTGCGGACGGTTTATCCGTTGCGGTGGATAAAGTGACCAATCAGGTTGCAGTGGGTGGGAGGATGGTCCATAATTATCTGAACATACCCGTTTTTCCGTTGGTCACGCCTACGGGGGCCTATACGAGAGCGGATGGTGATGCCTTTTTGGTGCTTTACAACGCGGATGGAACCGTGCGTTGGAGCACCACCTTTGCCGGACATGACAACTACGTGCCCTACAACCAAATCACCGACCTGGATTTTACTAATATTTCTTGGGACCACAACCAGAAATTGTGGCTAACGGGTTCTTCCAGCTATGCAAGTAATTTTTATCTGGAAGGTGTACCTGCGCCAGTAGCGGGAGGATTTTACCAAGAACCTAGTAGTCAAGACGCTGTTATAGGTTCTTTCGACCTTGCCACCTTGCAGTTGGAATACCTCACCGCTTGGGGGGGCATGGATGAACTTTACACCGGTCGAAAAAACGTGGCCATGGGCTTGGATGTGGCCGGCAAGAACTTATGGGTGGTAGGCGGTACACACGCCACCGATCTAACCAATACAGAATGCCCCGATCCCAATGTGGCCGGCACCTACCATACTACCACTCACAGTGGGGGCACTTGGAACAACCGCTGTGAAGGCTTCATTTTGGCGATGGACCCGGTAACATTCCAACTCAAATACGGCACGTTGATCGGCGGCGATCAGGACGAAATGTTGCTGGACGTGAAACACGATGCTTACACTGTATACATCACTGGTGAAACACGCAGTAACATGGGTATTGTATCGGATTTGGACCCGGATAAGTACTTTCAACCGTTGAATGCGAACATTGGTTCGCGGGATGCGTTGATCTTGGCGGTGGACCTGAATCCAGATGCACCCATCATGCGTTGGCGCACGGCATTCGGCGGTACGCAAAGCGACCGGGGTTGGAGCATTGCCGCATCCGCCAATTCCGTTTATGTGGTGGGGGCAACCGCCTCTGACTGGTGGCAAGATTTCCCCTTACAGGAATTCGATGCGAACGACGACCTGGATTATTTCCAGGGAGCCAGTTACGGTGGTTCAAATCTTTGGAGTTTCCTGCCTTGGTATGCCTTCGAGGCCATGTTGGACTGGGAATGGAACTACTACGGGGAGGTGATCACTGAGAACACCAGCCAGCATAGTGAAGCATTCATTGCATCTTTCGCCAGCAATTACCACGTGGGCATAACGGAACCGGAGAGTAAGCCGGGGTTTGGTATTATACCATTGCAAGGAACGGCCCAGTGGGGTATCCAATATCCATTCGCAGGCAACTGGACCCTCACCGCTTATGATGCCACAGGAAGACAGGTCGGAGCTTGGAGTACAACACGAAGTGGGCAGCCGATCAACTTGGCCCGTCAGGCTTCTGGCATCTACTTATTGCGTGCCACGGAAGCCGGTGGAACCGTGCTATCCGGCAAAGTGTACCGGCCATGAAAGCTTTAATGATGGGTGCCGCCGTGCTTATATGCACGGCGGCAAATGCACAATTCTGGAAAGCCATGGGAAAGGGGCCTGTAGGTCCTTATGCAATTCAGAGGTTGTTTTGCGATAGCCTCGCAGATCGTCTGTTGGCCTGTGGTTCTTTCGTTTATATCAAAAACGACTTGGACACCCTGGAAGCACACGGACAGGCCCAATGGAACGGCACACGTTGGGATAGTTTGGCGAATCGTATTACTCCGGCTGAAGGGCAGACATATTGGTTCCTTCGCTATCAGGGAGAATTGTATTCTTGCGGGGCGAATGGGTTTATTACCCCGGAAGGGGACGTGAACTGGAGTCTTGCCCGATTGAACGAGCAGACGCAATACTGGGAAGCCTTGGAATGCTTGAACAGTCCAAGTAATGGCTTGATCCAATTGGTCCCTCGGTTCCCCAACCCTGTGCTGTACGCCACGGGTTATCCCGGCAGCCTTTGCGATCAAGAGACCAATAGCGTCTATGTCTACGATGGCTCAACCTTTACGCCCTGGACACCTTTCGATCAAGTGGAATACGACAGCGACAACTACGTGGGATCCGTTTTTGACTACAAAGGCAAGACCTACGTTTCAGGGGATTACCGGGACCCCTTGGGGCCGGGCTATTCCACCTTTATGCGCTGGAGCGGAACCGAGTGGGAATATGTGCCTGGTTGGAACAATACCGGGGTGCTAAGGGATTTCCTGATTCACAACGATACCCTCTATGTGACCGGTCTGTTCAATACAACTTCGGGCGCCCCGGGTAATTTGGTGGCCAGTTTCGATGGCGATAATTGGAGTAACATGGGCGGAGGGTTGTCCTGGGTTCCAAGTTACCCCTACGCGGCTGGATACAGTCTTGGGACTTACCAAGGGGATCTCTTGGTCACCGGCGTGTTCAACAAGGCCGGCAATGCCGATGTGCATTGCATCGCGAGTTGGAACGGCCAGCAATGGTGCGGCTTTCCCGGCGATTTTGAAGGTACGAATGTCATTAATAGTACCGCAGTTTGGCGAGATACCTTGTACATCTGCGGTGGTTTCACTGCCATCGATGGCGTACCCATGAAGCAAGTGGCGCAATGGATTGGTGGCGATGCGGTCGGGAACTGCAGTAGTGTTGGGATAGCCGAGCATAATTCAGGTGTTAGGCCCCTGTCCATTACGCCGCTGGAAGGTAGTGGTGTATGGATGATAAAACTTCCCGAGCAGGGCAACTGGACCGTTACTGCTTACGATGCCACAGGCAAGCTGGCGGGTCATTGGCGCACCAACGGAGCAACTCAACCTATTGACCTGTCCGAACACTGGAGCGGATTGTATCTGCTTCGCGCTACAGAAGCGAGTGGTGCTGTTCTGGTCGGCAAAGTGTTGCGTTGATTCACACCATTCTTGCCAAAAAATCGGATTGGGGCTGTACCGATCACTTCGCCATATAGCGCCCCGCCGGCCTAAGCAGCACCACCTTCAAATCCTGCTCTTTGAATTTTTTGAAGGTGACCTTCACCTCATTGTCGGGCCAAAACACGCGCACGGACTTTTGCTTAAGGTCGTAGGCCACGCTGTAAAGCGTTCCGAAGCCGCGCAGGTATTGTTGGTGGTAGAGGGGGGGCTTCAGGAAGCGTTCCAGCAGTTGGGCGCGGTCCACGTTCTCGTCGCGGAGCAGTTCCATCAGGTGGTCGTTCCGCTGCAATGTTTGTGTGAAGGCGGCATATTCGTCCCATTCCACCTGTTCCTGGTGGTTGGTGCACACGGGTTGGTGTACCACATGGGCGGGCCGGTCGGGGTTGAGGTAGGCCACGGCGTAGTGGCCGGCCTTGTCCAGCGTGATCACGTTATAGCTCATGTGCACGGGGATGCGGCGCAGGGCAGTCATGGCCTCCGCCGTGGTGCTGCAGGTCTCCAGCACGTAGCGCACCACCAGCGGAATGCCGAAGCCGACACCGCTGACCTTCCTGCCCCCGAAAGCCAGCGCCACGGCCAGTCCGTCCGCATTCATGCCATCCAGCGCGCCCCATGCGCTGTCCTGCATGCTGATCACGGGCTTCAACCCTTCCGTGAAGCGCAAACGGCCGTCAAAGAGCCGCGGGTCGTAGTCGTAATTGCGCACCAAGGTGGGGTTGCCGCGCACCCAAGCGGCCTGCGAGCACCCGGCCATGTAGGCCGGCGGACACCACATGCTGAGGAAGCGGGATTCCATATCGCCACTACCGGCCAATTGGCACAGTTGGTCGTAGGTGGGCAGGAGTTCGGGCATGTGAAGCTCCAGCGCTTTGCGGCATTCCGGCAAGCCGGGCCGCGCTCCATGGCCTTCGCTCACGAACCAATCCAGGTAATAGGGCCACACCCGGTGGAAGAACCGCTGCCAGCGCTCGGAGGGTTGTGGCTCGTGGATGAGCTTTAGGTGGATGTACATGGTTAGAGAGCGAACCGCAACGACGCTACGACGCAACGATGTCGCAACGTTAATCCTTTAGATCGTTAGCAACGCGACGGATGCCATCTTTCAGCAGGGCACCGTGAAAGTTAATGATCAAACCTAAATGGTTCCCGGTCAGCTTTAAATAGGTCAACGTTTGGGCGAGGTGGATGGGATGCAGCTTATCAACGGCTTTAACTTCAACGATCACCTTCCGGTCCACCCAAAGGTCCAAGCGATAGCCGACATCCAAGCGCACGTTCCGATATTCAAGTGGCAACGGCACCTGCTGTTCAACCTTAAAGCCCATGTCGGCCAGCTCATGGGCCAAGCAAGCTTCATAAGCGCTCTCGAGCAAGCCGGGGCCGAACCACCGGTGTACACTGAACGCCGCATCCACAATGCCTTTTGCAATTTGGTTCTCGTGCATTTCGTTGGTCAGCATTGCGCGGTAACAGGAATTGATCGGCGTGGCGTTGCCTTTGCGTTGTAGCGTCGTTGCGGTCAAGAACAGGCACTTACATCATCTTGAACCCACCGATCTCCAAGGCCTGTGGGCTGCTGCGTTGATCGCCGGGGGCCATGCTGTTGTATTGCGCCTTGATGGCGTTGAGCCATTTTTTGGAGCGCTCCAGCAATTGGAAGTCATCGGTCATCATGCGCCCGCGCATTACGAGGATACCGATGTCGGCGCCTTCGTAGAGCCAGTCGCCTACGCGGGTGATGCGGAGGAAGAAGGCTTCGTTCTCGTGTTCAACGTAGCGGCGGTGGGTGTCCATGCGCCAGAAGTAGACGCTGCCGTCGGGGCGCATGCGCCAGATGCCGCTGCGCGGTGCTTCGGTGACGCGGCGGATGTTGTCGTCGGTGTGTTTGATCACCATCTGTCCCCAGCTGTCGATGTTCTCCTCGCGCGCCCAGCGCCGGTTCAGCGCGTTCACGTTGAGTTCATAGGGCTGGCCCATCCATTCCATGATGTGGAAGAGGTGGAGCGGGGCATCGCTCATGGCGAACACGGCGTGGTTGGTGATGCTGCTGGCCCCGGTGATGCGCGGGTTCAGCTCGCCGAGGTAGATGGCGCCGTTGTCCTGGTCGATGAGGAAGTCCAGTTCGAAGTAGCCTTTGTAGCCTTCCTTGCGGAGCTGGTCGCCGAACAGCTGTGCGTATTTGCGCGCCTTCCGCCGGATGGCGGGGGTGAAGGCTTCGGCGAAGATCTCGTTGCCGCACCAGCCACCCTTGTACGGGGTGAGTTCCTTGAAGCCGACCAGTTCGGTCATCAATGGGGCCACGATGGTGCCGTTGCGTGTTACGCAGGCCTCCATGGCGGCGCCGCGGCAGTTGATGCGCTTCATCACCTTGCACTCCTTCTCGGCCTCGATCTCCTTCGCGTATTTCCTGTAATCCGCTTCGCTGTTGATGAAGAAGGTGGTGTGTCCGCTGTCGCCAAAGGGCGTTTGCACCACGAGGTCCGTGCCGAGCTTGCCCGCCACTTTGTTGAGGTGTGCGTAGTTCTTCACGGGGGTGAGCACATAGGGCACGCAAGGCACGCCGGCCTTTTCGGCCACGCGGTTGGTGTTCACCTTGTTGTCCATGAAGGTGCGCATCTTGGCGCTGGGGAAGATCACTTCCAGGCCGAGCTTCCGGGCGAGCTTCTCCGTCTGTGCATCGAACATGAGGAACATGGCCTTTCCGGCCTTGCCGTCCACTTTGCGGCTTTCAATGTACTCGGTGACCTCCGGGTGGGTGAGGAGGTAGTTGTTGATGTCCTCGATGCTTTGGAACTCCTCGTGGGGCACCTCGTTCATCGGGTTCATCAGGTTGGGGTGCAACCCGTCGAAGCAGTCGATGTAGGTGATGAATTTGAAACTCTTCACCCATTCATCCGCGCCCAACAGGTTGAAGTTGGTGGCGCTGATGAAATAGATGGGCGTTTCGTTGCGGTAGAAGAAGCGGCGGATGTCGCTGACGCCCTTGAGGATGGAAGGAGCGGCTTTCTTCTTACGCGCAGTGTTCTTCTTTTTGGCGACCGGCCGCTTGGCCATTGCAGTTTTCTTGGCAATGGTCGTGGTCGCTTTCCGGACGGGCGGGGCCGCCTTCTTTTTGACCGCGGCTTTCTTTTTCGGGGCATGCGCCACGGGCTTTGCCACCGCCGCCTTTTTCTTGGCGGATCCTGCATTCGCTTTGGTCATGGTGGGCTTCTTCGTCTGCTTCTTGCTCATGCGTTCAAGGGATTGGCTCCGTGGCTATCAGGCCAAGTGCTGTGCGAATTTAGATCGCGTGGTAGCGGGGGATGGTTGATGATACTCTCGTTGGGGAAGGCCTCACTTCTTCTTGGCCGTCTTCTTTTTCCGTGGGGTTCCATGCGCGTTCGCCACCGCTCCGTTGGTCGCAGGTTTGCGCATTCCGCCCATGGCGGTACCGGTACGTTGCCGGCCCAGCGCGTGGTCGTTGAAGATCCGCAACCCCAGTTCTTCCCGATATCCGTGGATCTCCTTCACATCCAGCGCGATGAGGAAGCTGAGGATGTCCGCGCTGACCACTTGGCCGGGCACGAGCACGGGGAAGCCGGGCGGGTAGGGGATCACGAAGCTGGCGGAGACCAGCTCGAGCCCCTGCTTCATCAGTTCGCGGCACATGGGGAGTTTCACATACTCGCAGTTCAGCTCGCTGTAGGCGAGGAAGTAGGCCTTGCGTAGATCACCACCGGGCACGCCGGGCACCGCGCGGAAGGAATCGTGGAAGCGGCTGAAATCCGGCAACGGCGGTGTTTCCTGTGTCAGCGAGCGGATGCGGGCCACGTGGATCTTTTTCTCGGCGAGGTTCAGCGCGTTGTTGCGGGCCTCCAGCTCGTCGGCGATGGTGAGCAGCACTTTAATGAGGTAGGCCACGGAACCCCGCGTGGTGCCGATGTTCGTCATGAACAGCACGCTGTTGCGCGAGGTCTTGTTCACTTGGATGTTGTGCTTGTCCATCAAGTACCGGTTCTTGAAGGTGTCGCCATCCACGCCGGTCTTGCCCGTGTACAGGTTGATCTTGGTAGGGTCCACGGCGAACTCGTCGTTGGCCCATGCTTCCTCGATACGGTTCCAGCCCTTTTCCTTGCTGTAGTATTCCTTCAGCCCACTGGGTCGGTATTTTATCGGCACCAGGTCCTCCACCGTCACGATGTCGAAATAGCGGCGGAGCTTGGGGTGATCGTTGATCTTGTGGCGGAGCAGCATCCCTTGCTCGATCGCCTTCTCCACCATTTCATAACCCTCGAACTCCACCTGCCTGCGGCCCACGTCCAAGCTCGCGAGGATCTGGTAATTGGGGCTGGTGCTGGTGTGTGCCATGTAAGCCTCGTGGAAGCTGTCCTCGCTCTTGCGCTGGAAGTCCTCGTCCCAAATGTGGATCATGCTGCCCTGCCGCATGGAGGTTAGCGTCTTGTGTGTGCTCTGCGTGGCGTAGACGCGGATGCGCACTTTGTCCGGATCGGGCAGGAGCGGGATCTCGCCCTTTTTCAGGCTTGCGATGTGGGCTTTGTATTCCGCGCGGTAGGCCTCACTGTGGTACTTACGGTGAAGGCGGGCAGCGCTGAACATGGCGGTGCGTTGCTTGAAGATGTAGCTGAAGCCGGCATAGGCGAACCAGGCCTCGTCCCACAGGAAGATCATGTCGGGCTTGATGGCGAGGACCTGTTCCATCACACGCTGCACGTTGTACACCACGCCGTCGAAGGTGCAGTTGGTGAGCAGCAGCATCTTCACGTGGTGCAAGCGTCCGGCCTTTTTCAGCTCCAGCATCTTGTCCCGGATATGCTCCAGCGGTACGGCACCGTACATGCTGAATTCCGGCAGCGGATAACTGTCCAAGTAGACCGGGAAAGCACCGGTCAGCGCGAGCCCGTAATGGTGGCTTTTGTGGCAATCGCGGTCGATCAGCACCATGTCGTGCGGCTCCACCAATGCTTGCAACACGATCTTGTTGCTGGTGCTGGTGCCGTTGGTGGCGAAGAAGGTGAACTGTGCCCCGAAGGCGCGAGCGGCACGCTCCTGCGCCTTCTTCAACGGACCGGTGGGCTGTAGCAATGAGTCCAGGCCACCGCTGGTGCTGGAGGTCTCCGCGAGGAAGAGGTTGCGACCATAGAATTCGCCGAAGTCCTGGATCCACCGGCTTTTGAAAACGGAGTTGCCGCGCGAGATCGGCATCGCGTGGAAAACGCCCATGGGCCTGCGGCTGTAATCCATCAGTGCCGTGAAGAAGGGCGTATCGTACTTGTCCTGGATGCCGCGCAGGATGGTGAGGTGCAGGTCCTGCAGGTCCTCCTGCCGGTAGAAGATGCGGCGGAAGTTCTGGACAGTGGTGTCCTTCAGATCGCTCACGGGCGTATCGGTAACGTAGTAGCGGTCCACTTCCGGCCGGAACCAGCGCATGATCTTGCCGAGCAGCGGCCCCATGTCGGCCTTGTTGCGGTCGCTGAGGTCCACCTCCTTGATGGCGCGGATGTAATCGCACAGGAACCCTTTGGCGTGGGGCGAGGCGAAGGGCATCCCGTACCGGATCACGCACGCTTGGATGTTGGCGTTGAAGAGCAGTGCGATGAGCGCGTCCTGCACGGTGGGCACCACGATCACATCGTACATGAAGGGGTCCTTCGGATCGCGTACTTCAGCCAGGTCCTGTTTCAGTTGCCGCTCTTCCTTGGCGGTGAGGTCGTCCACGAAAAGCACTTCGAAATATTTGCTGCGCGGCCGTTCGTCGGTTTCGCCGTCATGATCGGGCGTGTGCTCCACGCCGGTGTTCAGCACCACTTGTCCGCTCACCAAGGTGCGCACCAGTTTCAGCGTGCGATGCTCCAGCGCGGCATACTCACGCCTCTCCAGCATGGTCCGCAGGTCCCGCACCGCCTCGCGGCCCGGATAGGCCCAATAGGTTTCCACAACGTCCAACTCTTGCAGCAGGCTGTCCACTTCAGCGATCTCTTCCTTCCCGGTCTGCGTCTTGCTCCCGGAAGCCTTGTGGGCGGCCAGTTCGCTCACCGCGATCTTCAACCGGTCCCACGTGTGGGTGCGGAGCCGGGAGGCATTGAAATGCTCTTGCGTGGGGACGGATGTGGGCATACGGGTCGGTTTGGCTGAAAGTATTGAATACTCCGCGAAAGGTATTGATGCGCAGGTCGACCGCGACGTACGACACGCCCTGAATGTAGCGTGCCATCATCTGCCAACGCACAAGAAGGCTCCGGCACCAACCGATATCTTGGCGGCAAATCCACTACGATGCAATTCAACGCCGCCCAGATCGCTGAACTCCTTCAAGGAACCGTTGAAGGGGACGCGCAAGCCACCGTAACGCGCCTGTCGAAGATCGAAGAGGGCGGAGCGGGTTCGCTCTCTTTCCTTGCCAACCCGGCCTACACGCAGTACGTCTATGGCACAACGGCTTCGGTGGTGATCATCGGCAAGGATTTTCCGCTGACGGCACCGGTGAAGACCACGCTCGTGCGGGTGGCCGATGCGCAAGGTGCCTTCGCGAAGGTGCTGGAAATGTACGATCAGATCAAGCGGAACAAGAAAGGTGTTTCCCCGCAGGCGGTGATCTCCGAAGGTGCCACACACGGAACGGATTGTTACATCGGACCGCTGGCCTTCATTGGCGAGAATGCACGGATCGGCAACAACGTGAAGATCTACCCGCAGGCCTACATCGGTGACAACGTTTCCATTGGCGACAACACAACGATCCATGCCGGCGTGAAGATCTATTCGGACTGTGTGATCGGTAAGGACTGCATCATTCACAGCGGCACGGTGATCGGCAGCGACGGGTTCCGCTTCGCCGTCGGTCCCGGCGGTGGAAAGAAGGTCCCGCAGATCGGCAACGTGGTGATCGAGGACGATGTGGAGATCGGTGCCAATTGCGCGATCGACCGCGCCACGCTGGGCAGCACCATCCTGCGCAAAGGCGTCAAGTTCGACAACCTGATCCACATCGCGCACAACGTGGAGGTGGGAGAGAACACCTACTACGCGGCAGGAGGCGTGGTGGCGGGCAGCACCAAGATCGGCAAGAACTGCATGTTCAGCGGTCAGGTGGGCATCATCGGGCACCTGAAGATCGCCGACGGCACCATCATCGCTGCACAGAGCGGCATCAGCAAGGACACCAAGCCGGGCGAGAGCTACATGGGCTCACCAGCCTGGGAGGCGAGCAAGTATCGCAAGAACTACATCCACTTCCGGAACTTGGATAAGCTGGTGGAACGGGTCAAGAACCTCGAAGAGAGGGGTTGAGACGGCGGCCGGTCTTTGTACCACAAAGGACACGAAGAACACAAAGGAACTCTTCTTCGAAGAGCCGCATTCTTCGTGTCCTTAGCGCCCTTCGTGGTACTTTTAATACACGATCAACCGCGGCTCGGTCATCTCTTCCATCGCATACTTCAGCCCTTCGCGCCCCAGACCGCTATCCTTCACGCCGCCGTATGGCATGCTGTCGATGCGGAAGCCCGGGATACCGTTGATGATGACGCCGCCCACTTCCAGTTCTTCGTGCGCTTGTTTCACATGGGCGAAGTTATTGGTGAACACCCCCGCTTGCAGGCCGTAGTTGCTGTCGTTCACGCGGACAATGCCTTCGGCGAAGTCCTGCACCGGCTCAATGATGGTGATGGGGCCGAACACCTCCGCGCAGTCCACCTTCATGGACCGCCCGGTACCAGTGAGCAGCGTAGCGGCATATACGTGGTGCGCAGCGTCCACCGGTTCACCCCCGGCCAGCAGTTGGGCGCCTCCCTTCACCGCCTCGTCCACCCAAGTGGCGATGCGGTCGAAGTCACCCTTGCCGATCAGGGGGCCCACACTGACCTCGGGGTCGCTCGGATCACCGCTCTTCAACGCATTGAATTCCTTCACCAGCAGGTCCCTGAACTGGTCGAACTCCGGCTTCACCACGAACACGCGCTGGGTGCTGATGCAGGTTTGGCCCGCATAGAGGTTGGCGCCAATGGCAACGCTTTTGGCGGCCGAAGCCAGGTCCGTGCCCCTGTCGATGATCACGGCTGCATTTCCACCGAGTTCCAAGGTTACTTTCTTCTTGCCGCTGATCGCCTTCAGGCGCCACCCCACTTCGTCGCTTCCCGTGAAGCTGAGCATGGCGATACGGTCGTCCTTCACCATGGCCTCCGTCAGGGATGTGGCGCAGATCAATACGCTGAATGCGCCCTTGGGCCAGCCGATCTCCTCGATCATCCGCCCCAAGGCCAATGCGCTGAGAGGCGTTTTCTTGGCAGGCTTCAGCACCACCGGGCAGCCCACGGCCATGGCCGGGGCCACCTTGTGCAGCACCAGGTTCAACGGGAAGTTGAACGGCGTTACGGCGCACACCACGCCCGCTGGATAACGTTTGGTGAAGGCGGTTTTGCCGGTGCCCTTGCCGAAGTCGACCGGGGTTATCTCGCCGCCGAACCGCAGTACCTCGGCGGCGGCGGTACGCACGGTGGTGAGGCTGCGTGCCACCTCATCCCTGGCATAGCCGATGGGCTTGCCCGCCTCCTGCATGATCAGCTGGGCCAGTTCCTCCTTGCGTTGCTCCATCAACAGGGCCAAGGCCTCCAGTTTATCGCTGCGCTCTCCGGCGCTCATCCGGCGCAGCGATCCGCGGGAGGCAAAGGCGGCGGCCACGGCTTCTTCCACCTGGCCGATGCTGGCCAATGGAAGTTGCGCGAGCCGGGTGCCGTGATACTTGTCCACCACGGTGGCGAAGTTGCCATCACCATCCTTGTGCCAGATGCCGTTGATGTAGTTCGCGGGGTTGAACAGCCCTTGCTGCTCTGTGCCTTTTTCGGGGGAAGCGACTGCGTTTGCCATGGTGCGAATTTACCACATCCAAGGAGGAGGTGAGTAGAGATGGGAATGCGGACCTTTGCACCACTTATCGATACATGCCATGCCTACCCTTCGTTTTCATTGGGATTTCCTCGGGCCGGACGCGCAAGGCACCGCCAAGCACTTTTGCCATCACGTAGAGGAATTCTGCGCGACGAACGGCATTGCTGACCCACGTACGTTCACCACGATGGTGCAGGGCCGTTGTGTGGCCTCGCTGGAATGCGATGAGAAGCACATGCTGCTGGTGCGCGACCGGCTGTTGCCGAAACGTGCGGAGCGACTGGCTTCGGTCGATTAGCTGATCATTACTTCAACGCCCAGCGCAACACGCGCTCTTTCCAACTGGAATAGGGTGGATACTGGATGCCCGGTTCCGGCAACCGACCAGCGGTCACCAATCCTTTATGGTGACTGAACAGATCGAAGCTCCGCTTGCCGTGGTAGCGGCCCATGCCACTGGTGCCAACGCCACCGAACGGCAGGTCCGGATTACCGAAGTGCAGCAAGCAATGGTTGATGCATCCGCCGCCGAAGGCGATGCGTTCCGTGAAATATTGCTGTGCCGAACGGCTTTTGCTGAAGACATAGAGCGCCAATGGCGTGGGGTTCCGGTGCACGATCGCGAGCACCTCTTCCGGTTCGTTCCACGGGATCACCGGTAGTATCGGACCGAAGATCTCCTCCTTCATCACGGAACTTTCCAAAGAAACATCGGTTAGCACGGTGGGTGCGATGTAGCGCTCGGTAGCATCGTGTTGCCCGCCGAAGAGTATCCTGCCATCAGCGGGATATCCGCTTACCCGCTCGAAGTTCTTGTCGTTGATCAAACGGGCGAAATGTGGGCTTTGCCGAGGATCCTTCCCGTAAAAACGTTCGGTATGCTTTGCGAAGGCGTCAAGGAATGGCTCCATCACGGAGGCATGCACCAATGCGTGATCGGTGGCAATGCAGGTCTGGCCTGCATTGAAGAACTTACTCCATGCGATGCGTTTCGCCGCTTGGTCGATGTTCACTTTCCGATCCACGATCGCGGGGCTTTTGCCGCCAAGTTCCAAGGTGACCGGTGTAAGCTGCGGGGCTGCTTGCGCAAGGATCTTCCGGCCCACACCTGTACTTCCGGTGAAGAAGATGTGATCGAAATTGAACGCGTCGATCAACGGGGGGACCACGGTACTGCCGGACCCTTGAACGACAAGCACATGTTCTTTCCGGAACGCCTCTGCGAGGATCTGTTCCAGAACATCGGCCGTTCGTGGAGCTTCGTTGCTCGGCTTCACCACCACGCAGTTCCCGGCCGCAATGGCACCCACCAGTGGAGATAGCGCAAGCACCACCGGATAGTTCCAAGGGGAGACGATGAGCACCACGCCCAAGGGTTGTTGCAGGATCGCACTGCTCGCCGGCCAAAGGCTCATCGGCGAGGACACGTCCTGGCGTTGCATCCACTCACTCAGGTTCTCCAACGCATCGTTGATCTCCGCATGGACGATCCCGATGTCCGCCATGTAAGCCTCGAAGCGTGGCTTACGCATGTCCGCATGCATGGCAGCGAGCAAGGGTTCCTCGTGCTTTTTCAGTGCGCGCTTCAACGCCTTCAATGCTTCACGGCGTGCTTTGTACGGCCGCGTGATGCCGCTGTCGAAATGGGTGCGGAGGGCGACCAGTTCATTGGCCTGGAACGAGGAAGTGGCTGTAGATGATCCCATGGATAGTGCCAAGTTAGTCGGTCAGCGGCCCTAAGCCGCCAAGATGAAATCCTCGCCTTCCACAAGTCCTCTTGACAAAAGGAACTCCGCAATGCGATCACCAGTGCCGCGCTGCGAAATGAAGGAGACGATAAAGGCCTCGCCAGAAGCAGGAAGCGCGTTATGTGGAATGAAGGAATACCCAGCGATAACACGCGGTTTCACATCGGTGAATGCGTGCACCACGATCCCTTCCGCCTCCAGCATTCGGGCGCGTTCGCGGCACATCACACTGGTGCCCGCGATGATGACTGGACGGTCGTTGAGCCTTGACTTCATCCACTTGGCCAACGACTTCGCCTTTGTGGTGAAGAACGCATCCACGCTGTAGTTGGCATGCGTGCGACTGAGCCGTTGAGCATGGTCGTTCCAGGTGAGCAATTCCTCGGGCAGCTTCGCGAAGTGGACCCCTGCGTTCATCCAACGCAGCCAGAGCTCATGGTCCTCGGGCAGTGGACCGGTGTCGTAACCGCCATGTTCTTCAACCAGCTCGCGGCGGAACATTACCGTGGGATGCGCAAGCGGCGCGTCCACGAAGCGCTTGACGTAATGATCATGTGGTGTGATGATAGCGTTCTGCCATTCCGTGAACCAGCGCATGCCACCGCTCTTTTCCACGGTTGTGCTGAACGTTGTTCGCGTTCCCAGCACGCCTATCTCCGGATGTTCATCCAAGTATGCGACCTGCTGCGCGAAGCGTTCCGGATGGCAACTGTCGTCGGCATCCATCCGTGCGATGTATCGGCTTTGGGCTTTTGCCAGCCCGGTATTCAGCGCGTGTGCTATGCCGATCTTCGGTTCTTCGATCAACCGGATGCGATCATCTTTCGCTGCGCGATGCTTGGCGATCGCGGCGCTTTCGTCCGTGGATGCATTGTTGATCAGCAGCAGCGTCCAGTTCGTGAAGGATTGCGCTGCGATACTGGCGATGGCGGCATCGAGTGTAAGGACCGCGTTGTGGTAAGGAAGTAGGACGGTGATATTCGGCATCGTGAGGTGCGTGGCGCACAAAGCCAGCGCAGTTCCATAACTTCGTCAACACCCGCTCAACAACGATGACAGCAATGTGCACGTCATGTGTTTCGCCGGACTTAGCAAGATCAAGAAGAAGGACCCGATGAGTGTGGAAAGCACGGCACAAGATCGCACCAGAATGGCACTGAAGGCGGGCGTATCTCAATTCTGCGGGCCGGAACGATCAACTCATTCAAGCCGATGAGCTTTCTAAAAGCAGAATGGAGGAAGCTGGCGATAGCCAACTATGAGATCGACCCAGCCCTATTGGAGCCGTTCATCCCCAAAGGAACCGAGTTGGATACTTTTCAGGGAAAGCACTTTGTGAGCTTGGTGGGATTCATGTTCCTCAACACGAAGCTTTTGGGCTTAAGCATCCCGTTCCATACCAACTTTGAAGAGGTGAATTTGAGGTTCTACGTCAAGCGTCTTGAAAATGACATCTGGAAGCGAGGCGTCGTCTTCATCAAAGAGATCGTGCCCAAGAGCGCATTGACGTTTGTCGCGAACACCCTTTATAAAGAAAAGTACGAAACACTGCCGATGCGACACACATGGCAGGTGGATGGGCAAAAGAGGACCGTCACCTATAAGTGGAAGAAGAAGGGCTTGTGGCAAAGCTTCATGGTAAGATCGGAGGTGGACCCGACCATTATCGGACCAGGGAGCGCAGCAGAATTCATCACCGAACACTATTGGGGATATGCCAGGGTGGATCGGGACACAACGAATGAATACGAGGTCACTCATCCAAAATGGATGCAATACGAGGTGACTGGATCCGAGATCGATGTTGATTTCGGAAAGGTGTATGGCGGACCCTTCGGTTTTCTGGATCAACGGAGCCCATCCTCGGTGATGTTAGCGGAAGGCTCGAAGATCACCGTTGAAGGCAAGAGGACGCTGAAATAGAACGACCTTTCGCAGCGGTTGGATCAAGGCCCGGATTTTACCACCTTGGGCACTTAGGCCAAGATCGCTTGGAGTGCATAACCTCCCGTGAGGAACGCACGTAAAGCCTCGACAAGAACTTCTTCTATTTCCGGTTCAGCTGACCTTCTGTTCGTCCGATCGTACTGCCAGCGCCAACCCCTTCAGCACCACGTCGGCCTTCTTGGCTCCTACCTCTGCGACCACCTCTTCGCTTGTTGCTTCGCGGATGCCCTTGATGGAGCCGAAGCGCTTCAGCAGCTTCTGTGCGGTGCCCGGGCCGATGCCGGAAATGTCCTCCAAACCCGTGCGGACGGTGCGCTTGCTGCGCTTGCTGCGATGATGCGTGATGCCGAAGCGGTGCGCCTCGTTCCGCATGTGCTGGATCAGTCTCAGGCTGGTGCTGCGCTTGTCGATGTGGAGCGGGTAGGGATCCCCGGGAAAGAAGATCTCCTCCAGGTTCTTCGCAATACCCACCAAGGCGATCTTACCGCGCAGTCCCAAGCGGTCGAACACATTGAGCGCGGCATGTAATTGCCCTTTGCCACCATCGATCACCACGAGCTGCGGCAACGGTTCTCCTTCGGTTACGAGGCGGGCGTAGCGGCGCTCCACGGCCTCTTCCATGCTGGCGAAATCATCCGGACCGACCACGGTGCGGATGTTGAAGTGACGGTAATCCCGCTTGCTGGGTTTAGCGTCCTTGAACACCACGCAGGCACTCACCGGGTCGGTCCCTCCGGTGTTGCTGTTGTCGAAGCATTCGATGTGGCGCGGTAACTCGGAGAGGCGCAGGTCCAGTTTCAATTGTTCCAGGATGCGGTTAGTGGAGGCCTCGGGATCCACCAGTGCCTCCTGCTTCTGCTTGTCCAGCATGAAGTACTGCGCATTGCGGGTGCTGAGGTCCAACAGGTGTTTTTTATCACCGCGTTGGGGCACGGTGAACGTCACACCCGGAATGTCGATGCCGGGCTCCATGGGCACGATGGCCTCTGGCGCATTGCTATGGTAACGCTGGCGTAATTCGGCGATGGCGAGCTGGAGCACCTCATCATCGGGCTCGTCCAGTTTGCGCTTCAGCTCGATGGTGATGCCATGCACCACGGCCCCGTCGATCACGCGCATGTAGTTCACGAACGTGCTGTCGGTGTTGCGCGCCAGGCCGAACACGTCCACATCACCGATGTCCGGGCTCACCACGGTGCTCTTCGCGCGGTACTTGTCCAGCAGCTCTACCTTCTCCAGCAGTTCGTTGGCCTGCTCGAACTCGAGCTTTTCGGCATGCTCCTGCATGTTCTCGCGCAGTTGCCGCACCACACCGGAGATCCGGCCGCGCACCACCTGTCGGGCCTGTGTTACGCTGGTGTCGTAGTCATCCTCCTGTTGCAGTCCCTCACAAGGGGCATTGCAGTTGCCGAGGTGGAATTCCAGGCAACGCTTGTATTTGCCTTTGGCGATGTTCGCTGGTGAAAGGTCGTAGTTGCAGGTGCGGAACTTGTGCGTTTTGTGGAGGAGGTCCAATAGCACGCGCATGCTGCGCACGGCCGCGAAAGGGCCGAAGTATTCCGAGCCGTCCTTCTCGGGATTGCGCATGCCTTCAATGCGCGGGAAATGTTCGTTGCGGATGCGGATCCACGGATAGCTCTTGTCATCGCGCAACATGATGTTGTAGCGCGGCTGGTATTCCTTGATCAAGGAATTCTCCAGGAGCAACGCATCGTAGGGTGTTTCCACCACGATGGTGCGCAGGTCCGCGATGTGGCGCACCAGTGCCCTCGTTTTGCCATCCGGATGGTTCTTGGCGAAATAGCTGCCCACACGGCTCCTTAGGCTGGTGGCCTTGCCGACATAGAGGATCTTGCCCTCGCTATCGTAGAACTGATACACCCCGGGCTTGTTGGGGAGCAAAGAAACTTTATCGCGGACGTCGATGGGAGATGCCATGGGCACCGCGAAATTACGGATGGGTTTACCGCTGCTGTTCTTTAACCGCGGAGAACGCAGAGAGCGCAGAGAAAAGGGGCACACAGGGTGCCGCCTTCGGCGGTTGAGGCCGCGGAGTAGTGACTTACGGGGAAGGTTTTTTAACCGCAGAGCGCGCGGAGTTCGCGGAGAAGGGTGTTTGAGCGACCGCTGCCTCCGTGTTCTCAAGCTGCCAGCGGCAGCGACTGCCTAAGTATTACTTCCTGCATTTGCTTTCCTCTGCGCTCTCCGCGACCTCCGCGGTTAAACGCATTCCTCAGCGGTTAAAGCATTCAATCCGATCTTTGCAGCGTGAGAACGATCCATTTCGAAGACCTTGGCCTGATGGACTACGCCACCGCGTGGGACTACCAGAAGGAGCTTTTCCAAGCCACCATTGCGCAGAAGGTCGCCAACCGGGAACTCCCGCCGGAGCAGCAAATACCCACCGAGGACCACCTGCTTTTCTGCGAGCACCCGCACGTGTACACCTTGGGAAAGAGCGGAAAGGCCGCGCACCTTTTGTTGAACGAGGAGGGCCTTCGGCGTGAAGGCGTGCAGTTCTTCCCGATCGATCGCGGCGGCGACATCACGTACCACGGACCGGGGCAGATCGTGGGTTATCCCATCTTCGACCTGGATCACTATTTCACGGATGTGCACCGCTTCTTGCGGACCTTGGAAGAGGCGGTGATCGGCACCTTGGAAGCTTACAAGATCAAGGCGGGGCGCATAGACGGTCTCACCGGCGTCTGGCTCGACGGCGAAGACCCGGCGAAAGCACGGAAGATCTGTGCGTTCGGCATCAAGGCGAGCCGCTGGGTCACGATGCACGGCTTTGCGTTCAACGTCAACACCGACCTCAGCTATTTCGACCACATCGTACCCTGCGGCATCGTGGATAAAGGTGTTACCTGCATGGCGAAGGAACTCGGCGGCCTGCTGGACATGCAAGGCGTGAAAGACCGGTTGAAGTTGGAGCTGGCGGACCTGTTCGACGTGGAGTTGGCAGAGTGATCGCGAAAGAACAATCGGGTGCCTGCTTATCGGCATCCAGTGCTAGGTGGACGTACTTTGCCGGGCGTGCCGGACCTCGTTACATCCTGCTTCGGTCAATAGGTCCGGCTTGATCACACCAATGACACCTCGTCGCGGAACATGGGTAAAAGCGGGAGCGTTCGCCTGCCTGTTGGCTTGTGCGGGTGATATTGTGGTTCCGGAAATACTCGCTCGCCATTATCCCGGATATGATCCAGTGATGGAATCCGAAAGTATCCTCGGGGTCACTGGCAGCCCGGTCGCGGGTTGGTTCACGGCATGGAGCGTATGCCTTGCACTATTGCTCTTCGTTTTTGCATGGGGATTGCAGCAGGCATTCTGGCCAAAGGCAAAGCGCATTGCACTGGCATCTTTGTTCCTTGTGGCTATGGCATTGGTGAGGGCTTAGGATCAGGGCTCTTTCCGTTCGATCACATCGGCGATGCGCTTACGCTATCCGGAAAGATCCATTCCGCGCTAAGCATCGTGGGATCCGGCGGATTGTACCTGCTTCCGCTGGTGTGGCTTTGGAAGCCGCCCGCACAAGGTCCACGTTTGCGGGCCCTTTCGTGGGGGATCTTGTTGTTCGGTGGACTTTTCATGCTGGTCTTCGCTGCTGCCAAGGCCGGATTGCTCGGGAGGGCAGGCCTTTGGCAACGTGTGTATATCGCTGTGTACTACATCTATCTGCTTACACTCGCCCGGTTCATGTACCGCAGCTTGAGTGAGAAGCATGTAATGCCACTTGGCACATGAGCGTCAGGACCAGGACCTTTACGACATGGCCTTTCTGAAAACGCTTTGGGCGCGCTTGGACCTGGGCCGCGCGTTCCAGGTAGCGATGGGCATCACAAGCGTTCTGCTCGGTGTCTATTTCTTCCGCCATGAACGCCACGAGTTGCACGGCATCACACAGAGTATCGGTGAGGCACGCCCCGGCTGGGTGGTTGTCGGCCTGGTGTTGACAGTCGCGTATGTCCTGTTGCAGGCGGCCATGTACGTGTATGGTTTCCGCGCAGTAGGAGGTAGGATAACGTGGGGTGAGGCCGTGAACCTGTTCCTGCGCAGGAACTTGGCGAGCGTCTTCCTGCCGGCAGGAGGCTTCACTTCCTTGGGCTTGTTCACACGTGCATTGGAGGAGCGCGGTGAACGGCCGACCGCGATCCACTATGCTTCCACGATCTACGCCATCGCCGGGTTGGTTACGGTGGTCGTGGTGGCAGTACCCGTACTTGGCTATCTCTTCCTGGTACATGGGCTTTCCAGCGATCTGACCTATGCCTTTGTTGCATTGGTGGTGATCATTGCGTTGCTGCTATGGCTGGTCCGGTCGCTGACCCGCCAAGGCTGGGCGGCGCGTTGGGTGGCGAAGCTCAACCCATCCTTGGGCGCCGTGCTGGAGGAAATGGGCCAAGGCCATGTGAAGCGTAGCGAGGTGATGAAAACGCTGCTGGCCTCGTTGGTGATCGAATTCGTGGGTATGGCGCACCTCTACGTGGCGATGCAGGCCCTAGGCTTGGGCGGCCATTGGGAGTTGGCCGCTGTGGGCTATGTGGTAGCGGTGTTGTTGTTGATCGCTTCGCCCTTCTTGCGCGGCCTCGGTGCCATCGAGGTGTCCATGACCGTGGTGCTTGTGCGATCCGGGATGCATGAGGCACAGGCACTCGGCGCGGTGGTGCTCTTCCGCTTGTTCGAATTCTGGCTGCCCTTGGTGTGGGGCGTGTTCAGTTTTATCCGCGGACGCAACAGCCTTGCCCTGCGCTTGCTACCGGCGTTGATGGCCTTGGTGTTGGGTGTGGTGGACATCGCCTCCGCGGCAAGCCCGGCGGCAGCCCATCGCATGCGCGTCCTTCATGACCTGATCCCCTCGGCCACGCTCGATGCCAGTTCCATTACCATACTCATCGCCGGTCTGCTGCTGCTCTTCGTTTCCGTGGCGTTGGTGCGTGGCCTGAAGGCTGGCATGGTGGTTCGCACTCCTTTTGGCATTGGCTTCCATGGCCGGCCACCTCGGTAAAGGCTTCGATCTGGAAGAGGCCATCCTAGCACTGACCATGGTCGGCGTGCTGATCTATACCCGTGCGCAGTACCGCGTAAAGGGCGATCGGCGCAAGCGTTACGCGGGGATCACTGTGCTGGTCGCCACCATCGGCAGTGTGCTGATCTTCGGCATCGTGGGTTTCTTTTTCTTGGACCGGCGCGACTTCAACATCGACTTCACTTTGCGCCAGTCCATAACGAACACGCTGAAGGTCGTCTTCCTCTTCGGGCAGGACGGCCTAGTGGCACATACGCACTTCGCCAAAGAGTTCATCGTGACCCTCCGCGTGGCCTTCGCCGGTGCGATCACCTTCGGGCTTTATGCTTTGTTGCGTCCATGGGCCGCTGACAGCAGCACCGACAGCGAGGAGCACGAACGGGCCAAGGCGATGTTGCTCAAGTGGGGCAATTCGCCACTGGATAATTTTAAGGGGGCGGCGGACAAACAACTTTACATGCCTGCGAGCATCGATGGAATGGTGTCCTACAAGACCGCCAAGGGTTATGCGATCGCGTTGGACATGCCTACCGCTGCGAATGATGCGGAACGCGAAAAGCTCGTTCGCGCTTTCGATGCCTATTGCGGCGAGAACAACCTGCGTCCGGTATACTACAGGGTGGGCGCAGGTGATGGCGAACGGCTGAAGGCAATGGGTAAGAAGGTGTTGCCGATCGGTCAAGAGGCCGTGCTGGATCTTGCCACGTTCAGTTTGGCCGGCAAGGACCAGAAGACGTTGCGCAACAGCTTGAGCCGTGCAGAGCGTGAAGGATTGGTATTGGTGACCTATCCGCCGCCGGTATCCGACGGTGTCCTGCAGAAGTTGAAATCCGTGAGCGCTGAATGGTTGCATACCGGCAAGCAGGAGGCAGGCTTTTCCCAGGGCGTGTTCGATGAGGTGCAACTTCGCCAGGACGTGATCCTAACGGTGGAGAACGAGGGCGGCCGTGTGTTGGCCTTCACGAACATCATTCCGGAAGGGGTGCCGGGCGAGGCCACCTACGACCTGCTCCGAACAGTGGAGGGTGCTCCCGGTTATGTCACCGATCTCCTGATGGTGAAACTCTTCGCACACTTCAAGGCGGAAGGCTTCACGCATGTGAATCTTGGGCTTGTGCCCATGTCCGGCATTACGCAGGCGAAGGACCTGCCGGAGCGCGCCTTGAAATTCGCCCATGAGCGCATCGCCCGTTTTTCCCACTACAAAGGCTTGCGCTCCTTCAAGGAAAAATTCGGCCCGGCATGGAATGACAAGTTCCTTGCCTACGACCACGACCTTGACCTGTTCTTCATTCCTGCTGCTCTGCAAGAGGTGGAGGAGCCTTAATGCGTACCTGTGAGGAAGGGTATCACTGTGTTAGAGCAGATCAAAGCCTCCGCACCTTCACCAGCTTGTCCAAGCGATCAAAACCGCTGTCAGCCATCAGTAGGGGGATGTCTAAATGCAGGGCCGTGGCCGCAATGATCGCATCGGCGAGCTTGAGGCCGTGCTCGCGCCCCAGTTTGGCCGCAACAGTTTTAATACCGGATCGACATCGCTTATGCAGTAATTGGCCAAAGCTGCACGAATACTTACCAATTCCGCTTCTGGTAAGCCGGGCTTGCTTTGCAACTCGATCTCTGTAATGAACGAGATATGCACCTCGGCATCTTGCAATGCCTTTGTTGCCTTGGGTACCCCGCCGAGATGGTGGACGAGGATGTTGGTGTCTACGATCACCCGTTCACCGATCATCGCGCCATGTCTCATTTCTTCCAGGGTCACATTCGCGAACGAAGGAATGATGCCCAAGAATTTCTTGGCATCGAATGGAGCGGGCACCAGCGAGGCGGTGCGTTTGCGCACAGGCTTCTTACGGTTCTTTTTCCGGATCTCTCCTTCGGGCTTTGGCATCACACCAAAAGTAGTACACTTCGCAAGAAGTGTACTCAGGGGATTACTTTCGGACCTTAACCCACCCCATGCGCATCCTCATCAAGATCTTCCTTTGGCTCGCCGGCATCATCGCGGTGCTGATCGCCCTGTGCTATGCCACCGGCAATGGACACATCGTGAAAGGTGTGCGCTTCACCTACCTGCTGGGGCGCAGCGGGCCGGAGATCGACGACCGGGACTTCTTCGCGTACGGCACCATTCCTGCCGACGATCCGCAGCCGTGGCCAAAGAGCCCGCGCTATGGAAGGCTTTCGCTTACGGACGAGCAGATCATCGCGCTGAACAAGCTGAACACGGTGGGTTTTGTGGTGATCAAGAACGACAGCCTGCTATTCGAGGATTACTTCGAGGGTTGGCGCGAAGACTCCGTGAGCAACAGCTTCAGCGTTGCCAAGAGCTATATCAGCGTGCTGGTCGGTGTAGCGATGCAGGAAGGCAAGATCACCGACCTGCGAACGCCGGTGGGGAAGTACCTGCCGGAGTTTGACAAGATGGCTGAATGCCACAAGAAGATCACCCTGTGGAACCTGCTCACCATGAGCACCGGTCTGGACTGGAGCGAGAGCGGCGCCAGTCCGTTCAGCGACAACGCCAAGGGATACTATGGCGACAACGTGAGCAAGTTGGCCATGGACCAGCCGTGCCGTGAAGAGCCCGGGCAGGAATTCGACTACATCAGCGGCAGCACGCAGATCATGTCCGATGTGTTGCAGAAGATCTACGGCATGCCACTGAACGACCTGGTGCGCGAGAAGATCTGGAAACCATTAGGTGCGGAGAACACGGCCTATTGGGGCAAGGACCGCAAGGATGGCGACTATAAGGCATTCTGCTGCCTGTATGCAACCGCGCGCGACTTTGGCCGCATCGGACAACTGTGGTTGGACAGTGGGGCGTGGAAGGGCAAACGCATCGTTCCGGAGGATTACTGGAAAGCGTCCATCACACCAGCGAAGTTGATGGACAAGGGCGAGCCCAATAACCGCTACGGCTACTACTGGTGGCTCGCAACGGTGGACGGCATGCAGATGTACTACTGCCGCGGTTTCCATGGCGAGTACGTGGTGGTGATCCCGCAGGAACGCCTGATCATGGTGCGCACCGGCATGAAGTGGGAGGAGCATAACGATGTGGGGCACCCGAAGGACGTGTTCGTGTACACGGAGATCGCTCGAGCCTTGGCAGCTGAGAAATGAGCTTTGACAGGTTTACCACAGAGGCACAGAGTCCACAGAGAAGATCATACCCAGAATGCAGACGATGGTAGTGGTATCGATCATCGAACACCAGCCTCTACTCCTTACATCTCTGTGTTTTGTGTGCCTCTGTGGTGTAAAAGACCGACACCAATAACCCCCCCCATGCGAGCCGATCACGTGAAAGACCTCAGCAAGATCCTCTTCCTCGATATCGAGACGGTGCCGGCCGTGGCGGATTTCAGCGAGCTGGACGAACGCACCGCGAAGCTCTTCGGCGACAAGACGCGGTTTGAGCAGGAGCGCAGTGGAAAGACAGCGGAAGAGGTCTACGGCGACAAAGGCGGCATCTTTTCCGAGTTCGGGAAGATCGTCTGCATCGGTGTGGGTGGGTTGAAGAAAGAAGCTGGTGGCCATTCCATGCGGGTCACTTCGTTCCACGGCGATGATGAACGCGATGTGCTGCATCGTTTTGTGGACCTGCTGAACAAGAACTACAACACAGAGGACCACTGGCTTTGTGGGCATAACGGCAAGGAGTTCGACTTCCCGTGGATCGCGCGCCGCTGCATCGTACACGGGATCAAGCTGCCGAAATTGTTGGACGTGAGTGGCCAAAAGCCGTGGGAGCTGGGCTTCCTCGACACCATGAACATGTGGAGCTTCGGGGACCGCAAGAACTTCACGTCGCTGGCCTTGCTCACCCACATTCTCGGCATCCCTACGCCGAAGGACGACATCAGTGGTGCCGATGTGGCTCGGGTCTATTACGTGGATAAGGACCTGGAACGGATCGCCACGTACTGCATGAAGGACGTGGTGGCCACGGCGCAGCTATATCTGCGCTTGCGTGGCGAGGCGTTGGTGCAGGAGCCACATATCGCGCTGGTATAATGGCCGCGTACCACCTCGTATAAAAGTCATCTTTGCCCGATGGGTTCCCCGAACAGCGCATCCCGTGCATCCCTTTCGCGGGTCACGTTGCTGGTGCTGTTCGCTTTGCTGGTGGTGTTGCGCATCCTCCAGCTCACCCCGAACGAACTCTCGTGGGACGTCTTCGGCTACTACATCTACCTGCCGGCCACCTTCATCCATCACGACCCGTTGCTGCACGATACGGCATGGCTCCATGAGCTGATCCGCGCGCGGCCGGAGATCAGCGGCACGCTCTACCAACTTTCCACCGCGCCGGACAACAGCACGCCGATCTACTTCTTCCTGATGGGCACGGCGATCTGTTACCTGCCGTTCTTCCTCATCGGACATGTGGCCGCGTTGCTCGGTGCCGGGCCTGTGGATGGGTTCAGCGCACCTTACCAGATCGCGGTGGCGTTGGGTTGCCTGTTCTATGTCTGGATCGGGTTGGTGCATTTGCGCCGGATCCTGTTGCGCTTCTTCAGCGAAGTCATCAGCGCGGCAACGCTCGTGGTGATCGTGCTCGGTACGAACTACCTGCACTTCGCCACCATGAAGAATTTGGAAACGGCGAGCTTCCTGTTCTGCTGGATGTCCGTGCTGGTGTGGAACACCTTGCGCTGGCATGAAGAAGGAAAACGTTCCAACCTGTTGTGGACCTCCATCAGCATCGCGATGATCATCCTGATCAAGCCGAGCGAGATCGTTTGCGGCCTGATCCCCTTGTTGTGGGGCGTTTACAACGGACCGTCACTACGTGCAAAACTCCACCTTCTCAGTGCGCACTGGAAAGACCTGTTGCTGGCGATCGTGGTGGGGTTGCTCGTGCTCGCGCCACAGTTGCTCTATTGGAGAACGATGACCGGCAGCTTCGTTTACGACAGCTACAAGAACCCCGGTGTGGGGTTGGACCTGTCGCAGCCGCACATCCTCAACGTGCTCTTCAGTTTCCGCAAGGGCTGGCTGGTCTATACGCCGGTGATGGCCTTCGCACTCGTCGGGTCGGTGCCGTTGTACCGGCGGCGTCGCGAGGTCTTTTGGCCCGTGGTGGCTTACTGCGCCATCGCGTTCTACATCCTGTCCAGTTGGAGCGAGTGGTGGTATGGTGCCAGCTACAGCATCCGGCCGATGATCACCTTGTATCCCATGTTGGCCTTGCCGCTGGGATACGCGCTTACGGCGATCGCGGAGCGCAAAGGCCCGGTGCGTGCCGTAGGGACTACGCTGGTCGCGTTGCTCGTATTGTTCAATTGTTTCCAGCTGTGGCAATTCGACCATTGGGTGCTGCATCCATACCGCACGACCAAAGCCTATTACTGGGCGGTCTTCGGAAGAACTTCGGTACCGGAAGGGGCTGCGGACCTGCTGTCCTTCGAACGCAGTTTCGATGGTAGCGACCGCATGCAGGATGCATCACGCTATGACAGGCGCACCATCGGGGAGCAGGCCTTCGAGGACGGTGATGCCAGTGGTGCCCTGGTAGTGATGGACACCTTGGTGCACGGCCACGTGGCGCAGTTGGACAGCACCCATCCGTACTCGCCGAACTTCGAATTACCCTTCGGCTCGGTGACCGACCAGGACCACTTCTGGGCGAAGGCAAGCGTTCGCGTATTCCTTCCTGATGGCTACGATGGGGAGCCATCCTGCCTGGTGTTCAGCATGGAACGTCTGGAAGGTTCCTACGGCTACCGCACTTTCTGCGATAGTGTAAGCAGTACCACGGTCGGGCACTGGACCACCTTCGAGGCGGAGTACCTCACGCCGCCGATCCGCGATGCACGCGACCGGCTGAAGGTTTACGTTTGGCACCGCGGGAAACAGCCCGTACGCATCGACGACCTGAAATTGGAAGTGTATGCACCCCGATAAGGCACAACGGAAATGAAGGCGAAGAGCAGGACCCTCGGTGCGCGCCGCGAACGTGCACGGCGTGCTGACCGCCACCTGCCGGAGTGGCTGCTCTTCATGCTCGTCTCCATCCTCTGCTTGGCCGGTGCGTGGCAGCTGCAAGCCGACCGGATGGCGGATTTCTTCCCCAAGGCCTACGATGGGCTAGGGTATTACCAGTGGTTGCCCGCCACGTTCGTCACGCACGATCTCAACAAGATGTTCTGGTGCCACATCATTACGGCCGACAAGTCGATCAGTTTGTTCACCTTGGGCGTAGCGGTCCTGCAACTTCCGTTCTTCCTGCTGTCGCAATGGCTCGGCTGGTTGTTCGGTTACGGGAATACGGGTTTTTCCACACCGAACGCGGTGGCCATGATGGTGAGCGTGGCCGTGTATGCCGGAGCGGGCGCCGTGTTCAGTTTCAAACTGGCCCGGCGGTTCAGTTCCACACCGGCCGCGCTGCTCGCGGTGGTGGGCATTTTCGGTTGCAGCAACCTGTACTTCTTCGCCACGGATTCGCCGTTGATGTCGCATGTCTACTCCTTCTTCCTCATCGCCCTTTTCGCTTGGTGTTCCGTCCGCATCGTGGACGGTCCTCGCGGTTGGCACGTGGTGGCGTGGCTGTTCAGTGGAGCGCTGGCCGTGCTGATCCGGCAGGTGAACATCGTGGTGTTCCTGTTCCCGTTGTTGCTCGCATGGGGCTCCCCTGGTGGCCTTCCGGAGGCGTGGCGGAACCTGCTGAAGAACCGTACTGCGTTCATCACCGGGCTCTTGTTGGGTGTGGTGCCATGGGTGCTGCAAATGATGTATTGGTACCACATCACCGGGCATGTCTACGCGAACGGTTATGACTACAAGGACGAGCATTTCCAATGGGACAAGATGGTGCCGGGCCTGGTGCTCTTCAGCCCCATCAGCGGCTGGTTCGTTTACAGTCCGGTGTTCCTGATCGTGGTGGCCACGTTGATCGTGCATGCCTGGAGGAACACGCGCACGGCGCGCGCGATCCTGCTGATCCTGGTGCTCACCGTACTGATCTACAGTGCTTGGTGGTGTTGGTGGTTGGGTGCGGGCTACGGCTACCGCGGGCTCATTGATCTCTATGGCCTGCTCACCATTCCCTTCGCGTGGTTCTTCCGCTCGGTACTGCGGCGTTCCATCGCCTTGAGGGTCTTCACCGCGCTCGTCCTCTTCGCCTTGGTGGTCCTCAACTTCGGCATGCTGCGCGAATATTGCTTCGACTGGTGCAAGCCCACTTGGGACCTTCCCCAACTGATGGAGGTGGTGGGTAGGATCGCTGCCGGACAGTAGCATTTCCTCAGTCCTTAGCAGATGTCACATAAGCCCTCGCTTTCGTCCAAGGACAGTGTGCTTTCTGCTGACAGGTCCTTACCGGAATGGTTGCTTTTCATGCTGGTGGCGGTCCTGTCCTTCCGATCGGCATGGATCATCGGCGGTGCCGACGCACACGATTTTTTTTGGGAGGCGTGGGATGGTCTTGGCTACTACCAATGGCTTCCCTCAGCCTTCATCACCGGGAAGTTCGACTGGATGCTGTGGTGCCACAAGATCTCCGACCACACGGCCATCAGCATGTATTCCTTGGGTGTTTCCGTTCTGGAACTTCCGTTCTTTTTGGTATCGCAATG
The DNA here is from genome assembly GCA_016719225.1 of Flavobacteriales bacterium. Taxonomy (GTDB): domain Bacteria; phylum Bacteroidota; class Bacteroidia; order Flavobacteriales_F; family PHOS-HE28; genus PHOS-HE28. Next base: position 39,297 of record JADKAN010000004.1, on the reverse strand, counting down.
GCTCACCTGGTTGTTCGGTTATCCGGATACGGGGGTATCGCCACCCAATGCGGTGGCCATGATGGCGAGCACGGCCACTTATGCCGGGCTGGGCGCGGTGTTCAGCTTCAAACTCGCGCGCCGTTACAGCACTACGCCGGCGGCGCTGCTTGCCGTGCTCGCGATCTTCGCAGGAAGCAACCTCTTTTATTACGCGACCGACCAACCGTTGATGTCGCATGTGTACTCCTATTTCCTCATCGCCTTTTTCTGCTGGTGCGGTCTGCGCATCATCGGTGGTCCTCGGAAGGTACATGTGGTGCTGTTCCTCTTTTCCGGCGCATTGCTCGTGCTGGTCCGGCAGATGAACATCGTGGTCTTCCTCTTCCCACTGTGGATGGCATTGAGCTCTGCGGGTGGCATCAAGGGTGCATGGCGTAAACTGCTACATCATCCCTCAGCTTTCGCCCTTGGACTGTTCCTTGGGCTCGTCCCGTGGGTGCTCCAGTCCATGTATTGGCACTACCTCACCGGTTCATGGTATGCCAATGCATACGCTTACAGCGACGAGCATTTCGACTTCACGAAGATGGTCCCCGGCATGGTGCTCTTCAGCCCACGCAACGGCTGGTTCACGTTCAGCCCGATCTTCCTCCTCGTTATTGCCACCTTGTTGCTACATGCATGGCGGGGCACACGCACTGCCAGGCCGTTACTGATCATCTTCCTTGGCACTGTGTTGATCTACAGTGCATGGTGGTGCTGGTGGTTAGGCGGCGCTTATGGCTATCGCGGCTTAGTGGACCTCTATGGACTTTTTGCCATTCCCTTGGCGTGGTTCTTCCGTTCCGTGATGCGGCGTTCCTGGTCCCTGCGGATCTTCACGGCACTGTTGATCATTGCGCTCGTAAGGCTCAACTTCGGTATGATGGAGCACTACGATTTCGACGTGTTCTCCGTGGATCCGGCTTGGCCACGCATATGGGAAGTGATAGGTACCATCGCTGCGGGGCAGTAGCCGCCCACTACCGGACCACCCTGTTGATCTCCACGCGCAGGTCCGAAATACTGCACCCGTTGCGGTTGATGTCCCAGATGTAGAGCTTGTACTTCAGCCCGGCGATGGCGGCGGGTACGCGGTACGTGAAGGTGAACGGACCATCCCAGAGCGGTTGCCACCAATAGCCCGCCTTTTCTTGGGTGTCGTAGGCGGACACGATCATCTTGATGTCATCGCCGTTGCCGTTGGCCCGCTTGAATGTGCCGCTCACCACCACTTCGGCATAGATCAATCCGGGCGCTTGCAAAGGCAGCTGCTTTACTTCCAGCGGGAATTCCTCCGCCTTGAAACACCATGTCTTACCACCTTCCACGCAGGGGATGGTGTCCACGTGGTGCTCGAGTTCCGCGGGCACCGGTGTTGACGCATCGAACAGTACGGTGCGCATTTCGTGGCGCTGATCCATTCCGCGCTGGAAGAACCAGGCCTCGAAGGGCAGGCCGCCCAGCACCTCCATCCGGTCCTGTGGCACCATCACTTCCTCCAAGCGGAAGTTCGGGCGGTCCCGCAACAGGCGCAAAGGCGTATGCCCTTCGTTGGGACCGAAGTGCGCATCCCAGACCAACAGGTCTTCCGGGCCGAGGCCGAGATCCGTGCGCATGGTATCCAGGCCGAAGAGCTGCTGTGCCGTGGAATGATCGAAAGGATCGATGTCCGCATAGAACGCCACGGCAGGATGGTAGTACAGCACACGGTCATAGTCGCCCTTGACGCGGCCCACCTCGGCACCCACGCGCTGCACAAATACCTCGTAATCGTTCGGCACTACGGGTAATGGCTGAACGAGCAGAAGCGCCTTCCATGCCGCATGCAGGAAGAGTACGCCAACCCCGGTGGTGAAGACGAAACGTTCGATCCACCATACACGCGGCAGCGACAACGTGCGCACGATGGGCCACACCACGCAAAGCACTACCAGTGGTGCCGTGGTGGCCAGAACGCGCAACAGGCCGAGGGAGCCTTTCAGGCCTTTCCACCAGAGGAAGGAATGGATCGCAGCAATGGCCAAGGCTGGCAGTAGACCTACAATAAGCAACAGCCGAAGTGTGGACCGGTCCTCTGGCTTCTTCCACCAGAGCCATGCGCCGGCGAATAGCGCCGGGATGCCGACCAGCAACAAGGGCATCCCGAAGATCTCCGGCAGGTGGCTGGCGAAATGCAGCAGCGGTCCTTGGCCATAGATCGCGGCCGCACCGCCGTAAGTACCATCGTGCAGGGCCAATAGCGGGTCGCCTACCAGCACCGTTGCGGCAATGGCGTAAAGGGCATGGCCGGTGAGCCCCCAAGGAAGTGCGCGCCACTGCCGTTTGCCCACCACCCAAGCCAGTACGAAAGGAGCGAGACCGATGTACTCGGGACGGGCGAAAGGCGTGAGCGAAAGCAGCACCATCGCCAACACGTACCGTTCTTCGAAGATCGCGCGGATCACCAGCACGGTGAGCAGCCCGAAGAGCACTTCGGTCATGCCGGCCAGTACCATGGTCCCGTACATGGGGACCAGCAGTAGGATCGGCGCATACAGCCAACGCGCAGCCTGTCCGGCGCGTTTAAGGATCCCGTCGGCGGCCCAAGCGGTGGCCACCAGGCACAGCGCATTGAAGAGCGTCATGCCCCGAATGCCGAGCTGCGCGAAAGGGGAGGAGAGCAAGGTGAAGAGCGGCTTGCCCCAAGAGTGGAGGAAGAGTTCGTGATGCTGCCACGAGTAGCGTGCGATCTGATAGTGTTGAATGCCGTCACCGCTTTCCAGGATGCCCGTGGAACGCAAGCGCATCCACACCGCAGCTGCGGCTAAAAAGACCCACCAAAAGGTCAACAGGTGCGGTGGACGCCATTTCATGGGACGCTAAATATGGTGTTCTTTGCCGAAGTTCGCGGCGCGCGGCCTGTTGGAGCCGTGCAACAGGACCGATACGCGGTGCAGCATCCATGGAAACAGCGAACCCCACTCCCCTCGGCATGCCTGCAGGAAAGGGGTTCAAGTGGCTCAGTAGGCTACTGGTCCTTGGCCTTTTCGCGTTCGGTATGTGGCAGGTGCCTATTGCGTTGCTCGGGCCGCAGCAAACGCTGATCCCAGGCGATCTCGGTGACGCCCGCTTCAACAATTATGTACTGGAGCATTTCCACCGCTATGCCACCGGAAAGGAGCCGAGCTATTGGGATGCGCCGTTCATGTACCCTTATAAAAATACAATTGCGCTCTCGGACAACCTGTTGGGCACAGCTCCGATCTATTCCGCCATCCGGTCCGCCGGTTTCAGCCGGGAAAGCGCTTTCCAATTGTGGATCGTGGTGCTCTTCGCGCTGAACTTCTGGTGCTGTTTCCTCGCGTTGCGGAAGTGGGTGGGCGTGGATGTGCTGGCGGCATGCGGCGCATACATCTTCGCTTTCGGCATCTACAACATGAGCCAGATGGGGCATGCGCAAGTGTTCCCGAAATTCATGGTACCGCTCGCCTTCTGGTTCCTCTGGCGCTATCTCGGCAGTGGCGGTTTGAAATGGTTCGCGTTCGCGGTGGCGGCGGTGGTATACCAGTTCTACTGCGGCATGTACCTGGGCTTCATGTTGGTGTACGGACTTTTCTTTTTGGCGGTGGGTCACATGATCTTTCTGCGGAATACCGGTTGGTGGATACGCTTCACAGGATGGCGTTACTTGCTTTTCGGGCTGCTTGTAATGTCCGCTGGCGTTGCGTTGCTGCTCCCGGTGATCCTTCCTTATCTGCACATGCAGGCTTTGGTCCTACACACGGAGACCGGCACAAGAACATTCGCGGATATCGCTGACTCGCTTCCTCGGCCAATCGCCTTCTTCTTCACCCATCCCGGTGCGGGATCCTGGCGGATATTCGCCGAGACCGGGCTGGATGTAACGCCAAGCTGGTGGGACCAGATGCAGTTCGTGGGCGCGCTGCCATGGGTGGCCATCATCGCCGCCGTGCTCTTGGTGTTGCTCAGGCGCACTTCGCGGATTCAGCGGTCCATCCTCATAGCCCTGCTGGTAGCCTTTGTGCAAAGCTGGCTCTTCTGCCTGGACATGGCGGGCTTCTCCTTGTACCAATGGGTGTTCAAGCTGCCCGGCTTTTCCGCGCTCCGGTCCGTGGACCGCATCATTAACGTGCAAGTGATGTTCTTCGTCATGCTCTTCGCATTCGCGTTACGCCCGCTTTTTGCAGCACCGCGCCGGGCGTGGCTGGCCGTCTTGTTCCTGCCGTTGCTGGTGGTGCAGGACAACCGGTGGGACGTGGATTGGCTTAAGCATTTCGACAAGCGCGATGCACAGGAACGCGTGGCCGAGGTGCAACGACGGATCACCCGCGAATACCAAGGCCCACAAGCGGTGGATGCCATTGCCTACGCGCCGCATTTCGGTATCGAGGATCCCGGTGACCCGCACTTCCGTTTGATCATGCTCCACCTCACCGCGATGATCGCCGCGCAGGACCTCGGCATTCCTGTCGTCAATGCCTACACGGGTTACTACCCGGACAAGTACATGGGCTTCTTCGACGGGCTGGACAGTGCCATGCTTGCCCACTGGACGGAAAGCCAAGGAACCTCGGATGCCCGCATCCAACTCATCGACGGCTTGTTGCCGACCATTGCGAGTATCGATACCGTCAGACTCCGCGCGGCCAACGGAGCTTGGGTCGCAGTGGACGCTGCGCCTGATCGCATGGCCAAAGCGGAACGCGATAGCTTGGGGCCGTGGGAAAGCTTCCTGCGCTTGCATACGGGTGATGGCCGCGTGGCTCTCATCTGTGCGAACGACTCTTTCCTTTGCGCGGAGCTGTTGGAGCAACAGCAGCTGGCGGCCACGGCCATGGACCTCGGGGACTACGGGTTGTTCACCCCTTTGCCGCAGGCCGACGGCACCATCGCCCTCCAAGCGCATAACGGGCTGTACGTTTCCGTGGACACGCTGACGCATGTGTTGCGTGCGCGTGCCACGGCGATCGGGCCTGCTGAAAAATTCAACGTGTTCGTGCCGCCGTTCCCTCACTGATGGGGTCCGTGTTCCGGATACGCGAAGGGCAAATGTTCCAGCCGTAGTTCGCCGAGGTAGAACGTGGGCGTGCCGCTGCTGTCCGTGATGTAGGTGCTCGGCCGCACATCGCCGCGCACCATTTCACGGCGTGTCGCTGAGGCCATCCAATGGTGGAACGGGAAATCGCTGTACAGCGCGAAGGAGCCGTCGCTTTTCGAGATGGTGTAGTACGAGGTGTTCCAGTCGGCATCCCAGCCGGTGACCACGCCGCCTTCGATCGGCATGCCTGCGCTGTCCATCAATTTACCGATGAGGCGCGCTGTGTGCAGTGAAGAGAAGTTGTAGTAGTTCGGCAGTTCCATACAGGACCCTGGCGCAGCCTCGGGCTTGAACGCGCGGAACGCCTCAGCCACGGGCTTCATGGTGCCATGCACATCCGGTAGACCATCCGCTACGTGGGTTGTCCCGCTACGGCTCAGCACGCCCATGTAGTCCGAGTGGAAGCGGCCCCAGCCGACGTCCTGGAACTGCCACCACGTATAACCCGCGGCACCACAGGCCCGTGCTTGTGCCAGCGTCGTACGTGCGAATTCCAGCTGGTCGGTATAGGGCACCGAGTCGTTGTCGGCAGGCAAGGAAGTCTCCCCGATGATCCACGGCTTGTCCACGTTTTCCCCATACCAGCGTAGCTCGTTGAGCACTTGCTCGGGCTGATATTCGTAGGGGTGGAAGGAGATGAAGTCCACGTCGAGGATGTTCGGGTCCCACGCGAACACTTCCGGTACGCCGACCAGCCCGATGGTGCTGAGCTGGTGCGGTGCATGGGCTTTCACCAACTGTTGCCAACCACGCACCACTTGGTACACATCGGCCTTGGGCCGGTCGTGCACATCGAAGTACAGTGGCTCGTTGAAGAGGTCGTACGCCATCACCGTCGGCCGGTCGCGGAAACGGTCAGCCAACTGGGTGAACTGCTTTTCGTAAGGCGCTTCCCCCGGCACCAGCCGCACCAGTAACACCAGCTTCAGCCCGGCCTCCTGCGCCAGATCAACTACATCATCAACGGCATCCAAGTAGCGCGGCATCGTGGCGCTGGTCAGCGGAAAGAGCGTGTCCTTGCCCGTGCCGTATTGCGAATGCAGCGCGAGGCCGGTGTTCCCTTCAAGCGGTTGCAGGTCCGAGGCCAAACTGGTGATGCGCACGGAGTTGAAACCCATGCTGCGCATCAACGCGAACTCCGCCTTAATCTGCAACAGCGAGGGATCGCGCGACAGGTAGCGGAAGGTGCCCGGAACTTCGTAGTTCCGGCAGGGTGCGGCCCAGCAGGCGGTGTCGTTCCATTGCAGTTGCACGATGTAGTTCACACCCAACGGGAAGAAGGGCTTGTCCTCCAAAGTGAACGCGCCATTCTCAAGGACGACGAAGTTGGCGGGCGGTGCATTCCTACAACCAGCGCCGAGCAGCACGAGCAAGCAGAAGCCGATCGCGGCACGCCGCATCAAAGGCCGTATTTCACAATGCACCAAATGGCACGGAAGCCGTCCTGCCAGCCGATCTTCTTGCCTTCCTGGTAGGTGCGGCCGTAGTAGCTGATGCCCACTTCGTAGATGCGCACGCCCTTCACGCGGGCCAGCTTGGCCGTCACTTCCGGTTCGAAGCCGAAGCGCTTTTCCTGCAAAACCAAGCCTTTGGCGATGTCGCTGCGCATCAGCTTGTAACAGGTCTCCATGTCGGTGAGGTTCAAATTATTGAACGCATTGGAGAGCGTGGTGAGCATCTTGTTGCCGATGCTGTGCCAAAAGAAAAGGATGCGGTGCGGATGGTGGCCGATGAAGCGGGAACCATACACCACGTCCGCAAAGCCCTCCACCACGGGCCGCAAGAGCTCGTTGTATTCGCGCGGGTCATACTCCAGGTCGGCATCCTGCACCAGCAGGTATTCGCCTGTGGCTTCTTTGATGCCGCGGTGGATCGCGGCGCCCTTGCCCATGTTCTTCGGCTGCTGAATGAACCGGATGCCCATGCTGGGGTTGGCGGCGATGTAGCGTTCCACGGCGGCGACGGTGCCATCGGTACTGCCATCGTTCACGATCACCACGTCCTTCGCGATCCCGTTCATCAGTTCCACGTTGCGCACCTTGTCCAGGATCAAGTGGATGGTACGTTCCTCGTTGTAGGCGGGGATGATGATGGAGAGGGTGCGCATCGGCGGTCAAGGTCGGGTGGGATCCATGGAAGCCGTGTCGGGGTCCGTTCCGGGCCGCAAAAATGCATTGATCCCGCGGTACTTCACGAGCACCAAGAACGCGCACAGGGGTAAAAGCCACATGACCCGCGACTGCAGCCGAGGATCCACCACCGCGAAAGTGGAGGTGATGAAGGCGTTCAGCACCACCCATGCCGCTACCCAAAGGCTGAGGCTGTACAGCAAGGACAGATCTTTACGACGCGGGCGGAACCAGAGCAATGCCAACACCAGCACCGAAAGCGCCAATGCCACACCACCAAAGCGGTTCGCACGCTCCTCGTCGTAGTAGCCGTTCCACTGCTGCCGGGAATGATCGTAGCGGTAGATCTCATCCGGCATTTTCCGGGCGATGCTCCGTCGTGGAGCAGAGTCCACGCCATACTTCCCGAGGCCCGATCCCGCCTCCCACTGAAAGAGCTGGATGAAGGTGGACGTGAAAGAGGAGCGGGCGAAGCGGGCCACATAGGTCGGCTTGCTCAGGATTTCGGCCACCACCGGGGCCAGGATCGAATCCGCCTGCGCGATGGTCAGTCCCTCCTGTTGAATGAACTGGTCAGCGGACCAGAGCAGGTCCCCGGCATCAGTGGGCAAATGGTCCTTGTATTTCCAGAACAGGTTATCGCTTATGGGATCGGCGGTCTTCAGATAGTCGGACATGATGCCGGGCTCGCACAGCCGGCCGGCCAGGAAGACGTTGCTGGCGCGGGAAAGCTGCCAGCGCCCATGCGCGGCGTAGTTGAATGAGGCCACCATGATCGCCGCGCAAAGCGCCACCGCGTTAAAGGCGCTCCACCGCCGCCAAAAGGCAGGATTGCCGCGCAGACCGTGCACGCGCCATTGGCGCGCCAGCAGCAGCATGGACAGCAGCAACTCCATGGGGAAATGCGAATTGTGCGTGGCCATGAAGAAGAACAGCAGCAACCACAGTACCCCTTCGCGCACCGGACCCAGGAACTTTGCGCGGAATAGGAGGAAGGCGATCAACAGGACGAGCGGCGTGAAATGGTCCGCCATCAGTTGCGCCGCATACCACGGCAGGCTGGAGCAGACCAGGAGGAAAGCCAAGAGCGAGAGGTGAATGGTGATGTGGCGCTTCTTTTCCGGAATGACCTCGCGCACCACGAGCATGATCAGCCAACTGGCCACCACGCCTTGGAAGAGCACAACGGGCCAGAGCGTGGACTGCCAAGAGAACGCGCGGATGAGCAAACCATAACCGATCGGCCGGTCGTCGAACGGAGTGAGCGAGAAAGAATTCTCGAGATACGCCCCGGTATCCGAGTACACCAATGGATACTGGTTGACGAATGCCAAGCCGCTCACCAACATGCCGGTGAACAGGTAGTAGCCCAAGGAGCGCAGCCACTGTTTCAGCCCGGTCATCGGCATGGCTTCAAACCGTCATTTCAGGCACTTCCCCCTCCACCACCAACCGTCCTTCCGTCTTCGCCTTGATCTCTTCCACGCTCACCCCGGGCGCGCGTTCGGTCAGCTTGAAGCCATCCTTCGTCACCTCGAACATGCCGAGGTCGGTGATGATGCGCTTTACGCAGCCCAGGCCGGTGAGCGGCAGGGAACACTTCTTCAGTAGCTTGCTTTCACCGGCCTTGTTGGTGTGCATCATGCAGACGATGATGTTCTGCGCGCTGGCCACCAGATCCATCGCGCCGCCCATGCCCTTCACCATTTTGCCAGGGATCTTCCAGCTGGCGATGTCGCCGGTGTCCGACACTTCCATAGCGCCGAGCACGGTGAGGTTCACTTTCTGCGCACGGATCATCGCGAAGCTCAGGGAGCTATCGAAGATGGCCGAGCCGGGCAGTAAGGTCACGGTCTGTTTTCCGGCGTTGATCAGGTCGGCATCCTCTTCGCCGTCGTACGGGAATTGGCCCATGCCGAGGATGCCGTTCTCGCTCTGTAGCGTCACGTTGATGCCGGGCGGAATGTGGTTGGCCACCAGCGTGGGGATGCCGATGCCGAGGTTCACGTAGTACCCGTCCTGTAGTTCCCGGGCGATGCGCTTCGCGATCTGGTTCTTGTCCAAGGCCATTTGTCAATGCGTTTATCGCCCGCTAAGATGGGGATTGCCTACGGGTTTTCCCTACTGGCCTTCGTCCGGCAGGATCTCCCGGACCTTCACCCTGGCGCGGTCCAAGCGGAACGGCACCTTGTCCGGGTCATAGAGGAAGACCGTTAAACGGCCCATGCTTGCCGGTGTACGCGGCACGCGGACGGATACGTGCACGGCCCCGTCCTTCGCAAGTCGATGTTGATCGATGCGCACGTTCCGGTAAGCGAGCTGTGCATTGACCGTGTCGCGGATGTCGAGGACCAGCTCCATGCCGGTGCAGCGCTCTTCCGTGGTGAGCTCGGCGTACACCTCCACCCAAGCGGCGCGTCCGCGCCAAGCGGCCGCGGTAGGCTGCCAGAGTGTTACGAATTCATCCGATGAGAGCGGCCGGGTCACTGAAGTATCCAACACTTCGTGCATGCGCAGCGGCACGATCCGTTCCATTAGCCTGTTCTCCCCGGTGCTCGTGGTGGCGATCGTACGGAACCCCGGCGGCGCGTCGAAATGCACCGTGTCGATCAGGAGCAGATCGCAGACGGGTTGTGGGAGATCCAGGTAGTCCAGCGTGATGGAGGGCGAATGCCGCATCAACGCGCCGAAGTTCCACGCCTCCCGGAGGAAGGGGCTGCCCGCCACGATCAAGGGGCGGTCGCTGACCCGTTGTCGCTGTTCCACCAAGGCATGGAAGCGGTCTGGAATGGCATCTCCGCCCCAGATCAATGTGCTGTCGAGGTTGGCCGTGGCCACGGAGCGGAACGGCAGGAACAGCAAGGGCAGCGCGGCATATGCGAGCAACGGAAGCTTCTCGGCCAAGCGGTCCACGGTGCACGCCACCAGCAGGATGGACAAGGGCAGCAGGTGCAACGCGCCACGGTCGATCGGGAACAACGCATGGCTGGTGAAGAAGAGGAACTCGCGACCCAGCACGTCGGCGAGCAGCAGGAAAGCGGCCAAGCGCGCCAGTTCCTCACGCATGGAACGCTGCGCCGATGAAGGCCAAAACGCAAGGACCGCGGCCGCAGCCAACGCCAAGCAGATCGCCAGACGCCAAGCCCGCTGGGCCGTACCGAGCACGAAAATGGAGAGCGAGCGAACGGTGCCGTCCAAATAGCCTGCGTCCGTGCCGGAGTACAGGAGCTCCCGGGACTTGAGCCCCCAGAGAAAGACAGCGGCGATCAGCAGGGGCAGCGCGCCCAGCAACAGGCACCAACCCAAGCGCCCGGCCCGCACAGCCGTGTTCCGGCCACGGAGCACCGTGTAGGCCAAAGCCCCCACCACAGCGGCCCAAACGATGATCAAGGAGAGCATGGCCCATCCGGCAAGTGCCACGGCGGCCAACGATAGCAAGAGATCCTTGCGCCGCTCCTCGTGTAGGAATTTAGCGACATGGAAGAGCGCAACAACGAGCAGGCCCATGGCCAAGCCATAGCCACGGAAGAGGCCGAAGAGATCCAGCAGGAGCGGGCAGGCGAGGAAGGCAGCCCAGAAGCACCAGCGCACGAAGCGCACCTTCAGCCAAGCGCCCATGCGCCAGCCGTACCAAGTGAACGCGATGAAGGCCAGAACACTCCAGATGCGCAACGCAAGCGGCGCTGTTCCACCAATGCGCCAACTCACTTGGGACAAAGCCGAGAGCAGTGGATGGTTCGCAGCATCCCACGTGGCACCGAAGGGCAGGAAGTTCCCGGAAAGGACATACAGGTAGAACGCCCGCGCCTCATCGTTCACGAACGGCACTGTCCATGCCCGCACCACTGTATAAGCAATGACCAGCAAGGCGAACAGCGCAAAGGCCGCGCGTTCCTTACCGATGATCGGCACTACTTCACGCTCCATCCCGGATCAGATGGACGCGTAGCCGTCCTTTGCTCGAAAGCCCCTGACGGTCGGGGTTAAAGAGATAGACCACGGCGCGGTCAGCGCCTTGAGAGACCGTGGGGATGCGACGCACGGTGTGGATGCTGTCGCTGTTCGCGGCGCGGCCGAAGAACTGCCCGAGGATGTATTCGTAGTGGAGCTTTTCGCCAGCGGAATCCACCTCCACGATCAAGGTTCCCGAGAAGGGCGCGGGATCCGCGTGCAAGTCCATGTCGAGCTGCACGAGGAATGCATGTCCTCGCAGGGCTTCGACCGCCGGATGCCAGAGCTCCATGTACTCCCCGTCGTTCGCCTCATTGCTGAAGGTGCTGTCCAACACGAGCTCCAGCGACGGCTCCGTGGTTTTGCGCAGCAGTTCCACGCGGCCGCTTTCGCCGAGCTGCACCATGCGGTAGCCAGGCGGGATATCCATGCTCTGCGGGTCGATCAGCAGCAGGTCCTCGCCACCGTGGGGGAAGGCGGTGTTGTCCACCGCGTTCAATGCCAGCCCGCGTTCGCGCAGGCCGAAGCCCCAGCAGGCGGGCATCTGGTGGTAGGCCCCGATGGTGAGCAGGCGGTCGGCACCTTGCTGCTCGCGCTCCGCCGCTTGGAAGATGGAGGAGGGGATGGCCTGCTCCGGCCAGTACATCGTAGTGCGCAGGTTGGACGTGGTGATGGCCCGCGCGGGAAGCACCAAGAGCACGAGCGCCGCCCATTGCCATCGGGCATTCAACCGTGACAAGCGGTCCGCGGCGAAAGCGAAGAGCAGCACGAAGAGCGGCACCCAGTGCAGGGCGGTGCGGTCCTCCGGATAGAGCGTGCCATCCCAGTGGTGGAGCACCACGCGGCCCAGGCAATCGGCCCAGAGCAGCGCTGCGAGAACGGCCATGGCCCAAGCGCCGGGGACGGTGCGTTCACGGATGAACTCCCATGCGGCGATGCCGGTGCAGCCCACGGCCACGGCCAAAACCAGCAGGGGTGCGAACAGCCCGTCCGTGCCCAGCAACAACTGCGTCAACGAGGCCAACGAGCCTTTGATCACGCCCAATGTGTTGCCGTAGTACAAAGCACCGTGCTCGCCCAACGCGCGAGCGAACGCTGCCGCAAAGAGGAAGGGCACCACGCCGAGCAGCAGCCAGATCAATGCGCGCCACACTGAGCGGCCGAAGGGCTGCTTGCGCACGGGCACCAGCACGGCGGTGATCGCCAGCACGGCCAGCCAGAGCGCGAGCAGGTTCAAGGAGCACCAAGTGGCGCAGGCCATCGCGAAGAGCGCCAGCACCAAGTGCTTCGTGCGGGGCCGTTCCAGCAGGGCACACAGCTCATACAGTGCCATGGACCAGAAGGTGATGGCGAGGCCGTAGCCGCGGAAGAGCGAGAAGAAATCCAGCAGAAAGGGCATCAACAACAGCGCGGCCCACAGGCAGCGGCGCACGAGCGGTGTGCGCAGCATCAGGCCCCACTTCCATGCATAGGCCGCATAGAGCAGGAAGCCCAGCACGCTCGGCAAGCGCAAGGCCCACACATGAAAGCCGAATACACGGTAGCCGGCCCAGCCCAAGGCGGTGCTGAGCACGTGGTTGCCAGCGTCCCAGTTGGCATGGAAAGGAATGAAACTGCCACGCTCCGCGAAAGAGAAGAACGCCATCGCCTCGTCGTGCACGATCGGCACGGTGAAGGCGCGCAGCAGGATGTAGCCGAAGACCAGCGCCGAAGCCGCCAAGAAGGAAAGGCGTTCAGCGCGCATGGCGGTTGCTCAACGATCAGGCCCGTTGCCGCACGGTGCGCTGCTCAATACGCTTCTCGTAGTTCTTCCCTTGGAAGATGCGGTGCACGAAGATGCCCGGCGTATGCACCTGGTCCGGGTCGATCTCGCCCGGCTCCACCAAGTGCTCCACCTCCGCGATGGTGATGGTGCCTGCCATGGCCATCACGGGGTTGAAGTTGCGTGCGGTGTGGCGGTAGACGAGGTTGCCGTTGGTATCGCCCTTCCAGGCTTTCACGAGGCTGTAGTCGGCACGGAGCCAGCGCTCCATCACGTACATCTTGCCGTCGAATTCGCGCGTCTCCTTGCCCTCGGCCACCTCGGTGCCGTAGCCGGCAGGGGTGAAGAAGGCCGGGATACCGGATCCGCCCGCGCGGCAGCGTTCCGCGAGGTTGCCCTGTGGAATGAGGTCCACCTCCAGTTCGCCGCTGAGCATCTGGCGCTCGAACTCCGCGTTCTCGCCCACATAGCTGGCGATCATCTTCTTGATCTGTTTCGTCTTCAGCAAAAGCCCGAGGCCGAAGTCGTCCACACCGGCGTTGTTGCTGATGCAGGTAAGGCCTTTCACGCCGTGGCGGGCCAGCGCCGCGATCAGGTTCTCCGGTATGCCGCAGAGGCCAAAGCCGCCCACCATCAAGGTCATGCCGTCCTTAAGACCCTTGAGGGCCGCGTCGGCATCCGTTACTCGCTTGTCCATGTGGCGAAGATAGAAGTGTACCGCAAAGGAGGAGGGAGTACCACGAAGGACACTAAGGACACGAAGAAGGCTTTGACCGCGGAAAAGGGTAACCGCAACGGCGCCACGACGCAACGGGAACGCCACGAATTGCAGTCGACGGCACGCCCTTTCAGGCGTTGCGCATTCGTTGCGTCGCCGCGCCGTTGCGGTTAACCCCCCTTGTGCTTTCCCTGCGGGGACCCACCCTCGAGGTGCAGATCAAACCCGGCACGCGCCATCGCCCTATTGGCTGAATCCACGGCTACAGGATGCGTGTTCGGCGGATGCACAGGAACGGGTGTGGTCTGCGCAAGCCGTATCAGCAATTCCGCTGTCTGCTCTTTGGTGAGTGCTTCGCAGATGTCATACATACCGCCCGGGGCTTCCTCCAATTCGTCGTGCTTCTCGATGATGTGCCGCACGGCCGCGATCACCGCAGCATTTGGTGGCACCACCATCAATGCGGTCAGCGCGCCGTGGTCCAGGCGGAGCTTTGCGGCCAGCGGGATCGGTTCGCCACCATTGGCCTCTTTCGCTGCCAAGAAGAGGATCTTCTCCTCCATCTTGATGTGCGTGAGCAGCCCGACGCGGAAGGCATGGTAGGGCTCCTCCTGGATCGCTTGCGGGTCTTTGCAGGCTTGGTCCAACAGCTCCTCCAGGCGGCGGTGGTCGTTCGTGAAATAGGCGTGGATGGGCTTGTTCATTTGGAGGTGGTGAAGGTAGCCGGGATGCACGCGCTCGACCAGTATGCACGCGCTCGGCTTTTTGCCGAGTGCGTTACTGCTTAGGGCCTCTGGCCCGACTCAAACTGTGGATCTTACGAAATTAGGCGGGCCGGAGGCCCTAGGATACTCCCCACTCGGCAAAAAGCCGAGCGGGTGCCCGAGTAACTCACAGCGCCTCCGGCCGCTTAAAGAACAACTCAAAACTGTCCTTCGAATCGACCATCGACGCGATTACCGCCGGCAACGGCTTCGTGAACACGTTGGGGTAATCCACCTCGCCGAGCGCTTCCCGGATCGGATACGCCAACCGCTCCTCCGTCGTGGAGAATTGCGCATCGATGCCGGGCTTGTTCCCCCGCGGGTCCAGGCGGAACCAGCCCACGTCCGGCAGGTGTACCGCGTTCAAACCGTGCAAGGCATACCCGGACTCCACGGTTCCTTTGCGCAGCACCCGCTGGTAGCAGAAGCCCGTCGGGATCCCCATGCCGCGGAGCAGGGTGGCCAGCACATGCGACTTCGCGAAGCAGATCCCTTCGTGCTGTTCCAAGGCGTCCTCCGCGTTGATGGTCACGGCCGCGTTCTTTGTATCGAAGGAATGATGGACTTCATCGCGCGCCACCAGAAAGGCCAGTCTGGCCCGCTCCTCCGGTGATGACGTCTGTGCTTCAATAGCCCGGATCTTCTCCTTGACCAATGGTGTGTCGAATACGATCACTGGAGGGATTTCCCGGACGTAATCCTCCAGGTGGGTTGATTCTAAAAGCAATTTCATGGTCTCTTGTTACGAAGGTAGTGACCTCACCACAGGGGCTCATGGGTTTAACCGCGGAGAAAGCCCTCACCCCCGGCCCCTCTCCGAGGGAGAGGGGTGACTCGCTTTGCTTGTTTGCAGAAACTCGCTTGATCCGTGCTTTCTACCGAACGCCAGCCGTAGTGCAGGGTGGAAGTGCGTACTACCTCCAGCGCTTCATCTGTGTCATCTGCGGTTAAAGCCGATCAGGGACCTCCGGCTCCCGCATGACTCAGCGCCTTGGCACCTCTGCGTTCAAACCAATGAGGTACCTCCGGGAAAACCCTTTGCGTCCTTTGCGCCCTTTGCGCCCTTTGCGGTATAAAAACCCTGTGGTAAAAACCACCGCGCTCAGATCAACGCCGGCCAAACACCCAGCACCAGCACGCCCACCGCGCACAAGCTGATCACCAGCCAGTTCAGCGGCGAGACCACGAAGGTCACCGTGTGAGCCGGGCGCACGAAGACCTCGCGCACCACCATGATGTAGTAGTAGATCCCCAGCAGCGCCATCAGCACGCCGAACAGCATCACCTTCAGCCAACCCGCGCCGATCGCCAGCAGGAACACTTGGTACTTCGCTACGAAGCCTGCCGTAAGCGGGATGCCCGCCAGCGAGAGGAACATCGCCAAGGCGCAGAGCGCCAGCCAGGGTTTCGCGGCGAAGAGGCCTTGGAAGATGTTGTTGTGCTCCGCGCCGTTGTTCGCGCGCTTCGCGATGGTGAAGAGGATCAGCAGGCCGATGGTGGCGAGCGAGTACGTGAAGGTGTAGTAGAGCAGCGTATGGCCCACCGCCATGCCGTGACCGGCTTCGAGCCCGTGGTCGCTCAGCAACGCCAGCAAGAGGAAGCCGCTGTGTGAAACGCTGGAATAGGCCATCAGGCGCTTGAAGTTCGTCTGTTTCAGCGCGATCACGTTGCCCACCAGCAGCGTGGCGATGGTGAGCAGCACCATGATCCGCGCCAGCGCATCGGGCATGCCGGTCATGTCGATGAAACGGAAGAACGCCGCGAAGCCGGCCATCTTCACCACCGTGGCCATGAAGGTCATCACCAGCGTTGGCGAGCCTTGGTATACGTCCGGGACCCAGAAGTGGAAGGGCACCGCGCCCACCTTGAAGGCCAGGCCGGTCACCACGAAGAAGAGGCCGAAATTCAGCATCAGGTCGCTGCCGCCGCTCTGCGTCATGTGCGCGGCCAAGGCGTCCAGGTGGAAGGAGCCGGTGATGCCGTAGAGCAGGGCGATGCCCATCAGCAGGAAGGCTGTGGAGAAGGCGCCGAGGAGGAAATACTTGAAGGAGGCCTCGTTGCTGCGCAGGCTGTGCTTCTTCGCGCCGGCAAGGATGTAGAGCGGGATGCTCAGGATCTCGATGCCCAGGAAGAGCATCAGCAGGCTGCTGTAGCTGGTGAGGATGAAGCCGCCCACCAGCGCGAAGAGCATCAGCGCGTACTGCTCCGCCACGTGGTGCTCCTTGCGCGCGTAGTAGTCGGGGCCGAAGAGAAAGATCAGCACGGTGATGATCGCCATGCCGATGTTGAAGCCGATGCTGAAGCGGTCGAACACCACCATGCCGCCCAGCAGGGGATGGTTGATGTGCCAGCCGGTATAGAAGAGGGCGATCGCGCCGAGCAGTCCGAGGATGCCCACGGGTGCCAGCCAGCTCTTCTTGGCGAACAGGCCGAGGTAAAGGACGAGCACGCCCAGCACGGAGATCAGGATCAGCGCGCTCATCTCAAGGCAGGGAAGTGAAGGAGTTCAACAAGTGCTGCACGGGGCCGTCCACCAGATGCAGGATCACGTTCGGGAACAGGCCCACCAGCATGAAGATCAGGATCAGCGGCACCAGGAAAGTGTGTTCCTCGTCGTCCGCATCGGTCACGGCGATGTTGCGGTCGGGGCCCAGCATCACGCGTTGGTAGGCGTAAAGCATATAGATGGCACCGAGCACGATCAGCAGCACGCCCGCGAAGGCCGTCCAGTTGTTCCACTGCCACAGGCCGTTGTACATCAGCCATTCGCCCGGGAAGCTCTGCGTGAGCGGCAGCGCGATGGCGTTGCCCACCACGAACATGAAGAGCAGCGCGAAACGCGGCATCTTCGTTTTGAGCCCGCCCATGCTGGCGAAATCGTTGCTGCCGGTGCGTTGCGACACGGCGCCAACGATGTAGAACAGGCAGACCATCAGCACGCCGTGCGCGAACGTCTGGTACATCGTACCGCTGATGCCATAGGCGTTCCAGGTGAAGAGCGCGGCGCACATCAGGCCGAAGTGGCTCATGGAGGAATAGGCCACCATGCGCTTGAAATCGTTCTGGCGGAAGGCGATCACTGCGGCGTAGAGCGCGCCGAACAGGCTCAGGCCGATCACCCAGCTGCTCCAGTATTGCGCGCCTTCCGGTACGATGGCGAAGAGGAAGACCACGATCCCGTAGAGGCCCATCTTGCCCATCACGGCGCTGAGCACCATCGTGCCCTGCGTGGGCGCCATGGTGTAGGTCTCCGGCTGCCAGCTGTGGAAGGGGAAGATCGGCATCTTGATCGCGAAGGCGAGGAACATCGTCCAGAACAGCCACATCTGCACGTGCATCGGCAGGTGCAACGCGGCCAGCACGGAGAAGTCGGCGCTGTGCGGCAAGGGTGTTTGCAGGGTGACGTAGGCGATGGAGAAGAGGAGTGCCAAGCCGCCGAGCAGGGTGTAGAGGAAGAAACGGACGGTGATGGCGCGCTTGTGCTCACCGCCCCACTTCAGCAGCAGGAAGAAGATGGGCAACAGCGTGAGTTCGAAGAAGATGTAGAAGAGGAAGGCGTTCTGCGCGAGGAAGACGCCGAAGAGTGCCGACTGGCAGAAGAGCAAGAGCGCGTTCACCAGCACGGGATCGCCCACGGGCTGCTTGTAACCGGTACCGATGATGAAAGGGAAGAGCACGCCGGTGAGGATCAGCATCAGCAGGCCGATGCCGCCGTAGCCCAGCACGAAGCGCATGCCCCACGCGGGCACCCAGTCGTGCGAGATGCCCGTGACGGCCACTCCGGTCCACGTGTACCAGAGCCAGAACACCACCGCCAGCGAGAGCAGTGTGGACACCAGGGCGATGCCGCGCGCCATCGCGGCAGGGCGAGCGATCAGCAGCAGCAGGCCTGCCAGGAAGGGGATGAGGATCAGCGCGAGCACTTCCATGTTAGGCGCTGAAATAGGTTAGGATCAAGAGCACGACCACGCCCACCATCATGGCAAAAAGATAGAAACTCGAGTTGCCGGTCTGCACCTTCCGCAGCCATTCGCCGAAGCCCAACGTGGCCTTGCCGGTGCCGGCGGTAAGAGGCACGGCGATCTTCTCCTCGCCGATGCTGAAGAAGTGCTTGCTGATCCAGCCGAAGGGTTTCTCGAAGAGCCAAGCATAGAGCTCGTCGAGCATCCAGCGCTTCGCGATCAGGCGCTTCAGGAATGGCATGTCGGCGGGCTCGCCGTCCAGCGTGGTCTTCTTGCAGAAGAGCGACCATGCGTACCAGATGGTCAGCAGTACCAGCGCGGTGCTGATGGCCATGAGCGTCCATTCCGTACCGGCGGAAAGCTCCAATGGGTGCATGCCGATGCCGTCCGCGGCACTGGCGAGGAAGGTGTTCAGCCAGCTGTGGCCGCCGAAGATGTGCGGGATGTTCAGCAGACCGCCGATCGCGCTCAGGATAGCGAGCACCACCAAGGGCACCGTCATCACTTTCGGGCTTTCATGCGGATGCGCGGTGCCGCGGTAGGTGCCGAAGAAGGTGAGGAACAGGAGGCGGAACATGTAGAAAGCGGTGAGCATCGCGGCGAAGACCAGCACGGCGTAGGCCACGGGGTTCGCGGCGAAGGTGCTCGCGAGGATGCCGTCCTTGCTGAAGAAGCCGCTCAACGGCGGGATGCCGCAGATGGCGAGCGTGGCGATGAGGAAGGTGACGTAGGTGGTCTTGGTCACGCCCTTCAGGCCGCCCATCTTGCGGATGTCCTGCTCGCCGCCCAGTGCATGGATCACGCTGCCGGCCGCGAGGAAGAGCAGGGCCTTGAAGAAGGCGTGCGTGGTGACGTGGAACATGCCGTTGCCGTAATCGCCCGTGCCGAGCGCGGCGAACATGTAGCCCAGCTGGCTCACCGTGGAATAGGCGAGCACCTTCTTGATGTCGTTCTGGAACAGGCCCACGGTGGCACCGAAGAGGGCCGTGGCCACGCCCACCCACAGCACGATGTCCTGTGTGTAGGGCGCCAGTTCATAAAGCACCGAGCTCCGCACCACCAGGAAAACGCCTGCGGTCACCATGGTGGCGGCGTGGATCAGCGCGCTCACCGGCGTGGGGCCGGCCATGGCATCGGGCAGCCAGGTGAGCAGGGGCAGCTGGGCGCTCTTGCCGGTGGCGCCGAGGAAAAGGAGCAGGGTAGCGGTGACGATCAGCGGATTGCCGGAGGCCATCAGGCCGCCCTGTTGCATCACGTCCACATAGTTCAGCGTGCCGAACTGGTAGAACATCAGGGCCATGGCGAGCAGCATGCCCACATCGCCGATGCGGTTCATCACGAAGGCCTTGCGCCCCGCGTAGTTGAAGGCCGGCGTGGTGTACCAGAAGCCGATCAGCAGGTAGCTGCACATCCCCACGCCCTCCCAGCCGATGAAGGTGACCAGGAAGTTCGCCCCCATCACCAGCAGCAGCATGCTGAAGCTGAAGAGGTTCAGCTGCGCGAAGAAGGTGGCCACGCGCGGATCGTCGTGCATGTAGCCGATGGAGTAGAGGTGGATCAGCGTGCCGATGCCGGTCACCACCAGCATCATCCACAGGGAAAGCGCATCGATCTGGAAAGCGAAGGGAATGTCCATCGCGCCCACATGGATCCAGCTGAAGAGGTGTACGATGTGCGTCTGGCCGTCGTGGCCCAGGAAGAGGATCAGCGAAGCGATGAAGCTCAAGGCCACCATGGCCGTTGCGATGCCACCCGCGGCATAGGCGGAAAGCTTGCGGCGGCCGAAGCCCGTGATGAACACGCCGAGCAAAGGCAGGGCCGGCACCAGGATGGCGAGCAGGTCCAGCTTTACCATTTCAGGCGGTTCAGGATGTTCATGTCCACACTATCGGTGTTGCGCTTCATCAGCACCAGGATCGACAGGCCCACCGTCACTTCCGCAGCGGCAACGAGCATAATGAAGAACACCATGATCTGTGCGCCGGGGTCGCTGTGGTAAGCGCTGAAGGCCACCAAAAGCAGGTTCACGCTGTTGAGCATCAGCTCCAGGCACATGATCACGATGATGACGTTCCGGCGCACCAAGGCGCCCACCATCCCGATGCTGAACAGCAGGAAGCTCAGGACCAGGTAGCTGTCCAGCGGCACCACGCGGATGGCGGTCATCACGTGCTCCATCAGGCGGCGTTCCCGTTAGGCTCGCTGCTGGGCGGGCGGTTCACGTTGGGGGAATTGTCCTTCTTGGCCAGCATGATCGCCCCGGCCGTGGCCGACAGGAAGAGGACGCTGCTCAGCTCGAAGGGCAGGAGATAATCGCGGAAGAGGGCGATGCCGATGCTTTTCACCAGGCCGACACCGGGGTCGAAGGTGGCGGGCACCGGGGTGCTCAACCCTTGCTTGGTGGCCGCCAGCAACACCAGGAAGAAGAGGCCGCCGGTGATCACGGCGAGGATCTTCGTGATCGCGGGCTTCTGCACCTCGATCATCATGTTCATGTTCAGGAGCATGATCACAAAGAGCATCAGGATCAGGATCGCCCCGGTATACACGATCACGTGCACCATGGCGAGGAACTGCGCGTTCAGCAGGATATAGTGCCCGGCGATGCTCAGGAAACACACCACCAGCGCGATCGCGCTATTGATCGGGCTTCTCGCCGACACCACCACCAATGCGGCGATGACCGAGATGGCAGCGAAGAAGTAGAAGAGGTATAGCATGAGTGCCCGTGAGCGGGTCCGATACGTATCGGACGGCGGCGAAAGTAAAGCCTTCGGGGGAAATGGAGCACGATAACGGATTTCAACAGTACGTGTGTGCTTTTGGCGAGGCGTTCTTGTGCTCAGGAAGATCGCTTCGCAGCCCCTCGCGATGACGAAAGCGGGTATAACACATCCCAAGCCGTACCTCACGATCCTCCGATACGCATCCGAGCCATATCGGATCCACCATCTGATCGCCTGATCAAGCTCAACTTCCAGCCCACCACCCACGGCTACCTTGCACCACCATCCCCCTCATGAAGCACATCTTCCATCCCACCGACCTCGGACACGGCAGCACCACGGCCTTCCTGATCGCCCTGCGCCTCGCCGCCACTACCAAAGGCGCGCTCACCATCATGCACGTCGACGGCACCGGCGAGGGCGAGTGGTCCGACCTCCCCGGTGTTCGCAAGACCTTATGCAAATGGGGCATGCTGAAGGATGAGCACGACCTGGAAGAGTTCGAGCAGATCGGGATGCGGGTGCACAAGAAGATGATGAAGGGCAAGCGCCCCGTGAGCAGTTGCTTGGATCATCTGAAGGAGGATCACTCCGACCTCATCGTGCTGGCCACGAACCAAGGCAGTGGGAACAACTGGGGCAAGCGCAAGGTGGCCGAGCCGCTCGCGCGCGGTGCTGGCGAACCCACGCTCTTCGTCCCTGAGAACGCCAAGGGCTTGGTGGATGCCGACACCGGGAAGGTCAACCTCCGCAGCATCCTCATTCCGGTGATGGTGGACCCCAGCCCGCAGCGCGCCATCGACATGGCCGTAAGCACCGCGAAAGCGTTGTCTGACGGGCGCGTCCGCTTCACGTTCTTGCATGTGGGCGGGGAGTACAAGGCACCCGTGGTCACCGTTCCGGAACATCCGAACTGGACCGTGGAGCACATGCTCCGGCTGGGCGACCCCGTGGAAACCATCGTGAACGTGGCCGAAGCGACCAGCGCGGACCTGGTGGTGATGGCGACCAAGGGCCACGATGGCTTCCTGGATATGCTCCGCGGCAGCAAGACCGAGCGCGTGTTGCGTGCGGTGCGTTGCCCGGTGATGGCGGTGCCTGTGTAAGGACGACGAGATCCCGCGCGTGCTAAAAGGGGCCGCATAGCCCCCGGCGTCATTGCGAGGCCGCTTTGGGGCTCACATAGTCGGTCGCGTGCGCGTTCTTGTGCGATACCGGGTCAAGCCCGGCATGACAACCGCTGACTGGCTTGCGCTCGCGCACGGGTCTGTCACCCCGGCCGTAGAGCCGGGGTCGCACACAGGCGGTCGTGTGCTCGTTCGCGTGCTCCGTAAGATCGCTTCGCAGAGCTTCGCGATGACAGCTAACACCCGGCCCGCGATAACCCGCGCGTCATCGCGAGCCCGCTTTGGGGCGAAGCGATCCCGTGTTAGTGCGCTAGATCGTGATGTGGTTGGGAGTACCGTCGCGGACGCCAAAAGGACCCCGATACGTATCGGGATCTCGCGATAAACACCAGCGTCATCGCGAGCCCGCTTTGGGGCGAAGCGATCCCGTGTTGGTACGCTAGATCGTGATGTGGTTGGGATCACGGTCGCGGACGCCAAAAGGACCCCGATACGTATCGGGGCGCTTCGCAGCGCCTCGCGATGACGGTTGGTATCAGGCCCGCGATGGCGAGAAGGAACAAACGCTACCCCAACCGTTCACTGATCCAGCCGTAGTTGAACTCCGGCCGCCAGTCCACCGGTGTGCCGTGGCGCATGCGGTGGCGACGGCCTTGCACCGTGTATCCGCGGATCTGCAGGAACTCCTGCGCCACCGCGTTCGCTTCCGGCACCCACACCTCGGTGACGTGGGGCATGTGCCAGCGCATCAGCTCCTCGCCCACGTCGGGGCGGTCCGCTTGCACCAGGCCGTCGCCCAGCAGGGGGAGATAGGTGCCGCGCACGCGGCCTTTTTCCACGTAGATGCGGCCCGCGTAGAAATGCTCGCTCATCAAAATGCGGCGGTCCTCGCCGGTCGCGTTGCGGTCCAAGTGCAGGATGCCCATGCTGTGGTGCGGCTCGCAGAGCTCCACCTCGTCCAGCGTCGGCGCTTCCGACTTCCCGCCGGCATACAGGACATAATCACCTTCGTGGGCAAAGCCCCGTTCCGCGAACACCGCTTTGCTTTCCGGGGGCACCAGCGCCAGTAGCGTGGCGCAATCGCGGGCGTGCAGCTCCTGCATCAGGGCGTCCAGCAGCTCACCTTCCAGCTCCGGGCCTTTGAAGCGCGGCATCATCAGGCGTTCGCCGATCCAGCCCGAGCCATTGTGCGCGATCGCGGTGCCCAGCCCGCTCACCATCGCTTCGCCGAACACGCTCTTGATCGCTACGGCGTAGGGGGTGCTGAGGTGCCAGCGCAGGCGGCCCATCATCACGTCCCAGTCGGCCGGTTCCAGCTCGGCGAGGTCCTCGAGGTCCTCCAGGGTAAAAGGGGCGATGGTCATCGGGGGCTAAGGTCGGTGGGTTCCATGGGGTGTCTTCGGAAGGGCCAAGGTGTGAAATAACACGATGTTCTTCAAACAGATCGAAGCCAGGTGTCACATCGGACATTCGCGCAGCGGGACTTCGCTGCGTGCGCAACGTGTGCCCGGTGGGGACAAGCAACAGTGCGTTGTACGTTGCATTGTTACGCATCGGAATGTCTTTTTTGACCAGCGCCCGGAACGACAGTGACGCGCTCTAGCGCGCTCATACAAGCCATCCTGTTGAGCACTGTCTTTCCCGACCGTGCTCGAAAAGACAATTGCTCTCCTTTTCACCGCCCCATTGAACCATTCCCCTTTCCGTGCGTTGCCCAACAAACGTAACATGCTCGTGGATGTATCACAAGGGGTTCCGCTTGCCTTGCTCGTGCTAAGGGCCGTTACCGGGATCGTGTTCTTCTCCAGCGGCAAGAGCGACCTGCAGAAGCCGGAGGAGCGGGGCAAGTCCCTCGGTTTCTCATCGGGGGCCACCCGTCTTCTTGGAGCGATGGAGGTCATCGCCGCTATCTCCATCGTCCTGGGCATCTTCGCCCAAGTGGGTGCCGCCATCATCATGGTGGTGACGCTGGGCGCCATGCACCGCAAGATCTTCGTATGGCACAAGCACTTCTACGAGAAGGAAGCCTACGGCTGGCACTATGACCTCCTCTTCTTCGCCATCGCCTTCGTCATCCTCTGCACCGGCGGCGGGAGCTGGGTCATCCTCTGAGCGGGTCCAGCCCCGCACCGCGGAAGGCGGCTGTTGGAAGTTGCCGGTCCCTACGCGCGACCGTCGGTCTTCTCCTTGGTACCATCAAGCCGCGCCTTGCGCTCTGCGGCCACCGGCAGGTCCTCATCCTTTTTCACCCCCGGTGTCTTGGTGCCGACGGTCTCTTGAGGCGAGTTGTTCTCCTTGCCCGTGGGTTTCCGCGAGCCTTCCGAAGGGATAGGGGAGCTTTGGGGCTTTTTGCCCGCTCCGTTCCGGGAATCGTCCTGCTTGTTCATTTGGAATGGGTTTTCCCGGAACCCCACCGATCACGTGCCGAAGAGCACTCGCGACGGATATCCGCGGAAAACGGCCGCACAGCTGCTGCGATCCCGCCAGACCCCGTCCTGGTAGCGGGGAAGGAACGCCCCTAGGGTCGGGCGGAGGGGCGGCCCGCTATGCAGGCCACGGCCCAGGCCAGCCGACCAAGAACCCTGCCTTTACTTCTTGGTCCCCATGGCGCAGCGCTAGGTCCAGGTATTCCACGCCCAGGATAGCGCCGTGCGCATCCGCATCCAGGCTCCAAGGTTGCGGTGACCCGCAGCATGAGTGAAGCCCTCGGCACCACCGTTACCTACGTGGACCGGA
This sequence comes from Flavobacteriales bacterium, assembly GCA_016719225.1. Classification (GTDB taxonomy): domain Bacteria; phylum Bacteroidota; class Bacteroidia; order Flavobacteriales_F; family PHOS-HE28; genus PHOS-HE28. The sequence continues at coordinate 14,300 of JADKAN010000004.1, read as the reverse complement.
ACCCATCCCGGAGGTCCGGCACGTCCAGCTGATCGCGATCCGCTTCGCGCCTGGGTGGCACCAGGCCCGCTGCCGAAAGAGCAGGAACGAAAAAGACCCCGGCATTCGGCCGGGGTCTTTGTGCTTGGAAGAAGAAGTACGGGTCCGCACGTACGTTGCGGTGCGCTCTCTGGAGCTTAAGCGGCACGGCCGAGGATGGGCTTGCTCAGGTCGCTCTCACCGGCGGCACCGATGGAGGTAACGCTGAACCAGTAGGGCTTGTAGCTCTCCAGACCGGTGAACACGAAGCTCGTACGGCTGGTGAAGTCCACATACTGCCAAACAGGGTCGGTTACCGGGTCCTTGTCCGTCATGAACACGCGGTGACCCAGTACGCCCGTGCTCTTGGGCCAGCGGACCTCCACCTCCTGGGACACGTTCGTGGCGCGGCTGGTAAGCCTTACAGGCGCTGAAGGGACACCGTAGTGTTCGGGTTGCTTGGCCATGTCAAAACCGCTTGTCACCAGCATGTCCGCGTCACCCTTGCTTACGGCGCGCACATAATCAGCTTGGGAGGCGAGCATCACTTTCGCTTGCGCTACGAAGGTGTTGCGTTGGTACTTACTTACACGGCTTCCTTCCTTTGCTTCTGCTATGGCATCGTCCAGTTTATTCGCCAACAGTTCCATGTCGGCCAAGGGGACAAGGGGTGTTGGAAAGTTGGCATTTCCCGTGAGCATCTGTATGACGCGCCGCAGCAACGCAAGCACACGGAGGTTCGACAAAGAGGCGAGGGCGAGTTTGATGTTTGTTTTCATCGTGTTGTTTTTTTTCAGCAGTTGTTCAGGATGCCAGCCGTTCTGTGTTTTGTGGGTTGCAACGAAGCATTTTTAATATGGTTATACTAGATACTATCATTTGACCATTTGGCAACTTTGTTGCCAAACCATTTACAGCAATGGCAATGCATGCAGCAGGTTTGTTGCCGAACGGAAAATAAATTGCCAAAAGCAATTTGGTGTAACGAGGCTTGTTTTATGAGGCGTACCAGACGTTCCGGTCCTTTCCCCGCTGCGTCGATCAAGCGGACGTCGGAGGTATTTAAGCGATACGCCCAACGGCGGGCTGAAAGAAGAGGACCTTTCCCGGAGAACCAGGAGGCGAAGCACGCAGGAGCGGATCTCAAGCTGAAATTCATCCTACATGAAGCTTAAGGTGCCACCACATGAGGCTTAAGGTGACACCACATCAAGCTTAGGGTGACACTACATCAAGCTTAGGGTGACACTACATCAAGCTTAGGGTGACACTACATCAAGCTTAGGGTGACACTACATCAAGCTTAGGGTGACACTACATCAAGCTTAGGGTGACACCACATCAAGCTTAGGGTGACACCACATCAAGCTTAGGGTGACACTACATCAAGCTTAAGGTGCCTCTACATCAAGCTTGGGGTGTCACCACATTAAGCTTAAGGTACCACCACATGGGCTTAAGGTGACCCCACATCAAGCTTAAGGTATCCACACATCAAGCTTAGGGTGACACCACATCAAGCTCAAGCTCAGGTGACCCCCACATGAAGTGCCTATCCGTCCGCCGTTCACCAGAAGGAATGGACGTTTGAACCCTTCAGTCGGTACCGGCTAGGCACCTAGGTGCCCGCCTCCCCCGTTTCGGTCGGAGGCGGCTTCGGCGCCGCGATCTTTACCGAGATCACAATTCCTTCGGGTCCCGGAGTAGCGAAATGCGACAATGGCAACTGCAAAACCTTCGCCATCTGCTCCACGCGGTAGAAGGGCAGCTTCCGTTTCCCGGATTCATACCGGCTAAGGGTGGATCTATCCATACCTAGCAGCGCCGCGAATTGGCTTTGGTTATGCCCCTGCGTGCTGCGAAACAATACGATCTGCTTTCCCACCATCGTGTTATTTATTATCCATGTGAACGAAGCGGAGCGAAAGCGAAGCTAACCGGCGCAGTGTAAAGGGGTAAGAGCCGTTCCGCAGAGAATTCAACAGCGATCTGTGAATAGTGCGCAGCGCAGGTTATTGCTTTATAAATGTATACCTAACGGCATAAGAAGGCTGATCAGCGGTCTGTGCATACGGCAGCCTAAGCAGCACCTGGTGGCGGAGATGCCAGCGGAGCCGCCGCGAAGCGCGCGCACAGAAGACCTGCCAGTTGGCGGCGTAATGCCTACCAGCATGCAGGTTCCTGTCTGGCGAACGAGCTTATGACAAGCTCTACGGGCAGCTCCATGAGTAAAATCACACAATTATGTGCGCAAAGCGGAAGACTGGAAACCTGAGCCATGAGAAGCCGATATGGGATATCATGAATGGCCTCTTCATGAATGACGGCTTAGACTATAAGAAGGGGGTTGCAGGGGTCGAAATACCCGTGGGCGGAAAGTGGATCCAATTGGACGGTGCCGTGGAGAAGCGCAAACTGGTATTCGAGATCGAATCCGGAACAGCCAAAAGATCAGGGCCGCGATCATGTACCTCCTCCTGCATCCACTTCCCAAAAAGCTTTTGATCATCCGGCCTATCAACGTTGATAAGGACAAGATCAAGGACCATTGTGAAGCGGTCTTTAAGGAACGCGCTCATCCGGGAGAGCGGTGTGCGGTCGTTTTACTCCCTGAGGTGGAGAAGAATGCAACCGACACCAAGCTCATCCGCGAAGGCCTGGGGCGATTGGGAATTAAGCTCTGATCCGTTCTTGTATCATTATCGTCAGATAGACAATTGAGTGACGCTTTCTCTGGATACGTTTTGCAGACATAGGCTCAAAACCAACTGCGAGGACTAAAATGAACAGTTCACATGCTACCTGGTATCCTCAGTATTGATCCCCTTGGAATGCGGCGGGCATTCAATGTTCCGACCGCTTACCAGACAACGGAGGATGGTATCGCCGAGGACTATAGCATTATGCTTGCGGATGGAACAAACGGGTTGGTAACCTACTACGAGTGGGATTCCGGACGAAGGGAGGTGCGCTCGGAAACCGTCATGGGCCTCGATCTGAAGTTGCCTCGGCCTTGGGCGGCACTATGCATGTTGGTTGACAAAGTCCGCTTCAAAGACGCCTTCTACCATCGTGCTCCGGTGGAACTGCTCGTTCATCCGGTCTCCATCAATGCATGGGCGAATTTGCGTCACGAACCGACCCGGACCGGCATTGTTCCAAGTGGTCCCGATGTATTTGGCATGTTGGGCAAGCTTGGCGTGCAACATTGGGTCAAGGAGCACCAGTTGCCGGATCATTCGAGCAAAGGGTATTGTAGCCGCCTGTATGCCCTATTCGAGATGAACAATAAGGAGGTTCCGGCAATGCTCTATGCGATCACTCGATTCAATCCATGTGCGTTGGATGAGTGCCCATGGCCGAATGAACAATTCGATCTGTTTAGTTAGGTACACCACACACGACACGAAAATGACTGTCTATCGACCAAAAGGGTCTAATGCTAGACCACGATTTGCATTTCGGAGAACATAGTAATGGTATTTTGGACCCCAATGGCCACCCCGCGATCTGCCTCCGACCTCTTCATCGTCGATAACAGCGACACCGACTGGAAGGTCAAGTCCTACTTATCGGAATGGTGCGAGCTGAGCAAGAGCATCGACATCGCAACCGGCTATTTCGAGATCGGGGCAATGCTTGCGCTCGGTGAGAAGTGGCAGAAGGTCGATAAGATCCGCATCCTCATGGGCGATGAGGTGAGCATGCGCACCAAGCGTGCTTTCGCGATGGGCTTGCAGAACATCAAGGGGCGACTGGACGGAAGCTTGGAGGAAGAGAAAGAAGACAACGATTTCCTTGAAGGTGTTCCCGCCATTGTTGAAGCCATTCGATCCGGGAAGATCGAATGCCGGGTGTACCGTAAGGACAAGTTCCACGCGAAGGCATACATCACCCACGGCCGTGCAGCGGTGGTCGGGTCTTTCGGCTTGGTAGGCTCATCCAACTTCACTTTTCCGGGATTGGGTGACAACATTGAATTGAACGTGCGTATCCGCGGACCCGAGGTTGGTCTACTTCAAGAGTGGTATGAAAGGCACTGGTTGGATGCCGAGGATGTGACCGCCGATATCCTGCGCACGCTGGAACGGCACATTGAGCACACCTCGCCGTTCAAGATCTGGTTCAAGTCGCTGGATGAATACTTCCGCGGGCAGTCGTTGACGCCGGACCTCTGGGATACGCAGTCCTCCAAGATGTTCCCGATCTTGGACAAGTACCAGCAGGATGCCTATAAGAACTTGGTTAAGATCTGCAGGTCCTTTGGCGGTGCTTTTCTCTGCGACGGCGTGGGGCTGGGCAAGACGTTCGTCGGGCTCATGCTTATCGAAAGGATGGTGATGCACGAAGACAAACGCGTCGTGCTGCTCGCCCCTAAAGCTGCAGGAGAGGATGTCTGGGACCCGGCGATCGTGAAGTATCTGCCCCATCTCAACAGCGGTTTCATCAAGCTGGTGCGATACAATCACACCTACCTCCAGCGAGGCGGTACGTTCGAGCGCAACCTCGACCTCACCATCAAGGATGCCGATGTCGTCATCGTGGATGAGGCGCACCACTTCCGCAATCCCGGGCTTGAAGGGCGAAGGTGAGAAAGGACCATCGCGCTACCGGAAGTTCCAGAAGTTGCTGCAGGAAAGTGGCAGACAAGCAGGTTCACTTTCTCACCGCTACGCCGGTGAACAATAGCGTACATGACTTCCGGCGCTGATCGAACTCTTCACCAATCGGACGACAAGTTCTTTCGCCTCGGGCTGCTCGGCATCAACAGTTTGCGTAGGCACTTCGTGCATCTGGAGCGCAAGCTCTTCGGTCGGAAGGTGAAGGGCGACGAACAGTTTTCGCTGGATGTTTTGGAAGCTGAACACGTCTTGCGCAACGATGACCTCTTCGAGCAACTTGTTGTGCAACGCAGCCGAGCTTATGTGCGCCGCAGCCAAGAGCAGGATGGCGGCAAGGGCGCCATATTCCCTGTTCGCGCGGATCCGAAGGTGGTGCCCTACAGCCTGCGGGAGCATTATGGCCGCTTGCTGGAAAGCGTTGAACAGGCCTTCAACCGGGCCAAAGGCCGCTCTTGGTGCTTGGCATCTACTATCCACTATCCTATTGGCTGGGCGATAAGGAAGGACCGGAATTCAAGAAGTGGGATGAAGGCCGCCAGAAGCAGGTCGTCTCCCTCATTCGCACGTTGTTCCTGAAGCGTTTCGAAAGTTCCTCCAAAGCCTTTGAGGGTTCCTGCTATCGGCTGCTCCAGAAAATCTTCGCTTGGGTGACCGTCCATTCTGAAAGCGACCATGATGAGCGCCGTTTGGAACGTTGGAAAACGAAGAATGCCCAGATCATCGACTATGCGATGGCGCATCAGTTGGAACTCTTCCGAAGGATGCCGACGAGGACGAGCCGAGGACTTCCTCACGCCTGAAATGCTCCGGAGAAGTGGAACGACTGGATCCGGAGAAGTTCGATGTAACGCACTTGCTGGACGATTGCTACGACGACCTGAACCAGCTCGCCGAATTCCTCACTCTGCTCGCAAACGTGAAGCCGGAGAAGGACGACAAGCTGAAGAACCTGGTGAAGCTGCTGAAGACCGACAAGGTGCTGAAGAGCCAGAAGGTGATCCTCTTCACCGAATTCGCGGATACCGCCCGATATCTGGAGTTCGAACTGAAGCGCAACGGCATCGAGGGCTTGCACCGTGTGGACGGTGGCAGCACGCAGAAACAACGCAGCGCCATCATCAAGCGCTTCGCGCCCTACTACAACGGCTTTAGCAAAGCCGAAATGGAAGGCCCGGAGATCCGCGTGCTCATCAGTACCGACGTGATGGCGGAGGGCCTGAACCTGCAGGATGCCACGCGCTTGATCAATTACGACCTGCACTGGAACCCCGTGCGCCTCATGCAGCGCATCGGCCGTGTGGACCGGAGGATGAACTCCGAGGTGGAGAAGCAGATCTGAAGGACGACCCCACGCAGAAGGACCTGCGCGGCAAGGTGGAGTATTGGAACTTCCTGCCACCGGACGAGCTGGAGGAATTGCTGAGGCTCTATCAGCGCGTGAACAACAAGGCCATCACCATCTCCCCCGCACGCTCGGCATCGAAGGCCGCAAACTGCTGCACCTGAAGGACGAGTTCAATCCTGTGCGCGAGTTGAATGAGCAATTCGATGGCACGTTGAGCGCATTGGAAAAACTACGCTTGAATACAACGACCTGCTGCGTGACCACGCGGACCTCGCCGCCGAATTACCCAGCATGCCGCTGAAGGCCTTCAGCGGCAAGGCTCTGGAGAACCCACTACCGCAAGCGATTTTCTTCTGCCATCGCATACCACGCCCAGACTCCACCCTCATCGATATCGAGACCGGCACACCGCGCTGGAGCGATGCCGCTGGGCTGACGGTGTGGACCTGCGTACCCTTCACCGATGGCAAGGCGAGCAATGAACCCGGAGCCATCGCCGACCTGATCCGCAATACGCCGGATACCAAGCGCACCGTGAAACTGGACCGGACCAAGCTCGCTGAATTGCGCAAGCAAGTGGAACGCGACCTGGTGAAGGAACACCTGCGCCCTTTACAAGCGCCGCTGGGTGTGAACCCCGTGTTGAAATGCTGGCTTGAACTGAACTGACCACGAACATGCCCCAAGCACCGCACCTCGGCGACATCAACAACTTCCAATTGCTCCTGCAGTTGTTGCAGGACAATTTGGAATGGCCGCTGGAGGATTATCATCTGGACGATCTCACCTTCACTTACGATCCGGAGGAACTGGGCTTGAAGGAAGAGGATGCCGTGCAGGTGCGGTCCATCCGGCAGTTGCGGCCGTTGGTGCATGGCCAGCCATGGGGCATCTTCTTCGTGGAGTTCGAGAAGAAAAAACTTCCCGTAGTCCTACTGCGCTGATCCTCAGCCACTTGGTGCTGAAGAAGCGCGAGAGTGCCAACAGCGCGGACCGCAAGCGCTGGCATGCCAAGGACCTGCTATTCGTCAGCAACTTCGGTGCGGGCAGCGAGGCCGAGCGCGAACTGGCCTTCGCGCATTTCAAGGAAACGCAAGGCGACCTGCCCACCTTGAACGTGCTGGGTTGGGATGGTGGTGACACCAAGTTGAAGCTGGACTATGTGCAGCAGCAATTGGAAGCGCACTTACACTGGCCTGACGACACCAGCGATGTGGAAGCGTGGCGCAATGAATGGAGCGTCCCCTTCCGGCACGGAATAAAGCACACCATACGCACAGCCGATGCCTTGGCCGAAGCGCTGGCCGAACTCGCACGCCGCATCCGTGACGCCGCAAGTGCCTTGATGAAAGTTGAAAGCGAAAAGGGCACGTTGCGGAAGATGCACAAGGCCTTCAAAACGGCCTTGATCCACGACCTTACTGAAGATGGATTCGCCGATACCTATGCGCAGACCATCACCTACGGCCTGCTTACCGCGGCCATCAGCCGTACCGATGTGAGCGTGAAGGGCCACAAGCCCAATTTGATCGCGGACAACGTGGCGGACATGGTTCCGATCACGAACCCCTTCTTGAAGGAGATGCTCCAAACCTTCCTGAAAGCGGGCGGCCGCAAGGGTGGCTTGGACTTCGATGAACTCGGCGTGCAGAACGTGGTGGAACTGTTACGCGGGGAGGACACGGACCTGCCTGCGATACTGCGGGACTTCGGCAACCGCACCGGCGGCGAGGATCCCGTGATCCACTTCTACGAGCACTTTTTGGCCAAGTACAACAAGAAGCTGAAAGTGGAGCGCGGCGTGTTCTACACGCCCAAGCCCGTAGTGGGCTTCATTGTGCGCAGTGTGGATGAACTGCTGCGCACCGATTTCGGCATTGAGGACGGGCTGGCCAGCACCATCACCTGGCGCGAAATGGCTACGCGGAACAGCGAGCTGAAGATCCCAGCGGGCACCGAACCGGACAGCCCCTTCGTGGTGGTGCTGGACCCTGCCACCGGTACCGCCACCTTCCTCGTGGAAGTGATCGACCTGGTACACAAGCGGCTTGAAGCGAATTGGAAGCAAGGTGGACTGAAGACCATGCCCAAGTTGCCACCATCGCAGTTCTCGCTCACACCAAGCAGCTTCCAAGAATACTGAACAACTATGTGGCGCTCTCGCTGTTGCGCAGGCTGCATGGCTATGAATTGATGATGGCCCCGTACGCCATCGCACATCGAAGATAGGCCTCAAGCTCTTTGAGACCGGCTATCGTTTCGGGACGGAGGAGCGTGCACGAGTGTATCTCACCAACGCGCTGGAACAACCGAACGACAGTATTCAATTGACCATTGCAGATTGGGCAAGTTCTTTGGCTCACGAGGCAGAAGCTGTGAATCGGGTCAAACGCAAGCAACGGTTCTCGGTCATCATCGGCAATCCGCCTTATTCGAAAGATCTCAGCGAACCTCACGCCTGAAATGAGAGCAATCATAGAGCGCTACCGCTTTGTGAATGGTGTTAAGATCAAAAAAGAGAAAGGGGCACTTCAGTTTGAAATGAACCTACAGGAGGACTACGTGAAGTTCTTTGCTCGAACGAGGATCGGATTAATGCGACCGGTGTCGGCATCCTAGCCTTCATCACCAACAACGGCTACATCAGCACACCTACGTTGCGGGGCATGCGGAGTTCTCTGTTGCGCTCATTTAGCGGCGTCACAACAGTTGACCTGCACGGCCATCGAGGCGAACCGGGCCCTGGCGGTATCGTGGATAAGAGCGTCTTTGATATCAAGAAGGGCGTCTCAATCTTCTGTGGAACATCTTTACCGGAGGCCGGTTCTCTTCAGGACGTGCGACACATGGACCTGTGGGGCACGAGGGAAAGCAAGTACCGGGCGCTTTCGAGAGTACCATTGGCAGTTCCGCTTTGAGCAGGGTCGCCCCGGGGCCTCCCTTTTACCTCTTCATGCCCCGGAGGATCACCTTGAGGAAGCGAATGGAACAGTGGTGTTGCGTTGATGCGCTCTTCCCTAAGAATAGCGCAGGTGTGCTAACGGCGCGCGACGGCGTGGATAAACACTGACCTCTTCAACTGGCCGAAAGAGTTCATGGCTTCGCCAGTTCAAGAGCGAGTGAAGCAGCAATTTATGAGGCGTTCGACTTTGGACCTAGCAAGCGCTTTGACCTTCGCGAGGCACAAAAGGAAGTTGCGCAGCTGAGGCAACCAAAGAAATTCATCAGGCCCATACTCCATCGGCCATTTGATCAGAGGTATGTCTTCTTCCATCCGAGTCTTGTCTGGAGCATGTCGCGACCCATGGCCGATCAGATGGAGGGAGAAGGGCATCTTGCGTTAGTGGCAACGAGGCAGGTCACAAGACCCCAATTCGAGCATGCCTTCGTTTCTCGGAACATGATTGAGATCAAGGCTTGTTCGCATGATCGGAACACTCAGATATTTCCTCTGTTCTTGCATGCGCGGAGCGGAGGGCTTGCTCTGTCGGGTGGTGCATCGGCCAACATTTCACCTAGTTCTCTTGCGCAGTTCGCGGTAAGCCTGAATCTGACTAGCAAGACGCAACAGCGTGATGTGCTGAAGCCGGTTAGCATCTTCAACTATGCGTATGCAGTGCTGTACTCACCGGCTTACCGTCTGCGGTACTTCGAGTTTCTCCAAAAGCGAGTTCCCCAGAATTCCCTTCCCCGGGAATGAAGAAACTCTTTCATGGTTTGAGTGCATTGGGCAATGAGATGGTACAACTCCATTTACTGGAGGCCTTTTCGCTCAAGAAGGCAAACACGAGTTTCATAGTTCCGGCCAAACCCGAAGTCGAGAAGGTGAGTTGGAGTGACAACACGGTTTGGATAGACAAGGCGCAGAGCGTCGGTTTCAAAGGCGTGCCGGAGGCGGTGTGGCAGTACCATGTGGGCGGCTACCAGGTGTGCGAGAAGTGGCTGAAGGATCGAGGCCCCAAGAAGGGCAAAGCCCGGCCGCACGCTGAGCGCGGAGGATATATCGCACTACCAGAAAATCGTGGTGGCACTAAGGGAGACGATCCGGATACAAAGGAGATCGATGAGTTATCGAGGAGCATGTAGGGTGGCCGGGGCATTCGCCACCAATACGCCAACCGCTGAGCCAACTGAGCCTGTAGCCCAGCCTAAGACCAAGAAGCCTAAAACCACCAAGGACCCAGAGCCTGAGACCGGCCCCGGTTACATCCCCGATACGGGCGAGATCCCTTTCGGGTAGCGGTCCCTCCCAAGGCCAAGGAGAAGATCGCGAAGCCCAAGGCCTCTGCACCGAAAGCCGAAAGGCCTCCGGCCGCCAAGAGCCTAAAGCCTAAGGCCAAGAAGCCTGCCCCAACCATCCCGATCAATGCTACGGAGCGTGAGGATGTGCTGTGCATCATCCGCAAGGTCTTCAGCACCGGCGGCCCCCGCCATCGCGAAACGGCCTTGCACTATGTGGCCGAGGCCTTGGGCTACCAACGCGTGGGCACGGCTATCCGCAACGTGTTGGGCCGCGACCTGCTCACCGCCGTGAAGCGCGGCATTTTGGAGAACGACCGTGGCGAACTGCGGCTCTTCGCGCGTAACCTGACGGACTATCACCGTGATGATCGAAAGCCAATTTCCTCAGCGCCATCGTCGCAGCTGGGTGCAGCGCGATGACGCCATCCGCTTATTGGCGCGGGCTGGCTGGGCTTTGCACAACAGGGAGCGGAGAAGCTTGAGAGAAAGAGTTTGATCAATGGATTGATCAGAGAGGGGAGGTTGGAAAGTGAGGGGAAGGAGATGGTGAGGAAGGTGTGAGGGAACGGGAGGAAGAAAATCAAATAGTTATGGCGCCAAGTACTAAAGTGACATTCACGGTTGAAGGACCCTTTGAGATCGGAAGGATGGACGGTGTTATCACCTCGAACACGATCAAGGGATTTAAGAACGAATACAAAAAGGAACTACAGCGTTGCGGCTGCTACATTTTTGGCATACGCGCAAGCCGAGGGATCAAGCCGTACTATGTGGGCAAGGCGTCCATAAACTTCGACCAAGAGGTTTTAGACAAGCACAAACTGCGGATCTATAACGCGGTGCTTGGATCCAGGAAGATGGGGAGCCCCGTGTTATTCCTCGTTTGCTTGAAGGAGACCACAAAACCAGCCCTCCGCCAGATCAATGAGGTGGAAAGGTTCCCTTGCAGGGTTTGGCGTATGGGGCCAATGCTGATCTGCGAAACATTCGAAATATGCCCAAAGATTATCCTTGAGCATACCAAGGGGTGATGATACAGGGAAAGGGAATACGTCAAAGCCTGTAAAGGCCATCAAAAGATGCCTGAGCCTATAAACAAACAACGGAAACAATGGCCAACTACGACCTAGCTGATGAGCTTGAGCATGACGTGGATGAAACGGAGCTGGAGAGGATGTTGCACTTGAGGGCCGGAAGATCACCAGTCCACAAGATCCGGCAGTGGCCGTACTGGCGGACAAGTGGGAACGCGGGCGCGATCCTCCAGCCGGAGTTCCAGCGGGAAGTACGTTTGGGATGTCAAGGGCAGCCGCTTGGTAGAGTCTGTCCTGCTGGACATTCCGCTTCCGATCATCTATTTGAACGAAGAGGCGAATGGCATTCAGAATGTGATCGATGGGCAGCAACGGCTCACCTCCCTGTTCAGCTTCAAGCGTGGAAATTTTCCCGACGGATCGGCATTCACGTTGAAAAGCTTGCAAGCCTTAGCGGAATTCAATGGTCTTGGTTTTAAAGACCTACCGGATGAACTACAGGAAAAGTTCAGCGATTGCGCGTTGCGCACGATCCTTTTCAAGAAGGAAAGTGATAAAGGGTTGCAGTACGAGATATTTGAACGGCTCAACTCGGGCTCGATGCCTCTTAGCGATCAGGAATTGCGGAACTGCACTTTACGTGGTTCTTTGAATGAATTACTGAAGGAACTTGCCGAAGATCCGACCTTCAACAAACTGCTCCGTGTAGCCTATCCGGACTGGCGCATGTGGAACTCCGAACTGGTCCTGCGGTTTACTGGCCTTTACCACAGAGGATACCTGAAGTATACCTCGCCCATGAAGCGTTTCATGACGGACTTCATGGAGCAAGAGCGCGAACTCAATACCATTAACGCAGAGAGAGCCTGCGAGAGTCCTTCCGGAATGCAGTACAGGTGACCCAATACTATCTTCGGTGAGCACGCGTTCCGCCGCTACTATGCAGGCACGTCGGCATCGAAGAACGGCAAGTGGGAACCGAAGAAGTTCAATGTCTCTCTTCGATGTGTGCATGGTGCTCTTCGCTGATGCCGATAAAAAATCAGGTGGCGAGAACCGCGACCTTTTTGCATGAGGGGTTTATTGACCTGATGACGAGCGATGAGGAGTTCATCACAGCCATTGAGCGCGGCACGAGCAGCAAACAGGCCGTTCAAAAACGCTTCGACAAGTGGCGTCAACGGATGGAAGCCATTTTGAAGAACGACGTACCGCAAGAGCGTCTATTCACTTACGAATTCAAAGGGCGTCTCTTCCAACAGGACAATAAGTGCGAGATCTGTAGCAACAGGATCACAAACCTTGACGATGCGGCTGTTGACCATGTCAAGCAGTACTGGCAAGGCGGCACTACCACAGAGGAGAATGGGCGGTTGACCCACAGGTATTGTAACAATGCAAGAAAGAGGAATGAAGAAGCGGTATAGTAATGGCGCCCGCCACCAAGTACATCCTTGAGAAGCGGATTATTCCTTGAACCTGCCTGCCCAAGAGCTAAGAGGCAGGTCGACATTAGACACCCACAGGGTTTTCCGCCTAGAATCTGCGGATATTGTAACGGGCCGAGTCCAATACATTCGAATGTGTGGGGAAATAGACTGCTTATGCAATGCGGGCTGGCGAATTCAGCATCTGAGGCGGAATGGACAGCCAAGCCTTAACAACTTGTAAGCGGGACCCGTTCTTGGGTCATGCACAGACCCGCTAAATTCGTACCGGTGTCACCCGCCCATGTATCCCAGAAGCTTTGAGCAGGCCGCCAGTGGTGGAGGCCATCTATGGTATCCAGGCCATAACATCGGCAGACTTGGATTATGTGCCGGTGATGGAGCGGTTGCGTGCACTGTTGCCTGCGGATTACACGGTGCATGAAAACATGGACCATTTTAACATCGAGCTGAAGCGTGATGGCGATGGCCCCTTAGAGTCCAAACACACACAAGCTTGGTCAGGAGCAAAGCGGACCAGTACCGATGGGAAAGTAGTAGCTCACTTCATGCGCTTCGGACTTTTCGTGAGCTTTCTCGCTTACCGGAGTTTTGAAGAGGCAAGGCCCGTGGTACAGGAACTCTGGGAGGCTTACGTGACAGCCTTCAGTCCCGTATTGGTTAATAAGCTATCCATCCGCTACATCAACCTTCTGAACCTTCCGTTTGAAGAAGGCCGTGTTAACTTAGAGAAGTATTTCAAGGTGAATCTGCATTTTCCGAATGAGCTCTCGAGCACGATGGAGCACTTTCACCAGCAGTTCGTCATTCGCGACCCGGATAACGATGTACCTGCGCGTGTGATGATCTCCAGTGTACGTGAAGAGGATGGTAAGCTAGTGGTGGTATTCGACCAGAAGGATATAGAGAGCGCCAGTGGTCGGCGGAGGACACCATTATTTGGGATGACTTCAATTTGGTCCGGAATTGGACCTATCACATTTTCAGGGCAACACTTACGGACGCATGTTTAGAGACCATCAACAGTTAGAGGAGGCTTACCGCGCCACCATGTTGTGCGGTTCTTCCAGAAGTGACTTCGCGGTTCGCTCGTCGGAGGTCAAGGTCTCTCGGGTCTGGATCAGCGGGATTCGGGAGCGATGGATTGATTGTCTCCTTGCAGCGAGAGGAAGTGGAAGAGGCGTTGAGCGCCTTGAAAGCCGTTTATGAGGAGGGCAAGCCTGCCCGGTTGGGCCGGTGAAGGGTCTGAAGCGTTACACCCATTGACCTACGATATGGCACAGCGATTCCTTACCGCCTTGCCTACGAGCATGCCAGCCCCCGAGGTGAACGCATCCCGATGGTGAGATCTCGTTTGATTGGGGACCTGACGCGACCGCTTATTGGCCGTGAGCATCAGCCTTGCCGGTCGCTCCTCAGCTTCATCTATCGTAACTGTCTCGACCGGCATGCGCGACACCCTGTGGTCTGGATTAACCTGATCCCGGATGAATTGGTCTGCTCTTCCAGAACTTGGAAGCGCTGATCCATGCTGCCGTCGGGTCTGGCTGTAGACATTGCTCCTGAGGAGGTCATTGCCCGGCATATTTTC
>JADKAN010000003.1 GCA_016719225.1 Flavobacteriales bacterium | reverse complement strand
CTCTTGAGGAAATTACGTGGTTATCTCCAGCACTTGCACTGGCAACTTCGGCGCAGCCACAGCAGGACCCGATGTACAGCATGTACATGTGGAACATGATGACCATCATGCCCGCATATGCCGGTAGCGCCGACGTGCTGAACGCGACCGCACTGACCCTGATCCAATGGACGGCCATCAACGGCGCACCGGTCACACAGCCACGCTCTCCGCGCATGCCCCGGTGAATAAGGAAACCCTTGGCTCCGGCATCGGCCTTACCTACGACCGTATCGGGGGGACCACAACGACCAGTCTCTTCGGGGGACACATGCTTACCGCTTACAAGTGTCAAGCAAAACACGCTTGTCCTTCGGTATGCGGTTGGGCTTCAATCACGCCCGGATCGGAAGCACCCAAGTGGAGAACACGGACCCGGATGACCCTACGTTCACTGTTGACCAGAGCGGAAAGATCCTCCCGAACTTCGGCTTCGGCGTGTACCTATGGTCAAAGAAGCGGGCTATATCGGCGCATCATTGCCAAACATCCTACGCGCAACCACCTGGGTTCCGTGAACGACGATGGGGTGCTCAGCCGTTTCAGTCAAGAGGAGACGCATGGGTTCATAACGGGTGGATATGTCTTCCCGATTCCCGGATTCGGTGATGTTCAAGCCCGCCTTCATGGTGAAGGCCGTGAGCAGGGGCACCCATCGGCACCGACCTCTCCGCTAACTTCCTATTCATGGAAAAGATGTGGCTGAAGCGCTTTTATCGCCATGGCGATAGTATGACCGGCATTTTCTCTTTCCGGATCACGGACCAGTTCCGGGCCGGATACGCTTGACTTCGGGCTTTCACAACTCAACCGGCATGCCAACGGAGCACACGAGATCACTGATAGTTACGATCCCGTATTCACTCGTGAACGCGTCCGTTCCCCCACGATACTTCTGATCCCATGCGAACAACCATTTTCGATTGGTCCCGTTGGCCTTGCTGATGCTTTGCGCGGCAGGCTCCGTTAAGCCCAGGGTGCACTGCCTCAACCGTGGTGACCACTATTTCGAGGAGTTCAGTTTTCGTGCGTGCCGCTGAAGCCTACGAGCAGGCCTTCATGAAGGATGCCAGCAGCATCCCTCACGCCCGCAGGCTGGCCGAGTGCTACTGGAACCTCCGGAACCCTAAGGAGGCAGAGACTTGGTATGCCGTGGTGGCAGCGTCTTCCCAAGCGACGCCGGTGGACATCTACCGCTATTCGGAACTGCTGCGCGTCTCCGGGCAATACGCGGATGCCGATATGTGGCTCAAGCGATATGCCAAGCTCGACCCCGAGGACACTCGTGTGGAGCTGAAGGACAATGCTGTGGAAAAGCTGTCCAGCCTGCTCGAAAATCCAGGGCTGACCCACAAGATCACGTTGGTGAATTTCAACAGCGACAAGGCGGACATCGCCCCGTTCATCCATAAGAACACCATCTATTTCGCCTCAGCTCGCACCCTTCAGCTCACTTCACGCCGCACGGACAGCTGGAATGACCAGCCTTTCCTGAACATCTACACAGGCAAGGTCGCCGCGGACGGTACCGTTACCGCCATTCCAACCCATGGGCGATGGTATGAACACGCAATACCACGAGAGCAATGTGGTGATCTCCGATGATGGCAGCGAGATGTACTTCACACGGAACAATTTCGTGGAGGGCCGCAAGATCCTCGGAGAGGACGGAGTGAACAACCTCCAGATCTTTGTGCGCCACCTCCTGCCTGACGGCTGGAGCAAGGAAACCCCTTTCTCCTATAACAATTCGTCCTATTCCGTAGGCCATCCCGCGTTGACCAAGGACGGGCAGCGCTTGTTCTTCACCAGCGACAAGCCTGGAGGCATCGGCGGAAAGGACATCTACGTGAGCTATCGCGACGGGACGGGCGCTTGGGGCGAGCCACAGAACTTGGGCCCCACGATCAATACCGAAGGCGATGAAATGTTCCCTTACGTCAACGGCAATACGCTGTACTTCTCCTCCGACGGGCATCTCGGCCTGGGCGGTTTGGACATCTTCAGCGTTACCCTGCGGGGAAAGGGATTCGGAATTGTGGAGAACCTGAATGCACCCATCAACAGTGCATACGACGATTTCGGCCTTTGCCTGGATGAACGTGGGGAGATCGGCTTCCTTACCTCCGATCGTGACGGCCATATCGGGTCGGAGGACATCTACACCTTCGTGATGAACAGCAAGGCCGAGGATAACCGCAAATGGATCGGCCGCGTGCTGGACATGAGCGATGCGCAGCCCATACCCTACCTCACGGTGCGCCTCTTCGATGCGGAACATAACGAGATCGCGCGCACCACCACTTCGCTCCAAGGAACCTATGAATTCCCGGCGCCCAAGGTGGCCGCATCCGTCAACGCCAGTATCGAAGGCGGGCCACAAGCCGAGCTGACGCCGAACGATTTCAGCATCTCGCCATTCGGTGATACAGAAGTGCCTGACCTCTACCTCAACAGCGTGATGGACCTCCCGGTGAACGCCATCGTGAAGGATCAGCAATCGGACCGTTGGCTGGAAGGCGTTTCCGTAACGGTGAATAGTGCGAAGGACGGTACCATCCTCTTCTTCGGAACCACCAACGAGGACGGCATAACGAAAGGGCAGCTCCCGGATCGACGTTTCGGTGAAGAGGAGAGTATGATGTGGTGTTCTCCAAGAGCGGCTATTTCACAAAGACCATGCGTGTGGACTTCCGTGTGTTGATGTTCTTGGAACAAGGCCTTACCGGGCCGGACGGCGCTGGCATGAGCCCAGTGCTGGAGGGCGTTGACATCGCAAAAGCCATGAACCTGCGGCCTATCTACTTCGATTACCGCGAGGCGAAGATCCGGTCCGATGCAGCAGGCGAGCTGGACCTGGTGGCCCAAGTGATGCTGACCAATCCGTCCATCAGGATCGCACTCAAGTCGCATACGGATAGCCGTGCCAGCGCAGAGTACAACGATGCCCTTAGCCAACGCCGCGCGGAAAGCAGCAAAGCCTATTTAGTGAAACAAGGCATCGACGCGTCGCGGATAAGTGCCAAAGGTTATGGCGAGCGCGAACTTGTGAACAAATGCGCGGATGGTGTGGAGTGCACCGAAGAAGATCATCAGATGAACCGCCGTACGGAGTTCATCATCACGGATTGCAAGGACTGCGGCGTGCTGGGCTCAGCGAAATAGCCCAATTCCCCCGATGAATGCCGAAAGGGCTGCGCGCAAGTGCGGCCCTTTCAGCTTTTGAACAGCGCCTCTACGAATGCGTGCTTATCGAACACGTGAAGGTCGTTCATGCCTTCGCCCACCCCGAGGTATTTGATCGGCACTTGGAACTGATCGCTGATGCCGATGGCAACACCGCCCTTCGCAGTGCCGTCGATCTTCGTCAGGACCAACCCCGTGACCTGCGTTGCTTTTGTGAATTCGCGGGCCTGCTCTATCGCGTTCTGCCCGGTACTGGCGTCCAGGACAAGCAGCACTTCGTGCGGTGCATCGGGCACCACCTTACGCATCACCTGTTTCACCTTGGTCAGCTCGTTCATCAGGTTCACTTTGTTGTGAAGTCTGCCAGCAGTGTCGATAATGACCACATCGATACCGCGTGCCTTGGCGCTCTCAACGCTGTCGTACGCCACTGCCGCCGGATCCGCACCCATGCCCTGTTGTACAAGTGGCACCCCTGTGCGCTCGCTCCAGACCTTCAACTGATCAACCGCTGCAGCCCTGAACGTGTCCGCAGCACCCAAAAGAACGGAACGGCCCGCTTGTTTATATGCATACGCCAATTTCCCGATGGTGGTCGTCTTTCCCACTCCATTCACACCTACCACCATGATCACATGCGGCTTTTGGCCGCTTACTTGAAAGGCGACCTCACCGGCTTCGGGGTCACGCATCAGGTCGGCGATCTCGCCCCTCAAGATGCCGTTGAGCTCCTTGGTACCCATATAGCCGTCGCGTTTCACCCGCTCTTGGAGCCGCTCGATGATCTTCAAGGTGGTACCAACGCCCACATCACTGGTCACCAAGGTCTCTTCCAAGGCATCCAGCACGTCATCGTCCACAGCGGTCTTACCGGCGATGGCCTTCGCGATCTTGCCGAAGAAACTGCTGCGCGACCGGTCCAAGCCCGCATCCAGCGCCTCCTTCTTCTCCTTTCCTCCGAATAATCCGAATAGTGCCATGGTTCCTCAGCAAAAAAGGCCCCCGCCTGTAGGTGGAAGCCTTTTCAATGGGAGTGTTGAATGTTATTTCTTGGCTGCAAGCGCCTTGTCCACGTCTTCAGCGGGCATGATGAGTTCATTGAACTGGTAACCTCCGGTGTTGGAATTCTTCACCATGCGGATCACCTTAACGAACACTTTTGCGTCCGCCTTTTCAAGGATGCTACGGTCTTCTTTGCCATTTTACTTGATCTCTTTGTGAACGGTCATCTTGCGCATGATGGGGTTGTATTTCTTCAACTCCAAACGCTCGGTGGTGTTCTTGCGGTTCTTGGTGGTGATATACCGGGACGTGCCCGCAAGACCTGATGTCTTGTGCTCGGTGCACTCCATGATCACTTGTACGCGGTTTCCTCTCTTGGCCATCGCTTATGGGAATGGGGCGCGAATGTAATACGTTCTGCCGACCTGACAAAATATCTCTTGCGTTCCTCACTCTTATTGGGCCACCGGCATCACCCGCGCTGTCCGCACCTGTCGCAAGTGGGGCGCCACGCCAGCAAGCACGTGTTGCCCAAGCAGTTTCAATAGGCGGTCCTTGGCCGAGTGACGGTATGTGACCAACCCGATCTCCCGGACCGGGACCGGCGACCGGAATTCGCGCAGCCGCGCGCGCTGTTCAGCTCCCATGCCCACCGTGGCCAGCTCGGGCACCACTGTGAGCCCGCCCTGTGCGTCCACCATACGCATCAACGCCTCGATGCTGCCGGAGACATAGGCGAACCGTCCACTCCCCTCACCCTGCTCCCGCAGTTCACACAGATCCATCACTTGGGAGCGCAAACAATGGCCCTCTTCCAATAGCCACAGGCGGTCCGCATGGATCTCCGACGGCAATACGTAATGCTTCTTCCCGATCCCTTCTTCGGGTGATACATATAGAAGGAAGCGCTCATCGAACAACGGTTCCTCCTTGAGGCCGGCCACGCCCAATGGAATGGCCATCAGCCCAACGTCCAGTTGACCATGCATCAGGCGTTCTGTGATCGTTTCCGTTGTGAGCTCTTCCACGGACACCTTCAAGCCGGTATGTTTACGTAACAGGTCGCCCAGAAATAGGGGTAATAGGTATGGAGCCAAAGTCGGTATCATCCCGATCCGGAGCTCTCCGGCATGCTCGTCGCGTGTGGCTTCCGCCATTTCCTTAATCAATTGCACTTCCTTCAACACCGATCGCGCCTGTTCCACCAACACCGCTCCCACCGTGGTGGGCACTACAGGGGATTTGATCCTATCGAACAGCACCACCCCTAATTCCTCCTCCAGCTTCTTCACCATGCTGCTCAAGGTGGGCTGCGTAACGAAACACGCCCCCGCAGCACGCGCGAAATGCCGGTGCGTATCGATGGCCACGATATACTGGAGCTGCTGGATCGTCATCCCGCCAAAGGTAGACATTCATAGATCCTATTAACTCATTGAAACATTCAGTACCGTCTATGAATTAGAATGCAGACCTTTGTACAACGGAAATTCAACGGCCATCAGGCCACTAAAACATAAGTCAAGGAATGGAAACCAAAGGACAAGTTCAGTTATCAGCTCAGCGCATGGTGGGCTTGGGAAGCAAGTTCCCGATCTTCAAGAAAAAAGCCTGCGTGAGTATCGAAAAAGGCAAGGAATTCACCGAGATCTCCAGTGACGACCTCACCAACACGCCAGGCCGCTGGACGGTAATGTTCTTCTGGCCGAAGGACTTCACGTTCGTATGCCCTACCGAGATCGCGGCCTTCAACAAGGCCGTGGGAGAGTTCAAGGACCGCGACACACAGCTGATCGGTGCCAGCACCGACAGTGAGTTCGTGCACGCCGCATGGCGCCGCGATCATGCTGACCTGCGGGACCTGAAGTTCCCAATGCTCGCCGATACCAGCAAAAGCCTGTCCGAGGAGCTTGGTATCCTCACCGCCGACGAAAAGGTGGCTTACCGTGCCACTTATATCATCGATCCGGAAGGCATGGTCCGTTGGGTAAGTGCCTACGACCTGAGTGTTGGCCGCAGTGTGGAAGAGGTGCTGCGTGTACTGGATGCACTTCAGACCGACGAACTCTGCCCCTGCAACTGGACCAAGGGAGAAGCAACCCTGAACTAAGCATGTCCGAGCAGACCTTGACCGCATATGACGAAGGAACCACCTCCTTATTGGAGGAGGTGGGCCTTCCCACCGGGCACATTAATTCCGCGCTTCAGCTTCTGGGAGCCGTGGGATCCCGCTACAGCCGGGACCTGAAGCTGAACCTTAAGGCCGTTCTGAAGAGCGCGCATCTTTCAGAGAAGGAAGCGGCACTGTTGGCTCTCAGCGTTGCCGCGAACCAGAAGAACAGTGCACTGATCGACCATTTCAACGGCATGGCGGCACAACAGGGCGCCACTCCGGAAGAGGTTGCCGAGGCCGTTGCCTGTGCCAGTCTTTTGGCCGCGAACAATGTGCTTTATCGCTTCCGGCACTTCGCCGGAAAGGAAAAGTACAACGAGCTTCGTCCCTCGCTGCGCATGAACATCATGATGAACCCTGTGACCGGTAAGCATCTCTTCGAATTGATGAGCCTCGCTGTGAGCGCGGTAAATGGTTGCGAGCAATGCGTAAAAAGTCACGAGTCCTCCTTGATCGGCTTAGGTGCCACTGAGGAGCAGGTCTGGGATGCCATTCGCATTGCTTCCGTCGTAGCGAGCTACGACCGCATAGCCTACTGAATGGCAGTACGCAAAATGTAAAGGGCCGCCTTCCATGGGCGGCCTTTTGCATATTGGTCAAGTCAGCGCCGGTCACGGCAATTGTTGCCAACGTACCGTATTGGGCTCAAGGCCAGAACAGAAAAGCCGATATTCGATCATGAATAACTGGAATTCCAATTATTCTTTCTATGCTCGTCTTGCCTAACAGAAAAGTATCGCACTTTACTTGGGAGGCAACGCGAGGGTCCGCAACATCCAAGCTCATTCCGTATCCATGGAGCCCATGCATCTGCAACTAACGATCCGCGGAAAAGTCCAAGGAGTTTTCTTCCGTAAAAGCACTCACGAAGAAGCACTGCGGCTCGGCCTCTCGGGAACGGTGGGAAATTTGAGTGACGGAAGCGTGCAAGTGCATGTGCAAGGAGACGTGGTGCAGGTGGAAAAGCTGCTGCAATGGTGCAGGACCGGGCCGCCAAGGGCCGTGGTCTCTTCCTTTGAGACGAAAGGTCTTCCGATAGCTAACTTTTCCGGCTTCACCGTACTCCGTTGAGCGCTTGGAAGAGGTCCAACTGCCCTTCGGGAGGACGTTGGAAGCGCGTGCGGTCCAGTGCAGGCATCATACGCCCGGCGAAGTAGCGCCGCCGGAACACCTCGAACGTTCGCTGGATAGATGCCGCGAACGCTCCATCACCCTTCATCCTTCTTCCATAGGTGCTGTCGTTCATCGTTCCCCCGTGTACATGCGCCACCTGTGCCACCACTTTCGCAGCACGATCAGGATAGTGTACTTCCAGCCATTCGCGGAATACGTCCTGCACCGCACCGTTGGTCCGCAACACAGTGTATCCCGCGCTGACAGCGCCTGCTTCAGCGGCTGCCTTAAGCAATGCCGGTACTTCGCTGTCGTTCAGCCCGGGAATGATCGGCGCCACCATAACGTGCACCGGTATGCCCGCTGCGCTGAGTGCTTGGATCGCTCCCAAACGTCCTTGAGCAGTACTAGTGCGGGGTTCCATGGCACGCCGTAGTTCCTCGTTCAATGTGGTAAGGCTGATGGCTACGGAGGCCAAGCGTCGCGCTGCCATCTCCGCCAAGATATCCAGGTCGCGCAGCACCAATGCGTTCTTCGTGATGATGGAAACCGGCTGACCGAAGCGCTGCGCCACAAGCAACACCTTCCGGGTGATCTCCTCCTTCCGTTCAATGGGTTGGTAACAGTCCGTATTGCCGCTGATACTGATGATACCGACATCCCACTTGGGGCTTCGTAGCGTCCTTTCGAGCACCTCCGGAGCGTTCCGCTTCACCAGTACGATCCGTTCAAAATCGAGTCCTGCTCCATATCCCCAGTACTCGTGGCTGGGCCTCGCATAGCAATAGGAGCATCCGTGCTCGCATCCTTGATAAGGATTCAACGTCCATTCCATGCGAAGGTCAGGTGAATGGATCTTGTTCAGGATGGTCTTCGGAAAGACCTCTAGATACTTCGTAACAGCCTTTTCTTCCTCCACCTCATCAATACCTTCCCAATGCACCACACCAGAGCTGCGATCCAAAAAGCGGTTCGCGACATGCCCTTGAGCACCGCGCCCTTTGATCGTTTTCCCGTCAATCGGCATGGGGTTAAGGTATGCCTGTTCCGATAATCCCTGAACCTGACAGGAGCTTCCTTTGCAAGATGTGTCACACATGACAATTGTCAAATGATCGACCGTATTGCGTTGGTCTGACAAACCTCCGGCCCCAGCGGATAATTTCGCGGCCCGTAAAGAAAAAACATGAAAACGCTGCTGACCGCTCTTCCTGCCATCCTTCTTTTCAGCTGCGGGAACGCATCTTCGGTCAATACCCCGGAAGCTGCCGTAAGCGATAGCACCAAGGTTACTGCTGCTGAACCGGATAGTTCCTACTGGAATGCCGATACGCTTATCGATCCAGCTGAAAAACACTTTGCACACCTGCGCCAGCTCACCTACGGCGGCGACAATGCAGAGGCTTACTGGGATTTCGCCGGGGACAAACTCTCCTTTCAGGCACATGTACCTGCTTGGGGCGAGCAATGCGACCAGATCTATGTGTTCAACCCGTTCACCGATGACCTGCGCAAGGATCCGCCCCAGAAGATCAGTATCGACGGTGGTCGCACTACCTGCAGCTATTTCCTGCCCGGCGACAGCTTGGTGCTCTTCGCAAGCACGCATTTGGACTCCAAGGAATGTCCACCTGTGCCGCCACACGTCCCCGGTGGCAAGTACGTCTGGCCGATCTACCCCAGCTTCGACATCTTCGTGACAGACCTCAAGGGCAACATCCGCAAACGCCTCACGGACACACCCGGCTATGACGCCGAAGGCACCGTTTCACCCAAGGGGGACCGCATCGTTTTCACCAGCATGCGCAACGGCGATCTCGACCTGTACACCATGAACATCGACGGTAGCGATGTGAAGCAGATCACGCATGACCTTGGTTATGATGGCGGCGCCTTCTTCAGCCCGGACGGAACCAAATTGGTATGGCGCGCTTCACGGCCTAAGACACCGGAGGCCATCAACGAATACAAGGACCTGTTGAAGATCGGCCAGGTGATGCCCACACAAATGGAACTCTTCATCGCCAACGCCGACGGTAGCGACGCTAAGCAGATCACCGAACTCGGCCAAGCCAATTGGGCGCCTTATTGGAATCCGGACGGCAAGCACATCATCTTCGCCAGCAACCATAAGGCCGAACGTGGCTTCCCTTTCACCTTGTTCATGATCGGCACCGATGGCCAAGGCTTGGAGCCGCTGACGAACACGGACATGTTCGACGCTTTCCCCGTGTTCAGCAAGGACGGCAAATACCTTGTGTTCAGCAGCAACCGCGGGGGCAAGAACCACGAGACGAACCTCTTTATCGCGGAGTGGCAATAGTCTTGATCGACAGATACCATGATCGTGGTATTTTCTGCCACGGTCATGGATGTCCGGACCTGATAGGCGATCTTCGCGCAAATGGCTGACGAGGAAGTGGCGAAGGGTGATGGTTGGTTGCATCGCTTGGGTGCTCGTTGGGGTGTGAGTGCGGGCCGAGCTGTGATCATCTTGATCGTATTCGCCTGCACAGGTCTCACGGTGATGTTCTTGAAACGCCCGGTGGTCGCCTTTTTCACGGAGGTGGAAGGTGGCACTCCGCTGCTGTTCTCGGTCCTGTACTACATCCTGATCCTTCCCTTCTACAATGTGGTGCTGCTCGTATACGGCGCACTGCTCGGCCAATTCGATTTCTTCTGGGCCTTCGAGAAGCGGTTCTTCAACCGCATCTTCGGCAGGAAGAAGTGAGATCGGGTCCGGACCACGAAGGACGCAAAGGACACGAAGGCTTGCCTCTAGCTCTTAGAGAAGAGGAGGCTGAGTCAGTGCCCTTTCCACTCGGCGGACCTCGGTCTGCGGGTTCTTCTTCAGTCGGCACTCCCACACGGTGATCACCCGCCAACCTGCTTTCCGCAAGGCGCGTCTCTTCCGCAGATCGCGTTCAACATTGCGATCCAGTTTTTCAGTCCAGAACTTCTTGTTCGACTTGGGCCTCTGCGGCTGGCAATGTGGGCAGCTATGCCAGAAACTACCGTGGACGAACACGGCGACCTTCCGGCCCACGAACGCGATGTCCGGCTTGCCCGGAGCTTTGGCATATTGCAAGCGGTAGCCGCGGATCCCCGTGGCGCTAAGGGCTGCACGCATGGCTAATTCGGGGCCCGTGTTCTTGGCACGGATGCGGCTCATGTTCACGCTGATGCGCGGATCAAGGGGCACTGGTGCGCGGCCATCCCGGATGAATTTACGTTCGGCCATCTCTTTGTCGGTGCAAAGGTGAGCATGGAACTTCTCTACATTTCGGAATGAAACGTAGAGAACTGCGGAAAGCCGTCGCGGCGAAGATCGCCTTGGGCTATACCCGCCAGCACGCCTATGATGAACTTCGCATTGAGGAACCCACGGCGGACAATGAAGACTTGGCCGACGCGGTCCGTTACACCCCTTCGCTCATGGCGCGTGAGCACTTCAAGAACGAACGGAACATCTTGATAGCCTTGGTCGTGGCGCTTGCCACCTTCTATTTCTGGCAGATCGCGGCGTTGATCCACGACCAGAGCTCATTGCGACGGCTGCTCTCACTCGGATTCCCGGTGAGCCTACTGGCTCTTGGCATTTCATCCATGGGTAAGTGGGGCAGGTCATATTCCTTCATCATGTTCCTTGCCTTGTATGGTGGCTTCCAATGGTGGAGCAAAATGGAAGAACCGGACTTTACCGACCCACTCACGACCCTATGGCTGGCTCTCACTTTAGCGGTGATCGCCCTGTCCTGGTATCTACGCAAAAAGCTCACTTCAGACTACATCATGCAACGTGATCCGCGTGAAGGGATGCACAAGCGAGCGGTATTCCCGCCCGAGCCAGGAGCCTTGGCTTAGCACCCACCCCGTTTCTTTGCCCCATGAACTGGATACTGCTTTTCATAGGTGGCCTTTTTGAAGTGGGCTTCACCACTTGTCTCGGTAAGTTGAAGGAAACCTCTGGCAATACCGCATTGCTGTGGTGGGCCGGATTCATGATCTGCCTCACGGCCAGTATGTATCTGCTATACCGGGCCTCACAAACGTTACCCATGGGCACAGCCTACGCTGTTTGGACGGGTGTGGGTGCCATCGGCACGGTGCTGGTGGGCATGGTACTATTCAAGGAACCAGCGGAGTTCTGGCGATTATTCTTTCTCTTTACGCTGATCGCCAGCATCGCTGGATTGAAGTTCGTCTCGAATTGAGCCGGCCGTCAAGCACGCTCTGTCCAAGCCTGCTGCAAGGCCCCGAGAAAGTGATCACTTGACTGTGCGCCGCTCACCGCGAACTTGTCGTCCAGCACGAAGAAGGGCACGCCGCCCACACCTATCTGCTGCGCTTCGTATTCATCGGCATGGACCGCTTCGGTGAAAGTATCGCTGGCAAGAACTTCCTCCACTTCCTTTCCATCCAGTCCGATCTCCTCGGCGATCTTCTTCAGCACCGCTCGGTCCGCTATGTGCTGACCTTGGATGAAATAGGCTTTGAACAATCGTTCTTCAGCCTCGGAACCCTTTTGCTTGGTCTTCGCGAATTGGATCAAGCGGTGTGCATCGAAGGAACTGCCTATGATGGTGTGCTCGATATCGTAATCAAGCCCTACTGAACGGGCGCGGTCCACAACGCCTGAGACCATCTCCTTGGCCTGCTCACGTGTGCGGCCATATTTCTTCGCCAAGTGATCATACATGTCGTCCGGACTGCGGACCGGTGCTTGGCGGTCCAGCTCGAAGCTCTTCCACTCCACCTCCACTTGATCCTGGTGTTCGAACCGTGACAGTGCGCTCTCGAACTCGCGTTTGCCGATGTAGCAGTATGGGCACACCACATCGGACCAGATCTTCACCTTCATGGTACAAAGGTCGGAACCAAGAGGTTCGGGTCTTCGTATTGAAATATACTCAGATTTAACCCTCAGGGCTGCGAACGACCCGCACTTCCGCCGATCCGGCCAGCTCACAACACCGTCACCTCTGTCCTCCTGTTCTGTGCTCGCCCCTCCTCCGTATCATTAGTTGCTACAGACTTTGTTTCGCCGTAGCCTTTCGCTACGATGCGCGTTCCTTCAATTCCGTGGGAAACCAGATAACTCCGGACCGCATTCGCGCGCTGCTCGCTCAACTTTTGGTTAGCTACATCATTGCCCATGTTATCCGTATGTCCGCCTACCTCGATGCGCATATCGACATTGACCTTCAACAACTGGACCAGCTTTTCCAATTCAACAGTGGATGCCGGCAATAGGCCGTAGCTGGCTGTTTCAAAGAAGATGTTGCGTAGCTCGATCGTTTGGCCCGCTGTTATCGGGTTCAACTTCACGTCAAGGTCAGCCGCTATGGCTTCACTTTGCGCAACGCTATAATTCTTGGAATAGAAGAGATAGCCTTGCGCGGATGCATTCAGTGCGTACTCTTGTCCGCGTGGCAAGCATACTAGGAATTCACCGGTCTGTGGATCGCTGTAGGCAGCCGTCGCCAATTTTCCGGTGACCACATCATAAAGCTCCACGTCCGCCTCCACGGGTCTGCCCGTGGTACGGTCCGTCACCTTGCCACGTATGTAGCCCACGGCGGTGGCGCGAGCAGCTTCCGGCAGTTCGAACCGATAAAGGTCCATGTCCCCATAGCCGCCGGACCTGTCGCTACCGATGTATGCCAACTTGCCATCGGGTCCCACCAGCACGCTGTTGTCCTCGCCCCCGCTGTTGATGGGATAGCCTAAGTTCATCGGCTTCCCCCAAGAGCCATCAGGCTGCATGCGGCTAACGAAAATATCCTCACCGCCCATGCCGGGGAAACCATCGCTGCTGAAGTACAATGTCTTCCCGTCGGGATGGATCTGCACACTTTGTTCCTGGCCCTGCGTGTTCACATTGTCGCCCAAGCGCTCGGGTTTGCTGAACGCTCCGTCCGCGCCCATTTTGGTCACGTAGATGTCCATGCCTTTCACACCGTCCGGTGCTTTGGACGCCCGGATGAAATAAAGTGTGCGACCATCACTGCCCATGCTGGGCTGGCTTTCCCAATCCCGCGTATTCACGGGAGGACCGAGGTTTTCCGGTGGCGTCCATCGGTCGCCAATGCGGCGACTGATGAACAGATCACAACTGCCCATACCCTTGACGCCCTTGCCATAAGTGCCGTCAACACCGGCGCATTTGGTGAAAACGATGAAGCGGCCATCCGGGGTTAGCGTGCCCGCACCTTCGTTGTCCGAAGTGTTCACACTGGTTATAGGCTTGGCCGTGCCCCAGCTCCCGTCGCTCATTTTGTGGCTAACGTAAAAGTCCTCCTGCTTACCATATTGCGAGGCAACATCCTTCACCAACCGGGTGAACATCAATGTACTGTCGTCGGCTGTTACGCAAGGGAAGTATTCGGCATCCGCCGTGTTGACACCGGGACCAAGGTTCACGGGATCGTATGGCACGGGATGCTGCACGGCGTCAGCAGCGAAGTCGCAGTCGGCCATCCCGAGGGTAGCCCTTTTCCGGCGCTGTGGATCGGAGTCCATCTCCTTGGCCATCGCGTAGTGCGTACGTGCTGCGGCATAGTCGCCGGCTGCACTTTCCAGATCGGCCAAGTGCAGCGCGGCGGGAGGAAAAAACTTAGGGTTGATGGCAACAACTTCCTGATAGATCGCACGCGCCTCCTTGGGCATGTCCCGCTGCTCATACATCTCACCGAGGTAGATCCGTGGCTCTATGAATTTCGGATCCTCTTGTGCGGCTTTGCGCAATTGGTTCTCTGCACAGGTCCAATTCTGCAGACGCATGCACTCCGCGCCGCTTTCATAGAACTTGATGGCGCGCTTATTTTCCGTAGTGTATTTCACCGATTGCGCTTGAGCTGCGGGAATCAGGATACCACAGTATGCAGCCAACATCAGCAGCCGCAGAAACCAAGCAGACCGCATTTCAAGGTCTCTGTGGAACAACCGACCGATAACGGACAACTTCATCATGGGATGTTCAAATACTTGTGCGTCTGAAGTGACACCCGCCATTGTGGATGCTCCATAACATATGCGGTCACAAAGGGTATCATGGCTTCGCGCTTGCTCCATTCAGGTTGAAGATAAAGGGTGCACTGCGTGGCGGTCCTTGCCGCATGGCCTTCCGCCCATTGCAGGTCGTGCTTGTTGAATACCACCACCTTCAATTCGTGTGCCAGCAGATGGAAACCGGGTACCGCATCCTTGAATTTTTTCGGACTGAAGCAGATATGGTCCCAATCGCCACTGATGGGTGAACTACCACTGGTCTCGATGTGCGTACGGAAGCCTGCATCATGCAACCCTTTGGTCAATGGGGCCAGATCGTGCATCAAGGGTTCACCGCCTGTGACCACCGCTATCCGGGCCGGATGCTTCACAGCTTCGCCAACGATGTGTTCCACCGTTTGCAAAGGATGGGTCGCAGCGTCCCAACTCTCCTTGACATCGCACCATGTGCAGCCTACGTCGCAGCCGCCAAGCCTGATGAAATAAGCAGCCTGTCCCGTGAATGCACCTTCCCCTTGAATGGTGTGGAAGGCTTCCATTACAGGAAGAATGGTCCCGGCTTGGGCCGGTTGAGATACGTTGTTCACGTGTGCAAGTTGGGAATAGTGGGCACAAAAAAAGCCCACGCAGGGCCGGAGTTCAAAAAACCCATGGATCACATGAGCGGGTGGGACAGAAAGGGGTTGGTAATCCTCGACGTTCCCGAAGGAGACCACCCGAAGGTGGCGAGGCCCGCCCTTGCCCTTTGGATCTTCACACCCTGAGGTAGAAATGTTGGTTTTGAGAACCTTTGGCCTGCGTAGGCTGTCTATTTGATCAGCTCTAGGCTGAGAAAGAACGTTTGCGTGGAACGAAGGTAATGATCTTGTCGTCGTTTGCAAACTAATTAACGCGCTTGATCAGTGAGAATCTTTCGTGTCCGATCCGCCGGCCAAGAAATCATCGTTGAACCAGTTCGTCTAGGGAAGATCAACGGTTTCCTCGCCCCTCGATACCACCACCATGGCTCCACCAATTGGCCTTCGAACTCGCGCTACGAAGTGCACCTATCCTTCTCCCTTCTGTCCTACAAATTGATCCTCCTTGTCGTCGAAGAGGATGTTGAAGGTGGTGAGGCTGCCGTAACAGCGCGTGATGTATTGCTGCATTTCCACCTTATCCTGCTCGGACAGCCCGGTGTGTGCATTGACCTTCTGCTCCAACACCCGGAAGCGGTCACGCATCATCACGATCTTGTGGAAGAAATCCTCGATGGGCACCTCCTTGCTTTTTAACGAGGGATCTGCGGAACGCATCTCCAGGATACCCTTCTGCCAGCGGCGTGCGAGTACTATAGGGCGTTGCAAGCTGTTGTCCTCTTCCAGCACCTCACGCAGCGCGTCCTTCACGCTTTCCAGGTCCAGTTCGGCGGGGGCTACTTCGACACCGGGTGCTATCACTAACAGGTCCTCGAAGGATCGAGCGATGGTCTTTTCGCCATGCTCACGGAAAAAGATCTCGATGGAATGGGCATCTATGCCGAAGATCACACCGACCCCGAGGGAAGGATGTTTAACACGTGCGCCGATGCCGATGTCGTAAAGTTCCATGAAGTTGTTGGGGATCTCGGATATGTTCCGCCGGCGAATATGGTGCAGGATCTGATATGATGGCTTGAATCCTCGGCTATCCACGCCGACGCTCAGCCGGGAAGGCGCTCCGGCCCCTGGACCTTTTCATGCGCGCCGATCATGTCAAGATCCAAATGCATGATGCCCTCCTTGGCGGAAAAAGGCCGGATGAAGCGGCCGCCCCAAACGACTTCGTCAAAGCGGTAGGACATACGCGCAATGACCTGTTGCATGTAAACTTCATCCACTCCTTTAATGGTAAGGATCATCTCCGCGCGCCGATCCGTCATCTCTTGCAAGGACATCCCTGCCAAAGGGCTGTCCGTATTAAGCGGATGTACTATCGTCCACGAAAGAGGCAGGTAACTCACCCGGTCCATCTGTAAAGGCAGGTTGAAGTATTCCAGTTTTTCCGCCTCCCCTTCCCTGTCGGCCAGCACGAGCATGAGGCTTGCTTCCACCTGCGATAAGAGCGTGCTTCTTCTGTTCGCGAGGCGCATTTGTACGCTCCATCCTTCCTTGAACGGCGCCACTATGGCCATCTCGCTATGTGCCAAACGCGCGGTGGGTCTTGCGAAACGCGCAAAGATCACCGCACCGATGAGCGAGAACCCCAGGATCCCGAAAACGCCTTCCACACCGGCGACCAACCAAGTGGAAGGACTTGTGGGATACAACGATCCGTACCCCACGGTGGTGAGGGTTTCCAGGCTCATGCCCATCGCCGTCATCCATTTACCGCTGAGCGAGGTCAAGTCCGCATTGCCTATCTGATCCACGCCCACCAACATGTAAATCCCCGCGAAGATCAGGTTCAAAATGAAGTATCCCAGGAAGATGGTGGCCAGCAAGCGGAACGCACCCATGGTGGTAAACGCCGTAAAGCCATCCTTCAAGTAAATGGAGGAGCTACGCTGCACCTGGAATTTGCCATCCCTCCCCAGCACGCGGTCCAGCGGCTTTTCAAATCCCGCGCCAATGCCCGGGTCCTGCGCGCGATGGGCATTGCCGCGGAAAGTGAACTGCTTGGCCATGATCGGTTCAGTAAGAACGACGCGACGAGTAGGTCCGGTTCATTGCACTACCCTCAGCACGGGATATTTGCGCCATGTCGGTTCCATCCAAGGCGATCTGCGGTACAGCCACGTCAGCTGTGCATTTGCATCCTTGGCGAATCCGGGGTCCGCTGAGCGCTTTGCCTCGAACGTTTCTTTCAGCCCCGGATCGTGCAGCAGCAAACGAGCCGCGTAATCCTCGAATACATAATCATTGTACCACTCCTTCTGCTGCAGGACGCCGTCGAAGAAGTTCCACGCGAAGAACCCGTCCTCGCCCCTGCTGGACAAGGCTTCTACGACATAGCGGTCGGTGGCCTTTCCCATGTGTACCAACATATCACCGGCGTGTACGGGCATTTCCTTGATCGTGCGTTCCACGGAAATATCCTTGTGCAGATAGTGGCTTTCATACGGCATGGGCACTGTGGTGAGATCCCTGATGCTGTCCTGTTCCACACGCATCATGGTATCCGCAGCGACGGGTTCCATTTCCACGCCACTGAGGCGCAGCCGCTCGATCACCTCCTGCCACTGCTGGGGGATCACGAAGGCGGAAGGCTTGGCTTCGGTGAGGGTCGGCCGGTACGTATCGCGCCACGGTACGGTCGTATCTGTTGGAAGCTCATGGTCGTAGCAGATCCGCGGCAAACCCGTTACGGAGCTGGGTTCACGCCGCACTTGATATCCTTTCCATGGCAGTTGCTCCACCACGGTGGTATCCAATTTCCAATTCAGGCCGAAGCCCTTGGCGGTTATCGTGCTACTCTTGGCGGCCGCCCGCGCAGCCCGGAGCTCTTTGGGCTTCCTGTTCATCACGTCCAAGGTGCCTAGCAGCAGTTGGAAGGTGGCGTTGACCCGGTCGGCGTAGGGTTTCAGGACATGTGTTTCGCTGATGATCCCGATTCGGTCGAACAATGCGTTGTAGCCGGAACTGTAGCGTGGGCTGTCGTAGAACCCGTCAAGCCCGCTTTCAGGAATGTCGCCATGCGTCTCGAAGTAAGGGCACATCAGTTGATCGCGGCGCTTCATCCATGCGTACATCCCAGGCACCAACGTCTTTTGCATGAAGGCGGACAGTGGCGCACTGAGCTTGTCCTTCTGGGTGGCCAGTAAAGCCATGATGTACTGGTGGTCGGCACCGTCACTTACGTGCGTCTCGAAATAGACATCCGGATCCCACTTCGTCAACGCAGCCACCAATGAGCGTGCGTTACGCGAATCCATTTTCATGAAATCGCGGTTGAGATCGAGGTTCTTCGCATTGCCCCGGAAACCGTATTCCAAAGGTCCGTTCTGGTTCACCCTGCTGTAGCGCCCGCGATCAAGGGCGCCGCTGACGTTGTAAACCGGAACGATGCACACGGCGGTATTCACCACCAAGCCCATCAATTGGTCGCTTTCCAACAGCGCTTGCGCCAACATCAAGCAGGCGTCGATGCCGTCCGGCTCGCCCGGATGGATGGCATTCGTGATCCAAAGGATGTTCTTACCTGCCGCTCGGATGCTGTCCGGGGTGGAACCGCTGCCATCGCTGATGATGAATAGATGGATCGGATGTCCGTCATCATCCTGCCCTATCTCCTCGAGCTTGGCACCGCTGTGCATTTCCGCCAATTCACCGAAGCGGGTGATGGCTTGTTCCCAAGTGGCCGAGGTATCCCCCTTGAAGGTCCATTGGGCATTGGCAAAACCGGTGATCCCGACCATGGCCGCAGTTATCAGTTGTCGCATCCTTACCGCAAAGGTGGTGCGATCGGCGGATCCCTTGGACCACCAATATGAACGGGCGTCAGGCTTCTTCGTCCTGCTTTTCCGGCCAGGAAATGGCATTTGCTCCTTCTGCCGGCGTCGCCTCCTTCGTTCCGGACTGCTCGGTAGTGGGTTGGATCACAGGAACGCTCTGCTGGGCGAACAACTGCTCTTCATCCGTAAGTTGAAGCAGGAAGCTAAGGGTGAGGATGGGCCACATGAGGAGCGTTTGTTGACGCAATCTGCGCATTAAGTGTCCTTTTGTCAAGACGAACGTTCATTTTTCATCGACGAAATTCAAGAAAGATCATTTAGGAGACAGTAGCCATATCACCATTCGCGGTGCAATGCGCAACTTCGCAGCATGGCACGATCGAGTACCCCAACCGTGATCGCTTTCACCGTGTTGACCTTTTGCAGTGGCTTGGCCTCAGCACAGGTTTCACGCAACGGGCCGAAGATCGGTCTTGACATCGGCACACAGACAGCAGGTCAGTTCCTGGCGTGGAGCGGCAATCCCAAAGTGGGCCTGATCGCGGGATGGAGTTTTGAGGCTCCGATCACTTCCCAAGTGAGCCTTTTGATCGAGCCCATGTACATCGGCAAGGGCAGTGTTACGGTGAATAGCCAGCTGAAACTGCGCACGTCCGTTGCACTCAACTATTTGGAGATGCCGCTACTGCTGAAGCTCAGTACCAACCCGGATCCGCAAGGCCTTTTCCTCACCGGTGGGCTTATGTACGGCTATTTGATCCACGGCCGGGTGAAGAGCTTCGATAACGGGAGCTTGATCAGCGACTACGATTTTTCCCCTTCCACCAACACCAACCGGGGGCAATGGAGTGCAGCGCTGGGTATCGGCCACGAAATGGGCAGTTGGATGTGGGAATTGCGCGGACAAAGCAGTCTGAACACTTTCGACCGCTTCATCCGCTCGCACAATGTGGTGTATTCCGTCCAGGTCTGCTGGCGCTTTCCTTCTGCGGACCAGAAGGCGCGTAAACAATTGGAGAAGCGAAAGGACAACGACCCGGACAATTGATCACTTCAAGGGTGCGGCAACACTTGTCCTTTCACGCCATCCTCGTCCCGGAAGAAGTCCAGGTTCTTGAGGTCCACAATGTGTACCTCGGCGAAATAGTGGTGTAGGATATCCGAATAGGAATAGCCGTCCTTGGCCATGTTCATCGCACCTTCTTGACACAAGCCAACGCCGTGACCAAAGCCCCTTCCGTCCAATACGATCTGGTCGCCCACAGGATGCATGCTGAAATACGTGGAACGCAGATCGAAAAATTTCCGCAGTCGGTCCAAAGGAACGCGAGCGCCGACATTGGCCAAGTAGATCTCTCGGCACACGGGCTCATGTTCCGTCAGAAGGGCCACTGCACTGCTATCATCCGTATCCACACCATTCTTGCGGAGGTACGCGAGCCATTTCGTACGCGGAATGCTAGCGGTCCAGGTGGCATGCGGGGCATGTAGACAGAAGGTATCCACCGTGCTGACCAGATAGGTTTCCCTACCCGACCAGAGCTCGTCGGCGTTCATGGTCTCACCGCCGCAATTGCTGTGGAAAGTGGCATGAATGAGCCGGATATCCGGATCCACGACCACAAGGTCCCGTGTGAGGGTGGTGGCCAACCGGATGCTGTCTTGCAGGTTACGGCCTTGGAACACTTGGCAATGCGTTCCATCACAGACTTCAAATCCCTCGCCGTAGTGCCT
This sequence comes from Flavobacteriales bacterium, assembly GCA_016719225.1. Lineage (GTDB taxonomy): Bacteria > Bacteroidota > Bacteroidia > Flavobacteriales_F > PHOS-HE28 > PHOS-HE28. The sequence goes on along the minus strand of JADKAN010000003.1, from coordinate 376,618 downwards.
ACGCTTGTTCGCCAAAGCATAAGTGCGGCAGCTCACCGCCTGCAGCTTGTAATATTCCAGCGCATGGCCCTTTCCGGCTTCGGACTGGACCACACCGGCTACGTATTCTTCCAATGGCACGGTAGCCACTAAGCCCAATGCGCCTTTCTGCGCGCGTATCTCGAACATCCCCGGATAGGATCGCTCGCCTCCCTTGGGCTCCGTGGCCCGCACTCGGAAACCACGGCCCAACGGGGAACGCAGCTCGATCAGCTTCTTCGCGGCAAGATCCAGCACCAAGGACTTTGCCGTCATGCCCTGCGCAGTGGCCCGAATGGAAAGTCCGTCGCTCGCCTCCAATCGGGCTACTTTCCGTCCATCCGCCCAAACGTCCAACGGCCCCTGGTCCCCCATCACCATTACTGAGGTTGGCCTGCCAAGTCCCAAGAGCCCAACACGCAGGTCCGTGTACTGTGCCTGTGCCGCAATGGCACACGCAAAAACCATCATCAACAAGGGATTCCGAAGCATTGCGGCGCGAAACTATCCCGCCTGGAGCCCTTTGTCCGGAGCTTCGTTCAGACTTTTCCACATCAATCGGGCAGTTACCGCTGAAGCACCCGGCCCCCCCAAGGTTTCCCGCAATTCCGAAAAGTCGGCTAACATGCGATCACGGTAGGCTAAATCGTTCAGTAAGCGATCCAGTTCGGCCTGCAAGGACTTTGGGGACATGTCAGCCTGTATGAGTTCACGCACCACTTCGCGCCCCATGATCAGGTTGACCAGTGAAATGAATTCCACCTTGATGAAGCGCTTCGCAAGCCAAACGTTCACCGCGCCTCCGCCGTAACAAACTGCCAGCGGCGTGCCGATCAAGGCCGTCTCCAAAGTGGCCGTGCCGCTGGTGACCAATGCGGCCTTAGCCTTCTGCAGCAGCGCGTAGGTACCATCCGGCACCAATTCCACCGGCGCATTGCCGATGATGCCGGCATACAACTCCGCCGGTACCGATGGTGCCGCCGCAACCTTGAAAGCGTAGGCAGGGAAATGCTCGACGACACTGAGCATCACCGGCAACATGCGCGATATCTCCTGTGTACGACTTCCTGGCAGCAGCGCCACGATCGGCTTTACGCCTTTGGTCATTGCGGCATTTTCCATATGCAACGGCAATGCATCCAGCAAAGGATGGCCCACGAACTCCACGTCCATGCCATGCTCTGCGTACCACTGCTTTTCGAAAGGCAGGATCACGAACATCCGGTCAACGTCGCGTTTGATCGCCTTGACCCGCCCTGCTTTCCAGGCCCATACCTGTGGGCTGATGTAATAATAGACCGGAATGTCATTAGCCCGCGCGAATTCCGCGATCCGCAGGTTAAAGCCGGGATAGTCGATCAGCACGATGGCATCAGGTCGGAAAGCCAGGATGTCCGCCTTGCAAAGCTTGATGTTGCGCAGAATGGTGCGCAGGTTAAGGATGACCTGCGTGAAGCCCATGAAAGCCAGATCCCGGTAGTGCTTGACCACGTCGGCACCCGAGGTCCGCATCCGGTCGCCACCCCACGCACGCACCTGCATGGCCGGATCCAGCTTCAGCAGTTCGCGGACAAGGTTACCCCCGTGCAGGTCGCCGCTGGCCTCGCCCGCGATCACATAAAGTCTCTTCCCCATAAGAGCAACAGCAGCACGATGGCCGCACCATATACGAACATGGCCCCGATGACGCCGCGCATGGCCTTCAGCATCCTTTTGCGGTCCAGCCAGAAGAACAGGACCACATCGGCCAAAAGACTAAGGGAGAGCGTGGGCGCGATGTTCCCGCGGATGCCGAATAGCATCCGCTTCAGCAGAAAGCCCAGTTCCAATTCCGGGCGCAGCACTGTTACGGCGAAAACCGAATAGAGCAGTAACCCCACAGCAGGTGCTAACAGGCCGAGGATGAAACCCGTACGGACCTGATCAAAGCGCATGGTTCCACGTCTTGATCATATCCACCTCTTGGTGCGCGGTCATGTCGAACTGTACCGGCACCACACTGGCATAACCGTTGGCGGTGGCCCAAACGTCATTGTCTTCACCGGTGTCCTTGGCGGTGAACCGGCCTTTTAGCCAATGGTATTCGCCGCCATTGGGGTCTTTGCGTGTCTCCACCGCATCTTCCCAGTTGCCCAGCGCTTGCCTGCAGACGCGGATCCCTTTCAGCGGACCTTCCATTTCCGATGGCACGTTCACGTTGAGGCAGCACCCTTTGGCAAGGCCGTTCGCGATTACGTTCGCCGTAACGGAGCGGACCACGGGTCGCACATGCGCAAAGCTGGCTTCGATGCTGTGGTCCATCAAGGAGAAGCCGATACTCGGAACGCCTTCCATGGCGCCTTCCACGGCTGCGCTCATGGTACCGCTGTACAGCACGTTAATGCTGAGGTTGCTTCCGTGGTTAATCCCACTTACCAGCAACGCCGGTTTGCCCTTGATGATGTGGTATACAGCCAGTTTCACGCAATCCACCGGTGTTCCGGTGCAGCTATAGGCCTTGACGCCTTCCATGAAATCCACTTCACGCAAGCGCAGGAAATTGTGGATGGTGATGGCATGACCCATGGCGCTTTGCGGCTTGTCCGGCGCCACAACAAGCACTTCTCCGAAGGCTTTCATCTCTTCCGCCAAGGTGATGATCCCCGGCGCGAAGATGCCATCATCGTTGGTCACGAGGATCAGCGGCTTTTCGTTTTTTCCCATCTGCCGCAAAGCTAAGCGGGGCTACATGACCTGCGTATAGGATGATGAATGTCTCCGATCCACAGTGGATGCCAGGTATGCGGTTGAAGGCAACTTATGCGGGATGGACATTCGGTCAAATCCCGACCTTTGCGCCATGAAAAAGCCCATTTATCCTGTTGGTGCCGCGAAACCGCTTGCACCGTATTCACCAGCCGTAGAGGTCAACGGCATGCTTTTCCTGAGCGGACAGATCGCGTTGGTGGGCGACACCGGCACTCTACGCATGGCCAACATTGCAGAGGAGACCACACAGGTAATGGAGAATATCGGCGTGATCCTGAAAGCTGCGGATATGAACTTTGCCCACTTGGTGAAGTGTACCATTTTCCTGAGCAGTATGGACCATTACGCTGCCGTGAATGAGGTGTATGGGAAATTCTTTGATGATGCCCCGCCAGCACGCGAGGCCGTTGCCGTGAAGGGTTTACCGCGCGGCGTGAACGTGGAGATCAGCGGGGTTGCGGTGAGAGGCTGAGAGCGCCCTCCTTCCTTCGTCGAGCAGGCGAAAAGCACTTAACCTTTTATGCCCGGTTACCTCAAGGCGTTGCGTTGGGTGAAATACAGGTAGCACCAGTTCAAGGCCAAGAAGAAGCCGAGGACATTGAACGTGTCCGGGGCGTCAACGAGCATGGGGAACAGCATGCCCAGCAACTGGGCGCTGGTGTAAATATGGAAACCGTCCTTCCTGCCTTGCCACATGCGCAGCGTCCCGACAAAGCGCACCAAGGTGCGCGCTGAGAAAATGGACATCAAGGCGACGCCATGTTCCCGAAGTGAGCCCACGTACGCCTGCATGGCTTCCAAGCGGTCCGGAGGAAGCCAATTTGAATAGGTGGTCGCAACGAGGTTGCGCACCTCCTCCAACGGCATGCCGTGCATGACGTATGCCAACAAGATCCCGGACAGATACAACGGGAAGACCACGCCCTGGTTGATGAAGCTCGCAACGCAAAGCCGCGCGAGCATGGGTGGACGCTCCCATTTTAGCGATGTTTGAAGTTCCTGTTCCACGGCGCGAAGGAACGAACAGACGCAGTATGCAGAGGAAGTAATTCAAAAGAGATCTTTCTCAACCGGCCGGCAGCCAAGCCCGTGACGGTAACAATGCGCACGGGCCCAGGAAAAGGTCCGGACCTTGACGCAAGTATGTCGCAACAAAAAGCCCTCGACAAAGCGAGGGCTTTTCCTTACACAGGTCTGATAGCTTCAGTGCATGTATTTGAGATTCACCGCGTAAAGGATGACGAAGATCAGCGAGAAGAATCCCGCGAAACCAACGCTGGCCAATGCGAGCCAACCTCCGCCCAGGTACATGAGGGGCAACACAAGCCCTCCGATAGTGGCGAGCAAGTAGAGCCAGAACCCGTTCTTCTTCAGGTTCCACATCAACCAAACACCGAATACGCTGATCAGGGACAGGATAATACCGGCTATGCCGATGGGGATCCTGTTCTCGATCCCTAATACGCCGACCTCATGGGCGGATTCCATAAGCCGGTTGGTCAAGTCATTCGCATTGTCACCGATCTGGGCCACTTGCTCCGACATTGTGGTTTCCAGCTTCGCCCTCTCGGCGACCGGATCCATGGTCAAGTTCGTTATGCCGCTGTAGATCCCGATCGCTCCCATGATGAAACTGATGATGCATATCACCGTGAGCAGCGTTGGCCGCGCCTGTACAGGGGCCATCCCAGCCGTGTTCATGTCCGTCATTTGTGTGGATTTGTTGCGAGCGAATGTAGGCCTTTGCCATTGCGGAGCCCGGTCGCATCGCCAGCGTTTTCCACGTCGATCGTTGATAACACCATAACGCCTTGCCAGCAGCGTGTTGCCGACCGGGGTCGCTAGCGCATGGCGTGGGCGCGACCATTCGGTCTTTCCGCCTTTCCCCTACACCGCTAACTTCGCGCCTCACAAACGCGGCGGCATCACGGCCACCGATCCCTGAAAAACAAATCCCATCGCAAGCAGATGAGCTATGACTTGATCGTACTTGGCAGTGGTCCCGGCGGCTATGTGGCCGCTATCCGTGCCAGCCAATTGGGCCTGAAGACGGCCATTGTGGAGAAAGAATCCTTAGGCGGCATTTGCCTCAACTGGGGGTGCATCCCCACCAAGGCCCTGCTGAAAAGTGCCAACGTTTTCGAATACATTAACCACGCGAAGGATTACGGCATCACCGTGGGTGAACCGAAAGCCGACTTCAAGGGAATGGTTCAGCGGAGCCGCGATGTGGCCAAGGGCATGAGCAATGGTGTTCAGTTCCTGATGAAGAAGAACAAGATCGACGTGGTTATGGGCACAGGCAAACTCCTTCCCGGCAAAAAGCTCGAAGTGACCGGCGCTGACGGAAAGAAGCAGGTATTGGAGGCGAAGAACATCATCATTGCCACAGGAGCCCGCAGCCGCGAACTGCCTGCTTTGAAGCAGGACGGCAAGAAAGTGATCGGTTATCGCGAGGCCATGGTGCTAGCCGAACAACCCAAAAGCATGGTGGTAGTGGGTAGCGGCGCCATTGGCAGCGAATTCGCCTACTTCTACAATGCCATCGGGACCAAAGTCACGTTGGTGGAATTCATGCCGAACGTGGTACCCGTGGAAGATGAAGATGTAAGCAAGCAGCTTGAGAAAAGCTTTAAGAAACAGGGAATAGATGTTATGACCTCCAGCGAGGTGACCACGGTGGACACCAGTGGAAAAGGCTGCAAGGTCACTGTTAAAACCCCCAAAGGTGAACAGGTGATAGAATGCGACATCGTGCTGAGCGCTGTAGGCATTGTTTCCAACTTGGAAGGGTTTGGATTGGAGGACGTTGGCATTGTGACCGACAAGGGAAAGATCAAGGTGGACGGCTTCAGCGCCACCAACATCCCGGGCTACTATGCCATCGGCGACTGCACACCGGGACAAGCGTTGGCCCACGTTGCAAGTGCGGAAGGCATTATCTGCGTGGAAAAGATCGCTGGCAAGGATCCTCAACCGTTGGACTACGGCAACATCCCTGGGTGCACATACTGCAGCCCGGAAATTGCAAGCGTGGGCCTTACCGAAAAACAGGCCAAGGAAAAAGGCTTGGAGATCAAGATCGGCAAATTCCCTTTCACCGCGAGCGGCAAAGCAAGTGCGGCCTGGGCCAAGGACGGTTTCGTAAAGCTGATCTTCGATGCCAAATACGGCGAACTATTGGGCGCCCATATGATCGGCATGAACGTAACGGAGATGATCGCGGAGTGCGTGGCCATGCGTAAGCTGGAGACGACCGGCCACGAGATCATCAAGACCGTACACCCGCACCCTACCATGAGCGAGGCCATCATGGAAGCCGCAGCCGCAGCCTACGGAGAGGTGATCCACCTGTGATAACGGGGCGGAGCATCGCCCTGACCCATGTGCGGCATAGCCGGTACCTTCCAGATCGACCTTGCGCAGCCCGCAACGGGAGACCGTATTGAAGCGGCCTTGACGTGCATGGCACACCGGGGCCCGGACGATAGTGGCACTTACGCGAAGGGCCGCGCTGTGCTGGGCCAGCGCCGCCTAAGCATCATCGACACCTCCGCCGCAGGTCACCAGCCTTTTGAGGATAACGGTGGCCGATATACCATCGCTTTCAATGGCGAGGTCTTCAATTTCCAAGAACTACGTGCCCGGCTTGAAAGTGAAGGTCACAACTTCCGCAGCCAGACCGATACCGAGGTGGTGCTTCGCTTGTTCACCCTCAAGGGCCCTGCATTCCTGCACGACCTGAACGGGTTCTTCGCACTGGCGATCCACGATGCGGAAAATGACAGCCTGTTCTTGGCCCGTGATCGCTTCGGCGTGAAGCCCTTGCTCTGGAGCCGGACCGATGGGCGGTTGCTCTTCGCCAGCGAACTGAGGGCTTTGATCGCCTTGGGCGCTAGAACGGAGCTGGACCCGGTCTCTTTGGAGCACTACCTCACCTTTTTCTACGTCCCCGCACCCCACACAGCTTTGTCCGGTTGCCAAAAACTGCTGCCCGGTCATTCGATCACAGCTGATCACAGCGGCTACAAGGTTGAAAAGTGGTACGACCTTCCCGCCGCGGCTGAACGCACGCCCTCCGTCCCGGACAACAAGAAGCGCCTCTTCGAACTGCTGGATGATGCAGTAGCGTCGCGTTTGGTGGCGGACGTTCCCGTTGGCGCGTTCCTCAGCGGCGGCGTGGACAGCAGCATCGTCAGTGCTTTGGCAGCTCTTCATCATAAAGGGCTACATACGTTCAGCATCGGTTTCGCGGACGACCCTTTTTTCGACGAGACGCGTTATGCCGAGGAAGTGGCCCGGCATATCGGTAGTGAGCATAGCACGTTCAAGCTGACCCGCGAAGAACTAGCCGCGAACTATACCCGTTTGCTTGATGCCACCGATGAGCCCTTCGCTGACAGTTCCGCACTGCCTTCCTTCATTTTGTGCGAGCGGACCCGCAAGCAGGTGTCCGTGGCTGTTAGCGGTGATGGTGCTGATGAAGTGTTCGGCGGATACCAGAAACACCAGGCCGAGCTAAGGTGGCGGTCCCCTGGAGCGGCTGAAAAAGCGGTACGCGCCCTTGCGCCCCTGTGGCGCGTGTTGCCCCGCTCCCGTAATGGCACACTGGAGAATAGATTCCGGCAGCTGGACCGGTTCGCCAAGCTGGCTGCAACTTCCGCCCAAGAGCGTTTCCTGGAACTGGCCGCCTTTACCGAGCCCGCGACCGCTCACCGACTACTACTGCATCCAGGATCAACCGATGAAATGCGCAGGCGCGAAGCCGATCTCACTGCCGCATTGGGAAAGGCCCAAGGCATGAACGCCGTACTCCTTGCCGATGTGGCCTTCACATTGCCCAACGACATGCTGCATAAGGTGGATCTTACCAGCATGGCCCATGCGCTGGAGGTGCGTACCCCCTTTCTGGACCTCCGCGTGGTGGAATTCGCCTTCAGCCTGCCCGCCGAGGCTAAAATGCAGCGCGGTTCAGGGAAGCACATCCTGCGTGAAACGTTCGGCCACCTGCTGCCCCCTACCGTGATGACGCGCAGCAAAAAAGGCTTTGAGGTGCCGTTGCGGGACCTTTTGCGCGGGCCACTTTCGAGCGTGATCACCGCGCTGGTGAACAAGGAGACGACAGAAGCGGCCGGTATCTCCTGGCCAGCCGCCAATGCATTGGTGGGGCAACTGCGATCGGTGGATCCAGGTTCCTCGCAGGCAACCTTGCACGCTTTGCTCGTCTACCTGTCGTGGTGGAAGCGGCACATCGGTTAGTCCGGTGGCGTGCCTCTATCCATTACCCTACATTTGGCCTGCTCCTCAATGCCCCGCATCCTCCGTATAATCAACCGCTTCAACTTGGGCGGTCCCACGCATAATGCGGCCTATTTGACGCGTTATATGCCTTCTGATTTCGAAACGCTGCTCGTGGGAGGGCCACACGGCGAGAACGAGGAAGCAAGCGGATATATCCTGGACGCATTGGGCGTGGAGGCACGCATACTGGAGGAAATGCGCAGGGAATTATCTCCGTGGAAAGACCGCCGGGCTTACCGCCGTATCAAGCAGATCATCAAGGAATTCAAGCCGGACATCGTGCACACCCACGCTGCCAAGGCCGGAGCCGTAGGACGGTTGGCCGCCAGCGACCTGGGGGTGAAGGCCGTTGTACACACCTTCCACGGCCACGTCTTCCACAGCTATTTCGGCCCTGTCCGCACCTCTGTTTTCAAAAGTGTGGAAAGGCATTTGGCCAAAAAGACTTCGCGCATCATCGCCATCAGCGAAAAACAAAAAACCGAGTTGGTGGACGAGCACCACATTTGCGCGGAAGCCAAAGTATCAGTGATCCCCTTGGGCTTCGACCTCAGCCGGTTCATGGAAGATCAGGCCGCTAAACGTGCCTTGTTCCGGCGGGTCTATGGCGTGGCGGACGACGAACTTGCCATCGGGATCGTGGGGCGGCTGGTGCCCGTGAAGAACCATGCCCTATTCATCAAGGCGATCAAGCATGTGCGTGAGAACAGCGATAAAAAAGTACGCGCTTTCGTTGTCGGCGATGGTGAGGACCGGGCACGGATCGAGCAGATCACCCGGGAGCTTGGGCTTAGCATGACCGCGGCACCCGCTTTCAATGGGCATGGCTTCGGCTACGGTGTGAACGATCAACCCGTGACAGCGCCAGCCGATGTGACCTTTACCAGCTGGGTGAAAGAGATCGACATCGTGCATGCGGGAGTGGACCTGGTCGCGTTAACGAGCTTCAACGAAGGCACACCCGTAAGCTTGATCGAAGCGCAGGCTGCTGATAAAGCCGTAGTGAGTACCCGCGTGGGTGGTATTGAGAATGTGGTGCTTGAAGGTCGCACCGGCCTGCTGAGCCCGAATAATGATGTACTGCACTTCGGGGAAAACCTGCTGCGGATGGTGGAAGATGATGGACTGCGCGACAGCATGGCCCGTTCCGGACGGGCGCATGTGCGCGACCGTTATCATTACACGCGGTTGGTGAACGAAACAGCGGACCTTTACCGCAACCTATTGGCCTGACCCGACCCCGAAAACGAATGGTTACTTTTACCCGAAATCCGCACGGAATGGGGAGATTATGGTCGTTTTTGACCGCAGTGGCGCTTTTGGGGGCCGGTTGTACCATCAACCGGGACATCATGTTCAAAACCCCGCGCGATTTTGCCTTCGATACCGTGCAGGACACCTTGGAACGCGAGTTCAAGCTTCAACCGGACGACATCATTGCTTTCAAGATGTACGCCAACGACGGGTTCAAAATGATCGACCTGATCAACCAGGATGACCTGACCCTCCGCTCCGCCCAACGGGATCCGTTCAGCTATTTGGTGGATCCGCGTGGCATAACCAAACTTCCCGTGATCGGGGAAGTACACGTGCAAGGGCTCACGGTGCGGCAGGCGGAAATGCTTTTGGAGGACAAGTATTCCACGTTCTTCAAGCGCCCATTCGTGCTGTTGAGCGTCAGCAATAGGCGCGTGGTGGTTTTCCCCGGCGGAGGAGGCGACGCGAAGATCGTTCCTTTGGAGAACAACAACACCACCCTGTTGGAGGTGTTGGCGCGCGCGGGCGGTATAGCCAGCCGAGGAGATGCCCACCGGGTAAAACTCTTCCGGAAAGAAGCGGACGGCATGCGTAAGATCTTCCAGTTCGACCTTTCCGATATTGACAACCTTAAGTACGGTGACTTGGTCATGCAGGCCGATGACGTGCTGTATGTACAACCCAACGCCGAGATCGCCCGTGGCCTGTTGACCGAGATCACGCCGTTGATCACGCTTCTTACCACCACCGTCCTTGTGATCGGACTGGTGCGGACCATTGGCAACTAGCAGCGCACATGTTGAACGATGCCGTAGGTGACCAGGCCGCCAGCTTCGACAGCTATCGCGACCGGATCACGAACTTCAGCAACGAGTTCGACCTCGGCCTCTTCGTCTATATCGTAAAACGGTCCTTGGTCTGGATCGCCATGTGCCTCTTTCTGTCCATAGGCGCGGCCTACATCTATTTGCGCTACACCGCGCCGATGTACGCCAGCAGCGCGATGCTGCAAATGGGCCAGAGCAACAAGGCCCAGACCGTCCTGAAGGTTTCGGACATGATGGAGGATAATAGCCTGCAGGCGGATGTACAGTTGTTACGCTCCAAATTCTTCATCGCGAAGGCCGTCCAGATGCTTCCGTTGCGCGTGCGCTACTACTTCCGTGGTCAGATCCTTACGGAAGAGCACTATCGGCAGTCGTTCTTCACCGTGGACCGTTTGAATGTGACGGATGCGACCGTCGAAGGCAGACCCATCAACCTGCAGCACATGGACGATGGCACGTTGCGACTTGACTACGCCATCGGTACCACGAACTTCAGCATTCCGGTAAAACCGAACGTGCCGTTCTCCACTCCCCACTTCAGTGCAGTGATAACGGCCAGCAGCTCCCGTCCTTGGCCGAAGAACTTGGAGGACAACACCCTGTTCTTCACACTCAACAGCAACCAAGCACTCACCAACCAGCTCGCCTCCGGACTTTCCGTGACCATCGCGGAGCTGGAGGCTAACACCGTTGTGATCGGCTGCAAGGACCACAATGCCACACTTGCGCGCGACCTGTGCCAAGCGATGGCGGACACTTACATCAGCTACGACCTTCAGCGGCGCACTGAAAGCGCAGAAAGTATCCTTCGTTTCATCGAAGCCCAGAAGGACACCGTTTTCGCGGAACTGCGTGATAGTGAAATGAAGATGGAGATCTTCAAACGGGACAACCGTGTTGCCAACATGGAGGACCTCACGCCGCTGCTGGTAAAGCGGTCCGACGAATACGAGGACGAAGTGTTGAAGCTGCGTATGGAGGATAACCTGCTGAAGGAGATCGAACATGCTGCTAAGCAGGATGAGGGACATATGGATGTGTACCACCTCCTGCCGCTCATGGTGGGTACCACATTCGCGGCCACATTGAACGATGCGCTCAGCACGCTGGGCACCTTACTCCAGAAGCGCGAGGTGATGGCTTTCGATGCGACGGCCCAGAACGTGACGTTGAAGGGGCTGGACTCACAGATCGACCGTCAGCAGACCTTGGTTTTGGAAAGTATTGCCACCATGCGGGAGCGGAATTCCTCCAAGATGAAGGATTTTGAGGATAAGATGACGGATTACGACCGGCGCTTCGCCCGCATCCCGGAGCAGGAGCTTGCCTATGGACGGATCGAACGGCTGTTCAATATCAATGAAAAGTATTATACCCAATTGCTGGAGAAGGACATTGAGTACCGGATCAGCAAGGCGGGCTTCGTGCCGGAGAACCGTGTATTGGAATCCGCTGTACTGCCCACCAGCCCCATTTCGCCTGACCGTGGTGTGGTACTCCTGTCCTACTTCCTCACTGGCTTGATCCTCGGCGTCCTGATCGTTCTTGTACGTTACATCCTGCACGACAACATTACCTCCTTGAACGACATCGCCAAAGCCAGTAACGCTTCCGTGGGCATCTTGGGGATGGTGCCCAAATACAAGAAAGAGATCCCGGTAAGCCAGCTTTTGGTGGATAAGAATCCGAAGAGTCTTATCGCGGAGAGCTTCCGGACAGTAAGGACCAACCTGCAGTTCGTGGACAATTCACCGGGCGCCAAGACGATCGCCATTACCAGTACCATTTCGGGCGAGGGAAAGACCTTCGTGGCCATCAACCTGGCCGGCATCATAAGCTTCAGTCAAAAGCGAGTGGTGATCCTCGACCTGGACATGCGTAAACCCAAGATCCATTTAGGCTTTGGCGTGGAAAATGTGCGCGGCATGAGCACCTTGTTGATCGGAAAGGACACGTTGGACAACTGCATCCAGAAAAGCAGCCTGCCGGATCTGGATTTCATCACCGCCGGCCCCATTCCGCCCAACCCCAGCGAGCTGATCATCAGTGAGGCCATGCCTAGGATCCTGGAACAGTTGAAGGAGCGTTATGACGTGGTACTGATCGATACGCCACCGGTAGGCCTGGTCACCGATGGTATGTCCATCATCCAGTCCGCGAGTGTGCCGATCTATATTTTCCGGGCGGATTATTCAAAAAAGATCTTTGTGCAGAACGTGGACCGCTTGATCAACGAGAACCACATCACAAAACTGTGCGCCGTGCTCAATGGCGTGGATGTGGACCGCAATAAGTACGGCTACGCTTACGGCTACGGTTATGGCTACGGTTACGGCTATGGAAAGGGCTACGGATATTATGAGGAAAAGGGAGGCCTGCTGCGCAAGCGCGGCTTCCTGAATAACCTTTTCGGCAAGGCATAATGGAGGTAAAGGAACTCGGCCTTTCGGGCTTGCTGCTGCTGACCCCTCGCGTTTTCAAGGACACGCGGGGCAGTTTCATGGAACCGTTCAACGCGGCGGCTTTCTCCAGTGCCACCGGATTGGAAACCACATTTGTACAGGACAACGAAAGCCGGTCAAAGGCCGGTGTGTTGCGTGGACTGCATCTACAGGTAAGCCCGCACGCGCAGGCGAAACTGGTCCGCGTAGCCTATGGGGCCGTGCTGGACGTTTGTTTGGACTGCAGGCCGGAGAGCTTCACTTTCGGCAAACATGTGTCCGTTCGCCTCGATGACAGCGACCTCCGGATGCTTTACATCCCTCCCGGTTTTGCGCACGGCTTCACGGCGTTGATGGACAATACCGTGTTCCAATACAAATGCTCTAACTATTATGCCCCGCAGGCCGAACGGACCATCCTTTGGAACGATATGGGCTTGAACATCGACTGGGGTGTCACCGAGCCGATCGTCAGCGACAAGGACAGAGCCGGCAAACCGTTCTCCCAACGCCCTTGGGAGGTCTGAAGCATGTATTCCACGACGCAATTGGCCTTGATCCTGGCCGGGCTTTTCTTCTTGGCCTTGGTATTCACCGTGATCATCAATTCGGTGTTCATGCGCTTCTTCCACACCTTCGGCATCCGTGAGGAAGGTCTTGGGAATGTGCGTTGGAATGTGAACGCAAAGCCGGCATTCGGAGGCATCGGTTTTTTCATTGTGTTCCTCTTCGCCTTCGCCGCATATGGCGGCCTTTTCCCCAAACATTCCGACCCATTTCAACCCATCATGTTAGGCCTGCTGGCGGCCACTGGGCTGGGCTTCCTAATGGGCCTGGCCGACGATGCTTATGACACACGTCCTGTCCTGAAGTTCCTTGCCCAAACCGCCTGTGGGGTGATCCTCGTGATCAGCGGTACGCGTATAGAGCTGTTGGGCATACCGGGCTGGGACATGGTCCTTACCGTCCTGTGGACCGTTGGGATGATGAATGCCATCAACATGCTGGACAATATGGACGCAGTGGCCACCGTGGTCTCCTTCATGATCCTTGCCTCCGCACTGGCCATGTTGAGTACGGCAGCATTGGTCCTGGACGTCACCTCCGTACCGTTGATCGCAGTTTGCGGTGGGTTGGCGGGCTTTCTCTTTTACAACTGGCACCCTTCGCGGATGTTCATGGGCGATACGGGTAGCCAATTCTTGGGCGTTCTGCTGGCCTTCGTGGGCATCCGCTACTGCTGGAACGGCAGCGGACCCGATGGCACCACTGAACCTTGGCGCCAGATCTCGCTGGTAGCTGTGGTCTTCATACTTCCGTTGGCCGATACCACCACCGTTACCATCAACCGGTTATTGAAAGGCAGGTCGCCTTTTGTGGGCGGAAAAGACCATACTACGCACCACTTGAGCTACGCTGGACTTTCGGAACCACAGGTGGCGATGGTCTTTGGGAGCATCGGGCTGGCCTCCTGCATCCTGGGTGCGGTGGCAGAACGGACCATCGATGTGTGGACCCCGCTGCACACCGGTCTGTACCTGGGTTTCGCGGCCGCAGTGGCCGTTTTCCTCTTCAGTCTTACCAAAAGACGCCGGATCGCCCGACCTTTGTAGCGCTTATGCGCGGCAAACTTCCACTTCTGGTACGCTCCTTCCTGCTCGTCTGCTCCATTTTCGGAGCGGCTTTGTTATTGGAGACCCTAACCTTCAGCACCACGGGTGAGGGTACCGACGCGGATCATCAGCGCCTGTTCAATGAAAGCTATAAGGTGTTCAGCCTAACACTGCCGGACAAGCTTGACTTTTGCGGAGAGCCCGTGCCCATGAACCTATTGGATGTTCGGGAAAGGCTGGACCGCGAGCTACTGGTGAACACTTACTGGCAAAGCAGTTCCTTGTTGGCACATAAGCGTGCCAACCGGTGGTTCCCTGTGATCGAGCCGATCTTGAAGCGCAATGGCGTGCCGGACGACATGAAGTATATCCCCTTGGTCGAAAGCGGCCTTACGAACGTGACCAGCCCGGCAGGTGCTACCGGCTATTGGCAGTTCATGAAGGAGACCGCCAAAGGGCATGGCCTTGAAGTGAACGATCAAGTGGACGAGCGTTATGACGTGATCAAAGCCACCGAGACCGCTTGTGCCTATTTGAAAGAGGCCCACGACAAATACGGAAGCTGGGCCATGGCGGCGGCGAGTTACAACCTGGGCCAAGGCAACTTGGAGCGTCAGCTTGGCCGGCAGAAGACCAAGGACTATTTCGCACTCCTGCTTCCCGAAGAGACCTCCCGCTACGTTTTCCGTGTCCTGGCCATGAAAGCCATCATTTCCGATCCGGAGCGGTATGGTTTCCATCTGCGCCAACGCGACCTCTATCCTCCGTACAGAACGCGCTCCGTTGATGTTTCAGGAGCATTGGATGACCTCAATGATTTCGCTGTGCGCCAAGGGACGGATTACAAAACGCTGAAGCTGCTCAACCCGTGGTTGCGGGACAACGCACTTACCAACACATCGAAGAAGACCTACACCGTGCTCCTTCCCGCGGACGGCTTCAACCAGGTGGCGGCGAGTAATGATTGAAGGTCCAGTGCAAGCAAAAAAAAGTACGGTGGAGGAAGAAGCCATTGAGGTTTTGGGCGCGCGCGTCCACAACCTGAAGAACATCGATGTGCGGATACCGCGCGACCAGCTCGTTGTCATCACCGGCCTGAGCGGAAGCGGAAAAAGCTCCTTGGCTTTTGACACCATCCACGCGGAAGGACAGCGCAGGTACATCGAAACCTTCAACGCCTATGCCCGCCAATTCCTCGGTGGCATCGAACGGCCCGATGTGGACCTCATCACCGGCCTCAGTCCGGTGATCGCCATTGAACAGAAGACCATCAGCCGTAATCCACGTAGCACCGTGGGCACGATAACGGAGATTTATGACCTGCTGAGGCTGCTGTATGCCCGCGCTGGCGAAGCGTACAGTCACGTAACCGGCAAGCGCATGGTGCGCTATACCGATGAACAGATCCTCACCCTGCTCCTCACCGAGCATGCTGGACAGGACCTGTTGATCCTGGCCCCTATCGTGCGGGGCCGTAAAGGGCATTACCGGGAGTTGTTCGACCAATTCCTCCGTCAAGGGTTCCTTCGCGTACGTGTGGATGGCAAGGTGCTGGACCTTACGTCCAAGCCGATGCTCGACCGTTATAAAACGCACGACATCGAACTGGTGGTGGACCGGTTGAAGGTGAACGCCGCCAATGCCAAGCGCCTGCGAGAGAGCTGTGCCATCGCATTGAAACAGGGTAAGGGCAGCATTTTCGTTGTGAACGCCATCACGGATGAAGCCCGCTACTTGAGCCGCAACCTGATGGACCCGGAAAGCGGCATCGCCTACGAAGAGCCGGAGCCGAATCTTTTCAGTTTCAACAGTCCCTATGGTGCTTGCCCCAAGTGTGCCGGCCTTGGACAGGTCACGGAAGTGGCCGCGGACAAGATCGTGCCGGACCCGGGTAAAAGTCTTCGACGCGGCGCAATAGAACCGCTGGGCACCTACAAGGGTACGTGGGTGTTCCGCCAGATCGAAGCTGTGCTGGCATCCTTCGGCCACAAGGCCGACACGCCTTTCGCGGAAATGGAGGATGAAGTGCTCAGCACCATCCTGAATGGCTCCGACGAACCGTTGCGCGTAGAGAGCCAAGCCGGTCTCAGTGCGCGCAACGTGCGTTTCGACGGTATCATCCCATACATTCTGGAGCAGGCACAAGAAGGTCCGAAGACGGCGCAGAAATGGGCTTCACAGTTCACCCGCATGGCACCCTGCCCCGAATGCGGCGGAGCTCGGTTGAAAAAAACCGCGCGCTGGTTCCGCATCGCTGGGAAGGACATCACCGAACTGGCGCGCATGCCCATAAGTGAGTTGCACGAGCACATGTTGGCTCTGCCCGGGCAATTGGACGATCGCCAAGCGGTGATCGCCCATGAAGTGGTGAAGGAGATCGCATCGCGCAGCAAATTCCTGCTGGACGTTGGCTTGGAGTACCTGACCTTGGACCGCAGTGCACGCACGCTGAGCGGTGGCGAAGCACAACGTATCCGCCTCGCCACACAGATCGGCAGCCAGCTTACCGGTGTGCTCTATATCCTGGACGAGCCCAGCATCGGCCTGCACATGCGCGATGATCAGCGCTTGATCGCCAGCCTGCGCATGTTGCGCGACGGAGGGAACAGCGTACTGGTGGTGGAGCACGATAAGGAAATGATGATGCACGCCGACCACATCATCGACATCGGTCCGGGTGCCGGGGTGCATGGTGGGCATGTGGTGGCGCAGGGAACACCGGCGGAACTCATGCGGAGCAATTCGCTCACCGCACGTTACCTGAGCGGCACCGAGCAGATCGCCATACCGAAAACAAGGCGCACCGGTAACGGGCATTCCGTGAGGCTCACGGGAGCCAAAGGGAACAACCTGAAGAACGTTGATCTCGTGCTTCCGTTAGGCACGTTCATTTGCGTTACCGGCGTAAGCGGAAGCGGTAAGAGCACCTTGATCGGTGACACGCTCTATCCCATCCTCAGCAAAACATTCCATCGCGCCGAGTCGCAGCCTCTTGAATATGCGAAGATCGAAGGCTTGAAATTCCTGGATAAGGTGATCGAAGTGGACCAGTCGCCGATCGGCCGCACACCCCGAAGCAATCCGGCCACCTATACCGGCATGTTCGACCACATCAGGAACCTGTTCGCGATGCTGCCAAGTGCCAAAGTGCGCGGCTACAAAAGCGGGCGGTTCAGTTTCAATACTCCTGGAGGGCGTTGCGAAACATGCAAGGGTGCCGGCGTGCGTACGATCGCTATGAATTTCCTGCCGGATGTCTCCGTGCCATGCGAAACCTGTCGCGGCAAACGTTACGATCGCGAAACACTCGAAGTCCGGTTCAAGGGTCGCAACATTTCCGATGTGCTCGCATTGAGCGTTGAAGAAGCCATGGATGTTTTCAGCGAAGTCCCTTCCATCAGCCTCAAGCTTGCTACGTTATTGGAAGTGGGTCTCGGCTACATTACCCTGGGGCAGAGCAGCACCACGTTGAGCGGTGGGGAGGCACAGCGCATCAAGCTCGCCGCCGAACTCAGCAAACGCGATACAGGCAATACCTTCTACATTCTCGACGAGCCCACCACCGGCCTTCACTTCGAGGATACCAAACTTTTGGTGAGCGTGTTGGACAAGCTGGTTGAACAAGGCAACACCGTGCTGGTGATCGAGCACAACATGGACATCATGAAAGTAGCCGATCACATCATCGACCTCGGGCCGGAAGGTGGCGCCGGTGGCGGAAAGATCACCGCGCAAGGAACGCCGGAACAGGTAGCCTTGATGGGCAGGGGCTATACCGCAAAGTTCCTGGAGCGCGAACTTTTCAACTGACGCGGTCGCGCATTCCGCCCTCTTCAACAGTGCGCTGTTGGAAGTTGCCAACGTGTATTGGATCCACCGTGCAACACGGGAATAGATTTGCGTGCAACTGCAAGAACTCATTGCGCAGAAACCGGCACCATGATCAAGATCTTTACACTTCTGAACCTTGCAGGCCTCTTCCTGTTCAATCTTCTTTTCGTTGACGACGTTTCGGTGAAACAGGATCTGCCGGCCAACATGGATCCGGGTACTGAAGTTCGTGTCACCGTTACGATCAACAAGGGAAATGTCTCCGGCTTTGCGAAGTTGCAGTTGGATCTGCCACCGGGTCTTTCCGCCACCGCCATTGAGACGAAGGGCGCATCCTTCACCTTCGCCGAAGGAAAGGCGAAATTCATTTGGATGGCTTTGCCCGCGCAACCGACTTTCACCGTGAGCTATACCCTGGGTGCAGCTGCGAACGCAGGTGGTACTCTCGCCGTTAACGGCCGCTTCTCCTACATCGAGGACAACGAACGGAAAATGGTGGACCTGCAGCCCGGCACTGTGCGCCTCTCCGGTGATGCACCTGCTATGGCCGCTGAACCCAAACCCGCTTTTTCCGCACCTGTGTCCGCACCGACGACCACGACGGAAACGCCCATGCTCTCCGAAGTGTCCAGCACCCCGGCGGTTCCTGTGGACAACGACAACGATGGAACACCTATACCCGACTCCTCCATCCCCACCACGCCTGGCATGATCGCACAACAAGGGCCGGGCAATGTGAGCGCATCACGCACCGTAACACCAGTGAATGACAATGAAGCGCTGGTGGAAGTCGTGATCCGCAAAGGTTCGTTGCGCGGGTTCGGCAAGTTGCAGGAGAACATCCCCGCCGGCTTCTCCGCGGTGGCCACCACCAGCGACGACGCCATCTTCAGTGCAAAAGGCACCACCGCGAAGTTCGTGTGGTTGAACCTTCCCCAGAAGAACGATATCAAAGTGGCGTACCGCTTGGTCGCGAACGGCTCCGGCAAAGGCGACCACACTGTTAACGGTGAATTCGGTTATTTGGTGAACGACCTTACACAACGAGCCGTTGTCGGCAGTTCCACCTTCACGCTCGGTTCCGCTGCGGTAGCTCAGCAGATCGAGAAAGCCGCTCCGACCGCAGTGGCTCCTGTGCCAAAAAGCACAACGGCAACCCCTAAGCCCGTGATCCCCGTTACCGCGGAAAAGATCGAACCCACCAAGCCGGCCCCCGTGGAAAAGACCGTAACGGTGAAGAGCGCACCCGTAGTGTCCAAACCTGCTAATGTCGCAACGGCCAGTGCTTCCAAAGTGACCACCATCTCCGGCCCAGAGAAAGGCATCACCTACAAAGTACAGATCACTGCCGCGCACCGCGAAGTGGGAAAGGAATACTTCGAACAGCGCCATCACTTCAGCGGTGATTTCAGCATTGAGCACAACGACGGTTGGATCAAGTATGTCACTGGTATGTTCGATCGCTACAACGCGGCAAAGCAGCAGCGCCAGGCTTACGTTGATGGCAACTACAATTTCCCCGGCCCTTTTGTTACCGCGTACAACAACGGCGAGCGGATCACGGTGCAAGAGGCCATGATGATCGCCAAGCAGAATTCAGCGCAGTAACCGGATCAAGGGAACACCACCCCACCGCATGCCCACCCAAAGCAAGCCGACCAACATGCGCTACTGGGCGCTGGCCGTGGCATTTTTGGGCACGCTTCCCGCACTATTCGCGCAACAGGACAGCACGGAAATACTGCTGAAGCCCACCTTCGCTTTAGGTACCGGCATGTTCGCGTTCTACGGTGACGTAGGTCACCAGAACGCTACCTATAGCCCACTGGTATCGCGCATCGGGTACGAGCTGCGCGCTTCCACGCCGGTAACGCCTTGGTTGGAAGTCGGTCTATCCGCGTTGCATGGCCGATTGGGCGTGAACGAACGGGGCATGCCACGTAACCTGAACTTCGAATCGCGCATCACCACCGGCGGTTTGAACATTACTTACAACTTCCTGCAATTGCTCAACCCCAAGCGCGTCGTCGAGCCGTGGGTGAGCATCGGATTTGAAAGCGTGGAATTCCTCACCAAGACGGATCTGCTCGATGCCCAGGGCCGCCGATACAATTACTGGAGTGACGGGAGCATCCGGGACATTGCCGAATATGCCCCGAACGCTTCGGATGCCGTGGAGATCCACCGCGACTACACGTACGAAAGTGATGTTCGCGAAAGCAACATCGACGGCTTCGGGAAATATGAGGAACGGACCTGGGGCGTACCCGTTGGTGTCGGTGTGAAAATGCGCCTTGGGGGTGGCTTCGATGCGCGGGTGGGTACCGTGATGCACTTCACCGCAACGGACTTCATTGACGGTGTATCCGCGAGCAGCATCGGCGAACGGCAAGGGGATGCCAATAACGACCGCTTCCTCTTTACCTCATTCTCCGTGAGCTACGCGGTGAACATCGACCGTAAGGCAAAGCAGAAGAAATTCAGATCGAACCTTTCGCCGGAAGAGATGGATGCCATCGCCTTCAACGACGATGAGGATGGTGATGGCGTGATGGACTGGAGCGACCATTGTCCACACACCCCGAAAGGCGTGGTTGTTGACGTGAACGGTTGCCCCGTGGATACCGATCTGGATGGCGTGCCCGACTACATGGACGATGAGCCGAATACGCTGGCAGGTGCGCCCGTCAACGCCCGCGGTGTTACCATCACTGATGCTGATCTACTGCGCGGCTGGCTCAACTACCTCGATTCCGGGAATGTCACCATCATCTCCAACCGTGTGGAATCCTTCGGCCCCGTTGGGAAACCCAAGGTGACGAAGTTCTCCACGCCCAACAAACGTGCTTACGTGGTGAAGGTCGGCTCGCAGGTGGAAGGGATCAGCGAAGACCTCATCGAGCGCATTCTGAGCCTTCCTGACGTACGCACCATCGAACGAGGTGACACCACGTATTACATCGTGGGTAACTATGACGCCTTACCTGATGCCATCAAACGCGAGCTTCAGTTGAGCGGCCAGGGGTTCGAGGGTAAGGTGATGATCGAAGAGAACGGCAATCTGCTGGACCTGCCCGCCGACCAAAAAGCCACTGCGAAAGCCGATGGCGGTGAAGGTGGCGCGGGCGAAGCGGACATGGTCGGAACGAACGGTCCAGTGCTGCGCGTGCAGTTGGGGGCATTCAGGCATCGACTGGCAGAGAACATTTTCGACGGCATCAACGATCTGGTGACGCTCAAGGACAAGGACGGGCTTACACGTTATTACACCGGCGTTTACACTGACATCAACGCGGTTGCCAGGCACAAGGTGGACATGCTGCTGAAAGGATTTGAAGGAGCCTTCATCGTTGCCTTCAAGGACGGCAAACGTGTCTCCATCAAGGATGCTGGGGCCAAGTTCGCGGGTCCGGAGAACCTCAACGCTATTCCAAAAGGGACCATCAACACCTCGGACCTGATCTTCCGGGTGCAGCTAGGTTCGTTCGCCGGTAATGTTCCGGTGGAAACCATGGGCAAGTATGTGGACCTGGGCGACGTGAAGCCGTTGACCAGTTCCAATTCAGTGCGCTACCTGTATGGCGAATATCCCACGCGCCTTGCCGCAGAAGAGCGTCGCAAGGAATTGCAGGCCATGGGCTTTACTGATGCCTTTGTGGTGGGTGAACTGAACGGCCGTGTGATCCAGGCCGAGGATGCTGAAAAGCTCCTTGAAGGGAAGTAACGCACCCCTGCCTTCGACTTATTGGACTTTTATTTTTTTCCGTCCAAGAGCGCTATGGGCCGAGTTGAACGCGGTCGCCTCGTCTACCTTTCGCACATGCGAACCCGTCCCCTTCTCTTTGCCCTGGCCGCCCTGCTCTTCGTTTCCGCTTGCCACAAAAAGGAGGCCCTGCAGCGCCCTGGAGGCGAGTTTGTCCCCTACATATCAGCATTCACGGCCGGGCACATTTCCGCCCGGGCGAAAGTTCTGGTGCGCCTCCATGAAGGGCTGGCCTTAAAGGACACATCCGAAGCAGCCTTGCAGCAACTCTTCCAACTGGATCCGAGGACGGAAGGCTCGGTGCGTTGGGAAGATGCGCATACGCTTGCATTCCAGCCTCGTGAACGACTTCTCCAAGCGACCAACTACAATGTCACTTTCCGGTTAGGCAAACTCGCGGACGTACCCGCGAATTTGCAGGAACTGCGGTTCGGATTTGCCACTTATGAGCAGAACATCGACCTCCGCATCAGTGATCTGCAAAGCCTGGATCCCACGGATCTTTCGTGGCAGCGTGTGGTAGTGAGTGTGTTCACCAGCGACGACGCCACTGGTCTGGATCTGGCCAAATGTGTCAGCGCGACACAGGATGGGCACACGCTGAAAATGCATTGGGAACACGAGCCCGGCGGCACGTTGCATCGGGCAGTTGCCGATAGCGTAAAACGAGGAGAGCAAGCGAGTGCCGTTGAATTCCATTGGGACGGAAAGCCGATCGGCGGCAGCGGCTCCGGGGCCAGAACATTCACCATCCCGGCCCTTGGCGACATCCAATTGGTGGCCTCCGAGACCAGCACGACCGATGAGGAATATGCCACGCTGCTTTTCAGCGATCCGCTGGATCCGACGCAGGACCTCAGCGGATTGGCAGGCATCTCCGGCGTGGACGATTGTCGGCTCGCCATCGTAGGTAACAAATTGTTGATCTATCCCGGCCAACGCCTGATCGGTGAACAAAGTGCATTCGTTGCTGCGGGGCTCAAGAACGTGAACGGCAGAGCGATCGGGAAGGACATCACCGTGGACCTCTTCTTCGAGGAGGTAAAGCCCGATGTGCGCGCTGTGGGCAGTGGTACCATCCTGCCTTCCACGGACGGGCTGCTTTTTCCTTTCGAAGCGGTCAACCTGAATGCTGTGGACGTGCAGATCATCCGGATCTACGCCGACAACGTGCCGCAATTCCTGCAAGTGAACGAGCTTAACGGAGAGCGTGAACTGGCCCGAGTTGCGCGGCCTGTGGTGCGCCGTACCGTGCCGCTGGACGGTAAGGAGATGGCCAAGCCCGGCGAGTGGACACGCTATTACCTGGACCTGGACAAGCTGCTGAGAACAGAGCCCGGTGCGATCTATCGTGTGATCATCGGCTTCCGCCAAGCCTACTCCACCTACCCCTGTGGCGAGGCGCCGAAGACCGTGCTGCCGCAAACCACTCCCGAAGAAGCTCCGGACGAAAATGCCCAGTGGGACCAGTCGAACAGCTATTACTACTACGACGACTATGATGACGAAGGGGAATACAATTACGAAGAGCGTGAAGACCCCTGCTCCGCCAGCTATTTCCGCGGAAAGAACAACGTGGTGCAGCGCAACATCCTTGCTTCGGACCTGGGCTTGATCGCCAAGCGTGGCAATGACGGATCGATGCTGTTGGCCGTGAGCGACCTGCGCACCACCGCGCCCGTGAGCGGCGTGAAACTGCATGTATTGGACCTGCAAAGGCGGACCATGGCGGAACCCGTTACGGATAACAATGGCATGGCTGTGTTGCCGCCCAGCGACCGTAAGCCGTTCTTGATCGTGGCCAGCAAAGGTGATCAGCGCGGCTACTTGAAAACGGACGATGGAAGCGCCCTCAGCGTGAGCGAATTCGACGTGCAGGGCGAAAGCGTGGATAAGGGTTTGAAAGGCTTTATATACGGCGAGCGCGGTGTGTGGCGACCGGGTGATTCCCTCTATCTCACCTTCATGCTGCAACAGCCGCGTATCCCCTTACCGAAGGACATCCCCGTCACCTTCGAGCTCTCCGACCCGCAAGGCCGCTTGGCGCAGCGCATCGTGCGCACCAGCGGCACGGACGGCGTTTACGCGTTCCGTTGCGCCACGCCGCCAGATGCGCCAACGGGTATATGGAACGCACGTGTGTCCGTCGGTGGTACCAGCTTCCATCGATCGATCCGCATTGAAACCGTAAAGCCCAACCGCATCAAGATCCTGTTGGACCTTGGCGGTGAACGTCTCTCCTCTGCAAGCAAGAAGAACGTGCAGCTTCAAGCCAACTGGTTGCACGGTGCACCGGCATCCAAGCTCGCTGCCAAGGTCACCGTGAGCTTGACCCGCGCTTCGGCCGACTTCAAGGGCTACGGTGACTATGCCTTCGATGACCTCTCGAACGATCTGAATGCAGAGGAAAGCACCGTTTACGACGGGCGCTTGGACGTGAACGGGCATGCCTCCTTCCCTTTCGATCTGGAGATGAACGAACGAAGCCCCGCAGCGGTGAAAGCCAATGTGGTGACGCGCGTCTTCGAGGCCGGCGGCGATGCCAGCATGGACCGGACCGACGTGACCTACTACCCCTACACCGCATATGCCGGCGTTAAGATCCCTGTAACGGATAATTACTGGGGTAGCTACTTCACCGACACTACGTATGCGTTGGGCGCCGTCTCCTTGGATTCGGAAGGGAAGCCTCTGCCAAACCACGCATTGGACGTGCAGGTAGTGAAAGTGAGCTACGACTGGTGGTGGAACGGGGACATGGACGGACCTTCCAACTACCTGAACGCGCCCAGCTCACGCGTCATCAGCGAACAACACATCACTACGGACGCAAAAGGGAAGGCCAACTTCAACTTCCGGGTGGACCGCCCGTTGTGGGGCCGCTTCATCGTGCGTGTGAGCGATCCCACCAGCGGCCATGTAAGTGCGGCACAGCTCTACGTGGACTGGCCGGGATACGGTGGACGCAGCCGGCGCGAGGGCAGTAAGGACGCGGCCATGCTGCGTTTCAACAGCGACAAGGAGAAGTACGCCGTGGGCGACGAATGCGCCATCACCTTCCCCAGCTCTGGCAAGGGACGCGCCTTGGTGAGCATCGAGAACGGCAGCAGGATCCTCTCCGCGCAATGGGTGGAACTGAAGGAAAAGGAGACCGTGTTCCGCTTTCCCGTCACTGCGGAAATGGCTCCGAATGCATTCGCCCACATCACCTTGATACAACCGCACGCCCTCACCGCACCCAAGGAGGACGGGACCGCCAATGATCTGCCCATCCGCATGTACGGCGTGATACCGATCCCGGTAGAGAACGCTGCAACGCACCTCACCCCGGTGATCGCAGCACCGCCCGCTATCAAGACCGATGAATCTTTCAGCGTCAGCGTATCCGAAAAGGATGGAAAGGCCATGACGTACACGCTCGCCATCGTGGATGAAGGCCTGCTCGATCTCACGCGTTTCAAAACGCCCGATCCATGGAACTACTTCTACGCGAAAGAGGCCCTTGGCGTGCGTACGTGGGATGTTTACGATCAGGTCATCGGTGCATTCGGGCAGCAACTACGCCGCATTTTGGCGTTGGGCGGCAGCGACCAGGCCAGCCCCGCGCAGGCCACGAAGGCCCAGCGCTTCAAGCCCGTGGTGCATTTCGTCGGCCCCTTCAAACTGGAAAAAGGCAAGAAAGCCACACATCAGTTCACTATCAGCAACTACGTGGGCAGCGTGCGCATCATGGTGGTCGCCGGCACCCCGCAAGCAGCCTATGGCAGCGCCGAAAAAGCCGTGCCCGTGCGCAAGCCGCTGATGCTTTTGGCCACCCTGCCGCGCGTTACGGGTCCCGGTGAAACGGTGGACCTGCCCGTAACCGTTTTCGCCATGGAAGCGAAGGTGAAGAACGTGCAGCTCGCGCTGGAGGCCAACGACCTGTTCACCGTGCTGGGTCCCACCACGCAGGCGCTCACTTTCCCCGCCACCGGCGAGCAGACCGTTGTGTTCCGCGTGAAAATGAACAACCGCATCGGCATTGGCAAAGTGATGCTAACTGCCACTGGCGCGGGCGAAAAGGCCACCCAGTCCATTGAGGTGGACGTGCGCCAAGCGGGCTCGCCGGAAACGGAGGCCACGGAAATGGTGCTCGAAGCCGGACAGCGCTGGGAAGGAAGTCCGGAAGCATTGGGCGTGGGCGGCACCAACAGCGCCTATCTGGAGCTGAGCACCCTGCCCCCATTGGACCTTGGTCGTCGCTTACAATTCCTGATCGACTATCCGCATGGCTGCTTGGAACAGACCACCAGCAAGGCCTTTCCGCAACTTTTCCTCGCCGACGTAATGGAGATGAATGATGCCACCGTGGCCGAAATGCGCGCCAATGTGGAAGCCGCGTTGCGGAAATATTCCCAGTTCCAGACAGGCAGCGGCGGCTTTGCGTATTGGCCCGGCCAGCGCGAGGTGGACGAATGGACCAGCGCTTACGCGGGCCATTTCATGATCGAAGCGGAACGCAAAGGCTTCGCGTTGATGCCCGGCCTGAAGGACAAGTGGCTGGCCTACACCCGCCGCCAAGCGCGCGATTGGGCACCCGAGAACAGCGGTGGTTGGCACATGGACCGCAGCTCGCTCACCCAAGCCTATCGCCTCTACACGCTGGCCCTGGCAAACCAGGCCGAGTCCGGCTCCATGAACCGCTTGCGCACCACGCCCGGCATCGGTTTGCAGGCCAAGTGGATGCTGGCAGCAGCATATGCGCTGAACAACCGGAACGATGTGGCGCAAGAGATCGCGAAGGGTTTAACGACAAGCATTCCGAGCTATGTGGAAATGGGCTGGACCTACGGCAGCGACCTCCGCGATGACGCCATCATAGCCGAGGCCTTGATGCGCATGGGTGACAAAGCCGGCGCAGCGGGCGTGGTGAAGAACATCGGGACCCGCCTTGCTTCGGGCAACTGGTACAGCACCCAAAGCACCGCGTGGGCATTGCTCGCCGTGAGCCGCGTGGTAGGCGGCACCACGCCGGACAGGGCCATGCACTTCAGCACCAGCGTGAACGGAGCGACAGCGCAGGAGCGCATGAGCGAACGGCCCATTGTGCGCATGGACCTGCCCGTGCCCGATGGAAAAAAGAAGGTGAACGTGGTGAACACGGGAAAGAACCTGCTCTATGTGCGGCTCGTGCGTACCGGCGTGCCCCCTCCGGGAGAAGAACATCCTGCCAGCAACGGTTTGGCCATGTCGGTGAAGTACACCACCATGGAGGGAGGCGTGGTCGATCCCGCCAACTTGGGCCAAGGCACCGACTTTATTGCAATGGTGACGGTGGGCAACCCCGGCATGCGAGGCACCTTGCAGCAACTGGCGCTCACGCAGGTCTTCCCCAGTGGTTGGGAGATCCGCAACAGCCGCTTGGAAGGCACGGAGAACGTGCAGATGAACAGCCCGTTCACCTATCAGGACATCCGCGACGACCGCGTGCTGACCTACTTCGATCTAGGCCCTGGTGAGAGCCGCACGTGGAGCGTGCTCCTGAATGCCGCCTACACCGGGCGTTTCCATCTGCCGAGCACCACTTGCTCCGCGATGTACGACAACACCATCAACGCGCGCAACGGCGGTCAATGGGTCACCGTTTCCAAACCCGGGGAAGCCACCAGTTCCAAATGATGAAGCGCATGTTCCTTCCCGCATGCGCGCTCTTGGCGACGGGAATGGTGCATGCGCAAGGATTTCAACTTCAATACGGCGACCATCGCTTGCAAGCCGCCGTGGGCACGGTTAGCGATGCCACGGGCTTGTCCACCGTTGTTCGCGAAGCGTCGAGCACCGGTGCCAAAATGCAGATCAAGCTGCTGCGCACTGCGCTGGACGGAAGCAACCCGCAGTGGAACAACGTGGACATCGCCGGCACTTGTTTCGTGCAGGCCGCCGTGGCTTCCGGTGATGGCAACATCCTGCTTTGCGGCTCGGTGATCGCACCGGGCCGCTCGGACCAGGACGCCTTGGTGGCCAAGATCACAACCACCGGCACCGTGCTGTGGACCTGGACTTCCGATGATCCGCTGAAATAAGAGGAACTGCGCGGACTGGAACGCACGGCGGACAACGGCGTGATCGCCTGCGGCACCTTTCGCGGCGGGCCGAACAGCGATGCGTTGCTGCTGCGGCTCACGTCCAGCGGAACGCTGCTGTGGAGCCAACACTACGGCACCGGAGGCGATGATGCGCTGAACGGCGTGGCCTTGATGGACAACGGCTACATGGCCGCGGGCCGCGTTAGCAACTTCAGCGGGGACGTGGATGCCTACGTACTGGCCGTGGACGCAAACGGCGCAGAGCTCTGGTGGCAAAGTTGGGGCGGCACAAAGGAGGATCTTTTCAATGGCATTGCACGTAGTGGGGCCAATTTCTATCTCGCCGGACGCACCGATAGCTACGGCCCGCAGTTGGGCGCGCAGCACGTTCGCAGCACCTACGTAATGGCGATGGATGCCGCCGGCGACACCCTGTGGACACGGACCTTCGGCGATGTGGCCGCTGCGAATTCCACGGAAGGCATCCGAGCATTTTCCAATGGGGAACTGCTCTTGGTAGGCGGATCGGGCAGCGATCATCTTACCAACGGCATGGCCATGCGCGTGAGCACCACGGGCACTAAACTGTGGCAACGCGCCTATCCGATCGATCTTACCACCGCCCTGCACGCGATCACCTTTCTGGATGATGGCGGTTTCGTTGCGCCGGGCGTTTCGTTTGGTCCTACGGGTTATCAGGCCGTGCTGGTGAGGAAGAATGGTATGGGGTTGTGAGGGAGGGATGAATGCGCTACGCAGCACCTAAATCCTTCGACCACCTTTGCTTCCTGGCGGCCATCGCTTCTTTCGGTAATACCATATGACGATATGGTATAACTTCAAGAACCTTGATAAAAGATCGGGCCATCGCCCATCGCGACAGCCCGATCCATTTCTCTTACGCAGGCGCTCGGCTTTTGGCCGAGTGCCACTGACCCCAACGCTCGGCTTTTTGCCGAGTGTTCCATGCTCACGCAGGCGCTCGGCTTTTGCCAAATGCCCTTTACTTCACTTTCACCGCCCGCTTCACCACTACGTTACCATCCACCATTAAGGTGCAGAAATACGTGCCTGCCGCCAATTGCGTGGTGTTCCAAGTGTAGCTGAACTCACCGGCCTCCGCCTTCTCCTCACGCAAGGTCTCCATGGGTTTGCCATCCGCGCTGCTTACCTGCAGGCTTACTTGGCCAGCCTGTGGAACGTAGTAGCGCAGCGTGGTAAGATCCGCCACCGGGTTGGGAATAATGAGCAAGCGTTGCTCCTTCAACTCTTCCGCTGGTGCGTTGCGCTGGTCGCCGTTGTTCGGGGCCATATCTTGGCCTTGGGCGGCGCAGCAGGCAGCTATTTGTTGCTGCATGGCGGCCACTTGGGATTGTAGGCTGGAAATGGTTGCTTGTTGTTCTTGCATGCCGGCGATCACCCAAGGCAATAAGCCCTCCTGATTCACCATCTTGAAGTTTACGGCTGCCGCAATCTCATTGCCCATACTGTCCACCGCAGCGGGTTGTTCCGTGTCATGTACAAGTTCGGGAAAGACCTCTTCCAACTCTTGGGCGATCACGCCGAAGTGTACAGCATCGTCCAATCCCATAGTCGGGAAATCCGATGCCTTGTAGGTGTAGGACTTCGGCTGCAATAGCAGTAGCTTCTCCATGGCACCTTCGAGCGGCATTACATTCTCCTTCAGTTGCGCGTCCGAAGGCCCCCAAGCACCCAGTGAGCAATACGTGTAACCATCGAACCAGCCACCATAACCCCAACCACCCGGTTGGGGCCTACGCCCGATACCCCATACGCCACGTATGTTGGCCGGATTGACTAGGAAGTTCCCATCGGCGAAACCACGGACTCCCACCACCTTCACTCCGCTCCACAGCACGGTGCTGTCTATTGAGTTAATGGCGGCATTCCCGTTCAAGGCCCAGGGGCCTTGCTGCTGGTATTGGTAAACGCATCCGGCTGGCCGCTCAGGAGCAAAAAGCCATCAGCAACTGCGCTTGCTCCGTTTATGGTGGTAGTCAACTTCTTGTTCAACCGCATGCGTTGTATCGCAGCGGTGTACCAATCAATGTTGTAGTTCGCTTCCGTTTTTACCCGCAGGGGTTGATTGCTGTTGGCGTCGCAGCCAACGTATGGGCCAGTTCCAGTTATGTTATTTGTAAGGAGTGACACTTGCGCCGTGGAACTCATCGCACAGCCCAATAGTCCGGCCAATGCCCAGAATTTTATGTTTGTATGTCTCATGGTCTTGTGTTGTTTAAACCAAGACCGGAACTGCTACTCCACGATCACGAACTTGAACGAACGCCTGCCACCTTTCCCTATCCAATTCAGTACATATTGTCCTTTTGCCCAATCTGCCACAGGCAAATCTAATTGGTCTTTTCCCGCTGCGCTTCCTATCCATACCGTTCTTCCGAGTACGTCCACAACTCGAATTTCGCCTGCCAACTTTTCTCCGAAGTAGGCATGAAGCTCGTCCTTCACAGGATTGGGAAAAACTCCCCCATTCGCGCCAGACACCTCGATCATTCCAGTTGCCATCGGACATCCTTCGGGATCCGGGGATACACAGATTTGATCCACCAAGGTATAGGCCCAACCATAGTAAATATCCCAAGGACTTGGTCCAATGTACGCCGTATCGGTATGCACATTGTCGAAATGGTTGCCAACGATTAAGTAGCGATATGCGCTATCGGCCACGAAACTCCCGCTCACCAATGTCCAGCCCAATGTGTCCGTGATCACATTGGCACTATATACTTGGGCATAGTTCCTCAAGCCGTACTCCGGCATATATGTAACCCAGAAGTATGGATCCATGGTGAAGAGCAGTCCCGTATTGCCGCAACCAATATCAATCGGTTGTTGCCCCCCATACGCGGCGTTCACATAGAAGCTCGCATAGTAAGTTTCGCCGATGGACAAAGGACTTACCAATTGAGCTCCGATCATCTCTCTAGAATCGTCCCAAAGAAATGACCACATCCCAGCATAAGCCTGTCCATTGAATGCCTGTTGATAACCAACCATATTCGATGGCAGGCTGGTCACTGTGTCAACACAGGCATTGAAGTAGTCGGGTGTCTCACTTGCACTGAACCATTGGTCAGGAATCGCACCGGGTTGAAAACCAGTTAGAGCAGGATAAACTGGGCAGCTATCTATCTGCTCGAAAGATCCATTCGGCACCAAATTCTGCGCTTCACAGCGGAGAGAAGCAATAAACAACAGGCAACCCAAGAGCAAACTTGCGCTTACTCCGGGCCACCTGTTGCGTGTTTTTGAAAGTAGCATTCGTTCGTTCGTTAGTTCGCGATGCATTTCGCATCTATCCGGTCAAAAACTCCGCTACAATAATGCCTTCATCAGTTGCGGCAGATCCGTGAAGGCATCCTTGGATGTGCTGCCAAGGGGCAGTGGCACGTTGCTGGTGGTGCGATACCTTTGTACTGCTCTGTTTCGTTTACCTATGCAACTGGGTTAGGTGGGACATGAGCGACCGGCCCTCGGTGTTAGTAGCACCGGGGGCTTTTTTAATGGCATGAAATGAAGAGGTTACTTTTAGCTCTTTTGAGGAGCCGAGGAGCCGAGGAGCCGAGGAGCCGAGGAGCCGAGGAGCTGATGTTCGCCATCGGCATTGTAGGAGCCGTTGTTGGTGAAGATGTTTCCACGTGCCTCATCGTGTGGCCAAGGTCACAAAAAAATACACTTATTGTGTATTTATGTTTTGCCTACTTTTAATGTCTTGTGCCAGCCATTTGCTCTTATGCGGATCCGTTTGCTGCACTGAAAAGCAGAACCTATCGCACTGCCCATGATCGAATCCTGCACTCAAGGTAGCCGAACCCGGCGCACTGGTATTAAGCGCAAAAGGCGAAAATTGAAATTCCAGATCAGCCCAACTCCATTAGATCTCCAACCGCCGGTGGCCGCACCACCGTGTAGCCTTCGCCATAGGTGGAGCCGATCAAGCGGCCCATGGCCAAAGCGCGGCCTTGCAGCGATGGCAGGAACTCCGGAACACTGATGGGGGAGATCGGTTCCTTGCTTTTCGGGTCGTGGAATTGGCTTTTGAAGCATAATAGTGCTTCCAACTTCTTGTCCCAATACGGGGTGATGTCCACCACGAGGTCGGGGTCGATCCAGTTGTCCTGTATGGCGTGCAGGACAGTCTTTGGCCTCCAGGCTTCTTGGGTCGTTCCGTTCTCTTCGGTACCTATCCGGCGCAAGCCGCTCAGAAAACAGGCTTCTGCAACTAAGGCTGCACCGCGACCGTGGTCCGGGTGGCGGTCGCGCACGGCGTTGGTGAGCACCACATTCGGGCGATGCGTGCGCAACGCAGTGATCACCTTCAGCAGGCTGGATTCATCGGCCCTGAAAAAACCGTCGCGAAGACCCAGCTGATAACGGAAGGACACACCAAGCACCTTCGTCGCAGCAGCCGCTTCTTGCGCGCGGATCTCCGCCGTACCACGTGTGCCCAATTCTCCCCCGGTAAGTTCCACCAAGCCCACGGAACGGCCTTGGGTGATGTGCCGTAGGATGGTACCGCCCATGCCGATCTCCGCATCGTCGGGGTGGGCCGTGATGACCAGGATGTCCACTGATCCTTGCATCACTTGCCTTCCAGCCAAGAGAGCACCTTACCGTTCAACGGCTCAACAGCACTGGGAAGCATCTCCACCAAGTTCCCGTTCTCGTCGATCAGGTATTTCTGAAAATTCCACTTCACTTCGCTATCCAGCTTACCGTTCTTGGCCTTCTGCGTGAGCCACGCGTAAACCGGACTTTGTTCAGGTCCTTTCGTCGCGACCTTTGACATCAACGGGAACGTGACACCGAAGTTCTTCTCGCAGAAAGCCGCGATGTGCTTTTCATCGGCGGGCTCCTGACCCCCGAAATCATTGCTGGGGAACCCAACGATAATGAAGCCGCTGCCTTTGTACTTCTCATACAACTCCTCGAGCTGCTTGTACTGTGGGGTGAAGCCGCATTCGCTAGCGGTGTTCACCACCATTACTTTATGGCCTTTGAGCTGGGCCATGTCGAACGGCTTGCCGTTGATATCGGTGGCTTTTAGATTGTGGAATCCCATGTGTCCTGTGTTGGAAGGTTGCTGCGCCCCGGCTTGTAAGAAACAGGCGAGAAGGGCGCTGGTGAGGAAAATTCGCGTGTTGAACATGGTACAAAGGTCGGGATGAACACTGGACCGGGCCGCACAGGCGGCATGGAGAAGCTGCACTAAAGCAACTTTCCGCGGACAGCTCGCGTAGAAACGCGCAACATGAAGTTCATCCGACCTTCCCTTCTATTGCTTTCCTTTTTGGCCTTTGCCGCTTGCCAAGCGCAAAATGCCGTGCGGATCGTGGATATTTCCGCCTTGGCGAAAGTGCGCACAGTGGAAGGCGACCACGCCGTAGAGGCCGCTTTGGCCGCTGCGGGCTCACCGGAACAGCAGGTACGCGCTGTGATGGCCTCGGGAAATAAGATGCTGTGGCCGGCAGGGATCCGCAGCGACAGTGCCCTTGTCGCTAATGCTGTTCACATCCAGAATTACCGCTGCTTCCGCGTAGGCACGTTCCCACAGGACAGTATAATGATGGCGATCGTGTCCATCCCAGCAAAAGCGAACTTGGACCTTCCATTGACCATGCGCCCCGATTCCGACCTGTATATGGTGTTGCCGGAACGCGCCCTGCGTGCGGCTGCACCTCCCCGTTTGCGGCCACTGGTGAGCAAAGGCCCCAGCTGGGAGAACCGTGCGAAAGTGAAGATCCAAAAGCCGGAGGCGGTGTATGCCGCCTATAACATCGGCGCGGACAGCGCGGCCGTAAAGGCCATGCTGGGTGCGGGAATGAGCAAGTCCGAGATCGATGCCGTTGTTTTCCGCAGCACGGAGCGCAACTGGCCGGATGGCATCGACAGTTTTGAAGAGCGCTGGCCCGAGTTGAACCTCTTCAAGAAATACCGCGCCTACCTGGGTGCACTCTGGGGAAATAAGGCGTTGGTGATCGTCCCGATGCAGGAGAACCAGAAGATGCCCCCCATGTTGCGGCCTTACGTTGACATGTACTTCGTGTACGATGCCGACGCTTTGCTCGTAAAGGCGAATTGAATTTTTGAGCAGCGCTGTGGCGCACTCCCGCCGCTGCAGATCTATTTGAACGGGTCAAAAACTAACGCGCTGTGCGCACGCTTCCCCATGGTTTGACCTGCCAGGTAATGCGGCCTGTGGCCAAGTGATTCCCTTTGTCATCGTGCACGGGGACCTCAGCCACATATAAAACCGCTTCGCCACTTTCCACGACCTTCCGGATGTTGGTCCCCACTTCTTCCGCCGACGGCGAAAAGACAGCCGATGCCGCACTCTTGGCTTGATAATGGTACTCCATGTGCAGGCTCTTCATGATGATGCGATAGCTCTTAGCGTCCAAGTGCTCCATCAGCGCCAATCCGCTGCAATACTCCGCCGCAGTGGCCAAACAGCACGCATGGATGCCACGGATGTGGTTCTGGTTGATCCGCCAAAAAGGTATCAGGACCTTAATGCCGCCGCTTTCCAACGGTACCACGTTCAAGCCGTGCGGCCGGTTGAACGGGATCATGCGCTTTAGACCCATGTTCAATACCCAACGGCGGAAAGCAGAGGTGCGCGCGGAAAGAAGCAAGCCGGGCAGGTTCATTCTTCTTGGGACGGGTTAAGGATGGAGGCGATATCCGGCCGGAAGTAGCGCTCACCCTTCAGCACTTTGCCATCGGCCCGGTAAATGGGGCGGCCATCCGCGCCCAGTTTGCTCATGTTACTGAGTTGGATCGCGCTGAAGACCTCCTCGATCTTGTGCTGGAGTCCATGCTTCAGGATGGTTCCACAAAGGATATACAGCATGTCGCCCAAGGCATCGGCTACCTCTACCAGATCACCGTTCGATGCTGCTTCCAGGTATTCCTCGTTCTCTTCGCGCATCAGGTCATGCCTCAGTTGCACGTCAGCCAGAGCAATGTTTCCAGTGGGGCTTTCCGCATTCACGATACCGAATGCGTCGTGGAAAGCACGCACATGTTCAATGGTATCCTGCAAGGTGATCTTGAGTTGTTCCATGGAAACTTTCTTTTCTTGTGCCGAAGGTAGCTCCGACGCGATCCAGAGTTTCGGGCAAGCGATTAACGTTCATTAACCCCCAAGCGTGGCATAGCCCGCGCCGATCGCGGAATTTTGCATTCCCAAACATGCCTTTGGCGCTGATCGAAAACATGGAACAAACTCCTCTCGACATTCCCGTTACCCACCCAGCGGATCCGGACCGCTCCTCAGCTGACAGCATCCGCATCCTCAACGAGCGTATCCAGCAGGCCAGTTCATTCGTGGATGTGATCGAAATGGAAATGGCCAAGGTGATCGTGGGCCAGAAGGACATGGTGCAGAAACTGCTTGTCGCGCTGCTGGCCGATGGGCACATTCTCCTGGAGGGCATGCCCGGCCTGGCCAAAACATTAGCCATTAAAACACTGAGCGACGTGATCGACGTAGGCTTCAGCCGTGTGCAATTCACCCCGGACCTGCTGCCCGCGGATCTTATCGGCACCATGGTCTATAGCCCGCGCAGCGAGGAATTCAGCGTGAAAAAGGGTCCCATCTTCAGCAATTTCATCCTTGCGGACGAGATCAACAGGGCACCCGCCAAAGTGCAGAGTGCACTTCTGGAGGCCATGCAAGAGCGGCAAGTCACCATTGGAACACAAACATTCAAACTTCCTGAGCCCTTCCTGGTGTTGGCCACCATGAACCCGATAGAACAGGAAGGCACCTATCCCCTGCCGGAGGCACAGACGGACCGCTTCATGCTGAAGGTGGTACTGGATTATCCACGCAAGGAGGAGGAACGCGCCATTATTCGCCAGAACACGGGCGTGGTGCGCGAAAGCGGCGTGCGTAAGGTGATCTCGCCCGCCGACATCATTAACGCGCGCAAGCTGGTACGCGAGGTGTACATGGACGAGAAGATCGAGCAGTACATCGTGGACATCACCGGCGCCACGCGCAAGCCGGACCAATACAAACTGAACGACCTCAGCTCGTTGATCGCTTATGGCGGATCGCCACGTGCCAGCATCAATATGGCGCTGGGCGCCAAGGCCTATGCATTCACGAAACGCCGCGGTTACGTGATCCCGGAGGACGTACGTGCCGTTTGCCCGGACGTACTGCGCCACCGGATCGGTCTTACCTACGAGGCGGAAGCGGAGAACATCAGCGTGAAGGAGGTGATCGATCGGGTGCTCAATACCGTGGAGGTGCCTTGAGCCGATTGTTCATTTTCAATCGTTAGTTCCCACGCCGCAGTGGGAGGCGGCAGTATGCGGATGAAGACGGCACCCACCTATCACCTTCCAACGTTCACCACTATTCAAATCTTCAGCGATCGCCAGTAACCAACATACCAAGGACCTCATCAAGAAGGTGCGGACGATCGAGCTGAAGACACGCGGCTTGAGCAACCATATTTTCAGTGGTGAGTACCATAGTGCCTTCAAAGGCCGTGGCATGGCCTTCAGCGAAGTGCGTGAGTATGTGCCCGGAGATGAGGTCCGCGCCATTGATTGGAACGTTACCGCGCGTTTGGGCCATCCCTTCATCAAAGTGTTCGATGAGGAGCGTGAGCTCACCGTGATGCTTGTTGCCGACGTAAGTGCGAGCGGCGACTTCGGTACGGTGAACCAGTTGAAACGTGAGTTGATCACGGAGGCCTGCGCGACGATCGCCTTCAGCGCCATACAGAACAACGACAAAGTGGGCTTGATCCTTTTCAGTGATCGGATGGAGCTCTTCATTCCGCCGAAAAAAGGCCGCGGCCATATTCTCCGCATCGTGCGGGAGCTGCTGGAATTCCGCCCCACCGGCAAGGGTACCGACATCACATTGGCGTTGAAGTACTTGAACAACGTGATCAAGAAGCGCAGCATCGCCTTCCTGATCAGCGACCTGCTGGACAGCGGTTGGGAAGATGCACTGAAGATCGCCAACCGCCGCCACGACCTGGTGGTGCTGCGTACCACGGACCCGCGTGAACAAGAGCTGCCCAACATGGGACTGGTCCAGTTCAAGGACCCCGAGACCGGAGCCACCCGATGGGTGAACACCCGGAACAAGGCCGTGCGGGAACACTACCGCGCCGAAGCCCTGCGCCGCCAAGCACATGCCCGCGATGCGCTCCGCCGCGCTGGTGTGGACCACGCCGTGATCAGTACGAGGGAAGGCTATGTAAAGCCCTTGATGAACCTTTTTAGGCAACGCGACTGATGGGCTCGTTACGCGCGTTGAGAGCTATTGCACCTGGATACTTCAGGAGCCATTTCCTGGGCGCTGCGTTGCTGTGTGCTGCTGCTGGACTGTTCACTCCGGTGGCTATGGCACAGGACGCCAACAGTATCCGGGTCAGTGCGAAGCTGGATACCGCTTCCATCCTGATCGGTGAACAAGCCCACCTCCTTCTCTCCGTGGATTACCGGGTGGACCAAGGCGGCTCCACCACCATCATTTGGCCCACTATCGGCGATACCATCACCGGTAAAGTGCCGGTACTGCTCGATAGCCATGTGGACACCATCCTTCCGGAAAAAAATGCCGACCCCTACCATTTCCGCCAGCAACGCACGCTGACGATCACTTCTTGGGACAGTGGCTACTGGGCCATTCCTCCATTCCGGTTCATTTCAGGAGCGGACACCTTGGCTACCGACCCGCTCTTGCTCACTGTGAACACAGTGCCCGTTGATACAACGAAAGCGATCCGACCCATTAAGGGTATCTACACCGTACCATTCAGTTTTGCGGATTGGTTGCGCGACAATTGGCCGTGGTTGGCCGGAGGCTTGGCTTTGCTCTCAGCGATCATCGCGTTGGTGATCTACGTCAAGCGCCGTAAGCCGAAGGGAAAAGAGGTCGCTCCGCCTCCGCCGCCTGTGCCCGCTCATTTACTGGCCTTGCGCGCAT
Source organism: Flavobacteriales bacterium (assembly GCA_016719225.1). Classification (GTDB taxonomy): domain Bacteria; phylum Bacteroidota; class Bacteroidia; order Flavobacteriales_F; family PHOS-HE28; genus PHOS-HE28. Next base: position 338,757 of record JADKAN010000003.1, on the reverse strand, counting down.
TGGAGGAACTGCGCGCCCAGAAGCTCTGCGAACAGGGCTTGGTGAAAGCCCATTGCGCCGGCTTGGCGGATATCCTCCGCGCCTACATCGAAAAGCGTTTCCGCGTGCCCGCGATGGAGCAGACCACCGATGAGCTGATGGGCGCACTGCGGATCTCCGCATTGAGCAAGGACAAGCAGACCGAACTGCGCAACATCCTGCAGCTTGCGGATCTTGCCAAGTTCGCCAAGTGGAAACCTTCCCTGCCGGAGACCGACCAGATGCTGGCCACCGCCATGGCTTTCGTGCAACAGACCGCAGACCAACACACCGATGCGCCGCTACCCTGACCTGCTCTCCGTGCTGGTACTGCTGTTGGCGGTGATGGCCGCGGCATTGGCGGCGGGCTGGTGGTTGAAGGACCGATACGAGCTGGCCTCTCCGCATTACCTGTGGGCTTTGGCAGCGATACCCGTGCTCGCCGCTTGGTACGTTCTCCGCCGCAACAAACGCAGGCCAAGCGCCACCCTTAGCACCTATCGCGCCTTGGAGCACGGTCCGGTGGACCTCGTCGCCAAGGCCAGGCATTTTCCCTTTGCCTTCGGTCTCCTTGGCACCGCCATGATGCTTCTGGCCATGGCAAGGCCGCAGAGCAAGGACAGCTGGCAGGACGTAACGCACGACGGCATCGACATCATCATCGCCATGGACTACAGTGCCAGTATGTTGGCGAAGGATTTCAAGCCGGACCGTTTGGATGCCGCGCGCGACGTAGCCATGAACTTCATCGACAACCGCCCCAACGACCGCATTGGCTTGGTGGTCTACGAAGGCGAGGCTTTTACCCAATGCCCTCTTACCACCGACCACGACGTGCTGAAGCAGCTTTTCCTACAGGCACGCACAGGACTGATCAACGGGGGTACAGCGGTGGGCATGGGCTTGGCGACCGCCATCAACCGGCTGCGCGAAAGCAGCTCCAAGAGCAAGGTGGTGATCCTGCTCACGGATGGCATGAACAACGCCGGCACCATTCAGCCGCTGGACGCCGCGCAGATCGCCGAAGAACTCGGCATCCGCGTGTATACGATCGGTGTAGGCACGAACGGAAAGGCACTTTCGCCCGTTGCGATATACCCGAACGGGCAGTACAAGTATGATTATGTGAAGGTGGAGATCGATGAGGAGATGCTGAAGCAAACCGCCGAAATGACCGGTGGGCGCTACTTCCGAGCTACGGACGAGAAAAAGTTGAGGGGCATTTATCAAGAGATCGACCGCTTGGAAAAAACCCGCGTGAAAGTGACCGAACACAGCTCGCGCACGGAGGAATACCGGCTGCCATTGATCGCTGGCTGCTCGCTGCTGTTCCTGGGTCTCTTCTTGGGAAATACATTCCTGCGCACCACCCCATGAGCGCGCCCGGCACATACCGCAATGCGCCTATCTCCATGGTGGTGATCGCTGTGGAAGTGCTGGCATGGGCCATCGGCATTTCATTCCTGCTTTACGCCCCCAGTGAACTACCGCAGTTCCGTTTCGCAAAGCCCGTCATGCTCTGGGCATCGTTCGTCGGCCCCGTCCTGGTGCTGGCCTACTTGATCGGCTTGCGCCTGAAGAACCGAGCGCTGAAACGCTTCGGCGAAGCAGGCATGCTGCCGGTCATGGTGCCCGGCGTTTCCTCGTGGCGCACCGCAACCCGCTTTCTCTTGCTGCGCCATGGATTGGGCTTGGCCATCATCGCACTGGCCGGACCGCAGATGGGCACCCGTGTGGAAGAAGTGAAAGCCAAGGGCGTTGATGTGGTAGTGGCGCTGGACGTGAGCAACAGTATGATGGCCGAGGATCTCAAGCCCAACAGGATGGAAGTTGCGAAGCGGGCACTCGCACAGTTGATAGACCGCATGCACGGCGACCGGCTCGGTATTGTCGTCTTCGCCGGCCAGGCCTACACCCAACTGCCCATCACCGCTGACCGCAGCGCCGCAAAACTCTTCCTCGGCAGCTTGGGGCCGAACATGGTGCAACGCCAAGGGACCGCCATCGGCGCAGCCATTGATCAGGCCATGCGCAGCTTCGGCGCTGATGCCGCGAAGGGCAAGACCATCATCGTGATCAGTGACGGCGAGAGCTTCGAGGATGACGGTGTAACAGCGGCCAAGGAAGCAGCTGAAAAAGGCATCATCGTCAACACCATCGGCATGGGCTCCCCACAAGGCGCGCCCATTCCCGTGCGGATGAACGGCGCGGTGGTCGGCTTCAAAAAGGATAAGGAAGGACAGACCGTGATGACCAAGCTCGACGAGGGAATGCTTAGCCGCATTGCGGAAGCGGGCAACGGCGAATACGTTCACGCTACCTCCGGCGACACCGGCATCGACGCCATCATGGCCAAGCTCCGCAGTATGGACCAAAGCGACCTCGGCACTTTCCGTTTCGCAGGCCATGAGGACCGTTTCCAGTATTTCCTGGCCGCAGCTTGTGCACTGGTACTGATCGGCCTTTGCATGGGCGAACGCACTTTTGCAAACCCATTCAAGAAACATATCGGATGGTCCGCTTGATCGCCCTTTCGATCCTGTTCAGCGGCGCTTGCTCGTTGCATGCGCAAGAAGCTGATCGCGCCATACGTAAAGGCAACACTGCCTTGGAAAAAGGGGATGCGGCAGCTGCCACCCGGGCATACGAACAGGCCGCCAAGGATGAACGGGGCGTTTTCAACCTCGGTAATGCCTGGTACGGGCAGGACAGCTTAGCGCGCGCCCAACAAGCCTACGAAAGCGCCGCTGCCATGGCCAAAGGCGATCAAGCACAGGCACGTGCCTACCACAACCTTGGGAATGCGCAGCTCCGCCAGCGTAAGTTCCAAGAGGCTGTGAATGCTTATAAAGAAGCATTGAAGCGCTCACCGACGGACGCCGACACACGCTACAATCTTGCGTTCGCACAAAAAATGCTCGAGCAACAGCAAAAGCAGAAGAAAGACGAGGGCAAAGACCAGAACAAGGATCAGGATAAGAAGAAACAGGACGAGCAACCCAAGGATCCGCAGAACAAGGAAGGTCAAGACAAGGACAAGGAGGCTCAAGAACAACCGCAGCCCAAGGACCGCATCGATCCGCAGGACGCAAAACGCATGTTGGACGCGGCCCAACAACAAGAGAAGAACGTGCAGGATGAGGTAAGGCGCAAATTGCAGCCTAAACCCATCGCACCAACGGACAAGGACTGGTGATGGAAACGATAGAGCGCATCCTGAACCTAGCGGTAGTGTTCACTATCGCTGGCTCGCCCTTGCTCGCGCAAGAGGTCTCATTCCAAGCCAATGTGGACCGCAACGAGATCAGCGCAGGTGAGCCCGTGAAATTCACGTTGGAGCTTGCCAATGCTTCCACTGGCAAGCTCACCACGCCGGACTGGGGTGGTCTGGTCGTGGTACAAGGGCCTTTTACCAGCAATAGCTTCAGCAACATGAACGGCCGTGTTAGCCGCAGCAGCACCTCCACATGGGTGCTCACCGCTACCGGTCCGGGCGACTTCACCATCGGGCCTTCCACGGCCACCATCGGGGGCGGCTCCTTGAGGACGGAGCCCATCCGGATCCACGTTTCCAAGACAGCTTCCGGATCAGGCTCATCCCCGCAGATGGACCAAGCCCAGAAGAAGGATCCCAACTTATTCTGCACGATCACGCTGAGCAAGGACAAAGCCTACGTGGGCGAGCAGGTCATCACCACCTACACCCTCTTCTCGCGCTATAACTCCCTGCAGGCCGATGATTATGACCTTCCCAAGATCAGTGGATTCTGGGCGGAGGAAGTGGACCTTGGTGAAGCCAACTGGCAACCCGGTCAACGCAAGATCAATGGACTGGCATACCGCGTTGCAGTGTTGAAGAAACAAGTACTGATCCCCTTGCGCAGCGGTCAGCTCCGCGTGGAGCCCATGACGCTGAACTATCGCGTGAACCCGAATTTCTTCAGCAGCGGAACACCCGTCAGGATCCAAAGCAATGCCAGCTCCCTCACCGTACTGGACCTGCCGGGCGGGAAACCCGCGGACTTTATGGGTGCTGTCGGCGACCTCCGCATGGAGATGGATACTCCACCGACCAGTGTCAATGCGAACGAAGCCATCGACCTTAGCATCCGTTTTTCAGGCAGGGCCAACCTAAAACTTATCGACGCGCCCAAGCTGGGACTGCCCGGTGACTTTGAATCCTACGACCCGAAGATCGATGACAAGATCACCGTGAACGGTACTGGGATGAGCGGCAGCCGCACCTTCCAGTACCTGCTGATCCCGCGGCACGAAGGCAGCTACGACGTTGGCGCTCTCACCTTCAGCTATTTTGACCCGACTTCGGGCACCTATAAACAGCTGCGCTCCGCACCATTGCATTTCGATGTAAAGCCCGGAGCACCCAATGCGGGCGCTACCGTTGGCAACGTGGTGAAATCGGATGTAACGCCCTTGGCCAACGACATCCGCTACATACGCACCGGGGACCTTCACCTGCGTCGCACCGGATCATTCCTCTTCGGCTCTTGGCCCTACATCCTTGGGATCACTGCGCCCCCGGCACTTCTGCTGCTGCTCCTCGCTTGGTACCGCAAGCGCGAGAAACGCTTGGGTGACGCCACCGGCCTGCGCCGGCGCGGTGCGGATAAGGTGGCCAAACAGCGCCTCGTATTGGCAAAGGCCGCCTTGGATGCTGGCGACCGTGCGGCTTTCAATGATACACTCGGTAAGGCATTGGAAGGATATGCCGCGGATAAGTTCAACCTCGGCGTGGCGGAGGTGAATCCCGGGATGTTGCGCGAAAAGTTGGCCGGTGTGGACGGCGGAAAGGCCGCGGAACAATACATAGCACTGATGGAGGCAGCTGAGATGGCGCGTTTTTCCCCTGCGGATAGCAAGCCCCGGCAACAGACCTATGAGGAAGCCGCCTCATTGATCGCACGGATCGAGCAACACCTACGCGCATGAGGACGACGTCCGCCTTTCTCCTCGCAACTTGTTTCAGCATTTGCCAGTTTTCGGCCCTTGCCGGGCCGCAGGAACTTGCCCAACAGGCGGAAGCGGCCTATGCGAAAGGCGACCATGCAAATGCACTGGCGCTGTACGACTCGCTTAACAATTCGTATACATCCGCAAGCCTGCTTTTCAACATCGCCAACTGTTACAGCAAGCTCGGCGATATGCCGCATGCGATCCTCTACTATGAGCGCTCCCTGCGCTTGGCCCCGGGCGCGGAGGATGTTCAGGCGAATTTGGACCTCGAGCGCACCAAGGTGGTGGACCGCGTTAATGAGCTTCCGGGATTCGCGCTGGCTTCCATCTGGGACCGCCTACAAGGCGGAAGTGATGTGGATCAATGGGCGCGACGCTCATTATGGTCTTGCGCATTGATGGCCATAGCCTTGGGCATGTCGATCTTCGTCCGGCAACGCTTGGCCAAACGAGCCTTGATCGCTTTTGCAGGTATTGCTTTACTCAGCACCGCACTGGCCATGGCCTTGGCCGCCTACCGGGTGGATCAAGTGCAGAACACCGGGGAGGCCATCATCATGCTGCCCAAGGTGGACGTGCTGGGCGAACCTCTGGACGGAGCTGCTACCGCATTCGTACTTCATCAAGGCACCAAGGTCCAAGTGCTTAAACACCAGAAGGAATGGCAGGAGGTGAAGATCTCCAGCGGTGCAGTAGGCTGGTTGCCTGCCGGCTCCTGCGAAACCATCTGACCAATGCCAAGTAACTGCTTATCAAGGTAGTTGCTCGGAGCGGGTAGCCGTGGCCTGCGTTCCGCCAACGGCGACAAGCACTGCATCCCGGTCGTTGTTCGCCCCGGTGTAGGAAACGACGCCGTCCAAGTTCACATCCTCGTCAAAGTAGCCCGTAACGATACTCGTAGGTACGGCCCCACCGGTGATGGCGAGGATGCCGTCCCGATCATTACTGCTTCCGGTGTATTTCACTTTGCGGTCCGCGTTCGCATTGCCAGGCCACAGCGCTAGGAAACCGTCCGTGTTATGCTGCGCATTGGTGCCATAGGTGGTCGTGCCTGGTAAGGTGAAATCCGTAAGCGCCCCGGAGCCTGCAATTGCCGTATTACACAGTACTCCTAGGTGGTTGCGGTGCCGGATGCTCAAGAATTTCCCTGCAACGGGCGTGGTGAAGCTGATCAGTTCATTCCCCGCAGGGTCCACCACCGTGCCGTTCCTGCGTAGCAACGCAGCGCGGCTTTCGGTGATGTTCGGGCTCGACGCATCCGCACGCAGCTCAACGACAACCCAATCCACCACGGCCTGGTTACCCGTTACCTGCTTCACGGCGGGTGCAATGGTGGCACCTGCATTCGCTAATACGGATCCTGACCCACTGTACGGCTCAGCATCCGGTAGTAGACCGTTCGCCCGGAGCGCGTCGCGCATGTTGCCCGTGGCGTAATCCATGGCTCCACCCAACGCCACCTTCACTTTGATGCCGCTGGTGGGTACTACGTTGCAGCCGCTCCCTTCCACCAAGTAGGCAACTACGGATGAATAAGCCGGAACATCCACGCTACCATTGAACAAGTTCCCGTCCAGGCCGCTCCAACAACCGGAAGGCAGGCTGAAAGTCTGTGAATTGGCTTGGTCGTTCACGAAGATCTTATGGCGCTGCGCAGGATCCAGCGCTTGCACATTGACCTTCTGGATCGTCACATTGTCCAAATAGTATTGGGGGTCGGTCCATTGGTTCTCGAACTGAACCTGCGCCTGATCGGTCATGTTCGCTTGGAAATACATTTCAAGGTCGCGGCGCTCGCCGTCAAAAGGTACACGCCATTGCCACATCGTCAGCGGACCGCTGAATTGCGTCTGGCCTTTCACCGCGGACATGAGGTCGCCGATGCCATCGCTTTGCAAGCTCATGCGCACCCGATACCACTGCTGGTTCTGGATCGCGAAGAGATCCGGATTGTGCAACGTGAAACTCGGATACTGACTGTTGTCCGGCAGGAATGCCTTAAGTGCCCCGTTATCCAACCGGTTGGTGACGCGTGTCACCTGCGCGTTGTTCGGCCATCCCGTCCAGCCCGTCACGTTGCTGGCGAACGTTCCGTTGATCACTAATTGCGGTCCCACCTCCTGTGTGGTGGCATACGGGGCCAGCCGCTGTGGACTGCGCGTGCTGCCTGCATCTTCTCCCTTTTCGATCATCCATCGCTCGAGCGTGTAATAGCGCGGATCTCCGACCAGGAAGTTGATCACCTTGATGGTCAATTCGTTGTAAGGATTGAAATAGTTGTTGTTACTGAACGTCCCGAAATCCACTGGTTGCGCCCCGTGAGTATGGTACTGCAACATGCACAACTGGTCCTTGGTGAGGCAGTACATTTTGTTGCCGCTATACACGTCGTTGTAATTGGGCACATAGTATGGCGGCGTCGCGCCTGTACCTGTTCCGTTGGAATAGTCGGAGATCGTGAGCTGCACGCCGTTGTTGAACAATATGTTGTCCTTGATCTGTAGACCGGAAGTAAGCATCGTATGGTCCACATTAATACCGGTCTGTGGACAATTGTATACCGTGTTGCGCAGCGCTTTGGTGTTCTTGATCATGGTGTTACCGAAGTAGATACCGATCCCCATGTGCTCGTTGTGCGGCGCGTTCGTAGCAGCGCCATTCTCATAACTGCCGATAGGGTCGCTTACGATGTTGTCCTGGATTATGAGGCCGTCAGCGTGGTCGATCGCAATGCCCCCGCCATCGTTCATGGTGGCCAGTGGATGCCTTACCACGTTCTTCTCCACGAGTGTGTTGTTCTCCGCGATAATGCCGATGTATCCGATGCTGTCCAAACGGTTACTCCGCACGATGTTCCCGGGACCGATGGCACGCACGCCGAAATAACCCCAGGTGCTTTCACCCTGTCCGTCCAGCAGTGCGATATTGTTCAATTGGTTATCCGCGAACAACGTGTTGCTATCGATGATAAGCGCCCCGGTGGCATAGGTATGGTTGAAGGTGTTCCCGGTATAGGTGTTGTTAAGGCCCGCGCTGCGGATGCCATGGTACAGATAGCTGAAATCGCACCCCGTGGCTGTCACGTGGTCAGCGCCGTCGTTGAAAACACCTGCAAGACGCTGGTGTTGAAATGCCAGGTTCTCCACACGCAGATACGAGCGATGCCAGTAGCAATTGATACCCGCACGGTACACGGCGGCTTCCACTTGTTGACCGTTGGGGCTATTCCCATTGGGGGCCCAGAGGTAGAGTTGGTGCGCAACGGGATCGAAATACCACTCACCCGGGCTGTCCAGTTCGGAGAGTTTTTTCGTGATGTAGAATCCCCAGGGATCAGTGCCCATGTTGAGGGTCGGAGTGGTGAAGTGGAGTGTTCCGTTCGAATAGCTACTGATGACAAGCGTGTCGAAAGAGCTGCTTGAGCTGCGCACGACTGCCACCGCACCGTTCCAGTAGTTGTTCGGTTGCGTCAGTCCGTTACTCTGCATCTGCGTTCCGCCGCCTTGACTGTTGCGCAGCCAACCCGAGTTGGGGTAACGTGCCAACGTCATCCTCTGCCCTGCCACGTACACCTGATCAACCGGACCCGCCACCGACGTGCGCCAGATGTTCCCGCTGTATTGGCTCCAACCGCTCATCAGCTCACTTCCCTTGATCAAGGGTTTAGCCCCGCTACCGTAAGAACCTACAGTGATGTTCTGCGCCGCCGTGCCCGATGTGCCCATGATCACCTCGCCACGCCACGTACCTCCGCGCTGGAAAAGTATGCGATCACCAGGCTGGTAGGAAAAGGCGGAATTGTTCACGCGGTTTATCGTCTTCCAGGCTGTGGAGGTGCTGGTACCGTTGCTGTTGTCATTGCCCGTGGGGGAAACGTAGTAGTCTGTGGCGTGTAGTGAACAAGCGGTAAGGAACGTGAGCGCAAGAAGGGGGATCCGCATGGAAAGGTCGTTTTTCGGTGGTGCGAATTTCGCTCTCACCTTGCCTGCCGGATCACTTTGGATCGGCGCATTTCCCAACTATTCGACCACCTGCGCGCACCGCCCGATGAGCGGCCTGCGCAGCCGACGAGCGGTGCACCAATTATTCCCCTGCCTTGTTCCAATCGATCTTCCGGCTCACCGCCATCACGATCGCCAGCACTATGAACAGACCGATGCTGCCGATCAGCAACGCGTAATCCTCTTGGATGATCACCGTGAACATGAAGCCGAAGACCAGCACCATCACGAGCCCGAGCAGCTGTGTCGCCTTCGTCTGCTTGAAGACGCTGCGCGCGTAGAACACAACCAGACCGATCACTGCGATGGCGGAAGTGATGTAAGCCTTGCTGAACCCGATATGCTCGCTTAATGCAATGAGCAGTGTGTAGAAGATGCACAATGCAAGGCCCACCAGCAGGTATTGGATCGGGTGGATGCGCAACTTCTGCAAGACTTCCACGAAGAAGAACACGAGGAATACCATGGTGATCAACATCAAGCCGTACTTCGCTGCGCGCGTGCTCTTCTGGTATTCATCAACAGGCAGGATCAGGTCGGGTCCGAATGCGCTCTCTTGTAGTTCCATGTTGCGGCTGCCTGTGAACTCCTGCGGATAAGGCCGGTTCAAGTGCAGCACGGTCCAATGAGCGGAGAAACCATTGGCATCAACGGTTGAACTATCGGGAAGGAAAGCTCCTTGGAAACTCGGGTCCGGCCAGGTTGAACGTACCGACGCGGTCGTGTTACGGCCCACGGGCACCACGCGGAAACTGCCGCTGCCATTGAGTTCCAACGCGATGGAAAGAGCGAACGGTTTGTTCAAGGACAAGCTGTCCATGGGTATGGCCAAGCTCAACCCGGACGCGATCAGATCGTCCGAGGGAACGCCTGGCTCGAAGGCTATCGACCTTCCGTCCAACTCTGCCGATACCTGCTGTTTGATGCTTCGCAGGTCTGAAATGCCCAAGCACAGTGAAGCCTCGTTCCACTGCAGCGCGGAAGCCGTACCGGGCAATGCTCCGTTCATCGCGGGGAAGGTTGCCGCGATATCGATATGCCCTTTGTAGACCACCACATCGTAGATCCCACGGTGCCGCTTCTCCGGGTCCAAGTTGCCGGCTACATCCAATTTCTCCGGTAAAAAGTGCGCGTACTGCGTCACGTTCCGCATTTCCGTTTTACCATCGCCTAGGTCAACGCGCACGGTGGCTTGATAGGGCACCGTGATCAATGGTCCTGTAATGGTCTGGCTCCCGCCCCAAGTGGCGCTCACTTCACGTACTGCATCGTCCTTATGGTACTCGCGCTCTTGGATCAGGTCCTGGACCATTGCGAGCGGGATCAACAGGAGCAGCACCAACACCGCCACCAGTAACGCCCGCATGGTTATTGACCGGCGAAGCCAACCCATGCGATCAGCTCGCGGTACAGTTACGTCGGAGGAAGGAAAGGGGGCTTGTACGGGGCCGTTCTGCGCTTCGGACATACTGGTGGACCGGATAGGATGTTTTAAGACCAAGGAACAGGAACGATAGAAAAGAAGTATGCCTTACTGGGGCAATGGGCGAATTTATACTGCGATCCATCTCCTATGTGAGCAACAGCTTCCGACCAGAGGAAGCATGCCTGTTCACATCAAAAAAAAGAGCCGCTCCCAATTGGAACGGCTCTTAGTTGTCGGGGCGGCCAGATTCGAACTGACGACCTCCTGCTCCCAAAGCAGGCGCGATACCGGGCTACGCTACGCCCCGAAAACGGGCTGCAAAGAAAGGCTTTTACACAATGCTCCCGACATCCGTTGGAATTAATGCTGAACGGCGGCAATGAACTCCCTGGAAAGGTCGTGGAAGATCCATGTTGGCTTTTGCCCCTCTGCTCGGGAGCGTATGCCGCTTTCCCTTGGTGCGGTGTGCCGGAACAGAAAGTGGTCGCTCCACAGCCCCCTTCCTTAGCAAATGACCGCACGGCTTTGAGCTATCCCCGCGGTCGGGGCAGTACGCAGAACGCCCGCTTTCGCGGGCGTTCTTTAGAGCGGAGAGGGGGGGATTCGAACCCCCGGTACAGTTTAACCCGTACGGCAGTTTAGCAAACTACTGGTTTAAGCCACTCACCCACCTCTCCAATTCGGGCGGCAAATATAACCGCCTGATCGAAACTTCGTGATCCCGGTTGGATTCGAACCAACGACCGCCAGCTTAGAAGGCAGGTGCTCTATCCAACTGAGCTACGGGACCGGATAGTCGGCGAAAGTAGGACGAGCGCTCCCATAAAGGAATTCCGGCCTGTCAGCAGAGCTTATGTAGCATGCTGATCCTACACTCAGCCCGTGCCGATCATGCTATGGACCTGTATTTCGAAAAGACCGGTATGCCTCGTGTTATGTGCATCCTCTCAAAGACTCATTCCTCACAAAAAGCATCCTCTTACCTTCGCGGCCCAAAACAAAGCCCCATTTCCATGGCACGTGAAGTCGTCATCGTTTCCGCAGTACGCACCCCCATCGGCTCTTTCGGGGGCGCTCTTTCCACCGTGTCCGCTACCGAACTGGGCGCAACCGCCATCAAGGCCGCCGTGGAAAAAGCTGGTGTGAAGCCGGAGGACGTGAACGACGTTATCATGGGCTGTGTCCTCTCAGCAAACCTCGGCCAGGCCCCGGCCCGCCAAGCATCCAAGTACGCCGGACTGCCGGACAACACGCCCGCCACCACGGTGAACAAGGTCTGCGCCAGTGGCATGAAGGCGATCATGATCGCCACGCAGGAGATCCTCCTTGGCGATGCGGAAGTGGTGGTGGCAGGCGGCATGGAGAGCATGAGCCGAACCCCGTACTATGTGGAGAACGCTCGTTATGGCTATCGTTTTGGCGATGGCAAGTTGATCGATGGCATTGGCAAGGATGGCCTGACCAACGTTTATGACCAACAAGCTATGGGCGTTTGCGCCGACCTCTGCGCAACGGACAACAAGATCAGCCGGGAGGAACAGGACGCCTTTGCCATCGAGAGCTATACGCGCAGCGCCAAGGCTTGGAAGGAAGGAAAGTTCAAGGACGAGGTGATCCCCGTGACCGTGAAAGGCCGCAAAGGCGATACGGTGGTGAGCGAGGACGAAGAGTATTCCAATGTGAACTTCGAGAAATTGAAGACGCTTCGTGCCGTGTTCACCAAGGAAGGCACCGTGACCGCCGGCAATGCCAGCACGATCAACGATGGCGCTGCTGCCTTGGTGCTGATGAGTGCCGAGAAAGCGAAGGCACTCGGCCTGAAGCCCCTCGCCAAGGTGATCGGGTACGCGGATGCGGAACAAGCTCCGGAGCTGTTCACCACCACGCCCAGCAAAGCGGTGCCGTTGGCTGTGAAAAAGGCCGGGCTGAAGATGTCCGACATCGACTTGGTCGAGCTCAATGAGGCCTTCTCAGTGGTAGGCATCGCCAACACGAAGTTGATGGGGCTGGATCCAGCTAAAGTGAACGTCCATGGTGGCGCGGTATCCTTGGGCCATCCGTTGGGTTGCAGTGGTGCGCGCATCATTGTTACGCTGTTGCATGCCCTGAAGCAGAACGGCAAGAAGTACGGTGCAGCCGGGATCTGCAATGGCGGTGGCGGTGCCAGTGCCATGGTGATCGAGGTGCTTTAAGCACGACTCTCTGAAGCGTAGTGTCTTTTCGTCAACGCTACCCCGCGTAAAACTTACAGCGTGCATGGGTGGCTCGAGGTAGGTCGCACCGCACCTTCGCGGCATGCCCCATCAAGACCAGGCCATTTGCCCGCTGAGCATCGTACCCGCGCGCAAAAGCCCCGACGACCGCGCTGAGCAGGTTACCCAATGGCTTTTCGGCGAAACCGCCGATGTGCTTGAAACAAGCAAGAAGTGGGCGTTGCTGAAGTTCCACCACGACAACTATGAAGGTTGGGTGGACCTCAAGCAGATACAACTTGCCCAGGACGGGGTCGACCTGCAGACCGTACGGACCACGGAACAGTTCATGCATGTACAAACCGCTTCCGGAGCCGTTATTATGCCCTTTGGAGCCGTACTACCGGCCTATTCCGCCGGACTCTTTGACCTGGGTGCCGAGCGGTTGGCATTTCCCGGCCGGACCAATGCCAAGCCCAACGGTACTGCGGTAATGCGCCTGCTGAAACTGAAGGACCAATGGCTCAACACGCCTTACCTCTGGGGCGGCCGTTCGCCTTTCGGGGTGGACTGTTCAGGACTTACACAGATGCTCTACCTCGTAGGTGGCGTAAACCTTCCGCGCGATGCTTGGCAGCAAGCCGGACTAGGGAAAACCGTTGAAAGTGTGGAAAGATCGGCCAGCGGCGATCTGGCTTTCTTCGCCAACGAGGAGGGCCGCGTGATCCATGTGGGGATCGTGCTGGAAGGAAACTCCATCCTGCACGCATCCGGCCGTGTGCGCGTGGACCAATTGGACGAAAAGGGCATTTTCAATGCGACGGATAAGGTTCATACCCACCGGCTGCATTCCATTAAGCGCTTGGCGTGATCCGTGGTAAAAAGACCACCTGACCTACGTTCCCGCGGAACACCTACTTTTGCCGCCCACAAGAAATAGCCTGAGCCTATGGCGAAGCACATCGAAGAGGAAAAAGACCTGGACATCGGGGCGATCTACACCCGGAGCGAATTGTTCATGGAAAAGAACAAGCGGCCGGTCACCATTGCGGTGGTCGCGGTGCTGGTCATCGTGGCCGGATTGCTCGGCTATCGCAAGTTCGTTTCCGAACCTGCCGCCAAACAAGCCGCGGATTCCATCTGGAAAGCCCAGTATTATTTCGAGATCGATTCGCTGGACCTTGCCCTGAACGGTGACGGCAACTACCTCGGCTTCACCCAGATGGCCGATGAATATGGCAGCACGCCCACCGGCAAGCTCGCCAAATTCTATATCGGGGTGATCAACCACCAGCAAGGGAACTACGAAGTGGCGCTACAGTACTACAAAGAAGCGGACCTCGGTGACGATGTGCTCCGCGTAATGGCCGTGGGCAACCAAGGTGATGCCCTCGTGGAATTGGGCCGCCCCGCGGAAGCCGTGAGCCAGTTCATGAAAGCCGCTGACATGGTGAAGAGCGAGTACACCACTCCTATGTTCCTGATGAAGGCCGGTATCGTGTACCAACAGCAGAACGACTGGAAGAACGCCGCCAAGTGCTTTGGCCGCATCGCTTCGGACTATCCGGCTTCACCTGACGCGAACAACGCCAAGAAATACGAGGCGCGCGCTAAGGAAAAGATCGGCTGAGCACTCTCCTATGTCCACCACGGACCTTTCCAATTATAACGCCGCCGGTGTCCCAAAGGGCACCGGTCTGCGTTTGGGACTGGTAGTGAGCGAGTGGAATCCTGAGATCACTGCCCCCATGCGGGACGGCGCCATTGAAACGCTGCTGAAGCACGGCGTGGCGTTCAAGGACATACGCGAAGAATCCGTTCCCGGCAGTTATGAGCTGGCCTTGGGGGCAAAGCTGTTGTTACAAGAACACGGCCTGGACGGAGTGATCTGCATCGGTAGCGTGGTCCGTGGTGAAACACCGCATTTCGATTTTGTTTGCCAAGCCGCCGCGCAGGGCATCATGGATGTAGGCCTTTCCACCGGTAAGCCCGCGATCTTCTGCGTGCTCACCGACGATACCATGGATCAGGCCCGCGCACGGAGCGGTGGGAAACACGGTAATAAGGGAGTGGAGGCCGCAGTGGCTTTATTGAAGATGGCGGCTTTGTACAGGCGCTGCGCTGGTCGGTAGTCCATGTAGGGTGTCAGGTCTTCTCCGATGCCTCACGGGCGGCTTTCGTGTCCGTGCTTGAGGAGCATGGGACTGAAACGCTGATCGAATATGGAAGAGGGGCAGTGCTCCTAAGAACACCGGCCCCCATCCGTGTCAACCGACAATGACAAACTACTTCACTTGAAATCGATCAAGCCGAAGCGGTAGTCTTTTTTGCGGCTCGCGTAGATGAACATCTTCTCGTTCTGGAGCTGCACGCAATCCTTGGGGCGCAGTATCACGTCCCTCCGTTCAGGGCTGAACAGTGCTTCCCGTTTGGTGCTGCCATCGCTGTTCACCAGGGCCAGCACCACCAATGCATCCTTCCCGGTAAGCTCGAACTGCTTGATCTTGTCCCCGGGCTTCAGGAAAAGGTTCTCTCCGCTGTCGTTGAAGATCACGTAGATCTTATCCCCTTTTACCTCAACAGCGCAACCGCTGTATAGACCGCCGTCGTTCACGCTATGCTGGCGTTTGGGCACTTTGCTCGCCCATTCGATGTTGCCTTCAGGGTCGATGTTCACCACGATCACGTCATTGTAGAGATAGTGCGTGCTACAGGATTGATTCCCTTTGGAATCGGTATAGCAAACGGTATAATAACGGAATTGCTCAGCTACCAGGACCACGCCTCCGTCCTCCCTTTGTATAAGGTCATGCATGTCGAACGAGTAGAGTTCGAGGTCCTCCTTTTTCTTGTCCGCCTTCTTCGTGGCTTTCTTAGCCTCCTTTTCCGTTAGGTACTCGGTAATGAAGTCGTTGCTGAACTCCTTATAACTCTCATGAACGATCTGCTTAGTGGTCCGGTCCAGGCGGAGAAAGAAGGTGCCGCGCACACTGAAACTGCCTTTGTTCCCGAAGAAACCCGCGCAAATGATGTCGCCGGTCTTACCAAGGCCGAGCTGCAGGTCCTGCAGGAATTTGTCCGCTACCACGATGGCATGATCATCCGGCACAGGACTGTCCTGCTTGAAAGTGAGCAAATGGTATACATAGCTCGGCTTGCCTTCGCGCTTCAAAGCACGGCCTTCGCGCTTCTCCGCAGACTTCGTTCCCAACATCAGAACACTGCCGTCATTGTCCAACCTCAACGATTCAATACTGAAAAGCCCGTCTTCGTAAGGAAGTGTGAATTGTTGCGCCCAGAGTTGCTGCATATCAGCATCGTATACGCGCAGTTCGAACGATGTCTTCGCATCCTTATCCTTGTCGTTGGGTGGATACAGGCCTACCAACACTTTGCTGCGGTCCGGCGAGGAGTACACGCTGAAGCCGCCGTTGTTCTTTGACTTTTCCGCAGAAATAGAAGCGACCTTCTCAAAACGCTTCAACTGCCCGAACCCGGCTTGGTCGTATGTGCTGGCATAAAGTTGGTTGATACCGGCTTTCTTGTCGAACATGCTGGAGAAAACGATCACATTGTCCTTGGTGAACACCGTACCCTCAGAGGTCAGGTCATCCTTGTCCATCTCCAGTTCCATTGGCTTTTGGTAGCTCACTTTCAAACCGTCCATGCGCTGTACCAAGGCCTCCTTTTTCCGGGACATACGCAGGAAGACCGCGTCCCCTATATCGTCCATCACATAGCTGAACTGTCCATCGGTCTTGAAGTCCATGTCAGGCCCCCATTGCACTTCGGCCTTGTCCGTCCTGGTCTGGGCCCAGCTTGCCGAAACGCACATGGCGGTGGTCAAGGCCACCATAAAGGATCTTCTCATCCCGTGTATTTTTTCTAAGGGCGGCGAATATAGGACCATACGCAATGGCGCCTAGGATGCTCCGATGACCCGCACTGGTCTCAGGATTCCCGCTCCCAACGCAATAACTGACGGCCTTGGTGAATGATCTTGATGCCCTGCCGCTTCAAGGATATGTCCTTTTGGTAAACTTCCTCTTCATTCCGCCGACTACGGTACGCAGCAAAAATGGCTTTGTGCGTCAACACGCCGACCACCTTGCGATCAGGCCCACGCTTGATCACCGGCACGACGCTGGTGTCGAACTGGTCCATAATGTCCACGGCAGAGCTGAGCTCGTTGCCAGGGTATAGGTATACGGACCCATTGGAAGTAATGGAATGCAATGCGGCACTATCGTCGTACTGTTTCGAGAATATGTCCTTCCGCTTCACCAGCCCGATCAAGTGTTTGGCTTTGTCCACCACGACAAACGATGTCGCACCCTCATCAGCTGCATGTTCCTTGATCCACTGGCGCGCTTCCAAAATAGTATTCTCGCCGCTCAGCACGTTGGCTTCGTCCTCCAGCACATCGCGCACAAGCAACTTTTGAAGGATGTCGGCCTCCATGGCGAACGGGGTGTGGATGCCAAGGCGCTCCAGCTTCTCGGTGTAGAGCGAGCCATCCTTCATCATGAAGAACGAGATCAAATAGGCCGCGGTGCAAGCTCCGATCAGCGGTAGCAGCCCATGGGCCTGGCCAGTGGTCTCAAAGGCGAATACGATGGCAGTGAGGTAAGCCCGCGTAGCACCGGTGAATGTGGCCGCCATGCCGATCAATGCACAAGTCGCCATGTTCACGCCGCAATCGGGGAAGTAATGCAGGATGACATAGCCCAGCAGCGCTCCAAGCGCACCGCCGATGGTGAACAACGGCGCCATGGTGCTACCAGAGGTGCCACTGCCGAGGTAGACCGCCCAGGAAATGAACTTCAGGAAGCTCAGCGAAAGGATGATGAACAGCGTGGCCTTTCCCGACAGCAATAGCACGATGTTGTCATAGCCCACGCCCATGGTACGCGGCGCGAACCAGCCGATGACGCCTACAGCGACCGCGCCGATGGCGGGCCACCACATCCAATGGATATGCTTCAGTTTGCTGGCGAAGAGGTCCTCGATGCCATAGACCGCTTTGCTGGCCAACGCGCCCGAAACACCGAGTATAAAGCCCATCACCAGGTAGATCACCAAGGCTAGGCTTGCCGGCTCGGGAATGTCCGGCATGGCGAACACAGGCTCTTGGCCGAATAACCAATAGTGCATGGCCGCTGCCGTGGTGCAAGCCATGGCCACCGGCACAATGGAGCGCGGCGAATATTCGAACAGCAGCAGCTCGATGGCCATGAGAATGCCGGCCATGGGACTGCCGAATATGGCCGCAACACCCGCACAGGAACCCGCCACCAGCATGGTCTTCCGTTCACTCGCAGTGATGCGCATCAGCTGCCCGGTGAGCGACCCGAATGCCCCACCCGTGGCGATGATCGGGCCTTCTGCACCAAAGGGGCCGCCGGTACCGATGGAGATGGCCGCAGAGAGTGGTTTCAATATCGTGATCTTCGGATCGATCCGGCTCTTTTTCGCCAAGATCTTCTCAATGGTCTCTGGAAAGCCGTGTCCCCGGATGTTCGGAGAGCCGTAACGCGCCAACAACCCCACAAGCAAAGCTCCGATGATGGGGATCACGAACACCCAGGCACCAACATGCTCTAAAGTAGGATCCACCCCAACAACGGAAAAACGGCCATAGAAAGCGATATTGGTGACGAAATAGATAAGGAGGACCATGCCTTTGGCGATAAAGCCGATGACAATGGCGTTGAATATGGCCTGCAGGCTGAGCAGGAATACCCTGCGCGTCAATTGACCGCGCACCGGTGGAGCGTGGTGCTCTTCAGGCCGATCGGCTGTTTGGGCACGCCTGTTGGGGTCCGTTGGAGGATCTTGGTGCTCCCCCTCCTCCGTCTCCTGATCTTTCATTCCGCGTATACAAAGTACGGGAATGCGCCGCCAAGGATATAGGAACGGCTGGCGGTGCCGTGATAGGTCCGATAGCAACGCTCAACCAAGGCAGTTCATCGACTGCGGCAGGCAAGCCTACTGCCCCACCCGAAAGTCATGGTAGCACATTGAACCTCGCAGCACGCCCCCCTATCTGCAACGTATAGTTGCCAGCCCGTAATGTTCCCACCGGCAGCGCGTGCCACCACGTTCCACCGCCGATCTCCACCTGCTCGCGCAGCACTTCGCGGCCCACGGCATCCAATACGCGTAATTGACCCGGGCCGGGTTTGGCGCCTGAAATCGAGATATTCAGCACTTCACGTGCAGGATTCGGGAAGGTGCGCATCTCCAGGGACACCGGTATTTCAGCCATACTGACCGTAGCGTCCGGTACAAGGTTGATATTGTCCACGCGGATCACATTCCCGTAGTGGCCCCTGTTCTGGAAGGCTACGATCACCTCGCCTTCATCCGCATAGTCGGCCAGCGACACCGTGTCCGTGCGCCATTGCACCGTGGTGGGTACGAAGTAGTCCTGGTAATCAGGCGATGTGGCCAACGTCTGTCCGCCCTTGAGGTACAATCCAGTCCATGTTTCTCCGCGATCAGTGCTTACCTCCACCGCCAGCGTATCGCTGTTGGAACCGCCCCAACGCGCGTAGGAAACATCGAACCACAGCTTGGGCGAAATGGCTTGGGAAAAATCCAATTTCCCGGTCCAAACTTCATCCCGCGCTCCACCGATGTCGGTGTTGTAATTGTCGAACATCATGCTGTGCGCACTGTTCCCGTAGCCGCCGGCATCATCACCCACGGACCAGCCGCTCGGGAGATCGGTACTGGTGTGGAAAACCCAGTCCGTAGGGAAAGCACCGCTTTCAAAGCTTTGGGCCAATGGCGCCGTATTGCCCGGTGTTTCACTGATGAAGGCATTGGATGAGGCGGTACTGACCTGTCCATTTTCTGTAACGGTGAGGGATATATCATACTGGCCCGGGGCCGCGTAGGTGACCGTTGGATATTTCTCCGTGCTGGTGGCCGGGCTTGCGCCGGGGAAGCTCCATGCGTAGGTAGCATCGGAACCGCATACACTATGGTCCACGAAATGCACACTGTCGCCGGCGCAGAAGAACGTACCGAACGCGGCAGCAAATCCCGCTTGCAACGTGCTTGGTTCATAGAGATCTTGTTCCCACACACCGAGGTTCCAGCAGGCCAGCCGCACTTTACCGGTCTTGTAGAACGGCACGATCCGTAGTGGCTCGGTGCCAGCTGGCAGGCCCGTGCTGAACTCCGACCAGTCCGCCATGGAATTGTTGCGGTAGAGCACGCGTCCGTTCAAGAGGCCGATATAAACTCCGCCATCGGTACCGTATTGATGCGCAATAGCCCAGATCTGCTCATTGTCCAGGATGGGTGTGGTGATGTTGGTCCAAGTGGAACCGCCGTCCGTGCTGTGATAGGCCTTTTGTCCGTTCGGGCGATCGGTGTAGCCTATCCAAATGTCGTTCGGGTCTTCACTACCAAGAGTAAAGTAAAGGTCGCGGCTCGTGCTTGGCAGGACGAGGGCCGTCCATGTGGCGCCGTCATCAACGGTACGCCACAATTTGCTCGTGTTCCCTACCGCCTGCTGCAAGGTGAATACCTTGGGATCGGCGTAGCACTGCTCGATCCACAATACCTCATTGCCAAGTGATGCACCGAAGGCATGGAAAGGGCTGAACACGCTCCCGCCGTTGGTACTCCTGTATAGTGTGTTGTCCTTGCCGCTCCAAGCCACATTGAAGTAACGGTTGTCGAACAGGATCCGCGAGCTGCTGCAGTTGTAATAACTTTCGTTGGGATCGCAATTCAAGGGAAAGCTTACGGGTGCCTCGTTCAACGTAGCGGGCATCACCTTGCCGTCCACATCGCTGAAGTAGGTCTTGCGCTCGTCGCTGTAGTTCACATAGCCGGTGGGTGCTTCACCTCCACCCAGCGCGATATAGTCGTCGTCCGCATAGCCTTCTGCGTAGCCCATATTGCCGTTATGGTAGCGCCCACCAACGCGTATGTCGTCGTTCCACCCTTGGTCGTATCCCCACAGGTTGATCGCTTCAAGGCCGCGGCACATCGCCTCGTGGCTTTGCACAAAGTCGGTGCTGTGATAAACGCCGCCGTCGCAGCCGATCCACACCTCTTCGCTTGCGGGCCCGGTCTGGTACACGCGCAGCTCCTGCATGTCCGGATGGGTCCTCTCGACTGGACCGATGTAGCCTCCAACGGGCTGATAGGTGGCGCAGCCGTCATCGCTGCGCCACAGGTTGAGCCCTCCGATCAATACGCGGTCGGGGTTGATCTGGCTGGCAATGATGCAGGTGTTGTAGCCGATCTGTGTATAGGTGCCATTGTCCCCTGTGAAGTTCATCAGGTTGGGGTGAGCGCTGGTATACGGCGTGCCGATAAGGCCATGCGGAAGACTCCAGGTCTCGCCCGCGTCCGTGCTTACCCAAGTGCCGATCCAACCGTTTGTAGTGATGCTCGCCCCGGGCTGCTGATATCCCGTAAGCACGGCATAAATGCGCCCCGCATCAGCGGCGGTCACGGCCAAACGGCAGTCCTCGACCTGATAATCGCCTACTTCACCCGCTGGCGGGGAGTACCATCCGCTGTCTCGCAGACTCCAAGTTTCGCCGTGATCGGTGCTTTTGTAGAAGCGGCTGTAATGCAGCGCCGGCTCGTAACGGATGGTGTACCAGACGGCCGCGTCTTCCGGCTTCACGGCGATGCTGGTGCAGGCGTTGCCCAACACGGAAGTCCAGTTGGAACCGCCGTCCGTGCTGCGGTAAAGGCCCAAATTGCAGGCTGCCAAAAGGATCTTCGGATCGCTCGGGTCGAAAGCGATCTCCCACGCGCTGATGTTCAATGCTTGAAAAGCCGCATCGCCCATGATCTGCCACGTAACTCCACCGTCGATAGTACGCCAAAGTTCATTTGCTGCACTCACGACCACCGTGTTCGGGTCGGTAGGATGCACGCGTAAAGCACTCACGGCACCGATCACCTGATCTTTCGTGACGTAGGACCAGTGCTGCGCTTGGTCCGTGCTTTTATAAACGCCACCGCTCTCGGTGCCACAATAAAGGATGTCGGGGTTGCTCAACGAACGATCGATGGTGTACACGTTGCTCTGCTCGGCCACTTCCTCGCCACCGCCATCATCGGCGACGTGGGCTTCAGGACCCGCCCAGGTCCAGCCGCCACCCTCACCACGCGAAGAGGCTTCCACTTGCCGAAGTTCTTTCAACTGATGTTCCCGCGCCAGCAACTGCTCCGCCGTTCTCTGCCGCACATGGCCGCTGACATCCACGTTTCCACGCACGCTGTTCAACCAAAGTTTGTAATGCTGTGTAGGTACCGTCTTTTCAAACTTGTGGTCACGGTAGAATGCATTGTAAGCTTCTTCAACAGCACGTACATCCGGATCAGTCGTGTACATCAACTGTGCCCATGGTGGCATTTCCGCGGATGGGTCGTGAACCACCGGGAAACGGTCTTGGGCCGCGCAACCCAGGATGCCGAAAAGAGAGATCGTGAGCAGCAATGTTCTCATCCTGGAAGATCGATCAGTTAGTTGTGCAGTGGAGAGGAGGTAAGGAAACCTCTCAAATATCCGTGACCTATTAAAGTAGGTCAGCGCGTGGCCTTCAGCGTGTTCAGCAGCAAACTCGTAACGGTCATCGGTCCCACACCCCCTGGCACCGGCGTTATTGCCGAGCATTTCGGCGCTACGGAAGTGAAATCCACATCACCCACGATGCGATAGCCTTTACTGCGCGTGGCATCCGATATCCTGTGGATGCCCACGTCCACCACCACCGCGCCCTCTTTCACCATGTCCGCTGTGATGAAGCCCGGCTTGCCGATGGCCACGATAAGGATATCCGCTTGCCGGGTTATCGAGGGTAGATCCGCGGTGCGGCTGTGCGCCAACGTGACCGTACAATTCCCGGGTTCGGTGTTACGGCTCATCAAAATGCTCATGGGCGAACCCACGATGTGGCTACGCCCCACCACCACGCAATGTTTTCCGGAGGTAGCGACACCATAATACCTCAACAGCTCAACGATCCCGTTGGGGGTTGCCGGCAAGTAGCCAGGCAGTCCGAGCACCATACGGCCCAAGCTGACCGGATGAAAGCCGTCCACGTCTTTCTCCGGATGGATCGCCAAGGTGATGCGCTGTTCGTTGATATGCTTCGGTAACGGTAACTGTACAATGAAGCCGTCCACTTCAGGATCCGCGTTCAACTGTTGCACCACCTCCAAAAGTTCAGCTTCGGTGATCTCCGCGGGCCTCTTCACTAACGAAGAGCGGAAACCCACGCTTTCGCAGGCTTTCACTTTGCTTGCCACATAGGTCTTGCTGGCACCGTCCTCCCCCACCAGCACTGCTGCCAAATGCGGGGCACGCCCCAGCTTCTCTTTCACGCCTATAGTGGAATGGGCGATCTCCTCGCGCAAAGCTTCGCTGGCTGCTTTGCCATCGAGCAGAAGGAATGTTCCGGTAGCGGTTTTCACGATCTGGGATAAGGTTCAGATCGGGCAACGGTCTGAAGCCCGAGTGGGTATGGTACAAATATGCGAACCACGGATGGCCTTTTTCATCGCAAATGTCATGTGTGGACCATCCTTACCTCCCGAATGCCGAAGAAAGTCCATCAGGCGGCATTTGACGGAAGATGACCAAGCGCGGTACGCACATCAAAGTGATGGTGCGTGGAACCGAAAATGGGCCGATGCATGGATCGCCACCCGTCCGCAGGAGGAGGATATGCGCCTATCGACGCATCCCCTGCGCTTGTTGCATGCGCTGCATCATCGCCTGCATCTTGCTCTTGTCGCCCATCATCTTCATCATCTTCCGGGTCTCGTCGAACTGCTTCATCAACTTGTTAACGGCTTCGATGTTGTTGCCGCTGCCTTTGGCGATCCGCGCACGCCGGCTCCCGTTGATCACACTCGGCGATTTCCGCTCTTCCGGTGTCATGCTCTTGATGATGGCCTCTATTCCCTTGAACGCATCGTCCGGGATGTCGATGTTCTTCAGTGCCTTGCCCACGCCAGGGATCATGCCCATGAGGTCCTTCATGTTCCCCATTTTCTTGATCTGGGCGATCTGTTCCAAAAAGTCGTCGAAGCCGAACTGGTCCTTCGCGATCTTTTTGTTCAATGCGCGAGCCTGCTTCTCATCGAACTGCTCTTGGGCGCGCTCCACCAAGCTAACCACGTCGCCCATACCGAGGATGCGCCCCGCCATGCGGTCCGGATGGAACTCGTCCAACGCTTCCATCTTCTCTCCCGTCCCGATGAACTTGATCGGCTTATCCACCACACTGCGGATCGTCAGCGCCGCACCGCCGCGCGTATCCCCGTCCAGCTTGGTGAGCACGACGCCGTCGACGTTCAGCCGATCGTTGAATGCTTTGGCGGTGTTCACAGCGTCCTGGCCCGTCATGGCATCCACCACGAAGAGTGTTTCCTGCGGATCCACCGCCTTCTTGATGGCGGCGATCTCGTCCATCATCTTCTCATCGATCGCCAAACGTCCCGCCGTGTCGATGATCACCGCTGTGAAGCCGTGCTGTTTGGCATACGCGATGGCGTTCTTGGCAATGCTGACCGGATCCTTGTTCTCGCGCTCGCTGTATACGGTAATGTCCAACTGCTTGCCCAGCGTTTCCAACTGGTCAATGGCGGCCGGCCGGTAGACGTCGGCGGCGGTAAGCAGCACACGCTTGCCTTTTTTCCGGATGTAGTTCGCCAACTTGCCACTGAAGGTGGTCTTACCCGAACCCTGCAAGCCGCTCATTAACACCACCGTGGGGTTTCCGCCCAGGTTGATGCCTGCGTTCTTACCACCCATCAGCTCCGCCAGCTCGTCGTTGGTGATCTTGGTGAGCAGCTGCCCCGGGCTTACCGACGTCAGCACGTTCTGCCCAAGTGCCTTGGCTTTCACCCGATCAGTGAAATCCTTGGCGGTCTTGAAGTTCACGTCGGCGTCCAAGAGGGCGCGCCTCACCTCCTTCATGGTCTCGGCCACGTTGATCTCCGTGATCTGGCCTTGGCCTTTTAGTACTTTGAACGCTCTTTCGAGCTTGTCGCTGAGATTCTCGAACATGGGTCTGAAAACTAGGGCCGCGAAGTTAGCTCGCGCCCTCATTCGGCACTTTACTGGCGCGACGGGTCCATAACCCTTGCACTTGAAGAGAATTCGACGGGAGACATCGCGGACCCACCGGAACGAGCGATATCCATGGTATAGGGAGTGCAAGACCTTTTCAACCCGCAACCACGCGGCGAACTTGTTTCTCCGCATTAACATCACCCGGATCAAAAAAAGCTTTTGAGTGAATGGACAAGAGCTTTCGTAATGCACAGCTCCGGTCCGCAGTTTGCGACTCTCCTTGCAGGTCAAATGCCATCCTGTTTTTCACTTAACCGAAAGCGAATGGAACCTTTCGAACACAGGCCGCGTAGAATCTTTCACTTCTCCGCGCTGCATGCTCCGAAAACTTCTTGCCGCCTTATCGCTCTGCCTCCTGTTCGCTCCTGCGGCACAGGCAACGCACATCAGCGGAGGCGATATCTACTACACCTGCCTCGGCGGGAATCAATACAAGATCACGCTCGTGGTCTACCGCGATTGCGCCGGTATCAATCTCAATGCGTCCTATAACCTTGACATTGCCAGTCCATGTGGCAATAAAACAGTAACGGTGACCACCCCCGGAGGTGTAGAGATCTCCCAGCTCTGCGCCCTTGAACTTCCGAACAGCACTTGCAACGGAGGCGGCCTTCCGGGGATCCAGGAATACGTCTATACAGGTACGGTTTCACTACCGCCGTGCAACAGCTGGACCATTTCCTGGAGCCAACAATGGCGCAACGGTGCCATCGCAAACTTGGTCAATCCGGGCAACAAGAACGTGTACGTGGAGGCCAAGATCAACAATTTGGCAGGTCCTTGCAACGATTCACCTCGCTTCACCAACACGGCGATTCCATATGTATGTGCAGGATATCCTGTTAGCTATAGCTACGGAGCGTTCGATCCCGAGGCGGACTCACTCACCTACACATTCATCTCCGCGATGAACTCCAACGCGGTCGCATTGCCTTATGTCAGCGGCTTCAGTGGCACCCAGCCGATCACCGGCATCACCCTGAACAGTGCGACCGGCTTGGTGAATTTTACACTGAACAGCATAGGTAACTGGGTAGTGGTGGTCCTTGTGGACGAATACAACGCCAACGGTGTATGGATCGGCTCCGTTATGCGTGATATGCAATTCATCGCTTACCCTTGCACGAACGTACCTCCAAGTCCTGCTTCGGGAACGATATCCGGGCTCACGGGTGATGCCGATCAAACCGGTCCCCGCGCGATCAAGGTCTGCGAATCCGGTGACTTCTGCTTCGATGCGGTGATCACGGACCTCAACGCGGGGGACAGCCTTCGGGTCACCACCAATCTGCAACAGAATCTCCCCGGTGCCACCATCACGTTCTCAGGGGCCAACCCACTCACTTGCCATATCTGCTGGACCGCCGGTCCGGGCAGTGCCGGGTTCTATCCCTTCCTCATCAACGTTAACGACGGGGCTTGTCCGATCCCTTCTGAGCAATCCTATGTCTATGCGGTACGCGTCAAACCCGGTATAGCTATTTCCCCGCCCAGCACAACGCCCGAAACTTGCGCTGGTGATGGTGATGGCACAGCTACAGTCGGTATTACCCTGGGTGCCGCACCTTTCCATTACATCTGGAGTACCGGCGACACAACGGTTGCCATTACCGCTCCAGCCGGCAACTATACCGTGATCATCAGCGATGCCATCGGATGTGAGAACGGACCTATCGCGGTGGTGATACCACCGGGTGGCTCGCCCAGTACTGCCAATGCAGGAGCAGACCTGGTGGGTTGTCCCGGACATTTGCCCATTCACCTGGTAGGCACCGTGCAGAATTCCAGCGGTGGCTCTTGGTCCGGTGGCGCAGGGAACTTCAGCGGAAGCGGTTTAACCGTGAACTACTCGCCAACACCGGGTGAAATAGCCAGTGGAGGCGTGGACCTGGTGCTGACCAGCGCGGTGAATGCATGCGGTACTGGCAGGGATACCGTGCATGTCGCTCTTCCAACAAGCTTCAATGCAGCCTCCATCACAGCAACGCAACCAACCTGTGCCAATTCCTCCACCGGAACAGCCACGTTCTCCCCGAGCAATCCCGCTTTCACATACCTGTGGAGCGACCCCTTTACCGTACAAGCCACTGCGACGGCGATCAACCTCGGTGCCGGTAATTACTCCGTGCACGTTACGGACACTTACGGTTGCGATACCACGTTGAACACGGTGATCACTGCACCTGCCGCGATCGCCATCACTGGTCTTACAGTCAGCAGTGAGAACTGTGCGGGTGCCGGTGATGGGACCATAACCGCATTGGTTACCGGAGGCACTGCACCTTACCACTACACCTGGAGCAACGGAGACACTACTGCCTTGATCCATGTCGGCGCAGGGACCTACACACTTTCCGTAACGGATGCCAATGGTTGCACTCCGGCAACAGGAAGCGCGAACGTGCAGGCGCTGGGACAGCCGAATGTGGCGCATGCGGGCGCGGATCTCATTGGATGTTTCACGCATTTGCCCGTGCAATTGAACGGCGCGGTCATCAATGCCACCGGGGGTGCGTGGAGCGGTGGAAATGGCACATTCAGTAATGGCGGGCTGACACCGACCTACTTGCCGACCACCGCGGAGATCAATGCCAATGCTGTGGAACTTGTCCTCACCACCACGGGGAACACGGGTTGCCCAGCTGCAACGGATACCGTCCATCTCACTTTACCTACGAGCTTTTTCGGCAGCGGCACCACCACGCAGAACGTATTGTGCCATGGCACAGCAACGGGATCTGCAACATTCACCCCTGCCGACCCTTCTTTCTCCTTCGTGTGGAGTGCTCAGGCATCCGGCCAAACCACGGCCACCGCCACGAACCTCGCTGCCGGTAATTACACGGTACATGTGACCGACGCATTCGGTTGCGACACCACTGCAACGGTGACGGTGGCGGAACCTCCTACGCTTACTGTTTCAGCCTCAGGCTCCGCACCAACATGCAACGGAGGTGCGAATGGCACAGCCACGGTCACGGTGACCGGCGGTACGCCTGGATACGGCATTGTCTGGGGCGGTAATACGGGCGGCCAAGTCTCGACAACGGCAACAGGGCTTCAGTCGGGAACCTATTCCGCCACTGTAACGGACAGCAAAGGCTGCGTTGCCCAGGCTACTGCGACGCTCTTAGCACCGCCGGCCATCACCCTCACTGCCCAAGTACCTGATACCGTTTGCGTAAATGCTCCCGTGCAGCTAACAGCCCAATCATCCGGAGGAACAGGTGTCTTGAGCGTGGTATGGGCGGGTATCGGCACAGGCAACACGATCCAACACGCATTCAGCGCTTCACAGAACGTGCAGGTAACGGTGACCGACCAAGCCGGTTGCAGTGGCCCAACACTTTCACTTCCCGTTTATGTACTGAACCTTCAACAAGCAACACTGAACACCTACGGCGATACCGCCTTCTGCGCCGGTGGCACTGCGGCGTTGGGTGCCTTCGTTACAGGATACCCCGGAACACTCACCTACACTTGGCCGCAGCTTGCGGCTTCCGGCACCGGGCCGTTCCATGTTACGGCCACCCATGATTCAGTCCTTCACGTTACAGTGACCGATGCTTGCGCAAATACCTTGAACGGCCAAGTCCATATCAGGGTGGAGATCCCTCCTGTCGTCGTCCTTCCGGACCTGATCGCTGAAGGATGTGCACCACTAACCGCGCACTTCCCCGCCGGGTTGGCAAACGTACCTGTAAACTGGAACTGGAACTTTGGCGATGGCACCACGAGTACCGCCATGACCCCCGTTCACCTATACAACGCCGGGGAATACACGGTTTCAGTCACAGTGACCACTCCCTTGGGATGTACAGCGACGTCCGTCAACACGGGCATGGTGCACTCCTACTCCGCGCCTACCGCTGAATTCAGCGCAAGTCCGTTCCACACCGATGCCGATCATCCTGACGTGCAGTTCACCGACCTCAGCGCTGGACAGCCTACCGCCTGGAACTGGCAGTTCGGGGATAATTCCACGAGCAACCTGCAGAACCCGTTGCACACCTTCACGAGCACCGGCGCATTCTTGGCAGTGCTGTATGTGACCAATGAGCACGGATGCACCTCTGAGATCTCCCATACGGTACAGGTGGATCCGATCTACGACATCACGATCCCGAACGCTTTCAGCCCCAATCCCAACGGGGGCAGTGGTGGTAGCTACGACCCCAACGACCTCAGTAACGACGTTTTCTATCCCTTCATCCGATTCGTGAAGGACTTCCGCATGCGTGTGTTCAACCGCTGGGGCGAGCTTGTGTTCGAGAGCGATGATATCAAACGCGGTTGGGACGGTTGGTATAAAGGCAGGCCAAGTCAACAGGACGTTTATGCTTATCAGGTCTGGGTACGATTCCTTGATGGCAAGGAGATCACCCGCTTGGGCGACATCACCTTATTCCGATGACCATGGGAAATGAACTACGCTTCCTGGTCTTCGCCGCGATGATCCCATGCTTGAACGCTTGGGCTCAGGACCCCCAGCTTTCACAGTTCTATGCGGCTCCGTTATACCTCAACCCTGCACTTACCGGCAACACACAACAAGACCGGTTGGGCGTGAATTATCGCCTACAATGGCCTGGGGTGGGACCTGGTTTCCGGACCTACGCACTCAGTTACGACCATCGTGAAGACCGCATGCACAGCGGTTTCGGGGCAATGATCATGCGCGACCAAGCAGGCTCGTTCAACCTTGCGCTCACACAGGCCGCCCTCAGCTATTCGTACGAAGCAAGGATCAACCGCCGAAAGGCCATCCGTTTAGGCGTACGTGCCGCGTATGCCATGCGGAATTATGACCCGACAGGACTTGTCTTCGCCGACCAAGTGATCCGCGACAATGCGCCCACCTCCGTTGAGCCCACGCATCTTTCGGACATATCCTACCTGGATTTCTCCGGTGGCCTGCTCTATTTCACGGAACAGTATTGGGCCGGTTTTTCCTTGAACCACCTCAACAGGCCCCAGCAGAGTTTCTACGTGGATGGTAATGAACCGCTGGGGGTCCGTCTTAGCGTACATGCAGGATACCGCTTTGCGCTTGACAAACGGTCGTTCAGGAACAGCGAAACTAAAATGACGGTCACAGGCCATTACAAGTCACAGGATAAGTGGGACCAATTGGACATCGGTGCCTATGTGGACCACGACCCCGTAACATTCGGACTTTGGTACCGCGGGATCCCAGGGTTGAAAGCCTACAAACCCGGCTATCCGAACGACGACGCAGTGATCCTGATGTTCGGCTACCGTACTGAGAACCAGATCCGCATCGTGTACAGCTACGATATCACGGTCTCCAAGCTCACTTTGAAAAGCGGCGGAAGCCATGAGGTGTCCTTGATCTACGAATGGCCCAAGCACGGTAAGAACCGGCGGTACAAGGCTGTTCCCTGCCCCAAGTTCTGAAACGGGGCGGTCCACGGGATGGGCTATTTTCGCCCATCAACCGGTGGCCATGAAGATCCTTATCCGCATCATATTGTCCACCATCGCGGTGTTGGTGGCTGACCTGCTACTTAGTGGCGTATCCGCAATAGACCTTAAGACAGGCCTTTTGGTAGCAGTGGTGCTTGGCTTGCTGAACGGCATACTACGCCCCATCCTGCTGTTGCTTACGTTGCCCGTGACACTGCTCACCTTGGGCCTTTTTGTGCTTGTGATCAATGCGGCAATGGTTTTACTAGCGGCCAGGATCGTACCGGGATTCAGTGTGGACGGCTTTTGGTGGGCACTCGCCTTCAGTGTGGTGATGTGGGCCGTGCAGAGCGTGCTTTATGCCCTTGACGGCGGAAAGAGTAGGTGAACCGTGATCGCACGGATCGTCGGACCGCTCCGGAATATCCCGGTGCCAATTGTTCTTGCAGGCTCCCGCCTGTCGGCCCACAACGAACGGCAGCATACCTCGGTGTGCCTATTTTGCAGCCTTGAACGAAACAATGCCCGCTACCATCATCCGCACCGCACAGGAAGAGGCCGTCCTTACCCACGAGACCTTGCTGAAAGCATGGGAGCTCATGTGTACCGCCAAGGCCATGACGGACATCTACGAGGAGAACGCGAAGTTCACGAGCAAATATGTTCATGCTACTTCGCGCGGCCATGAGGCCATACAGCTCGCGCTGGGCCTGCAACTGAAGCCCCAGGACTTTGTTGCACCCTACTATCGCGACGACAGTATCCTTTTGGGCATCGGCTTACGGCCGTATGAGCTGATGCTCCAGTTGATGGCCAAGCGCGACGACCCTTTCAGCGGGGGCCGCTCGTACTACTGCCACCCGAGCTTGCGCCGCAACGACATGCCGAAGATCCCGCACCAAAGCAGTGCCACCGGAATGCAGGCCATCCCCACCACCGGCATTGCACTGGGCCTTCAATACATGGAGAAGTCAGGGATGGTCGACAATACTGAAGGCGATGCCCCCATCGTGGTATGCTCCATCGGTGATGCGGCCATGACCGAAGGAGAGGTGTCCGAGGCCTTGCACATGGCTTCATTGAAGCAACTGCCCATCATTTTCCTGGTGCAGGACAACGAGTGGGATATCAGCGCCACGGCGAAGGAGATCCGGGCCGGTGATGCAGCCCAGTACGCTCGAGGATTTCCGGGGCTGGAAGTAGTGGAATTGGACGGCACCGATTTCGCCGCTTGCTACGCTGCCCTGCACAGCACGATCGAGACGGTGCGGGGTGAGCGTAGGCCTTTCCTGGTGCATGCGAAGGTTCCCTTGCTGAACCATCACACCAGCGGAGTGCGCATGGAATTCTACCGCGACGAAAAAGACTTGGCCGAGCACCGGAAGCGTGACCCCCATCCACGATTTTTTCAGCAATTGCTTGATTTCGGTATCCAGCTCCAGGGACTGAAGGAACTGGAGAAAAGGGCCAATGCCACCGTGAAGGCCGATTTCGAGCTCGCCAAAACCGCCGAGGATCCGCGGCCTGAAGATCTCTTCACACACGCATTCGCCCCGACGACAATAACGGAAGAGCGTGGTGAACGCGCACCCAAAGGAAACGAGCCCACCCTTATGGTGGACTGCGCGCTCTTCGCCATCCGCGAATTGATGCATGAAGATCCGCGTTGCCTCCTTTACGGTCAGGATGTGGGCGCACGCTTGGGTGGCGTGTTCCGCGAAGCCGCTACGCTCGGTCGTGACTTCGGGGAACATCGCGTGTTCAACACCCCTATCCAGGAAGCCTTCATCATCGGTAGCACCGTGGGCATGAGCGCGGTGGGGCTAAAACCCATCGTAGAGGTTCAGTTCGCTGACTATATCTGGCCCGGGCTCAACCAGCTCTTTACCGAGGTGGCGCGCAGTTGCTATCTCTCCAACGGCAAATGGCCGGTGAGCAGCGTAATGCGTGTACCCATAGGCGCTTATGGCAGCGGCGGACCATACCACAGCAGCAGTGTGGAGAGTATCCTATGTAACATCAAGGGCATCAAGGTGGCATATCCTAGTACCGGGGCGGACCTTAAAGGATTGATGAAAGCCGCCTACCATGACCCCAACCCCGTGGTGATGTTGGAGCATAAAGGCCTTTACTGGAGCAAGCTTCCAGGTACGGAGGATGCTAAGAGCATCGAACCTTCCGCGGATTACATCATCCCGCTCGGCAAGGCGCGTACAGTACTGGAGGCAGAAGAGGAACAGGTTGGGAACGGACAGGCCGCTGTGATCATAACGTATGGCATGGGCGTGTACTGGGCAAAGACCGCAGCCAAGGATTTTCCGGGCCACGTCAGCATTATTGACCTACGTACGCTGGTGCCGCTGGATGAAGAGACCGTAATGGCCGCGGTCAGGGCCCACGGACGTTGCTTGGTGGTCACGGAAGAGGCCATCACGAATTCTTTCGCACAGGCCCTGGCGGGGCGCATCGCCTCGGAATGCTTCCAACACCTCGGTGCTCCGGTGCGCTTCATCGGGGCGCAGGATATGCCCGCCATCCCTTTGAACAGTACGCTGGAGGCCGCAATGGTCCCAAGTGCGGAAAAAGTGGGTTTGGTCCTGAGAGAACTTTTAGCTTATTGATCCGTGGAGGAGCAAAGTCTGATCGTACAACGTACTGCACGTTTCCACACGTTGGGAAGCGCAAATTCAGCGAGCCAGCTCTGGGTAGTGCTGCACGGCTATGGCCAACTAGCGCGCTTCTTCCTCCGGCCCTTCGTCGGCTTGGAGACCGGCAAGCTGATCGCTGCACCGGAGGCACTTTCCCGTTTTTATACGGACGAGGCCCACACTCGAGTGGGAGCTACGTGGATGACGCGTGAGGACCGCGAACATGAAGTGGAGGACCAAGTGGCCTATTTGGACCGGCTTGTGGACCGTTTGCTGGCTGATTGCGGAAAAGATGTTACAGTGAACGTGCTCGGCTTTTCCCAAGGAGTGGCTACCGCTTGCCGTTGGGCTGTTCGCGGAAAGACCACGTTCGCTAGGGTCGTGCTCTGGTCCGGCACAATGCCACCGGAGCTTGGCCGCAGTGAATTTCAATCCGCTTTTGGCGCAGCGGATGTTATTCTCGTGCATGGTACCTCTGACAACATCACTAAGGAAGATGTTTACACACGGAACCAGCGGATCCTCGGCGAGTGCGGGATAAACTATCTTTCCATCCCCTTCAACGGTGGCCATCAATTGGACAGACTGATCCTCAAGAGTGTCATGGAGAGGAACAGCATTTCAATATGAATTCAAACGGCAACCACCTGACCACGCAGCTCTACTCGCTTGTGCAACGAATATCCATCACCCCTTTCCAGATCACGGGTGCCCTATTAGCTTTGGCGCAGGAAGGATAATGAAACGTATTACAGCCAGCTCTATTTCCTTTCTCGCTTGCATTGTCTCGTACGGGCAAACGGAACTTACCATAAAGGCCGGTCCCTCCTTTTCCTGGATCGGTCAAAATGCCGTTTCCAACTACGCTGATGCGGACATCGGGACCGGTTTGGGGGGATGGGCTTTAGGCGCCTCCCTCCGGTTGCCTTGGCCTAGCAAAACCTACTATCACTCTGGCCTGGTGGCCGACCTGAACCTTCAGCACAGGACATTCAACCTGGTTGAAACGCTTGAAGGACAGAAGAACCGCACTGTTCGAGATGTGGACGTGTGGGCTAACTCAGTGGAGCTGTACGCGGGTCCTTGGTTAGCCATAACGGAGGATGCCCGTTGGTGGTTCTCCGTAGGCCCTTGTGCATCGTTCACGGCCAACTCGGATCAGGAAGGCACACTTTCCTCCTTTGTAGCCGATAAACTCACCAAAGGGCCGGAGGTGATCAATGGCTCCGCTTCAGGCATCTTGAACGACGTCTCTTTCAGCCTGCGATCACAACTGCATTGGAAGAAGAAGCTTTCCGGAAAGTTCGATCTGGATGCATCGATCATGCTATCGCGCTCCTTCACTTCACCGCTGGTGGACGTTAGCGCCCTACATTTTTGGGATGCGCATCTGATGGCCGGTATATCCTATGTATTCCCGGTCAGAGCAAGACCTGGTGAAAGTGATTCAGGCAGTTCAGGACCTTGAAGTAGTAGCCCCGGATGGTTCCGTGGCCTTCCCGCGGTTGAAGGGGTAACTCTTACACTAAGGAGCGAGAGTCTGTGTGATCCGAAGTTCACATCCTACGGTACCAGCCCTTGATCCGGTCGCGATCCAGGACCTTTTCCCATTCGGGGCCGAACGCATGGTCCCACATGTGAGGCAGGTTGTATGCAACCTCGGCCATTGCACTGATGGTCTCTGCGCTCCAATCCTTGGCGAGCCCTTGTGGCACGTTGACGCCGTTGTGCTTCACCATGTCCTTGAATTCCTGGACATGGTCGCCGTAAACGTCGTCCAATTTGTCAAAAGCGATACAGTTGGCCAAGCAATGGTGGATCTCCAATACTTTGCCCAGCCCATAGCTTAAAGCATGGCACACCCCCACTTCGCTGTAAGTAAGGCTCAGGCCACCCATATAGCTCGCCACCATAAGGAACTCATCGCTCTTCGGGTCGTTCCGGTCACGCTTAAGGAAGACTTCGCGGCACAGTTCCAAGGCCTTTTCACTGTAGGCCTCCGCGAAGGTGTTCTTCTTGGTGCCGGTGATCGCCTCCACGCTGTGGATATAGGTGTCCATGCCGGTGTAGAACCATTGGTCCTGCGGTACGGTGGCGATGAGATCCGGGTCCAGCACGATCTGGTCCAGCACGGTCCAATCGCACTTCAGGCCCAGCTTTTTCACGGGTCCTGTGAGCACGGCTGTCATACTTACCTCAGCTCCTGTGCCACTGATGGTGGGCACACCGCAATGGTAGATGCCGGGTTTCTTGATCAGGTTCAAACCCTGGTACTGCACGCTGCTTCCTTCGTTCTTGAACATGAGCGAAGTGGCCTTGGCGATGTCCATCACCGTGCCGCCACCAATGCCAACGATCCCGGCAGGTAATCCACGTCTGGCTAACACATCATCGCGCAGCGCGTCGATCTGGACCGTGCTGGGCTCTTTCAGAGAACTGATGAAATGGATCTCATCCTCAGGCCCGGCTGGGATCCGCTTTCGGAATGCATCCTTGTCCGCAAACCAATCATCCACCACGAACAACATGAATTGCTTGTTAGCGGTCCGCTGAGGCTCCAGGATCTCTCCCAGTTTATCGAAGGAACCACGGCCGTAGCACGTTTTGGTGACGGACTTGAAGTTTCTGAAAAGATCCATGCGGATATGTGATGACATCTTGGTCCGATAAGACCAAGTCGTTTGAGCATTGACTACAAAGGAACGCAACGGATCCCTTGCCTCACACCCTTCAATGCATCACCATTAGCCGACCGGTGTAACGAAGGCCAAAATCAACTGCTTCCACGATGTAGATCCCATCCTCCAACACGGAGCTGTCCAACGCGAAATCGTTGTTGCTCACCTTTTTTTGGAAAACAATGCGGCCTTGGGAGTCCCGAACGGTCAACATGGCCTTTGGGTTGTCCGTCTCCCATGCGATCTGGACCGGGCCATTGCTGGGATTGGGGGAGATCCATAGCTCACCGTTCTGGAAGGCACCATCCGGAAGTATCGGACCGAAGGTCAGGGTGCCATCGGCTTGACATCCCCTCGGCTCTCCCCGGTCGCGGCCCTGCACGTTGTACCAAGCCTGTTCCCAATCTTTCAACTCATCCATAACGAATGCTTGGGGGTATGAGCAAGGAGTGCCACAGATCGCGCTCTTGAAAAAGCAACATGCACGTTTAGCAACGAACAACGAACGGTCATTCCGGAGGATCGAGGCTTCCAAGGGAGTGGAAGTTTCTGTCCCATCAAGGAAGACGGCCTTGTGTACCGCATCCGGATCGTCGAACAATTGCGAGCAGTTGCCATGTGCGATCTGGATCTCATGGATGCGGATACTGCCCATCCCGAGTGCACCACCCGCGCAGTTGTAGCCAGCACCTATGTATGGCGGATCCACCCGGTCCAGTGCGCCGTAGAAGTTAATGATCGCCACATCGCCATGAGCCGTCTGAATAGCATCGGAATTAAGATCCAGCAAATACTGCCCCCAACAGTTCACCACACCGCGAAAACGGTAGCTCCCGTCATACCAAGGCACCGTATCCGTCCCGTTCAACATGGCCAAGCACGGAATGGGGTCCACGCTCATGTCGCAAGGGTTATGTATCAACGGCACGGAACCTACCACTAGCTGGTCCCAAAGTGCGAGTCGCTCAGCCTCCGTGGATAGTCCCATCATCAGCCCCAAAGACCCCCCTGCACTGGGTCCGCCGGTATACATCAACGCCGTGTCGATCGGGTAAAGGGCCGGGTTCCCCATGATGTAGCGCACAGCCTTATCCGCATCGTTCGCGGATCGGATCACCGCGCGCAGAAAAGTATTGAAGTCGCCAACGCAATCGGACGGGTCTATGTCGTCATCATCGGAATCGTCCTGTGCATTGACCAGACCGTCCCCGTTCACATCCCAGCCGACCCTGTAGTCGATCGTAGCGACCAGAAAACCACGCCTTGCAAATGCTTCGGGCCATTGTTTCAGATCGTGGTCCCCACGTAGAAATCCACCGCCGGAGAGCAACAACAAGAAGGGAAGCTTGGCCGGTAAGGGGTCACCGCTCAACAAGCTCGTGGGCTTATATACCCGCATCAAAAGTGTATCGCCCTGAACCGCGCAAGATGAATTCACGCACTGGGCGAAGGGGAATGTGGTCTCACTCCAAGCACCCACCACCACCTTGTCCGTCATAAGGGGTGAATCACAGATCCAGCTCTGGCCATAAGCATGACCAACAACAGCTCCAAAGAGCCCAAGAAAGATCAGCGACCGCATGGAAAATTGGCTTATTCTAACCAAAGATAGAGTAATTCGATGGCTGCCGGGATGCCACCACGTGAGAATATTCCCACTCCTTGTTCATAACGTCCAAATGCACGGGATCAGAATTTCACGTGTATGACAGAGAACGTACAAGGGATCCATTTTTACCATCAAGCCATCCTTTCAGCTTGAAAGTCATCCTGCATGAATACGCAACTACCCATTCCCCGTTCAGTTGGAAAAGCCCTTCGCTGTTTTACAAAGGCTTACGTATCCTTGTGGACCACTAGCATCAAAAATGAATTGCACGACCGACTGGCTCGCCGAGATCGGCCTCACCCCTGCCCACCTGACGCAGCTGGCCTTTTCCGCCTTTGCTGCTGTGCTTTTCCTCCAGTCCAGCCTGGATAAGCTGTTCAACTGGAAAGGCCAGAAGGATTACCTGACCAAGCAGTTCAGCAAAAGCCCGCTCAACGGTTCGGTGCCGTTGCTGTTGCCGGTGATCACAGTGGTGGAGGTCTCCACCGGAGTGCTTTGTACGCTGGGCTTCGGACAGATCTTACTGAACGGCGATACGGGCTTGGGCACGGCAGGCATGATATGCGCCGTTGCGGGCATCATCATGTTGTTCTTCGGCCAGCGCATGGCGAAGGACTATGCGGGCGCGGCCGTGCTGGTGCCGTATTTCCTGATGGCCGCTGGCGGGCTGTATGTCTTTCTCTGAACGCCTTTCTTCTAATTAGGCTGTTAGGGCCGGGTGATCACCAGCTTCATCATCGCCTTGCTGCGCTCCCCTTCCGCGCTCAGGAAGTTGGTGCCGGATGGAAGCCCGCTGACATCCAGTTCCAAGCTGTTCGAGGAGGAGTTGCTTGTTCGTTCTGTAACGATGCGGCCAACGGGATCCATGATGCGCAGGCGAACGGATGCGCCCAACGCGGTCAAGCCTGACACCATACAGGTGTTCGTCGCCGGGTTCGGCGCCAGTTTGAGCGAAGCGTTGCGCACGGGTTCGTTCACACCAAGCACGAAGTCGACGGAAGCACATGCCGTATTGTCCTGCGGCGCGCGATCCGCAAGATGATCCGGTGCCAAGGCCACGATGCAGATGTCACCCGCGCCGACCACTTGGCTCGAATAGACGCCCTGGGCTACATCCACCGCACCGAAAGGAAGGCTTAGCGTATCCCCAGGGGCCAATGCAAAGCCCGATGTGTCGATACGGTTCGTGGGCTGGTCGCAGAGCACGAAGGGAACTTGGACCCACATGCTCACCACAACATTGTGCAAAGTGTCCGAGCCATGGTTCACCACGAGGCTAGTGATATCAGCGCGTCGCTTCCAATAGTCACTGAACATGAATTCCGTCCATGTGGAATCAACGTGAAGCAGGACTTCCACATCCTGGTCGTATTGTGCCGCGTCCCCGGCGATGGAAAGCATGCGCATGACGCCCGTACTTCTCCCGCTGATATTCGTGTTGCCGAGTGAAAGCACGCCATCGTTGCGGACAGCGCAACCGGTCGTGGTAAGATCCGGCAGTGCCGGCCATGGAAAGAGGAACGTAGGTGTGCCGTCCGCGGCGATTTGATACAGGCCCGATGCCGTATTCACAAAAAGATGGCTGTCCGAAACGACGAACCGGCTGTTCCAGTCTATGTCCGAAAGCGCTACAATGCCCAGCGGGGTTAGATCCGCACTGAAGCGGAGTATAGTGCCGTTCGTCAGCACGAACAGCTCTTGCCCTTTCCAGTTGAGGTCCACAGCGGTCGATCCGATCGGAGTTGACGCCAGCGAGTTCCCGTCGAGATCCACAAGGTGGAGATCTGTTCCCCTAACGAGAAAGAGTGCACTATCCCCAGCCCAGAGGATCTGTTGGATATCCGATAGCGCAGCATGGTATCCGCCAACCAAGTTCCCATCCATGTCCATGATATAAACAGAATCCTGCGAAGCCACTGCCAAATGTCCGATCGATCCTTTCGCCGCCATGGTGACCAAATATCCCGTTTGCGATTCGATGGTCCTTTCCCAAAGCACGCTGCCATCCGTAGCATACCGGCGCACGCGGCTATCCGGTCCGAAATAATCGCAACCATCGTTGGCACCAACGTGCAACAAGCCGCTGTCCGGTAGTAGGACCACGTCACCCATGCCCTGGCCCGTGTAGTATGAATCGATCTGCTCCCATGCTATGGTTCCATCGCCATTCCGGACACTGATCATGTGGATGCCGCCAAAGCCGGTGTTCCCGATCACCGCCCAACGGCCACCGCCCACCGGGAGCGCTTTTTCGAAATAGATCTCCTCAGAACGTTGGTCTGCCAATTCCCACAACTGCGCCTGTGCATGGAAGGAGAGCGCGGCAAGAAGAACGAATAGAAGGTTTCGCATTCCGATTGTGTTTGAATTGGAATAAGGACGCACTTCGATAGACACGGTGAAGTTAGGATCTGCTGCCTGTGGGTTGTGTGGCAAGATCCTCGTGTGGGATGCTCAGGACAGGTAAGTAGCATTGCAAAAGCTTGGATACTCGCGCTAGAGAAGGGGAGTTCTTCGGCACACATCGCCATCGCCGCAATGGGCTCCGCAGTGGTAACAGCATTCAGCCCTTAGCCACCAAGGAAGTATCGGCCCTGAAGGGTGTCGAAGCATGTTCATGGGTCCGTCCGAATTGGTTCCCGACCCCGAAGGGGTCACAGCAACCAGCCCATAGCCACCAAGGAAGTAGCGCCCCTGAACGGTGTCGAAGCATGTTCATCGGTCCATCCGAATTGGTTCCCGACCCCGAAGGGGTTGCAGCATATAGCATTTAGCCACCAAGGAGATAGCGACCCCGAAGGGCGTCGAAGCATGTTGAACAAACCACCCCATTAGGCCCGCCCCCGAAGGGGTCACAGCGGGTGTTCTATCTTCACCTTCATCCAACCGCCATCGCCATGTCCACCTATTTCAAACTGCATTACCACATCGTGTTCGGAACGAAAAACCGTGTAGCATGTCTCGACAAGAAATGGCGTGCACAGTTGTGGGAGTATATGGGCGGCACCATCCGCGGCCTTGGCGGCGTACCCCACGGCGTTGGCGGCTGGAATGACCATGTACATCTGCTCATCGACCTAAAACCCACGCAGGTGATCGCCGATATGATGAGGGAATTGAAAAAGGCAACCACCGAATGGGTCCGCGAACATGGCGGGCTGCCGACGTTTCAATGGCAGGAAGGCTATGGTGTCTTTACGGTCGGTTCGCGCGAACGCGAAGCGATAGAACGCTACATCGCAGGGCAGGAGGAGCATCATCGGCAGAAGGCGTTCCGCGAAGAACTTATTGAACTACTGAACGAGGCGGGTGTGGAATTCGATCCGAAATACTTGCCGTGAGGAACATCCGCTGCGACCCCTTCGGGGTCGTATGTCATTTGTCATTTGCGAGCTACATGCTGTGACCCCTTCGGGGTTTTACATCTTGCACTGGATGTAGTTCGGCATCAGGGTAAAGGTTCTCACCAAAGTGGTGCTCCTTCACTGAAGGTGCAATGTCTGCTTCCCTTAAACGGGACTATTGTATTCTATCCGGTCATCGAACTCCTTTGCTTCCCATGGCGGATCAACTGGAACTGTTTTCAATCCGGTTACCGATAAGATCAGTGGCTTCCGCTTGGAGTTCATCCTCAATAACTATGGCTCCCACATGCCTGTAGATCTCCGGACGGTACATCGCATCCTCGCGCCTGACCAGATTGGCCGTGCTCAAATCGATAACGCCTCATTGATTCATGGTCCTGAAAAAAAGCGTTTCCGTTTCAGGGACAAGGATCAGGTCGGACTCATCCATGTCACGTACCAGGTAACGGACAGACCACTCGAACCGAATAATGATATTCTCTTGTGAATGGTGAACGCGGAACAGGGCTGAAGCCTAAGCCTCGGCCATATTCTCAAGCTTCTCTGAACAGACCAAGTCCGGTACGACAGAGCCCTCTTCCGTCTGGCCAGCAATCCTCTCGACGCGAAGGAGAGACATTCGACTGTCTATGCCACCACCCCCTCCATCACCCGCCGCACCGCCTTCTCCACCTTGTCCAAGTAGGCGTTCAGCTCCGCCTCCGTCCACGTCACGCGGATGTTGAAGCTGATCAAGCGGCTGAGCACCGCATCGCTCTTGGGGAACTTCTGCGTCTTGAGGTCTTGCGGCAGGCCTAGCTCGTGGGCCACCGTGCGGAAGGGCATCTTCATCTCCTTCAGCTGGTTCCACTGCTTCATGTAATGGTACATGTTGTCGTACCAGTAGGCGCCGCCCACGCCAGCTTCGATCATCGCTTTGTTCGCCGCGCGCGCCGTGGCCTCGTCGGGGAAGAACATGTGGAAGAAGGTGGCGCTGTCGCCCGCATCATCGCATTGCTTGCGGAAGGCTAGTCCGGGGATCTTCGCCAAGCGCGCTTGGATGATCCCCTTGTGATTCCGCTGTTGGCTGATGATGTAGGGAAGTTTCCGCGCCTGCGCCAGGCCGATCGCCGCGTTGATCTCGCCCATGCGGTAGTTGGTGCCCATGATGTGGTGGGCCTCCATGCCGCGGTTGTCGCCCTCGTGGCTGTGGCCGTGGTCGCTGAAATGTTCCGCGGTGGTCATCAGCTCCGCGTCATTCGTGATGATGACGCCGCCCTCGCCGCAGGTGTTGATCTTGAAGAAGTCGAAGCTGAAGCTGCCCATCTTGCCATAGAGGCCGAGGTGCTTGCCGTTGTACGTCGCGCCCAACGCCTGCGCGGTGTCCTCGATCAGCATGATGTTCTTCTCCTTGCACACGGCCATGATGCCGTCGAGGTCCGCAGCGGCGCCG
This sequence comes from Flavobacteriales bacterium, assembly GCA_016719225.1. Taxonomy (GTDB): domain Bacteria; phylum Bacteroidota; class Bacteroidia; order Flavobacteriales_F; family PHOS-HE28; genus PHOS-HE28. Next base: position 296,866 of record JADKAN010000003.1, on the reverse strand, counting down.
CACATGTGGACGAGCAGCACGGCCTTCGTCTTCGGGCCGCACACCGCACGGATGCCTTCGGCGCTCATGCACAGCGTCTCATCGATCTCCGCGAAAACAGGGATCGCACCGGCGAGCAGCACGCTCTCGATGGTGGCGATGAAGGTGAAGGGCGGCACGATCACCTCGTCGCCGTAGCCCACGCCGCACGCGGCCAGCATGGTGCTGACGGCGGTGCTGCCGCTGCTGACGGCCAGTGCGTGCTTCGCACCGGTGAACTCCGCGATCTCCGCCTCGAAGTCCTTCGCCTTCCAGTGGCCTTGGCGCTGGGCATCGTGGTTGTAGCGGAAGAGCACGCCCGTGTTCAGGACGTCCATTACTTCCTTCTTCTCCTCTTCTCCAAAAAGCTCTGTGCCGGGCATGGGTGTCAGTATTATTTGGCAAATGTAGGATCCGGTCGGCCGAACGTTCCTCTGTGGATGCGTGTTCCCTCTGCGCAACCAAAAGCGACCATCATGTTGAAGAACAAAGTAGCCCTCGTCACGGGGGCGGGATCAGGGATCGGAGAAGCCATTGCGATGGCCTTCGCCGCGCAAGGTGCCAAGCTGGTGCTGACCGATGTGGACCAGAAGGGAGGCGAGCGCGTGATGAAGCAGGTGAAGAAACTGAAGACGGACGCCATCTTCGTCAAGGCCGATGTCAGCGTTCCCGCGGATTGCGAACGGCAGGTGAAGGAGGCGGTGAAGGCCTTCGGACGCTTGGACATCGCGGTGAACAACGCGGGCATCGGAGGTCCGGCCGCCAAGATCGGCGACTATCCGATCGACGGCTGGGACAAGGTGATCGGTGTGAACTTGAGCGGCGTGTTCTACGGCATGCGCTATCAGATCCCCGCCATGCTGAAGAACAAGAAGGACGGCGGCAGCATCGTCAACATCGCGTCCATCCTGGCGCAAGTGGGTTTCGCCATGAACTGTGCCTACGTGGCCGCGAAGCACGGCATCGTTGGCCTTACGCAGAACGCCGCTTTGGAATACGGCCCGAATAACGTGCGCGTGAATGCCGTGGGACCGGGCTTCATCCGCACACCGCTGCTGGACAAGAATTTGGACAAACAACAGATCAAGGACCTCGTGAGCCTGCACCCGATCGGTCGCCTCGGAACGCCGGAGGAAGTGGCGGAACTGGTGCTCTGGCTGGCTTCCGAAAAGGCATCCTTCGTCACCGGCAGCTACTACAACATCGACGGCGGCTATCTCGCGAAATAGATCGCATCGCGAAAGCCAAAAGGACCAAACGAACTGACGATCATCACTGTTGCAACGCGCCCACGGGGATAGCTTGCAGAACTACTAAAACCAATACCACAACGATCATGGAAAGGACATCGAAAGCACAATGGAAAGGCAGCATCAAGGAAGGCAAAGGCACGATCACCGCACCCAGCGGCGTGCTGAGCAACAGCCCCTACTCCTTCGCCACCCGATTTGAAAATTCCCCCGGCACCAATCCCGAGGAACTCATCGGAGCGGCACATGCCGGCTGCTTCGCGATGATGACCACGCTGCTTCTCACGCAGGCTGGCCACACCGCCGAGCAACTGGATACCGAGGCCACGGTGGTCCTCGGCGAAGTGGGCGGCCTGCCCACCATCACGGACATCAAGTTGAAGATCCGCGGCAAGGTTCCGGGCATCGACGAGGCGACCTTCAAGAAGATCGCGACCGAAGCCAAGGAGAAGTGCCCGGTATCGCGCTTGCTTACCGGCGCCAAGACGAGCTTGGAGGTCACTTTCGCGAAAGCGGAAAAGGTGACCGCTTAAGAGCGAAGGAGTAGTCAAGGAGAAGCCCTGAACACGGGGCTTCTCCTGCTTCCGCCCCTACCTTCAGCGCCAGAATTGCTTGGTCATGAAGAAGCGCCCCACCGGTGGTATGGTCTACAGCACCAACCCCAACGTCAACACATCCGGCTTCGACGACCGCGAGCCTTCCACCCTGCCGCCGCCGCAGCAAGACCTGCGCATTCACCTCGACCGATTGAAAGGCAACAAGGAAGTGACGCGCATCGTGGGCTTCATCGGCAAGCACGCCGACCTCTCCGAGCTGGGGCGCATGCTGAAGAGCAAGTGCGGCGTGGGTGGCAACACGAAGGACGGAGTGATGCTGCTGCAAGGCGATCACCGTGACAAGGTGCTGAAACTGCTGGCGGAAGCGGGATACAAGGCGAAAAAGGCGGGAGGTTGATCCGATCTTCTTCAGCAACCCTGCGAACCAGCCCGTCAGGCCATTTGTTCAAGCCACGAAGCTTAGCTGATGGATATTCGCATCAAACGGATCTACGAGGTACCAGGGAAGGATGATGGTTATCGCCTGCTGGTAGACCGCATCTGGCCGCGTGGCATGACGAAAGAACATGCGCATATCGACGCTTGGCACAAGACCATCGGCCCTTCAACGGAATTGAGGAAGTGGTTCGGCCATGAGCCAGTGAAGTACGCCGGATTCAGAAGCCGTTACGTGGCAGAACTGAAAAAAATGCAGGATGAACTGGAGCGCATCCGCGAGCTTTCGCGCATAAAGCGTGTGACATTGGTATACAGCGCGAAGGACGAGGTACACAACCAGGCCAAGGTGCTGCGCGAGGTGCTGCTCGATAAGCACATTAACAGGACTATTCCCAAATAAGTCTCAGAAACGTGCGAGCTTCACCAGCGCTTTCTTCAACCGTGCTTTTGGGAGGAACTGAGCCTCCAGTGCGTGGGAGAACGGCACGGGTGTGTCGATGGACGCGACCCTCACCACCGGGGCTTCCATGCTACTGAAGCATTCCTCCATGATGGTTGCTGAGATCTCGCCACCGATGCCGCCGGTGAGCGTGTCTTCGTGAAGTACCAGCGCTTTACCCGTCTTCCGAACGCTTTCCAGCACCCGCTCCCTATCCCATGGTAACAGTGTTCGAAGGTCGATCAGGTCGGCGCTGATGCCCGGTTCAGCGTCCAATGCTTCCATCGCCCAATGCACGCCCATTCCGTAGGTTATGATGCTGAGGTCCGTGCCTTCGCGCAGCAACGCTGCTTCGCCGATCGGCAAGGTGTACCAACCCTCGGGCACCGGCCCGGAAAGACTACGGTACAGTCCCTTGTGTTCAAAGTACATTACCGGATCGGGGTCGGCGAAAGCCGCACAGAGCAAGCCTTTCGCATCATGCGGGCTGCTGGGGTATACGATCTTCAAGCCGGGTGTCTTGAAGAACCAAGCCTCGTTGCTCTGGCTGTGGAAAGGCCCCGCACCGCTTCCCGCGCCAGTTGGCATGCGTACCACAACGTCCGCGTTCTGTCCCCAGCGCCAGTGGCTTTTCGCCAAGTTGTTGCAGATCTGCGTCATGCCTTCGCTCACAAAATCAGCGAACTGCATCTCCACCATGGACTTCATGCCGTTGATGCTAAGCCCTAACCCCGTGCCGAGGATGGCGCTTTCGCAAAGCGGCGTGTTGCGCACCCGATCCTTGCCGAACTCCGCCATCAACCCATCGGTCACCTTGAACGCACCGCCATAGTCCGCGATGTCCTGACCCATCAACACCAGGTTGTCGTACCGCTTCATGCTTTCGCGAAGCCCATCCGTGATGGCTTCGATGAAGCGCATTTCAGGTCCTTCCGGCTTCGGTTCCACCACGGCGGTTCCCCGTTCCCCAAGCACGATCGGCTTCGCGTAAACATCGTTCAGCTCCACGTCAAGATCCGCCTCCACCGCGGTTTCCGCGAAGGCGGTCTCCACGGCATGGGCCACCTCCTGTTTAATGGAGTTATGCGTCGCCTCTTTCGCCGTTGCGGTCAAAATGCCTTCTTGTACCAACCAATTCTCGTAGTTGACCACGGGATCCTTCTTCTCCCATTCGGCCATGAGTTCCTTGGGCACGTACTTAGTTCCACTGGCTTCTTCGTGCCCGCGCATACGGAAGGTCATGCACTCCACTAGGATGGGACGTGGCCGGCGCCGGATGCTCTCCGCCACTTCGCGCAGCGAATGCACCACTTCCAAGATGTTATTGCCTGCGACTACCCGGCTCTCCATGCCGTAGCCAAGTGCTTTGTCGCTGAGATAACGGCAGCGGAATTGCTCACTGCTGGGCGTGCTGAGCCCATAGCCATTGTTCTCCACCACGATGATCACCGGAAGATCCCAGACCGCCGCAGTATTAACGCTTTCGTGGAAGTCGCCCTCGCTGGTGGCACCGTCCCCGGTAAAGACCAGCGTGCATTTATTCTCTTTCCGCAATTTATGCGCCAACGCGATGCCGTCCGCTACTCCGAGCTGGGGCCCCAAATGGCTGATCATGCCCACCATTTTATACTCCTGCGTCCCGAAGTGGAAGCTGCGATCACGCCCTTTGGTGAAGCCGTTCGCATACCCTTGGAACTGGCTGAAGAGCCGCGCCATGGGTACTCCTCGCGTGGTGAACGTGCCCAAGTTACGGTGCATCGGCAGGATGTACTCGTCGGGCTGCATGGCCAAAGCGGTGCCCACGGCCACGGCTTCCTGACCGATACCGCTGAACCACTTACTGATGCGCCCTTGGCGCAGCATGCTCAACATTTTCTCCTCGATGAGGCGAGGGCGCAAGAGCTGTTCGTAAATGCTTAGAAGCTCTGGATCCGTGAGCTTTTTACGCTCGAACGTGAGCTGCTTTTTTTCGATCGTCTCTTGGAACATGGACATTGGCACCGCAAGTAGCGCGGCGGGCGGCAAAGGTAGCGGGGAATATGGGTGGATCAAAGAGATCAAACCGCAATGGCGCCACGACAGAATGGAAGCGCCATGGTGAATTCTTTTGGATGGGATCGGCATTGGCAGTTGGCAGCGGCAGTAGCAGTTGGCAGTGGCAGGCAGTAGTGTTGATAGTATCCGGTACTTAATACTCAATAGTCGGTTCCAAAAACAAGATCTCCGACAAACTCATATCAGTTTTCATCATAAGAATCAGGGACATCAGCGTTCCGTTCTTTCCCGCATCCCGATCTTCGTGCCGTGCCGAACTTCCGTCCGCTCCGAATTTTCCTGTTACGCCTAGGTGTGGTGGCCTTGCTCTTTACTGCGCAGCGCTTGCTTTTCGCTGCATTGAACCACGATGCCTTTCCCTCTCCTCCCCTTTCGGCATTCCTGGGCGGGGTGCGTTTCGACCTCAGTGCCATCGCTTGGCTCTATCTGCCGTGGACCCTCACGTTCCTGATCGCCCCGCATCCCGGACGTTTCCTTGCTTCGGTGCAGAAAGTGCTGTTCCATCTCAGTAACGCCGTGTGCTTTTTCCTGAACAGCACCGACCTCGAATACTTCAAGTTCACACTGAAGCGCAGTACCGCGGACCTTTTCGGTATCGCCACCGGCGGCGATGACCTAGCCGCCTTGGCTCCGGTATTCCTGAAGGATTTCTGGTACATAGCGTTCATTTTCCTGGCATCCATGGTCATCGCGGAGATCGGCTATCGCCTGTCTGACCGCAAGCTCGCCGAAGGGCATGGCAAGCCTTGGTGGGCCTGGCGCCTCACTGCCGTGGCGTTGGTGGTACTCTGCTCCCGCGGAGGACTACAGTACATCCCGTTGGGCGTGTTGGATGCCAGTAAGTATGGGCCACCAGCTTATATGCCGTTGGTGCTCAACACACCCTTTACCGTGATGACCAGCATCGGGAAACCAACGCTGGAGGAAAAGAAACTCCTGCCTAAGGAACAGGCTGACAGGCTTTGGCCCGTTGATCACCAATATGGTGATCGCGCGCTGGCCGGAACAAAGCCGAACGTTGTGGTGATCATCCTCGAGAGTTTCAGCGCAGCCTACAGCGGAAGGCTGAATGGGACCGGCCAAGGCTATATGCCTTTCATCGATTCGCTCATGGGCCAAAGCCTTTGCTATAGCAGGGCCTACGCCAACGGCCGCCGCAGCATCGATGGTATCCCGGCTGTCCTGGCTTCGCTGCCGAAGATGATGGACGAGGCGTTCATCGAATCGCCTTACGCGCAGCAACCGATCACCGCATTGCCGGGACTTCTGGTGCGGGAGGGTTACAGCTCGGCCTTTTTCCACGGAGGTCACAACGGCACCATGGGCTTCGATGCTTTCGCCAAGGCCGCCGGTTTTCAACGTTACGTAGGCCGAGACCAGTACCCTGACGCGGCGGATTACGATGGTACTTGGGGTATCCGCGATCGGCCTTTCCTTCAGTTTTTCGCCACTGAGATGGATAAACAGCAGCAGCCATTCGTGAATTGCCTATTCACGTTGTCCTCGCACCATCCTTACAAGTTACTGGAAGCCGATGCGGAACGCTTCGCGGGCGGCGACCTGCCCATTATGCCCACACTGCTCTATGCTGACGATGCCCTACGCCAATTTTTCGCCACCGCGGAAACCATGCCCTGGTTCCGGAACACACTGTTCGTCATCACTGCGGACCACACCGCCGACCTGGAACGCACCGGCCAGACGAGCGGAGCGGCTTTTGACCATTGGGTGCCGATGCTCTTTTACATGCCCGAAGCCATAGCGCCCCGCATGGAAAACCGCGTGGTTCAACAGATCGACATCCTACCCACTGTACTGGACCTGATCGGATATCCAAAAGCGTTCTTCGCCTTCGGTAGCAGCACCTTACGGAACGAGCGGGCGCCAGCCGCCGTCAGTGAGAACAGTGCCACCTGGCTCATCATTGGTGACAGTTGCCAGTTGCGGTCGGACGGAGAGCGCATTCTCTGGGCGGATGACTATCGCTTGGCTGGAGCGGATGGCATGGGAAGTACACCTTCGAAGGTGGAGCAGGACCTCTTGCCCACCCTAAAAGCGGCCATACAGCAGTACAACAACCGTTTGCTTCACCACCAATTGGTACTCCCGGAGAAATGAAGGTCATGGTGGTCATCAATCCCCGCTCCGGGAAGAAGCGTGCGGAAAGCCTGCGTGGCGTGGCCGAACAATTGGGTCGTGAAGGCGGGCATACGCTGGAGTTCCGCATCATTTCCGCGCCGGGCGATGGTAGACGCTTTGCGGAGGAGGCCATTGCCAGCGGCGTGGAACGTATCATCTCCATCGGCGGCGATGGAACCTTGAATGCCGTAGCTTCAGGCATGGTCGGCTCCGCTTTGCAGCTTGGTATCGTGCCTATGGGTTCAGGCAACGGCTATGCCCGCTCTTTGAAACTCTCTCGTGAACCGGCCCGGGCCCTGCGCATGGCTTTCAGCGGAAAGGCACGCCAATTCGACGTTTGTTACCTAAATGAACACCTTTTCCTGGGTACTGCCGGCATTGGTTTCGACGCTCGCGTAGCCCATGCCTTCGATCAAAGCAAGGGGCGTGGCATGTGGAACTACATGCGGCTAATTGTAAAGCACATCCTCGGTGCCAAGCCCATGCACACGGTGATCAATGCAAATACCCGAACCCGTGAGGACGACGTGCTGATGCTCGTGTTCTGCAACACACGTGAATTCGGCAACGGTGCGGTGATCAGCCCCGGCTCGCTCCCCGATGACGGCTTGGCGGAACTGCGGATCGTGACCAAGCCGCCGCTATTGCCCATGCTCGCCGCTTTTATCCGCATGTACAACGGCCGCATTGATGGCAGCCCTTATGTAACAAACATCATCACTGATCAAGCTACTGTGCAACAGGATGGCACGCTTGCCCACTTGGACGGAGAGCCGGTAGAGATCGGGAAGGAAGTCCGTTTTCGCTTGGATGCAAAGAAGCTTTGGGTGGTGGCGAGTTGAAGTTGAATATTCAGATACCCGTCCAATAAAACCGCTCCCTCGACCATCATTTCCCCCTTCAGAATTGCCGCTACCTCATGACCAAGAAAGAGAAGGCCGCTTTCGTATCAAAGACGCTTAATAAACTTTACCCCCGACCGGAGATCCCGCTGGATCATTTTGACCCATACACGCTGCTAGTGGCGGTAGTACTCAGTGCCCAATGCACCGATAAGAAAGTGAACGAGGTGACGCCGCTCCTATTCGCGAAGGCCCATACACCGAAGCAAATGGCTGCTCTGGATGTGGACGAGATCCGCGACATCATTAGACCCTGCGGACTTTCACCGGTTAAGAGCAAAGGGATCCATGGACTTTCAGAGATCATTATGGCCAAGCACGGTGGTCAGGTCCCCAGCACATTCGAGGAACTGGAAGCCCTACCCAGCGTAGGCCACAAGACGGCCAGTGTAGTGATGAGCCAAGCATTCGGCATCCCGGCGTTCCCAGTGGACACGCATATCCATCGCTTGGCTTGGCGATGGGGATTGAGCACTGGCAAGAACGTGGAGCAGACTGAAAAAGACTTGAAGCGTTCGTTCCCCGAAGACACTTGGAACGTTCTTCACCTCCAGATCATCTACTTCGGGCGTGAGTATTGTTCGGCTAAGGCACATGACCCGCTGAAGTGCCCAATTTGCAAGAAGATCGGGCGGAAGGAACTCTTCCGGTGATCGGCAAGAAAAACGGGGCATCATTGCTGATGCCCCGTTCCTGTAAAGTACGTATCCCGTCAGTTCAGCACGATGTCCACCTGTCCTATAGGCGGCACTTTCACGACTTTCAAGGCCTTGCTATAGCTGAGGATCGACCTTATCGTCGCCTCCCGGGGGCCATGCTGGGCGGGCGTTTCCATACGTTCACGAATTGGTTTCCGAAGAGTAGTGTGTGCCATGCGGTGTGGTTTGGTGGTTCAACGCAAGGCATTCCCCGTTATTGTGGGGGGAATTCCAGAGAGCTGGTGTTGGATCCACCTTAACATGGCGACCGAATGGGCGGGCTTCCCGTGGGCCCCTCCAAGCGCAACATCCTCGGACCGTGACCCTTATGGCATAAAACACGAACGCCGGCTTACGGGCCGACGTTCCTGGGGCGGGATCCCTCGCGCGAAGGGATCAGGCCCGTTCTAAAACCATTTTATGCTGCTTGATCAGTCTCCTCATGTTGATGAGCGCGTAGCGCATGCGGCCCAAGGCCGTGTTGATGCTGACGTCGGTGTGCTCGGCGATCTCCTTGAAACTCATGTCCAAGTAGGTCCGCATCACCACCACTTCCTTCTGCTCAGGGGGCAACTGGTCGATGAGCTTCCTCACATCTTCGTCTATCTGAGCGTTAACGATGCGCTCTTCGACATTCTTGTCGGTCTGTGCGTGCGTGGCGAACACATCGTACTCTTCCGAGCTGCGCGACATGGGCATCTTTTTCAACCGGCGGAAATGGTCGATCACCAAGTTGTGCGCAATGCGCATTACCCAAGGAAGGAATTTCCCTTCCTCGTTGTATTTGTCGGCTTTCAGGTGATGTACCACCTTAATGAAGGCCTCTTGGAAGAGGTCTTCCGTCACTTCCCGGTCACGGACCATCAGGAAGATGTGGGACCACACCTTTCGCTTATGTCTCGCCAAGAGGAGCTCAAAGGCATGTTCCTCTCCACCGCAATAGCGGCGTACGAGTTCGACGTCGGATGGGAATCCCGGTTTAGCGGGACCCGATGGGGTGGACAGCATGACCTTACCGTTTATGCCCGAAGAGGGTTCAAGGGACTTCGGAGTAGAGGTCTAGCTATGGGCTGTCCTGTTTAGTTTGTTGAAGAGGCGGGATGCGCCTTTGTAGATGAGTAGACGCTGGGTACGGGCTGAACGTTGCCTGATCGTCGTTTATTGTTCTTTCTTACCCAATTGTCGTTCCGGAACATTCCGTTCAGCCAAATATACGCGATCCCTGCAAAACCGGACCATGGTCCGTAAATTCGCGGCCCCGTGAAAAACCCGATCCCCCCCCCCGCCGCCAAGAAGAAAAAGGCCAAAGTGCCGCTGCAGCCCAGAGCGGCTGCGGTAATACCGCCCGTAACCAAACAAGCATTCATCAGCGTGCAGGGTGCCCGCGTGCACAACCTGAAGAACATCAGTGTGGACATTCCACGTGGTAAACTGGTGGTGATCACCGGCCTTAGCGGCAGCGGAAAAAGCTCGTTGGCCTTTGACACGTTGTATGCAGAAGGTCAACGCCGCTACGTTGTAAGCCTGAGCAGTTACGCCCGCCAATTCCTGGGACGCTTGGAAAAACCCGATGTGGACCGCATCACCGGGATAAGTCCGGCCATCGCCATTGAACAGAAGGTTATGACAAGCAACCCGCGCAGCACCGTGGGTACCAGCACGGAAGTTTACGACCACCTTAAACTACTCTTCGCCCGTGCAGGGCACACCTACAGCCCGGTCACCGGGCGCGAAGTGAAGCGGGATACCGTGGAAGATGTGGTGGCCGGAGCCAACACGTTCCCGAAGGAAAGCACAGTGCTTTTGATGGCTCCTGTCAACTTGCCAGACGGACGCAGCCTGCGGGAACATCTTGACGTACTTCAACAGCAAGGATTCGCCCGCGTGCACGATGGCAAGGACGTGGTGCGTATCGAGGACCTGCTGATCGCAAAAAAACTTTCCAACGGACCGTGGAGTATCGTACTGGACCGCATCACCGTCCAACCGGGCGATGACGAAACGGAAGGTCGCGTCGCGGACAGCGCCGAAGCCGCGTTCTTCGAGGGCCAGGGCGCCTGCATGTTGTTGGGTACCGATGCGAAAGGCAAACCGAAGGAAATGCGCTTCAGCGATCGGTTCGAGTTGGATGGCATCACGTTCGAAGAACCGAGCCCGAAGCTCTTCAGCTTCAACGACCCCGTGGGTGCCTGTCCCCGCTGCGAAGGCCATGGCAGCATACTCGGCGTGGACCCTGATCTCGTGATCCCGGACAAGTCCCTTTCCGTGTATGATGATTGCGTGGCACCATGGCGCGGCGAGAAGCTCAGCGAATGGAAGCGTGATTTCATCCGAGGGTTGGGCGATCGTGACTTCCCGATCCACCGGGCGTACCGCGAACTTTCCGAAGCACAACGCCACCTGCTCTGGAACGGCGCACGCGGTCTGCACGGCATCGATGCGTTCTTCCAATATTGCGAGCAGAAAAGCTACAAGATCCAATACCGCGTGCTCGCAAGCCGTTACCGCGGAAAGACCACCTGCACCCTTTGCCACGGTACGCGATTGCGCCCGGAAGCACGCCACGTGAAACTCGCAGGGCGCGACATCACCGAACTAGCGCGGCTGCCCATCACGGAATGCCTGGCATTCTTCAAAACGTTGGACCTCCCCGGCAACGATGCCAAAGTGGCTGAACGCTTGGTGAAGGAGATCAAGAACCGCTTGCGCTACTTGGACGAGGTGGGCGTGGGCTACCTCACACTTGACCGACGGAGCAATACGCTGAGCGGCGGAGAGACGCAGCGCATCGACCTCGCCACATCGCTCGGTAGCAGCTTGGTGGGCAGCATGTACATCCTGGACGAACCCAGCATCGGGCTTCACCCCCGTGACACACACCGTCTGATCGAGGTGCTGATCCAACTGCGCGACCTCGGCAACACGGTGATCGTGGTGGAGCACGACGAGGAAGTGATGCGTGCCGCGGACCACATCATCGACATGGGTCCGGAAGCAGGTACGCAAGGCGGCGAAGTGGTCTTTAGCGGTACACACGAGCAGCTCATTCACAGTGACAGCCTAACGGCGAAATATCTCACCGGTCGGGAAAAGATCGCACGTCCTGAACATCGCCGATCCGTCCGTGACCGCATCACGGTGAAAGGAGCGAGCGCGAACAACCTCAAGGACATCGACGTGGCCTTCCCGCTGAACATGCTTACCGTGGTGACGGGGGTGAGTGGAAGCGGCAAGACCACTTTGGTGAAGCGCATCCTTTACCCGGCCCTCCGGCGCGAATTGGAAGGAGGTGGTGGCGAACGGCCCGGGGAATTCAAGGAACTTACCGGTGATCTCCGACGCGTTACTGCCGTGGAGATGATCGACCAGAATCCTATCGGACGCTCATCACGGAGTAATCCGGTCACCTATGTAAAAGCGTGGGACGACATAAGACAGCTTTACAGTGAGCAGGAGGCCGCCAAGTTGCGTGGCTACAAACCGGCCTACTTCAGCTTCAACGTGGATGGTGGCCGATGCGAGGTGTGCCAAGGCGAAGGCGAGGTACACATCGAGATGCAGTTCATGGCGGACATCAACCTGGTGTGCGAGGCTTGCCACGGAAAACGCTTCAAGGAGGAGATCCTGGAAGTAAAGTTCCAAGGATTGGACGTGGCTGATCTGCTCGACATGACCGTGGACGATGCACTCGACTTCTTCAACCGCCACAAGGAAAAGCACAATGCGGTGAAGCGCATCACGGACAAACTTCTACCCTTGCAAGAGACCGGACTGGGCTATGTAAAGCTTGGCCAAAGCAGCAGCACGCTTTCCGGCGGTGAGGCACAACGCATCAAGTTAGCGTCCTTCTTGATCAAAGGCAGCGAGGAGAAGCCCACCCTCTTCATTTTCGACGAACCAACGACGGGGCTGCACTTCCACGATATCGCTAAATTGCTGAAGGCATTGAACGCCCTGATCGAGAACGGGCACAGCGTGTTGGTGATCGAGCACAACCTGGAAGTGATCGCCTGCGCGGATCACTTGATCGACCTGGGTCCGGAAGCCGGTGATGCTGGTGGAAGCCTCGTTTTCGAAGGAACTCCTGAGGCGTTGGTGGCCAATGGCGTTGGGCATACCGCGCATTATTTGAAGGTTACGCTGGCTTAGTTGTCAATTGTTCGTTGGCCGTTTTCCGGCTGCCGATCTGCCTGAGAGCCATATCGGCGTGCCCCAACATTTCATTGCTGCTCAAGGCAGCTTGGCAACTCAGAACTGAGAACTTACAACGGGGCTCACTCCTTCACGAAGCGCGCCGTTGCCGTTGTGTCCTGCAGGCGGACCTGCGCTACATACAACCCGGGCAATAACCCTTCCACTGATATCGACACCGAGGGAAGTGAGCCGTGCAGAACTGCACGTCCAAGGCCGTCAAAAACTGAGAATTCGCCCTTCATGGCCTGGCCGATGCCTAGGATGGTGATGCTTTCTCGGGCAGGATTAGGTTGGATGGACAGAGTACTTCGTTCGATGATTCGCGGTTGAACGACCCCCACGGCAAGTAGTCCTTTTACTATACCATTGATACGGAACCCCACAAGTGTTTGGGTCGTCTCATTGATGTTATAGACGTAAAGCCGCGTTACTCCGGCCCAATTGTCCAGATCAAGTTCGCTTCCCAGGTCGGTCGCCTCGTAAAAATTGCACGAACCCGTATCCAGGAAAGCGCCTGCATTGAGCAGGGAAACCTGCTCAACCGTTGATCCAAGCAACGGTTCAAAAACCCATTTATGTGGCAGTGCGGTCCACACCATGGGCTGGTCGCTGCTGTTAATGAAAAGACCAAGTGCCCCGTTAGAAACAGATGGCCCCAAGGCGATCCCATTGCCGGCCGCATCGAGTTCCGATGCCATTGCAGGGAGAAAATAGGGCTCAGTCAAGCCAAGGTGTTCGGTGATCGATCCGTCGTAGTGATAATACGTCCGGTCGAAGGTGTAGTTCACGGAATCGTTCAAACTTGTTGCTGCAGTGATACTGTCCTTGAGGAATTCAAATGTTTCCGGATCGATGCAAAAGCAGGTCTTCTGTGTAATTCCCAAGAACGCAGATCGCCCGGAGCCAAGTGGAAATAATCCGCAGTGGCCGGTCTTTGATAACCGGCTGTCGTTGCCCCGATCTGCAGCCCAGCTAATTTCCTTGATAGGAACTGCGAATTTGCCGGATGGTACAGGAACTGTTCAAAAGGGACGTACTCAAGTAGACCATAGTGCTTGCTGAGCACGAACTGCTGGTCGCTGATGGGCGTTTGGCCAGGTGAGCTTCCGTTCGGCACAAGTGAAAAGACCTTCACACTGTCCGTCAATCCAAGGAACGTTTCGACCCCGACCAAGCTGCATGTTATGGTGATAGCGTCATAAGCATTGCCGGGCCACGACGAGACAACCGTCCAACTTTGTCCCAGAGTCGCACCGGGAATGAAGTAAAATGGCGATGTACTGAAGGCTGAGTGAAAATAAACGGTGTCCATGACCTCGACCAAGGAGTCCATTGCAAATGGGGCGAACGACCCTAATTGTGGCGTGCCTGTCGTTTGTTCACATCCATAATAGGAGCCATTCCTGCTCGCTTGGTCAAAGTACACGGACCGGTGATCGCCGGAAATGCGCACCGAATCCATTGTATGCTGTTCGGTGCTGAGTGGTGTTTGCGTGCTGTCCACGTAAACAGATCTCTGATCCAAGGGGAACAGGGCCCAATCCTGTGCGCTGGCTGTCAAGGAAAAAACGAACAGCATGGGAAATATCGATCTCTTCATAGTAAAAGCTCCGGGATGTCTAATATACCTAATGGACGCTGCGCGCGGTCGATCCGCTGCCTATCCATATTCAGGTCATTGGCCATGACCCAATAAGTATGCTTACCAAGATCAGGCGTACTTGAGCAACCGATCGTGCCCGACCTTTGCCCCGATGCCCATTGACCAGCAGCACATACAAGCGCTCAGCCAGCTGGAATTCCATGCGCGACAAGTAGTGGAGGGATTTTTGGCCGGTCTGCACAAAAGCCCTTTTCATGGCTTCAGCGTGGAATTCGCGGAGCACCGCGCTTATAATGCGGGCGAAAGCACACGCCACATTGACTGGAAGCTGTTCGCGCGCACCGACAAGCTTTTCGTGAAACGCTACGAGGAAGAGACCAACCTGCGCTGCCAACTGGTGATCGATGCGAGCAGCAGCATGTACTTCCCGGCCACTTCCGAAAGGGCACCGAAGCAGTTCAACAAGATCGAATTCGCCACCTATGCCAGTGCCGCGTTGATCGCGCTCTTGCGCAAACAGCGCGATGCCGTGGGGCTCACCGTTTTCTCCGACCGGGTGTTGCTCACCGAACAGCCCCGTAGCAATGCTGTGCACCTGCGCCATCTCATGGCCGAGTTGGACGCCCTTTTGAGCAATGAGGCGCCCAAGCGCGAGCAAAGCACCAGCGCCGTGGAAGCTTTGCACGACATCGCAAGGCGCACCCACCGCCGGTCGTTGGTCGTCCTTTTCAGTGATATGATGGACAACAGTTCGCGTCGCGAAGAGCTCTTCGACGCCATGCAGCACCTACGATACAACAAACACGACGTGATCCTCTTCCACGTGGTCGACCGCAAGAACGAGCTTGAATTGGCCTTGGAGGACCGTCCCTACACGTTCGTGGACCTTGAAAGCGGTGAACAGGTGAAGGCCCACGCGGCGGAGGTCCGGACCGCCTACAAAACCGCCATGACCGCTTTTTGGCATGAACTAAAGCTGAAGTGTGGGCAATACCGGATCGAACTGGTGGAAGCGGACATCAATGCCGGTTTCGAGAACATCCTGATGCAGTTCCTGATCAAAAGGAGCCGATTGTACTAGCGCAGGACGATTGCTGTGATCGTCACCGGGAGTTGTCGGTTGCCAGGCTGAACGTGGATCTTTTGTGATGTGGCCGTTGGAACATTGTCGAACTTTCAACCATCCCCGAACCAAAACTTGCGGGATCAAAAGGACGGGTTACATTTGCAGCCGCTTCGGCGGAAGTTGAAGCGAATGGTTCGGTAGTTCAGCTGGTTAGAATGCCGCCCTGTCACGGCGGAGGTCGCGGGTTCGAGTCCCGTCCGGACCGCAAGAAAGCCCCTCTTTTGGGGCTTTCTTCGTTTAACACCGACGGGACGAGAAGTTCATCCCGCACATAGCAGAGCGAAGATGCGGGAAGTCCCGTCCGGACCGCAAGAAAGCCCCTCTTTTGGGGCTTTCTTCGTTTAACACCGACGGGACGAGAAGTTCATCCCGCACATAGCAGAGCGAAGATGCGGGAAGTCCCGTCCGGACCGCAAGAAAGCCCATACTTCCAAAGGCCTTTTCATGCATTGCAGCAGTTCTCAGCACATTCTCGCGCGAGCTCCCCAAGCGCTGGATCGCACGTGGGCTCCCCCGCCAGCAATGAAATTATTTACCTTCATCAGGTAAAGCTGGTTTCCCATGATCAAAGACATTCGAACCCTTTTCGTCCGCGACCTGCGCAAGTTGTGCAACGAGATCGACGCATTCGATGCTGAGATCGACCTCTGGCGCACCATGGGTACAGTCAGCAATAGTGCGGGTAATCTTACCTTGCATATCTGCGGGAATCTGAGACATTTCGTTGGGGCCGTGCTGGGCGGTAGCGCCTACATCCGCGACCGGGAGCGTGAATTCGGCGCCACCGGAATTCCCAAGAGCGACCTCTTGGATGAGGTGAACAGGACCATTGCCTCGGTGGAAGATGCTCTGGCACAACTCGATGAGCAGCGGCTGCTCCAACCGTACCCCATTCGCGTGTTACCTGAGGAGACCACCACAGGGTATTTCCTATTGCATCTGTATGGGCACCTCAACTACCACTTGGGCCAGGTCAACTATTTGCGGCGGTTGCTGTGAACTGGGCTGCCCCCGTTGGCGAAAGCGGGATCACATTGGCAGATCATACTGGCTAAATTCAAGAACATCCGTAATCTGGGTCTGTTCTGGGGCATCGATCTTGCTAACCCATGTCCCCGCCCCTGCGGTCCATATCGTGTGACACCAAAGCTGCCTCTGTCGCGTTCTTACCTTCGCGCCAGCGGAAATCGCCCTCCTTGCAACATGACCTTGCGTCCGATCGTTTTTTCATCATTCCTTTTTTGGGCCGCTTTCAGTGTGGCACAATCCGGCAGTGCGGCCAACCTGAAAGACGCTCAAGGGCGGAAGCAGGGACCTTGGCAGCGCAATTGGGCCGAAAGCAACCAGCTCCGCTATACGGGCCAGTTCAAGGACGATAAGCCCGTGGGCAGCTTCACCTACTACAGCACGCAGGGGAAGATGGAAAGCCGCGTGGATCATTACCCCGGCTCCGATGCCTCTCACGGACGTCATTTCCACCCCAATGGCAAATTGATGGCGGAAGGGCGTTATGTGGGGACGGAGAAGGACAGTACTTGGAATTACTACGACGATGTGGGCATACTGCGTAGCACCGAGCATTGGAAAGTCGGGAAAATGAATGGTGAGATGACCACGTTCTACACGGATGGATCCGTAGCCGAGCGCAGGCATTTCATTCTTGGCGTTGGCACCGGAAAGGCTGAACAATTCTTCGCGGACGGCAAACCGCGGTACACAGCAACCTACGTCAATGGTGCACCCGAGGGTACCGAGATCTTCTACTACCCGAAAGGGAACAAGGAGATCCAAGGCAACTACGTGAACGGAAGTCGCGATGGTGGCTGGACGTACTTCAACGAGGACGGTACCGTGCAGATGCAAGTGCTCTACGCTCAAGGCACCTTCGTGAAACAGAAATACGAGAACGGTCTCTTCACCGAGTATTGGGACGACCAGCAAAAGAAGAGCGAGACCACATATAAAAGCGGCAAGCGTGAAGGGCCGTTCACGGAGTGGTATGACAATGGGACGTGGGTGGACGCCCCCGTAAAAATGGGGCCGCAGGGCGAGGAGAAAAGCGACGTGGAACGCGAACTGAAGGGCCAAACGAAAAAGCGTGAGGGCATGTATAAGAATGACCAGATGGAGGGCCCGGTGAAGGATTACGACGAGAAGGGGAACCTTGTGGCCACATTGGTTTACGTCAATGGAGCGCCCGTGGATGGGACACAAAAGCAATGAGCAAGCACGGAAGGGTATTGGTGGCGATGAGCGGCGGGGTGGATAGCTCCGTGACGGCCTTGATGTTGCACGACCAAGGGTATGAGGTGATCGGCGTCACCATGAAAACGTGGGACTATGCGGCCAACGGTACAGGCAAACGCGTTACCGGCTGTTGCGACCTTGACAGCATCAATGATGCGCGGGAAATGGCGGTAAACCGTGGTTTCCACCACATGATCATCGACATCCGGGAGGAGTTCGGTTCCGCTATCATCGGGAATTTCACCAGCGAGTACATGGCAGGTCGCACACCGAACCCGTGTGTGCTTTGCAACACCTTCATTAAGTGGGAAGCCCTGCTGAAGCGAGCGGACATGCTGGACTGCGAGCTGATCGCTACAGGGCACTATGCCAAGGTGCGCGAAGAAGCTGGCCGTTTCGTGGTGAGCAAGGGCTTGGACCCGGGCAAGGACCAGAGTTACGTGCTGTGGGGCTTGGCCCAGGAAAATCTCGCGCGAACACGCTTCCCTATCGGCGGGTATAAGAAGAGCGAGATCCGCGCCATGGCCGTGGATAGCGGGTTCCCGGAGCTTGCCAAGAAGAGCGAGAGCTACGAGATCTGCTTCATCCCTGATAACGATTACCGCGGATTCCTGAAAAGGAAGGATCCCGAAGCATTCGAGAAACTGGCGCATGGAAAGCTTGTCGGAACGGATGGCGCCACGCTCGGCGAGCACGATGGCTATCCATTCTTCACCATCGGACAACGAAAAGGATTGGGCATCGCCACTGGTAAGCCACAATATGTCACGGAGATAATTCCCGAGAGCAACACGGTGGTTTTAGGCGACAAAGAAGACTTGGAGAAGCATACCGCTTGGGTCCGCCAGCCCAACTTCCAAAAAATCCCGTTCCTCGCGGGCGAAATGGAGACCGTGACAAAGATCCGCTACAAGGACAAAGGCACGTCGGCCACGATACAAATGGACGGTACACAGGTGCGTGTTGATCTTCATGCCAAGGTGGCTGGCATCGCACCGGGACAAAGTGCCGTCTTTTACGATGGGGACGATGTGATCGGCGGAGGTTTCATTGACCGCGAGCCCCGGTAAGCATGAAAAACACGTGGTATCTCCTCGGATTCATCTGCCTGCTTTCAGCCATCGGCAGTGGTTGCAAGAAGGACGAAGGAGCACCCAGGACGATCGACCTCGGCACGGGCTACTTCCCGACCGACACCGGCCGCTGGGTAGAGTACGCCGTGGATTCCATTTGGAGGAACGACCTCACCGCCCAGTACGACAGCTTGCATTACCCGTTGATGGAGCGGATCGCCAATGCCTTTATAGATCCCGAAGGTCGGCCTGCCCAGCAATTGATCCGGTACAAGCAGGATAGCTTAAGCGGTGAATGGTATCCCAAGGATGTTTGGTGGCAAGTTCGCACTGCCACACAGGCGGAACGCGCAGAGGAGAATGAGCGACGCATTAAATTGATATTCCCGGCACGCACCGGAGCGGCCTGGAACACCAATGCCACCAACACCAGAACACCCTACGAACTCACCTACGAAGCCGTGGACGTGCCTTGGTCAGTGAACGGATTGAGCTTCGACAGCACGTTATTGGTGAAGGGCACCTATTTGAACAATGCGGTGATCACGAACACCTACTACGAACGTTATGCGAAACACATCGGCCTGATCTATCGCGAAGTGGACAGTACCAACACGCAGACCACCGGTGTGCGGGGCACTTGGTATAAACAAGTGGTCACCGGATACGGACCTCAATGACAAGCCTTAGGCGCGCGGAGGCGCAGCGATCACAAGCGCGTTCTCCATCGGAAGCTACCATTATCATTCTTACGAAATTTTCAGGGTCCCTACGGTTCTGGGGCTTTTGCCTCGTCCTGCTCTTCTCCGCTTCCTTATTCGCCCAAACGGCTCCGGCCACTTACTGGGTTCAATTCACGGATAAGGACAACACGCCATACAGCTTTTCCGCACCGGAAGAATATCTCTCGCAACGCGCATTGGAACGCCGGCAAAGGCAAGGCATCGCACTTGATTCGCTGGACCTCCCTGTGGACCCTGCATATATCGCCCAATTATTGGCCTCCGGGGATATTGAACTACTCAACCGCAGCAAGTGGTTCGATGCCGTGACCATACGCACCACGGACACACTCGCCCTGGACACCTTGGGCTTACTTCCCTTCGTACATGTGGTGCGCCGCGTGCGCGATGGGATACCGCATCCGCTCCGGCATCCGAATAAATTGGGAAGTGAGGAAAAAACATATCTAGCGGATTATGGCACGTCCTTCCGGCAGATCGAAATGATGAACGGCCATCTCTTGCATGAAGTAGGTGCTGCAAAAGGTGAGGGCATGTTGATCGGAGTATTGGACGCGGGCTACCTCAATGCGGATGTCCTTCCGGGTTTGGCAGACCTCCGGGCACGCAACGGCATCGTATACACGCGTGATCTGGTGCAGGCCGGAGGCAACGTTTACGCCGAGCATTTTCATGGCCGGTCAGTGCTATCCCTAATGGCGGGCAAAGTGGAAGGCGAATTATTGGGAACAGCCCCATCCGCGGATTATGTACTGCTACGCACAGAGGACGCCAACAGTGAGTACATCGTGGAAGAAGACAATTGGGTGAGTGGAGCCGAGGTATGCGACAGCATCGGATGCGATGTACTCTCCACCTCGCTGGGCTACACCACCTTCGACGACAGCACCCAGGACCATACCTATGCAGACCTCAACGGCCTCACCTCGCACATGACGCTTGCGGCGGACATCGCAACACGCAAAGGCATGCTGCCCGTGAACAGTGCCGGCAATAGCGGTGCGAATGACTGGCATTACATCGGTGTGCCTGCGGATGCTTTCGATATCCTTGCCGTCGGGGCCGTGGACAACGACCGCATGCTGGCCAGCTTCAGCTCGCGCGGCCCCACGGCCGATGGCCGCGTGAAACCGGATGTGAGTGCTGTGGGCTTGGGTGCCATCGGATTGGATGTCGGTGGGGAGAACGTCGGGCCGATCAATGGAACCTCGTTCTCCGGACCTTTAGTGGCGGGCCTGAGCGCGTGCCTGTGGCAGTTGCACCGGGATCGAACGGCGCACGACATCATGGACGCGATCCGGAAAAGCGCCTCCCAATACAGCCACCCGGACAATGACCTCGGATACGGCATCCCTGATCTTTGGCGTGCGCACCTGCTGCTCAGCGGACGGGACCTGACCGGACTTTCAGCACCCACCGTAATGAACCTTCTTCCTGTGCCGTTCTCGGATCATCTCGATGTTGAACTCTATTCGGGAGCCGCGGACGCGATGGACCTCAAGATCTTCGATGTTCTCGGTAAGCTCGTTTGGTCCACCGCTACGGCACTGGAGCCTGGAACATATGCTCGGGTACGCATCCAGAATGACCTCCTCTCGCAGTTGCGCGCTGGCGTGTACGTTGTGGAAGTACGCGTGGGCGGTTCCCGGCTTACGCAACGCGTCGTGAAGGCGGAATGAGCGATAGGGGACCGGCGTCGGAACGACCCAAGCTCTCAGCGGAGCTTCTCCTGACCGCCTATTCACATGGCTTTTTTCCCATGGCCGATGAGCGGGGCCACATCGATTGGCACAACCCTGACCCACGTGCAATATTCCCCTTGGATTGTACAAAGCCGAACGCCCGCTTCCGCCGTTGGGTCCGGAACAGCGGCTTGCACTGCACTTTCAACAATGATTTTGAAGGTGTGATGCGCCAATGCGCCACCGTGCATGGCGATTCGTGGATCTCCGAAGAAATGATCCAAGCCTATAGCGCGCTGCACCGGCTCGGTAAAGCCCTAAGTGTGGAGACATGGGAGGGACAGCAGCTCGTTGGCGGCTTGTATGGTGTCAGCATCGGTGGGGCATTTTTCGGTGAAAGTATGTTCAGCTTGGTCCCGAATGCGAGTAAAGCGGCGTTCCATTTTCTCGTGGAAGATCTCCGCCGCAATGGCTTTTCTTTGTTCGATACACAATACTTGAACGACCATACCGCTTCACTAGGTGCCATCAATGTGCCCAAGGTCGTATTCCATAAGATCCTTTCCCAAGCATTGGCCCACGCTCCCAGAAGTTGAACTTATGCGTTTCCTGCAATATCTTCTCCTCCTTTTACTCCCCTTCAGTATTTCGGCACAGAGCAAGCTGAACGTTGAAGTGGTCTTGAACAAACCCGCAGCCGGAGGTGTGCTCCGTGTGGCACTATGCCCGTCCGAGGCAGCCTATAAGACCGAGAAAGGCTGCACCTTGCGATCCATCAAGGCCGAAGGGAATACAGTAAACTGCGCATTCGACCGCCTCGTCCCTGGGACATATGCGGTGAAAGTGTTCCACGACGTGAACGAGAACCGCAAACTGGACACGAACTGGATCGGCTGGCCGAAGGAACCTTACGGTTTCAGCAATGATGCTCCGATGAACATGGGGCCGCCGCCATTCAAGTTAGCCGCGATCGAGGTGAAGGACGGAGACCAGACGGCCCGGGTGCGGCTGCGGTGAACCACGGCTAACCTTAGCGTCTTCCCCGTTCCACTTGGGGAGCAACGGCGTTCCGTTCCTTCAAATACCGCTGATATCCTTCTGTATAAGCGGCGCGTTGATCGAAGACGTCCGCGAAATTCCCGAGCAGTTCGATCAACACTTCCGTGGCTTCACGCAGCCCGTTCTCCCCACCGCTGTTGGCCGTCACCACATCCACATCCCCGCGCGCGATGACGTGTTCGGTGAAGCGCGTGCCCGCTTTTCTCCCGATCATCATGCGCAGACCGCAGTCCTTGGTCAATGCGAGGTCGATGGCATCGTCGAAGAAAAAGGCGACTTCCTCCGCCTTCAACCCGTGTTTTTTCAAGAACTCATCAAAGGCATCGGGCTTGTTGATGAAGCCCATGTATATCCCATGGAACTTTTCCCGCTGCACGAACTTTTCAGCAAGGGGATTGATCTGCCCGGTGATCACTGCGGAGGGAGGATTCATACCGTTCTTCAGCCACAGTGCAAATCGCAACATGTTCACGCCCATGCTGCCCACCTCACTGAATGGGCTGCCACCATCAACGTCCTTCCACCCGTCGTTGAATACTCCATCCCAATCGAAGATGACAGCTTTGATGTTCGTTGCGCGGCGCTGGAGTTCCTCTGGCTCGTGCAGGAAACGGGTTTGGCTCATTTCAGTTGTCAGTTGTCAGTTCTTCGTTGTCAGGGCAGAACTTGAGAAGTCAGTATTGCAACCGCAATTCAGATCGACCTACTGTCGCGGCAAAGCGTCGGCAGCCTGACAACTGACAACCGACAACTGGCAACTACCCAGCAATAGCCTTCATCAAGTCCTGGATGTCCAACATGCCGAGCTGCTTGCCGTTCTCGCTGACGCTGAGCGTATCCACCTTGTGCTCCTTGAAGAGCTTCTGGGCCTCGTTCAACAAGGCTTCCGGGGCCACAGTGAATGGTGCGTTGAAGGTGAGCGCGCTGAGCTTCTTCGCAAGGAATTTATTGCCGTCCTTTTCGATCCCACGGCGCAGCCCACCATCTGTGAACACACCCTTGTTCTTCCCTTTGGCATCCACGACCATCACGGCACCGAAGCCATTCTTGGTCATTTCCACCAATGCTTCGCTCACAGTTGCTGTCTCTTTTACCACAGGGTTGCTGCGCGAAAGCACATCCTTCACCTTCATGGTGATGAGGCGGGTGTCCTCATAGAACTGTTGCGTTCCAATGGCGGTCATGTGGTTGTCGGTGAGCTGCTTCATCAGCTTCCACGGGACGGTGATGGTGTGCACACCG
This sequence comes from Flavobacteriales bacterium, assembly GCA_016719225.1. Classification (GTDB taxonomy): domain Bacteria; phylum Bacteroidota; class Bacteroidia; order Flavobacteriales_F; family PHOS-HE28; genus PHOS-HE28. The sequence goes on along the minus strand of JADKAN010000003.1, from coordinate 273,401 downwards.
ATCTCCACCGCATTGCGCACATGTTCCACGGTGCGCACGCTACTGAACATGATCTTGCTGTCGTACCCGTAATAGTTCACAGCCTCCACACATTGTTGCACCAAGCTGAGCGCATCGTGGCCTTGATCCTGCAAGCGGCCCACGAGCGGGCATACATAATTGGCGCCTGCCTGCATCGCCATGTAGGCCTGCTGTAGTGTGTACACCAGGTGCACGTTCACCATGATGCCTTGGTCGCGGAGCATTTTGCAGGCGCGAAGTCCTTCGAGGCTTACGGGGATCTTGAAGACGGTGGTCTCCTTCTTCAAGCCCATCTTTAGCTGGCGCTTGGCTTCTTTCACCACTTCTTCAGCCGTCCCACCTAAGGCTTCGACCTGAAGGATAGGGACCTTTTTGGCAAGGTCCAGGATCATCTTGTCAATGTTCGTTACACCACCTCGGTGCATGAACGTTGGCGTGGTGGTGAGACCGGTGAGGAAGCCGAGCTTGAAGGCTTCATCGATCTCCTTGATATCGGCACTGTCGAGGTAAAGTTCCATGGTTAAAAGTGGGGCGTTGTTCGGTTCGGGTGTGATATCTCAGAAGCACCTTTAGCAGTCGGCCGAATGGTCCGGCGGAAAAGGTGCCACGATTAGGCTGTGACGGTTTGATCGCGATACTTTACTTCCACCGCATGCAGGTCCAGCAGCGGTTTCAGGAACTCCTCCAAGTCGTAAACGCAAAGCTGACTAGCCGCATCGCAGAGAGCGGTACTCGGGTCGGGGTGGGTCTCGATGAAGATACCGTCCACCCCTGCGGCCACGCCGGCACGGGCGATCGTGGGCAGGAATTCGCGGTTGCCACCTCGTGGATCGGCGCTCGGAATACCGTATTTACGGATACTGTGCGTGATGTCGAACACCACGGGATAGCCCGCTTGGCGTAGGTGGTAGAAGGCTCGCGGGTCCACAACAAGGTCGTTGTATCCCAGTACGAAACCGCGTTCCGTGAGGATGATCTTCTCGTTGCCCACGCTCTCGATCTTCTTAACCGGCTTCACCATGTTGTCCGGAGCAAGGAACTGGCCATGTTTCAGATTGATCACCGCGCCGGTCCTGGCGGCTTCGGTCACCAACGTGGTCTGCATGCAGAGGTAGGCCGGGATCTGGAGCACATCGCATACTTCCGCAGCGGCTTTCACTTGATCGGGATAATGCACATCCGTGAGGAGTGGGAACCCGAATTCCTTCTTCACCTTTTCCAGCACCTTCAGTCCCTCATCGAGCCCTGGGCCTTGGTAGAACTCCACGCTGCTGCGGTTGTCCTTCATGAAGCTGCTCTTGTAGATCACAGGCACCTTGGTGCGCTCGCTCACCTCCCGGAGCTTCTCCGCGGTACGCATCATGATGCTCTCGTCCTCGATGACGCAAGGGCCCGAAATGAGGAACAGCTGATCGGCGCCGCAATCGATGTTGCCGACTTTTACGTGCTTGGTCATGCCGAAAGTGTGACTGGGGGTGGGTGGTCTGATGAACGGTCGCAAATCTACCGTTTCCCAACGGTAGCGTGGAGCAGGCGTTTTCCATTGATAAAACCTTCCAGCACATCACCTTCGGCGATCGGCCCCACACCGGCGGGCGTGCCCGTGAAAAGCAGATCACCCGGCTCCAAGGTGATGTAACGCGATACGTAGGAAATGAGCGTCTGCACGTTAAAAAGCATATTAGCAGTGGTATCCTTCTGCACCGTTCCGCCATTCTTCTTCAATTCAATGGCCAAGGCCTGCAGGTCGGTGGTTGAGGTCATGGGTAATTCCACATCCCCTATCACGGCACTGCCGTCCCATGCCTTGGCCTTTTCCCAAGGAAGCCCCTTCGCTTTCAGCTCGTTCTGTAAGGTGCGTGCGGTGAGGTCCAATCCAAGCGTGAACGAGGATACCATGCCCAGTGCCATGCTGACGGGTACGTCCTTGGCATAACCGTCGATCATTACGACCAGTTCCAGTTCGTAGGCGATCTCCCCTTCAATGGGTGGCAGAAGAATGGGGTGCCCCGGGTAGGTGCATGCAGTGGACGGTTTCAAAAAGAAAACCGGTTCACTTGGAGTCGCGTTGCCCAGTTCCTTGGCGTGTTCAGCATAATTCCGGCCAATGCAGACGATCTTCATGTCAGGTGGTCGGTACTATCAGTTGGGTATAGTGGTTTGTAAGCGGGTCGAAGCCTTCTGAACTCATGAAGGGCTTAAGATATCCCGTGGATCAAGACTGAATGGCCAGGTTGGCTTCCTGTGCTTTTCGGCGGATGCGTAATATGATCCATCAAGCGTTGAACTCGGCGAGCACGTTCTTCATCACGGCGAGGGTGCTCCCGGGCAGCTCCGCCTTGGTCATCAGCCATTGCAGGTAACCCGGGTCGTTACGGCCGATGTTCTCCATGGTCCATCCCTTGTACTTGCCGAAAGAGAGGCATACTTGGCCTTCCGCGTCGAACAACAATTTGCCGGCAACGTCAGGGGTCCGTTTGCGGTCCCCGCAGAATTCGCCCAACGCACCAGCTCCGCGCGGCAGTTCGGGGTAGCGTTCCAACTGGGCCAGCAGTACGTCGGCCGTCATCTCCACATCCGCCAATGCGTTGTGGGCACCTCCGTGCTCGCGTCCGAGGTAGAAACGGGCAGCCGCACTGAGGTCGCGCCGCTCGAAGTGGTGGAAGATGCGCAGGGCATCCACAACACGAAGTGCCGAGGTATCCCACTCGATCCCCACCCGGAAAAATTCTTCACTAAGGAAAGGCAGGTCGAACCGCAGGACATTGTAGCCGCAGAGATCGCAGCCCTTCAGCTGATCAAGCAGCTCCGCGGCCACTTCGCGCAGCACCGGTGCATCCTCCACATCCGCGTTGGATATGCCGTGTATCGCTGTCGCTTCGGCCGGTATCGGCATCTCGGGATCGACCAGACTTTGCCACTTCTCCCGTGAGCCGTCCGGCATCAGGCGCACCACCGCCACTTGCACAATGCGGTCCTGCCCCACCTTCACGCCGGTGGTTTCCAGATCGAACACGGCCAACGGCCGTTCCAGTTCCAAATTCATCGATGCAAGTTGGCACGAAAAAAGCCCCCGTTATCGCGGAGGCTTTCCCTTATTTTTGAACAAGGCGCTACTTCACCTTCAACTTCACGAACTGGAACTTGGAATACTTGTCGGTGTTCTTCCAATCCCCTTCGTATTTGGGACCTTGTACCAAGTGGTTCACACTTTCCAACAGCAACGCGTCGGTGTTCTTACCAGCGGCCTTGATGGCATCCAGTAAGCTCTTCCGCGCTGCCTCCATCCGGAGGTTGCTCAGCTTTTCGTTCGTGCCAAATGTGCGGGTGGGAACGTGCGAAGCGCAAGCCTCGATGGTGATCTTGGCATTGCCGTCCTTTTCTATCAAAGCCGAGACCTTGTTGATGAAGTCTTTCCATTCGGGGTCGTTCCCATCGATACCCTGCGCATTGTATGGATAGTACTTGGTGAACACAGCGCTGAATTTTGCTTCCGGGGTCACGTGCTTCTCCCCCATTTCCTTGCGATGTGCATCGGTGAGGTCCTGTTTCTCAGCAGCCGCTTTATCCGCGTCGACCTTGTTCTTGGTCGACCCGGTCAAACCGGGCACCATCGCCGCTCCTTCTTCCTGTGCTACAGGAACGCCTTTTTCCTTCGCACCCGGTGAAGCACCGTCCGGCAGGTTCTTAATATCCGCAGGACCACTCAGCGAAACCGGATTCAGGTACACTTCCTTGTTGATCTCCTGGTACGCACTTTCGCATTCCACGAAAATGTCTTCCGTATGGATGGTCTTGTCGTCCACACGGTAATCGAGGTTGTAATTCTTGCAAGGCGGCAGGATAGCCACGTATACACCGTCGCGTTGGCGGGGCTTGTAGCTCTTCACTTCACCCGTCTCTTTATCGGTGACGTAAAGAATGGTGGTGGGTGAGAGCTGTTCACCCGGAGGGGGAACGATGAAGCCCTTCAGCACCGCCAAGCCTTCCGCTCCCATTTCCTCTGGGAAATCCACGAAATAGATGTCTTTTTCGCCGAAACCGCCCGCCTTATCGGAACTGAAGTAGCCACGGCGACCGTCAGCTGTGGTAACGAAGAAGATGTCGTCGTCCACCGTATTCAAGGGGTACCCGATGTTCTTGGGCTGGCTCCATGTGCCATCGGCCTGCAGTTCCGTGGTGAAGATGTCGAAACCTCCCATGCTGTTGTGGCCCGTGCTGGCGAAATACATGGTACGGCCATTGGGGTGGATGAACACCGCATCCTCTTCGTATGCCGTATTCACCACATTACCGATGTTCTGCGCCTTGCTCCATTCCCCGGTGGGCAGTTTCACCACCCGGTATATGTCGCGGCCGCCATAGCCACCCGGCCGATTGCTCACGAAGTAGAAGGTATTGCCATCAGCGCTCAACGCACCGTGTGTTTCCCAGGACTTGGTGTTGATGTCCGATCCCATCTTCACGGGATCGCTCCATAGTTCACCGACCAATTTACTCTCGTAAAGGTTACCGTCCCCTTGGTCATCGCGATAGATCACCAAGGTCTGCCCGTCGGCGGATACGTTGACACTGGCCAAGTGACCTTCAGGAGGATCGATATTCAATGCCTCCGGCTGCTGCCAGTTGCCAACGCGGTCCTTATAACTTACGAAAATGTTCTCGTACGGAAGGCCGACGATCGGATCGATGATACCCACGTTGCTGCTGTCGGGGCGAACGCGCCGGGAGGTGAAGAAGAGCGCATTCCCGTCCACGCTGATCACAGGGCTGAAGTCCGGATACTCACTGTTGATCACCGGACCCACGTTGCTGATGTTGAATTTACCCGGATGGGCAGTGAGGATCCGCGCGCTGGCGGTCTCTTCAAGACCACGTTGCGCCAACGGGTGGAAATCATTCTTTGGTTCGGATTCCGCGATGAACTTCCGGTAGTACTCGTCCGCCTTGTCAAACTCGCCGTTGAGGTGGTACGCTTTACCCAACCAGTAATCCACTTGGGGCGGAGCGTTTTTCTCCTTGGGGTCGAACGGATCATAACCGACCGTATTGAACCCACCTTGGGAAGCACCCCGCTGCTCAGCGGCCACCTTGAGGTAAGGCAAGGCCTTGCTCTTTTGGTTGTAGGAGTTCATGTATGCCTCCCCCAACTTCCAATTGTAGTTGGAGTTCAAGGGGTTCTGACCCACCAATTGCAGCCAACGTTCAGCAGCTTGATTATAGAATTTTTCTTCCATGAGCAGGCTGGCCTCCTCGAAGAGGGACCGTCCCGTGGTAGGGGTGGTCTGTGCACGCACGGTACCCGCTAAAGAGAAGAGTGCGATGGCGAACAATGCGGCGCGTTGGAATATCCTCATCAATGATTGCGTCAAGCACCCTTCAGGGTCTTTAATGGTGGCTAAATGTAGTTTTTTTCACTCGGAGGTCATCTCAGATCTCCGTATCCATGGACCAAGCTTCTAGAATGTCGGCCACCCGGCGCACGAACCGTCCGCCCAATGCTCCATCCACCACGCGGTGATCGTAGCTGTGGCTCAAGTACATCATGTGCCGGACCGCGATAACATCGCCCGTGGGTGTCTCGAGGACAGCTGGTTTCTTCCGGATCGCCCCCATCGCCATGATCGCTACCTGTGGCTGGTTGATGATAGGAGTGCCCAGTACGTTACCGAAGGTGCCCACATTGGTGACGGTGTAAGTACCGCCACTAACCTCGTCCGGTGTGAGCTTGCCTTGCCGCGCACGGTTGGCCAGGTCATTCACGGCCTTGGCCAAACCGACCAGATTGAACCGGTCGGCGTTGCGTACCACTGGAACAATGAGGTTACCGCTTGGCAAGGCAGCTGCCATGCCGATGTTGATGTCCCTTTTCTTGATGATGGTGGTGCCGTCCACCTGGATATTGATCATCGGCATTTCCTTGATCGCCTGGGCAATGGCCATGATAAAGATCGGCGTGAACGTGATCTTCTCGCCTTCCCGCTTTTCAAAGACGTTCTTCACCTTGTTGCGCCACAGCACCAGGTTGGTCACGTCGGCTTCCACGAAACTGGTGACGTGCGGACTGGTATGCTTGCTCATCACCATGTGGTCGGCGATCATCTTCCGCATCCGGTCCATCTCGATCAGCTCATCACCGGGACCGGGAACCAATTTGGACACTGGCGCAGCCGCTTTTGCCGGCACCGTTGCAGGGGCCTGCTGAACAGGTTGAGCCTGCGTGGTGGCCATGGGTTGTGCACCCTGCGGCGCGGAAGCCGGGGGCGCGGTCGCACCACGGCGGGGCAGATACTCCAAGAGATCCTTTTTCGTGACACGGCCACCTTCTCCCGTGCCCGGTATGCTGTCCAGTTCTTCCATGGACACGCCTTCGCTCTGTGCAATGTTGCGCACCAGCGGACTGTAGAACTTGCCCCCGGCTGTAGATCGTTCCGCAGTGGCTTGCGCGGCTGCCGGCTTGGCTTGGGGCGCTGCGGAATGCGCATGGCCTGTGTTTGCTGCTGCCGTAGCTGGGGCCGCTACCGGTGCAGCCGTGTCGCCGCCTGTGGAAAGTATGGCGATAGGCTGGCCGACCTTGACAATGTCACCGTCGTTCACCAAGCGTTTCACCAAGGTGCCATCCTGCGGGGCGGGCACTTCACTGTCCACCTTGTCGGTAGCGATCTCCACCATGGCTTCGTCGGCTTGCACCGCGTCACCTTCGCTTTTCAACCATTTGATGATGGTGGCCTCAGCCACGCTTTCGCCCATTTTGGGCAGGAGGATCTCCAGTTGTGGCATGTGTTCGTTCGACTTGCAGCCTATCGGGCTGGTCGGCCGCGAAGTTATCGGTGCCGGGGGAACATTCCGCCTTTCCGGTGGAAGCTTATGCGGCGCGAGCACCCAAGCGGCCAGCATGGCCCAGGACCCGCAGCAGGTCCTTCCATGCCCGGTAGTCTTTGGCATACTCCAGATTCATACGCTGCACAGTGAGCAGCGAGGCGGACTCCCGATCCGTGGAAACAATATCGAGCACCCCCGGCCTCAGCTTCGGCAGGTTATTCTTTCCAGCGGCGTTCCGGTATCCCGTCCAACTGCGGCGCCCCCGCCATACATCGACCAGATTGCTCAAAAAGCCCATGCGATCCGTGACCATGAACAACATGAGCGGCAGGCCCAAGGTGAACATCGCGGCGAGTCCGAGGTCCAGGATCCTGCGCTTCCGCCGCGATTCGGCATTGCCCGCTGAATGATCGCGCAGCACCAACAGGTCCCGCAAACTTTCCGTGCTACTGGGCCCAATGATGAAAGCCGCACCCGGGCGGGATATCTTGAACACGGCTCCTGTGTCCGCAAGTTCTTCCATCAATGCAATGATCCGGCGCATCGGAAGGTCCTTGGCGCAGAACACCACCTCGTCCATCCGCTGGGTGCGCACCACTTGCCTCAATCGGACCAATTGTTCAGCACCTTCCACCGCAGCAGGTGGAAGCACCAGTTCCCGGTCCAGGCCATAGTGCGTTTGCCAGAGCAGCCCCAAGGCTTCCTTGGCTTCCTCGTCAGACCCCACGGCGAGTATGCGCGCTTGCTCCGCGGGCAGCGCCGACAACCGGCCCTTGGGCAAGAGCCGTACTAAGACCCTCACCAGCACCACCGGAACTGCCAGTGCTGCCCAGGTCCAGAGTATGTCGGTGGCGGCATGACCCCGGAATACTGCGATGGCTGCACCCAAAGCAGCGAGAGCCAGCGCTCCCTTGGCGGCATTGACACGCTTTACCGGAAGATCGTAAGCGCCAAATAGTGACATCACCAATACCCCAGCGGCGGCAGCGATCCACGGCGCCCCGGAACCTGCCCACGGAAACTGCCCGGCACCGCGTAAAGCCGTGAACGCCGCACCCACCAACAGCAGGTCCAGCATGGGGAGCAGCGCTCCTCGCAGAAAGCGCACAACGATAGCACCCGCGGCACTTAGGTAAATGGCGGCCCGGATAAGCAGTGAGAAGAGGTGAGGTTCGCGGCGCGTAAAGTGCTTACGGGCGAAAATGGCCATGGCGTTGTAGAACACGAACACGTAGTTCACACTGCTCTTCTTGGTGCTCTCTCCTTTGTAGTGTATGATGCGCGCCTCCGGCAAATACCAGTTGGTGTAGCCGCCCAAGGTGATACGATAGCTGAGGTCGATGTCCTCACCGTACATGAAAAAACTCTCGTCCAGCAAACCCACTTCGTCCAATGTCTTTTTGCGCAGGAACATGCAAGCACCGGACAGGATCTCAATGGGTGCGGCCTCGTTCTCCGGAAGGTGACCCAAATGGTAACGACCGAAAATGCGACTGCGGGGGAACATCCTCGCTAAGCCAACGATCTTGAAGAATGCCACGCCCGGTGTCGGCAGCCCGCGCTTGCTTTCCGGCAGGAAGCGGCCCGTTCCGTCGATCATCTTCACGCCCAGACCACCCACTTTTGGGTCGTTGTCCATGAATGCGACGGTCTTATGGAAAACATCCTCCCCCACCACCGTATCGGGGTTCAAAAGCACTACGTATTCGGCATGGCTCGCCCGTATCGCTTGGTTGTTCGCACGGCTGAAGCCGACGTTCTCCCGGTTGGCTATCAACCGTACAGCCGGAAAGAGGGTCTGTACCATTTCCACGCTGCCATCCGTGCTGAGGTTGTCCACTACATAAATATCACCATCAAGTCCGCGCAACGCTTCTTCCACGGAGCGCAGGCATTGCTCCAAGTAGGCTTTTACATTGTAATTGACGATGATGACGCTGAGCTTCATGGGGCGGTCAAAAGATCAGACGATAGCAAACTCGGCACATCCCTGACCTACGGAGCATCGGGCCAAGAAGGCAACGCACACCCCAAAAAGTGGCACAGAAAGGCAACAAACGTATCAGTATGGATCTGGAATTCATTGCTAGGTCGTCCAATTAGCTGATCGCCGAACCGCCATTACCTCCGCACGCTCTGCTCGTAAGGCTTACGATCCGCTATACTGCGTCCCAGCGTCACCTCATCCACTTGTTCAAGGTCGCCGCCGATGCTGATGCCGCGGGCGATCATGCTCACTTTGGGTACGATGCCTTGTAGTTTACGATCCAGGAAGAAGCATGTAGTGTCGCCTTCCAAGGTGGCGCCGAGTGCCAGCACTACTTCGGCTATGCCACCGCGCCCCACCCTGGCAAAAAGCTCCTGCGTGTGCAATTCATCGGGGCCGCGGCCGTCCATGGGGCTTATCACGCCGCCGAGAACGTGGTAAAGCCCTTTGTATTGGCGCGTGTTCTCAATGGCGATAACGTCACGGATATCCTCCACTACACAGATCATGGTATGGTCGCGCGCCGGGTTCGCGCAAATGTCGCATACGGCACGATCGCTGATGTTGCAGCATTCCGTACAATACATCACCTTCTCGCGCAGCCGACGTATGGCCTCGCTGAACCGGATCACCTCATGCTCTTCTCGGCGCAGGAGGTCCAGTGCAAGACGCATGGCCGTGCGCCGTCCAATACCCGGCAAGGTGGCCAATTGGTCCACCGCTTGATCGAGCAATGCAGAGCTGAGCGCCATGAGAAAGTATGCTTCGGGGGGTCGCAAAGATGGGGGCGCGCCAGATGATCAAAGAATGGAGGATGAAAAATGTTCAATTCCAAACCATCTTCGGATCATCAGGTGAATGACCTTTTAAGCGGCGCCAAGAACGTTCCACTACTGCGCATCGACCTAGAGCTGCCGTCCTCGCTTCCCGTTCCCTGCCCCGATGTCACCTTTTCCCGCTCGGCTCAATGGCTAAACCAACCGGTCCCTACATTAGCGCCCCCTGCAAGGAACCCTTATTCATGACCGCATCACGGACCTACCGCTTGGCGTTGCTTTTCGCCATGGCCCTTCCCATCTTCGCACTTGCGCAAAACGCCACGGTGCGCGGCTTCGTGTACGATTCCTCCACCGGCGAGCCGTCCATTTTCACCCCTATCTCGTTGCGCGGTGAGTCGATGCATGGCGCGCAGACCGACGTGAACGGTTACTTCTCGATCAGCAAAGTGCCACCCGGCCACTACAGGCTCCGGGTGGTCTACCTCGGCTTCGATACGCTGAGCATGGAATTGGACCTGAAGGCGGACCAGATCCTCACGGAGCAACTTTACCTGAAGAAAAACTCCGTTGGTCTACAGGCAGTAGTGATCAGCGCCGAGAAGCGCGAGGCCGAGAATACCGTGCGTGTGGGTGTGACGAAGTTGACCCCCAAACAGATCGAACGCCTTCCCGCTATCGGTGGCCAGGCCGACCTTGCGCAATACATGCAGGTGGTGCCTGGTGTGGTCTTCACCGGAGATCAAGGAGGTCAGCTTTACATACGGGGAGGCAGCCCCGTGCAGAACCTGGTGCTGATGGACGGTATGGTGCTGTACAACCCGTTCCATAGTATTGGCCTGTTCAGCGTATTCGACAATGATGTGATCCGTAACGCGGACATCATCACCGGAGGCTTCAACGCTGAGTATGGCGGCCGGATCAGCAGCGTAATGGACATCACCACGCGCGATGGCAATAAAAATCGATTGAGCGGCAAAGTGGCCGCAAGCACCTTTGCCGCCAAAGCATTGTTGGAAGGCCCGTTGAAAAAGGCCGAAAAACCGGGGGACGGAAGCAGCTCTTTCCTGCTCAACTTCAAAAGGAGCTACCTCGACCAGACCAGTAAAGCCTTGTACAGCTATGTCGACAGCGCGGGCCTGCCTTTCAAGTTCACCGATATCTACGGCAAGGTCTCCCTCAACGCTGCCAACGGCAGTAAGGTGAATTTTTTCGGATTCAACTTCACCGATGGAGTGAGATACCGCGGCATCAGTGATCTGGATTGGAAGAATTGGGGGGCTGGGATCAACTTCGTACTCGTGCCTTCGGGCAGTGCGGTCCTGATCGAGGGTGTTTTCGCGCTGAGCAACTACGACATCAGCCTGAAGGAACGGAATTTGGACCCGCGCAGCAGTGGCATCAACAACTTCAACGGCGGCCTCAACTTCAAGTACTTCATGGGCGAGAACGAGGTGCGGTACGGCATTGAGGTGGCCGGCGTGAAAACCAACCTGAGCTATTTCAATTCGCTCGGATACAAACTGCAGCAGGATAAAGTGAGCAGTGAACTGGCGGGCTACATCAACTACAAGATCCACACCGGGAAATTGGTATTGGACCCAGGCTTGCGTCTTCAATACTATGCCACCCTTGCCGTGCTGAGCCCCGAGCCACGCCTTGGCATCAAATTCAACTTGAGTGATCGCCTCCGCTTGAAAGGAGCGGCGGGCATGTATACCCAGAACCTCATTGCCACCAACAGCGACCGTGACGTGGTGAACCTCTTTTATGGTTTCATCACCGCACCTACGGACATTCCCGGCTCCATCACCGAACCCGATGGTACCGTGCGCACGTTGAAGGACCCGTTACAGCGTGCAAACCACTTTATCGCCGGCTTTGAGTACGACCTGACGTCGAAGACGAGCCTCAATGTGGAGGGTTATTACAAGGACTTCCGCGAAGTGACCAACCTGAACCGCGACAAGCTTTACAACGACACACCGGAATTCGCGGCCCAGCCTGATGAGCTGAAGAAGGACTTCGTCGTGGAGACCGGTAGTGCTTATGGCGCAGACATGTTGGTGAAGTACGAGAACAAGGGTCTCTATCTCTGGTTCGTGTACTCTCTCAACTTCGTGGACCGGTTCGACGGACAAGAGACCTATAACCCGATCTGGGACCGCCGCAACAACGTGAACTTCGTGGCGAGCTACACCTTCGGTAAACATGAAAGCTGGAAGGCCAGCGCGCGCTGGAATTACGGTTCCGGTTTCCCGTTCACCCAGAACCAAGGGTTCTACGAACGCCTTCCATTCTCCAATGGAACCAACACGGACATCAACACTGCCAATGGTGACCTCGCCATCATTTACGGGCCGTTGAACGGAGGTCGCCTCACCGCTTATCACCGCTTGGACCTGGGCCTGACAAAGACCTGGAAACTCGATGAACACCAAGTGGTGCAGGCCGACTTCAGCATAACCAACACCTACGACCGCGATAACATCTTCTACCGCGACCGCATCACAGGAAGTCAGGTGAACCAGTTGCCATTCCTCCCGAGTTTGGGCGTGTCATATACGTTCTGAGGTGAACTTGCGCGAGCGCTTTTGTGCTTGCGGAAAGGAAAGAGCCGCTCCGTTCGGGGCGGCTCTTTTTGTTGGATCCGGCTGCTTTGCAAGCCCGCTTCCGCAACAACAATTCGAGATTTATCGGATCCTCCTTAACTCATTACGCAATACGGATCCACCCGTTCTACTGCACCACAACCCGCTCATTGCAAACCCCATCCCGGTCGGTAATGCAGAGTAAATAGGTGCCCTTGCCAAAGCGCGAAAGGTCTATCGCGGCGATGTTGACGGACCAGCTAGGCCGGACCTTTCCCTACTCGATGAATGCTGCTCCAAAATGCGTTGTGAAGTGATCGAGGCTACATTTAAGGGGGTGGCAGACAAGTATCCTATTCGATTGAATAAGTCAAATCTCTGTAATTTTTTGAACCGTTGCAAAGGGGAGTAAAAGTTATTTTTGCTTTGAGGTTCCCCCATGCTTGATGCAGGGTAATCCACAGCAGATGCAGTAGGCCGAGCTGTTCTCTCCCCATTCCCCCGCATTGATTAGCTTTACGCCCCGTGATCGCGGCCCAACCAAGCTCACTCACAAGCGATGACGGGATCCACCAAATATATTTTTGTTACCGGAGGTGTTACCTCCAGCCTCGGTAAGGGCATTGTGAGCGCATCACTTGCTAAGCTCCTTCAGGCCCGTGGCTTTACTGTCACTATACAAAAGCTTGACCCGTACATCAATATCGATCCGGGCACGTTGAACCCCTACGAACATGGCGAATGTTATGTGACGGAGGATGGCGCGGAAACGGATCTGGACCTGGGGCACTACGAGCGTTTCTTGGATGTCCATACCTCGCAGGCCAACAACGTTACCACCGGGCGGATCTACCAGAACGTGATCCACAAGGAGCGCCAAGGCGACTACCTCGGCAAGACGGTGCAAGTGGTGCCGCACATCACGGACGAGATCAAGCGGAACATCCAAGCGCTGGGGCGCAAAGGCATCTATGATTTCGTCATTACTGAAGTTGGCGGTACCGTGGGCGACATTGAAAGCCTGCCCTACGTAGAAGCCATCCGGCAGTTGAAGTGGGAAAAAGGGCACGATGCGCTTTCCATCCATCTTACACTACTACCCTACTTGAGCACCAGCGGAGAACTGAAGACCAAGCCCACCCAGCACAGCGTGAAGGAGCTATTGAGCCTCGGCGTGCAGCCGGACATCCTGGTGTGCCGCACGGAGCACCCCATGCAGAAGGGCATGAAGGAGAAGATCGCCTTGTTCTGCAACGTAGCACCGAACGCGGTGATCGAAAGTGCGGATGCGGAAACGATCTATGACGTGCCGCTCATGATGCAGGAGGAAAAGCTGGACCTGGTGGTGCTGGAGAAGTTGGGTATCACCAATTTCCCGGAAGCGGACCTGACCAATTGGAAAGATTTCCTGAGGCGCTTTAAAGAGCCCAAGCATCATGTTACCATTGGCTTGGTGGGTAAATACGTCGAACTTCATGATGCCTACAAGAGCATCAAGGAAGCGTTGGACCATGCTGGTGCATCCAACGAGATCCGCGTAGAGGTGAAATGGATCCACAGTGAAAAACTCACCCCCAAGAACGTGCAAAAGCAACTTGGTGGGCTGGACGGTATTTTAGTTGCACCCGGCTTCGGTCACCGCGGTATAGAAGGTAAGATCGAGGCCATCAAATTCGCTCGTGAAAGCGATATCCCGTTCTTCGGCATCTGCTTGGGTATGCAGTGCGCCGTCATCGAGTTCGCGCGCAACGTCCTGGGGCTTGAAGGCGCGAACAGCACGGAAATGGACGCCGGCTCCCCTGCACCGGTGATCGACATGATGGAGGAGCAGAAGGCCAAAAGCGGCAAGGGTGGAACCATGCGCCTAGGGGCATACCCTTGCAAACTTTCAGCTGGTAGCCGCGCAGCGGAAGCCTATGGCAAATCCTCTATCTCGGAGCGTCATAGACACCGGTACGAGTTCAACGGGAAATATCTCGCTGCCTTCAAGGAGGCCGGTATGGAAGCAACCGGAGTGAACCCCCAGACCAAGTTGGTAGAGGTGGTGGAATTGAAGGACCATCCGTGGTTCGTCGGCGTTCAGTTCCATCCGGAGTACCGGAGCACGGTGGCAACACCACATCCCCTCTTCATCGCTTTTACGGCTCAGGCCTTGCGGCACGCGAGGCTTCGGGGTGCCGGTAAGGAAATTTAAGCTGCGACGGGTGCTGAAGCGCGACAGCGGGCCTGAACTCACAGGACCGGAAAGAGCTTTCCCGCCACTGCAATATTCAACACCTTTGCGCAGCGCTGCGCAGTTCGGGCCGCCTAGCGCCCGCCACGCATCATCTCGAGATACTGGTTAATATGCCCCGGATCGATGATCTGCAAGGTGTTGTAGACCTTAGCACGTTCCTGCGGGTCGCTGCCCCTGAAGAGCTGCACCAGTTCATTGTACTTGGCATTGAACATTACCTGCAGGTTGTAACTGCTGGGCTTTGCCTGGTGTACGGCTTTCAATAGCTCTATCGCCGCTGCGCAGGCTTTCCGACCACCTGCCAGATCGGTGGCCATGGCATCAAAGCCATTGCGGTGGTAGGAATACAAAAATTCCCGCATCGGCCGGAACGCCCCTTGTTGCTGGTTATCTATTAGCCAATAGCGGTTCTTCTGGTCCTCAAAGGCTTTCCAACCCGATTCGCTCGCATTCTGGGCATTGGTCACCACCGTCTGCGCCTGAGCGTAAAAGTCCGTTCCCCCGTTCAGTGCGTAAGTATCGGCATCCACTCCCAAAATGTAGTAGGCGTAAAAAGCAATGACCGAAGAAAGGTTGTTGGTGAAGCGCTCTGGAGAGAATTCGATCTGGGTATTTTCCAAGTAGGTGAACTGGACGCTGTTGTCCAAGATGTCCACCACCGGGCTCATATAGTCCGACCCGAACACAGGCCTTGAATAGATCACCTGTAAAGTTCCCTTGAAGTTATCGGCACTGCTTTGATCATTGATGGTAAGCAGCATATTGCAGTCGATCCGCTCTTGGGGGCTGAAGTTCAGGGCGGTCCACCTGCGGGTGTTCATCAATTGCGAAATGCTGGTCTCCATGCTCTGGAACACCCGTTTAGGCGTGCTCTGCACCTGCGGCGCTAACACCGATACCTTGCAATTGAACTCTTGCGCAACGGCCGTTCCGCCAGTCAATGTTGCAAAGAGGAAAATGAGCGTATTACGCATGGTTCAGCAGGGTTTCACAATGGTCCAGCACGGCGCGCGCTACCTCGCCCTTGGACATCAACGGCAAATGTTGAGCCGCCGTGCCCTTGTCGATCAAGGTTACCCGGTTGGTATCGTGGCCAAAACCCACGCCGGGGTCGCCTAATGTATTTAAAACAATGAGGTCGAGTGCCTTACGCTGAAGCTTTTCGCGGGCGTGCTTTTCTCCATCATCGGTCTCCAACGCAAAACCCACCAGACGTTGGCCATTGCGCTTGTTGGCACCCATCCAAGCAAGGATGTCCTCCGTGGGTTCCAATGCCAAGGCATTCATCCCCACATTCTTCTTCAGCTTCTTCCCAGCAATAGTGGCAGGACGCCAATCCGCAACGGCAGCACTGAGGATGGCCATATCGCAGGTGGGGAATAAATTCTTGCAGACCTCAGCCATTTCGGCGGCGGACACCACATCGGTGCGGTGGATCCCTGGATGTTCGGCGGCCAACGCTACAGGGCCTGCCACCAATTCGACCAAAGCGCCGCGAGCTGCTGCTTCCATCGCCAATGCGAAACCCATTTTCCCGGAACTCCGGTTACCGATGTATCGAACAGGGTCGATGGCTTCTTGCGTGGGACCGGCGTTGATCAACAACCGCTTGCCGGCCAGCGCTGAGCCATGGAGCAGACCCGCGACCAAGGCGGCCACGATGTCTTCCGGTTCGGTCATCCGTCCCTCGCCGTTCAGGCCGCTGGCCAGTTCACCGATCTCCGGGCCTATGGTGCGAACACCGCGTGCTTTCAAGGTTGCGATGTTGGCTTTTACGGAGGGGTCGCGGTACATTTCCAAGTCCATCGCCGGAGCGATATGGACCGGGCATTCCGCACTCAGCCAGCAGGCCAAAAGCAGGTTGTCGCACAGGCCGTGGGCCATTTTAGCCAACGTGTGGGCGGTTGCAGGTGCAATAAGCATAACATCCGCCCAACGCGCCAAACGCACGTGATCATTCCAGCGCTCCGTGCCATCCTGACGGTCCACCAGTTCAGTCAGTGCAGGCCTATGGCTCAAGGTGGATAATACCAAGGGCGAGACGAATTCATGGGCGGAAGGCGTCATCAGCACCTGCACTTCCGCACCTGCCTTGACCAAAGCCCGTACCAGCATGGGTGTTTTGTACGCCGCAATACCGCCGGCGATACCAAGCAAGACCCTACGGGGAAGCGTGCGTGCGTCGCCCATGCCCGATCGGGCGATCAAATGACCTTGGGCTGGTCCTCACCGGGACGGCGGAATACCACGCGGTCCTCAAGCATTTCCTCAATGGCGATAGCCGCAGGCTTGGGCATGCGCTCAAAATCCTTGCTCATCTGGATCTGCTCGTGGTTCTCGTACACCTCTTCGATGTTCTCCCCGACCACGGCGAACTCCTCCAACCTGCCTTGAAGCTCTTCCTTGATCTCAACGGCGATCTGGTTGGCGCGTTTGCCCAGGATGGCGATGCTCTCGTAGATGTTGCCGGTCTCTGTGTCGAGCTGATCCACGTTACGGGTAACGGTGGTCTTGGCGGCGTTCTGGAACTTGGGGTTCATGGGGTGCTGGGATCGGATGTTCTTTGCAACTGTGCGTTGAGGTCGCGTAGCATGGCACGGGCCTGTGCCATGCGCTTGCTTTCGGGAAAAGCGTCCGCGAAGGTATTGAATGATCGGATACCGGCCTCGGCACGTTCGGCCTTGCGGTTTTCGACACTGTTCACCGCCAGGTCATGGTCGGCCGCCAAAATGTTGAAGTAAGCTTCTTCACGGCGGTCCGAGTTGGGCCATTTCCGCAGGAAATCGGCAAATGCCAAACTCGCCGAACGGTAATTGCGTGTACGCAGGTATTGGTATGCGGAAGCGTAATCCTTCTTCTCCAATTTCAGGCGCAGTCCATCAATAAGGCCGTTACAGCTGTCCTTCAGCGTAGTTTCCGGGTAGCGGACCATGAACAGCTCCAGCTTATCGATGGCCTGCTGTGTGTCGGTCTGATCAAGCTCGAACTCGGGGCTTTCCTTGTAATGGCAATACGCCGCTAAAAAGCTGCATTCTTCCGCATGTACGCTATTCGGGAAGGTCTTGGCGAAGTTCTCCAGATAATAGCTGCCCAAGATGTAATCCTTGGTGCCGTAGTAACCCTTGGCGTAGTAATAGCTCACTGGCTCGTACAAGGTGTCTCCCCGGGTCAGGCCCAGAAGCTCCTCGAAGAGTGGCATCGCACGGTCATAATCCGGCTTGTTGAAATACTCCACCGCCTTGGTGTACTTATACTGCTTGTCGGTACTCTTGACCGCTTTATTGAAGTCGCTGCAAGAGACGGCCGTGATGGCCAAGAACAGGAAAAGCAGTTTACGGTGGTGCATCGGGGCGGCAAATGTACTTCCCGCTTGAACGTAGGACCGATCCTTTTAGCATGTCCTGCGGGGTTGCCTCGGCCACACGCGGTAATTTCGCACCATGGACCCCGCTCCACTCGCCGAACGCATGCGGCCCCAACACCTCGGCGAGGTGGTGGGCCAGGAACACTTGGTGGGCCCCGGTGGCATTATCCGGCAGGCCCTTGCCGCCAAAATGCTCCCGAGCATGATCCTATGGGGGCCGCCTGGTGTGGGAAAGACCACCATGGCCCGGCTCATGGCTTTGGAACTCGGCCGCCCATTCCATACGCTCAGTGCCATCAGCAGCGGAGTAAAGGATATCCGGGAGGTTATCGCGAAGGCGGAAGGTGCAGGGCTTTTCCAGCGCAATGCCGTGCTTTTCATCGACGAGATCCACCGGTTCAGCAAGGCACAGCAGGATTCGTTGCTTGGTGCCGTGGAGAAAGGCGTGATCACCTTGATAGGCGCCACGACCGAAAATCCTTCCTTCGAAGTGATCGGGGCATTGCTTTCCCGCGCACAGGTCTATGTGCTGAAACCGCTGGCCGAGGAAGACTTGCTTGGCCTGTTGCACCGCGCCATGGAAATGGATGTCGAGTTGAAGGCCAAGTCCATAGAGCTTCGGGAAACGGCAGCCTTGATACGTGCCAGTGGCGGTGATGCGCGACGACTGCTTAACACATTCGAACTCTGCGTACAAGCCGCCCCCTCTAACGCGGGCGGCCCGATCGTCATCACGGACGCACTCGTGCACCAAGTGGTTCAGACCAATGCCGCCCGTTATGACAAGCAAGGCGAGCAGCACTACGACATCGTGAGCGCCTTCATAAAAAGCATGCGCGGAAGCGATCCCAACGCTGCTGTTTATTGGCTTGCACGCATGGTAGAAGGTGGCGAGGACCCGAAGTTCATTGCTCGCAGGATGCTGATCCTGGCCAGTGAGGACATCGGCAATGCCAATCCGAACGCGCTCTTGATGGCCACCACTTGTATGCAGGCTGTACAGTTGATCGGCTGGCCGGAAGGGCGTATCGTGCTTTCGCAATGCGCGATCTACTTGGCTTGCTCGCCGAAGAGCAATGCGAGCTACAAGGCCATCGGTAGCGCACAGGAAACGGTGGTCCGTACCGGTGATCTCGCCGTGCCGATACACCTGCGGAACGCACCGACGAAACTGATGAAGGAACTAGGCCACGGCGCGGGCTACCGTTACAGTCACGATAGCCCCGGCCATTTCAATGACCAGGAGTTCATGCCTAACGTTGTGGCGGGTACCGTATTCTATCAGCCCGGCGACAACCGTAAAGAGCAGGAATTCCAAGCTTACCTTAAACGCGTTTGGGGAGATAAGTACGAGTAACCGGTCACCTGATCAAGGCTCTGTCGCGTCAATCGGGCAAAGACGCGATCCAGTACGTTCGCGATGGCCATAACTTATGGCTTGATGCCTCCCTTAACGGTCCTTGCATCGTCGCCATTCACGAGCAAAAGCAAGTATAGGGTTCTCAGCTTGCGCGCTCCGCCTTCATGAATCGGCGGTGCATGTCATAAATGATCCCGAAAGCCACCATTAAACCTCCGACGGCCTGTTCCGCTACCTGCCATATAGCATCCAAGAAAACATGATGCAATTCATGGCTGGCGAACGAAAAGCCCGACAAGAAGACCAAGGCGTAAACAATGGCACCAATTACCGCCCCAACGGCCATGGCCTTTAGTGGGAAAGCAACCTTCATGGAGATCCAGCCCCTTAAGATGGCGCTATGCACAGCGTAAGTAATGCCCAGTCCGATCAATGCGTAAGCAGCGCTGGCGAGTGCCAAATAGGTTCCCAAAGCCATGCGCATTTCCGAAATATCGTTCAGCAAGAGGCCGTGCCAAGCGTAGGAGATGCCGTACATCACCACCACGCTGAAAAGCCAAGGGATTATTTTTCCACGGTTGAACAAGTCATAATGGGCGTTCGGGCCCAAGGCGCGAAATTAGCGCGCACATTCCGCAACCCGCCTTTGCTACCTTGTCCGCGATGATCCGGCACTGCCGCCCCGCTAACCGCATGCTATTACTGGCTGCTTGGGCCTTGCTGCTAGCAGGATGCCGGAAGGATCCCAGCCCCGCTCAATGGGACGTTGACCTACTGACACCGCTGGCAACCGCTAACCTGACCATCGGCGACCTGGTCCCGGACAGCCTGCTCACCGTCGACGCGATGGGCAATGTGAGCATCCTGTATACCGCGGAACTTTTCACTCTTTCGTTGGACACCGTACTTACGGCACCAGATACCAGCTTTCAATATGCATATGCCCTGCCCGTTGCCGGCCCTGTGAACTTCCCTCCCGGCACCACCTTCGAAGCCAACCAGGACGTTACGCGGTTCGAACTGGATGAACTGCAACTTACCCGACTGGACATCAGGAGCGGCACGGTTGAAATGCGGATCCTGAACAGTATTCCCGGCTACATCGATGGAGATTTCTCCCTACCGGGTGCCACCTCCGGCGGTGATCCGTTCAACATCGAACTGGCTTTGCTTCCGGGTATGCCCGGAGCACCCTCTACTGCCACCGAGATCCGTGATCTCGCGGGCTATTCGCTCGACCTACGCGGACCGCAGTTCAGCGACGTGAATACATTGGCGACCAGCTTGTCCTATGCCAGCTCGCCGGACCATGGCTCCATCAGCATTACCGGCCAGGACAGCCTTTTAGCCACTGTAAGCTATCACGATATCGTGCCGCAATATGCTACGGGTTACTTCGGCCAGCGCGACATCGCGGTCGACCCGGCATCAACCTCTATTGATCTTTTCAACGGCATAAGCGGGACCTTGGACCTCGCCGAGGTCACCGCGGTCCTGCGCATCCGGAACGGCATCGGAGTGGACGTGCGTGCGAACATCGAATACCTGCGTTCCGTGAACAGCGCGAGTGGAAATACAGTGGACCTTTTGAACGCTATCACTGCCGGACCGGTGAACATCGATCGTGCGGTCGACCTTGGAGGGGCGTTCCAAGCCGCTCAGAACACGTTCAACCTAGCAGCTGGGAACAGCAACATCGAAGCCTTTTTGGAGAACCTTCCCGACCGCATCGACTATGCTTTGGGGGTCACCATCGATCCGTTGGGCAACATCAGCAATGGTCACGATTTCCTCTATTACGACAGCAAGCTTACCGCCGAGCTGCAGGTTGACGTGCCTCTACGCTTGATCGCAACCAACTTGACCCTGCAACGCTCCATTGCGGTGGACCTGCCCGGCACTGCCGATGGCCATGCATTCCAAAGCGGTGTCCTGCATCTCTTCGCCGATAATGGCTTCCCATTTTCCGCCGCCATCGCACTCGACATCGTGGATGCTAACGGTCAAGTGCTTTCCGTGCTCGGGCCCTTGGGCACAGTGGCCTCGGCCACCTTGGGCAATGACGGATTCGTCTCCGCCACTACGGCCAGCCGGTTGGACGTGGAGCTCAGCGTAGCACAGGTTGATGATCTCTATATCGGAGGGAACATCCGCATTACAGCCACCTTCAACACCGCCGACCAGGTCCAGCATGTGCAGATCCTGAACTCGTATGGTATGGCCGTGCAAGTCACCATGGACGCGAATTATTTGGTGAATGGCGATAAGTGAATACCTACGTTGGGCTCCACTCCTATTGTTGCCGTCCTTGGTATCAGCACAGGCTTCCGATTCCACAGCAGTGCGGCACCGGCTTTCCTTTCAAGGGACTGCCGATTATGATAGCGATGCCATCCACAACGATGTGCTCTCCCCGTTGTTGTTCGGAGGGATGATCACGCGTGCGGCACGCCAGCGGGCCTTGGATGCCATTGGCGACCATGGCCGTGCAGGAACAGAACTTGGAGGTTGCGTTTCGGCCACTTGGGCGAACAGTATCTTCGGACATGATGGTTGGCAAATGCGGACCTCCTTGGCGTGGCAATACGCGGTAGGCGTTCGCTTCTCCCCGGATGCTTTTGCAGTGGGATCTTTCGGCAATGCTTCTTTCGAAGGTCGAACGGCCAAGCTCGCCCCTTTGCGTTTCGAGCAGTGGAATTATCAGCGGTTGGGCATAGGGATCGAGGATGCCCGAAGTGGCTCTTTCTTGGAATTGGCCGTGGTGAACGGGACCAACTTCAACAGGGCCGATGTACATCGGGCTGATCTTTTTACGGCTACCAATGGCCGCTACTTGGACCTGGACCTATCCGGATCTTACCAAAGGAGCGACACGACTACAAATGCCGGATCCAGCACCGGCATCGGTGTCGCGCTGAATGCCAAATGGGCCACGGCCATGACTTTTTTCGGAGCGCCCGCCCTTTTTTCACTGGAGCTGACCGACGCGGGGTTCATTAGATGGAACGCAGCTTCCTTGTCCGCTTCCTTGGATTCAGTGATCCATTTTGAGGGTGTGGCAGTGAACGATATCCTGGACCTCAATGGTCCGGTTATCGACCGTACTACTTTACAGGACAGCCTGGGCCTGGGTTATACCACCGGGTACGCTCTGCGCCCTTTACCAGCCAAGATCGAAGGGATATTCCAGTTCGGCAGATTGAAGAAAACCGGGCATTCGAACGAGCGATCCGCCTATGAGGTGGCCGCGGAACAACGCTGGCTTCCGGGATACATCCCAAAGGTCCGTGTACTGCGCCGCTTCGGGATCGGCCGTTCGTTGATCGCGGATGCCGGCATTGCTTATGGAGGCTTTGGTGGCTTGCGCGCCATGGCCCGCATTGGCTACTGCACGAAGGCCGGGCTAGCATTTGAATTGGAAACCCCGAACGCGATCGGGCTTTTTTCCGAGCAGGCGGCAGGAAAGGCAGTTGGCCTGAGGATACAACTACTCTGGTAGTCCCCTACTCTCCGGCCACTGCCAAGGCCTCGCGCTCGTAAGTGGTTTGGCTGCAACTGGAACCATCCTTGAAGTAAAAAGTACCACTGTACTTGCGGACCACTTTCCGGTATTCGTTGGCATTGTTCCCTTGCTCAACCCGCACCACGGTGATCACTTGACCGGGCTCCACCACAACTTCCTTGTGGCGGACGGGCAGTGCCGTGGTCTCCTCGAACTTAGGCCTGGGCTCCGTTGCTGACCGCACCTTGGCCGGCTGAACAGTTGAATTCTCACTTTCCATACGCGGTGCAACAGCGATCCGTTCATCGCCTCCGCTTAAGACCTTGGCTTCCACAGCCGGAAGAACGCTGCGGGGTGCTACCGGCTTCTGCCTCACCCTGGCCACAGGTGCCTCTGGGGGCGGTGGCATCTTCTTAGGCGCAGGTGGTGGGGCTGGCTTGGGCTCCGGCTTGGGTTTCGGCGGTGGTGGTGGGGCGGGCGGCTTCGGCAGCTCCTTTGGCTTCGGTTCTGGTTTGGGTTCTGGTTTGGGCTCAGGCTTGGGTACTGGTTTTGATTCCGGCTTCGGCACCGGCTTCGGCTCCGGCTCCGGCTTGGCGGCTGATTGGGCCAAGCGCGCATCCTTCGCAGCCCGCTCGTCGGCTTCCTTGCGGTCCCGTTCATCTACTTTGGCCTTTGCTTCCGCCTCTTTCGCTGCACGGGCATCCTGCTTTGCCTTTTCCTTGTCGGCTGATACCTTTTGCTTGGCAGCATCGGCTTCCTTATCGGCTTCCTGCTTCTGCTTTTCAGCAACGGCTTCCTGCGCATCTTCCAATGCGCTTTGGATGCTCTTGGTATAGTCGGTATCGTAGTCGAACTCTTCTTGCGTATCGTCATACCGGATCATACCCACCGGCTGGTTGAACACCACTGTGTTCACCCCGTCATACTGTTTAAAAATTGAAACGACGAAAGCAAAGGGCATGAACGGGGTTGCACCTTGGGCAGCCGGCACGTTGGTATTGAAGGAGAGCTTTTTGGTGACGAATCCGTTCTTCTCGAAGGACAGGATGTAATTGGCACCCAGATCCAGATCCAACGTGAACTTGTTGAGGTCCGTAGTGAGGGTGCGCTGCTTTTCGCCATCCTTGTAAACCACGAGTTTGCAATCGTCCAAATTACCCCCGTCCACCCGGAGTTTCCCGCTCACCGTGAGCTTGCCCTGAGCCATGGCCGCCGCAGCCCCAGCAAAAGCAAGGACGGCGGCAAGCAAGCGGAATTTTCGGCGAAAACCCACAGGCATTTCGATCAAGAGGAGAATACGGTGGTGGAGATCAAGCCCTTGGCGAACATGGTCGCGACCAAGCCCATCATCAAGATCGCTGCCATGATCAGCGTGCGGGCGGCTACGGAACGGTTTGATTTGATCATTTTCAGGGGGTGTTTCGCCATCCAACGGAGACTGAACGGTCAGGGTTTCACATTTCCGATGAATGATGTAACCCGTTCCGTCAAGGCACGTAAAAACACCCATGAAACATTGGATCATCGCCATGGCCATGGTACTTCCCGGACCCGGCGTTCATGCCCAGGATCCAGCCAGTGCCACAGCCGAGAGCGCAGATGCGCTATTCCAACAGGGAGAGAGCGCCTACCGCAACGGAGGCTACGCCAAAGCCATCGGCCTGTTCACCCAGACCTTGGCGTTGGACCCGGACCACCTCAATGCATATCTCCAGCGCGGCTTTTGCCACAGCCTGCAACGTGAGTATGATCTGGCAGTGACGGATTTCACCAGTGTGATCCAGCGAAAACCCGACCACCTGTGGGCCTATACCAGCCGTGGAAGCGCTTATGGCAAACTGGGACGGAACGACTTGGCCTTGGCCGATTTCGATATGGTGCTACAACTGGACCCTCACAATCAGGAGGCCTACAACAACCGGGGTTGGACCAAGAAGGCACAGGGCGACGCTGACGGCGCGTGCAAGGATTGGAACACCAGCAAGAAAATGGGCAATGCCGAAGCCAAGATCATCCTGAAGAACAACCACTGCAAATGAAACTGAAGATCCTCCTTCTTTCCGTGCTCGCCTCCGGGAACCTTGCTCAGGCACAGGACCAAACGTACGCTGACTGCTTAGTGAAAGCCTCGAGCAGTTGGGGCCAGCCTTGTAGCAAATGCGAAAACTATAAGGGGTTCCAGCGCGATTATAGCGAGGTGTACCAAGTGGAGCTGAAAAACTCCTGCACCGAAATGATGGAAGTGAAGCTGGCCATGCAAGAAGAAAATGGCAACTGGCGCACATTTCCCGTAAAAGCCCTGCAAGGAGGTGAAACCATGTACGCCTATGCCTGCCATGGAACGGGGAAATACTTGTTCTGGGCGCGGCGTATGAATGATACGCAGATCGTGCTGCCTACGGATGGTGAGATCGTGAGCGCGTATCGTGGAAAGTAGGTCCGGGAAAATGCTTTTTTCATAGGGACCGGGTCAACGGCTGAACGGAATAGCGCCTTATTCAATCCTATTGGACATGAGCGAAAGGCTTGGGTATTGATCTCCTATAGATCCGAGGTGTTTTCTCCCTACATCCTGGCTTTTGATCAATGCCATACACGTGGTCGTGTTGAAATTATCCCAATGACTTGATAAATAGCGTTCGTTAGCGACTATAGCTTGGCCTTTATAGCGAAAAGCCATGGAGATCAAGCACATGCATATCGACCGCACCGAGACCTCTCCGGAGGTGCAACTGGACCTCGAAAGCGGCACAATAGACTTCATCGGCCGCTCACTGCCCGCCAATGGCGAGCTGTTCTACGAGCGCGTATTCCGCTGGCTGGAGGAGTACCTGAAGCATCCACACCGCGAAACCGTGGTGAACATGCGCATGGACTACCTGGACACGAGCAGCAGTAAGCACTTCTATAACATCTTCGACAAGCTGCGCGCCGCCAACGGCCAAGGCAGTACCGTACAAGTGAACTGGCACTACGAGACCGGCGACCAGGAAATGGCCGAGACCGGTAAGGATTACCAAACGCTGTTCCCTTTGGAATTCCGGTTTATTGAGGTCCGGGACCTTTTTTGAGGTCAGGATAGGACGAGCTTCGAAAGATCGGCACACTTGGCAAGAGGTCCGGCAGGGCTTGCTCGTTCTGTGCCAAAGTCACCAAAAAACAAGCCCCTCAACTCGCGTTGAGGGGCTTGTTGCTGTAAGTGTGGACCCGTAGGGAGTCGAACCCCAAACCTCCTGATCCGTAGTCAGGTGCTCTATCCAATTGAGCTACGAGTCCATGTTCCAAAAAGCGCTGTGCTTCCTGAAAGCGGCCGCGAATATACTCATCGGCCGGTTATTGCGGGTGATAGAACTTCATCGCTTCCGGCATGTAGGCTTTGATGTCAGCGATCCTCCGCTCGTCGCTTGGGTGTGTACTGAGAAGTTCAGGAGGCTTGGGGCCGCCTTGTGCTGCCATTCGTTCCCAAAAAGCAGGTGCCCCTCGGGGGTCGTAACCGCCCATGGCCATGAAAACAAGTCCCATCTTATCCGCTTCGCTCTCTTGCTTGCGGCCATATGCCAGCAGGCCCAATTGACTACCTATACCGAAGGATTGCAGGAAAAGATCCCCCGCCAGTGATGGCTTTTCAGAAGCGAGCACTTGGAGCGTCATTCCAGCGCCTTGTACAGCCATGCCTTGGCTCATTCGCTCATTCCCATGACGCGCTATGGCGTGCGCGATCTCGTGACCCATCACCAAAGCCAAACTGGCATCGTCCTTTGTTACGGGCAATAACCCGGTATACACGACAACCTTTCCCCCCGGCATGCACCATGCATTCACCTGTGGGTCGTCCACCACATGGAACTCCCATTGGAAGTCCGCAACACGGTCCGCGGCACCGTTCGCTTTCAAGTACTTGGTCGCTGCTGCGGCCAAACGCTCGCCGATCTGCTTTACCGTTTGTGACCGGGGGTCACTATCAGGAAGTGCTTTGTTCTCTTTGAGGAATTGCTGGTACTGGGTGAGGCTCATGCTCATCATCTCGCTCTCCGGCAAGAGGTTGAGTTGGCGGCGCCCGGTGATAGGCACTTTCGAGCAGCCGGCCATGAAGGCCAACACCAGCACTATTGCCGTAGCGCGAATAGCATTATCCGTCATTGAATATCCGCGGATAAACCCCTGTCACACAAGGCGGTGCGCATTGGGCTCAAGATCTCATAACTGCCCCTCTTCACACTGCATTTTCCGGTGTAGTGCACCAGCATGGCGCATTGTTCCGCCTGGATCGGATCGTGGTCGCAGATCTCCATCAGGCTGATGATCACGTGCTCGAACGTGTTCACGTCATCGTTGTGCAGGATGATCTCCCGTGCACGCTCGGTGAGCGTATCGGTGTCTGGTGCTTCAAGTTCCTCTACGAGGTATTCCGTATCCATGGTGCTTCGCCCGGTTGGAGAGCGTACGAAGATAAGAAAGCCTCAACGGTTGCCCAAGGCAGGATCGGCCAAAATGGACGGGCCGAACTTTGCCAACAGCGCCCTGCCCTCACCCACGGGGATGCGCTTGCCGTTCAGGTACGCGGTTACATAGGCGTCTTTCACGCCCAATTGAACGGTAGCATTCTTGCGCGTGCTCGCTGTGCCGGGATCCTGGAATACACCGGTGGTGTAGCGGATCTTACCGTTCTCGGTGCGCTCGCTGTTGAGCGGTGTAATGTTGAAAAGGCGGTCCAGTGCCGTGGGCTTGCTATAAACACCTACCTGCACCGTGAAGAACAGGCCTTTTACCGTTTCCACCTGTTTCGCCGGGGCGGCCGCAGGGTCGTTGTAATATTCCGTGGAAGCCTCGTTCGGGTTGAAACGTGCAAGCACTTCCTGCACCGTGGTGGGATACTTCGCCAACAATACCGCTTCCTCCCCTTCCGCGTTCGAACCTTCGGCAGGCGCTGTAGCACTGGTCGGCACAATGGGAATAGCAGATGGCACTGCTGCATCCGATGCCATCGTGGGCTGGCCAACACCGCTGTCCGCATTCGAGCCGATCAATACACGTTCCGCTGCTATCGCATCACGCAGGCTTATCCTTTTGCCATCCAAATATGCCACCACGAAGGCATCGCTGTATCCTCTTGAACGCACTTGTTCCCCTGCCTTGGCAGCACTCTGTGCGGTGGTGAACTGGCCTGCCGCATAACGCGTGAGACCGTTACCTACACTTTCGCCGGTAACCGGCGTCATATCACTGAACGCCTCTTTGGGCAGTTCATTCCTGAATGCTCCCACTTGTATCTTGTAAACGACACCTTGTGGCATTGGCGCATCCACGGGGATCGGCATCTCCCGTGCCGCTCCAGCTGAACGAACTTCGAAATTATCTGCGACCAACGGGGCCAATGTCCTCGGGAGCGGCGCAGCGGAAGCTGCTGCCTCATTAGCATTGGACGTCCGTTCCCCTGTCACAGGCTGGTTGCTTGGTGTATCTGACCCTGTCCTTACCGCAGCGGTTTCCACTGGAGCAATTGTCACTGGGGTAATGGCGGGAGGCACTTGCCTGCTATCCACTACTGGAATACCGGTTGCGATCGGCGTACCCTGCAATGCACTGCGCCTGTTGCTCAGTTCCATCGCTGTGATCGTCCCCGATCGTTCGATCGAGAGACCGCTTATAAGATGCTCTGCAGCCGCGTTGTCCAAGGCGGCGGCATGGGATTGCTTCAAGGAGACCATCCGCAACGAATCGGACCGGACCTGGAGAAGCGTCGCTTGGTCCAATGTTGACCCTTGGTCCTGGCCGATCGTACCACGCTTCAACCTATCCGCGGTTGCGGCCATTTCATTCGCATCAGCAAGTGCCCACTTGGCAGAATCGGCATGCTCCAGGGCGCTTCCACGGAGCATGAAATAGACCCGGGCTTGCGCATCATTGACCAAACTATCCTTGGTGCCCGCAGCCAGTTCATAGTGTTTTTCCAAGTACCCGGGTAGCGGTCCGATCGCAGAAACTCGGTCCGTGGCATCTGCCTCCACTGTTTCCGGCGTTGGCCTAACCGCAGCCGTCGGCGTGACATTCGCACCATCGGGTCCCGGAACTATTACTGCGGGGGCTGCCTGCACCGATCGCGCCGCAACGTCTCCGGGATCCGCTTGCGGTAATGCATTGGCCGCGGGGACACTTCCCCCGGCAACTGATGAGGACTCGGCTAGTGCAGGTTCAGCGAATTGCCCACCGGTCCCTGATGCAACATTCGCTGTGTCCATGGAAGGGACTGTTTGCACCAAAGTGGGCAACTGAGTACCGAACATGCGGTCCACGACCTGTTCGTAGGCGAGTTGTTCATTGGGATCCACACCATCGCGCAACATGTAGTTACGCACTGTGTGCGAGCGGTCCATGAGCTGGAAGGCTTGGATATCCGAGGACCATGCCTGCCTGTAGAAATTGTCGCGGTCCATAATGTTCTTGGAGCGGTCGCCCTGCTTGCGGAAACCGGCTGCCTCATCCATTGCGGACTTCGCGGAGGCCTCGAAACCCTGCGCCATTTGAGGCAAGGGGGCACTTGCAGGCAATTCTTTCCTCGACATGGATGCCTGCAGGGAGCGTGCGCTATCCAACGCCGCTGCATATTCCTTGCGCGCCACGAAATCCAAACGCTGCCCCAGATCCGTTTGACGGACCAAGAGAGCATCGATCTTCTTGTCCGTCTCCGAACGCAATCTTTCATGGAGCGTGGTACCCGGGATCTGCTTGATCTCCGCTTCCAACGAATCAACCTCCCTTCGCATCCGGCGGATCGCTGAAACGTCGCTGTCCTTTGCCGCGATCTCCGCCCCCAGGTCCTTGGAACGGTATGTAATGCGCGTTTCATAAATGTGTTCCAGATCCAACGCCGGGTCCACGTAGGCAGTGTTGTCATCAGCAGACAATGCTGGACTGAACGCCATATTTGGAAGTGCACTTTCATCGATATGCACGGCCGGGGAACCGGACACGGTTGTAGCGCTCTCGGCATCTTTTGCTTCAAAGACACGTGCAAGCGCATTCTCCGGACCGGTCTGCATCGCTGCTTTCAGTAAGCGTAGCCTTTCCATTTGAGGAAGGATCCGGGACGTTGCCTCTGGATTTGCTTCCAAATAAGCGGCCTGCCGTACGGATCGCGCATCTATGCTATCCATAAGCTGCTTTTGAAGTCGCTGAGCATCGGCTCCTTTTTGCACCCCTACCTCTCCGGACATCCTCGCACGCTTAAATTCCATCATGATCCCCGGCACCAGTTCTTCGGCCAGGTCGGGATCCAACATCGCAGGATCGAACGCCAATTCCGAGTATTCCATACCAAAACTTTCTGTCGGGACCGACCCACTCGCTCCCAGACCAACAGCCGGTGCCATCGATGTTGTGGTACCCGGATCGCGAACACCCAGAGTTACTCCCGTGCGTTGTTCAGCCAAAGCCGCACTATCGGTCTTTATACCGACTGCAACTTCTGGCCCTGATGTGGATTTATTGTCCTCCTCTTTAGCCTGGGTGGCCACCGATGCCGTACGTGTTCCGGATGGTGGAGCATAGGAACTTACAGGGGTGGCCTCCGAAATACCCCCGGTTGTAGCCAGCGTTTCTCCTTTGGCTAATGCACTGAGTTCCCTACGCTTTTTGGCAATGGCCATGTCCAAGCTGTCCCGCGTGTGCCTGTCCGGTGCCGAACCACGGAGTTGTTGGAGTTCGGCCAATGCGTTCGACGTGAAAAAGGCCTGTTCCTCCAAGTCCGGAACACCGGCCTCCGATACATCAGGAACGGTGTCAAGTTCCATTAGTGCATTCGTGGGATCTTCTTCATTCACAGTATCCGATCCGGCCAGGTC
The DNA here is from genome assembly GCA_016719225.1 of Flavobacteriales bacterium. Classification (GTDB taxonomy): domain Bacteria; phylum Bacteroidota; class Bacteroidia; order Flavobacteriales_F; family PHOS-HE28; genus PHOS-HE28. Next base: position 242,901 of record JADKAN010000003.1, on the reverse strand, counting down.
GAGCAAGGTGTCCACATCATTCAGCAGCGCATCAGCCATCGACGCGTCGTCAGCTGCCAACGCGTCCTCTTGTTCATCTGTTCTGGTTTGATCACTTCCAGAACCTGTTATCGTGGTCAAGGAAGTGTTGGATGGTTCCGTTATGGGTGACACTTGGCCACCTTGGTCCGGTACCATGCCATTATTCCCGCCGTTGGAACTTCCGCTCAATGCCGTGATATCCGGACTATTTGTATCCTTCAAGTCCGTAGTTGTGCCATTGTTCACTGTTCCGGAGCCCGGAACATCCCTGGAATTCACAGCAGCTTGGTCGTTGCCACGGTCGCGTGTTGCACTGTTGGTACCAGTGACCGGAGCTGTGGCGGTACTGCTTCCTGCGTTCTGCCCAGCAACCCTTGCCAATGTGGTGGATGACGCCGCATCCGCCGTGTAGCTACCAGTGCCCCAATCGAAGAGACGTTGTTGCCGTTGTTCCGCCGTTTCGGTTGCCACTGGCCGATATTCCTCCGGTATGGCGAGCCCGGCGTTGTCGCGTTGGACACGCGAGATGCGACTGGCCAATGTAACGACCTGATCAGCTGATGGTGGCGCGCCCTGTTGCTGGTCATTCTCGGCCAGGTATTTGGCCAGAGCCGCTTTACCACGTGCTGCGGCAGCTGCTTCTTCCGCATTCCGTGCTTGAGCGAAGGACGCATCAGCTTCGTCATGCAATGCGGATAACTGTGCCTGCATATCGGCTAATTGGCGCTCTACTGATTCCTTTTTTCCGCCTTTGGCTCCTTCAGCAGAACGCTTTTGTGCATTCACCCGCTCGGCGAAGTCGCTTTCTTCCTGCCGGGCCGCCATAGCTTGTTGCACCTTTTTCCCGGAAGCCATGGTGGCTTCGGAGGCCTCCCGGCGCATGCGCTCCGCACTTTCCAGCCGTGCTTTTGGACCCGACCGTGCATCCACCGCGATCTTCAACCGCTTCAGTGCTTCCGTAAGGTTGGCGGTATTGCCGGAGGTGACCCCTTGGTCCACTGAATTAGCTACCGTGGCCGCCTGCTGGGCTTCCTGCGCCGCGATCCGTGCTGTACTGTCCAAGTCGTGCGCAGTGCCGTAAGCTGCTTTGGCCCGCAAGTTGGCATCGTCTGCTTCTTGGCGCGCCAAAGCGGCTTTGTACAAAAGGCGTTCCGATGCAACAGGATCGTTCACTTGTACAGCCTCCTGCGCCAGCGCCTTGGCGTTAGCGGAAGCGGCTTCGGCCTTCTCCACGCTATTCAAAGCCAGTTGATAGGAACGGTCAGCCTGCTTCTTTTGCTGGCCTGCCTCCTGCTGCCGTTGATTCGCTTCTTCCTGCGCCAAGGACTTGACCTCGGCCAAGGACTTGGTGCCGAAGCCCGCCAGCGCCAACGGATCGCCGGAATTGGTAGGTACGCTTGCTGCCAAAGGCTGCATGCGCTCGCCGGTCACTTCCAGTCTTGCCCTGCGCTTGATCTCGTCCATGGCCATGGCCAGCACATCACCGGTCATGGGCGTATCGAAATGGCTTGTCAACTCCAATTTGTCGCCTGCTGGCCCATTGACGCGCATTTCCTGCTTGTACGCAACGGCTACATCGCTTTTTGGCACGTCCACCGTGGCCAGCAGTCGGCCTCCGGTAGCGCCGGTCTCCACTTTGAACTGATATTGCCCACCTCTGGGCAAGGCCACCAGATATTTACCGCTGTCGTCCGTGGCCACGTCGGCGACGCGTTCATGCGTTAACATGTCCTCAACAAAGATCCGGGCTTTGCGATCGGTAGGGTAAACCGCTGAAGCGAATGTCCCTTTCAGCACAGTGATGCTGATGGGCGCCTGTTCGGTGCCCACGCGGTATACGTTCACCATCCCTTGCCTACTGTCACGGTCGCTGGCGAAGCAGGCCTGTTTCCCTTCCGGGTCGGTTATGTACAGCAGTTCGTCAGCGGGGCTATTCACGGCAAAGTCCATGTTCTCCGGTGTCCCGAAAACGTCCATACCGGCATCATAGGCGCACTTGAACACGTCGTAGCCACCCATGCTGTTGTGGCCCTTACTGCAGAAGTATAGGGTCTTCCGGTCCTGGGACATCACCGCGTAGTCCTCGTCCTGATCGGTGTTCACATAACCCGCCAAACGCACTGGTATACTGAACGTCCCCCCCGGCAACAGTTCGCACCGATAAATATCACGCCCGGTGGAACCGCTTTTGCCATAGCTGCTGAAGTACACCGGGCCACCACCATCGGGCAGATAGGTAATGAAGCGCTGGCCGCTTTTCCGATCATATGAGCTTAGCAGTTCGTCCGGCGTTACCACGATCTTCCCCCCGATGTTGCCCAAGTCGTAGAAGCGGAAGAAATCGTTGGCATCCACTTCCACCCGGCTCATCACGTCGATGTCCTTGATGTTGCTCAACAGGAACTTGGCATTGCGGCATTGCTGCTGCAGGGCGTCCAAGGGATGTGCATCCAATGACTTTTTATCGGCCGTCCCACTGAAATGGCGGTAAGCATCCAACGCATCGTCGAAACGATAATCCAACTGATAGGCGCGGCCCAGGAAGTACCAGGCCAGAGCTGGCGTGGATGGGCCTTGCACGGCATACTTCAGGAATCCGATCGCCTTGGCTTTTTCATCCTTTCCATAGATCGAGCAGGTACCGAGCTTGAAATTCAGGTCATGGTCCGCTGGGGAAAGGCTGACCAATTGGGAGTAAAGTGGCAGTGCTTTGAAGTACTCGCCCTTTTCGAAAAGGCCATCGGCTTGGGCACGCAGCTGCTTATCGTTGCCTTGGGTAAAAGCAGGACCGGCCAAGGCCATGAATCCGCAAGCCGTGAGGTAGCAGATAAGCTTTATGGCCCATGCTTTTGTCAACGGCATCCGTGCATTCGTCGTCATTCCCGGGGCGTTGAACGTCCAAAAGGAGCGATCCGGTTCTCATTTCCGGCCAAAAGCCTTGAAATATTCTGCCGATGGGTGAAAAACACCATGGCACATAACGCGACCGAGAAAATGATGAGCACCTCGCTCCTTTCACGGAACAGGAATACCACGGCCAACGGAAAGGTGAGCGCAGCGGAGAGCGAGGCCAAGGAAACGTAGCGGGACAGGACCCAAACGATCATGAAAACGACAATGCATGCCAACGCGGAACCGGGATGCACGGCCAATACCCCGCCCAACGATGTCGCGATGCCCTTACCCCCGCGGAAGTTGGCGAATACAGGATAAAGGTGACCCACCACGGCTGCCAATACCAGGAGCACCCGCAACAGGTTCCAAGCATCCGAATAAGGGGCGGCACCGCTCCAGAGCGGAAGCAAGCGCACCGGCAGGAATCCCTTTAGCACGTCGATGATCAATACAGGCACGCCGGCCTTGGGGCCGAGTACGCGGAAGGTATTCGTCGCACCTGCATTCCGGCTCCCGTGCTCCCTTACATCGATGCCATGGAAGGTGCGACCCCACCACACCGCGGTCGGCACGCTTCCGCAGAGATAGCTGATGGCCATCGCCGTGACCCCATATGTCCAAGGAAACTCCATCGTCAAAGGCGGAAGCGGTCCCGGAAATCGTCCACTTTCCGTTTGTTGGTGAGTATATACTGGTAATCCGCTTCGCCCTTCTTCCCGGCGGTCTTGCGTTTATCCTCTTTCACCTCTCCGATCATGGTATTGAATTCCGCGTTGCTGCTGTATGCATAAAGGTAGTTCCGAGTGTATTGGAAGAACCACCACGTCTGATCATCGAGCATCAAGAGCACGGTCATGACGTCACCGCTCCGTTTGCGTTGGAATTCAACCTTCCCCTTCAGGTAGCGGAACACCGGCTTCTTCAGCACTGTGCCCACCCCTACCAAGCCGTTGCTCTGCCATGCCTCATCCTCCGCGTTCCAAACTAGGTTCACGTCGCAGAGCACCAAGGCCTTCTCCAGTTCATCGGGAAGTTTGCGGATCTCACCTTTGATGCTGAGCTCGCTGATCAGCTTATCGCTACGATCCTTTCCAAGGATCTCACGTAGCGCACGTTCATATGGGGTTCTGGAAATATCCACTTGTTTCTGTTCCGGGTAAGCGGTGATGTCACCGGTCATCTTGTCCAAGGCATTGCTCAGGAAAGGGAAATCCAGTACCATGGTGACCTTACCCTGCGCACTGGCACTGTCGCCGCGGAAGTCCAGGATACCGTAAGCATCGGCAGTGACCTGCCCGAGGTCCGTACCGGTGGAAATACGGCCATCGCCCGTAATGACACATGAAGTGGTGGAAAGCGCTACCAAATTGCCGGGTAGATCACGCTGTAGGATCTTGTCCTTGTTGGAGATGAGGTAAGCCTTGTTCACATCGTCGTAGTGGAGCAGTCCTTTCGCGTTGATCACGGGTTTGTCAGCCTTGTCGCGCGTGCGGCTGAGGAAAGTACCGTAGATATTGAACGGATCGTACTTGGTGAGGAACACTCCGGCACCGATGGGGAAGCCCTCGGCATCCATGAGGGAGTCGTTCACGGGTATGTAAACGTCCTTGGGATCCACCTGCCCGGTGAAGGCCATCCAGTTGCGGGTAAGTCCTGGGCAGTCATGCAGGATGCGCGTATTGCCCGAGAAGGTCAGCTCCTTTACTGAAGCCCTGATCAACACATCGCCGAAGAAATCGAAGGCCGGACTGAGTTGGAAGCCTTGATCCTGAGGTACCCGGCCGCGTGCGAATGTTTGGAAAGAGGTGTCCACGCCTACTTCGGGCATGGGGATCGGGAAGGTCTTGCCGGTGCCGTCCACATAATCGTATACGCCCGTGGCGGTGTATTTCCGTCTGGCAGTGATGTTCACCTTGGCATCGTGCACCACGTGGTACTTGTTCACGAAGTTGGCCGTGATCACCGCATTCTCCAGTGGGTCCATCTTGGCGTTCCGCCCGATACGTACACGCGAACTGTCCGGGGCGATCAGCGCGTCGGCTACACGGATGTACTGCACTTCGTTCGCGGTGATGATGTGCTTCTTTAGGTCATACCGCGCTTTGGGCGCCATGAAGCTGAGCGAGTCCTGATCGGGGTTGGTGCTGATGAAGTTACTGCCGGACAACTGCAGGTCATCGCTTCCGGCGGCTGCCGTGCGGTCACTTTGCATTTCAAGATCGCCCTGGTCCATGTACCACTTGAACTTGTCCATGTAGCAGATGTACTGGTTGTAGGGGAATTCAACCTTTGTCTCACTGCCGTTGCTGACGAACTCACCGATCCGTTCGTCCAACTTGATGGTGGCATTCACATTGTCCGTGCGGAAGGCGATACTCGCTGTATCTCCTTCTGTAAGACGGAAGTCACTGGTATCGGCATGCACTTTCTGGTTCTTGAAGTCGAAGAGCTTGGAGCTCAGCGTGGCATTGGTGAAGTCCACCATGCCGGCGCCTGCCATTCCTTTTGGTGTGAGTTCCGTCCTGCCATACAGGTAGGCCTGCTTGTCGTACATGGTCATGGGGCTCGCCGTGGTCTGGGCCAGGAGCACATCCTTCGCGGGTTCCAAGCGCAACTGCACTTTGCTGGCCTGTACGTTGGGTACGTTCGGGGTCCCGGTCCCACCGGTGTTCCGTAGGGTGTCCGCTCGGCCGAAAGTGGTGTCGGGGGTGAAGACGAAGTCCTTACTACTTGCGAAGGTGGTCAGGTAGGTGAGGTTCCCATCGCCGTGCAGTCCTTCATGATCCAGTGCAAGGGTGTTAGAGAATTTAGCCTTGTTACCGTAAAGCGGCAACCCAACGCCGCCGGTGGGTCGCACGAAGCCGAGTGCATAGTCGGGTTGCAGGCGAAGGGTTTCGCGGATGTCAGGAAAGATGCCCGCACTGCTCAAGGTTCCGTCAAACCTCAATCCTTCATTCGTGAAGTTGTCCAGGCTGTCCAGTTGGAACGGGTCGCTTTTGTAGTAGAATTTGTCGCGTTTATATGCGCCCTTTTGAATAGTTCCCCTGTCGTAAAAAACAAAGCTTTCCTTCGTGCTGTTGAATTTGGGAAAGGCCGGGAAATCCTTTTGCTTCAGGCCGCTTTTGTTCTCCGGGGCATCCACATCAATGGTCCCGGAAACGTTTTCAAGCACGTTCCTCACTTTCACCAAACGCGTCCTGCCGTTCTCATCCGGCTCGAAGCTGTCGGCCAGGAACCCAACGCTGTCCACGTTAAGCAGGTCGATCGTGAAAGGCTTGTAGTGGAAGTAATATTCCTTTCCGTAGAAGGAAAGCTTACCCGCCTTTACCAAGCCCCCGAACGTGAAGTCCCTGTCCTTTTTGATGGTGACCAGCTTTTCCGCCGGGAAGATCTTCACATCCTGCGAGTCACTTAAGATGATCCTGGAAACCCCTTTGAGGGCCAGGTCATTGTTCAGCAGGTTGATGGTGCCATTGATCCCATCATCACTGTTGCTGTTGAACTGGAGCACATCGTAATCGATCTTACCCGCACTCGCCAGGATATGCTCCATCATGCGCGGCTTCACCGTCACCATTTCATCTTCGATGTCATAGCTCAAAAAGCCTTTGTTGGCCAGATCGATCAACACTGGCACCACTTGCGCCAACTGTAGTTTGGAGTACTTCGCATAGTCGTTGGCATCGAACTTGTCACCCACCACTTTACTGAACTCACGCAAGCGTGAAAGCGGGTGGACATTGTCGATCCCGAGCATGGAGGAATAGCGCTTCATCTCAAAGTAGTTGAAGCTTTCGAAGGAGGTGCGTGTCTGTGTGGTGCCTTGTAGGTTGCCGATCTGCAGGACCGGGTCGCCCTGTTTCCAGCGTAGCTCCTCGAAGAACATATCCACGTTATGGTACGTGTCGTAGAACGGCCCTTGGCTAAGGCCATCTTCGCGCTTGATCAAGGCCAGCTGTTTCTTATCCGCGATGAAGCGCAGGGAAACACTGGGATGACTGATGGAGTCCCTGTCCAAAAAGATCGCTACCGTTACGTCCTCACTGCTGATCTTGCCCGGCTCGATGGTGTACAGCAGTCCGCGCGTGGCAATCAACGGCTTTCCTTCCCGGTTGAACGTGAGCGAGGCCAGCCGTTCCTTGGTTCCGTAGCCCTGTATTTTCGCGCCTTGTAAAGTAAAGCCGCCCTCGAAGTCAATGCCATCCACGATGTTGATTATCCGCTTGCGGATATCATAGCTTTCGAAGCGCGGATAGCTCGCCGTCTTTTCGGTGACATTCGCGCGCAATTTGTCGATCACCGTGCCCAAGAGCTGTTTGTCGAAGTAGGGGTCCGTGAGTTTTACACTGTCCACGCGCAGTTCTGCTGTCTTCAGGTCCAGCAAGTAAGTATGGTCCCATTGCACAAAGGTTTTTTTGATGTCCAACCCGGTACGCTGCCATGTGATGGTGCCGCCCGTTCCTTTCCACACGTGCTGTTCGGGGATGTATTCCCCTTTGGTCGCAATAATGCTGGAACTGTCCGTACGGGAGGCCCATACGAGCGCGGTCTTTTCGAACCTCACTTTCAGCACCGTGTCGAACGCAAGTGTGAACGTTTCGGGGCCACTGTGCCAAATGGACCCCGCTCCATCATAGAGCATCCGGCTGTTGAACAGATCCTTATTCTGCACTAAATAATCGGCGAGGTCCTGCTTACGGGTCGATGCTCCGGCCCTCTCCAAGCCGCTCAGGAACGCATCAAACTCAATAACGGCGTGCGAACCCTTGGGGAAAGCTGCGGCCGTGGTGAACAGATCCATGAAATCCGGAAAAGGTTTGAACCGCTTTTTGGACATCACGTTGCTCGCAGCGATCAGCCGGGAACGCTGCGCCGGACCGAGGTAAGGTCCGTTCCAGAATGGCACGAACACGTCCTGGATGAAGGCTTGACCGGTCTTCTTATCCGCATCGGTCATGAAGGTCGTGAAAACCTGCTGAAAAGCAAGCTGGTCGTTCGGGAATACGGTGGCTGTTTGGGCATTCGCCATGCCCGATAGCATAAGCGTCAGTCCTGCCAGAATTACGTTGTGGGTCGACCTCATGCAGGTGTTCCGTTTTTAAGGCATTTCAGCATCGCCCACTCCCCTTCCGTGTCCTGTCCCTCGGGCTGCAATCCTTGGGCCAGGGCTGCCTCCCGCATCTGGTCGAGATCCGCTACCACGAACCCACTAAGCAACAGAACCCCGCCCGGCGATAATGCGCGGCTTAGACCCGACATCGCACGACAAAGCGTATTCCGCTCAATGTTCGCCAAAATAGCTTCGAAGGATCCCCGACCGTCCAAGTCCGTGCCCCCTTCTTCCACCAAGGTGCACTTGCATCCGTTCAATAACACGGTTTCCTTGGCATTTTCCACGGCTACCGGGTCGTTGTCGATGGCGAGAACCTCAACTGCGCCACGTTGTTCCGCCAATATGGCGAGCACCCCTGTTCCACAGCCGAGATCCAGCACGCGTTCGCCCTTCAAGTCCAAGTCCAAGATGGCACGCACCATCATGCGTGTGGTGGCATGGTGGCCCGTGCCGAATGCCATTTTCGGCGTAATGACCAGTTGGTGCTCGAAGCCGGCCACCGCCGGATGAAAACCCGCCCGGATGTGCACTCGTCCGTCCACGTCGATGGCTTGGAAGCTGCTCTCCCAGCGCGAGTTCCAATTCTCGTCCGGCACCTCACGGACGGTATGCGTGATCCGACAGTGCGGATCCTTGGCCACACGCAAGCGGCGCAAGGAGCCAACGTCAGCATTCATCTTGGGAATGTAGGCCTTAAGGCCGTGCGCAGTGTCCTCGAAACCTTCATATCCCAGGTCCATCAGTTCCACCATCAGCAGTCCGCGCCAAGGCTCGGGCGGGGACACATTGAAATCAGCCTCCAACCAGTCCATCACGGTTGCTTTGCCCGCCCCGCCGCGGTGATCAATGCCAAAAACTGATCCGCTTCCAAGGATGCCCCACCGATGAGGCCTCCATTTATATCCGGCATATTGAACAAGCCTTCGGCATTGTCCGGTTTACAGGAGCCACCATAGAGTACCGGTACTTCGCGTGCCGCTTCACCTCCGATACGCACCAATGTTCCGCGGATGTGCGCATGCATGTCCTGCGCCTGTTGAGGTGTAGCGGTAAGGCCGGTACCGATGGCCCAGACGGGCTCATACGCTACCACTAATCGCGCGTAATCCTTTCTGTCGACCGTGGCCAAGGCGCCGCGTAGCTGCCGTTCCACCACGGCGTTGAAACTGCCGTTCTCACGCTCTTCCTGCCCTTCCCCGCAGCATAGAATGGGTTCCATTCCATACTGGAGCAATAGATGGATCTTGTCCGCGGCCAGGGCATAGGTCTCTCCGAAATATTGTCTCCGTTCGCTATGCGCTACCAAGCAAGCATCCACACCGAGCGATCTCAACATCGGCACACTGACCTCCCCCGTGTAGGCGCCGTTCTCCTTGTGGTGGCAATTCTGAGCAGCCACCTTGGCCACTACCCCACAGTCGCGCGCGACAGCCGCTAGTTCCACGGCCATTGCCAAGTAAGGGAACGGCGGAGCCACCACTACTTCAACACCTGTTGGTGCTTTGCAGCTGCGGCCCATCACGGCCGTTAACAAAGCCCGCGCCTCCGTGGCGTCCTTGTTCATTTTCCAATTGCCGGCCAAGATGGTCCTCATGCGTTCTTTATCAAAGGTTGATGGATACGTTCCCGAAGAGTTCGCCGCCGACCGAGTTTACGCCTTCCGTCACCACGGAAGGCTCATTTCAATGCTTTTTCCGCAGCGTCGAAAGTGGGCGCATCGTTACCGTTCCACTTGCCGCGCACCACGCCATTGCTCAACACCAGCACACCAGGGTTACTGCGGACCACGGTCTTCAAGGTAACGTCGTCGCAGGTAAGGAATTCAAATGCAGCCTGCTGTTGGAATTTGAATTCGTCCACATCGGTGAAGCTGCTGCTGGTAAGGCCGAAAACAGCCCAGCCGTGCGCTTCAGCAGCCTGTGCCAACTTGTTGATCGTGGCCATATTCCCGGTGCGCGCATCCTTCACATTCCGGAACACCAGCACGAGGACAGGCCGGTCGTCCTCCAACACATCCGCCGTGCGGTCGTTACCGTCCAGATCAGTAAGTAGGAAATCCTTCACAGGGCTGTCTATGCCCGGCACTTTTACTTCAACGCGCCGATCCATATAGACCCACGTGCTGTCATCCCACGGATAGGCGCCTTTGCTGTCGAACTCCTTTTCCTCGCCGGTGGCGGTGTTCTTGTACTTCACGAAAATGTCCTGTACGGGCGCGGTGCCCATGGTCATTTGCTCCGGAATGCTCTTACCGATGGCATACGGGCGATAATCACGAAGCGGCAAGTGCGCATAGCAATGCCACATGAAAGCCAACGTGACCACCGCCACCCATACCGCAGTGGCCCATTCCGAACGTGGGGGCTCCAAGAGCCACTTGATGAGGAGGTAGCCAAGGATCACTACAACAGCGAACAGCAATGGGAACCACCAGGAGAATACCCAGCAGTAGAACGCCAAGAGCACCAACGCCACTGGCAGAATGGCCAAGTCCGTTCCCCACGTGTTAAAGCCTATTTTTTTCCGCAGGAAGAACAACGGAAGAACGAACACCAGCAGCACCATGTCCTTGCTGAAGCTTTCCCACGGTGTTAGCGAACGCCCGACAGAACCTTTCATGGCATCGCCGAAACAGCCGCAGTCCGTTACGCAGGTAACATCGCGCATCACCTGCACTCCGTTCTCCACTGCGGCATATTTTGCCTGTGGATCGCAAGTGGCCGTGTAGGCCGTAAGCCAACCGAAGAAGAGGGTGAAGAGAAGCAACGCCCACGTGGCCAGTTTCATCCTTCCTCCTGTGAGCACAGCGAAGCCCAGGACCACTTCCGCCAAACAGGCCAACATGGCCAGCGGCAAGCTGAAGGGATCCAACCAAGGCAGCCCTAACGCACTGGCCGCGAAGTACTCCTCCAACTTGATACCGAAGCCGACCGGGTCGTTCGCTTTGATCAGACCACTGATGATGAAGGTAGCGCCGACCAAGATCCGGCAGACGCCGATAAAAATGCGTAATGCACGATTTTGCATGGCGCGAATTTAACCGCTGGGGCCCAGCTTTAACCACGGCGCGCGAGCCGACCTGTGACGAACAACGATCCTTGTCAATTCCAGCTCGCTGGAAAAGGCTTCAAAGTTCTTTACGCCCTGACCGGCTGACGAGCACTTGGAGCCCTTCGCCCGCTTCCGGTACGTAAGGGATACCGGCAGCAAGGCAATATTGCTGCATCACCTCACGGGCGCCAGAGCGCGCATCTTCCGAATAGCCCACATTCCAACTTATCAGACCTGTTGATGGAGTAAAACGGGCCATGCCCATAGGCAGATCGAACCAGGAAAGGTCCATTCCCGCTTTTTGCACAGGCAACCGCGTTTCCACCAAGAGATCCTTGACACCACGATCGTTCATCCACTCCGGACCGCGCGTGTCGATGATGTAGCATTTGCCTTGGAAGCCGGGTGCGTCCACACGTATGGTATAGCGAGCCTGATTGTCCAGCTTCACGGCGTACCCACCATTTGCACTGGTGGAGCATTGAAGTACCTGCTGTCCGTCCTTGTAAACACGCACCCTGGCCCCGGTCATTGGGCGGCGGTCCAGATAGCTGGTTACCGAACCTTCCACCCTCAACTGTAAAGCTTGGGAAGGCAGCGATATCAATACCAATAAGACAATGAGCACGATCGACCAAGGCCGCATGGTTGTTCTCTTATCCGCGACATGTGCGAACGGCGGCAAACCTACCCGGACCATTGCCGGGATCAAAGCACCAAAACACCGATCTTCACCTTTGTATGAACAGGAGTTTGTGGATTACATTACACCACGCTCCCGCCGTTGACGTCCTATTGTGCAACTTGCACCCTTCGAGACCAAATGATGAAACGCATCTGCTATACGCTCTTGGCTTTTGCCACCGCAACCATCATGAACGCCCAGGACCAGGTCAGGGTGGTCACGAACGTGGTAAAGAACGCCACCCCCGCTTGGAAGATCTGGAAAGCCGCGGAATGCGGCATGAACTACCCGGGCAGCTGGACGGTAACACCCGGAATGGGTGATACCATGGTTGTTTTTCAAAGTGCAGGCGTAGCTGAGCGCGCCACCGTCACGCTTTCGGCCAAGCCGCTTTCAGGGATCACGCCGACACAGTTTCATTTGGTGAACGGGCCTGCACAGTTCGCTAATTCAACCGATACGCGCGTTATTGACGAATCCGGGCCGGATGCAAGCGGCGCATACAGCTTCAGTTATGTTACCGCAGTGAACGGAGCACCTCTTTGGCAGCGACAGGATGTGTTGATCACCGACGGAAAAGCATACACGATAACGTATAGAGCGGACGAACATAGCTACGCTGAGAACCTCTACATGGCGGAGGCCATGATCAATTCATTCAGCGCTACTGCCCCCTGAATCACGGTCCTCGGTCAGGATCAGGGCAAATATGGCGTAGTTGAGAATATCCAAGAAGTTGGCATCGATGCCCTCACTTACCAAGGTGGTTCCCTGATTGTCCTCGATCTGTTTGATCCGCAGTAATTTCATGAGAATAAGGTCCACCAGCGAAGCAGGCCGCATGCTGCGCCAAGCCTCGCCATAATCGTGGTTCTTCAGCAGCATCAGCTCTCGGGCTTGCTTGATCCGGGCCTTCACCTGAATGACGGCCTCCGTTGCTGATAGGTCCGGGCGGTCCACCACACCAAGGTCGAGCTGCACCAATGCCATAGCTGCATAGTTCACGATCGCCACAAGCTCAGGACGCACCCCCTCTCCAACTTTGTTCTCTCCCGTGGTCTGCAGGGTCCGCAGGCGCTGTGCCTTGATGAACACCTGATCGGTGAGCGATGCCACGCGCATCACGCGCCATGCCGTTCCATAGTCCTGGGCCTTCCGGGTAAAAAGGGCCACGCATTCCGCCGTGGCTTCATCATACTGGCGCAGGGTTTTGTCCATGGTCCAACGGGTTGCCCCATCTTCGGGGCCTGATGGGCAGCCGCGAAGATATTCAATGGCGCATGGGCAGCACGTTGGTGCGTCCAGAATTCCCGTTGGTGATGGGCATCATCAATACCACGCCGGATTCGTTCCATACGGCAAGCCGACATGTGGACCTGAATTCCGCTTTGCAAACCGCGGAAAGCATGGCAGCGGAAGGAGCCGCCATCCTCGACATTGGCGGGGCCAGCTCCCGACCCGGCTCCACCGCTGTCCCCGAAGCCCTAGAGCTTGAACGAGTACTACCCGTCGTACAGTCCATCCGGAAGCATTTCCCAAGTATCGTCATCAGCATCGATACTTGGCGCGCAGCGGTTGCGAAGGAGGCGGTAGCTGCCGGTGCGAACATGGTGAACGACATCAGCGCGGGCCGTTCCGATCCTGATATGCTGGCCACCGTGGCCCGGTTGAACGTTCCGTACATAATGATGCACATGCAGGGCGAGCCGCGCACCATGCAAACAGCGCCGTTTTACACCAATGTACTGGCAGAAGTGCTCCACTTCCTGGCCCAACGTGCGTTGGCCGCGCGGCAGGCGGGCATAGCGGACGTACTCGTGGACCCGGGTTTCGGGTTCGGAAAGGATGCGCAACAGAATTTTGCGTTGTTGGCAGGTCTTCCGGCCCTTTGCAACCTCGGAATGCCCGTGCTTGTTGGCCTTTCACGCAAGCGCATGATCAATGAAACGCTGGGGACCTTACCTGCCGAAGCATTGAACGGAACCACTGTGCTGAACACCCGTGCACTACATGCTGGTGCCAGCATACTGCGTGTGCACGATGTGCGGGAGGCAGTGCAAGCGGTGAAGTTGATGGGCCGTTGATGCCATTACCACCTGAATAGTGGAGGTCAACGCTCGTCCTCGCGCTGGCTACGCCCTGTGCGCTTGTAATAGCCTTGGGAAGACTTTGCGTATTCGTCCATCACCTTGGCCAAGCCGGGCCGTACCTGTTCGGTAAAGGGAGTGTCCCAGCTCATGTTGCGCAAAATGGCCTTGTAGGCCGCCATTCCAAGGGGCTCCTCGAAAGCGGAGAAGTCAAAATCCGGGATCCAGGCGAAGAGCGTCATCTGTAGGTCCATGTCATAAAATGGCACATCCGGATAAGCTGGCACCTCCCGTGTATCCACGATGACGTGCTTCGTGATCATGTCCGTTTTACTGAACCATACCTCATAGCGCCAACCACGCTCCAGAATGAATTCGTAACGTCCGTCCTTCTTCGTGGTGCTCTGCCTTTCCGGTTGGCCGGCCTTCAAAACACGCACCAACGCACCTTTTAAAGGGTCACCGGTAAAATACTCCGTGACATTACCACTGAGTTTAACTTGGAAACGCTGCGCCGATACCACCGTGACCGCTGCTAGCATAAGGGTCAGCGCGCACGTGCGTATCAGGACCGGGGCGGATTGCATGGGACCAAAGTAATGGGAAGGAGCGCCGACCTCTCAAAGACCATACCACCTCCTAAACTTCCCTTAGATAGCCATGCCCTTCACGGCATGCTCGAATCTTGTAGGATAATCCATTTGCAAACCAACAGACCGACCGATGAGCTCATCCCACCTGCTTTTCTTATTGCCCGCCTTTTTAGCTGCTTCGTGCACGCATGATCCCGTCTTCAAAACCCCGGAAAAAGTTGACGCCGACAAATTGCCACATGTGGAGCAGTTGATGGTAGCACCGCCGGCTTTACCCCTGCATGATCAAGTTGCCAAGGGCGGCCCGGTGGTGATCGATGTGAGGCTTACCGTGCAAGAGAAGAAGATGAAGATCGGTCCGAATGCCAGCATTTGGGCGCTCACCTTCAACGGCTCGGTTCCGGCGCCCATCATCGTGGCGCACCAAGGTGATTACGTTCAAGTCACTTTAGTGAACCCGAAGACCAATAGCCTCACCCATAACCTCGATTTCCATGCGGCCACAGGGGCGATGGGCGGCGGGGATCTAAGTGAAGTGGCACCCGGACAGGAGGCCACCATCCGTTTCCGGGTTATCAAACCCGGCGTTTTCGTGTACCACTGCGCACCTGGCGGTGCTATGGTCCCGTTGCACGTGGCATCCGGGATGAATGGCGCCATCATGGTGTTGCCGCGCAACGGTCTCACGGATGAGAACGGCGATGCGGTGAAGTACGACCGCGCCTATTACATCGCGGAACAGGACTATTACATCCCCAAGGACGAGCAAGGAAAATACAAGGAATATGACACACCTTCGGCCGGCTTCGCGGATATGCTTCAAGTAATGAAGACCCTGACGCCCACACACTTGGTACTCAACGGCGCCGAGGGTTCATTAACCAATGAAAATGCCATGCAAGCAGCCGTGGGCCAGAAGGTCCTTTTCATCACGTCCTCTTGTAACCTCGACGCGCGCTTCCATATTATTGGCGGCCATGCCGACTTGGTCTGGAACGGCGGATCTTTCAACGACAAGCCGGCCACCGACTATGAGACCTGGGCCGTGCCGGGTGGATCAGCGGTTGCCGCGCTCTATCAGTTCCGCGAGCCCGGTGTGTATGCCTTCTTGGACCATGAATTGATCAAGGCCTTGGTGTTCAATGCTGTAGGGCAAGTGAAGGTGGATGGCGAATGGAACGATGACCTGATGAAGCAGGTGGCGAAACCACATGCTTCGGAATAGGCTTCTCCCGTCAAAAAAATGGAATGCCTGAACAAGGCTAATTTTGTGAACGCTTAGATCAGGCCTCGAGAACAAACCGGTACACCATCTGTTCGTCCTCTGAACATGTAGGTCTGAGCGCAACGCATTGCATTGGATCATACTACAAACCAACACCTCCATCACTATGAAGAAATCCACATCCCTTCAATCCGGAACCATGGCCGTGGCCATCGCTCTTTTGCTTGCTTCGTGCGGTAGTTCTGGAACACCAACAACTGAAGTCACCACGCCCAAAGCCCCTGCACCTATCGCTGAGGTCGCTCCTGCTCAAGCCCCCTATCCTGCTGGATTCATCACCGCAGCCGATATCACCCTCGGCCCTATTGACCAAGGCAAGGTGGATGCTGGAAAGAAGATCTTCGATGAGAAATGCCATGTTTGCCATGGCCTTGGTGCTGATAAAGTGGTGGGACCTGGTTGGAAGGGCGTAACAGAGCATCGCAAGCCGGAGTGGATCATGAACATGATCCTGCACACGGACTGGATGCTGGAGAACGACACGGCAGCCCAGAACTTGGTGGAATTGACCAAGGCCCGCATGGTCGACCAACAACTCACCAAGGACCAAGCCCGCGACATGCTTGAGCTGATGCGGACACTCTGACCTGCGTGTCCGGTCAAACTTCCAGCATCCCCGATGCGGGAATCGTATCGGAAAAGACCATCAGAAACCCCGCTTAATGGCGGGGTTTCTGATGCAATGGGCTCAGCAAGGATCTACTGCTCCACCGGCATGCCCACTTTCGCTCGTTCGCGCCACCCGTGCACCAGCAGGGTGATGATGCCGGCCGGAAGCAACATGGAGACCCCGAGGATGATCGCGTAATATCCCGGGATCGTGCCCCAGCCGATCCAGAAAAGCAGGCCTTGAAGAAAGAGAACGCCCTCCATCAGCAACATTCCAGCTGTAAAGAGCGCCAGGCCAATGCGGGCTGCGGCTGAGGTACTCACGATCCACCCTCGTAACAGGGCCATAGCGAACAGCATCATGCTGATGGCGCCCAGTGTGTTGAGATGAATGAAGCCGATGACGAAGTTCCTTACGGTGAACGCCATGATGGCCACTTGCGGAATGGCCACAGCAGCTTGCATCACCACCTTCAGTCCCATGCCGATGAGCGAGTAGGTAACACAGCGCCACGCCCACAAAGGAGCTTTATCATAGAGCATCTTCTGCGCATTCAGGATGGCCTTGGCTGTACGCCAACCCGCCCATAATTGCAGCACAACACCGATCGAGTTCACCGTGTATACCGTCCAATGGCGTTCGCTCCAAGCCACGGCCAAGGCGAAGGTCAGCACGACGGAAATGAGCCAGAGCCGGATGGTGAACCGGTCCAGCACCTGCCCTGCGCCATGTGTTTCAGCCCAGCGGCTCCAAAGCGCCAAGGCACCGAACCAGAACCAGCCGTTCAGCTGGAAATGAAGATAGAACTGGATGGACCAATAGTACAGTTCCGTGCCGAAGCCGCCGTTGGAGATGATCGGGCCCAAGGCCCAAGTACCCACAGTAGAAAGGAACATCAGTACCACGGCCATGCGCACCAAGAGCCTGCTTCCTTTCGCCTGCCAACTGCGCGTGGCCTTCCAAACCTGGATGCCCAGCCAATAGCCTGCAAGCATGTGCAGGACGGATACCGCGATGGTAAAGGTGCCATAACTCTGTATGGGGAAACCGACGAGCATGCCGACCACGGCGATCTGTGCGACCGCCAGCAGGATATTGCTCAAGCGCGATGGACCTTTCTCCGTTTCATCCTGAAGCAGGAATACCACCATGGCGATGAAGGCCCAGCCCAGCATGGCCACGTGCGAGTGCGCATTCAGCAAGGGCTTGAACCGGACGAAGGGGATCTCCCAGATGTATATGGCACGGAGCACGCAACCGAGCAGGGCGGCGATACCGAAGTTGATCAGGGCGATGTTGAACCAGCGGCGCATGGGGCGCGAAGGTGCACAGAAACGGGGGATACCGGTATATGATTAAACTCATTATCGTGTCTGACAAGTGTCAGGTCTATCTTAGCCGCGGTCACGACTTTTGAACCCGAAAACACATCGCAAACGATGGCAAACAATAAAAACTTCACGCTGAATACGCTCAAAGCCTTTTCTCTTATCGGCATCACTGCCTTCGCCATGGCCTGTGGTGGCGGCGACACCACATCATCCACTCCCACCCCGGCACCCGGTGCCATGGTGAAAACACCGGAAGCTTCAGCTCCCATGGCGGGCCTGATCACTGCGGACGAGGTGAAGCTCGGCGCCATCGATCAAGGCATGGTCGCCAAGGGCAAAGAGATCTACGATGTAAAATGCCAAGCCTGCCATAGCCTCGGTACGAACCGTGTGGTGGGTCCAGGCTGGAAGGGTGTGGTTGAGCAACGCAAGCCGGAGTGGATCATGAACATGATCGTGCACACCGATGCCATGCTTGAAAGCGACGAACAGGCCCAAGCCTTGCTGGAAGAGTGTCTGGTGCGCATGCCGAACCAGAACCTCACCCAGGATGATGCACGCCACGTCCTCGAATTCATGCGCACACTCGAAGCGGACAAAGCTTCTTGAACCCCAGACCTTAAAACGACCGAATATGAGAAGTAACCCGTTGACCACCACGTTACCACTGGTGCTGGCCGCCGCGATCGCCCTGCCTTTCGCGCAAGGCTGCAAGCCCGCCAATACCAAGAGCGCCGTCACTGGCGATGCAGCGTCCAAGGTATTCGTACCCCCTGGCCAGTATGACGAATTCTACAACTTCGTCAGTGGGGGCTTCAGCGGGCAGATGTCCGTTTATGGCCTGCCTTCCGGCCGGATGCTCCGATTGATCCCCGTTTTCTCGGTC
Organism: Flavobacteriales bacterium; assembly: GCA_016719225.1. Taxonomy (GTDB): domain Bacteria; phylum Bacteroidota; class Bacteroidia; order Flavobacteriales_F; family PHOS-HE28; genus PHOS-HE28. The sequence goes on along the minus strand of JADKAN010000003.1, from coordinate 224,344 downwards.
GACCCCGAGACAGGCTGGGGTTTCAGCGAGGAGACCAAGCCCATGTTGATGACCACGCACGGTTTCATCCCCTGGGACGACAGCCACCACGTGGAAGCTTCCATGAGCGATGGCATCCAGAACGGTAAATATGTGTGGATCAACGGCAATAACACGCCGCGTATCGCGATGATCGACCTGAAGACCTTCAGGACATCCAGCATCATCGAGATCCCCAATAGCGCGGGTAACCACAGTTCACCGTTCAGCACACCGAACAGTGAATACATCGTTGCAGGTACGCGCTTCAGCGTTCCCATGGGCACCGACGCGGAGCGCGACGTTCCCATCGAGACCTATAAGGAGAACTTCAAAAGCACGGTCTCCTTCATCAAGCCGGACACCTCGAACGGCACCATGGAGATCGCGTTCCAGATCAAGACACCCGCGGTGGACTTTGACCTGAGCCATTCCGGCAAAGGCCCTAGCGACGGCTGGTTCTTCTTCAGCTGTTACAACACCGAGAAGGCCCATAACCTCTTGGAAGTGAGCGCCAGCCAGAACGACAAGGACTTCATCATGGCCGTGAACTGGAAGAAGGCCGAGCAGTATGCCAAGGAGGGCAAGGGCAAAATGGTGCCCGGCAAGTACTACAACAACAGCTACGACGAGAGCACCCACATGGCAACCTCGAAGATCGGCACTGAAGTGCTGCAGCTGGATCCGAAGGAACTCACGGACCTCCTTTACTTCATGCCTTGCCCCAAGAGCCCGCACGGCTGCGACGTGGATCCCACTGGCGAATTCATCGTTGGCAGCGGCAAGCTCGCTGCGGTACTCCCTGTGTTCTCCTTCGCGAAAATGCAGACCGCCATCGCCAACAAGGACTACGAGGGTGAATATGATGGCATCCCTGTATTGAAATATGAGAGCGTGCTCCAGGGTGAGGTGAAGAAGCCCGGTCTGGGCCCTTTGCACACGGAGTTCGACGACAAAGGCTTCGCTTACAGCTCGATGTTCGTGAGCAGCGAGATCGTGAAGTGGAACGTGAAGACACTGGAAGTAGTGGACCGCGTACCTACTTATTACTCGATCGGACACCTCAGCGTACCCGGCGGAGACAGCCGTAAGCCATGGGGTAAGTACGTGATCGCCTACAACAAGATCACGAAGGACCGCTACTTGCCAACCGGCCCTGAACTGGCGCAATCCGCCCAGCTCTATAGCATCGACGGACCGAAGATGGAACTGCTCGCTGACTTCCCGTCCATTGGTGAGCCACACTACGCACAGGCGATCCCTGCGGACTTGATCCGCCCTCACTCGCTGAAGTTCTTCAAGATCGAGGACAACAAGCACCCTTACGTTACCAAGGGTGAGAAAGAGGCCCGCGTGGTGCGCGATGGTAAGAACGTACACGTGTACATGACCTGCATCCGCTCGCACTTCGCACCGGACAACATCGAAGGGGTGAAGGTCGGTGATGATGTGTACTTCCACCTGACCAACTTGGAGCAGGATTGGGACGTACCGCATGGTTTCGCAGTGAAAGGCGCGCAGACCGCCGAGTTGCTGGTAATGCCGGGCGAGACGCAGACGCTGAAGTGGACCCCCACGAGCGTTGGTGTGCAGCCCTTCTATTGCACGGACTTCTGTAGCGCGCTCCACCAGGAGATGCAAGGCTACGTCCGGGTTTCCCCAGCAGGTAGCAACGTACCGTTGAGCGCCAACACAAAAAGCGTCGACGCCGGTATCTGACCTTGAAAGAATGAACGTAACGCGCCCGGCCACCGGTATCCAAGGGGATGCTGAAGGCCGGGCGCTTTGCATTCGAACAGTTGTCATTCGGCAAGCGCTTCAACCGACCCGTGTTGGCCATGAGCACTCAGTAGGAAGCCATCCTATCGCTCTTCACCGTTCGCCGTTAACGCAGTCCTCCAAACTTCAAAGCAGTAGTGAGGTCCTTTTTACACTTTACCCTTTTTTCTTGCCTGTCCTGACACCGAATTAAATACCCCCAAAGCATGCGTCCCTTTTCCCGCATCTTGATCGCCATCTCCGCTATCGCCATGGCTTTTCTCCTGATACAGCCGATCTGGGTCATTTACTTGATGGCACCTCAATACCCCGAGGGGCTGGAACTGCACATCTTCCACGACCGCTTCACCGGCAACGTCGACCAGATCAACGGTCTGAACCACTACATCGGGATGTCCACCATCCATAACGAGATGTTCCCCGAATTCGCGATCATGCGCTATGTGATCGGCCTGTTGGTGGGATGGGGTGTGCTCGCAGCATTGATCGGGAAGCGCTGGGCATTGGCTAGTTGGCTTTTCGGATTATTGGCCTTCGTGATCTGGGCCATGTGGGACATGTATTCCTGGGGTTGGAACTATGGCCACAAACTCGATCCGCACGCCGCCATCAAGATCGAAGGGATGGCCTACCAACCCCCGCTCTTCGGACATAAGAAGCTTTTGAATTTTGATGCTTGGTCCTACCCGGACATCGGGGGCTGGATACTGTTCGGATCCATTACCTTGGCGGTGCTGGTCTTCCTATACGAATGGAAACGGCCGCTCAAAGCGACGACCTGAAGAACATTGGAACACATGAAGAATCTCATCATCGGCATTGCCATGGCGCTCCTGGCCTCCAGCTGCAGCGTTGGACAGCCGAAGATCAACTACGGCCATGACGAATGTGCCCATTGCCGCATGAACGTGATGGACCAGAAATATGCTGCCGCCATCACCACCATGAAAGGCCGCAGCTATGTGTTCGACGACCCGGAGTGCATGGTGCCTTTCGTGGTGACTGATGCCAAGGTGCCCGAAAGCGATGTGAAGACCTGGTATGTCACGGACTTCGCGCACCCTGGCACGTTGCTCGACGCGACGAAAGCATTCTACCTCCACAGCCCTAAGCTACACAGCCCCATGCGCGGTAATATGGCGGCGTTCTCCACGGAAGCGGACCGCAAGGCCGCGGAATCGGAATTCCCCGGGGACGTGATGGACTGGACCGCAGCGAAAGTGCTTTTGGCTGAATAGTCTGAACTCGGACGTGCTTCGCTGAAGATTTTCCTCAGGCAGAGAGACGTTAAAAGAAATGATCCATGCAGATCCTGAATTGCCCTGATCCCGGGTGTTGTTGACATGAAGTTCCTCCTACGTACGTTCTTGCTTGCATTGGCCTTATCCGCCGTAGCTGCTTTACAGGCCGCCACGTGGACGGTGAATGCATCGGGTAAAGTGAAAAAGTTGGCTCCTGTGCTGGCATCCGCGCAAGCCGGGGACACCGTGCGCGTCCTCGAGGGCATCTACGCGGAAGGCACGATCACCATCGATAAGCCGCTTACCTTGATCGGTGTAGGAAGACCCGTTATCGATGGCACGGGTGGTGATGGCAACGTTATCATCGTCACCGCATCCGATGTCACTGTGCAGGGTTTCCTTATCCGGGGAACCAAGGTGAGCAACATGAAGGACAACGCCGGCATCGAGGTGGAAAAGGCCGATAATGTGAAGGTGATCGACAACGTGATGGAGCATTGCTTCTTCGCCCTGCACTTCGCCAATGCCAGGAACCCGACCGTCCTACGGAACAATATTGTTGGCGACCCCTTGCAAGCAGAGACCAGCCGTGCCAACGGGATACACCTGTGGCATTGTTCGGGTGCTACGATAGAGGACAATGAGATCCAGGACCACCGTGATGGCATCTACTTCGAGTTCGTGACGGACAGCCATGTGCGCCGTAACAAAAGCCTTAACAACCTACGCTATGGCCTGCACTTCATGTTCAGCCACCGGGACACGTATTCGGACAACCTCTTCCAAGACAACGGTGCGGGTGTGGCGGTGATGTTCAGTAAGAACGTGGACATGAGCCGCAACCGTTTCATCCGCAACCGCGGCGCTAGTTCCTACGGGATCCTGTTGAAGGAGATCAACGATGTGAAGATCGATAGCAACATTTTCATCGACAACACCACCGCGCTGTTGGTCGACGGCTGCAACCGGGCTGAGATCCGGGGCAACATTTTCCGCTCCAATGGCTGGGCACTGCGGCTCTTCGCCAATGCGACCGACTGCAGATTCACCGGGAACATCTTCACGGGTAACACCTTTGACATGAGCACCAACGGCGATCCGGTGTTCAACAGCTTCAGCGGTAATTACTGGGACCGGTACCAAGGCTACGATCTGGATCATGACGGCACTGGTGACGTTCCTTTCCGCCCGCTGAGCCTGTTCGCCATGGTGAACGAGCGCATGCCATACGCGGTGGTGCTCTCGCGCAGTTTGCTCACGCAATTACTCGACCAGGCCGAGCGCTTGGTACCGTCGATGACACCAGAAGGCCTGGAAGACGACAAACCCTTGATGAAACCTCCGCATGGCTCGCGTAACCTTTGAGAACGTAGGCAAGAAGTACGGGAAGTTGTGGGCGTTGCGAGAATTCAACGCGCGCTTCGAACCCGGTGAGACCGTGTCGGTGATCGGTCCCAACGGATCGGGAAAGACCACCATGATCAAGTGCCTATTGGGACTTGTGCAGGCCACCACGGGCACCATTACAGTGAACGGTGAACGTGTAGGCCGGGATCCGGAGTACCGGCACAACGTTGGGCACATGCCGCAGATCTCGCGGTTCCCCAACGAGCTGAAGATCGGTCAGCTGATCGACCTGATGGACGATATCCGAGGCAGCAACAAGGGTCGCAGTGAAGGCCCGCTGGTGAAGAGCTTGGGGGTGGATAGCATGATGGACAAACGCCTTGGCACGCTCAGCGGCGGCCAACGTCAAAAGGTGAGCGCCGTCCTTGCCTTCCGCTATAGCCCGAGTGTATTGGTACTTGACGAACCCACTGCGGGTCTCGACCCATTGAGTTCGGAGATGGTGCTTAACGCGGTACGCGAGATCAAGCGCGAAGGCTGCACGGTGCTGATCACCAGCCATCTTATGGAGGAGGTAGAAGCTTTGGCCGACCGCGTGGCTTACTTGCAGGACGGTATGCTGCGGTTTCTTCTTCCACCGGAGGAATTGCTTGCTGCCACCGGGCAGAAGCGCCTGTCCAAAGCCATTCCTGCGATGCTAACCACCAAGACCGGGTCACATGTGGAAAGTCTATAAGTATACCCTGATCGACCTGGCGCGGAACAAGTTCGTTCTGGGCTGGACGCTACTTCTGCTGGCTATCAGCTTTGGCCTTTTCCAGTTGGAGGACCAGCCGGTGAAAGCCATGTTGAGCCTTTCCCAAGTGTTATTGGCGTTGGTGCCGTTGGTGGCATCCGTCTTCACCATCGTCTACATCTACGATGTCATGGAATTCACCGAATTGCTGGCAGTGCAACCCTTGGGCCGCTCCAAGATCCTTGGCGGGCAGATGCTGGCCTTGGGTACGGCCTTGGTGCTGGGTGTATTGGCGGGCGCGGGCATCCCGCTGATGATCTTCCTGCCGGACGGCGCATCGCTCACGCTCATCCTCGCTTGTGCGATGCTCACCTTGGTATTCGTCGCGATCGGTTCGCTCATCGCGATCAAGAACCGGGAGAAAGCGCGTGGCGTAGGATTGGGCCTTGTGGTCTGGTTCGTGTTCGTACTGGTTTACGACGCGGTACTGCTTTGGGTGATGTTCGCCTTCAGCGATTACCCCATCGAGCCATGGATCGTGCCCTTGGCGGCGCTCGACCCGATCGATCTGGCCCGCATCATGGTCCTGTTGAAAGTGGACCTTGCTGCCATGATGGGATACAGCGGTGCCGTGTATGAGAAGTTCTTCGGCAACGTCCGAGGGATCATTATCGCTCTGGCCGCACTTCTGGCATGGGTAGCAATGCCTTCGTCTTTCGCGTTCCGGGCTTTTCGGAAGAAGGACCTATGATGGTCGGTGATACATGGCACGATAGGATCCGGGAGAGCGGTGGTAAGGGGCTGCACGCCTCAAGCAGTATCAATGAGCCACATTACACAAGCGTGACAATAATCAGTACACCACCTGTCATCGGTCAAGTTCTTTTTGACCGGAGGCTTCGACTTTTGACACACATAAAACGCCATCTCCGATGAAACGCACCACCTTGAAACTGAAACACTTCGCACCTTTCGCCATGGTCGCACTTCTCGCCGCTTGCGGAGGAAGCGCGGAGACCGCACCAACGGGTGAGGCCACTCCCAGTGTAGCCCCTAACACGGCGATAGGCCAATCCAATGTGGTGGACGATGAATCTGAAAAGAACGTCGTGCAAGTGGCCATCTCCTCCCCTGACCATACCACGTTGGTGGCCGCGGTGAAAGCAGCCGATCTTGTGAACGCACTCAGCAACGCAGGACCATTCACTGTTTTCGCGCCCACCAACGAAGCCTTCGCTGCATTACCCGCCGGTACGGTCGACGGTCTGTTGAAGCCTGACCAGAAGGATGCGCTCGCGGATATCCTCCAGTACCATGTGGCCTTGGGCGTCTTCAAACCGGAGAACATCCGCGACGGACAGAAACAGGGAATGGTGAATGGAGGAAGTGTCACCTTCCATGTGAAGGACGGACAGGTGATGATCAACGATGCAAAGATCATCGGGGTGGTGCCTGCCTCGAACGGATTGGTCTGCGTGATCGACAAAGTGCTGCTCCCCGGAAAATAGGAATTACCATCGCCCTATCTGGTGGGCATGGTGAAAGTCGGTAAAGGCGTCCGTGAGGACGCCTTTACTGTTTGTGGATTGAATGTTGACAACGTGGGACGTACTGCTTTTCCAAGCTTTCCTAAAGCACACGGACACAACGTTTTACCTGCGTAGTTGCTGAAGATCCGCGCTATCAGCATTCCAATATCCGGCACTTTCGATCGTTCATAACGCTGTGGATGATCCACCTTTAAACTGACCATCATCATCGACTGGATCTTGCAGCTTTGAAACCCGATAAAACGCTATTCAAGACCATGCCGCAAGCCATCCTTTTTGACGCAGCAACCCCTATGACCGCCGCCGCCAGACCCAAGCTGAGCAGTAGCTACTCCCAGCAGGAGGTGCTGGCTGCAGCACTCGAGTATTTCCATGCCGACGAGCTCGCGGCGACCACGTGGATGAACAAGTACGCCTTGCGCAACATCAAGGGTGAATTGACCGAACTGACACCTGCCGATACGCACGCACGCATGGCCCGTGAATTCGCACGGATCGAGCGTTCCTACAAGCCACTTCCGCCGGAAAGGCAGGTACTGCTCTCCACCTATGGGCAGAAACGCAAGGCGTTGGACGAGAAGCGCATCTTCGACCTCTTCGATGGCTTCCGCGACATCGTTCCACAGGGCAGCGTGATGGCATCCTTGGGTGACAATACCCGGTTGGCTTCACTATCGAATTGCGTGGTGATCCCTGCACCTGTGGACAGCTACGGAGGCATCTTCCGCAACGACCAGCAGCTCGCCCAACTCTTCAAACGCCGTTGCGGCGTGGGCTTCGATCTCAGTACACTCCGCCCGGAAGGTGCGGCCGTGAGCAATGCCGCCCGCACCAGCACAGGCGCGGTGTCGTTCATGGACCGTTTCAGCAACACCACGCGTGAGGTGGCACAAAAAGGCCGACGTGGGGCGCTAATGCTCACCATGGACATCGCGCATCCCGACGTCGAGCAGTTCATCATCATCAAGCAGGACCTGAAGAAGGTGACCGGTGCCAATATCAGCGTCCGGGTAAGTGATGAATTCCTGCAAGCGGTGGAGGATGATGCTGAATACACGCATCGTTGGCCCATCGACAGCAAAGAGCCGACAGTGACGAAAAAGGTCAAAGCCCGGGAGCTATGGGACACGTTGATCAAGTGCGCACACAACAGTGCCGAACCCGGTATCATCTTCTGGGACCGTCAACACAAGTATTCCACCTCGTCCGTCTATCCCGGCTTCAAGAACGAAAGCACCAACCCTTGCGGCGAGATCGCCATGCAGGGCGGTGACAGCTGTCGCCTGATCGCCATCAATTTCTACTCCTTCGTCACCGATGCCTTCACACCGAAGGCCCGTTTCGACCACAAGCGTTTGGCGCAGGTGACCTATGAGGCGCAGCGATTGATGGACGACCTCGTGGACCTGGAGTTGGAGGCTGTGGAGCGTATTTTGGTGAAGATCGATAAGGATCCCGAGCCTGACGCCGTAAAGCGTGTGGAGCGCGAGACCTGGCAGTTGCTGGGTGAAACGGGACGCAAGGGCCGCCGCACCGGGCTGGGATTCACCGGCATGGGTGACGCGCTCGCCGCATTAGGACTCGCATACGACAGTGAGGCCGCCGTTGAGGCCGCTGAGCACATGCTGCGCACCAAGTGCGAAGCCGAGTTCAATAGCAGCATCGACATGGCGATCGAGCGCGGCAGCTTTGTCGGCTTTGATCCCGCGGTGGAACGCACTTCGGAATTCACCGATATGCTTGCCCAGGAATTGCCTGAACTACATGCGCGGATGATGAAGAACGGCCGGCGCAACATCAGCATCAGCACCGTCGCCCCCACAGGTACGCTAAGCCTGCTTACCCGCACCAGCAGTGGCATAGAGCCCGTGTACATGTTGGGGTACACGCGCCGCCGCAAGCTGGGTCCGAACGCCCCCAAAGAAGCGGTCGCTTTTACGGATGAAATGGGTGATCAATGGGAGGAGTTCGTGGTACACCACCCGCGCATCAAGGACTGGATGAACGCTACGGGCAAGACCGACGTGAATGAAAGCCCCTACGCGAACTGCACCGCCAACGACATTGATTGGCACCATCGCGTGCGCCTGCAGGCCGCTGTACAGAAGTACACTACGCACAGCATCAGCAGCACCATCAATCTGCCATCGGACGCTTCCGCAGAGCTGGTTGGCAACATCTATCGCGAGGCTTGGCACCTGGGCCTGAAAGGGGTTACCGTCTATCGCGACGGATCACGCAGCGGCGTCCTGGTCTCCAACGAGAAGAAAGAAGATGCAGCCGTGCAGCACGGCAAACGGCCGGAGGTATTGGAGGCCGACGTGATCCGCTTCAACAACGAACTGGAACCTTGGATCGCTGTGGTGGGCCTGGTGGACGGCAAGCCGTACGAGATCTTCACCGGGAAGGCCCAAGGAGTATTCCAACTGCCGAGCTGGGTGGAGAAAGGATGGGTGATCAAGCGCAAGGACGCCAAGACGAAGAAGAACATCTACGACCTGCAATACGCAGATAGCGACGATTACCGCGTGACCATACAGGGCCTGAGCCGCAGCTTCGAAAAGGAGTACTGGAACTATGCGATCCTCATCAGCGGCATGCTCCGTCAAGGAGTTTCCGTGCCGCACGTTGTGGACACCGTGGTAAACCTCAACCTCTATGATGACACGCTGAACACGTGGAAGAACGGGGTTGCCCGGGCTCTCTCCCGCTACATCGCCGACGGCACGAGTGCGAGCGGGCGGAAGTGCAACGATTGCGGCGACAGCGAAGGCGTGTACTACGAGGAAGGCTGCCTGAAGTGCCGCAGCTGCGGAAGCTCCAAGTGCGGATAGGACTTGTCAAAAAAGAGCGACGAGCAGGCAATCATTACGAGTTACATGCTGGGGCGATCGCGCATCCTATGCTTGGTATTGTTGGGAGGATATCGTGCATCGTTGAGCAAGAGGAACACCTTGCTCAACCAAAGAGCACTTGTGTGATGAGCATACCGTCGCGAGGTTGAGGAACGTTCCTGATGCATGCAGAAAGTGACATGTTGCGAAGGTGATCTTTCACCCTCGCGCACCTCTAACCACTCCCCTTCCCTGCTTGTCATCAGCGACCCATACCGCGCAAGACCCTAGTTTTGACGCATGTCCAACACCGCACCGCTCGACGCGCACTTGGCGCAGGTGCTGGAACGCATTGGCGAGGTGGCCCGTGCGCTCCGCTGGAAACAGGCCGTGGAGGAAGGGTTGAGCCCTTTGCAGATCCGTATCATGGGCTTTCTGGCCGATCATGCGGACGAAGGCATTGGCGTTGCACGCTTGGCCGGGGAACTGATGGTAAGCAAAGCCACCATCAGCGACAGCGTGAAACTGTTGGCGGATCGGAAATTCGTAGTACGGAAACCGGACAAGAGCGATGCGCGCAGCCACGCGCTGCACCTCACGGCAGCAGGTAAAAGGCATATCTCCTCCGGCACGCCGCTGGACGTGGCGATCGCGGAACTTGGGCAAGAGCGCAAAGAGGCCCTATTGCTCGGCTTAATGGGTGTCCTGGAATTGTTGTTCCGCACAGATGCCTTGAACGTCCAGCGCCTTTGCTTCACCTGCACGCATTACAGGGGAGACCGCAAGAAGGAACATGGCTGCGCATTGTTCGACACCGATCTCCGGGTCGCTGAACTGCGTACCGATTGCGGAGAGCATGTGGTCAGTTGGCCCAGTATGCCTTAAACGCGCGTTTGGATCTTTTGCTGCACGACCCCTCCGGTCTGAAAACTTCGCTCCTCGAACAGCACTTCGCCATGTCTGTCCATTTGCACCACGGTGCTGCAGCGCGTGCCGTAACCCGGTGTACGAATGAAGATCGCAGAGGCTGAACGCTCCATTGCCAAAGGCAAGCCCGTGGGAGGTAGTTCATCATCCTGGGCGATACCATCATCCGCGAGTAGCTGAAAGAGCGCTTCGCCCAGGTCCGCATCCTGCAGGTCCATCAACAAGCTTAACTGCTCTTTGGCCTTTACAACCTTGGGCCATGGTGTATCCAGGAAGTGGTTGCTCAGCCCATGGATACCGGGTTTCAAAGCTTCGTCGGTACCGTTGATGTTGTTGTGATAGCGGAGGTTACCCATCGGACCGTAGATCAGGTTGAAGCCCGCGTAGGTCTTCGTGTCCGTAGTATCGATGCCATGTTCCAGTGCCTCCCGCACCAGCAGCCCCCGCGAGGGACCAACCGGGAAGTTCATGCTCAGTTCGCGGTAGTTGGTCAGCGCTGCGAACCGGCCGCCCCGCGTAATGCCCATCCAAGTACCTCCGGCAAGCTGGTCACGGCCCGCAAAAATATCAGGAGCGTCCTTCCAGAAGTGCGCGGGTTCCGTTGGCCGCTCCAAGAACTCGTCACGGTTGGCGGCCACGATGAGCGGATAGCGCGGATGGACCTTATAGGCCAGGGCGATCAAGCACATTCTACAAAGTTACCAATAGCTGGTGCCGCGATCCATAGGCTGCACGATGGGTACCAACCCAACTGCCTTCTCCCCTACCAGCCCATGAACCGTAGTGATGAGGATGTTTCCTTCTGACAAGCGTCAGCTTTACCGACTTCTCAAGCGACGACCTTTGACCTTACCCATGAAAGAGCAGTTCGCCTCTCCACGCGGATCCCAAGTCACAGCGGGGATCATGGGCATATTCGGGCTCATCACCTTGGTGGCCAGCAGCTCGCTCCTCTTCAAGATCGGCGATCTGGCCGCTAAGGCTGGAACCACTGTTCCGGTGGTGCTGTGGATGAACTTCTTTGCGTCGTTCCTGTACCTCATTGCGGCATACGGTCTTTGGGCCCAAAGGGAATGGACTCCGATGGTGCTCGCGATCGCGGTGGTATTGATGCTGGTCGCGGCGATCGGCTTCTACGTGCATGTGCAGACTGGTGGTGCATATGAGCAACGCACGATCGGCGCACTCACCTTCCGCATCTTTGTCACCGCACTGCTCTATGTGGCGGCACAGTATTACCTACATCCTATGAGCCCAAGAAAATAAACAACTTAACTCTTGATCCCAATGAAGACCACCCCGATCATCCACGTATTCGTTGCTGCCATGCTGTTCACGGCCTGCGGCAGTTCCGATGCCACCCACGAGGGTCATGACCACGATACCACCGCGGTTGAAAGCGCGGAGCACGATGACCACGCCGGCGCGGAGGCGAGCGCCGTACAAATGGACAACGGCCAGCCTTGGGCCGCCAACATCGAGACCACCGACGGCGTGAAAGCCATGTTGGATCTAGTGGAAGGTTACGACCCGGCCAGCGGTGAAGGTGCCATGCTGAAAGAGGAACTGGAAGCGGAGTTCAAGCAGATCTTCGCCAAATGCACCATGACAGGCGAGTCGCACGAGCAGCTGCACAACTACCTCATCCCGATCCACAAGATGTTGGACAAGCTGAGCCCTGAGCCGACGCCCGCGGAGCTTTCACAGATGCGTGACTACTTGAAGACCTACGGGAACTACTTCCATTGAGCACCAGCATGATCCCATCGGCGTATTGATCGCCTACGAGCATGGGTCCCGCCCGACGTGGTCACGTCAGGCGGGGTCGTTGCGTCCGGCCGGAGATGAAGTTTGTTCCACAAGCAATAGGCAGTGTATGTCATGCTCCGCACCAAGTGGTGGCAGGTATGACCAACGCCCGATCGCGTTTTGACATTACGCATCTTTGTCACTGCGCCTCCATTAGGCCGCACGCTACTAACTCCGGCTTTCAACTCCGACGAAGAATCCAGGAATACCCTTAGATCATGAATTCCACACCCATCATCGCCTTATCGCTTGCAGCCCTGCTGGTCACGGCTTGCGGCACGGCCAACACGACTCCTGAAGGGCATGCCCCCGGTGCCGCCGAAATGGGCAATGAGCATGAAAGCCACGGGGGGGTGGTGCAGTTGAACAACGGACAGCCCTGGGTCGCCAATACCGAAACCACCGATGGGGTGAACCGCATGTTGGTCTTGGTGAAGGACTACGATCCTGACAAGGGCGATGGTGCGTTGCTGAAGGAGAAGCTCACTGTTGAGTTCAACGAGATCTTTGAGAAATGCACCATGACCGGTGAGGCGCACGTGCAGTTGCACAACTACCTCACACCCGTGCATGGCATGTTGGACAAGCTCAGCACCAAGCCCACAGCTGCGGATCTTTCCGAACTCAGTGCGTACTTGGGAACCTACGGGAAGTACTTCAAGTAAGGAAGCAGCCTCGCCATTGGTGGATCGACCACCACGTGATCGAACCCCGCAGGAAGCTATCGCTCCCGGCGGGGTTTCGCTTTTCAGCCCTCGCTTACCCATCGCCTAAGTGGCATACCGGGGTATGTGACACTTGTCACCGTCTACGTAGGTTAGTGAACACTAACTTCGTCCGCGAATAGAAATTGGAGTGGCTTGGGCGGCCCTATTCGAAGTTGCCCAAGCAGAATGTTGATCTGGAATTGTACGATCCGACGGAAGACAACGAGCGACAGATGACAACCGAAGAGCTTATAATGAAACCGGAGGATGTGATCCCGGGGTCGATCAGCTCCATGACGGAGTACAAGCGCAAGTTCAGCTTCTTTGAGATGTACCGCTCCTTCGTTTGCATGCCAAGAGCGATCATGTGCATGGCCGGTAACAACAAGAGCAAATTGGTGGACGCCGATCTCGTGAAGCGGATCCAATTGGCCGTGACCGAGGTGAACGGCTGTGCGGCGTGCTCCTACGAGCACGCGAAATTGGCCTTGCGCCTAGGGATGAGCGGCGCTGAGATCAGCAGCTTTCTCAGCGGAGCCAATGGCTTCATCAAGCCCGAAGAAGCAAAGGCGATCGTGTTTGCACAGCATTTCGCGGAATCAAAGGGCTATCCGAAAGAGCAGGCCTATGAAGCGATCGTGAAGGAATACGGAGAAGAGAAGGCGCGCGTCATGCTCGCTGCGGCCCAGGTGATGATCGCCGGCAACATGTACGGCATACCCTATAGCGCCTTCCGCTCCCGGCGCAAGGGGAGGCCATTCAAGGACAGCTCCCTTCTCTTCGAGCTGGGGATGTTGATAGGCGGTGTGCTTAGCCTACCGGTCGCGCTCTTTCATGCGGTGATACGGGGCTCTGTGGACCTGCACAACGAGCAGCTGGACCGTTCAAATAGCGATCAATGATATGCGGAACCATTCAAAATGAGAACAGAGATCACACCGCGTCAATTGGAGATCATCGAGGCCGCTGGCCAGCTGATCACCGAGGATGGCTATGCCAAGTTCACCACGAAGCGCTTGGCCGAGCGCATGCAGTTCAGTGAACCCGCCATCTACCGGCACTTCGCCAGCAAGGAAGCGATCTTGGTGGGCATGCTGGAGCACCTCACCGCATCGGTGCAGGAGCGCATGGCAGAGGTGGCCTTGCGAGAAGAACTTCCAGAGCCTCGGCTACGCGCCATGTTCGATAGCCACTTCAACTACTTCAAGGCACATCCGCAATACCTGATGGCCATTTTCGCCAGCAACTTCATGGAGCCTTCGCCCGCCACGGAAGCGGCGAACTTGGGGTTGATGGAAGTGATGCGCCAGCACCTGCGCGCGGTGATCGGCGACGGCCAGAAAACCGGAGCGTTCACCAAGGCGATATCCGCGGACATGCTGGTACACATCGTGATGGGCACGTTCCGGCTGCACATGTTGAAATGGCGGATCAGTGGACGCGGCTTTGATCTCACCCGGAAGGGCCGCGGCCTGATGGATGCGGTGATAAGCCTTATAAGCACCAAATAGGGCTGCAAAATGAAGAACACGCGAAATAAAAAGTGGGTGCGGTGGGCATTGATCGCGGTGCTGGTGCTTTTCGGCGGGCTCACCTTGTTCCTGAGCACTTCCATCTTGTTCGACCTCTTCGGCATACGGGAGAAGGAAGGCGAATACGTACCGTTCGTGGTGCTGGCGAATTTCATCGCGTCCATCGGCTACTTCGCTGCGGCGATGGGCTTGCTCGCACACCGACTTTGGGCGCGTTATCCGCTGTGGATGGCCAGCGTGGCCTTGCTCATGGCGTCCGTTGGCTTTGCAGTGCATCTCCTTCAAGGCGGCATCCACGAATCACACACCATCGTCGCGCTGGCCTTCCGCACCGTATTGACGATCGGCTTCTATGCCACCGCGGTATGGCTCATTCGTGCGCAACCTCAAAAGCTGCACCCAACCACCGAACAGCCATGAATCACAAACCCGTTATCATCACCGCAGCACCTGTGCTTCTGCGTTGGCCGCTCGTGGCCGCGTTGCTGATCAGCCTTGCTCCGTTGCACGCACAGGTAATGTCCTTGCAGCAATGTATCGACTCCGCGCTCGTGCATGAACACCGGATCAAGATCGCGGATGCCGATGAGCGCATCGCCGACGCACGGCTACGCGAAGCACGCGGCGGAATGATCCCGAAGCTGCGTGCCGGAGCCGACTACAAGTACTACTTCGATCAGCCCTATCAGCTGATGCCATCCACGATCTTCGGCGGGCCGCCGGACACCTACCGCGCTATCCAGTTCGGCACCCCGCAGAACGTGACCGCCAACCTTGCCCTGCAGGTGCCGATCTACGAACCCACGGCCTTCGGCGCTATCCAAGTGAACAAGGAAGCCGCTGCCGTTGCGGGCATACAAAGCGAGCGGACGCGTGAGGATGTGGTGCTGGAAGTGAGCGCTGTCTACTACAATGCCCAGATCGTCCAAAGCCGCTTGGCCTTTATGGACAGCAACCTGGTGAACGCAGAGGAACTGGTGCGTTCGGTAAGCCTGTTGCATGAACAAGCCTTGGCGCGCGGCACGGATGTGGACCGCATGAAGCTGCAGCGCGATCAATTGAAGACACAACAGGAACAAGTGAAGTCGCAGCGTGAACAGGTGCTCGATGTCCTTCGGATCTTCATGGGCTTGCCTACGGATGCTCCCTTAGCCGTTGCCCCTGTGGAGCCTGTCACGGAAGAACCCGTGGCCGGGTCGGGCACCACCACCGCGATGCGCCTTGCCGACCAAAGCTTGCGTCTGCGCACCGCCAAGTTGGGCCTTATGCAGAAGGCACGCTATCCGAGCCTGAGCGGGCAAGGCTTCTATGGTACCACCGGTTTCGGAACCATCGGTCCGGACGATCGCTTCGACTTCTATCCCACGAGCTTCCTCGGCCTTCAACTGCAGGTGCCGCTTTTCCAAGGCACCATCGTGCAGCATCGGATCAAGGCGGAACGCTTCGAACTGGAAAAGGCCGAAGAGCAGCGCGCAGCACTGAAGGACCGCGAAGGCATGGAACGGCGCGCGGCGGAGCGGCAGTTCACGGTGGCACAAGGGACCGTGGCGAACGCGGAAGCGCAGCTCGAACTCGCGGGCCGTATCCGGAGCAATACGGTCGCACTCCATAAGCAAGGCTTGGCGGCCATCTCCGATCTGGTGATGGTACACCAAGCCCATCGCGAAGCGCAACAGAACTACCTCGATGCCTTGGTGGACTTACGGAAAGCACAACTGGAACTGCAACGCCTCAACGGCGGGCTTTTGAAATGATCAGACCATGAAACGTAGCATCATTTGGATCATCCTCCTCGTACTTCTGGCCTTAACGGTCTGGAAGCTGGCCAGCAACAAGAGCGTTCAGGAAGAGCGCGTATACCGGCACGACCGCAACGCCGCGGTACACGTAACGGTGGACACCGTGCGGCAACAGGCCTTCACCGAGGGCGTGCGCTACACCGGTACCATCAGCTCCTTGCTGGAAGGCAGGGTGATGACGGAAGTCCCCGGTCGCGTGGTACACGTGGCGGTTGCCGAAGGGCAATGGGTGGAGAAGGGCCAGGTGATGGTGAAGCTGGACGGCGACATGCTGCGCTTGCAGATGGAGGCTGCCCAAGTGCAGGTGGAAGGCCTTGAGAAGGACCAGCAGCGTTACGGCATCCTCACGGAAGCCGATGCCGTGCAAGGAGTGCAGTTGGAGAAGACGGATCTGGCCTTGCGTGGTGCGCGGATCCAGCTGAACACATTGAAGGAGCAGGTGCAACGCACCACCATCACCGCACCGTTCAGCGGCTATGTCACACAGCTCGGCGTGGAGGTGGGAACGGTGTTGAACCCCTCGATGCCAGTGGCTATGCTCACCAACGACCGCGCCTTGGAACTGGTGGTATCGGTGCCCGGCCCGGAGCTGAACGCATTCCGCAAAGGGCAAACCGTACAGGTAGTTCTGGAGAGCGGAGAGGGACAGGTTGCCGCCACGGTGGAGAGCGTGGGCAGCCGCGGTGATATGGCGCACAACTTCCCGGTGCGGATCACCCTGAAATCCGATGCGGACCACGGGGTGAAACCCGGTATGGCCGCCACCGTTCGCTCCATACCCACGGATGCGAAGGCATGGCCCACCATTCCTTCCACAGCCATCATCGGCTCCTCGCTGGACCCTGAGGTGTACGTGGTGGAGAACGGAACCGCCAAACGGAAACGCATTGTAACAGCTGGACGCGACGAAGGCATGGTGGCGGTTTCCGAAGGCCTCACCCCGGGCGAAACCGTGATCACCAGCGGATTCATCAGCCTGGCGGACGGAGTACCCGTGAAGTTCCGCTGATCACTTCCATCCAACTGAACACGATCGAACCCCGGCACCATGTCCATCACAGAGCTCGCCATCAAGCGCCCCTCGCTGATCATCGTCATCTTCGGCGTATTGCTCCTCGGCGGCGTGGTGGCTTTCAAGGGCCTCGGCGTGGAGCTGATGCCGGATTTCAACCAGCCGGTGATCACGGTGCGGACCATGTATCCCGGTGCTGCGCCGGAAGAGGTGGCCACTACGGTGACCCGCCCGGTGGAGGATGCGCTCAGTTCCTTGGAACACGTGGACTACATCGCCAGCCGCTCCTTGGCGAACGCCTCCATCATCATCGTCAACTTCAAGTACGGCGCGAACCTCGATCTGGCCATGCAGGACGCGCAGCGCCAGATCGACAACATCCGCAAGGACCTGCCGGATGGCATGCAGCCTCCGGTAATGACCAAGGTGTCGCCCAACGATCTGCCGATCATGAGCGTCACCGCGTTGAGCACGCTGCCCGCTCCGCGGTTCTACCAGATGATGCATGATGAACTGTTGCCCCGCTTCCAACAGCTGAAGGGCGTGGCGGAGATCACGCTTCTCGGTGGCGAGCAGCGCGAGGTGCAGGTGCAAGTGGACCAAGCCAAGCTCATGCATTACCGCGTGCCGCTGCCCCGCGTCACGGAGGCCATTCTACGCGCCGGAAAGGAGGTGCCCGCTGGCAACGTGCGCACGGAGCGCGACAAGATCACCGTGAAACTGGCAGGCAAGATCCACACCGTGCAGGAGCTGGAGAACGTGGTGGTGGCCATGCCCGCGGGTGCGGGTGAAGGATGTGGCTACCGTAGTGGATGGCGTCGCGGAGATCACATCGGTGAACCGCTACAACGGAGAGGAGGGCATTGGTCTGTTGGTGAAGAAACAAGGGGATGCGAATGCCGTGGAGGTGAGCGCTGCCCTGCGGGAAGAATTCGCTCGGATCGAACAGGAGCAAACCGGTTCGAACATGCGTTTCGTTCTGGCCGATGACAGCAGCGACATCACCATCGAAGCGGTGAACGGCGTGCTCTTCGACCTCGGACTGGCCGTATTGCTGGTCTCTTTCATCATGCTGATCTTCCTGCACAGCCTGCGGAACGCGATGATCGTGCTGGTGGCCATCCCGGCCTCGCTCATCAGCGCATTCCTGGCCATGGGCCTCTTCGGCTACACGCTGAACCTGATGACCTTGCTGGCCATGTCGCTCATCATCGGCATCCTCGTGGACGACTCGATTGTGATCCTCGAGAACATCCAGCGCTACTTGGACAAAGGCCACGACAAGGTCACCGCCGCGATCGAGGGCCGCGCGGAGATCGGCTTCAGCGCGCTCTCCATCACCTTGGTGGACGTGGTGGTCTTCTTGCCGATCATCTTCGTGCAGGTCTTCGTGGCCGACCTCCTGAAACAGTTCAGCGTGGTGGTGGTGGTGAGCACGCTGATGAGCCTCTTCGTCAGCTTCACCCTTACGCCTTGGCTCGCATCGCGCCTGGGCAGGAAGAGTGAACTGAAGCCAACCAACCTCTATTGGCGTACCCTCATCCGTTTCGAAAAGGGCATTGAATCGCTGAGCGAATGGTACGAAGGCGCCCTGCGCTGGGTGCTTCACCACAAACTGGTTTTCATGGGCATCATTCTCGCGCTGTTCGCGGGGACCGGTATCATGATGAAGCAGGGGATCATGGGCAAGGAGCTGATCGCTACCGGTGATCAGGGCAAGTTCATGTTAGCCTTGGAATTCGACAAGAGCACCGCGCTGAAAGAGAACAACCTCCGTGCCTTGGCGGTGGAGAACTACTTGCTATCGGATTCCCTGGTAGGCTCCGTGTTCAGCAACGTCGGCGGCCCCAGCACCGGGATCGGAAGCATGGGGGTAGGAGCGGAGAACAAGACCGAACTCACGGTATCGCTGTTGCCGAAGGACGAGCGTGGCGGTATCCGCACCGATGCCTTTATGGAGGATGTGCGCCAAGCCTTGCAGGACAGTTTCCCAGGGATCGACTTCACCATGTCCGCCATCGGGTTGATCCCGCGCACGGCACCGGTGGAGATCACACTTAGTGGCGCCGATCAGGAGCTCCTGATGCGTACCGCGAACATGATGAAGGATACGCTGATAGGCATTCCCGGAGCGAACAACGTGCGCCTGAGCATCGAGGCGGGAAGCCCCGAATTGCAAGTGGAACTGGACCGGGACCGCATGTCCAACCTCGGGCTGGACGTGGCCGTGGTGGGTGCCACATTGCGCAATGCCTTGGCCGGGAATGATGATGCCAAACTCTTCGAGAAAGGCACCGAATATCCGATACGCATAAGGCTGGACGACCTGGACCGGCGGCATGAACAGGACCTGGCCAAGATCCGCTTCATCCGACCCGACGGCTCATCAGTAAGGCTGGACCAATTCGCGACGGTGGTGCGCCAGGAACCGCACGCCATGGTGGAGCGCATGGATCGCCAGAACGCAGTGACCATCACCGCCGACGCCTTGGGACGGGGCAGTGGCACCGTGGCCGACGAGATGGTGGCTTACGTGAAGGAGAATCCCTTGCCGGCTGGCATACACATGGCCTGGGGCAGCGACATCAAGCGGCAGAACGACAGCTTCGGTGCGCTGGGTGGGGCATTGATGATCTCCTTCATCCTCGTCTACCTCATCATGGTGGCGCTCTACGACAGCTTCCTCTATCCCTTCGTGGTGCTCTTCAGCATCCCGGTGGCCGTCATCGGCGCCTTCCTCGCGCTCAACCTCTCCATGTCCACGCTCAGCCTGTTCACCCTCCTGGGCATGATCATGTTGCTGGGTCTGGTCTCGAAGAACGCCATCTTGATCGTGGACCGTGCCAGCCAATTGAAGGCGCAGGGAAAGCACTTCAGCGAGGCTGTGGTAGAGGCGGGGCGCACCCGCCTGCGGCCCATCATGATGACCAGCTTCGCCATGGTCTTCGGCATGCTGCCCATCGCACTGGCCACCGGCACCGCCAGTGAATGGAAGAACGGCCTGGGCTGGGCGCTCATCGGCGGGCTTACCAGCTCTATGATCCTAACCGTGTTCCTCGTACCCGTGGTGTACTACGCGGTGGATGCGGTGAAGGAGCGGTTCGAGAAGCGGCGGACGAGGAGGAGGAACGTAGGGCTAACGTGAATTTCAGCGCGACCATGCGATGCCGTCCACCGCAATTCCATTGAGCCAAAAATTGTACAGCTACATCAATGAAGTTATCCCTGACCGTGGCAGAGGTGAGTTCGGTCAGCTTTCATCCGCGAGTGACCATGGAACTTTGACCCTTATGAACGGGGGAACCCTCTCGATGCAGGCTGGCGTCAATGCTAGCGGACCCGCTGGAAAGCATACGATGACCGAACACGAACTGGTGGAGGATATTCACCGGCTGAAGAAGGAGAAGAACGCCATCATTCTCGCGCACTACTACCAGCAGCCTGAGATCCAAGAACTCGCCGACTTCGTGGGCGACAGCTTGGGCTTGGCGCAGGCAGCGGACAGGACCGGAGCACGAACGATCCTCTTCGCCGGCGTGCATTTCATGGCGGAGACAGCGAAGATCCTCAACTCGGGGCGCACCGTGCTACTACCGGACCTCAACGCGGGCTGTTCACTGGCAGACAGTGCTCCGCCGGAGAAATTCAGGGCTTTCTTGGATGCACATCCCGATCAAGTGGTGGTGAGCTACATCAACTGCAGCGCCGAGGTGAAGGCGATGAGTGACATTATCTGCACCAGCAGCAATGCGGTACGTGTGGTGCAGAGCATCCCTGCGGACCGCAAAGTGATCTTCGCGCCGGACAAGCATTTGGGTGCCTATGTGCAGCGGATGACCGGCCGCGAAATGTTGCTATGGGACGGTGTCTGTGAGGTCCATGTGGACATCAGCTTGGACAAGATGAAGTTCCTGCTAGGAAAACATCCCGATGCCAAGCTTGTCGCGCACCCGGAATGCCCGCCGCACATCCTCGCGGAAGCCGATCATGTAGGCAGCACAACCTCGTTATTGGATTTCGTTCAACGCGATCCGGGGCATACGTTCATCGTTGCCACCGAGGGGGGCATCCTGCACAAAATGCGGCAGGCCGTGCCGGGGAAAATATTGATCGCGGCCCCGGCCAACATGGAGAATTCCTGCGCGTGCAGTGAATGTCCGTACATGAAGATGAACACGTTGGCGAAGGTGCATTCCGCTTTGCTCACCGGTTCACCTGAGATATTCCTGGAAGAGAACGTTCGCGCCAAAGCGGAGATCGCACTACGGCGTATGATGCAATTAGGATGAACAGACCCTTGAAGGTGATCGTAGTAGGAAGCGGAGTAGCCGGCATGGCCTTCGCGCACCGCCTATCCTCATTGATGGGCGCCGATGAGGTGGATATCCGCTTGCTTTCCAAGGCCGCACCGGAAAGCAGTAATTCGCATGCCGCGCAAGGTGGTGTAGCAGTTGTGGTCCATCCATCGGATTCCTGGGAAGGGCATCGCGACGATACATTGGAAGTGGGTGGAGGCCGTTGTTTACCGGAAGTGGTGGAGCGTGTGGTGCAGGAAGGCCCGGGCTGCATTCAAGAGCTGCTTTTGAAAGGCGCGCGCTTTGATACCAATGATGAAGGTGGATTAGCCACTGCACGGGAAGGTGGGCATAGTGCTGCACGCGTGGTGCATCGTGGCGACCGCACGGGGGCGGAATTGGTACGCGTATTACGTGCGCAGATCAGGTGCGATCCGAAGATCTCCGTGACCGAAACCTTGATGGCGTTGGACCTGTTGGTTTCCGATACCTCCGAGGGTCGGCGCTGCCGTGGCGTGCGCACGATGGACATCCTCACGGGAGTGATCATGGAGCAGTACGCCGATGTTACGGTTTTGGCGACGGGCGGCGCAGGTCAGGTGTACCGGCACACTACTAATCCCGTAGGCGCCACGGGTAGTGGCGTAGCCATGGCGATACGCGGTAATGTTCCACTTCGCGACATGGCTTTTGTCCAGTTCCATCCCACAGCCTTGTTCGCGCCGGAACAGGAAGGGACCTTTTTGATCAGTGAGGCGGTCCGTGGTGCGGGGGCCATGCTGCTTCGCCCGGATCGAAGCCGCTTGATGGAAGGGCTTCACCCTATGGCCGATCTGGCTCCTCGTAATGTGGTGGCCCGCGCGATCCATGCCGTGATGCGCGAGGAAAGCGCCGCTCATGTCCTGTTGGACGCCACTCAAATCGGAGAAGCACGTTTTGCCCGCGAGTTCCCCATGATCCTGAATCATTGCTGGTCCATCGGTATTGACCCCGTGCGCCAGCCGATCCCCGTGATGCCTGCAGCTCATTATCTCTGCGGCGGTATCCGGACCGATGCGCAGGGACGCACGGAGCTGGACGGCCTCTATGCACTCGGCGAATGCGCATCCAGCGGTTTACACGGCGCAGATCGCCTCGCCAGCAACTCGCTCCTGGAGGCTTTAGTGATCCCACGGCATGCTGCCGCTTCAGTGTTGATCTCCGAATGGCAACAGCCTATTCAAAAAGATCTGGGAAAGGGGCAATATTCCTTCACCGCCCCTTCCCCGCTGACGCTATCATCGCTGGCGGATCTGCGCGAACTCATGATGCGCGACGTTGGTATCGTACGCGGGGACGAAGGGCTGCGAAGTGCTCGTAAGGGATTGTTGGAATTCAAGGAAAGGGCAGAGGTGGCATGGTCCGGTGGCGAACGTTCCCAGGAACTGTTCGAACTGCGCGATCTCGCCCTTGTAGCCATCGCTATCTGTGAACAGGCGATCGCGGAACCGGGAAATGCAGGAACGCACTGGAATCAGGATGCTCCGCCAAGATCGGTGATGGAAACAGCGTTGGCCTGACGAGCGCTCCAAGTGTCATGCGTTGATCGGGATCACGAGCTTCCTGATGAATTAAGGACACTCCTGTCCCAAATAGATCGCTCATCCTTGGGATCCCTGCAGGATCCATGATATAGGTCATCTTCCGAATGATCACGATTCGGGACTTTTGATCGGCCGTGGCGATATGGTAAGGTTCCCTGACCACGATCCGCACGCCAAATAGACCTTGAAAAATGTCACAGACTTCCCCGCACTCCTTTCACATTCCTGTGATGGGCCTAGGTTACACCATTGATACGCCGATCAAAGTAGCACACTTCGGCATCTCCTCCGTTATCTCCATCATCGAGGATGAACTCGTGGAGCGCATGCGCGAATTCCACAGCAACGCTTTTGGTGAACATTACACCGGGATCCCGTTGAAGGATATCGACCACCGCGCACAGCGCATCACCGCTTACCTCGATCTGGTACAGCGGATCGTGTTACACAACACGGAAAAGCTGCGCTCAGAAGCTTTCACGCGAGGCTCGGATATCGAGAAGTACTTCCTGTTGCTGCCTGAT
Organism: Flavobacteriales bacterium; assembly: GCA_016719225.1. Taxonomy (GTDB): domain Bacteria; phylum Bacteroidota; class Bacteroidia; order Flavobacteriales_F; family PHOS-HE28; genus PHOS-HE28. The sequence continues at coordinate 200,651 of JADKAN010000003.1, read as the reverse complement.
CAACATCCGCTACGCGCCCGGTTCGAAGAGATGATGGCTTGCACGGACCAAGAGGCACGCATGTTGAAACAGGAAGAGCTGCGAGCAGCGATCGTGCCCGGCGCGATCGACGTGAACATCATGGCCAAGATCGATCGCGAGGTGCATGCCAAGGACGGCACGAAACTGCCGGTGGAATACGCCGAGGGCATGGCCGCGTTCCGCGGATTCGCGATGAGCACATTGGATTCATCCATCGTTATCAGTGCAGGCTACAACCCCCGTATCTATAGCTACATCGCCAGCTTCCCTGATTTCTTCCCCGATGCGAACGGTGCTATCAAGAAGAAAGTGATCCTGAAAGTGAGCGACATGCGCTCTGCATTGATACAAGGAAAGATCCTGGCTAAAAAAGGCATCTGGGTGTCGGAGTTCCGCATCGAGTCCGGACTGAACTGCGGTGGACATGCCTTCGCTACGGACGGTGTGTTGATGGGGCCGATCCTGGAAGAGTTCAAAGAGAAGCGCGAAGCTGTAACGCTGGATTTGTTCACCTTGTGCAACGCTTCGCTCACAGCCGGCGGCCACCATACGCTCCCTACCCCACCGGAGATCCGGGTCACTGTTCAAGGCGGCATCGGAACCACGGCGGAAGATGAATTCCTGCGCCTGCACTACGGTATGGACGGCACGGGCTGGGGCAGTCCGTTCCTGCTGGTGCCCGAAGCCACCAACGTGGACGATACGACGTTGAGGAAACTTTCCGTTGCGAAGAAAGAAGACTACTACATGAGCTGGGCCTCTCCATTAGGGATCCCCTTCCACAACTTCCGGCCCAGTAGTTCCGAGGCTCAACGCAAGGCCCGGATCGCCAAGGACAGGCCCGGAAGCCCATGCTACAAGAAATTCCTGAGCACCGACACTGAGTTCACCGAGATCCCCATATGCACGGCCTCGCGCCAATACCAGGACCTCAAGTTGAAGCAGATCAGTGAGCAGCACCTGGATCCGATCAGTGAAGCGGTAGCTGCCGCACGCATCACTGAGAAGGCCTGCCTATGCGAAGGACTTGGCGCCAGTGCATTGCTGAAAGACAACATGACCCCAGCGCACAAGTTGGAGGCCGTCGCGATCTGCCCCGGCCCTAACCTGGCTTACTTCTCCAAGGTCGTTCCGTTGAGGACGATGGTCGATCATATCTACGGACGTATCTCCCTGCTGAACGAGAATGATCGTGCACATATGTTCATCAACGAGATGAAGCTGTACGTGGAATACCTCAAACGCGAGTTCGAGCAGGTGAAGCATGCCGCCACGGAGAAGCAGCGCCGCTACATTGAATCCTTCAAGGCCAATATGCTGAACGGGATCAGGTACTACGAGGAGCTTGCCCCAGTACTGCACCAACAAGCCGCTACCAAGCTGCATCGGTTCAAGGAGGACCTTGCGCGTCATGCTGCTGAAGTGCACTCCATGCTACTGCCAGAGCCTGTAACGGCTTGAGATCGCCCTTCCCGGAGGATCAATATTGATCAACTATCATCTCATTCAATGACCGAGACGCACACCCCGTGGGCCGAGCCCTATAAGATCAAAATGGTGGAGCCATTGGCGATGACAACGCGTGAACACCGCGAGAAAGCTTTGAAGGAAGCGGGCTACAACACCTTCCTACTGAAGTCGGAGGACGTGTATATCGACCTGCTTACTGACAGCGGTACCAGCGCCATGAGCGACCGGCAGTGGGCCGGCATGATGTTGGGCGACGAGGCCTACGCCGGCAGCCGGAACTTCTACCACTTGGAGGCCGCGGTGCAGCGCTACTACGGCTATAAGCACATGATCCCGACCCACCAAGGGCGCGGGGCCGAGAACCTCATCTCCCGTATCCTCATCAAGCCCGGCGACATCGTGCCCGGCAACATGTACTTCACCACCACACGGCTGCACCAAGAGCTTTCCGGCGGGACATTCGCGGACATCATCGTGGATGTAGCCCACGATCCGAACAACACCTTCCCTTTCAAAGGGAATGTGGACCTGAACAAATTAGAGGCCCTGATCAAACTGCATGGGGCGGAGAAGATCCCGTACGTCAGCATTGCCACCACGGTGAACATGGCCGGCGGACAGCCGATCTCGCTGGAGAACATGAAAGCGGTCCGCGAGCTGACCAAGAAACATAAGATCCGCATCATCCATGATATGACGCGTGTTGCCGAGAACGCGTACATGATCAAGCTGCTCGAAAAGGGCCAGGGTCATCGTTCCACTGCGGAGATCGTACTTGAGCTCTGCTCGCTCACCGACGGCGCCACGATGAGCGCCAAGAAGGATGCCCTGGTGAACATCGGCGGTTTTATGGCCACGAACGAATGGGACGTCTTCGAGGAAGCACGCAACCAAGTGGTGATCTACGAGGGCTTACACACCTACGGTGGCCTTGCCGGTCGCGACATGGAAGCCATGGCCATCGGCATCTCCGAATCCGTTGACGAGGACCACATCCGCGCCCGGGTGGGCCAAGTGTTCTACCTCGGTGAAAAACTGATGGCAGCCGGAATCCCGATCGTGAAGCCTATCGGTACCCATGGCGTCTTCCTGGATGCCAAAGCATTTCTGCCGCATATCCCGCAAACCTCCTTCCCTGCCCAAACGTTGGCCGCCGAACTCTACTTGGATGCCGGTGTGCGCACCATGGAGCGGGGTATTGTAAGCGCTGGCCGCAACAAGGACACCGGAGAGAACTACTTGCCGGAGCTGGAACTGGTGCGCCTCACCATTCCAAGACGGGTGTATACGCAGGCTCACATGGACGTCATCGCCGCATCCGTCATCAATGTCCATAAGCAGCGGGAAAAGATAACCGGCCTGAAGATGACCTATGAGCCGAAATACCTGCGCTTCTTCCAGGCTCTGTTCGAGAAGATCTGATGTGGCAAGCAACGTGAAGAAAACATGCAACACAAGACCATCATAGAGCCCTTCCGCATCAAAAGTGTGGAGCCCATCAGCGTGGGTACCGAGGCCGAGCGCGCGCAGTGCTTGAAGGATGCGCATTACAATCCCTTCCTGCTGCGATCGGACAATGTGGTGATCGACTTCATGACCGACAGCGGCACCAGTGCGATGAGCGCCAGGCAGTGGGCCGGTATGATGGAAGGCGATGAAGCGTATGCCGGCTCCCGGAGTTGGGAGCGCATGGAGCGTGAAGTACGTGACCTTACGAGCATGCAGCATATCCTACCTACACACCAAGGGCGTGCGGCAGAGCGCATCATCTATGGGCATCTCGGTGGGCCGGGCAAGATCTTCATCAGCAATACCCACTTCGACACCACGCGCGCCAACATCGAGTTCAGCGGCGCTACCGCGATCGACATTCCCATTGCCGAGAACAAGGATACCGCCCTGCAGCATCCGTTCAAAGGCAACATGGACATTGGCGAGCTGGACCGGCTGTTGAAGGAACACAAAGGCAACGTGGGTGCAGTGATACTGACCGTGACCAACAACAGCGGAGGTGGCCAACCGATGAGCATGGCGAATGCGGAAGGGATCGCTGCGATCTGCAACCGCCACGGTGTGCTGTTCCTGCTCGATTGCTGCCGCATAGCGGAGAACAGCTGGTTCATCAAACACCGCGAGAAGGACATGGAAGGACTCTCCTACCGTGAGATCGCCCAGCGGATGTTCGCACTGGCCGATGGCGCAGTGATGAGCGCGAAAAAGGATGCCTTGGTCAACATGGGCGGTTTCTTGGCCTTGAAGGATGATACGTTGGCCGAGGCCTGCATCAACCTGTTGATCATCACCGAAGGCTTTGCCACGTACGGAGGGCTTGCTGGCCGTGATATGGAGGCGATCGCCATCGGCCTACAGGAGATCTTCGACCCGCACTATTTGGATTACCGGATCAAGAGCACCTTGTTCCTCGGGAAAAAGATGCACGACCTAGGGGTTCCGCTCATGCTGCCCATCGGCGGCCACGCGGTTTACGTGGACGCGAAGAAATTATACCCCCACATCCCTCCGCACGAATATCCAGGGCAGGCACTCGTGGGTGAACTTTATGTCCTTGGCGGGATCCGCACAGTGGAGATCGGCTCGGTTATGTTCGGCACCTATAATGCCGAAGGAACGCTGCAGCCCGCACCGATGGAACTAGTGCGCCTTGCCATACCGCGCCGGGTCTATACGCAAAGCCATATCGAATACGTGGTGGAGACCTTTGAGGAGATCATGAAGCGGCGGAGCCGGATCCGAGGACTGCGGATCACGAAGGAACCGAAATTCCTTCGTCACTTTACCGCACACTTCGAGCCCCTCTCATGACCTTAAAGAATCCCGTGCGCGTCACCAAACGGTTCTATTTCGAGATGGCCCATGCCCTGAGATGCCACGATGGGCTGTGCGCGCAGATCCACGGGCATTCCTACATACTGGATGTTACACTTATCGGTGACCCGCGGGAGGAACCCGGCCATGCGAAGGATGGCATGGTCATTGATTTCTCCGAGCTGAAGAAGATGGTGAACAAGGCCGTGGTCGAGCATTACGACCATGCCTTGGTACTTCACGAGAAAGACCGTGACCAAGCCTCCTCGGGCCACGAATTGTTCAGCCGGACCCGCTTCACGCCTTGGCAACCGAGCTGCGAGAATGTGCTCTTGGACATCGTGGAGCGTTTGCAAAACGCCCTGCCGGAAAAGGATTCACTCCATTCGGTCCGTTTACAAGAAACCGCTACGAGCTGGGCGGAGTGGGACGCGAAGTAGTCTCCTGCCGAGCACATCTGACCGTACCGGCCCTGACCCTCACAGAAGTCTGCCTTGTGCCGGTACTACCGGAGTACCTTCGGTGAATGGCCCGAAGTCAACCTGTGCGTGCATTTGTGGAGGAGGTCGGCGAGATAGCCCACTTCACCGGGCGCTTCTTTCGAGAGTTGCTCCGACCCAGGTATGAGTGGAGGGAGCTGCTGCGTCAATCTTTTATCAATGGTTATCAATCGCTTCCGCTTGTCGCGGTCACAGCGTTCATCATGGGCTTGGTCCTCACCGTGCAGAGCCGGCCCACCCTGGAGCGCTTCGGCGCGGAGAGCATGTTACCGGTCATGGTGGCCATCTCCGTGGTGCGGGAGATAGGACCAGTGATCACGGCGCTGATCTGCGCGGGCAAGATCGGGTCCAGCATCGGGGCTGAACTGGGTTCCATGAAGGTGACGGAACAGATCGATGCCATGGAGGTGAGCGGCACCAATCCCTTTAAATTCCTAGTGGTAACAAGGGTCGTCAGCACCACGCTGATGTTGCCGGTGCTAGTGGTACTTGCCGATGGGATCGCGATCTGGGCATCCTTCATCGGTGTAAATATCAAGGACTCCGTCAGTTGGCCGCTTTTTCATCAACAGGTCTTCGATTCACTTGTTTTCAGCGACTTTCTGCCCGCGTTCATCAAATCGTTCTTCTTCGGCTTTTCTATCGGCATCGTGGACTATTACAAAGGGGGCAACACCAAGAAAGGTACTGAGGCGTGGGAAAGGCTTCGCACAGTTGGATGGTCGTCGCCTCTTGTTCATCTTCATCATCGACCTCATCGCCGTGCAGGTCACGGACATCATGGGCTTCAACTGAAGTGGTAGCCGACGTGGAACGCGGGAAGGACCTCATCGGTGTCCTTCTTGCGGACGATACTGCTGGAGCCGGCGTTCGCGACGGAACTTGAGCACGTTGCACAGCCTGGACGATGCGCTCGGCATCGCCATCAGTCGTATTGATCGCTTCAGCCAGTCACTAATGGGTGACAAGGGCCTCGTCCATGCGCTCGTGAAGAATATGCATTCTGTTGCTGTAACGACAGATCATATGCCTCCGAATTGCATGCCGGCATCCCAGTGCTCACTCCCGCACCACGATCGTGCGCGCCACCTGCTCGCCGTTGCGGAGCGTGACCGGATACAGACCTGCCGGGAGTTTGCCAAAGTCGATCGAGCCGTTCTGCGCTAAGCCCAAATTTCCGCTGTACACCAGGCGGCCGATATTGTCGCGCACCTCCACCGTGCGCACAGGGAATGAGGATCGGAAACCCAACGTGCTGGTCACGGGGTTCGGATATACCCACACCGGAACGCCATCGTGTCCTTCTAAAAGGCCGACCATAGGATCCACCACGATGAATTGCAACATCATCATGTTGTCCTCGTGCATCAGGTTGTGGCAGTGGTACATGAACGGATAGCCATTGCTCAGGTGCTCGAAGCGCATGATCGTCCGCACGGTCTCGCCAGTATGCACCAGCACCACGTCCTTGGCCCCGGCTTCCTCCGGCGGCGGTGCCACACCGTTACGGTCCAACACGAAGAAAGAGACGCCGTGGATGTGCATGGGATGCGCCATGTTGGAATTGTTCACGAAGGTCCATATCTCCGTAGCGTCCAGGTTCACCGTGTCGTTCACCACGTTGATATTGAACATCGTTCCGTTGATCATGAACATGCCCATTCCCACCATGCCCGTACCGGTGATCGTCTTCACGCGGGTGCGGTCGGCTTCCGTTTCAGGGATGGGTGTGGCGCTGCCAAGAGCAGCAGGAATGCTGGTGACCGGATCAGCCGTGGGAGCCTGCACCCGGATCCGGAGCAAGGGGAAGTCGATACCGTTCAAGGCGCTGGTCTCCCACAGGATGTTCGCACTGCCAGGGACCGTAACGGGAAGCTCGCTCCCATAGCTCATCAGCAACAGGCTGTCGCCCTCCATGCCGCTAAGGTCAAGCAGCAGTTCAGCGCGTTCACCGTTGCTCAGGTCCAAGCGTTCCAGTGGCACCGGTACATTGAGCAGGCCACCATCGCCAGCGATCATGTTGAATGTGCTTCCATCCTGTAAGCCGATGCGGTAAACGCGCGAGTTGGAGCCGTTCAGTAATCGTAGCCGTATCACTTGGGCCGGCAGATCGATATACGGATGCGGAGTGCCGTTCACCAGCACGGAATCGCCATAAGGGCCAACGACGAACTCGCCGCTGGCGAGGAACCGTCGGTCTTGGAGCACGACCGGGATATCGTCCACACCATAGGTTCGTGGAAGGTCCAAGGCCGATCCCTCCTCATCCTGCACGATGATCATACCGGAGATCCCTCGTGTGGCTTGGGAAGCAGTGAGCATATGTGGATGCGGATGGTACCAATAGGTGCCAGCCGGGTTCACCACCTCGTACTTGACATGCCAGTCCGTGCCGGAGGCGATCATGTTCTGCGGACCGCCATCCTCATCACCGCTTACGTGCATCCCGTGCCAGTGCATGGTCGTGACCTGGTCAAGCCCATTATGCACGCGCAGCCTCGCCGTATCCCCGCGATGAAAGATCAACGTGGGACCCAGGTAATCCCCGTTTACGCCCAGCGTTGTCGTGTTCACCCCCGGATAGAACTGGTGCACATGCTGCCCGACATTAAGAAGGAAAGTATCCTCGTCCAATGCAGGCGGTATGGCAAGCGGTTGCTGTGCGAAGGCACCGGGAACGGATAGCACGCAAAGGAATGCGAGAAAGCGGACGTTCATCGGCGTAGGGTGTTGAATGCAGCCGCAACGTAGGGCCGCGCAGTGGACCGGACCGTGACATTGCTCACCTTCCAAGTAGGCTGCGGAAAAGACCTTTGTCCACTGCCGATCGGATGTCCCGGACGGAATAATTCAACGAAAATGACGCACGACGTGGACGCGGTATGGATGGGAAAAATGCAGTTCAACGCGCTGGTGGGTGGCCATACGGTGACCATGGACGCTCCGGAGCGTGCCGGTGGAGAGGGCCAAGGGCCCATCCCGAAACCGTTCATGCTCACCGCCTTGGCGGGATGCACCGGCATGGATGTGGTGTCGTTACTGCGCAAAGCAGGCAAACCGCTCGATCGCTTCGAGGTCCGCGTATCCGGTGAGATCAGCAAAACCCCACCGATCCTTTATACCGGCATACACGTGATCTACGAGATGCACGGCGATGTGGCGCATGAAGAGGAAGCCCTGCGCGTGGTGGACCGCTCACAGAACGAATTATGCGGCGTGAGCTCCATGTTGAAAAAGGCCATGCCAGTGACTTGGGAGGTGACCTATAACGGCGTGGCGCGTTTCAACAACAAGATGGCCGCTGCGATGAGTGCCTGATGGCACGCGACCCGATCAAGGGCCGCCTGGTAACCACAGTGCTCAACGCCATTCCATGCACCACAGGCTCACCATGCCGCGCTAGTGCACGCGCGAAAGCCCGGTCGATCTGACTTCCATCATTTCACAGCCTTTCAGGCTCCGGTAGTTTCGCGGCATCCATGTCCTTCGCTTCGCCCATGCCCGGTCTGGCAGACCATTCCATCACGCAGCTGCTCAAGGCACTTACCGGCAGCAGCGACCAGAGTGAGTTCGGGGCCATACTCTCAAACTACTCCCATTGGGTCCAGAGCCAGCAGCTCACCATCGACAGGGCACCGGACCTTACGCCTTTCCTGCGGTGGGACACCAAGCACTACACCCGCACCTGCATTACCCGTAACCCGCGCTTTGAATTGCTCGTGATATGCTATTTGCCCGGGCAAAGCACCAGTATACACGACTATGACAGCGAGAAGGCTTGGGTAGTTCCGCTTTTTGGCGATCTCGCTTTGGAGCGGTTCTCGCTGAACCGGGAAAATATCCTGGTCCATAGTGAAACCGAGGAACTTCGGTCCGGTGCCATGGCTTCACTTTCCGGTGAAGACTCGATACATCGCTTTTACAACCCCGGCCCGCATCGCGCCGCTTCCCTGAACCTATATGCCAAGCCCATGAGCCGCTGGCGCGTCTACGACGAAGCCTCCGGTGCGGCCAGCTTCAACACTGCGGGGAGTCCCCCATGATCCTGCCTTCAACCGGCCATCCCTACCTTGGCCGCATGCTGCAACACCAAAGCGGTGCATGGGCGGAGCCGAACACGGAGCACGTTTTCCAGTTGCTCTTCGACGTTGCCGCTGAAGGCCTCGTTGTCGTCGGCTTGGACGGGAAGATCGTGCTGTACAATCCGCGCCTTAGTGAAATGTTCGGTTACGGGCCGCACGAATTGGACGATCAGCCAATCGAGATCCTGCTGCCCGAAGCTTTCCGGCAAATTCATGCACGCCACCGCGCCGGATACAACAAACATCCCGTCAAGCGCAGCATGGGCATCGGCATGGACCTGCGCGGACTGCGCAAGGACGGCACCATCTTCCCGTTGGAGATCGGCCTTAACCATTTCGAATTGAACGGGGGGCGATTCGTCATGGGCCTTGTCACCGATATCACAGAGCGCTTCCTAGCCGAGGCGGAAGTGTTGCAAAGCCGGCAGGAACTGGAAGAACGCGTGAAACAACGCACGGCAGAATTGCAGACGGCTGAGCAGAACGTACGCTCCGCTTTGGAGACCGAGCGCGAACTGCATGCGTTGAAAAGCCGATTCGTTGCCATGGCCAGCCACGAGTTCCGCACGCCGCTTAGTACCATCATGGGCAGCGCGGACCTTATTGATAGGTACACGGCCGCCGGCCAGGATGAAAAGGTGAGCAAGCATTTGGCCCGTATCCGCGGGAAAGTGCGCGAAATGACCGCTATGCTGAATGAGTTCCTTTCCTTGGAACGCATGGAACAGGGGCATGTGGAGCCCTCCCCTACCGAATTCGACATTGTCCACCTCTGCATCGAAATGATGGAGGAACTGCGCAACATGGCCAAACCTGGACAGACGCTCAACTACGACCACCGCAACGGGCCGAGCAAGGTCCGCTTGGACAAGCAGATCCTGAGCAACCTCCTGTCCAACCTCGTCACCAACGCCATCAAGTATTCTCCGGACGGCAAGCCGGTACACATCACTTCCGAAGTTACCTCCGGGAGGCTGCGGATCACCGTGGAGGACGAAGGCATGGGGATACCGGAGGAGGACCAGCATCATCTTTTCGAACGTTTCTTCCGGGGATCGAACGCCACCAACATCCAAGGCACCGGGCTTGGCCTCAACCTGGTGAAGCGTTACCTGGACCTGATGGGCGGCACCATATCATTCACCAGCAAGCCGGGAAACACACGGTTCTCCGTGGACCTGCCACAGATCATGAAACCATGAAGAAGATCCTGCTCATCGAAGATAATCCGGACATGCGCGAGAATACCGCCGAGACCCTGGAATTGGCCGGTTACTCCGTGGTGACCGCTGAGAATGGCAGGCGTGGCGTGGAGGAAGCCAAAAAACAGGTGCCGGACCTCATCCTCTGCGATATCATGATGCCCGAACTCGACGGTTACGGCGTGCTCCACATGCTGGGGCGCAATCCCGCCACTGCGGAGATACCGTTCATCTTCCTGAGCGCCAAGGCCGAAAGAGGCGATGTGCGCAAGGGAATGGAACTGGGTGCCGACGATTACCTGACCAAGCCCTTCGAAGAGAACGAATTGCTCAATGCCGTGGAGACCCGCATGAAGCGGAGCGACCTCTTCCGTAAAGGGTTCGACCGCGGATCCAGTGGCTTCGGCGTCTTTCTCGAACAAGCCCGGGGCATCGATGTGCTCAAGGATATCGGGAATGGCAGGAAGAACCGTCAATTCTACAAGAAGGATGTGCTCTTCCACGAAGGTGACGAAATGCGGCAAGTCCCCTACATCATCAGCGGAAAAGTGCGCACGTTCATGGTGAATAACGACGGCAAGGAATTCGTGACCGGCCTGCATGGCGAAGGCGATTTCGTTGGCTACATGGGCTTACTTGAAAGCGGCCTCGCCACCGAGACCGCAGAAGCCATGGAAGACACCACCGTGTCGCTCATCCCCCGGGAAGACCTGCTGGCGCTTCTCTACAAAGACAGGGATGTGAGCATCCAGTTCATTAAGATGTTGGCCCACAATGTGAAAGAAAAGGAGCAGCACTTGCTGCAACTTGCCTACGCAAGTGTCCGTCAACGTGTAGCACAAGCGCTCTTGCGTATCCACAGCCGATTCGCCGGCAAGAACGACGAAGACCTCGGCGTGAGGATCAGCCGTGATGATCTGGCCGCCATCGTGGGCACCGCGACCGAATCGCTGATCCGTTGCCTGAGCGACCTGAAGGATGAGGGGCTCATTGCCACGCAAGGCCGCGACATCCATATCATCGACCATAACAGCTTGTTGAAGTTGGCCTCGCGCTAAGGCGCTTGGTCAACACTTGATCCAAGGTCCAACGAACGGCCGGTGCGTCCCGGTATCTTCGCGCCTAAGCCGCACCATGGCCATCACGCTTTCAAAATTCGGCAAGCAGGCCCGGCGCACACTCAGGCTTAGTGCAGCTTGGCTCGCGGTTTCGGTATTCACTGCCTTGTTCGAGCATTTGTCATTAATGCAGCAAGGCATAGTCCTTCCGTACAGCGGCATTTTGGCGGAACATGCACTGCGTGCATTTTTCGGCGGACTCATCATCGGTGGCATCTACGTCTTCGCCTGCCATGACCTCATGCGCAAATGGTCGTTGCTGCGTTCCTTGGCCGTAGTGGGCGCTTGGCTCTTGGCGGGCTTGGCCGGCCTGTATGCTTTCCGATCCGGTATGTCCTCGTTGCCGACACTTGCTTTCGTAGGTGAATTCCTCCATTGGTTCCTGCTGCTCGCCGCCTCCATCCTCATGCTTCGCCTCAATGATCGGTACGGTGGCGGCGACATGGACTATCTGCTCGACCGGTTCAGAAGGCCACGGCAGGAACTGCGCATCTTCATGTTCCTGGATATGCGCTCCAGCACCTCCATCGCGGAATCCATCGGGGATACCCGCTATTTCCAACTGCTGAACGACATCTATAGCGATCTCACCGATCCGGTGGTCTATTCCGAAGGAGAGATCTATCAGTATGTGGGTGACGAGATCAGCATCAGCTGGAAACTGGATCGCGGCACCCGGAACGAGCGCTGCATCCGCTGTTTTTTCGCGATCCGGGAAAAGCTGATCGCCCGCGCATCGCACTACATCGCCCAATACGGAGCATCCCCGGTGTTCAAGGCAGGGCTCCATTTCGGGCCGGTCACGCGCGGACAGGTCGGTCTGGTGAAAAGGCAGACCATCTTCAGCGGTGACGTGGTGAATACGGCCGCCCACATACAGGCGAGCTGCAATGGCCTTGGCGTGGACAACCTGGTGAGCAAGGACCTTCTCGATGTGCTTGATCTCTCCAGCCAGAAATACAAGATCAGGCCGATGGGATCCATTCCCTTGAAGGGGAAGCGGAATGCCATGGAACTGTTCAGTATCGAACTGGCCACAGCTGGCGCTTAGTGGGCCGTGGGGAGCGCCGGATCCAATTGCGGGATCAGCGCAGGCACCGATATCTTCTTCACGGCATAGACCTGCAGGATGCGTTTACCGCCCTTCACACGCATCGGAAGCGGTTCCCCGATGCTGTAACGTTCACGTGCGGTGGGCATGCGGCCCAACAGGTCGCCGGTGATCATGAGGTTCTCACGTTGCTCCTTGCACATGGTCTGTACACGGCTCGTGGAGTTCATCACATCACCGCTCAGGTCGATCGAACGCTTGATGTGGCCCACCTGCGCGGTGATCACGCGTCCACCGTGCAAACCGCCGCGGAACTGCGGGCTGGCACCGAACATGCGCAACATCTCCTGCTTGTTCGCTTCGATGCGGTCCTGTATGTCGAAGAAAAGGGCGATGCAGTGATCATCCCGCAACCCATCCTTCATGTGCCAAGTGAATATGACCTCATCACCTACGTATTTGTGGATCTCCGCCCCGTGACGCAGCACCGCCTCGGTCATCAGGGAATGGGTGGTATTGAGAAAACGGTAGTACAGTAGATCACCCAAACGCTCGTTCAGCGCGGAACTCCCCACAAGGTCGATGGCCAGCACGATCCGTTCCCCGATCCGCGGCTTGTCGTACCAACCCAGCAAAAAACCCAAGAAAAAGCGGCGGCCCATGAACTCTTCCACTTGCACCACCAGAATGGACATGGTGGTGACCAAAGCGACCTGCAACATGAGCACGTAAAAGGAACGCGAGCCCAACAGCCCATTGTCCGAGGAGTAGGGCAGCTCGTGCCCACGGTCCAGTTTGTAGGCCAAAAGCAGTAAACCCAATGTTAGGAGGTTCACCGCTAACGCCTTGCCCAGCAATTGGAGCGGAATGGCCAACGAACGGAAACGGCGCCCGAACAGGAATTCCTCCAACACACCCGTCCATGCACCCAGCAAAGCCCACGCACCCACAACGGTGACGTCGATGCGTCCCGCCATCAGCATCAGCACACTGCCCACGGTGGCTGTGGCCAAAGCATACTTAAGCAACTTGCGCAGCTTGTGCCGTGTAATGGCGTCGATGTGCTCCACGGGGATCGGGTCGGGGCCGCGAAGGTAGCCCGCGTTCAACGCCGCATCTTTGCACCATGTCCTTGCTCAAAAGCTTGTTGAGCTACGTGGCTCCAGTGCCCGTGTGGAAAGGCGAAGGCCGTTACGGACCGATCCGGCTGGTTTACGAAAGTGGCCATTTGGTGGTGAACAGCCGCCATGCCAACCAGAGCTGGGGCAGCTTGCACGATGTATGGCAACAGTGCTTTGCGGACGAAGGGATACAGGAACGAAAGCCAAGAACGGTCCTCATCCTCGGCTTCGGCGCCGGTAGCATCGCCAGTATACTGCGCCGCGAACTCCGTTCGGTAGCGCCGATAACCGGTGTGGACGGGGATGCCGCCATGCTGAACATAGCACGCGATAGCTTCAAAATGGACAAATTGCCGGATCTACGGCTGGTGCACATGGATGCGTTGGAATACATATCGGCTGAAACCGGTCGGTATGGACTGGTGCTCGTGGATCTGTTCCACGAACTGGATCTCGCACCAGGGATCGATGAAGAGGAATTCATCCGCCAATTGGCGCGCATCACGAATGTGGGGGGAATGGTCTGTTTCAACACCGTAGCGCACAATAACTTAAGCACGACGCGCAGCCAACGAACAGGCCAGTATCTGCGTCTTCATTTCAATGAGGTGCGTGAGCACCGTTATAACGGGATAAACCATGTTTTCACCGCCAGCCAAGCCAAAGCGGCACCTTCCGCGTTACGGCCCGAAGTTTGATTGACCGGTGCGCGAATTCGATATGGACCGCTACAACATCCGCCATAAGCTATTGGCGGCAGGTGTTTTATGCCTGTTGGCAGGCCCCCATGCGCGGGCTCAATGTTCCATCTTCATCGGAAATGATACCACCGTGTGCCAAGGCACACAAGCCCAATTGCACGGTCCGTCCGGATATTCCAACTACCTGTGGAATACGGGCCAAGTATCCCAGAACATCAGCACCGGTGTGGCAGGCGACTATTGGTGCCGGGTCACTTATCCATCCGGGAACCTGGTGACGAACGGTGACTTCAATTCGGGCAACACCGGTTTCAGCTCCCAATTCACCTACTCGGCCACCAGCGTTCAGAACGAGGGCTATTACACGGTGGGCGCCAATGCCCACAATTACCACACCCAGTTCCAAGGCACCGGGTCCGGTAACTTCCTCATTGTGAACGCTGGTTATCTCAGCTGGCTGAACAACCAGTATGATGCTTGGTGCCAGACCATACCGGTCTGTCCCGGCCAGACTTACACACTGAGTTATCGCGCACGCACACTTACGAACGACCTGCAAGCGCGCATCTTGTGGCGTATGGATGGCTATGACCAGTGGCCCGAAGTGACCTTGCCCAGTTACAGCGCCGGATGGCAGACCATCACCTCCACTTGGACCGCCGGGGCAGGCCAGACCAGTGTGTCCGCATGCCTGCATGTAACCTCCGGCGATGGCGTGGGGGATGACTTCGGCATTGATGATATCAGCATCTCCGGGACCATCGTGCTGACGGATACAGTGCATGTTAGCGTTACACCATTGCCAACAGTCAACCTCGGCGCCGATACCACGCTCTGCCAGGGCGAGATACTGGGGTTGAACGGTACCGTTCCCGGCGGCACCTATGTCTGCAACAACGGGTCGACATCGGCCACGCGCACCATTTCCACCGCTGGTATCTATTCCGTTACGGTCACCGCCCAAGGATGTAGCAATGCCGATCAGATCCACGTGGCGTTCAACCCCGTGCCCGTGCTGGACTTGGGCGCGGACACAACGCTTTGCGCGGGAAACAACATCACCATTTCTGCTGCCTTACCCGGTGCAACCTACTCGTGGAGCAACGGTTCATCCAATTCCACTTTGAACGTCACCACTGCAGGTACGTATTGGGCGGAAGTGACCCTGAACGGTTGTACCGCTCGTGATACCATCCTCGTTTCTTTCAACCCACTGCCCGTGGTCAACCTCGGCTCTGACACCACGCTTTGCCAAGGACAGACACTGGGGTTGAATGCTACGGTTCCCGGCGGCTCCTATGTCTGGAACAATGGATCAACTTCCGCCACAAGGACCATTTCCACTGCCGGTATCCATTCGGTTACCGTCACCGCCCAAGGATGTAGCAATGCCGATCAGATCAATGTGGCGTTCAACGCCTTGCCCGTGGTGGATCTCGGCGCGGACCTGCTTGTATGTCCAGGAGCAAGCGCAACATTTAATGCCACGGTCCCCGGGGCCACATACCTATGGAACACAGGGAGCACGGCGCCCTCTATAAGTACTGGCGCGCCCGGCACATATAGCGTGCAAGTGACGGTGGATGGCTGTTCCGCCAGTGATGCGATCGTGCTGGGTAACTTCAACCTTCAGACCGTGAACCTCGGCCCGGATCTCAGCTTCTGCGCCGGACAACCGCAACAGGTGGGGCTCAATATACCCGGAGCAACCTACCTCTGGAGCACTGGTGCCACCGCGGATTCGATCATGATCGCGTCGGCGGGTACGGTGTGGGTCCGTGCCACTTTGAACGGTTGCATCGCGAATGATACAATGAACGTGACAGTAACGCCGTTGCCGGCGGTTTCACTGGGCCCCGACCAACCGATCTGCCCCGGCGCTACGCTCGTTCTTGATGCCACTGTGGCTGGCACCGCCACCTACCTATGGAACAACGGTGCCACTTCACCGACCATTACCGCCGGCGTTGGTACTTGGCAGGTGGCCGTTACCCAAGCCGGTTGCACTGGAACGGATGTGCTCAGCATCACCGCTTTGCCTTCGCCTTTAGTGGACTTGGGGCCGGACACCACGCTTTGTGCAGGGAACAGCATCAACCTTTCCGCCGCAACACCCGGTGGCACTTACGTGTGGAACGATGGTTCCTCCAACCCCACCCTTTCGGTTGGCTCGCCCGGGTCATACTGGGTGGAAGCTGAGCTGAACGGCTGCACGGACCGCGACACGGTCACTGTTGCCTTCAGCCCGTTGCCGATCGTTGATCTGGGGCCCGATACGGTCCTGTGTCAAGGTGGAATACTCGCACTGAACGCCGCCGTGCCGGGCGGTTCCTACCTCTGGAATGATGGTGTGACAACTGCTTCCCGCTCCGTGACGAACACCGGCATTTACAGTGTTACCGTCACAGTGAACGGGTGTAGCAGTTCCGATCAGGTGGAAGTCACTTTCGATCCTGTCCCTGTGGTCAACCTCGGGCCTGACACTGCGATCTGCGCTTATGGGCAAGTACTGCTCAACGCCGCTTCACCCGGCGCAACTTTTCTTTGGAACGACGGAAGTACGTTGGAGCAGCGCATGGTTGGTGCCGGTACTTGGAGCGTAGTGGCTTCCGCGGATGGTTGCACGGCCTCCGATCAGGTCATCATTACCTCACTGCCAACACCACAGGCCCAATTGCCTATGGACACCATTCTTTGCGGTTCGGCCACATGGCAGCCGGACGTTGCCCAAGCCGGTGCCCACTACCTCTGGTCCAACGGAGTTATAACACCTTCGCTACTTATTGACCAGCCTGGCACGTACACTGTCAGCGTGAACATTGGTAATTGTTCCGCGACGGCGCAAACGGTTGTGTCCATAGTGGATATGGCAACCTTCACGTTGGGGCCGGATACCATATTGTGCCCCGGTAATAGCGTTATCGTAGGAAGCAATGCACCAGGGGTTAGCGTGCTGTGGCAGGACGGTTACGTAGGTAACATGCGCACCATTGCGCAACCAGGGAATTTCCAAGCCCAGTTCCTGTTAGCGAATTGCATGGCGGAGGATGCCCTTGCCATACAGTTCACACCGTTACCGGCACTCGCTCTTGGTCCCGACCAAGTGATCTGCGCAGGGGACACGTTGTGGCTGGATCCCGAAACCGGTGCAGCGCAACTCCAGTGGGGCAACGGAAGCACAACGGTGCCCTTGCCAGTGTCCACCACTGGACCTGTGACCGGCCAGCTTACGCTGGATGGTTGTGTTTCCCGGGATACGTTGATGGTGGTGGTACGCCCGTTCATCCGCAACGTGGATCTCGGTCCCGACCGCAGCATCTGTGCCGATAACAACATCACCTTGGATGCCGGTATCGCCGGTGGGTACTACACATGGAGCGATGGCTCGCACCTCTCCACCTTGATGGTGGACCGGCCCGGGGAATACCGCGTGCAGGTGGAAGGTCCCTGCATTTTCGCAGTGGACACGGTGCGGATCGAACAGGGACGTTGTGCCACGCTGGTTTTCGTACCCAACGCGTTCAGTCCCGATAGGGATGGGATCAACGAACTGTTCTTGCCCTCGTTGTCCGATCCTGTGGATCAATGGAGCTTCGATGTGTTCGACCGTTGGGGCGAACGCATCTTCCACAGTTCCTCGCCGGACCAAGGATGGGATGGCACCAAGAGCGGAAAGCAAGCACCGGTAGGTGTTTATGTGTGGCTGCTCCACTATGAAGCGCTCACCGACATGGGCGTTGAGCAGGTGCTGCACCGAGGTTCTGTAACGCTGTTGCGCTAAGGCGTGGCAAAGCCTTCCTCTTTCCAAAGGAAACTACCGTCCTTGGAGCGCGCATAAGCCAAGTGTCCAGCCTTTGATACCAGCAACAGCCCGGGTCCGCTAACCTTTACCTCGTCGTAGATCATCGGTACGAATATGCGTCCATCCGTGCCGATGGCGCCGATCCCTTGAGCATTGGTGGCGATCGAAACACCCTGTTCCACATCGGTTAATCCCAGGTATAGCGGTTTCACCCGTTCCACGCCGGTGCTATCCACCAAACCGAAAAGAGAGTCCTGTTGCACCCGTGCAAAGCCTTCACGCATCTCCCATGCTTGGTCGTACTTCGGCTCGATCAAAACCTTTCCATCCCCGTTCACGAAGCCCCATTTATTCTTCTTCCGCACAGGGATCGCGCCGTTCGCCATAACGCCTATGTCATTGTATAGCGAAGGCACTACGCGCACTCCGGCCGTGTCGATCATACCCATTTTCCCAGCGGACAGCACGCGGGCCAGCCCGTGGTGGAAGTCACCATTGTTAACCGTGAGCCCATTGGCCTCGTAGCGTTGGGGTATCGTGAAAGACCCTTTTCCGTCCACATATCCGCATTTGCCTTGATCCACCACCAATGCCAGGCCACTATTGAAAGCGCCCACATGGTCGTGCTCAACGGGAAGTACCACTTCCCCGAAACGATCGATCAGGCCCATTTTGCCATCCTTCCGGACACGGGATAACGCGCCGTAAGAGAACCCCTCGACCCAATCATACTTGAACGGTACCACCACAGAACCTTTCAGATCCACCACACCGCTCATGCCATCCTTGGCCACCACGGCCAAGCCATTCCGGAAGCCCATGGCCCGTTCGTAGAGGAACGGGATCACGGTAGCACCTCGCGCATCGATATAGCCGTAAGCTTCACCCTTGGCAGCGGGGGCCAGGTCCTCTTCAAACTCCCCCACCTCCGCAAACTCCAAGGGTACCGCCACGTTACCACTACGGTCCACAGCTCCTTCCCGATCATTGGCCTCAACGGTCGCATAACCATCGTGGTAGTCCAGCACGTTGGTATACTTGATCGGCACCACAGGATTGCCCAATTTGTTAACCGTGCCGACCAGGCCATTAAGGCCCACCTGCGCTTGTCCATGGTCGAACGGTTCTGCGAAGTCGTACTTGGCTGCGATCCGGGGCTCACCACTGTCATCCAAATAGCCCCATTTCCCTTCGGCCCGGAATGGTACCAGGGTAAGACTGGCCACCTTCAGGTCCTCCATTACCTCATTGAGGTAGGGATAGGCCGGCCAATCGTTGAGGAAACGGGTGATGTTGGCCACGGTAAGCTCCTTGGTATAGATGCCATAGATGCTGCGCCACGCCTGCGGTACGTTCGGACTGGCAGGGTAGCGTTGGATAAAGCCGGCATATTCCGCTGGCGTGCCGTGCGGGGTCATCACCGCCAATTGCCGGTCTTCCGCTTCATGCACATAAGGACTTTCAGGATACCTACGGATGAAGACTTCATATTCCTCTAAAGTTCCATGGGACGTTGCTTCACGGAACACGGCCTCCTCCATGCGCGAGCGGGCCTCGAACACTTCATCCGCCTGCGGGTACTTGGCCAGAAAGTCACGGTAAGCCGCTGCGGTGTTGCCCGTGCGTGCTTCTTGGAATGCTAGTCGGTCACGCCGTTGCACAGCCTCGGGCCATTGCGCGCTTCCCGGATATCGTTCAACGAAACGTTCATAGGCCGACCGATCATCAGCGGTTTCCGCCAATTGCCAGGCCAGCGCGTGTACGTGTGCCTCCTGCTCCGCGACCGCCGCGCTATCCACACCGAGCTCTGCGATCTTCAATTTGCCTTTTTCCGGAAGGCTGCTGAATGCCGTATGCGAGCGCTGGATGGCCGCCCAACTCGAATCCAGCTGATAGAATGGATTGTCGTGCCTGCCGGTGATCACGCTTAAGCCATACCAAGCGGCCGCTGGCGCATTTTTCGTGCTGGCCAAGAACAGTTCCCTTGCCTTGAAATAGTCGTAGACCTTCAAGGCCTCGAAGCCCCGTTCAAGCTTTCCCGCATACACCGGAGGCGCCACTGCGACCGCCACTGCGACCACCAAAAAACCATATCGTCCACGCTCCATGCCGTTCCTCCGCTAACCCGCGCCGGTCCGGGCGCCAAGCTTCAAGTTCAATGGAAGCTCCCGTATGCACCCTTGAATTCCGGATCGTCCATAAAGGCATCCTTGCCTTTCTCCATCGCTGCTCTGGCTCCGCTCTTGTCCCCTTTGCCATCCAAGTACTCAGCGTAGTGTATCAGCGCACTCTTCATTAACTTCTTCTGGTCCTCCGGCAAGGAGGAGATACTACCGGCGGCATCCAAAGCGGCTTGGTATTTCTTAATGCTCTCGTCCCCGTCCTTCACGAGGTTGGTGTTGTATTCGCACAAAGCGAGCATCAGCCATGGGCCCGGGTTCTCGGGATAATAGCTCGTCATCGAATCGAAGAACCGGCGCGCCTTGCTCATGCCTTTCACCCCGCTCTCATATTCGTTCAGCCCGCTTTCCTGGGCCATGGTGTTCAACTCCGCCCAAAAATCCTCGTAGTTGCCGAAGAATTCCTTGTCCTTATCCTTTTTACGGTACTTCTCGGCATACTTCAGCGCGTCGCGATCGGCCTTTTTATAATCCTCCATGGCCTGGTACTTCGGGATCTTGCTCATCTCGTACAGGCACATGCTCATGTACAGATAAGGCAGCGCGTCCTTCTTGGTATTGTCGTTCTCGGTGTAACGCTCAGCCTTGGTTACGCACTCCTCATACTTCTCGTCCACGTACTTCACCAGCAGGTCGTCGTACTGCTTTTGCTGGGCCTGCGCAGGGAAAGCCACGCCGACGAATACGGCCACTGAAAGGAGGTTGGTGAGGGTGCTCTTTTTCATGCTTAAAGGGATCTTGGTGTACTTTGGCAAGATCGGTGCCGAAGTTAGCAATGTGTTCCGGGAACCGTGTGTTTCCGCTTACAACGGTACTTTCGCGGCATGCGCATCGATATCCTTACGGCCCTGCCAAGCCTACTGGACAGCTATTTTAACGACAGTATTCTACGCAGGGCGCAGGAAAAAGGATCAGCCGAAGTACATATCCATGACCTGCGGACTTTTTCCGAGGACAAGCACAAACGCGTGGACGACTACCCTTTCGGGGGCGGCGCTGGAATGGTCATGACCCTGGCCCCGATCCACAAGGCCATTTCCTTCCTAAAGGCGGAACGCACTTACGATGAGGTCATCTACATGAGCCCGGACGGCGAACTATTGGACCAGCCATTGGCCAACCGCTTGAGCACCTTGGGCAACCTTATCATTCTCTGCGGCCACTACAAGGGTGTGGACGAGCGCGTGCGCGAACACCTCATTACGCGCGAGGTGAGCATCGGGAATTATGTGCTCAGCGGCGGTGAACTGCCCGCGGCAGTGCTGAGCGACGCGATCATCAGGCTGTTACCAGGGGTGCTGGGCGATGCCACTTCCGCTCTTTCGGACAGCTTCCAAGATGGCTTGGTAGCCCCGCCCGCTTACACGCGGCCGGAGGTTTATGGTGAATGGGCAGTCCCCAAGGTGCTGATGAGCGGCCACGAGGCCAGGATCCAGGAATGGCGGTACCAACAAGCCGTGCAGCGCACCCGTGAACGCCGCCCGGACCTGCCGGGACTGCACGGGATGGGCGTTGAGTAACTTTGCACCGGAATATTCATTAATATTGCGCCCCCGAACGCGGGACCTGACCCCGAAAAACGCCTATCGCCATGGACAAGATCAAGCAGCTCGAAAAAGAATGGGCGCCCGTGAAGCAAACGCCCGACTTCAAGGCCGGTGATACCATCACTGTACACTATCGCATTAGCGAGGGTAACAAGGAACGTATCCAGCAGTACCAAGGCGTGGTGATCCAACGCAAAGGCAGTGGAAGCACCGCCACCTTCACCGTTCGCAAAATGAGCGGAGCAGTGGGCGTGGAACGTATCTTCCCTATCGCCTCCCCTTCCTTGACAAGATCGAAGTGAATAAGCACGGCGACGTGAACCGTGCCCGCATCTTCTACATCCGTGAACGTCGCGGCAAGAGCGCCCGCATCAAGGAGCGCCGCATGAGCGTGGAGACCCAAGCGACCAACGCCAAAGCGAAGGCCGATAAGGTTTCCGCTAAGGCGAAAAAGACCGCCGACGCAGTGGAGACGAAGTAAGTCATTACTCTATTCTTGGAAAGACCCAGTCTACAGGCTGGGTCTTTTTTTTGCCATATCGTTTCCCGTGTAGCCAACGCACCAGTGGCTTGGTCCAGGACCACGTACTAGGCGGTGATCCCACAACCCACTGGACCCGATATGACCGGATTCCCGAAGGGCATTTGTTGAGCGCTATTCCCCAGCAGGATAAGTGAAGTCGACCTATTCCCTTATAACACGCCGGATCTGCTGTGTGTCATCGGTAAAACGCACCTGCCCCGGATAAATTCCAGTCCTTTGGTCTTGTATTGAAAGCACAAGGCTGCCTCCTGTAACAGAGCGTTTCTCCAGCAACCGGCACGTGGCATCCAGCAAACTCACCTAAAGACTTCCCTCCTCAGCCAACGCCAACTTCACGGTTCAACCCTTCCAAACCTGGCTGGCGTTCGCGCATCGCGCGCACCAGCCGTTCATCACCCGAGCAATTCCCTGTTCAAGTTCGGGATGTCCGCTTTGGAGAACGGTACACGGTCCTCTTCCTCCTTCAACTTCATCACCAAGGCGAGCGCATCGGGTACCACGTCGCTACAGAGCGTAAGGAAACTGCCCGGTTTGGCCGTGCTGATCGCGTAGCGGATGGCCTCATCCTCTTTCTTGATAATTGTGAATTTCTTGTTCGGGTCCACTTCCTGGATGCCCTTCACCATCAATGCTATAATGTCATTGTCGCTCTTGCCACGCAGGTTGCGGTCCTGGCGGATGATGATCTCATCGAACATCTGCGCACTAAGCCGGCCCAACGTTACGGTGTCCTCGTCTCGACGGTCGCCCACTCCTGCGATAACGCCCACTTTCGGGCTGTCCGTCACTTTGCTGAGGAAGCGGCCCAAGGCTTCGAAGCCATGTGGGTTGTGTGCGTAGTCCACCACCACTTGGAAATTCTTGAACTGGAACAGGTTCAAGCGGCCGGGGGTCTGTGCCGGTGAAGGCACGAAGGTGCTAAGCGCTTCCTTCAATTCTTCCATTTTCACCCCTTGAACGTAAGCAGCCAGCACGGCCGGAAGGATGTTCTGGATGTTGAAGACGGCTTTTCCACCCAATGTCAAAGGCACGTTCACCGCCTTTTCGATCCGGAGCTTCCACTCCCCTTTGCTGATGGTGATAAAGCCGTTCTCATAGATCGCCGCGAGGCCTCCAAGCTTGCAATGCTGGCGGATCAATCGGTTCGTCTCGTCCAAGCTGAACAGGGCGATCTTACAATCGCATTGCTTGCGCATGGCCATCACCAGATCGTCATCGGCATTCAGGATGGCGTAACCGTCGCGGCGCACGCTGCGTGGCACGGTGCTCTTCACACTGGCCAGATCCTCCAAGGTATTGATGTCCTTCAATCCCAAATGGTCAGCCGCTACGTTGGTGCAGATGCCAACATCGCAGCTTTCGAAGCCCAGGCCGCTGCGTACCATGCCGCCTCGTGCGGTCTCCAGAACGGCCATGTCCACCAAGGGGTCCTTCAGTACGAACTGGGCACTTATCGGACCCGTGCAATCACCCTGCATCAACAGTCGGTTCATGATGTATACGCCGTCACTGCACGTCATGCCCACCTTGTTGCCATGGCTGCGCATGATATGCGCGATGAGGCGCGTGGTGGTGGTCTTGCCGTTGGTGCCCGTTACCGCGATAATGGGGATGCGGCTGGGTGCGCCGGGAGGGAACAACATGTCCACAACAGGTTCGGCCACGTTCCTTCCCAGACCAGTGGTCGGGTCCAAGTGCATGCGGAACCCGGGTGCGGCATTCACTTCAAGCACCGCGCCATTCTCACTGAGCGGCACGGTGATGTCGTCCGTCATGATATCGATGCCGCAGATGTCCAGATCGATGATGCGCGAAATGCGCTCGGCCATGAAGACGTTGTAGGAGTGCACGACCTCGGTGACGTCCGTGGCGGTGCCGCCTGTACTGAGGTTGGCCGTGGCTTTCAGGTATACGGTGTCACCGTCCGCCGGTATGCTTGCAGGGGTCATGTCGCGGCGCTGCAGCAACTCCAGCGTATGCCCGTCGATGGTGATCTGTGTCAGCACATTCTCGTGGCCGAAACCGCGGCGTGGGTCCTTGTTCACTTCAGCCACCAGCTCTTCGATGGTATGCTTGCCATCCCCCACCACTGCAGCCGGCGTCCGCTTGGCGGCTGCCACGAATTTGTGGTCGATGACCAGCAAACGGTGATCGAGCCCCTTGATCTCCTTCTCCACCACCACGCTCCGGCTGATCTCTTTCGCAACGTCCAACGCTATCCGCGCCTCTTCCAACGTCTTGATGCCGATCGTGGCCCCGCGACCGTGATTCCCACCGACCGGCTTGATCACACAGGGGAAACCTACACTTTCCAACGCAGCGATCAAGCCTTCTTCTGTCCGGACCACACGCCCCTTGGGTACCGGGATCTCGTAGCTCTCCAGCAATTGCTTGGTTTCTTCTTTATCACAGGCGATCTCTACGCCGATGTTGCTCGTATTGCTGGTGATGGTGGCACGGATGCGCTTCTGGTGCACGCCGTGGCCCAACTGGACCAAGCTTTGCCCGTTAAGCCGCAAGTAAGGTATGCCCCGTTTGGTGGCCTCTTCCACGATCGAACCCGTGCTCGGGCCAAGGCGCGTTTCTTCACGGAGTTCACGCATGCGCTGGATGTCCTCTTCCAGTTGCGCCGGCGTGCCATCTATCAAAGCCTGAGCGATCCGCACAGCCGCCTTGGCGGAATACAGACCTACAGCATCTTCCACGTAACTGAACACCACATTGTACACGCCATGCTCGCCAGTGCCCCGTGTGCGTCCGAAGCCGGTATCCATTCCTGCTAGTGTCTGGATCTCCAAGGCGATGTGCTCGATCACATGCCCCATCCAAGTGCCGCGTTCCACCCGCTCGAAGAAGCCACCTTCGTGCTCTTCGCTGCATCGGTGGGAGTACATACTCGGCAGCAAAGCCTTCAATCGCTCCAAGAAGCCGGGGATCTTGTCCGTTGGGCGCTCTTCCAACTCTTCAATGTCAAGCCGCATCACCACCAGTTTGTGGCGTTTGATCGACCAGTAGTTGGGGCCGCGCATGGCCTTCAGTTCCAAGATCCGCATAAGGTTGCCTGATTAGATGCGCTCAATGTATGAAGATCGCGCTGTTGAACAATTTCGCGGACCCGACATGACGTAAAAAAGGTGTTTCCTACATTCGCACTGCTTCGGCAGGCATCTCCCTATTTTCCGGGCACCTGTAAGGCACTGGGGCGGGGGGCAAAACAAGATCCATGGACAATACGCCCAAAGGGAAGTTGATCGCCATAGGCGGTGCCGAGGACAAGGGAACGGAAAAGGAAAAACACGGGTCTGACGGTGGCACATTCATCGAGGACAGCATACTGCGCCGTGTGGTGGATGAAATGGGCGGCACCTCCGCGCGCATCGCCTTGGTCACCACCGCCAGCAGCATCCCGCAGGAAGTAGCTGCCAACTATATCGATGCCTTCGGCAAGCTCGGCGTCACGGACCTGGACATCATGGACATAAGGGACCGCGCCGATGTGCGGCCTGACATGGTGAAGCGACTTTCGAAAGCAACCGGGGTAATGATGAGCGGGGGCAATCAGCTCCGCCTCACCACGATCTTCGGCGGTACGGCTTTTCTGGAACTCATGAAGCGGCGCTACCGCGATGAACCCGGATTCGTGGTAGCGGGTACCAGCGCAGGTGCCATGTGCATGAGCAGCACCATGATCTATCAAGGACACAGTTCAACCGGCCTGATCAAGGGCGGGGTGAAAATGACCACCGGCGCTTCCTTCATCTACGACGTCATCATCGACAGTCACTTTGTGCAACGCGGCCGGTTCAGCCGGTTGACCCAATCCGTGGCCGGCAACCCCAACTCCATCGGTATCGGCTTGGGCGAGGATACCGGCGTGGTGATCACACAAGGCGACCATATGGAGACGATCGGCAGCGGCCAGGTGATGATCTTTGACGGGCACGAGATCACGTATAGCGACTTTGCCGATGTTGAGGAAGGACAGCCGTTCAGCATTGAAGGCATGCGCGTCCACATTATTTCCAAGGGGCATAGCTATTCCTTGAAGCAACGGGCATTCTCCGCTGTTCGAATACCGGCTTAAACGCGGCCGTAGCATTGCGTAGGGATCGGGGAAAATCCGATCCTTTTGGGGAGGGTGTGCCACGTTGGCAGTATTATACATTCGTTAGCTATCCCTCGTCAAACACGGGAAGGCTCAAATTCCTTACCTTTTCGGTACTGCGGCACGCTTCTTCCAATAGGGTCCCGCAGAAACCAAAAACCCAAACCAAGATGAGTACCCAAAAGACTTTGCTAGGTGCGCTGGTCGGCTTCGCTGCCGGTGCCGCCATCGGTGTATTACTCGCCCCACGCTCCGGTAAAGACACGCGCCTGATCCTGAAGAAAAAAGGTGAAAAGGCCAAGGATGAGATGAGTGATATGCTCGACAAAGGCTACAAGCAGTGGAAGAAGGCCCGCAACAAGTTCGTGGAGCGCGCCAATATGACCAAGGACGATCTGAAGGACTTCTTGAGCTTTATGTCCGCTGAAGGTTCTGACCTGAAGGAGCGTATCGTGAGCGATGCCAAAAGCACCGCCAACGACGTGGCATCAGCTGGCAAGCGTGCCGCTGAGCGCGCAACCAATAACTAAACACTTGGATCGTTCCGCCGCATGGTACTTCCGTGCGGCGGTATCCATCCTTTGATATTGCAATTACATGAACCACCAGAACAACGGGAACGGTGACGGCGATCATGCCGATACCGCCGAACATACGGACATAGGGGATTTCCTTAATTCGACAATGGCGGAAGGCAAGGCCTACTTCGCGGCGCAGAAGGATTACCTCGAGCTACAGGCCTATGAGCAGGTGGGGAAAGCTGCTGGCGGCATGTTCAGTGGGCTGCTTTCTGCGGTGACGATCCTCATGTTCCTGCTTTTTGCCAGCGTAGCGCTCGCGTTCTGGCTAGGTACCCTCATCGGAAGCACGGCACTTGGCTTCTTGTGTGTTGGGGGTATATATCTCCTCACATTCTTGATCGTACACTTCATGGTGCGCGATAGCATCCGTAGTTCATTCATGTTGAACGTGATCAATTCATTCTACGATGACAAAGACTGATCGCTTCAAGGATCTTTCCGATTTCCATGCCGAGAAACTCCGGTTGGACGCTATCCGGGACGTGCATGCCGACCGCTTGGAAAGTCACTTCAACGCGTTGAAAGAAGGTAAATTCCGGAGCACCTTGTTGAAGAATTCGGTCAACGAGGCATTGGGAAGCTTCGCTCCTGGTAAAATTTTGGGCTCCATCCTCGGAGGTGGGGGCTTAGGCAGTGCTATCAGCATGGCCACAGGTACCGCAAAAGGTGGCCTGATGAAGCGAGCAGGGCTTTTTGCTTTGGGACTTGCCGCTCCCAAACTCCTGAAAAAGGTGGAGTCGATCTCTCTTCCTGATATCGGACAAGAGTT
This sequence comes from Flavobacteriales bacterium, assembly GCA_016719225.1. Lineage (GTDB taxonomy): Bacteria > Bacteroidota > Bacteroidia > Flavobacteriales_F > PHOS-HE28 > PHOS-HE28. The sequence continues at coordinate 173,031 of JADKAN010000003.1, read as the reverse complement.
GGGTGTAAGCTGGCGCCGCTTGAAGGAACACATGCAGGAACGCCGGGAAGAAAGGCATTTGCGGAAAGTGAAGGAGGAGTTGGAGGACCAAAGCGAAAATGTGCAGCTTTGAGCCGCATGTTGGAGCCACCTACAACCTCGTCCCCATCCTTACCACCTTCCAGTGACCGCAACGCAAGTTTGCAGCGCTACGTCCTTGTCTTGTTCGCCATCATAGGTACGGTAGGTGTCCTGGTCTTGGGCAAGCCTCTTTTCGTGCTTCTTTTTGTGTCGGGCATTTTCAGCTTCCTGCTCCTACCCATGTGCCGTAAGCTGCAAAGCTGGAAGTGGCCCTTGTGGGCTGCCGCGGCCTCAAGTTGCCTGCTCCTTGTCGTAGTTTTTTTCGGTGTTATCACTTTTCTGGGTTGGCAATATGCACATTTCGGCAAAGACCTACCCGGACTACAAGCAGCACTATTGGCACGTATTGATAGTGCACAGGTCTTTTTGGAAACGCGCTTCAACATAAGCCAAAGTCAACAGACCGCATGGCTCAATAAGGAATTATCGTCCATGGCTGAAAGCGGTGGGGCAATGGCTATGGGCCTCTTTTCCGCTACAGGGGCAGCTTTGGCCACTGCCATTGTGATACCCATCGTCACCCTATTCTTACTTTTATTAAAAGGTCGCTTCCGCGAGTTTTTCTCCCGGCTGAACGATCAGGGCGAAGATGTAGTGCTGCGCGTGGTGGAGAATATTGCAGGACTTTCCCGTCAATGGCTCAAGGGTGTGCTCACCGTTGTATTGTTCCTTGCCATTCTAAATTCCATCGGGTTCCTTGCTCTAGGGCTGGACTACGCGATCGTTTTGGGCGTGACAGCCGCTGTCCTCAACGTGATACCTTACTTGGGGCCTTGGCTCGGCGCATTGATGCCTGCCCTCATCGCTCTGCTCACCAAGGATTCCGCGATGTATGCCGTGGGTGTACTGGGGGTGATCGCCGTAACGCAGTTCTTGGACAACAATTTCGTAACACCGAAGGTGGTGGGTTCTAGCGTTAGCATCAATCCACTGGCAAGCATCCTCGCACTCCTTGCCTGGGGCATGCTCTGGGGCTTAATGGGCCTTATCCTCGCCATCCCCATCACAGGTATGATAAAACTGGTGTTCGACGAGGTGCCCGCATTGAAACCGTGGGGCTATCTCCTAGGTGATGAACCCAAATTCGGCAAGCGGAAAGGAGGCGGCAGGATAACCGAGCAGATCGGAGCATAAAAGGTTGCCGACCGTCACATCACCTGCAGCACAAGGCACTTCAGGTAGTGCGTCTCCGGGATTGCCCAATGCATCGGGTGATCCGGAGGCTGGTTGCCGGCGAAGATCTCGCGTAGTTCACGGTGTGCATCACGTGCGGCATCAGCGATAGTCTTGCGGAACAGATCGGGGGTCATGTGCTGGGAGCAGGAACAAGTGACCAAAAAACCGCCCGGCGGCAGTGCCTTCATGGCGCGTAGGTTGATCTCCTTGTAGCCGCGTACCGCATTTTCCAGCGCTGCGCGGCCTTTCGCGAAAGCAGGCGGGTCCAGCACGATCACGTCCCAAACCCCACTGTCCTTCACCGGGCCAGCCAAGAAATCAAAGACGTTGGCCGCAACGAAAGTGCAGTTCTCCTGCATCCCGTTCAGCTTTGCATTGCTCCGGGCCAACGCGACAGCCTCCTCGCTAATGTCAACTCCCAAAACTTCTTTGGCCCCGTACTTGGCGGCATGCAGTGCGAAACCGCCTGTATGCGTGAAACAATCCAGCACACGCGCATCCTTGGCAATGTGCTCCAGCGCGGCATGGTTCAACCGCTGATCCAGGAAGTGACCTGTTTTCTGCCCTTCAGCAAGATCCACATTGAAGAGCACGCCATTTTCAGTGATGGTGAGCTTCGTATCGAATGGCTCCCCTATAGGCGCGGTGACCTGCTCCAGACCTTCCTTCAACCGCACGGGAACATCGTTGCGTTCATAAATGCCACGCGGCTGTAGGACATCCCGTAGGGCTTGTACGATCTCGGCCTTGAAACGGTCCATGCCCAAGGCAAGCGTTTGTAGTACAAGCACATCGTTGAATTTGTCCACCACAAGCGCTGGTAGTCCATCGGCTTCCCCGAACACCACACGGCAGCTTTCAGGTTGGCCCATGCGTACGCGATGGTCCCAAGCCGACTTGATCTTGCGCCGGAAGAACGCACCGTCGATAGGCTCGTCCAGATCCTTGGTGAGCATGCGCACACGGATCTTGCTCTTCGGATTGAAATAACCCTGGCCCAGCGGTCCCTTTTTCACGTCGAAAACTTGAACGATGCCCCCTGGCTGCGGCCGGCCTTCGAAGCGCAACACTTGATTGTCGTACACCCACGGGTGCCCCGAACGGATCCGCTGCCGGGTATCGTCGATGTAGAGTCTGTCGCGCATTTTTTAGTTGGAAAGGGCGCGAAGTTAGGCCGGTGGTCAGGGGCGATGGATGCAACGCTCCAGCTTACCTGCCTGTGATCACGAAAGCCGTGCGCCGGTTCTCCGCCCGCCCCGCTTCGGTGTCGTTGGTGGCCAACGGTTTCGTGGGTCCGAATCCTTGTGCCGTAAGCCGCGTGGTCTTTACACCATGCTCCTGTAAGTAGTCCACCACGCTGAAGGCGCGTTGCTTACTGAGCGCCATGTTGCTTTCCAGATCTCCGACATTATCCGTGTGGCCCTGCACTTCGATCTTGACCGTGGGGTTCTCCTGCAAGAAGATAATGAGCTGGTCAAGGATGTACTTGCTGGGCCCCGTGATCTCTGAGCTATTGGTGGCATACTTGAGGTCGTTCACCCGATAACTCTTCCCGACCTCGATCTTCTCCAGCTTCATATCCACACGCGCCACACCGCCACGTGCGGTGTCCTCGATGCTGAAGGAGCGGCTGTCGAATACGTGGTCCGGTTTCTTGACGGTCACGATCACATCGCTGCCTGCCCTAAGGTTCAACACCGCAGCATAGTGGCCATCCGCACTATCCACTTTCAGCACTTCGGTCTTGCGCGTGTCCATGTAGGTGATCGAGACCGTTGCATCAGACACAACATTACCCTGCTCGTCGCGCACATCCCCGTTCACGATAATGATGTCCTCCGGTCGTGCATCCTTCGGCAGGTCGAATCCATAGATGTCCAAACCGCCGGGACCTTTGAAGCGGCTACTAGCGAAATACGCAGTGTGACCGTCTGCGCTCACTACCAGTCCATGATCATCCTGCGGGGTATTGATCGGATTGCCGATGTTCTTCGGAGTTGTCCAGCTGCCGTCGTCATTCAATTTGCTGAAGAAAATGTCGTATCCGCCAATACCGCGATGGCCGTTCGAAAGGTCCTCCTTACCCTTCTCGTCCAGCGGTGGCCGGGCCGCGAAATAGAGCGTACGGCTATCGCTGTGCATGAACGGCGCCTTTTCGTCCCCGTCGGTAGTGATGGGTTCCGGAAGCGGCTTGGCAAGTGCCCACTCTCCCTTGGCATCGCGTTTACTGAAATAAATATCCGTGCCCCTGCTGCCCCGGCGGAGCGTCGCGAAGTAGAGCGTGCGTCCATCCGCGCTCAACGAGGGCTGGCTTTCCCAACCGTCGGCGGTGTTGATGTTCGGACCGAGGTCCGTAAGCGCGCTCCACTCGAAGACTTGTTTCCCCGTGCCGAAGTCCATATGCGTTTGGTAGTGCGTGCGGTAGATGTCGCAGTTCTTGTAATCGGCCGTCACCGGCTTGCAGACCGTTACAAATAGCTCTTTATTGTTCAGGCTCACGGTTACGCCGCCATAGCTGTCCCCGGTGTTGAACGGAGGCGGCAGGGGCTTTCCTGCATCATATTGGCCTGTTCCCGGGTTCCGTCGCGATTCAGTGAGTTCTTCCACGTCCTGTGCAAAACGATCGCCCATGGCCTGGTACTTGCTTACCCGGGTGAAGAACAACAGGTCGTTGTCCGGGCTCAGCATGGGCAGGTATTCGTCCGCAGGAGTGTCAACCCCGGGCACAGGCCGGGGAACGAAAGGGCGTTGGTCCTTGTAAAACTCGGTGTAGAAGGAAAGTTCCGGCAACAACCGCTCCACTTCCGCGGTCTCTTTGTCCACATCCTTGTCGAACTTTTCCGCATCGTCGGTAGGGAAGTGAAGGAACTTCTCGAATGCTTCGGCAGCCTCAGGGAAGCGGTCCTGTGCGTAATACATCTGACCTAGGGCATAGTAAAGCCCATTGTGGTATTCCGGGCATTTCTCCTTTACCTCCTCCAAGTATTTGATACCGGCCGCATAACTGCCAGCCCCGGCCCGAGCCCGCTGGAACGCGCTTTCACCCACGCGGTAGAGGCACTCCATGCATTCGGGGTTGGCGTCCAAAAGTTCCTTCAACTTGCGGTGTTTGTCCGTGGGGCTTTTAGCGGCTGCAGCATCGTCGAGCAGCTTCACCAATTTCTTGTCGGTCGGTCGGTCGCAAGGTTCTCCTTCCTCTTGTGCGAAGGCAACACTGCAGGCACAGAGAATGGCGAACGCCATAGACATAACTTTCAAGATCCACCCGCGCACTCTCCGGCACATCTCGTTCCTGGCCTGCGTGGCCCTCGGGAAAACCAGCTCCATCTCCCTGCTCACTTCAACTTGGTATCGGTACTTTCAGCTTTTTGAATGAGGGCATCGCCCTGCTTGCTGGCTGCGTCCACCAAACCGTTCGCACGTTTATCCGCCTCTCCCACGAACTGTTGTTCCTTCTCGTCCGCCAATTTCTTGGCCTTGTCAGCACCCAATTTCGCAGCGGCCTTGCTGAATGGATCCTTCGCTTGTGACACCAATTTATCTGCTTCCGCGTAGGCCTGCGACTTTACGTTCGCCGCTTCGCTGCGCGCTTTCGCCTTGATGTCGTCAGCCTGCTTTTGTGCTTCCGCCACCAACCGTGCGGCTTCAGCGCGTGCTTGGGCGATCGCATCCGTTTTCACCTTGTCGATCTGATCGTTCAAGCCCTGCTTGATCTCTTCGGTTATCGTTTCTTTAACGTTGGCTCCGCCGCCGAAGACCGGTTTGACCACAGGCTTCTCGATGGTCCCGGTGATCTTCGCCGTCAATTCCAGCTCGCTCGGAAGTTTCGCTTCGGTGCCCAAGCTCTTGTTCAACTGACCCAACAGGCCGCTTACCAACTGACCGGCATCGGCACCGAACATATCCGTAGGCACCTTGGCCTTCATGGTGTAGTCGATGGCCTGATCCGCAAAGGCCGTACTACCGCTCACGTTCGCCGTTAAGCGGTCGATCTTCACATCGAATGGCTTGGTCACCATCCTACCGTCCTTGAACTCGTAGCTGAAGTCGATGTTCTGCACATCCACCGTGGCCAAACGCGGCATCTTCAACACGTTGCTGATCTCTATCAATGGCTTGAATCCTTCGATGGTGACGTTGGTCGTCTTTAAGGTGCCTTGACCCGCCAACGTGTTCATCAGTGGGGACATCGCTTGATCCAGTTCACCACTAAGGCTCATCGCGGTGCTGAAGCGACCCCGGCAGTTCTTCGCGATGGGCGCCATTTTAGCAACAGTCTCCACGTTGTCCACTACTTGCTTGATGTCAAGTCCCTTCACGTCATAGGTAAGGTCGAACTTCGGATGGACCTTGTCCGCCGTGTTGTACGTGCCGTCCATTTTCACCAGCCCTTCGAACAACCCGAAAGTCAAACCGCGCAGGTCAACCCGCTCGTCATGCACGCGCAGCGCGCCCTTGGCATCCGCCAGGACCATTTTGTCGTAAAGCACTTGGCCGACCGCGGCATTCAGAGTCAGGTCCAGGTTCTTGGGCACTTCGATGAGTTGCATCGCGGAGCTGTCCGCTGCTGGCGTTCCGGAAGCCGGCGCGGAAGTGGACGACGAGCCCATCAGCTCATTCAGATCGAACACCTTGCTCTGTACGTTGAACGTGCCCGTAAGCGTGCTGTCCTTCAGCCACCATTGCAGATAGTTGTCCACCCGACCGTTGGCATTGATATCGCTCTTTCCCAGGTTACCGACGAAGGTTGGAACGGCCAGGAACTTAGGACTGAAGTCGAGCACCAAAGAGTTGATGCCAACAACGTATGGTAGTGAGTCGCTCTTGTATTGCATACCGCTCAACGCCATCTGTCCTTCGGCGATGAACTTGTCGTAGCGCTGTGCCTCCACATCGCTCATACGCCCTACCATTTTCACGTCCGCCTTGATCTTGCCGGAAAGTTCATCCCCTTTCGGTAGGGGCACAACTTTCTTCACACTAGCGAGGTCCAAGTCGGCCTTCAACGACGCGTCCACATTGGGGTCGCTAATGGGCGTGGTAAGGTGCATGCGCGCTTCCACCGGGTTTCCCGCCATGTTCATCGCGAACCGCTTCAGGTCCACCACCATGCCGTCCATGTCGTGTCCCTGCGGGCTTTGGATGTTGCAGTCCAAATAGATATCCTCTACACTGGCAGGTAGGTCAGGGTATTTGAAACGGCCCTTGTCAACGTTGATGTTCACGCCGAAGCCCGGCATGTTCTTCTCGTTGTAAGTACCTTTCACGTAGCCGTTGAAAGTGGCCTTGCCGCTCATGTCCACCCCTTTCAAATTAGTCGCGAATTCGGCAGGAACCAATGACAACAACGCCGCGATATCATTCTTTTTCATGTCCCATTTCAGGTCCATATCGATATCCTTCGCGGGCATGGCGAGCCAACCGTCCATGCCGAGCTCCAATTGGTTCACCTTGATATCGTTCTCTTGGAAGGTGAATTTCATGCCCGGTAAATTCATCCCGATATCCGCTGTGATGTCCACTTTGGCACTGCGCAAGTACTTCACCCCTCCATACACCACGTTCACGGTGTCGGCGGTGGTCTTGGTCTTCAGTGTGAAATCGTCCTGGGTGAAGTCCCCGCTGCCCTCATGCTCCAGACCGGCAAGATCCATCAGCATGGGCAGGCTTTCATCATCATAAATGATGCGGCCTTTGGTGATGCTGTATTTCTTCAACGCGATGTCGAACCGGGTGGCGGTGGTGTCAGTGGCCAATTCAGCGTTGGTGCTATCTGCTTTGGCAATATCCCAGTTGCCACGTCCGTCCTTCAATACCTTGATGTGGATCGTAGGATGGACCAAAGTGATGTTCAGGATCTGGGTCTTACTCTCGAAAAGGCTGAATAGACCGATGGTGGCCCGGAGTTCACCGATGTCCGCCAAGCAGATCCCTTCGAAAGGCGCCTTGTTGCAGATGCGCACGTTCTCCACTGCTACATTAACGTTGGGAAAACTACGGATGATGCTGAGGTCCCAATCGCCCCATTCCACGGTGGCGTTGATGTTCTCATTGACATCGTGCTTCACCGCAGCCTCGATCTTGTCACGGTACAAGTAAGGAATGGCAATGGCCGCCACTACCAGCAGAACGAGTAGTACGAGCAGTGTGAGAAGAATGCGTTTGATCCAGATCCCCATTCAATTTCCAGTGATTACAGCGTTTTCGGCCTGTCCGGTGGTGTGCCTTGCAAATACCATGCATTTCCAGCGCCGGAACGCAAAGATCATGCTGCCCGCAGCTTTTCCGGGTCTTGGAACAGTTTTTCGCCCTGCGAATGTGCAACCACGGAACACACGACAGCATCTCCGGTCACGTTCACCACGGTGCGCATCATGTCCAGCGGGCGGTCAATGGTGAAGATGATGGCCACCCATGCCGGGTCCAGCCCCAAGGAAGCAAGCACCACCACCATCAACATCAGCCCAGCACTGGGAATGGCCGCCGCACCGATGCTCGCCAAGGTTGCAGTGAGCACGATGGTGAGCTGCTGCGCGAAACTGAGATCCACCATGTGCAGTTGCGCCAAGAACACCACCGCCACCGCCTGTAACAGACTGGTACCGTCCATGTTCACGGTAGCACCTACCGGAAGGACGAAACTTGCCGTGGCCTTGCTCACTCCGATGTTCTCTTCCACGCAGCGGATCGTGGCCGGCAATGTGGCCGCGCTACTGCTGGTGCTGAAGGCAAGCAACTGGGCCGGGCTCATGGCGCGCAGGAAATGCATGTACACGTTGCGCCGCATCAGCAGGGACATGAGCAAAGGATAGATCACGAAGAGAATGATGGCCAAACCGAGGACCACCGTGAGCGCATAGCCCGCAAGGCCCTTGAATAATTCGAGCACTGAAGCCGGATTATCCCCAGCCATCCGGGCAACGACGCCTGTCATCAGGGCGAATACGAACCACGGTGCGGCGAGCATGATCACATCCACCAGTTTCATGAACACTTCATTGAGGCCGTTCATGACGGCGTTCACCGGTCCGCCGTGCTCGGGTTTTACCAGCAACAACATCACGCCGAACAGGATCGCGAAGAAGATGACCTGCAACATCTGCATTTCCGCCAAGGCGCTGAAAATGTTGCCCGGCACGAGATCGACCAAAAATTGCAGTGGGCCGGACCCGCCTTTACCCTTCACGAGTTCTTCCCCGGCCTTGGACCAATCGTTCGGCACGGCCGTGCCGCGCACTTCGGCCAAAGAGTCGCGCAAGGAACGGTTCGCGGGTTCACAGCTTACGCAAAGCCCGTCCAGCGGCTTGTCCACTCCGGGTGTGGACTGCACCCATAGCTCATAATCCACCCGGTTGGCCAAGCGTTCCGTATCATGCCCCCATGCACCGGGTTGGATCAGGTTGACCAACGCCAGGCCGATGGACACAGCCATGACCGTGGTGATGAGATAAAGCAACAACGTTCGTATGCCCAACTTTCCAAGGCGCCGCACTTCCCCCATGCCCGCCACGCCAGTAATGATACTGAACAGGACCAAGGGCACGGCCGTCAACTTCAACAGGTTGATGAAGATCTTGCCGAACGGATCGATCCAATCGAGGTTGAACCTGCTCCAGCCCATGTAGCTACTGAGCAGCGCCCAAAGCACGCCGGCGCCCATTCCAATAAGTATGCGGACGTGCAGCGGGAGTTTCATGGCGCGCAAGGTAAACCTGGGGATCAGGAGGTCCGTCGGATCCGCGGATAATGAGCTGCGCTGATCAGCTGATGGCCGTTCGTGACGCCTTCCTCAGCTCTTCGAATTTCACAGCTTCGCACTCCGCTGCCTTAGCCAATGGTCCGCCAGCACCAAGCAGGCCATGGCCTCTACGATGGGGACTGCGCGCGGCACGACACATGGGTCATGCCGTCCTTTTCCTTCCAACGTCACTGCATTGCCAGCACGGTCCAAGCTGGCTTGGTCGCGCATCAATGTGCTTACCGGTTTGAAGGCGATGTCGAACAAAATGTCCTCGCCGTTACTGATCCCGCCTTGCACCCCGCCGCTGCGGTTGGTGGCCGTACCGATGGCTTCGCCCTTTTTCATGTAGGCGTCGTTATGCTGCGACCCGCGCAGGGCGATAGCGTCGAAGCCGCTGCCGAATTGGACGCCTTTCACCGCGTTGATGCTGAACATGGCCTTGCCCAGGTCGGCGTGCAGTTTGTCGAAGACCGGTTCGCCCAAGCCCGCAGGCACACCGCTGATGATGCAGGAAATGCGGCCTCCGAGTGTATCGCCTTCGCTACGCACGCGCTCGATCAAGGCTTGCATGCGGTCGGCTGTTCCGCTATCCGGGCAGCGCACGTCGTTGCTGTACGTGTTCTCCAACCTCAGTGCTTCAAGCGGAACATTGAGCCGCTCCTCTCCCACTTGGCTCACGTAGGCGTTCACGCGCACACCTGCATGGGCCAACAGTTGCCGTGCGATGGCACCCGCTGCGACACGCACCGCAGTTTCCCGAGCGCTGGCCCGCCCACCGCCACGGTGGTCGCGGATGCCGAATTTCTGCTCCCAGGTCAGGTCCGCGTGTCCCGGCCGATAGGTATCCTTCAGGTGGTCGTAGTCGCCGCTTTTCGCGTCGCCGTTGCGGATGATGAAACCGATGGGCGTCCCCAGCGTCGTTCCATCCAAAAGGCCACTGAGGAACTCAACGGTGTCGGCTTCCTTGCGTGCGGTGCCCAGCGGCGTGCTTCCCGGACGGCGGCGGTCCAGTTCCTGCTGAACAGCTTCCAGGTCCAACTTCAGCCCGGCAGGACAACCGTCCACTACGCCTCCAATGGCCGCGCCGTGGCTTTCGCCGAAGGAGGTGAGCTGGAATACCTTGCCGAACGTGTTGCCTGCCATGGATGCGAAAGTACAGGGACAAGCGTCCATGCTTTTTCCATTCGTTTCCTTTGCATTACAAATTATTCAACAGCCATGCCCACTGAAGCCCAGGTCCTAAGCCACGTGATGGACCGTACCCGCGAATGGACGCGCTTCCACCTTTCGGCGCTGAAAGGACAGGATCCACATCGCCGTTTTGTGTGTGAAGGCAAGGACTTGAACACCATGTTCTGGTTGGTGGCACACATGGCGACCAGCGAGAACGGCCTGCTCTTAGCCTCAACGGGTGGCTCGTTTGAAAAGTTCTGGTGGGCCAAGCACTTCACACTTGGTGCTTCCGGACTACCGCCTGAAGAATGCCCGCCTTACGAAGAAGTGTGGGAGACATTCAAGAACGTCCACGAAAAAACAATTGCCCATTTGGCGACGCTCACCGAGGAGCAGCTCAACGCGCCGAACCCCACGAAGCTCGCCATCGGCACCACGGTGCGGGATGTTATCACGCATGCGATCCGCCATGAAGGCGGGCATATCGGCCACTTGAGCTGGCTGTGCAAGCTCTATGGCATCAAACTGATCTGAACATGCCCCATGTGGTGCGTGAAGACGGTTCGCTGAACGATGCGGCCATCGCGCTTTTGCATGCGGTGAGCAGCGTGGATGCGGAGTTGATCCGCGCAGCGCGTATCCGGCCCTCGCGTAGTAATTGGTTGCGCGTGCCGTGGTATCGGTATCATCGGGGCGGTGCGATCACCGTGGGGCGCACGATATGGTTCACCCGGCTTTGGTGGCAGCGGGACGGCCGGGGCGACGGCAGTCCGGCATCCACTTGGTACTGGCTTTTGCTGCTTGCGCACGAAGTCGGTCACTTGCCTCAAGCAAAGCGATATGGCCTGAACATTGTCGGTAAGGCACGATACGTGGCGGCATTTGCTTGGCAGTACGGTTCGCGGGCGGTGTTGCTTAAAAAGGACGTGCACGACGGGGCTAACTTGGAACGGGAAGCCGAGCTTGGACGTTGGGTCTTGATGCACCTGCTGGGCCCACAGGCAGCGGTGCACCCCATGGTTGCCGCTGTGGCTGCCGACGATCTGCAGGCCGTGAAGGAATGGTGCAAGATCCAAGAACGGGTGATAGTAAAAGCGCAGGTAGCATATCGCGAACGGTTCTTGTTCCGTTAGTGGCGGGCATAAGCCACGCATTTCACGTTCCCCCTATGTGATCATCTTTTGCGTAACACACACCGATCCTACATTTGCACAATGCGTCATCCATTGCTCATCCTGCTGCTGTTGTCCTCCTTGTTCGCCCTCGGCCAAAACCCCAAGGACCGCCGTTTGGTGCAGTTCAGCGGCGTGGTGGTCACCGGTGACAGCTTGGATCCCGTTCCGTTCACCAGCATACTTACACGTGGTAGCTACCGTGGCACCATCAGCGACGTTTATGGCTATTACAGCTTCGTTGCTCAGGCCGGCGATACGTTGGAGTTCGCCGCCGTGGGCTTCAAACGCGGCAATTACGTGATCCCGGATACGTTGTCCGATAGCAAATATTCCATGATCCACGTGCTTTACCCTGACACCATGTTGCTGCGCCCGGTGGACGTTTACCCATGGCCCAGCCGCGAACAGTTCCGCGATGCTTTCCTGGCACTGAACCTCTCTGACAATGAATACCAGCGCGTGCTGAAACACCTGAATTCCGCCGAGGCGATCCAGCGAATGGAAAACCTCCCGCCGGATCCGGGGCTCGCCGCGCACTATCAGACCGCGCTGGACAATACGCGGATCTACAACCAAGGCATGGCGCCGACCATCAACCTGTTCAACCCTATCGCGTGGGCACAGTTCGTACAGGCTTGGAAAGCGGGCAGTTTGAAGAAGCAATAGTGGTTGAGTTCCTACCACGAAGAAAGCTGACTGCACGAAGAACTTGAAGTCGTTAGCGCTGATGTCCGCTACGTCCAGGAAGTGACGAATGCCCTTCATGCGATCCCGAACTGAAGGATCTTAGCGGGCGATGAGTTGAAGTGAACGGATCACTACCGTGCGTGTACCGGTTGTCCAAATGAACCAGCCCATGCATTTTTTCCGGACCCTTTCCGCTTCACTCCTTTTGCTTGCCGCCGCTTCCGCCCGTCCCCAGGCCATGGGCAACCTGATGTACGAGACGAACAGCCGCATGTTCTTCCAACAGGCCGAACAATCCGTAAAGGCCACGATACAAGGCAACACATTGGTGCTGGAGGTGAACGCCATGATGAACATGCGCGCCGATAGCTACCTCGCGATCTTCAATCTCACCCAGCTGGGCCAGTCGGCTGAAGAAGCAGATTCGCTCCTGCAACAACGCCTTGGGAACCTCATGTCCCGCTTAGGCCGAACGGGTGTAAAGGAGAAGGACGTTTTCACCGATATGCTCTCCTTCGTACCCGTGTATGAGCTGGAGACGACACGCAAATTGTTCAGTACCACCTACCAGGAAGTGCCCGCTGGCTTCGAGATCCAGAAGAACATCCACATCAAGTTCACCGATGCCCGCATGCTCGACCAGATCGTTTCCGCCGCTGCGAAAGAGGGCATCTACGACCTGGTGAAAGTGGACTACTTCGTCCGCCAACAAAGCGCATGCTATGACACGCTGCGCATCTTCGCCACCAAGCTGTTGCAGGAAAAGCTGAAGAACTTTTCCTCACTGGGCCTGGAACTGGAAGACAGCCACCGAAACGCTGCCGAAAAAAACGGCGCCTACTTCCCGCTGGACCGCTACACCGCATACCAGACCCGCACCCGCACCTCGCTGAACAGCCGCCGCAAAGGCCAGGTGGCCGATGACGTGCGCAGCGCCAGTACTCTCTTCTACAACAAAGTGCCTTACGGGAATTTCGACATCGTGCTGCACGCCGACATCACAGAGCCACCGGTGCAGTACACGTACAACCTCACCGTTCAATGTCAATTGCCCGAGGCTTTCCCGAAAAAGGATGTGAAGGAGATCGTGAAATACATCTGGCTAAGTGATACCGGGAATGCCAAGCAAGTGGTGCTGCCCTAAAAGCTGAATTGCGACGTTCGCAACGTAAGATCAGTATCCCGGCTCCTAACAACCGGCATCCAATACCGGCCGCCCGAAGATCGCGTTCCGATGATCGATCAGGCTTCCGCGCCGTTTCTTTGCGCCGCCATGCCGATAAAGCCGAACACCATCTGGGAAAACATCACCGTTACAGGTTGGGGCGCCAAGGGCGTGGCGCTGGCCAAGGTGGATGGGCTTGTGCTTTTCATCACCGGGGCCGTGCCGGGAGACGTGGCCGATGTGCTGGTTACGCGAAAGAAGAAGAGTTTCGCGGAGGGTCGTGTCCAACGTTTGATCACGCCTTCGCCTCACCGTGCGGACCCGTTCTGCAAGCATTTCGGCACTTGTGGCGGCTGCAAATGGCAGGACCTCGCCTACCCCATGCAATTGCATTTTAAACGCCAGGAAGTGGTGGATGCCTTGGAGCGCATCGGTGGTCTGGAACTACCGGAAGTACCTGCGACCATGGCTTCGGCGGAAACACTATACTACCGCAACAAGCTGGAATATACCTTCAGCAATGCGCGCTGGTTCAGCTCTGCGGACCTCGCGACGGGCGAAGAATTCACTGACCGCAATGCGTTGGGCTACCACATCCCCGGGCGCTTCGACAAGGTGTTCGATTGCGAGGAATGTTTCTTGCAGCCCGCCCCCAGCGACGCGATCCGCAATTTCATCCGCAATTATTCCAAAGAGCATAAGCTCGGCTTTTACGATATCAGGGGGCACGAAGGGTGGCTTCGCACCTTGACCATCCGTACCACTACCACAGGGGAGATAATGGTGCTGCTGGCGATAGGCCATGAGAATAAACAACCGCGTGAAGCCTTGCTCAGTGCGCTGTTGGAAGCATTTCCGTCCATCACTTCTTTGCTCTGGTGTATCAATCCAAAAAAGAACGACACGATCTGGGACCTGGAGATGAACGTGTTCCACGGCAAGGACCACATCACGGAGGAACTGCGCGATGCAGGCCACGCGAACCTGCGTTTCCGCATCGGCCCGAAGAGCTTTTTCCAGACCAATCCGGAGCAGACGCAAACCCTTTACGAAAAGGTGCGTGAATTCGCCCACTTGAAAGGTGACGAACTCGTTTATGATCTCTACTGCGGCGCTGGCAGCATCTCCTTGTTCTTGGCGCGCCATTGCAAGCGCGTGATCGGTGCGGAGATCGTGCCCGAGGCCATTGTGGATGCCAAAGCCAATGCGGAATTGAACGGCATGAGCAATACGGCGTTCGAAGCCGGTGACCTGAAGGACCTTCTGAATGCCGACTTCATAGCGCGCAACGGTAGGCCGGATGTGCTGGTCACGGATCCACCACGTGCGGGCATGCACCCGGCTGTTGTGGAAAGGATCCGCGAACTGGCGCCCAAGTGCATTGTCTACGTCAGCTGCAATCCCGCCACACAGGCCCGCGACCTGGCACTACTGAAGGACTTGTACACCGTTACGGATGTGCAGCCGTTCGACATGTTCCCGCATACCTGGCACATGGAGAACGTGGTACGGTTGGAACGCCGTTGATCCGAGGAATTCCGTAACTTCGATAGGCGCTGCGGTGTCTACCTGACGCTGCCAGAAAGCGGCTTCCACAGCTGTGGCACGTTACTTGAAATACCCTGGCTGACCAATACTTGAACCGATGAGAAACAACTTCCGTTCCCTGATCGCCGCCACCGCCATTGGCGCCGTCCTGTTCTCGCTTCCGGCACGCGCCCAGGAAGCAGTGGACGATCCCCGGGATTGGCCGCTGGTATTCACTTCCAACAATGATGAAGTGCAGGTCTTCAAACCACAGCCGGAAACTTTCGATGGTGCGACGTTCACGGCCCGCGCCGCCGTGGCGTTGAAACGCCCAACTGATACAGAGCCGGTCTTTGGTGCCATCTGGGGCAACGGGGACCTGGAAGTGGACCGCAACAACCGCATGGGCAAGCTCACCACGTTCAAGGTGACCGATGCCCGCTTCCCGGGCATTACGGACATGGATGAACTTTCCGGCATCAAGGAAATGCTGTCGACCGAGATCCCTGCGCACGCCGCACCCATCCCCATCGACTGGCTGGTGGCTGCCCTGGAGGAGGAGAAACAAAGCACCGCATCGTACGACAACACACCACCGAGCATCATTTATCGCGACAAGCCCAGCATCCTGCTTTTCATAGATGGAAAACCGATCTACGAGGCGGTGAAGGATATGCCGACGGACAATGACCCGGTGTATGCGAAAGCAGCCAAGGACGTGGACCGCGTTACGAACAGCCCGTATCTGCTCGTGAGACCGAAGGGTGGAAACCATTGGCTTTACGGATCCGGCTTGTGGTATACCTCACGCGACATCAACGGCCCGTGGACCTACGAGAAGAAAGCACCCAGCGAACTGGAGGCCTTGGCACAGCGCGTGGACACAACCCCGGTGGCAATGCCCGGTTCGGTGATCCCCGAAGTGGTGGTGAGCAATAAACCCGCAGTGCTCGTGGACGTTGACGGTTCCCCGAAGATGGAACCCTTCAAGAACACATCCTTGATGTACGTGACAAACACCGATGATGACCTGTTCCTCGATATTCCAACACAGGAATATTACTTGCTTGCCTCCGGACGATGGTATGCTACCAAGGACCTCAAGAACGGACCTTGGCGCTTCGTGGCCTCGGATGCGCTTCCTGCTGATTTCGCCCAAGTGCCCGAAGGTTCAAAGAAGGACGGCATCTTGGCACACGTTGCCGGCACCGATGCCGCCCGTGAAGCAGTGCGCGATGCCAGCATACCGCAGACGGCACGGGTGGACCGCCGTACCGCAGCAGTTACGGTGAGCTATGACGGCGATCCACAGTTCCAACAGATCGCAGGTACCCAGGTCTATAGCGCGGTGAACGCAAGCACCACGGTACTGCGCATCAACGGCAGCTACCATGTATGCGACAATGCGGTCTGGTACGAAGGCAATACGCCCGACGGACCATGGACGGTGAGCACCAGCGTGCCATCACAGGTGAATGACATCCCGCCCAGCGACCCCAACTACCGCGTGCGCTACGTATACATCTACGACAGCACCCCCGATGCGGTGTTCGTGGGTTATACCCCGGGCTACGTGGGCAGCTACGTGCAGTACGGTACTGTGATCTACGGCACCGGTTACTATTACGACCCTTGGCCGAACCGTTGGTATCCCCGGCCTTTCACCTACGGCTTCAATATGTACTACAACCCATGGTACGGCTGGGGATTCGGTCCTACGTGGGGATACACTTGGTTCTACCCGAGCTGGAACTATTACGGCTACAATGGTTACCACCCATGGAGCTGGTGGGGCCCTTACTCCTATTGCCCGCACAACGACTGGAACAACAACGGCTATTACTACGGTCATCGCGCCTCCGTTGCGGAACGCAACGCTTCCCGGGCAAACACCGGGGATGTGCGGTCCCCTTTGCGCGGAAATGATCTGTACAGCACCCACCGCAATGTAGGAGTGAGGCCAACTGAGATGGGACGCACCGCTCTCAACGGGAAGGATGGGGGCCGCATTCCGACATCCGTCGTTCCTGGTCGCACCACCGCCACAGGACGCACGGCCATCAAGCCGATCGCGGGTGACCACTTCACCGATCGCAACGGCAACGTTTACCGTGAAAGCCAAGGCCGCACCGAGGAATTGCAGAACGGCAACTGGAATCCTGTGGCAAAGGAACCCGCCCGCGAAGCTGTCAACGTCCGCCCTCCTGCTAGCTCCGTGCCCCAGACCCGTGTCCCTGAAAAGACCCCGGCTGATGGGAACACCACTCCGGTGCGGGTGCCGCAGCAAAGCACACAACAACCTGCCACTCGGCCTTTCCAACCGGTGAACCAACCCCCACAAGAGATCACGCGGGAGCGCCAACGCGGAGAACAGCGTGTGAATGACTTCCGTGGATACCGTGATCAACCGGCACAACAGCAAGCCAGGCCTACCGCACCGCCCGCACGTGCGCCACAGGCCCGGCCCGCGCCCAGCCCGGCTCCACGCCCAGCCCCTTCAAATCCGCCCCGTTCACCACGCCGGTGAACTATAGGGACTGCGCAGCCATTGCCCCCGATCCGTGTAATCCCTCCCCAGCGGCCTTAATCGCAGCGAATAGTGCATAGCCATTGCCTCCTCGGGAAAGCCGCTTCCAGCGAGCAATTCCCGAGGGGGCTTTAGCATTCAGCCCGGATGGCCCAGAATTCGATGCTTAGCCGACATCAAACCGAAACCCATGAAAAACCTACTCGCATTGGCCTCTCTTCTTGTCATCCCTGCGCTGACCTCGGCACAGGAGGTACATCTCTACGGCGGATATAACGGTTCCAACGTCTCCAAGGCTGGCGATGAAGGATGGGTCGGCAAAGCGGGCTATCAATTCGGAGCGGATCTGATGCTCGGCAACCGGGTCTTCGTAAAGCCCGGGGTCGAATTCTTGGTGCGCAACCTTAACTACACGTATGCAGGTACCGCCCCCGACGGCACTGTGGTGGGGACTGACCAGGAGTTCGAATATACCAGCCGGGCGTTGCGCGTTCCCATTATGTTGGGTATTCACCTGATCGACCCTGCGGGTGATCCCGCTGCGAACGTTTACGTCATGGCTGGCCCATCAGCACTGATGAATCTGAATGCCGACCTGCACAACAATGCATTGAACGTGGAAACCACCGGTACCCAGTGGCAGATAGGCTTCGGCGCTGGCGTGGAGTTGGGCTTCCTGTTCGTGGAAGGTGGATACGATGTGGCCATGAGCAACGTCTTTAAGGGGAACGACTTCCAGACCAATCCAAAGGTGAACTTTTTGCATATCAACGCCGGTCTTCGCCTCCGTTTAGCCAAGTAAGCCTTGCCCAGCGAGGATTTGTCGAGGTTGTTCCAAGGAGCGGCTTTAAGTGACAGTGCAAAATCAAAGGTCACCAGTGCTGCAGTATTTGCCCGCACAGGTACATTCGCGGCGCGGAAACGCACGCATGCACTTGGAGAGGTGGCAGAGCGGTTGATCGCGGCGGTCTTGAAAACCGCTTTACCTGAAAGGGTAACGGGGGTTCGAATCCCTCCCTCTCCGCCAAAGCCTTCCGGGTACGGGGAGACTGTTTTGATCCCGGGAGATCGCTGAGCTTGCTCAATGCGATCCCTCGGGATCGGCCATTAATATCCCCTGAACCGTCAAAAGTGTGACGGTCCCTCGTAAAACAACAGTCCGCCTAGTGCGATCCATTTCGTAGTTCAACAGCCATGTGCGCTGAAACAATGATTTTTGGCGCTTTGCCTCGAAGGGGTATCGAAGCGTATCCGCAGCTCGGTATGACGAGGCCGGACTGGACCATAGCTTAATACTCGCCGCGCACTCGGTGTCGCTTTTAGCACAGCATGATCGGAGTTGAGCTCCACAGCCTATTCCGCAGGTTGCGTCGCAACCTCTTTCACCGGGTAGTAAATGTTCGTGATCCACTTCCCTGTGTCAGGCTCCTGAGTGTTTGCGAACGTGTATTCTTCGATCACAGGCGATCGCAGTTCAAGCCCCTTATCCTTCAACATTTGATCCATGGCTTTATGCGCTTCCTCCGTGCCTGCTGGATCGCCGTGGTAGGCTATCATCCATGCTTTACCACCCGGGATGGTCACCAGATCGCAGCCCGTGATCGCGGAACCTTTGCTGGCGTCGATGGGCAGGCCGCCGAACAGATCCACCTGTTTCCCGCCCTCATCCCACTTATACACCAACGCCGTGGGTGCACCGGTGACCCCCACTTCTGATTTCGCAGCCGCTTTGGTAGCGATACTGAACTCTTTGGCCAAAAAATTGTCCAGGTCCCCCCATTTCACGATCGTGCGATGGCCGGCATATACGGTCTCCTGCCGTTCCACCGGCGTGATGGTAAAACCGCGGTAGGTCTTCGCACGCGCCTCCGCCTCTTTGGTGCGGGCATCTTCTTCCGCTTGCGACTTGAGTTGCGAAATACCCTCCTCGAAGTCGGGGCCTATCATCTTGTCCATGTCGTTGAAGGCCAAATAGATCCGGTTCATGAAGTTGTTGACGGCCGAATAGGTCCACGTCACCTTGGTGCTGTCCCCGATCGGCTCCAACACCAGGTCAGCGGAGGCTTCCGCTTCAAATGGTTGCTTGATATGCAAGGCAAGCTCCACTCTCCGATCCGGTTCCAAAGCAATGATCTCCTGCGATCCGCTACCGACCTTGGAGTTCCCTTCCCATGTGCCGCTCTGGCCGACCGCACCGTCCGGACCGCTGTAGGTCAATTTCATTGCTGGATCCTTTTTCCCCCACGAGCTCCAGGCTGCGATGTGCTGGAGTGAATTGGCATGGTTGTATACCACATCGGAAGGTGCGTTCACCATTGCAGAGCGCGATACTTCGGAACGCTTTGGGCCGGTAAGGCCCAGCACGGCCGCTAGTGCGACCACGGCCAACAGGATGATCAGGAGTGTCTTCAAGGCCCTCATCGGTAGTGGATTTTGCGAAAGATAGTTTCCCGCAAAAATCCCACCTCCGGAATAAGAGCCTTTGTCCTACTTCCCGGTAAAGATCCTGCCCACCTTGCGGAAGAACTCGCCCACCGTATCGAATTCCTCGCGATAAGCCAAACCAGCGCCTTGTGTGGTCTGGGCTTGGTCCACTTGGTTGAGGTTCCGGTCGTTGCTCTGGCTGAATGCTTTGAAGCGCAGTTTACCGTCCTGCGTCAAGCTGTATTCCGCAGAAAAGTCGCCGATGATGTTGTTGGTACCTTGTTGCGTGCCACCATCGCCGTAGCTCACGCCCACGTTGGTGCTGAGCTGCAACCGGTCGTTGAATACGGCTGTGCTCACTGCCAATTCCACCTCGTCCTGCGAAATGGCATCGCCGGTACGCCAGTTGACGCCGAAATCGAACTTATTGGAAACTGAACTGAGCCAATTACTCACTTGGTTGCTCAGCAATTCCGTACCGGTGGTGGCCCCTACGGCCAATCCGCTGTTCTCCTGTCCACCTGAGTTGGCATCGTTCGGCAGGAACCGGTTGAGCACGATCAACGCAAAGACCTGCTTGTTCATATCGTCCGTGTTCGCCAAAGCGCTGTTCACCTGTGTGCGAACGCCTTCGTCCACCGACGGCAAGCGCACATCAAAGGCGATATCAGGGTTCATCAACCGTTGCGAAAGGTGCATGAGCACTTCCACCGGTACACGCTTCTTGTAGGCTTCTGTACGCAAGGCGGCGGGCATTACATCATACAGACTTGCGCGGAGCTTGTATACGGCGTCGATGTTGATCAAGGCATCGAACGGATCACCGAACCACGAAATGCGTCCTCCCGGCTCCACGCCGAACTTCTTGTTCACCAGGTTCCGCAAAGTGAAGAGGTAGTCTCCTTCGGTCAATTCCACATCCCCTTTCATGCTGAAATCCCCCGCGGGGGTCACGCTCATTGTAATGTCCCCCGTGCCCCTTCCACGCATGATATCACCTACCGTGGGGTCGAAAATGAGCTCGAACTGCGCATCCGGGGTTACCGCGATCTTCATATTCAATTGTATACCGCTCAGGTCCACCGCGGTCTGTTCCTCGGAAGCGGAGCTACCACCCTCCGCGAAACGCACGAACGAGATGCCGCTGACGTCCCGGCTTGCGCCCAGTGGAAAGTGGATATCCGTGCCCGGGCCGGTAGCTGCATCCACGTCGATGAAGATGTTGTCGGCGTAGCCGCTTAAACCCAACCTGCCTTTGGCGTAGGCCTTTCCATAGTACAGTTGATTATCGTTGATCGTGGTCTGGAGCACCTTCATGTTATCCATTTCCAAACCCAGGTCGAAGTTCCAATCCTTCAATCCGTGATGGATGATCGTGCCCGTGGCGACGGCCTCATGGCCTTCGTCATCGTGCAGCTTTACCAAATCCAAGGCGAACATATCCGGCTGGATATCCACTTGGTGCGTGAAGCTGTAGAAGGTATTGAGGTAGTTGATGCGAAGCCCAGCATTCTCCAGCAATGCCGTGCCTTCGATCTGCGGATCGGACAACTTCCCGGTAACGTTAACATGGCCTGATACAAGCCCTTGAATGTCGCTGATAGCCTCCGGGAGATACGGGTCCAAAAACCGCAGGTCCAAACTGTCCATGTTCAAGCGCAGCGCTAGTTCCTGTGCCTTTCCAGGAGTAACGTTGCCGGTAAAGCCCAACATCTGCAAGGCACCTCGGTGGAGGTTACCATGGACGGCGATGCCTTCTCCGCCATCGTTATAAGCAGCTGCCAATTGCAGATCGCCCACGGGCTTGTCCTCTATGGCGAGGCTGTCCACACAGAGATAGCTCAGGAGGTAGGGATCGCCCAGTAGATCGAATATTTTGCCGTCGCCACTTACGGATCCATGCAGGGCGGGTCCGTCGAACAGCGGCGCTGTGTTCTCCAAGCGGACATCGTGGAGCTGGAAGCTGGCCGCGAGCAAAGGGGACTTCCCCATAGCGCCACCCAAACGGATCCTCTGCGTTCCGTTCACCATCTCCAGGCTATCCAAGTGCACATTGCCGCTGTCAAGCTCGAAATGCGCCGTGAGCGGATTGTGCCACTCGCCGCGCCCCAATGCCACACTGCTGGGTTCAAGATCCAAGGAAAAAGAATCCGGGCCACGGACAAGGCCTGCCAAGCGCACCACTCCGCTGGCCATGCTGTCCGCTGTGGCCCAATCTGCCCGGAAGCGCAATTCGTCCTGGTATGCCGTTCCGGTAACGATCAACTTGCTCAGCCGTAGGCTGTCCTTGCGTGTTTCCCCATTGCCGGTAAGGCTGAAGGCCAGCACATCCAATGTTTTTCCGAGCGAGAATTCCAAGGAATCACCGCCGAAGCCGCCGTACGAAATGGCCGGTGAAGTACCGTCCAATCCCATGTCGAAATTGGTGCTGTTGAAGTGGCCGGATACGGCCGTGCCATTGGCGACCTTCAAGCCCGGCAGCACAATGTCCAAAAGCGGCTGCGCCTCCTTGATCTGCGCGGCAAAGCTGAAGTTCTGCTCCACCTGTTCATAGGCCACCCTATCGCTCAATGCGGGGAACACGCTGAGGAATACACTGGATACCGCACCGGGCAGTGATACGGGATGGAACGGGCCTTCCACTTGAGCGTCGGCCATCGTGCTTTCCAATCGCATTTTCGGCACGCCGTCCTCCCGCCAGGAGTCGAGTGCGATGTTCCCAAGTTCCAGATCGATGGAGTCCTCGCAATAGCTGACATTCTCCATTCGTACGGTGCCTTCCAAACTGTCCGGTGACAACCGGCCTTTGGCTGCGACATGCATGCTGAGATCGCTGTAACCGCTGCCTTCTATCACACCCAATGCACGCAGGTCCATGCGATGGACGTCCGCACTGAAATCCACTTGTGGCCAACGCCCGCGTAGGTCGGCCAACCCATTGAAATCCAACTGGAGCTTGGGATCCGTGCAGTGCAGTTCACCATTGAACAGGTTCTTCTCCAATTTTCCGTTCAGGGTAATGCCCGTAATACCGTACTTCTCCAGCTCCAGCACAGGAACGTCACCTTCCAGCTCAGCAACGAGCGAATTGAGATCCTTCCCCTTGGCCGATACTTTGGTCCGGAATGCGATGTGTCCTACCGACGTGGTGCCCAGCACACGCCCAAGGTTGAACCCGTCCGTGGACAGTTTTCCATTCAACCGGAAAGCCCGGGAAATGGTATCGCGTTCGTACGAGATATCGCTGACCAAAGTGCCCGCGCCGGTTGTGGCGGTGCCATAGGTGGTGAATGAGTTGACGAAGCCGGTGAAATTGCCGCTGTACGAGAGGTCGCCGAGCCGCTGCACTTCCACCGGCAGTTGCAGCTTGCCTTTCGACGTGAAGGGCGGAATGGGCAATCGCGCAAGGTCCGTGGGGTTGGTATGGACCTCAGTGGCGTCCAAGACGATGAAGGTGTTGGGCACGTCCGGGAGACCCGTGAGTTCCACATCGCCGCGGAAGGCGGAACGTTCGCCGAAATACAGGTCCATGCCCCGGCCTTTCAGTTGCGAGACCGTTCCCTGTATGTGCCCTTTCAACGAGACCGCGAGATCTATGCCCTCCAGATCAGGCGCGAACAGGGCCACATCGGCGGCTTGGATGCGGGAACTGTCCAGCCGCGCGTCCATGAAGACCTTGGTATTGAATTCATCGAAATCGGAAAGCGTTTCCGTGCGTAGGCCGAGGTCGCCCGTGATGGTACTGCCTTCCATCCCCTCGGCCTGCGGGCCAGTGACCAAGCGCAGCCCGTCAATAAAGATGCCGGGTGGACCGACGCGCGCGAAGCCGCTGAGATGCTCCACCACAAGCCCGCTCCGATCGCTGAAGCGGAGCTCCGCTACCTGGAATTTCATGGAATCGCCATGAAGCTTAAAGTCCTTGCCGATCACCGTGGCATCCGGAATGTCAACGTGATCCACATCCACGCCGAAGGGCAACGCCTTCCGGCCGGCATCGAAATAACTGTAATGCAGTCCACGGACGTCCACGGTCGCACATTCGATGGTCCAAGGCTTGCTGTAAGTGGTGTCCGTACTCGGCGTGCCGGAGATCTTGGCCAGGAATTCCGTCAGGTTGCTATGAGGCTCGCCAGCCAAGCGGTCCATGGCGAAACGGCCGTCCACCAATTCCAATTGCCGCACCCGGATCACCCGGTTCCGCGGATGCACCTTGAGACCGCGCACCCACAGTTCTCGTGCGGCCACCAATGTGTCCCCATGCAAGTCCTCGATGTACAAACCATGGAAACGGTTCGGGCCGATGATGCGCAGTTCCAACCTGTCCACCCGGATGGTCACCCCGAGATCTTTCGCCAACTGCGCGCTCAGTTTCGCCCCTAGCCAGGTCTGCACGGCCGGCACCATGAAAAGCCCTGCCAGTAGGCCGGTCATCAGCAACAGAACAACCACGGTCCGCAGCAGAATGCGGAACATGCGCCTGATGATGCTTCTTTTTGGTGCCGCGTCGGCCATGTTTAATTTAGGACCGCCTTTCCGGACCAGTTCCCGCTCCCTTCCGGTCAATCGTTTTATTCGGCGCCTGAGGGATCCTACCTGCAACCTTCGGGCCCGAACGGCCAAATTTACCCGGTTAGCACCCTTTTCCCTTTGAACGCGATCCTTGGTATAGAAAGTTCCTGCGACGAGACGGCCGCCGCCGTGCTGATCGACGGGGTGCTTGGCAGTAATGTGGTGGCTTCCCAAGAGGTACATGCCCAATGGGGTGGCGTGGTGCCGGAGCTCGCCAGCCGCGCTCATCAGGAACACATCGTACCGGTGGTGCAGCAGGCCCTGGAACAGGCAGGTGTATCCGCCACGGATCTTTCCGCGATCGCCTTCACTCGTGGGCCTGGCTTGATCGGAGCCTTGTTGGTCGGGGCGTGCTTCGCGCGTTCCATGGCCCAAGCGCTCAACATTCCGCTGCTGGCCGTGGACCATGTCCAAGCCCACGTGATGGCGCATTTCATCCGGGACGGTGAAGATCACCACGTGCCATCCTTCCCCTTCCTGAACCTGACCGTGAGCGGAGGACACACCCAATTGGTTTTGGTCCGGTCTCCGCTGGAAATGGAAGTGATCGGATCCACATTGGATGACGCGGCCGGAGAAGCCTTCGATAAAGGGGCAAAAGTGTTAGGGCTCCCCTATCCTGGTGGTCCACTCGTAGAGCGCCATGCCCGGGAAGGTGATCCACACCGGTTCAAACTGCCAGTGCCCTCCATCACCGGACTGGACTTCAGCTTCAGCGGTATCAAAACAGCTTTTATGGCCTTGGTGCAGCGCGGCGAACAAGCCCAGCCGGGCTTTGTGGAAGCACAACGCGCGGATCTCTGCGCTTCTTTGCAGAATGCCATCATCGACCACCTCCTCGCCAAAGTGCGGCGTGCGATCCGCGACCATGACATTACCCAAGTGGGTATTGCCGGCGGCGTGGCAGCGAATGCTGCACTTGCTGCAAGACTTGGGGAACTGGCGCAACGCGAAGGAGCCATACTCTTCGTTCCGAAAAGGGAATACTGTACGGATAATGCGGCAATGATCGCAACGGCGGGCCAATTCCTGTTGGAAGCCGGCCACTTGGCCACGTTGGACACGGTCCCCGTGCCGCGCCTTTACTGAACCGGAAAGCCCGTTGGCGCATCAACCGGGGCACCACTTAGCTTCGCAGTATGAAAACGGCACCGCAACATGCGCTACTCTTCATCTGCCTGCTTTCCGGCCACTTTTCACAGGCACAAAGCATGATCGCCCAAGGCGATGCCCTACTGATAGCCGGCGAAAAGTCAAAAGCCATGGCCAAGTATGTGGCAGCAGTGGATTCCGCCGCCACACCCGCCACTTGGAGCGCTCGTGCCCGTGGCTGGTATGAAACCGGAAAATATGAAAAGGCCCTGAAAGATCTTACAAGTGCATTGGCAGTTGACAGCATGTACGCCCCGGCCAACGAACTGCGCGCCGTGTATGCGTTCCGGGCCGATGACAATGAAGGTGTGGTGAAATACGCCGGGCGCGCATTGGCCACTGATCCCAAACCGGCGGTGCGCTCGCAAATGCTTGTCCTGCGAGGCCAGAGCAGGGCCACCCTCCGCGATAACAAGGAAGCATTGGCCGATCTGAAAGAGGGTCTCGGTGACCGCACGGACGACCTGCCCGCCATGAAGGTCCTTGCACGTCTTTACGACCTCAACGGTCAATATGCCGAGAGCTTGGCCGTACTGGAATCGTTGTGCAGTTTAGAGCCGGACGACTTAGGCAACTGGAGCAATCGCGGCTACGAACTGAACCAGATGGGCCGTTACGACGATGCATTGGCCGTTTTAGAAACCGCCTTGGGACAGGACAAGGACGAACCCGTGGTATTGAGCAACAAGGCCTATGCACTGATGAAGACCGGCCGCGATGCGGATGCCCTGAAAACCGTGGAACGTAGCCTGAAGTCCAGCGGCAACAACCCATACGCCTTACGCACAAGGGCCGAACTCCGCATACGCAAAGGTGACCGGGCGAAAGGCTGTGATGACCTGACCCTCGCAAAGGCTTTGGGTTCAGCCCCTGGTGTCGACGAGCTGATCAAGCAGAACTGCGGAGGTGCCCGCTGAGGCTATTGCTTTACAAAGCGAGCAGTACGCAGCGCACCGTCCTCACGTACCATGAGCACCATGTAACTGCCAGCGGGCAACCCACGTGCATCAAGTGGCAGGGCCCGTTCAACGTTGACGGGTCCTAAGACCGTGCGGCCTTGCAGGTCCAACACCCTTAATACCCCTGCTCCACCCATATTACCAATGGTGAACAGGCCATTGACCGGGTTAGGGGAAACCGACAGGGATACCTCTGCAGCCATGCTGTTGGCAGCGACTCCAGCACCGAGACCGAGTTGGATGTCCAGTATGGTCGGCTCACCATTCACGAGCTGCACACCGGTGTAGGTGCGATCAGGGTAACCGGGAGCGGAGGCCGTTACTGTATAAGTGCCCCCGTTCACCGTGCCCAACGCATACTTGCCATCGAAACCCGTTCCGTCCGTTGCATCCGGCGTACCGAGGGTAACGCTGGCTTGATTGATGGGCAATCCTGTTCCAAGGTCAGTGACCAAGCCTTCTAACCAGGCAGCATGCACGTAGGTGGGCGACAGGATGAAGAGTCCGTTCTCAATGTCACTGATCAGCAGATTACCGCTTGGAAGGAATGCATATACGCCCCAAGCGCCATGAAATCCGCCGGAATTGAACGGGGAAGTGTCGTAGTGGCCGGTCTCAACGAGGTTCCAAGGCCGCGTAGCATCGTAGATCACCACGCCATAGGTGTAATAGCTCGTCACCAAGAAGTGGTCGAGCCAATAGGTATTGTGCGGGATCACATTGTGGCCGGCGTCACTCTGCAACCGGTCCACTTCCTTGATGTCGCTCAGGTCACTGATATCATAGGCCCCCACATAGGCATTACCCACTTCATCCGTTGTGAAAGCATACTGCCCACTATCGTCCAACCAAACATTGTGGGTGAAAGCCGAAGGCGTGGTAACGCTGCCCAATAGTAGGGGGGCTGCGGGGTTGCTCACGTTCGTTATGGAGAGCAGGCCATTGTATATATGCGCAGCATATAACGTATCGCCTCGGGCATAGCTGTCATGGCAATAAAGGACGTCCACCGTGCCGACCTCCACAGGTGCCTCCGGATCTTGGGTAAGGTCGTACATGATCACTCCTCCATTGCCACGGTTAGCACCGTGCAGATAGAGCCTACCGTTTTCGTCGATGAACAGTGAATGCGCCGTGGTCCATCCGTTCCCTTGGAACAGCGTTACGGGAAGGTCGTGGCTTTGTGGCAACGGCGAAAGGTCCACGATCTGGAGACCCGCGTTCGCCTCCGTGGTGACGTAGGCGTGATCGCCCCACACCTTGATCTCGCGCCAGATGCTGGCAGGCCCGGAAGCAAAGAATACTTCCACCGGATTGGCCGGGTCACTCACATCCACCACCGAAAGCCCGCCGCTGTTCGGTGCTCCGTTCCCGTTCACGCCGACCAAGGCATATTCGTTCCCCTCTTCATCCACATAACCCCAGATGTTCGCCAAGTCACTGTTCCTCAAGGCTTGGTAATCCAAATGGCCGAGCTGCGTGATGTTGACCTGCGAAACAGCGGTTCCCGCGAACGCAACAGCGATCAAAAAGGAGTATAAAGACTTCATAATGCAAGCTTACGCCGAAATATGCATTGTCAAGTTCCTTACCTTGGCCGAGATTGTGATCCCAAGAACCCAACCAGCACCAGCCCGCAAAAACGCTCCGAAAACCAATGAAAATTCTTTGCCCAACGGACCTTACCCTTGCCGCTGACATTGCTTTGACCCATGCAGGACACTTGGCCTCGCGCACCAAGGCGTCGATCACGTTATTCCACGTGCTTACAAAGGAGGAGGTCGCGAAAGGAGGAAACGTGCAAATGAGCGAGCACGGCGCCAACTTGGAGGATCTGGAAAAACAGAACATCAAGGTGGAAAAGCTGCAACGCGAAGGTGCCACCCTGAAACAGATCGCCTCGGAGTCAGCGAACGGATACAAACTTGTGATAGCCGGTACGCATGGCGTACAAGGTTTACGGCAGACCATGTTCGGATCCGACATGCTCAAAATGGTGCGCGATTCCGCCGTACCGACCCTGGTGATGCAATCCTTCACCGCTCGTGCTCCATTCACCGGGCGGATCGTGATGCCTGTTGCACCCCACGACAACATCAGACCTTTGTTGGAAGCAGTATGCTTGCTGGCCAAAGCCTATGGCAGTGAGGTGGACGTTTACCAGATCCTGAAGGAAGGAGAGCATTCAAGCAATACACTGTTGAAGAATAAGCAGCAAATGCTGCAGCACTTGGACAAGGAAGGCGTGAAGCACCGTGAAGTGAACGAACCCGTGGCCAAATTCTACGAAGGCTACGCGGAGCGGACCATCTACCATGCGCACACCATCGGCGCCGGTTGCATCGCCATCATGGCCAGATCCAGCGGCGAGCACAAGAAGATCGCCGACGACGAAAAACAGGAGATCCTCGTGAACAAGTACGGTATCCCCGTGCTGTGCGCGTAAGCTGATCGCAGCCTCTTGTGTGGACGCGCCCAGAACATAAGCCGGAGATCAAGCTGATTCAGTTCATGAACAGCGCCGCGTAGCCCGGTCGAAAGAAAGGGGCCAGCCATTCATAAGGTACATCTGTGGACACCTCATTGAGGTCATCCAGAGCCCTATTGTAGTGAGCGCTGCATCTTGCGATATGCACGCGCAACTCCTTCGTCAGCGGTTCAAAGTCCTGAACGTAGGGTCGTTGTTCCTTTCTCTCCAGCAAGCACTCGCGATACATATCGGACTCCTCCTGCCACCTTTCCCTGTTGTCGGCAGATAGTCCGGTGACTTCGCTGGAGTCCTGGACCAACTCGATCCGTGCCTCGACATCCCTGCGCCAGGACCGGCGCAGCGTATCGTCGACGGCAATTGCTCCGTTTTTCGTGAACAACGAGTCGAAGGACAGACGATGACCATCCCGTAGGTCGTAGTTGTAGTGGATCGTGAATTCTTCACAGTAGGCCCCGCATCCTTCGCCGGAGAACAGAACGGACAGCACCTCCGGAAGCGGCTCGTTATAAGACCATGTAAGGGAATTGAGCCGTTGAGGCACCTGACCCTCCGGATCACCCCACACCATTTGGAAGATGCTGCCCTTCGCAGTATCCGGATCGACATCCAAGAAGTCAACGCAGAGGTCCCGATCTATCCTCGCGGACAATCCGGGTTGACCATGCACGATGACATGCGGGAAGGTGAACTGCTTATAAGGCGACCAAGGCTGCATCGCCGAAATGGTATCGACCGCTACCGACTGCGCAGCTGCTTGTGCAGTCACAATCGCCATGGTCCAAGCGAGCAATTGCCTTACCATTGAACAATTTCAATCCAGCCCCAGGTCCATCTGCTTCCCGGGCTTGTGCCCGATGATGGGCTGATCGGGATCCTCCTCCTTGGGCGCCTTGTGGCTCTTGCGGAACTCCTCCATCGGCGAGCGTTCCAAGCCCTCCTCCTCGGGTGGTTCCAAGTGGCCGATCTCGTCCTCTGTGATCAGCATCCGTTGCTTCTCCTCCAGCTCCGGCGTCATCACGGTGAATACCTCACCGGTCAGCTTCAGCTCCTTCACCTTGTACGGTGTGAGCCGGTTGCCGAGCGCTTTCACGCCTTTCACAGCGATGAACTCCGACAGGTCGACCTCCTCCTCCGGCCGGTCGTTGCTGCGCTTGTCAAAGGCGATGTGCAGGCCCGTTCCCTCCACGAGCGTGTGCAGGGCGAGCTTGCTGTCCGGGTGTTCAGTAATGAAATTCACAGGGTCCCGTGCGGATTCCACGAGGAACCGTTTGACGTTGTACTGCTGCTTCTCCCCTTCCCAATACACCGCGGTGATCGGTGCCTCAGGATCCCATTTCACGATGGTGACCGCCTCGTCCGGGAAGTGTGTGCCCAGTGCGAACGGGAAGAGCTGGTAATGCCCGGTGCTGAGTATCGCAAGGATCTTGTCGTCCCCGCTGAAGCGCCCGAGGTAGCGCCCGTGCCCGGCCTCGTTCAGGCGGCGAACGGTCTCGTCGAACCAGATCGGGATCGCGCCGAGCGTGCTTCCGCCCCGCTCCTTCTGCGTCACCTTGTGCACCATGTAGCGCGTGAGCATATTGCCCTTGCTGCCACGCCCTTTCACCATCAGGTCGCCGAAGTCCACGTCGAACTGCGTCTTGCGCAGGTTCGGCCGCGGCCGCAGGTTGATGCGCACGGTCTCCGAGGCACCGTCCGGGTTGACGGTGAAGTAGAGCACCTTGCTCCCCTTGGTGCCGTTGGTGAGATCGTAGTCCTTGTCCCGCGTGATGGAGGTGACGGCGAAGCGCTTCATGTAGCTCGCCCCTTGAGCACCGTCCTGATAGATCAGGTGGTAGATGGTACGCTCATCGTTCTTCTTCCATACGGCAACGTGCAGCACGCCCTTGCCGATGAATTTCTTGTCCGCCACCTTGGTGACCTGCATGGTACCGTTGTCGCGGAACACGATGATGTCATCGATCTCCGAGCATTCATCCACCAGCTCGAAACCGCGGAGACCCCAGCCCATGAAGCCTTCCGCCCGGTCCACATAGAGTTTGCGGTTGGCGACGGCCACCGCTGTGGCCACGATGGTGTCGAAGGTGCGCAGCTCGGTCTTCCGCTCGCGGCCCGCGCCATACTTGCGCTTCAGTTCCTTGAAATAGTCGATGGCATATTCCACCAACGCATCCAGTTTGGCCTGTGTGCTGGCGAGCTGCTCTTCCAATCCCTTGATGTGCTCGTCGGCCTTGAAGCTGTCGAACTTGCTGATCCGCTTGATGCGGATCTCGGTGAGGCGCAGGATGTCCTCCTCGGTCACGGCGCGGCGCAGGTCCTTCACGTAGGGCTTCAAGCCCTTGTCGATGAAGCTGACCACCTGCTCCCAGGTCTCGGCCTCCTCGATCTTGCGGTACACTTTCTTCTCGATGAAGATGCGCTCCAGCGAGGCGAAGTGCCATTGCTCCTGCAGTTCGGCCTTCTTGATCTGCAACTCCAGCTCCAGCAACCGCAACGTGTTCTCGGTGCTGGTCCTCAACAGCTCGTTCACCCCGAGGAAGCGTGGCTTGTCGCTTTCGATCACGCAGGCGTTCGGCGCGATGCTCAGCTCGCAATCGGTGAAGGCGAAGAGCGCGTCGATGGTGTTGTCCGGCGAGACCCCTGTGGCGAGGTGTATCTGGATCTCCGCTGTGGCCGCGGTGTTGTCCTCGATGTGCCGGATCTTGATCTTGCCCTTCTCATTGGCCTTGATGATGCTCTCGATCAGGCTCGCCGTGGTGGTACCGAAGGGGATCTCGGTGATGATCAGCGTCTTCGCATCCTCCTTGCGGATGCGCGCCCTGCAGCGGATGCGCCCGCCGCGGCGGCCTTCATCGTAGTTGTCGGCATCGGCCAGGCCGCCCGTGGGGAAGTCCGGCACGAGCTTCGGGTTCTTTCCGCGCAGCACGGCGATGCTGGCGTCGATCAATTCATTGAAGTTGTGCGGAAGCACCTTGCAACTGAGGCCCACCGCGATGCCCTCGCCGCCTTGTGCCAGCAGCAGCGGGAATTTCACAGGCAGAAAGACCGGTTCCTTGTTGCGTCCGTCGTAGCTGCTCTGCCATTCCGTGGTCTTCGGATTGAAGACCACGTCGCTCGCGAACTTGCTGAGGCGCGCCTCGATGTAACGGGGAGCCGCAGCGCTGTCGCCGGTAAGTGTGTTACCCCAGTTCCCCTGCATGTCGATCAGCAGGTCCTTCTGGCCCAACTGCACCAGCGCATCGCCGATGCTGGCGTCGCCGTGCGGATGGTACTTCATCGTGTGCCCGATGATGTTCGCCACCTTGTTGTAGCGGCCGTCATCGAGGTCCTTCATGCTGTGCAGGATCCGGCGCTGCACGGGCTTCAGGCCATCGTACAATGCGGGCACCGCACGCTCCAGGATCACATAGCTCGCATAATCCAGGAACCATTCACGGTACATGCCGCTCACGCTGAAGGTGCCGGCCTGGCCCGCGCCGGGAACACCTTCGGGCGTGGTGCTTTCATTGGCGGCGCTCTCCTCCCTCTCCTCCGCGTTCAGGCTATCGTCCAATTCGTCGCTCATCGTTTTCGCCGCCTATCGGCGGAAGGCAATGTGTTCAAGGGTTCGCTGTGGTGCAGAAGCGGTAGGCTTTGGTCCTGGAGAATTGCACGACGAGCTGATAGTCGTAGCAATACGCAACACCAGGCACCACATGGTGATAGGCCCTGTCCTGAGGGGGTGGGATCTCACTGGAATAATCGAAGACCGCGCCGGTGTTCACCAAGGTGACATACAGCTTGTAGTCCGTGCCCGGCGCCAGCAGATCCGCCCGGACATTGATGATTTGTTCCACTACGGTGTCCACCGGGTTCAACCCATCATATACAATGCGGGTGGTATCGGATACCAGCTCGATCAATGCGGGTCCGTCGTAGTCCTGGTCCAGCGGATTGGAAGTGAGCTTGGCCGGATCGACGTCGTCCTTCAAGCAACCCACGAGGGAAAGCGCCAATGGCAGGATGAAGAGGAAAGCGCGATTCATCGTGTGAAATTCCATGTGAGTCCGCAGTTCCATTCGCCACCATTCACACCGGGCGCCCAGCTCAATCCGTCGAAGCGCACTTTTTCCGCGTCATGGAATTCGGGCTTGGCCCTTTTAGCAGAACGCAGGTACATGTACGTAGTGACCCCGGCGAAAAGGACCGTGATCCCCACAGCTACT
Source organism: Flavobacteriales bacterium (assembly GCA_016719225.1). Classification (GTDB taxonomy): domain Bacteria; phylum Bacteroidota; class Bacteroidia; order Flavobacteriales_F; family PHOS-HE28; genus PHOS-HE28. The sequence goes on along the minus strand of JADKAN010000003.1, from coordinate 139,943 downwards.
CGGTAACCAGAACGTGCTTTATCAAATTCATCCTTATGCACGGGGATCACATCGCCCTTCAAGTAAGTGATGGCGTATGGCGATGTGGCATCGTTGTATGCGGTGCGGTCGCTCTCCAACTTATCGTGGGCTTTTTTCAGCTGCCCGAATTTCACTGCCGTGTAGATCAAAGACAGGCCCGTGGCGGAAACTGGCAACAGCCTTTGCACTCGCATGTCCTTCCTGTAGGATCGCAGGTCGCGCTGGTACACCAAGTATTCCGTGGAGAACGGCAAACGCAACGAGAAGACCTTATCCGTTCCACCTACCATGGTTATGGTCGTATCAACGACTTTGCGTTGCGGTGCCCAGAAGCTGAAATGGTGCGCACCCTCCAACAGTTCCAGATCGGCCTCTTGCATGGTGAAGCGGTGATCCAGTTTATAGGTGAATGTTCTCGGGGGATCGATCTGCAGTCGGATCTTACCGGAGGATTGGGCCATTGATGCCCCTGCGATGATCACACAAGCAAGGCTCAAGTAAGTCCTTCCGATCAACATACCAAGATCGCTTCGTTGCAAAGCCTTCTCGCGATGAAGCATCAGGGATGCAGTAACAACACGCTGAGCCATATTCATGTGTTCGGCTTTATCAGCTATCAGTAGCATCTTCCGCGGTAGTAACCATTCCCGCATCAAACTTCTACCTCGTTCTCCTCCAGTTTCCTCGCGATGGCCCGCACACTGGCTGCAGCCGCTTCGGCAGCGGTCTCCTCTACCAGGTCCTTCTCCACCTTCAAGTTACCGATGATGAATTCCTGGCGGTGCGGCGTGTTCTTGCCCATGTAGAAGCCGAGCAGATCGTTCACCTTCGCGTCCTTGGTGATCATCACCGGCTCCAAGCGGATGTCCGGGCCGATGAAGTGCTTGAACTCATCAGGACTGATCTCGCCCAGGCCTTTGAAGCGCGTGATCTCCGCGCTCTTACCCAACTTGGCGATGGCGCGTTGCCGCTCCTCGTCGCTATAGCAGTAGTGCGTTTCCTTCTTGTTGCGCACGCGGAAGAGCGGCGTCTGCAGGATGTAGAGGTGGTCGTTCTTCACGAGGTCCGGGAAGAACTGGAGGAAGAAGGTCATCAGCAGCAGGCGGATGTGCATACCATCAACGTCCGCGTCGGTGGCGATCACGATCTTGTTGTAGCGCAGGCCGTCCATGCCGTCCTCGATGTCGAGCGCGGCCTGGATCAGGTTGAACTCCTCGTTCTCGTACACCACCTTTTTGGTGAGGCCATAGCAGTTCAGCGGCTTCCCCTTCAGGCTGAATACCGCCTGCAGATTCACATCGCGGCTCTTGGTGATGCTGCCGCTGGCACTGTCGCCCTCGGTGATGAAGAGCGTGCTGTTCTCCTTGCGGTCGTCCTTCTTCGGGTCGCTGAGATGGATGCGGCAATCGCGCAGCTTCTTGTTGTGCAGGCTGGATTTCTTGGCGCGTTCGCGGGCCAGCTTGCGGATGCCGCTTAGCTCCTTCCGCTCGCGCTCGTTCTGCAGGATCCGTGATTGCAGGACTTCCGCAACGGCGGGGTTCTTGTGCAGGAAATTGTCCAGCTCGCGACCAAGGAAATCGCCGATGAAGCCGCGCATGCTCTGGCCTCCCGGCTCCACTTCGAGGCTGCCGAGCTTGGTCTTGGTCTGGCTCTCGAAAACGGGCTCCACCACTTTCACGCTGACGGCGGCCACGATGCCTGTGCGGCAATCCCCAGCCTCCCAGTCCTTCTTGAAAAACTCCTTGATCGTCTTCGCCACGGCCTCGCGGAAGGCGCCTTGGTGCGTACCGCCCTGTGTGGTGTGCTGCCCGTTCACGAAGCTGTAGTACTCCTCGCCATAATGGTTCGCGTGCGTGATCGCCACCTCGATGTCTTCACCGATCAGGTGGATGATGGGATACAGCGGCTCGCCGTCCATCTTCGTCTCCAGCAGGTCCAGCAGTCCGTTCTTGCTCTGGAACTTCCGGCCGTTGTAGTGGATGGTCAGGCCGGTGTTCAGGTAGCAGTAGTTCCACAGCAAGCGCTCGATGTGCTGCTCGCGGTACACGTACTGCTTGAACATCTGCTCGTCCGGTTCGAAGACCACGCGCGTGCCGTTGCCCTCGTCGCTCTTCTCCAGCTTGTTGTCCTTGCGCAGCACGCCACGGTCGAACTCGGCGCGTTTGAGCTGCCCGTCGCGGACGCTCTCGATCTTGAAGTAGCTGCTCAGCGCATTCACCGCCTTGGTACCCACGCCGTTCAGGCCGACGCTCTTCTTGAAAGCTTTGCTGTCGTACTTGGCGCCGGTGTTGATCTTGCTCACCACATCGATCACCTTGCCGAGCGGAACGCCACGTCCGAAGTCGCGCACTTCCACGCGTGGACCTTCGATGGTGACCTCGACCTTCTTGCCGTGGCCCATCACGAATTCATCGATGCAGTTGTCCAGCACCTCCTTCAGCAGGATGTAGATGCCGTCGTCGAAGCTGCTGCCATCGCCCAGCTTGCCGATGTACATGCCCGGCCGCAACCGGATGTGTTCCTTCCAGTCCAGCGACCGGATATGCTCTTCACCGTAGTTTGCTTCGCTCATATATCGGGTCGGAACCTCAATGTCGACAAGGGTTCCCGCACGTCGGCACGAAGTTAATCCGCGCCCGGTAAGGGATGTAGCAAGAGATCCATCCGCTTTATCAACGATCGGGCGCGGGTTTTCAACAATGGACTTCCATTTGTTGAGGTTGGACAGGCCTCCTAATGTCGTGGCGGCATAGTGCTTCAGAACGGTTCGGTACTCCCGACCCTATAAACTCCCTGCCCCACCGATCACATGGCACGGTAATTCGACAACACAGAGCAAGGTGGCATGTACGCAAAACCGCATTCCTTTTCCAAGTGGGTCGTTTCCGCCGATTCCAAGGACCTCGACCGCTTCCTACTTCAACCCGCGCTTCTCCAGCAAAGGCCCCACTTCAGGGTCGCGGCCGCGGAAGTCGCGGTAGAGCTGCCCGGCGTCCTTGCTGCCACCTTGGGAAAGGATGGTACCGCGGAAGTGCATACCATTATCACGCGTCATACCGCCATGTTCCTTGAACCAACCGAATGCATCCGCCTCAAGTACTTCGGCCCAGAGGTAGGCGTAATAACCGGCCGCATAACCGCCGCCCCAGATGTGGCTGAAATAGCATGTGCGATAGCGAGGCAATACCATGGGCAGGTCCAGTCCGTAATTGGACAAAGCCGCTTTCTCGAAATTGGGCACGTCCTGCAGTGGTGCATCGGCGGGAAGCATATGCCATTGAAGGTCCAGCAAGGCTGCCGCGAGGTATTCGGTGGTCATGAAGCCTTGGTTGAACTTGCCGGACTTCTTGATCTTGTCCACCAGCGCTTTCGGCATGGCTTCACCGGTCTTGTAATTCTTGGCATAATTGGCGAACACCTTCGGCTCCGAGGCCCAATTCTCATTGAACTGGCTCGGGAATTCCACGAAGTCACGCGGGACGTTGGTACCGGAGAAGTAGGGATACTTCTGCTTGCTCAATAACCCGTGCAACGCGTGGCCGAATTCGTGGAACATAGTGGTCACTTCGTCGAAGCTCAGCAACGCGGGCTGGCCGTCGGCGGGCTTCTGGATGTTCACGTTCTGTGTAACGATGGGCTTCTCGTCCAACAAGCCGCTCTGGTCCTGGAAACTGTCCATCCATGCACCACCCTGTTTGTTGTCGCGGGCATAGTAGTCGGCATAGATCAAGCCGATGGTGCTGCTGTCCGCATCGAACACCTCGAACACGCGCACCTCCGGGCGATACACAGGGAGGTCCTTGCGCTCCTTAAAGCTGATGCCGTACATCTGGTTCGCAGCGAAGAATACACCGTCGTGCAGCACGCGGTCCAGTTCAAAATAGGGCTTGATCTGGCTTTCATCCAGGTCGTATTCGGCCTTACGCACTTTCTCGGCATAGAAGTCCCAATCCCAAGGAGCGAGCGTGAATCCACCTTTTTCCTTGTCGATCACGGCCTGCAGTTTGGCGGCCTCGGCCTTTACGTTCTTCACCGCGGCGGGTACCATACCAGTGAGGAGTTTCACGGCAGCGTCCGGCGTCTTTGCCATCTGGTCGTCAAGCGAATAGGCTGCATAGTTTGGGAAGCCGAGCAGCTTGGCGCGTTGGGCGCGCAATTGTGCCAAGCGGCTCACAGTGGCCTTTTGATCGGTAGCGTTGCCCAACATGCCGCGCTGCGTGCTGGCAGTGAAAATGCGTTCGCGCAAAGCCCTGTTCTTCAACTCTGCAAGCACGGGCTGCATGGTGGTGTTCTGCAAGGTTATGAGCCATTTGCCTTCGCTGCCTTTCTCTTTGGCGGCAGTGGCTGCAGCTTCGATCTCGGCATCCGTCATGCCGTCCAATTGCGCTTTATCGTCCACCAGCACAGCCGCGTTGTTCACTTCCTTCAGCAGGTTCTCGCTGAACAATGTGGTAAGCTTCGATTCCTCTTCGTTCAAGGCCCGCAAACTCTTCTGGTCAGCACTGTTCAATAATGCACCAGCACGGACCATGCGCGTGTAGTAACGGTCCACAAGACGGACGGATACACTGTCCAACCCCAAAGAGTCGCGGGTATCGTACAAGCTCTTCACGCGGGCGAAAAGCTTCGGGTCGAGGTTGATGGCATCGCTATGCGCGGCCAGTTTCGGGGCCATATCCGTGTTCACTACCTGCAAGCTGTCGTTGGTATTGCTCGCGATCAGGTTGAAGAAAACCTTGCTAACGCGCGTTAGTTCCTGGCCGCTTTTCTCCAATGCGATGATAGTGTTGTCAAAGGTGGCTGCGTCCTTACTGTCCGCAATGGCCTTCACCTCGTCCAATTGCTTCTTCATCCCCGCTTCCATTGCCGGGCTGAAGTCCCGGTTCTGGATCTTCGAGAAGTCCGGCGCCCCTAGATAGAGCGTGCTCTCGGCAGTGAAGGGATTTTCGCGGGCAGGTGCGGTTGCTGGCATTTCGTTCTTCGTGTTGTCACTCGTTCCGCAAGAAGCGGCGAGCAGTAAAATGGACAACGCAGCGAGTGAATGGTTCATGCGGTGGGTTAATGGGAGTGCGAATGTAGCGGTACGGGGCGGGAACCTATTTCCCGCCCTTTAAGATGCCGAACAAGGCGAAGTTGTCCACGCCAAGTTCCGATACCACGCGCCCATTCCATTGCGCCATTTCTTCCGCGTCCATGCCGTAACGCGTCTCCTTCAGGAACTTTCCGGTCGTGTGGTCCATGGACTTTTCCGCATTGGCATGGATAGCGCGGATGCGCTCAATCGAAAGCCCGGGCTGGTCAAGTGCCGCTTGCATGCGCCTCCGCTCGATCTCGCACAGATCGAAGAAAATGTTCAGCAGCAGGTCCGCATTGCGTTTGTCGTCCAAATGGCAATAGGAGCTGAAGCCGTCAAAGACGGTAGCGCTGAACGTGCGATAGCCAGTATCCGTCCGGTCGACGTTCAGGAAGAGTTGCACCACAAGATGCACTTCGTTGGCAGTGACCTCCGTGCTCATCGCCACCGGTGGCACATAAGCACCTTCAGCCAATGTTCCCTTCAACCCGATCCGCTGCTGCGCTGACCAAAATGCGTAATTACTCTCGAAGAATCCACGCCCTTTCCTTCCGGACCGGTCCAGCGTGCTGTTGTTCCCCACGAGCAGGCCTTCCTTGGCGAATAGCGCTTGGTCCTGCAACTGCCGTTCGGTGGGCACCAGCCCCGGTGCCTCCGCCCAGAATGCACTGTCGTACGGCATGGAGAGGACCTTGCGGTAGTCTGTCTGTCCGGCGTCATACCGGAACAGCGGAAGTATGAACTGCACATCCGGCGCGTACAAATGAAGGATGCCTTTTGTCCTCATGCGGCGGTCCAAAGCCAGATCCTCCGCACGTGCTGCCAACCTCGGATCGCCAGCGCTGCCGTGGTAGGTGAGCGCATACTCCATTTCGATCGTGTTCAACATGGAGCGCCCCTGCCAGGGAACATAGGTCTGGCGATAATGCAGCTCCAGTCCGTGCAGTTCATCACCGGGGAAAATGGCTTGAAAAGGATGGCGCGTGCAACTGTCGCAGTCCAGTTGTAGGCTTCTTACTACAGCGGTCCGTGCATCGACCCAAAGCTCGCCTTGGAAGAATGCGCCGCCGCTGTCCTTCGGGGTGAAGCGAATATGGTATAGTTCATCGGTGTCGTACGTAATGGACAGTACAGTAAGCTCGAAGTCGCGGCGCAACGCTTTCCGCGAGCGATATTGCAAGGGTGTAGCGGGAAAAGCACCGTTGCTCTCAGCGGGATGCAACAACATGAAACCACGGCTGGTGTTGAGGTTCACCACAAAGCGGTTCTTATCGGGCAGCAGGCCGATCCTGCCCTGCTTCAGGTCCAGCGCCTCGATGTTCGCACCGTTAAAACTGCCGTTGTAGAAGCATTCTATCCCTTCAACGGTTCGTTCTGCGGTCCGGGTCTCCAGTTCGAAGTAGACCTTCCCCTCGTATTTCCCGAGCTGCCTAAGGTGCTTCCCGCTTGCAATTACCAGGTCGTACACGGCATCGGACCGGCCCACCACCTGCACGGCGGACAGCTCGGTCCGCAAGGGTAACAAACGCGCCTCCGGTAACTGGCGCATCGTTGCCACAATGGTCTGGAACCGTTGATAGCCCAAATAGGAGATGACCAAGGTGTCGGCTTCAACCACTTCAATCATACGGAACACACCCTCCGCATTGGTGATCACGCTTTCGCCCGTCCTCAGACAAACCACGCTGGCATAAGGCAGTGGTTCCAAGGATGCGGCATCGACCACGCGCGATCCGAGGGGGCGCTGGCCAAGAACGATCGTGGCCAAAAACACGAAAAGGAGTACGGGGATCGGACGCAGCCTCGCCATGAGGCGTGAAAAATACGCGAAGCCCTTGGTCGGCGCCCTACTTGGAGGCCAGCGAATGCATCCGCCAGCGGCCCCACAGCGCGCCACCTACTACCAGCACAAGCACGATCCCTTGCATGATCAACCCTTGCGCGGTGGCATGGATGCCCAGCAAGGGCACCGAGATGAACCGCACCATGGTGGCATGCAGCACGCCTGCCTCCTGTAATGCAGCCACACCGTTCCCTGCGAAAACAATGGCCATCAAGGCCAACAGTCCTGCAGTGGCAGCGAAAAAGGGGCCAATGGGAAGGCGCACGCTGAATTTCAGGATGGCACCGCCGATGATCGCCAGCAGCACTACGGCCACACCGATGCCGCCCAACACCGCGTGCTGGCCTGAGGGACCTGCTTGGCTGAGCAACGTTTCATAGAAGAGGATGATCTCAAAAAGCTCCCGATAAACCGCCAGGAAGGAAATGCCAGCGAGCGTCCAAAGTGTGCTCTTGCCAAGTGCGGAGTCCACCTTCTCCCTTATGAAACTGTGCCATGCTTTCGAGTTGCTCTTGTTATGCAGCCAATAGCCCACATAGAGCAGCATAGCCGCTGCCAACAGTGCGGTGATCCCCTCGGTCATTTCGCGACTGGCACCCGAGATCCCAAGGACATATCGAGCAACGAGCCACGTGAAGAATCCAAGTACAAGCGCTGTGATCCATCCCGCATGGATCCAGACCAAAGCATCCCGCCGGCCGGTCTTCATCACCAGTGCGATGATCGCCGCGAGGACCAGGATCGCCTCCAGGCCTTCCCGCAGCAGGATCAACAGCGAACTGACAAAGGCGGCCGTAGTGGAGAGCGCATCGCCGGAAAGCTTCTCGTCGGCACGGTCCAACAACAGGTTGATGCGCCCGATGCTTGCGGCGACCGAATCCACCGGTGCGTTGGAACCGATGGTGGATCGAAGAGCCATCATTTCCCGCTCCGCCTCCTTGCGCAACGGCGCATCCACGTTATCCAAAGGTGCTTCGATCAACTCGAAACCTTCCAGGTAGGCGCTGATCGATAATTGACGTGCGGTTGCTGCGTCACCGTTCCGGTAAGCCACCAGCGCAGCCTGCAATTGAGATCGTGTGATGGCAAGCGGAGTGGGCGCGGAAACCTTCACGGCTTCGGGATGTGCGACGAGATACGCCAGCACTGCTTCGCGGTCCGTACCATGCTGTTGGCGCACTTCCAAGGGGATAGCGGTCACCAAGGCACGCAGGTCGGTGAACTCGTCCTTGCCTTGGCCCTTGTCCCAAAGCTCTCCGCCTCGTTCGATCACATCGGACCTGCTGCCAACGCAGGCAACGTAAAATGCCAAGTCCCAGCGCTCAGCATCCGTCAACGCGCCGTAGCCCAGCATCGAAGTCCCTTCCACGCCAAGTGTAATAGTATTGTACAGGCCGAAGGGACTGCGCACCTCCATGGCCGATGCATCGTGGAAATTACGCGGTGCCGGTTGCAGGTCCTTTGCCTGCGGACCATCGCCCAGACCAGTGGGACCGTGACAGGTGGAGCAATGAGCAACGTACAGCACACTGCCTTGTGCGAGGTCGGGAAGTTGTTTGGGTGCCACCGCGACCCCATAGGCCTTGATCACGTCCGCGCGTAAAGCTTTGGCCAACGCTGAAACTTCCATACCGTCGGCCTTCTGCGCGATCCGCTCCCGCAGTTTGTGCGCTTCAGCGACCAGGTCCTTCCCGCCTCCCGCTTCTGGCAAGGCTTCCAAGAGCGTTGCCACCTGCTGTGCGAATTCCTGCTGTTCCGCATATTCAGCCGGGTCCAAAACACGGCCGTCCTTCACGAACACCGGGTAGTCCACGCTTACATAATCCAGCATATGCACCACGGTACGGGCCTGCTCCTCCTGCACCGGCGCAGCCACGACCCAAACGCGACAAGCGAGGGCCAGGAACAGGATCACGACCGACCGCAGGGTGTACATCAAACGTTGAACAAGAAGTGCATCACATCACCGTCCTTGACCACATATTCCTTCCCTTCCACGCGCAGTTTGCCGGCCGCCTTGGCACCGGCTTCGCCTTTCAATGTTACGAAATCGTTGAATGCGATCACCTCGGCGCGGATGAAGCCTTTCTCGAAATCACTGTGGATCACACCCGCTGCCTGCGGTGCGGTCATTCCTTGGTGGATGGTCCACGCGCGTACTTCCTGTACGCCGGCGGTAAAGTAGGTCGCGAGCTTCAGCAGGTCGTAGGCGGCATGGATCAGCTTGTTCACCCCGGGCTCCTTCAAGCCGATATCCTGCAGGAACATCTCGCGCTCCTCCAGCGTTTCCATGCTGGCGATCTCCGCCTCGATGGCCGCTGTGACAAAGATCACCTCTGCGTCCTCGCTTGCCACCGCCTTGCGGATCGCTTCCACGTAGGCGTTGCCGGTCACTGCGCTCTGCTCCTCCACGTTGCACACATATAGCACGGGCTTAGTGGTGAGCAGCTGGAACTCGCTTAAAAGCGCGGGGTCATCGTTGGCGGTGACCACTGTGCGGGCGCTTTCCCCCTTCAGCAACGCTGCCTTGATGCGACTGAGCAGTTCGAAGCGGCGCTTCGCCTCCTTTTCCCCGATCTGGGCCTGCTTCTCTACCTTTTTGAGCCGTGCCTCCACCGTTTCGAGATCCTTCAACTGAAGCTCAATGTCGATGACCTCCTTGTCGCGGACCGGGTTCACTTCACCGTCCACATGGATCACGTTCGGGTCGTCGAAGCAGCGCAGCACATGCAGTATGGCGTCGCATTCGCGGATATTGCCCAGGAACTGGTTGCCAAGGCCTTCGCCCTTGCTGGCGCCCTTCACCAACCCGGCGATGTCCACGATCTCCACCGTTGTGGGCAGGATACGCTGTGGGTTGACGATCTCCGCCAGCGCGTTCAAGCGCGGGTCCGGCACCGTGATGATGCCCGTGTTCGGTTCTATGGTGCAGAACGGGAAATTGGCCGCCTGGGCCTTGGCGCTGCTGACACAATTGAACAAGGTGCTCTTCCCCACATTGGGCAGCCCAACTATACCGCACTTCAATCCCATGATCTATCCCTAGGTCTATTTATAGGGCCGCAAAGGTAATCCTGTTCGGACAGGCTAGGTGACATGTGGTCACCTCTGCTGTGCATAACAGCGCTCGCGATCACCAAGCGCTATGCTGGCGGACTGTGCCCAAACCCGCTACATTGCACCCCCCTTACCCTGCTCCATGAAACCACGCTTTACCCTTTGGGCCGCCACCCTTGCCTGCGCTTTCTCTTCCCTGTTCCTGAACGCACAGGCTCCCGGCGGTTTCGGCTGTGGAACGGATCAGGCACGTGCGCGGCTTTTAGAAGCGGACCCCACGTTGCGCCAACAGGAGACCGAGGCCGAGAACGGACTGCAGGCCTATCTTCAAGCCAAGGCAGGGCTTCGGGATGACGCAGACACCATTATCTATCATATTCCCATCGTCTTCCACGTGCTGTACGATCCGACCACTGCTACGGACGGCCACAACGTTTCTGATGCGCAGGTCTATGCTGCCTTGAATGAACTGAACACACGATATCGCAAGCGCAACGCCGATACCACCCAGATCTGCTGCGGCTTCAACGCCATTGCCGCCGATGCCCGGCTCCAGTTCGATCTTCCCACCAAGGATCCCTTCGGCAACCCTACTAATGGTATCGACCGCGTAACCACGCAGCGTTCCACGCTTTCGGGGGATTTCTCCAAGGTGAGCGGTTGGCCGCGGAGCAACTACATGAACATCTGGGTCTGCAATTCGATCGCCAGCGCGGAGGTGGCCGGCTATGCTTATTACCCCAGTGACGCGCAGGATGCTTTGGGCGCGCTACGCGACGGCGTGATGATCGAATACACATCCTTGGTCTCCTTTGCCCTGGTGCACGAGATCGGGCACTACCTCAATCTGCAACACGTGTGGGGCAATAACAACGATGCCGGTGTAGCCTGCGGCGATGATGCCGTGGACGATACCCCCATCACCAAAGGCTACAACTTGTATTGCCCGGGACCGGTCAACAACGACATCTGCACGCCGGGAGTGAATGAGAACTACCAGAATTACATGGACTACTCGTACTGTAGCGTCATGTACACGGCGGGACAGCGCGACCGTATGCGGGCCACGCTGAACGATGACATCAGCGGCCGCAATAACCTTTGGCAACCGGCGAACCAAGCCTACACAGGTATCAACGGCAATGAAGTGACCAGTGCTCCGGAACCGGACTTCTACACGCTTACCCCATTTGTTTGCCCGGGTACGCAGGTGCAATTGAAAGCCAATGTGCGCCGCGCCACGGCCAACTCGTGGAATTGGACCTTCGAGGGTGGTGATCCCGCCACCTCCACGGCCGAGAACCCGTTCGTCAGCTTTGACGGGCCCGGCACGCACAACATCACCCTGACAGCCGGCAATGATAATGGGACGAACAGCATCACGAAAGCGCAGGTGGTCACCGTAGGTTCCAACTGGTCCGAGGTGCCGGGTCTGTTGAACGAACCATTCAACTCCTTGAGCGCATACCAAACATGGCCATCATTGAACTACGAGGATAACTCCACCTACTGGGGCTGGGTGGACAACGTTGGCCACTTCGCGCCGGGCTGTGCTAAATTGAACGCTTCCCAAACCTACGACCAAGTGCAGGACATTTTCAGCGGCAACACCTTCTCCGACCAGGATGTCCTCTTGACCCCGGTGATGGACCTGAGCAACGTGAGCAATATCCAGTTCTCCTTCTGGTTCGCTTACAAGACGCAGACCAACGTGGCCGCTGACATCACCGAGTCGCTGGAGATCTCTTACTCCACGGATTGTGGTAAGTCGTGGTTATTGAAGGAGAGCCTGACGGGCGGAGAGTTGGTCACCGCCGGCATCGGGAACGCGGCCTACACGCCACAGGCCGGTGATTGGCGGCAAGTAGTACTGAACATGTCCAGTATCGTACAGCACGATCACGTGCGTTTCCGTTTCCGGTACAAAAGCGGGCTTTATTCCAACGATCTGTTCCTGGACGACGTGAGCATCAGTGGAACCGTCGGTATTACAGAGAACGCGCAAGCCGCCTCTATGAGCCTTTTCCCGAACCCGGCTACTGGGCGTGTTTCCATCACCGTGGACCTCGGCACAGCGGGTACTGGTACACTTACTATCATGGACATGATGGGACGTATCGCCTACACGCAAGCCGTTCATCAAGGAGAAGCAAAGCTGGACTTGGACCTGGCGCGGCTCAGCATCAGTTCGGGAGTGTACATGGTGCGTGTTGAAAATGGTTTTGGCCAGCGCACTGAAAAGCTCGTGGTACGGTAGTGACAAGGCGCTGGACCGCTATGCCTTGGTATTCCGGTCTTTGGCACGTCCCGATGTGGATCCGTTCATCTTACGGTTCACATGGATAGTGTAACTCCGCTATGTCCATCCTTTTTTGCCTCCTAAATGGATAAGCCGCCGTTCCTGAACCACGCGCGGCCTTTACCTGATTTCCGCGTTGAAAAAACCGAGGTTGCGCATGCGCTTCCTATCTTCGTGCGGTCCGGCTGTTTTTGGACATACTCAATCATCCCATGAAACGACATTCCGCATTTACCCTCGCGGCCGTTGCTGCATTCGCCCTCTCTTCACTTCAAACCCAAGCCCAAAGCGGCAATTGGTGTGGCACCGACGAGCAGCGCAGGCTCATGGTCGAGGCCAACCCGGATCTTCTCCGCATTGAGGAAGAAGCGGAAAACGGCTTACAGGCCTATCTGAGGGCCAAGGCAGGCCAGCGTGATGGAGAAGACACCATGACGTATGTCATCCCGCTCGTTTTTCACGTGTTGTATGATCCCACAGCGCCCAATGACGACAACAATGTCACGGACGAACAGATCTTCCAGCAAGTTGAGCAGTTGAATTTGGATTATTCAGCAATGAACAGCGACCTGAGCCAAGTGTGCTGTGGCTACGCATCCAAGGTCGGGGACATCAAAGTGCGTTGGGAACTGGCCACGAAGGACCCGTTCGGGAATTGCACCAACGGTATCGACCGCATCACATCGCTTCGCTCCGCGAATGCGGGTAACTTCTCCAAGCTGGATCCTTGGTTCCGCCAGAACTACGTCAATGTCTGGGTCATCCGGAATTTCCTGCCCATTTCCGGCGGCGGGACCCTGCTCGGCTTTTCCCAATTGCCACCTGACGTTCAGGATGCTTCAGGCACGTTGCGCGACGGCGTTATCCTCATCTACAATTCCCTCTCTTCTTTTGGTGGTGACGGCACCACCCTGCCCCACGAGCTGGGCCACTTCCTGAACCTGCAACACACATGGGGGAGTACCAATGAACCGACCGTCGCTTGCGGAGATGATGGAGTGGCGGATACCCCGATCACCAAAGGCCACAACAATTGCTCGCCACAGAGCCTGTACGACTCCTTTTGTAGCCTGAAACCCTTGCCTGCCACATATGATCTCAATGATGTCACCACGACCTCCGGCACCATCAGCCCTACCGCACCTGCGCCGGTGATCTACCCCGGGGATACGACAGGAGCGCTGGCCGTCATTTATTCGCAAGCCTCCGCCCACAGTGTAAGTCCCTTTTCTTCCGTCGCCGGTGCTTTCGCTTTCACGGATTGGGATACCGGTGCCACGGATGCGGATACTGCATTCACCAGCTTTACCGGTACGCTGAATACCGCCAAATATTACGAGGTGACCGTTACCCCGCAGGAGGCCTACTCCATGCGCCTGAGCGGCATGACCTTCCAAGTGGACCGCTCCAATGACGGCCCTCGCACGTTCGCCGTTCGATCCAACAAGAACAACTACGCAAGCAACTTGGCGGCATCGGTCGGCCCGGTGAACAGCGTCCTCCGCGTGAACGGCACTACCATGTACTTCAGGAACGATACGTCCGGTATGCCTTCCGTGGCAACCATCACGGTTTCTGGAGACCCCTATACCAACCAGATCGACCCTATCACGTTCCGCATCTACGCTTGGAACGCAGAGACCAGCGCTGGTAGTTTCACAGTGGACAGCCTTACCATAAAAGGCCAGTACGGCATCATTGAGAATACCCAGAACATGATGGAATATTCCGGGTGTAGCGTGATGTTCACCAAAGGACAGGCCGACCGTATGCGTGCTACGTTGGCCAGCGACGTCAGTGGCCGGAGCAACCTGTGGAACCCTATTAACCAATCGCTCGTGGGTATCAACGGCAACCAAGTGCAGTGCGCACCTGAAGCCGATTTCTACAACCGTACCCCGTTCGTTTGCTCAGGTGTACAAGTACAGTTCAAGGCGAATGTGAAACGTGCGACCGCCACTTCTTGGAACTGGTCCTTCGCCGGGGGCACTCCCGCTACCTCCACTGACGAAAACCCGTTCGTGAGCTTTGAATCTCCCGGTTACCACGATGTTACGTTGACCGTTGCGAACGACCAGGGATCCAACACGATCACCAAAGCGCAGGAGATCCTCATCGGCGCTAACTACTCCGAAGTGAACGGACTGCTGAACGAATCCTTCAACAGCATCAACGCCTTCTGGGGATGGCCCACCTTGAACATCGAGGGAAATGCAAGCTACTGGGGTTGGAATGAGAGCATCGGGCACAACGCACCAGGAAGTGCGAAGCTGAATGCCTCTGAGACCTATGACAAGGTGCAGGACATCTTCAGCACGACCACGGAATACCTTCATGATCAGGACATCCTGATGACACCGACGATGGACCTGACCAACGTGTCGAACATAGAATTTTCCTTCTGGTTCGCTTACAAGACCCGGACCAACGTAGCTGATGACATCCTGGAGTCGCTGGAGATCTCCTATTCCACGGATTGTGGTAAGACCTGGTTGGTGAAGGACAACCTGTCCGGTGGCGAACTCGTTACAGCAGGCATCGGCGATGCGGGCTATACGCCCTCTGCCGGTGATTGGCGCCAGAAGGTTTACACGATGAGCAGCGTGGTGCAGAATGACCATGTACGCTTCCGCTTCCGTTACACAAGTGGCCCCTATTCCAATGACCTGTACATTGATGATGTGCAGATCAGCGGTAGTGTTGGCATCAACGAGATCGCCCAAAGCGGTTCACTGAACTTGTTCCCGAACCCTGCCACGGACCACCTTACCATTCAACTGAACCTTGCGAGCGCTCAGAACGGCCAGATCTCCATGTTGGATATGACGGGAAGAAAGGTGTACGTGCAAACGGTGAACGCAGGCACGGATCAATTGGAACTGGATCTGGGGAAACTCGGCATCAGCCGCGGTGTTTACATGGTACGCCTTGAGAACGGCATGGGCCAGCGCACTGAGAAGTTGGTGGTACGCTGATCCACACCACGCCTTTAACGCCGAAGAGGCCGCCTTTACCGGGCGGCCTCTTCGCTTTTCGATAGGGTCCGTTCTAGAGCCGCTCGTTCGCCAAGTTCGCCAATGCACTGCGTTCACCCTTGGCCAGCGTGATGTGCGCAAAAAGCGGATCGCCCTTGGCCTTGGATATCAAATAGCTAAGACCGTTGCTTTCCGAATCCAAGTAGGGGGTATCGATCTGGTGCACATCGCCGGTGAAAACGATCTTGGTGCCCTCCCCCGCGCGGCTGATCACGGTCTTTACTTCCAAAGGGGTCAGGTTCTGCGCCTCGTCCACGATGAAGAAAACATTGCTCAGGCTGCGCCCGCGTATGTAAGCCAAAGGAGCCACGGTGATCTTTTCGTTCTGTACCATTTCCTCGATGCGCTTCAACGTTCCGTCGTTCTTCTCGAAATTGCCTTTGATCAATTTGAGGTTGTCCCAAATGGGCTGCATGTAAGGGTCCATCTTGCTTTGGATGTCCCCGGGCAGGTAACCGATATCCTTATTGCTCAGGGGCACCACCGGTCGCGTCACGAAGATCTGGCGGTAATCGCGCCGCTGTTCCAGCGCACACGCCAAGGCAAGCAAGGTTTTACCCGTACCCGCCGCGCCTTGCAAGGTGACCAATTTGATCTCCGGATCCAGCAGCGCGCTCATCGCCAAGGTCTGTTCCGCATTCTTGGGCCCGATGCCGAAAACCGTCTGCTTCTCAACGCGGCTCACGTTGTGCGTGCGGGGATCATACTTGGCCATTACGTTCTTCTTTCCTTGCTTAAGGATGAAGAAATGGTTGCCTTGCGGCTCCTTCTTCACCACTTGGCCAAAAGGCACGGTACCATTCGCGAACAATGCCTCGATGGCGGCTTCATCAGCATTTTCCTCCACCGTGAGACCGGTGAACAGGTTCCTTCCCAAGTCGCGCACTTTCCCGGTGAGGAAGTCCTCAGCCACGATGTTCAGGCTCTTTGCCTTCAACCGCAAAGCAATGTCCTTGCTCACCAATACGACCTTCCGGTCCTTGTGCTGCCGTTGCAAGGTGAGCGCGGCGTTCAGGATCTGGTGGTCGTTCTTGCCGTCCTGGAAGACCTTGGTGGCATCCACCCCGTTGAGGTCATGCTTCGCGACCACTTTGAAGTGGCCTTTCGTGGGACCGTTCAACGGCACCCAGTCGGTGAGCAGGTCGTTCTGCGCGATGCTGTCGAGCTGTCGGATGAATTCCCGTGCCTCGAAGTTGACGGATTCGTTCCCCTTCTTGAAGGTGTCGAGCTCCTCCAGTACTTGTATGGGCACGGCCACATCATGTTCTTGGAAACTCTCGATGGCACTGTGGTCGTAAAGGATCACTGAAGTGTCCAGGACGAAGATCTTCCGGTCTTTCTTCTTCATGTGTGTTGTTGGGGCTTTGTCAAATGTGAGCGGCGGGAAGTGCAGGACACCGGATGGCTGGACGCAGTTTTGCACAATTGATCGTGGCATGCTGTCCATGTGCGGGTCGCTCCCTATACGTTCACGAGGATCCCACATTGTTCTCTAGTACCCTGCACATTCTCGCTGATGGAAGCCAAATGCAAAATTCCTTGCGCCTTTGCACCTTGTAATCAAGTTCACTACATTGTCGCACCGCAATACGATCAGAGCAGTTCAGAATGCATCTAATAAGTGCTGCGGCTGGAACGAAACCCGTTAACCCCCAAAACAAAATGATGAGACATTCCACTACGATAGGTGCGCGCACATTGCGTCGCCTTTCATGGCCTGGAGCGCTGTTCGCAGCGAGCTTGGCCATTAGTCCCGTATTGCAGGCACAGGTTGTCTTCAACGAAACCTTCACTGGCGGTGTATCCTCCGAAGGATTCACTGTGGAGCAGAACGTAGGCACGTGCACATGGGCTTACAATAACCCGGGCGCTCGCACTATTACCGGCGCCGGATTCGATGCCGATTTCGCCATTTTCGATAGCGACATTTGTGGCAGCGGTGGTGGCGATGCTGAAGCGGTCCTCGTTTCGCCTCCTTTTGATGCCTCGACGGGGAACTTCCTGCTTTCGTTCGACCAACAATACCGCAGTTTGTCCGGTACCACTGCGGCTGTGGAAGTTTGGAACGGTTCGCAGTGGACTCAGGTCTATTCACCTACAGGAGCCAACGTTGGCTATCCTGGCCCAGCTGTGAATACTTCCGTGAACATCACCGGTGCGGCCGGCGGCGCGACCAATGCGCAGGTCCGATTCCTCTATGCCGGTAGCTGGCAGTGGTGGTGGGCAGTGGATAACATTTCCTTGGAAGCTGTTGCCTGTGTCTACCCCTCTGACCTGGCCGTTTCAAACATTACCACGGAAGGTGCATCCTTCAGCTGGACCGATAACGGAAGCAGCGCCTATGAGTGGGCTGTTACCACTGGTGCCGAGCCTGACGGTACCAACGAGATCGCATCCGGCGACGGATCAAGCACGGACATTACCGGCCTCAGCAGCGGATCACTATACTCGGTGTTCGTACGCTCTGATTGCGACGGCACGTTCAGCCCATGGAGCCCCGGTGTGAACTTCACCACAGGCATCTCCAATGATGAATGTGCGGATGCGACAACCGTTCCGGTAAATCCGAACTACGATTGCGAACTCACAGTGGCGGGTACCATTGCCGGAGCGACCGGTTCCGGCGTTACAAGCAGCTGCTTTGGCACTGCTGATGACGATGTATGGTACACATTCACGGCTACGGATACCTTGGTCCGCATAAGGCTTCTGAATCTTACCGGAAGCACCACGGACATGTACATGGCCGTTTGGCAAGGCGATTGCGGCAACCTTACGCTGGTGCCGAACAGTTGCAGCGACCCCGAGACCCTGAACCTGGGTGGTCTGCAAGTGGACAGTACGTACTTCCTGCAAGTGTACTCTTACACCAGCTTGCCCGGACAGACGTCAGCATTCGACGTGTGCATAGGTACCGCACCCACCAGCGCTGATTCCTACTGCACCTCGCTGGATTTCCAGTTCGATGTGGAGCCGATCTGCAATGTGAACTTCGCCGGTATCGATAACGCGAGCCCCAGCGAGGTCAATGGCAGCCCTGCATTGGAAGACTTCACCTCGCTCACCGCGATCGTGGATGCGGGCAGTACCTACCCCATCACGGTTTCCGGTAACACCAACGGCCCATACACCACTTACGTTACCGCCTTCTTCGATTGGGACCAGAATAACATTTTCGAGACCGCGGTGAACATCGGTAGCTTCACAAATACCGTGTGCACCATCGACATCACCGCAGATGTGGTTGTTCCTGCCGGGGCCCTTTCCGGCACCAGCCGCATGCGCGTGGTGAAGAATTACAACGCTTATGCCACCGACCCTTGCGGCTCATACAATTATGGCCAAGGCGAGGATTACACTGTGGAGGTTTCCGGCGGAAGTGCGACCTACTGTGATTCCATTTCCTACGCTTACGATGTGGAGCCGATCTGCAACGTGACCTTCGCAGGGATCGACAATACCAGCGACAGCGAACTGAACGGCACTCCTGCCTTGGAGGACTTTACCGCAATAGCCCCGGCCATGGTGATGCAAGGCCAGAGCTATCCCATCTCCATCACGGGTAACACAGGCGGCAACTGGTCGGACTATGTCACTGCGTTCTTCGATTGGAACCAGGATGGAACCTTTGAGACCGCTGTAGAACTGGGCGCTATCACCAATGATGTCTGCAGCACAGCCCTTACCGGCACCATTGACGTACCTGCGGATGCCGTGTTGGGCAACACCCGCATGCGTATCGTGAAGAACTACGATGAGTCTCCTCTGGATCCTTGCGGCGCTTACGACTATGGTCAAGCCGAGGATTACACGGTGCAAGTGGACCTCAGCATCGGTATTGCACAGGCGAACACGATCAGCTTGGGCTTGGCTCCGAACCCTGCCCATGATCGTATCACCCTGATCAACCCAAGTGGCAAAGCCACCCAAGCGATCGTCTATGATATGGTGGGCAACCTCGTGCTGAAGACCGGCAACGTGGCTGACATCAATATCTCTTCCCTCACCACGGGCAGTTACATCCTTGTGGCACAGGATGCCAATGGTGCAAAATTGGCGCACTTGCGCTTCGTGAAGCAGTAAGCTGAACACGTAAAAGGCTTGGGGCCGTTCCGCATGTGCGGGACGGCCCTTTGTTTTTTAGGCCTACTTTTCCACAAACCGCCGGACTGATCCGACCTGCAGGCCACTATCGGGTCGTTTTTCCCCTACTTTCGTTGCGGTCCTTGTTTATCCTAACCCGAAAAAGGACACACCTCTTTCCCCAACATGATGAGACGTTCCTCACTGAATCTTGTACTCGTAGGAGCACTGGCTTTTGCCACCAGTGCTGACGCGCAGGTGATCTTCAACGAACCCTTTACCGGTGGCGCGAGTACTGCCGGTTTCACCGTGGATCAGATCCAGGGTACCTGTACCTGGACCTATTCTAACCCGGGCGGGCGCACCATTACCGGTGCTGGTTTTGATACCAACTTCGCGATCTTCGACAGTGATAACTGCAGCTTCGGCGCCGGCTATTCAGAGGCGGCACTGGTGTCACCCGTCTTCGATGCAAGTGTCGGCAATTTCATTCTGTCGTTCGGTCAACAGTACCAGCCCTATTTCAACAGTTCGCCCTTGGTCCAAGTTTGGGACGGCTCCCAATGGAACGTGGTCTTCACTCCTGTCCCGGGGTCGAATTTCCCGGCCACGCCAGAGCTGATCTCCTTGAACATCACCTCGGCCACCGGTGCATCGGCTAATTCACAAGTGCGCTTCGTTTACAGCGGCGACTATGCCTATTGGTGGGCATTGGATAATATCCAGCTCGAGGCTGCCGACTGTATCTATCCGTCCGACGTTGCCGTGAGTAGCATTTTGACTGATGGCGTTTCCCTCAGTTGGACGGACAACGGTGCGGATAGTTATGCTTATGAGATCAGGACCTCCGGCGCCGGTGGAAGCGGAGCGACAGGTCTCGCCACATCCGGTACTGCGGCAAGCGGTTCCACGCCGGTAGCGGTCAGTGGCTTGACACCGAACACACAGTATTATGCAACGATAAGTGGAATATGTGACGGCACCAATTCACCCTGGTCAGTGGTTATACCGTTCATGACCACCTGTGTTGCCAGTGATATCCCCTTCTTCGAGGATTTCAACTCTCCAGTCCTTCCGAACATTCCGTCCTGTTTCCGGAACGAGATCATCCTCGGCGACGTTTGGCAGACCACAGAGTACACCCCACCCGGGTTCACACCCAATGCTGCGGTTATCTATTACGATTACAGCGGCAACCCTGCGGACGGTTGGTTGCATACCGGCGGTATGAACCTGCAAGGTGGCGTGGCCTACCGCCTGTCTTATAACTATGGTACGGGCTATGCCTTTGACATTGCCAATATGTCCGTTTACGCCGAGTCCGGTCCTATGGCCGCGGACACCTTGGTCCAGTTGGCCAACCACTACCAGAGCACCGGTGCCGGTGCACTGTTCAATACCGTTGATTTCACACCGTTGACAACTGGCGTGTACTACTTCGGCTTCCGCTACTACTGCGGTGCGAACGAATATCCAAGCAGCATGAACCTTGATAACATCAAGGTTGTGCTCGTGCCCAGTTGCGAGGAAGTGTCCGGCTTGACCGCCGCGGCAACGGATTTCACGGAAGGACTGGTCAGTTGGACCGCTTCGGTGAGCAACCCTGCCAACGGCTATGACCTTTACTACAGCACCGATCCCACCCCACCGACCGCATCAACGACGCCGAGTTTCACCGGGATCACGGGTACGAGCCAATTGCTGACCAGCCTTGCAACGGGCGTTCCCATCTATGTGTGGGTACGCAGTGCCTGCTCCGGAAGTGACCAGAGCTTATGGACCGGCTCGGTAACGTTCATACCCGGCACGTTCCAGATCGGCACAGGGGACGCTACGGATACGAACCTCCCCATCTACTCCTGCTACGGTTACAACTACTCGCAACAGATCTATTTGGCCAGCGAGTACAATGGCGGATCCCTTATTACCAATGTCGCCTTCAAATACACCGGCCAAGGAACTCCCCTGAGCACTTGGCAATCGTGGACGGTCTACATGGGTAGCACGTCCCAAAGCTCCTTCGCCGGCGCGAACGATTGGGTGCCTTACGGCACACTTACACAAGTTTGGAGCGGTGACATCACCCCTATTGCGGGTGAATGGATGAACCTTACGTTGACCACGCCTTTCGCATGGGACGGGGTGAGCAACATCGTGGTCGCCGTGGATGAAAACACGCCGAGTTACAGCTGCACGGCTGAATGGGCTTCCTTCAATGCAGGTTCCAACCGTGGCATGCTTTACTATAGCGATGGCACCAACCCGGACCCATTGTCTCCGCCCATGGCCAATTATGGACCGGCCAGTACCATTCCGCAATTGCAACTCGCCGGCATAACCCCGGCTGATTGCGACGTACTGCCAACGCCGGGTGCGACCATCGCTCCGGTCAGCATTTGCCCGAACGTGCCTTTCGTCGTCAGCGTTCAGAACCCGAGCACGGACGGCGGCATCACCCGGCAATGGGAAGTTTCCGCGGACGGTATTACGTGGACCAACGCACCTGGCAACAGTACATTCTCCAGCTACTTGGCCACCCAAACAGTTGATACGTGGTACAGGGCGCAGGTCACTTGCGATATCGCAGGCACCACGGCCAGCACACCGGTGCAGGTGCTCACCAATGCGCCTACGGAGTGCTACTGCACAACTATTGATTTCCAGTACACGGTGGAACCCATCTGCAATGTGCTCTTCGCTGGCATCGACCACAGCAGTCCCAGTGGCATAGATGGAGCACCCGCCTATGAGGATTTCACCAATACGCCACCTGCCAACGTAACGTCCGGGTTCGATTTCCCCATCTCCGTTACCGGTAACACTAACGGCGGATTCTCCACACCTTACATCTACGCATTCTTCGATTGGGACCAGGACGGGATCTTTGAAACTTCCGTGAACCTTGGCAACCTGACGGGCCAGATCTGCACGGTGCCGCTTACCAATATGATCACCGTGCCAGCCAATGCGTTGCCCGGTATTTCGCGCATGCGCATCGTGAAGAGCGCCTACGAGATCCCGAGCGATCCTTGCATGGTATACAGCTATGGACAAGCTGAGGACTACTTGGTGAATGTGTTCCTGCCCACGCCCTGCACTGGCACGCCAGCACCGGGAGCCACTACCGGACCAGCCTCCATCTGCCCACTTGCGCAATTCAGCGTTACCGTGGAGAACATCGTGTTAGCGACCGGACTTACCTACCAATGGGAGCGCTCGAATGATGGAATTACGTGGACCAATGCACCGGGGAACAGCACGACGCCGAGCTATTCCACTTCCATCACGGACACGACCTGGTTCCGGGTACAAGCGGATTGTGACGCTGGTGGATCCACCTATAGCACACCGTTAGAAGTGACCATTGCACCACCCACGGAATGCTATTGCGCTCCGCCGATCTTCAACTATGATGTTGATCCGATCTGCAGCGTATCCTTCGCGGACCTCGACCATACTTCCGATGCGACCATCAATGGTAGCCCGGGATACGAGGACTTCAGCGCCTTCACTGCCAACGTCAAGAAGAACAATACCTACACCTTCACGGTCGGCGGCCATGTCGACACGTTCTTCGGTGATAACATCGCTTACGTAAGCGCCTTCTTTGACTGGAACCGCGATGGCACTTTCGAGACCCTCCTGCAAGTGGGAACGTTCATCGGTGGAAGCGACAATTGTGACTCCGTGGCCACCATCGAGTATACGGTCCCGAACTACGCGACCTACGGCACCAGCCGCATGCGCATCATGATCCATCAGGACAATTTCTTCAGCAGTCCGTGTGATGCAACGAATCAGTACAATGGGCAGGCGGAGGAATACACCATCAACGTGATGAACGATGTGGGTGTGGCTGAGATAGCCGACAACCTTGGTGTTGCCGTATACCCGAACCCGGCCAGCACCGTACTGCACATCGCCACCCCGCAAGGGAAGGCCATGAACGTGAAGGTGATGGACCTCGCCGGTCACTTGGTGATCGACCAAGCACAAGTGCGCGACCTGGATATTTCCGGCCTTGCTGCTGGCAGCTACATGCTGGTGGCCACGGATAAGGATGGAACGCAGCCTGTGCATGCGCGCTTCGTGAAGCAATAACCTTGTTCTACTTTATGAAGAAGGGCCATCCGCGAGGATGGCCCTTCTTGCTTTCTGCTCTTGTTACGAAGCGGTGAACAAACAACTAAGTTTCTGCCCGATCGCCAACATTTCCGGTTTGTTCCAGTACATTGGAACCCCCTAACCCAGCGTGGGACCAGATCGATACTGATCTATAAACTCAAGTATCCTTCTATACGGAAACACGCGAAAAACCCGGACGCATGAAAACTTGGACGCTGTTACTAAAAAAAATCGGAAGTCTCGTTTTGGGCATGCTCTTCTTTGGGCAGTTGTCAGCTCAGATCGCTGCGTGGCAATTCGGTGTTCCCGCATCCCTTGGTAATGAAGCAACTTATGCGGCGACCACAATTGACCCCCACTTGGCTCCAGGTACCCAACTAAGCCGAGGGACCGGAATCGCAGCAGCGACTTTGGGGCGTTCTTTCAGTGCTAACAATTGGGACGTCAACGCCACGCAAGCAAACGCCATTTCCAATAACGAGTACTTCCAATTCGTTATTAACGCTGCCACGGGCTACCAAGCCTCGCTCTCCACCTTAGATGCGCGGATGAGACGTAGCGGTACCGGTCCCAATGCCTATCTGTGGCGATACAGCTTGGATGGCTCCAACTTCAACGACATCGGGAGTTCTGTATCTTTCACAAATTCCGCTTCGGGTGGTGTAGACCAAGCCACGATACTCCTCTCAGGAATTCCCGCATTACAAGCGGTACCGGCCGGCACCTCGATTACATTCCGTCTTTATACCTGGGGCGGCACCTCTCTCTCGAGCACCTTTGCCTTCGGCCAATTATCTGCTGGCAATACCGCAAATTTAATAGCCATCGGCGGAACCGTTACACCGGCCGTTGCGAACACCTCCGTACAATTCGTTAACTCCACCAGCAGCGCCCCCGAAAATGGCGGCACGACCGATCTGGCGTTGGCCATTACAAATCCCGGTGCAGCTGCGACCACCGTCACCATCAGCGCGACTGACCCTAATGGCCGCCTTACCGGCTACAGCACCTCAGTTACCTTCCCCGGCTCCAGCGCTGCCGAAGAGAACGTGGTGGTGACACCTAATGACAATGCACTTTGCGATGGCGACGAGGATATCGCATTTACCATAACCGGTATTTCCGGAGGTGCGGGAGTGCCGACGATCGGCGCTAACACAACCAACACGTTGACCCTCGCCGACGACGACATCTGCAATAACACCACCGTGCAATTCGCGTCCTCCACAGGCACTGTCAGCGAAGGCGTGGGCTCCTTCAACGCATTGCTTTCCATCACTAACCCAAGCGCTATCAACAACACGGTGGTGACCCTTGGCGTCGCCGACCCCGACGGACGCATCAACACATTCGACGCCACGGTGACCTTCCAAGCGGGAAGCGAATTCGACGAGAACATGAACATCACGGTGGCTGACAACGGCATCTGCCAATTGGACGGTGAGGTGGTCTTCACCATTCTTTCCGTTACCGGTGGGGATGGTCCGGCCACGATCGGGATGAACAACACGTTCACAGTGACCATCACGGACAACGACCCAGTAGCAACACCCGTTGCCACAACACCTGCCGTGATCAACAGCAATGACTTCACAGCCACTTGGAATGCGGCTGCCGGAGCTACCGGTTATGAGTTGGATGTAAGTACGAGCCCTACGTTCTCCGCACCCGGCCCGTTGACCATCTTGGAGGAATTCAACGATGCACCCGTCGCACCATTGGGTTGGACCTTCTCTGGTGTAACCGCTTACACCACTGCCGGAAGCAGCGGCCTGAACCCGAATTCCATTTCCTTCGATTCAAATTTAGATGCCATATCCTCACCTACCTATTCCGCCCCTGCTGCGAACTTGAGTTTCTGGATCAAGGGCAACAGCACCAACGCTTCAAGTGCTTTACTGGTAGAGGGATTCAATGGCTCCTCTTGGAACACTATTGACAACATCTTGCCGCTGCCCACCACGGAGGCCACCAAGACGTACACAAGCTTGATAGCGAATAACTATATACGCTTCCGTTTCACCTATTCGAAAAGTGCGGGCAACCTGGCTTTTGATGACTTCAGCATTAACTGTCAGTGCGGGTCAACACCTGACTTTCTGGTCGGATACGATCCACTCAGCGTGCCGGGCACCTCTGCCCCAGTTACCGGGCTTGATCCACAAACGCATTACTACTACCGCGTGCGTGCAACCGGCGGGGCCTGCCCCACCACGGGAAACAGCAACACCATTGATGTGATCACGGCTGCTGGCATAGATCCGTTGCTAACGGCTGGCCCATTGGCAAACTTCGGTGCTCGTTGTCTCGGCGTTGCAAGTGAGGCACACAGCTTCAGTTTGAACGGAGTGAACCTGACTTCGGATGTGACGGTCGGACCCTTGGACGGGTTCAGCTTTTCCACTTCGGAATTCGGTACCTACACCAATTCGCTGACGCTTACCCCGGTCAGCGGTTCCATTGCTGAAATAATTTGGGTGATCTTCACTCCCACTGGGGAACTTGCTTATGACGGCAACATCGACCTGGCCGGTGGAGGAGCGCCCGCCATTACGGTGGTGGCATCCGGAAGCGGCATCAACACCGCAGCATCGGTGACCACTGGATCGGCTTCAGCCATTGCGCTTGACCAAGCCATGGTGGATGGAACGATCGAGAACGGAGGTTGTTCCGAGCTTACTTCCTACGGCATCGAATACAGCACGACGAGCTTCACTCCCGGCACCGGGATCCAAGTCCCCAGCACCAACTTGGATCTGGGCGAGTTCTCAAGCAACCTCACCGGACTTGATGCCTGCACGATGTATTGGTTCGTGGCCTACGCCACTAACAACGGAGGCACCTCCTATGGCACGGAGAAATCCTTCACTACAGCCGCGGTCGCCACACCGGTGGCCACTACGCCGCTGGTGATCCACAATACGGACTTCACAGCTACTTGGAATGCTGTTGCCGGCGCGACCGGATACCGCTTGGACGTGAGCACCGATGAAAATTTCGGTCTTACCTCAACAACTGTCACGAACGGGTTCGATTCCGGGAAAGCCGGCGTTGGTCCTGATGGTTGGAGCCATTCCGGCCTCGGAACCGATTACGGTTCCGACGGTGGGGTTGCCGCTCCTTCATTGAAGTTCGATACCTCGACTGACCAGCTTGTCAGCCCCATGTTCCCGGGAGCCGCCACTTTAGTGAGCTTCTGGTACAAAGGCCAATCAACCGCTAGTAGTGCAAGTGCACTGCTCGTTGAAGCCTCGATGAACGGAATCGCCTGGACCTCCATCGGAAGCATCACCAATATTCCATCCAGTGCGACCGGCACAGTGAGCATCCCGCTGCTCGCCAGCGATGGCTACGTGCAATTCCGCTTCACCTATACCAAGGCCATTGGTAACTTGGCGTTTGACGATGCGACGGTAACCTATGTAAGCGGTACGCCGAGTTATGTGACCGGATTCGGGGACCTCGCCGTGCCCGGAACTTCACGATCCGTTACCGGCTTAATGCCCGGCACGGAATACTTCTACCGTGTGCGTGCCGAAAGCCCGACCTGTCCGATGGCCAACTCCAATACAGTGAATGTCACTACTACTGGTGGCCCATGCATCGGGAATGAAGTGATATTGCGCATCAACACCGATGCCAACGCGGGCCAGATCAGTTGGGAGATCAAGGACGCTGCCAATGCAACTGTGGCTTCCGGAAGTCCGGTCGGCAACAACAGCCAAGTGGATCAAACACTCTGCCTGAGCAATGCCAACGGTTCCTGCTACACGCTGAAACTGACGGACAGCTTCGGTGACGGCATCACCGGCGGTGGTTGGGAATTACGTACTACGGACGGCAAGACGATCCTGAAGGACACCTTCAGCGGAGGTGCTGTATCCCCGGCCAACCCGCCCGTAACGGCAACCTATGGCAGCGGACATCCTTTCTGCCTGCCCTTGGGCACCGCCTCCTTGAAGTCCAACGAATGCGGACTGTTCAACAACACGCTGAACAGCCGTGTGTATGCCAACGTGGTTCCGGTGCCACGCAGTACGAGTTCCAATTCCTGGACCCTGATGCAGGCTATGTGCGCAGTGTGGTGAAGAACACCAACTCCGTGCTCTTCATCGACTTCGGTGGTCCGGTGAACGCTTTGGTACCCGGTAACAAATACTTCGTGCGGGTACGTACCGATGCTGGAGGAGAGTTGGCTTCCGCCAACTACGGTCCGGGTTGCGAAATGGGCCTTGCTTCGGTCGGCGTTGTCCGCTGCACACAGCTGATCAATGCTCCCTCCTATGGCCACAGCTGCAACGAGACGCGCGCCTTTGGTAGCTCGGCCAGCAGCTTCATCTACGCCACTCCGGTATTGGGTGCCAATGCCTATACGTTCCACATCTATATCCCGGGTGAACCGACTGCATTGGATACCACCATTACTCGTGGAACGTACA
Organism: Flavobacteriales bacterium; assembly: GCA_016719225.1. Lineage (GTDB taxonomy): Bacteria > Bacteroidota > Bacteroidia > Flavobacteriales_F > PHOS-HE28 > PHOS-HE28. Next base: position 111,967 of record JADKAN010000003.1, on the reverse strand, counting down.
TCCTGCAGCTGAAGTGGCCCGGACGTCCGATGGCCAACGGCAGCACGTACAATGTGGATGTGAAGACCACGGTGAACGGTATCCAGAGCAACTACTGCTTGCCATACTGCACCATAAGCATCAACAACAGCTACACCGGGCTTATCAACGAGTTCGCGCCAATGGAGGATCTCTTCAGTGGTGACGTGCAACTGTGGCCCAACCCAGTGGCGGACGGTCGCGTGAACCTGGCCATGAACGGCTTGGTGGATGCGGACCAACGGATCGGTCTGGAACTGTATGACATGTTCGGTAAGAAGGTACTGGCCCGCGAATACGGCAACAGCGGAAGCAGCTTCAGCACGGTGCTGGAACTGCCGAGCGAGGTTAGCAGCGGCGTGTACTTGGTAAACCTGACGGTGAACGGCGTAACCACGGTGCAGCGGTTGAGCGTGGTGCGTTGATGTGAGATCCACTGCTCAGCATTCCCGTATTACGGCGGAACGATCGAAGGGATGAAAAGGGAAAGCCCCGGCAGAAGCGCCGGGGCTTTTGCTTACCTTGCAGCCGCAAACATCCACGCTGCCGCACTTGAACAACGGCACTTGAATCCATGTTTGACGGGCCCATGGCAACATTCGAAAAACGCGAAAAGGAAAAGAAACGGCTCAAGAAGCAAGAGGACAAGATGCGCCGTAAAGAGGAACGCCGCTCAACATCCCCCGTTGGTGGATTGGATGCCATGATGGCCTATGTGGATGAGAACGGCCAGCTGACCGACACCCCTCCTGACCCGACCAAGCGCGTTGAGATCGATGCCAGTGAAATTGAACTCGGTGTGCCCAAGCGTGAAAAAGTGGATGTGGACCCTGTCCATGTCGGAGTGGTTGATTTCTTCGATACCTCCAAAGGATTCGGATTCATCAACGAGATCGGCTCGCATGAGCGTTACTTCGTTCACATCAGCGGCATGCTGGATGAAGTGGGTGAAGGCAACAAGGTGAGCTTCGAACTCGAGCGCGGACCCAAAGGCATGAACGCCGTCCGCGTGAAGAAAGCCTGATACACTGAGCTTCGGCGCGAGCGCCTGAGCGATCCGACGGCAACCCTTTCAACATGGAATGGTTGCTCCTGTTATGCCTTGCCAATTTGATCGGAGGGCTGGCAACGCACGACCTTTCCAAGCCTGTCGGGCAATTCGTTCTGCCTGCTGAATTACTGGAGATAAGTGGTATTACCGACCTGGACGGCAACACCGTGGCCTGCCTGCAGGATGAGGACGCTACCATCTACATCGTTGATCTGCATACCGGCACCATCACGGAACGCCATCCTTTCGGGCCTCCCGGGGATATGGAAGGCCTTACCCGGGTGGGTGAAGATCTCTATGCGCTACGTAGCGACGGACTGATCTATCTATTGCAAAAGCAGAACGGGCGGTACACGGCGGTGGACAATTTCCGTGTGCAGTTGGATCACCGCAACATAGAGGGACTGGGATATGATGAACGCAGTGGCTGTGTGTTATTGGCCCCGAAGGACGTTCTGAAAGGCAACCCTTCCTTACGCGACCAACGTTCCATCTTCGCCTTCGATCCCGCTACCCGCAAGCTCCTGCCCGGGCCGGTGCTCACCTACTCCCTGAAGGATATCATCCGCCAGGCGGAAGCCGAAGGGGTCAAGCTGCCTAGGCGAACGAATCATAAAGGAAAAGCCGTGGACCCCTTGAAGCTGCGCATGTCCTCCATAGCCGTGGAGCCGGTTTCGGGCAACTACTTCGTGCTCTCCGCAGTGGACCGGACCCTGCTTGTGCTGGACCGTGATGGCGCGTTGGTATCGCTGAACCTACTGGACGCTGACCTGTTGCCGAAGCCGGAAGGCATCACCTTCCTGGCGAACGGTGACATGCTGATCTCCACTGAGGGAAAGAACGGACCGCCGCGGCTGGTCCGCTATGCGCGGCTGTAAGTGTCCTTGAGCCCGGAACTGAGTTTCCCTCGGAAGTTAATTTCGCCCTTCCAATTCTTCCCCGATGACCATTGCCTTGCAGATCGTCCTCGCCTTGGTCGCCCTGATCTGTTTGCTTGGCGGCCTGAACCTCCTGAACAAAGGAGCCATGGCTTTCCTTCCGAAGGACCAACCGCCGGCCAAGGAACTGGACAACCTGTTCCGCTTCACCAGCGGCATCTACTTCGCCATGGGGATCCTGCTCGTCTATGTGGTGTTCACCATCAATGAACAGCACGGCCTGCTCTACTTCCTCGGGAACGTGGTGTTCTTTGCCGGACTGGGTCGGGCGGTCTCCATGCTTCGCGTTGGGTCCGCGGGGGAATTATCACCGGAACATGATGGTCTTGGAAATGGGCCTTGGTCTACAGATCATCGTGCTGGAGGCGCTGCGGTAACGGCTTTGTGCCCGCCGCACCCTTGAAATACGGCGATCACCGTAGGCATCCGCGGGAAACCCCGCATTCCCATGTCACGTTACAAAGGGAAATTTGCCCAAACGTACGATCGTGGTCCGCTCCAGCCCGTTCAGCGCCCTTGACAGGTGCTCCGCCCCCCTTCTTATCGCCACGGCCTTGGCCTGCTTGTTCACCTTGGTGGCAGCGGCCCAACAAAATGGCCAGCAATACCGCAACATCACCGTGGGTGGGCAGGAAACGCTTTCGGGCCATTTGATCTCCTGGTTGGATGTATCGCCCGATGCCGGAACGGTCGCCGTTTCGGCCACGCAAGGCTTCCCGTTGCGCTTCTTCCCCATGGACCGACCTGAGGAAAGCAGTGGCATTGATGTGGGGAATTGGTACGCCGGCTGCCGCGCGCGCTACAGTACCAGCGGGCGCTACATGCTGCTACAGCAACTTTTCTATCTGGACTATTCACCCAATAAGGACCGCCCCGTGAAGTACGAGGTGATCGATGCCAAAAGCGGTGCGACCGTGCGCAGTTTCAACGACCTGTACGCGGCGGCGCTCACCCCGGACGAGGCCACCGTGGTGACCGTGGACAAGGACGGTGTGAAATTCACGGACCTCGCTACCGGACAGACCGACAAGGCCCGCAGCATTGCCCGCACAGGGAATGCCATTGCCGTAAGTGGGGACGGGAAACGCTTCGCCGTTGCCCATCGCCCGACAAAGGCTGAGGTAGAGGCGCTGCCATCCGTGCGGAACGATAAGGACGCCATCAAACGCGGGTTCAAAGAAGGACAGATCGTTGTGGTGTACGACATGGCCACGTTGCAACCCATTTACACGTTGCCCGAACTCTTCGACAAGGTGTTCCGTCTGGAATACAGCAGCGATGAACGCGACCTGTGGATCCATGCGAAGCCACATACCCGCAAAGGCGGCAATCCCAACCCGAACCAGAGTTATGTGGAGGTGGCCGATGCGCTATTCGGTGAAATGCGGCGCACCACCTTCCCTTCCCTAGCCATCTATGAGCCCGACTTCCGCACCAGCCCGGACGGAGCGCTTTTCGCCATCGGCAGCACGGGCGGAAAGTTCCAGGAGGTCCACCTCTACGACCGCGCTACCGGAAAAATGGTGGACCGCTTCGTGCTGAGCTGGCGCCTCTGGGAAAACCTTGGTAAAGGTGCCTTCGTAAGCGGGGACGGCCGGCTCAGCTTCACCTTCCTACCGGATAACAAACGCATGTTACTCACCAGCGGAAACCGCCTCATCGAATGGACCTACGCCCCATGAAACGACTCGTCCCCCTACTCCTCTCCGTCATCGTGTGCACCTCTGCTTTTGCGCAGAAAAAGGAGCTGCTCGAGGACAAGGATACCATACTCCAACGTGCGGATCAGGCTTTGGTCGCGTTCATGCAACCCGGCGCCGAACTCTACGAGACCGTGGTGAAAGAGAACCTCACCGGTACCTATGCCATACAAGTGAGCTTCCGGGATAAAGGCGACATCTGCAGCGTGTTCGTGGTGAGCGCGGAGAACGGAAACATCCCGTCACAGAACCGCTTCAAGGACCTGGTGCTCCAAGGCAACATGCCGTTCAAGATGCCCAAAGGACGCCAGTACAACGTAACGCACACCTTCGACCTCAACGCCATCAATCGATAAACGACCAAGCAAACGACACACGTATGAAACAACTACTGACACCCGCCCTCTACCTGCTCGCGCTGGGCGCCTTCGCGCAAGAGGATATGCCCACCATCTTCGAAACGAAACTGGGCCACAGGATCGAGCACACCGGCACCGGCACCGAGGACCGGGGCTACAGCTACGCTGCCAGTGACAAGGAGATCACCGTGTTCAACAACAAGACCGGAGCTGTGCGCTGGACGGGTAAATTCAAGGACCTCACGCCCAAACTGAACAAGGTGGACGAGCTGACCCCGTTCTGGGAAAGCAACGTGCTCTTCCTCTTCGACCGCAAAATGGGCAAGGACCAGATCGCCTGCCTCGATCTGGCCGACGGCCACCTGCTCTGGAGCACGGACAAGTACCAGAACGTCACCGAAGAGAACGTGGTGTACATCAAGGAACTGGACGGCTTCGCCATAACCTTGAAGGACAAACTGGTCTGGATCCTCGCCCGCACGGGTGAAGAGCGCTGGGCCACCGATAAGTTCAAGGGCGTGGTGGGCCAGTACGTGGTGACGAATGACGGCAAGCTGGTGATGGTGAACTTCATGCCGAACAACTTGGCGGCGCTGTTCACCGGCTTCAAGAACCAGATCGCCAAGATCGACCTAACGAATGGGAACATCCTGTGGGAAAACTCTTATGTGGGCCGCGCGGAGCGAAAAGTGGTGACGCGCGATTTCATCTATGAGCTGAACGTGAAGGATGACAAGGTGTTCCTGCGCATGAACGGCATGCAGGTGTACGACCTCAACACAGGGGCCAACATCTATTCCGCCGCATTCGACTTCACACCAGAGAAATTGGTGGGTGAGCCAGCAGGTGCTAAGCGATTCGGCGTTTATGGAGCCGTGGCCGAACCCGTTATCGTGGGTGACGACCTCTACGTGCTGGACATGAGCAGCCGCAAAAGCCAGTATGTGAAGAAGTACGACCGCAACAGCGGAAAGCTGCTGTGGACGAGCCCCGAGATAAAGGAGGCGCGTGCCATCCCCAACATGTACGTGCAAGGCGACAAGGTCCTGCTGCAGATCGGTGGCAACGTGGAAGCACAGGCTTACATCCGCAGGCAGGAGCGCCAATCCGACGGAACCACTGAGACTGTGGAGGAGTGGCGCGTGTGGCACCCGAACGTGAAGCCCAACGGCATCCAGGCCTTCAACACCACCGACGGTAGTTTGGCGTGGGATAGCGAGCGTTTCCGGAAGGGCATCACCAACGCCGTTGTGGTGGACGACAAGTTCATCGTATGCAGCGGCAAGGAGCTGTACAGTATGGACGTGGCCACCGGTGCTGAACAATACGTCGTCCCCGTCGCCAAGGGCGGCGTGGGCAACGCGGACCAGATCATGACCTACAAGGACAACGTGGTGGTGATCGGCGACAAGGGCGTGAGCACCTTCAGCGCCAAAACGGGTGAACTCGTTGCGCAGGGCAAATACAAGAAGAGCGACCTGGAGGATTACGAAGGCGACCGCATGATCCTGAAGACCGCCGGCTCCGACATCGCCTGCTTCAACCTGAACGACTGCACCTACAAGCAGTTCAATGCACGCAAAGGCGCAACCACCAGCCTGAGCACCGAAGGCGACTTCGTGTATGTGTATGAAAAGAAGAACGTGACCAAGCTGGCCACGCGCTAGATCGCATCTTCCCGGACCTTTGCGGGCCGTGCTTTCCGAACGCTTCGGAAGGCGCAGCCCGCTTGCGTTCGGCCCCACGTACTGTACGCTGCCACCGGAGCGGGATTATCATGAACGTTCGCGGGAACTTCCTTCGCACAACGGCCAATTCACGCGGCACTTGTTTCCTTTACCCATGCCCCGCATCCTCACCATCAACGGCAGCACCCGCGCTACATCCACCAACGGCCTGTTCATTCGGGCGATCACCGCCTTGATCGGGACCGGGCTACGGTGATCCCTTATCCATCAGTGGCTGATCTCCCGCACTTCGACCCGGACATCGATGTGCTGCCCGCGCCAACCTCCGTTGCGCATTTCCGGGAACAGGTCCGAAGCGCGGACGGCATCCTGATCTGCACGCCCGAATATGCCATGGGTGTGCCCGGGTCGCTGAAGAACGCGCTGGACTGGACCGTTTCCACGGCGGACTTCCGCTTGAAGCCCGTGATGCTGGTGACGGCGTCACTTTCAGGCGAAAAGGCGCATGTCTCACTGCTTGGCACATTGCGCGTGATCGAAGCGGTGGTCCCGGAAGGGAACACGGCATTGGTACGGTTCGCACGAACCAAAGTAGGTGCGGACGGCATCACGGATGGTCCGACCCTTTCAGCCATCCAGGGCGTCCTGGAAAATTTCCTCGCCGCATTATAGCGCGCGCAGGCTTGTTACTCCGGCCGCTTTCGGAAAAGTACTCTTGGGGCCATGGGTCTAACTTTGCACCCTGTCATGACCACTGAACTCAGGGAAATAAAGACCAGCGCGGCTATCCTCACACGCATCCGTCCCGGCTTCCTCGAAGCCCATTACATAGGCGGCGCCGTGCTGAACACCACCACGCTGGCGGAGGTGCAAAAGGCCCGTCGCGCAGTGATGGGCAACGCACCTTACAGTCTGCTCAGTTTCATTCCGGAGGATGTGGATTACGCCATGTCCGCCATGAATGTGGACCACTTGGCCACGGACCGAGAGGAAGGTGCGCTGCAGGCCATCGCCGTGGTGGCGCATGCGAACATGATGGAGATGATCCTAAAGCTCTACTTCTCCAACCATCCGCAGCTGGAACGCATCAAAGTGACGCCCAGCGAAAAGGAAGCACGCGAATGGCTGGAGGAACAGATGGAGGAGCTTGGGCAGACCGGGAACTGATTGGTGATCGAACAGATGTCCGAATGTCATGATTCCGGATCTAGAAGCGGAGACCCCGCAAGCGCGCGAGAGACCCTGAGGGAAGTATAATTATGCTCGCACGGACCCGCACACCAATGACCGACCCGGAGGCCGACCACATCGCACAAAGCTGGATCGACGCATGGAACCGGCATGACATGGATGCCATTCTCGCACACTACACAGATGACTTCGAGATGACCACGTCGCACATCGTGAGCCTTATGAACGATCCTACCGGCACACTCAAGGGCAAAGAGGCCTTGGGTGGCTACTGGCGGAAAGCCCTTCAAGCCTATCCGGACCTTCACATTGTCCTGGAGGAAGTCTACGCCTGCGTGAATGCCGTGGCGATCAGCTACCGCTCGGTGAAGAAAGGAAAAGCTGTGGAGATGCTGATGTTGAATGCCGAGGGAAAGGTCGTCAAGGCCTTCGGCTGCTATGCCGACTGAGAATGCAGATTGTGCCACTGCCTTGGAATTGGAACCTCGCGGGTAAACCCAAACGGTATTCCCTGCATTCGGAGTTTGTCCCGGTGAAAGCCGGGATGCCTCTGTGGTGAAACCCTACTCCCTAATTTCGCCACATGCCCGAGAAGATCGACATCGAAGCCTCCAAGAACGAAGACCACAACAAGCTCGCCGTCTCCGCGCTGAACAAGCGCCTGTACAAGATCCACGAAGGCGGCGGTGAGAAGCGCATCGCCAAGCTGCACGCGCAAGGCAAGATGACAGCGCGCGAACGCATCGATGCGTTGTTGGACAAGGGTGCGCCGCGCATCGAGATCGGTGCTTTCGCTGCGGATGGCATGTACCAGGAACACGGCGGTGCGCCCAGTGCCGGTGTGGTGGTGGTGATCGGCTACGTGAGCAAGCGCCAGTGCATGGTGGTGGCCAACGACGCCACCGTGAAGGCCGGCGCGTGGTTCCCGATGACCGGCAAGAAGAACCTCCGCGCGCAGGAGATCGCCATGGAGAACCGCTTGCCCATCATCTACCTCGTGGACAGCGCTGGCGTGTTCCTCCCCATGCAGGACGAGATCTTCCCCGACAAGGAGCACTTCGGACGGATCTTCCGCAACAACGCCGTGATGAGTTCCATGGGGATCACGCAGATCGCCGCCATCATGGGCAGCTGCGTGGCGGGTGGCGCCTACCTCCCCATCATGAGCGATGAAGCCCTCATCGTGGAGAAAACCGGCAGCATATTCCTCGCCGGCAGCTATCTCGTAAAGGCAGCCATCGGTGAGGACATCGATAACGAGACGCTCGGTGGCGCCACCACCCATACCGAGATAAGCGGCGTGGTGGACTACAAGTGCAAGGATGATGCAGAATGCCTCAAGACCATCCGCACTATTGTGGACAAGCTCGGCAAGCCTAAAGATGCCGGATTCTCCCGAGAGAAAGCAGTGGCACCGAAGGCCGACCAGAAGGAGATCTACAGCATCCTGCCAGCAGAGCGCACCAAGCCCTACGACATGCGCGATGTGATCGCACGGCTGGTGGACGACAGCGAATTCACCGAATACAAGGAGGGCTACGGCCAGAGCATCCTCACCGGCTACGCGCGCATCGACGGCTGGGCCGTGGGCATCGTGGCCAACCAGCGCAAAGTGGTGAAGAGCAAGAAGGGCGAGATGCAGTTCGGCGGCGTGATCTATAGCGACAGCGCCGACAAGGCCACGCGCTTCATCGCCAACTGCAACCAGAAGAACATCCCGCTGGTCTTCCTGCAGGACGTTACCGGCTTCATGGTCGGCAGCCGCAGCGAGCAGGGCGGCATCATCAAGGACGGCGCGAAAATGGTGAACGCCGTGGCCAACAGCGTGGTGCCGAAGTTCACCATCATCATCGGCAACAGCTACGGCGCCGGCAACTATGCCATGTGCGGCAAGGCCTACGACCCGCGCCTCATCGTGGGCTGGCCCAGCGCCAACGTGGCCGTGATGGGCGGCGACCAGGCCAGCAAGGTGATGCTCCAGATCGAGGTGAGCGCCCTGAAAGGCCGCGGCGAAGTGATCACACCGGAGCACGAAAAGGAACTCTTGGACAAGATCCGCAAGAAGTACGAGGACACCACCTCGCCGTACTACGCGGCCTCACGGCTGTGGTTGGATGCGGTGATCGATCCGTTGGAGACGCGGACTTGGATATCAATGGGGATCGAGGCGGCGGCGCAAGCGCCTGCTACGCGGGAGTTCAATATGGGGGTGCTGCAGGTGTGATCCGGATCACCGATTGAACCGGTCCTTCTCCCAATTGGCCGGGTTGTCCCGGATGTATTTCGCGATGCGCATCCATTCGGCCTGATTGCGTATGATGTGTTCGTAATATCCACGTTGCCACACCGGCGTGCCGCGCGGCAACAAACCTTCCCGATAGACCTGCCGCGATACCGCGGCCTTGAACGTCTGCATGATGTGTCCCAATGAATTCTTCACCATGATGGCGATGGGTCGTTTGCGTGGCGCATCCGGATCATCGGGGGGTGGTTCCGTGGGATCCGGTTCCACCCCCCGTAGGGGCGGGAAATTTCCCGCCCCTACGGGGGGTGGAACATCCGCCTGTTCCGTGATCACAACGATGCCGTGGATGTGGTTGGGCATTACGATGCATTCATCCAACACCACCATGGGCATGTGTTCCGGAACGGCATCCCAACACTGTTGCACAACCTTTCCCAATGCATTCAACGCCATTCGTTCATCCACCACCTCACCGAACAGATGCGATCTGTCCGGGGTGCACACGGTGACGTAATACGCCCCGGCACGGGTGTAATCATAACCCTTCAACCGGTTGGACTGTCGATGGAACCGATCGGTCATGTTCCGAAGATCGGGAATATGGGTGGATCTACCGCCCAGAAACTCGCGCAGTCTTCAGCCTGCGGAGCGGCCCGCCATTCCCCCCCGAGCACCTACCCTTTCCCCTCCAACTCCTCGATCGTCCGCTTCGCCGCTTCCAAGCGCACGCGGTTGTTCTTGCTCACCAGCATGTTGGTGATGAAGTGTTCCATGCGGTGGTGCAGGGGGATCAGCAGGCCCGCGATGCAGACCATGGCCAACAGCATGAGCAGCGGTGAGTGGTCGGTGATCTTGTCCAGCAGCGGGTGCAGGAGCAGGTTGAGGAACTCGAAGAACAACAGCAGCGCGATGAGCGAGAGGTTCTTGATGGCGCGTGCGCCCACCAACGCCGTGCGGCTGAAGATGAGCAGGAAGATGCCAAGCGTGATGACGATGAGCCCGATGATGGCGAACTGGATGTTGTGGGAGCGGGTGGCGATCGCTTCCGCTTTCGTTTTCGCATCCTCGCTTTCCTTCAGCTCCTGCTCGAAAGCCATGTTCTGGAGCTTGTTCAGGTTGGTGGTGCTCTTCAAGCTGTCCTCATAGGTCGACTTCAATTCGAAGTAGTGATAGGCACTGTCCAACTGCCCGCCGCGCTTGTATGCATTGCGCAAGAGGTCAGTGGATTCGACCATGCCGCTCAGGTCGCCGCCTTGCTCGCTCACCTTCAGTCCACGGCTGCCATCAGCGATAGCCCCGGCAACATCATTCCCTTCGAGCTTCATCCGCCCTCTCGCCAGCAATGCACCATAGAGCGGGATCGTAACATGAAAAGAATCGGCCACTTCGATGGCCCGCTCGAAATGCACCTCGGCCAGTTCGCGTTCCCCTTTCGCCGCATAGGCCGCACCCAGCATATAGTAGGAGCGGGCATAACCGTATTCATCCTCCGCCGGCCGGGTTATGGTGTTCGACCGCTGGGCATAGTAGAGCGCGGAATCGGGCTGGCCCATCAAGCGGTAACAATCGCTCAGATGGCAGCACGTGCGGTTGGTCTCCGTGGGATCCCGCACATTGGCGATGGCCTGCTTCAACAGGTCAAGCGCACGCGGCAGATCGCCCAAGGATTTGTAAACGACGGCGATCCCCTTCTGTGCAATGCCGATCCTGTTCCGGCTGCCGGATGCCCTGGCATAGTCCAAACCCTTGTACATATACTTCAACTGGAGCGCTGCATCAGCAGAACCACTGAAGTTATCCCCTATGTGCAAGTTCGCGTGGGAAAGCAAGGTGTCCACTCCAAGCTGTTCAGCCAACTCCAACTCCTCCTTCGCGGCGCTCATCCCTTCCTCCTTCAATCCCCGGTTGAAACAGGCCCATGTATGGTTGCTCGTGATCCAAAAGCGTTCGAGCAGCGGGCGCGACATATCGTGGCGCGTGTCAAGGGAGTCGAAGTGAGCCTCGGCCTTGTAGGTCTGCGCCATACCAGCGAAGCCCAGCAGGCACGCGATCATTGTTACCAAGTACCGGACCCTTCCAAGTAGGCGTGTCATCATCAGTTCTCCGGTTCCGATCCCAGCTCCTCGATCGTCCGCTTTGCCGCTTCCAAGCGCACGCGGTTGTTCCTGCTCACCAGCATGTTGGTGATGAAGTGATCCATACGGTGGTGCAGCGGGATCAGCAGCGCAGCGATGGCTACCATGATCAGGATCATGAACAACGGCGATCCATCGGTGACGTGATCCAGCAGCGGGTGCAACAGCAGGTTGAGGAACTCGAAGAACAACAGCAGCGCGATGAGCGAGAGGTTCTTGATGGCGCGCGCGCCCACCACCGCCGTGCGACTGAAAATGAGCAGGAAGATCCCGAGCGTGATAACGATGAGCGCGATGATGCCGAATTGGATGTTGTGGGAGCGTTCGGCCTTGGCTTCCTCCTTCAGCTTCACGTCCTCGCGGTCCTTCAGCTCCTGGCTGAACAACTGGTTCTGCATCTGGCTCCGGTTCTGTGTGTTCGTCACCGTATCCCGGTAGGCGTTGCACAGCTTGGAATAGACGAAGGCACTATCGTCCATCCGGTCCGCATGGAACGCATCGGCCAAAGCACCGGCGGCCTTCACGATCAGGCTTGGTTGACGGACGCTCTCGGTGGCTTCGAAACCCTTGCGCGCCACTGCCAAGGCTTCCGGGGTGCGGCCCTGCTCGATAAGCAACTTCTAATACCCGGCCGCCGCCGTGATCAGCGGCTGTGGCAGATGGAACGAATCGGCCACGGCGACCGCACGCTTGAAATAGGTCTCAGCAAGATCCGGTTCATGGCGCGCGGCATACACGGCACCGAGATTCCCTTGGTAACTGGAATAACCATATGGATCCTCACCCGGCCGCTTTATGATGTCCGCTTGCTGTGCACAATAGAGCGCGGAATCCAGATCGCCCAATTCCAGATAGCATTTGGTCATCACGGACATCCCTCGTGCGCGGACCTTGGGGTTCATCCCATAGGCCAGCGCCCGGTGCATGTAGCGCAAGGATCCATCGGTATCCCCGAGCCCGCGGTACAATGCCGCGATCTCCTTACACACAAAGCCCATGGCCAAACTATCACCGGTGCTTTCATAAATCGTTAACGACCTGTTTTAGTGCGCCAAAGCGGCATTCACATCGTTGACCAAGGCGAATGCGCCACCGATCGAAAATTGGGCCCTGCCGATCAGGGTGTCGTTCTTCAGCTGTTCGGCCAATTCCATCGCACGCATGGCTGCTCGCATACAGTCATCCTGGCGATCCAGGTACAGATAGTTGCCGACCAGAACGTTCATCAGCACGCATTTGACCCTCAGGTCGGTGGTGGTCTTCTCCCGCTGGAGCAGGCTGTCCAGTGGAAGCCTTACAAAGCGGGCACCCAGCGTATCCAATGGCTGGGCGTGCACCTGTCCGATACCGAGAAAGCCAACGGCCAGCGCGATCAGGCGAAGGGTGTTCGGCCTCCTAATCCGAAGGCTTCGGGATGTGATGTACCTCATGCTGGTTTTGGGCCGGGTAAAGATGAACACTACCGGGCTGCCCGGAACAGGTGGAAATACGGGTTCGCCCCCACCCCGAATGACCAAGATTACATCCCGGGCCAACAGACGCGCAAGCGTATTGCCCGAACATGCCGCGAATTGTTGCGCCTCTCGAAAGCCCCTAAGGATATTCGGAGAGGCGGGACGGCCGGAGGGCAGCCAAGTGGGCCATGTCCAAGGACACGCCGATAAGTGCGCTTTGGCCATACCTTCGGTGGATCCCCTCCTCCCCGCATCAGACCCAGTTCACCATGAACGTGTACCACCTAGGCTTACTGCTCGCATTCACCGCCTTCGCCACTTCCCTTCCAGCGCAGGACGGCACGAACAAGATCGTGCAGGTCGTTTTCACGCAGAAGATGGACCAGGGCGCCTTGGACAGCATTCAACGTGTGATGAAACCCTTGGGCGTGGACCTACAGGTGCACAACACGAAATTCGAAGCCGGCCTGTTGCGCACGATCGACTTCACCATTGTAACCCCGAATGGCACCGGTTCCGCCAGGGGCGAGATCCGGCCAGACCGCCGGTTCGGCTTTATCTGCGATCCGAAAGCCGGATCCAAATTCGCGGTGGTAGTGGGCGATTTTGGCCCCACGCCCGCCTCCACCCTTGCAGTGCAGGACAGCTCGAACGATGTGGTGGAGGTCGTCTTCACGCAGTATATGGACTTGGCGGATCTGGACAGCATCCAGAAGGCTGTAAGACCCTTCGGCGTGGACCTGCAGATCAACGGCACGGAATACAAGGACGGCCTATTGCATTCGATCGACTTCAACATTGTGACTCCTCGAGGTCCGGCTTCCGCCAAGGGCGAGATCCGGTCCGACCGGAAGTTCGGGTTCCGGTACGACCCGAAAGGCGACAAAAAGGTCGCAGTAGAGGTGGGGACATTGGACCGGGTGCACGCTGAGGAGGAACAGCGGTATTCGCCATATCGTTGATCCTAAGTTGGGATCCGCTCAGTGGTCCTTCGTTCTTCGATAGATCCCTGCGCAAGGCGTGGTCAACTTGAACAGACAGAACCTGGTGACCATGCCTGCCGCATCGTTGCGATCCCTGTAATTGGTGATCATGGACGGAGGCCGGAGCAAATGGGCATTCGCCAAACATCCCAGCGCCGTGATGATGGCTGCGTCCCCACCGTTGCGACGCTGTTAGCGTGAGGATCGCCATGAGAAGGCTTGAGATTTCATTTCCAGGCACGCGTTGATGTGTCCGACCTGCCTGGCTTCGCCATCGCCGGGGATGAACAGGAATTCATCTTCGCTGACGTGATGCTACAAGGCACCCGGTGCAAGGTGGGTGTGGAACGAGCGACCCGCACGATCAACTGGGTGTGCCTCGAGTTGATCTTGGATGGCATCTGCGCCAACCACATCACCTTCGAGATGCAAGATGCGCATCCGGACGAGGTGAAGAGTATAAATGCAGGCGATCGGTAAGCCTACTCCGAACGAGCTACGGCGTGTTGGTGGCAGGCTGAAGGCTCCGGGCTGTGGTAAGTTCGTTCCGTGAAGTCCGGAGACTTCATCTCATGCACGTGCAGATGTCCAGAACGAAAAGCCACAAGTCGTTCCCGCCTTTCGCGGTGGAACGCGGGTCTGGTTGGCGCGGAAGGCTTGCGGCAGTGGGGGGAGAGTTACTCCATAGCCGTCGTACCGCACTGCCGGAACGGTTGGTCGGGTACCATAGGGAAGACGAACGATCTAAAAAATGTATCGACCAGGTCATCGAATTGTTTCTCCTTACGTTCGTCAATGGCGGGCTTGAACAAGTGGTGGAAATGTTCCATGTGCCCGTCTTTGCTGAAGAAACTGCGGTAGGTCATTTTCTGGCCAAGCTCGAAGCGCAGACCGTGAGCGATCAGATAGCTCTTCAAATGGTTCAACGTGCTGTCCCATTGCGCCATGAACACTTCCGTTTGACCGGGGAACGCCTCTAGCGTTGTGTCCTGCATGTTGAATGCGCTCATGTACAGCGAGTCCATTCCTTCTCGCGTCATGCCTGCCTCGCGGGCTTCAGGGATGGACATGACACGCTGGGCTTGCAAGTTGCCCAGCGTGCTCAGCGTCAGGATGACGATAACAAGGTGCGTTCTCATGTAGATCAACTGTCACTTTGTTCAATCTTTCAGCCTGAAGATCCCTGAACCGATCCGTGAATTCACACTTGTGCAGGACGCGCACCTGTGTGAAAGCAATTCATGATCCAAAGCTAGCGGTTTACTGTTCCTGAGCACGCGCTCGGAACGGGACCTCATCCGGGATGAAGTCACTCCGGTGGTCAATACCCGTTCGCCACCCGGCCCGGTTGGTCCGGAACTTGGCTGACCTTCAGCTTGCGGAGGAATTCCATGCGCTGGCCCAGGCTCATGCCGGCCAGTAGACGGTCCATTTCAAACTTCTGCTCGAGTCGGTGCTGCTCTTCGAAAAAATGGCCTTGGTCCACGAAGGTGGTGAGGTAGGTGAGGTTCTCCTCCTCATCGCGTTCGCCTAGGAGCCAGCCTTGGTTCACGCTCACGATGTCCTCGATGACATCGGCCATCAGGTCCACGGTATGGCCGCTGTACATGTGGTTCTCCAGAAAGAACTGGCGCAAGCGTTCCTCGGCGTTCACATCCGGGCTGAAGCGTTCGCTGTACCGGTCGAAGACGTGCTTGCTGTAGTGGAAGGCCGTGGTATCACCGGGCCGCACATAGATGGCACGCATGCGCTGGTCCATTCCCCGGTACCAAGCGTAATGGAAGGTCTGTATACCGGCCTTGCAGTGGCGCATCACCACCATCCAGTTGTTCGCTTGTGGACTGACATACTCGTGCAGTTCCACCAGCACCGCCTTGCGGTCGCCCTTGATGTGCTTGCGGCGTAGCAGCTCTTTGGCGCGGTGCATTTTACGCTCCACGGTGGGCAGGTCGCGCAGGGCTTCCCGCATCACCTCGATCTCGCTCATATAGGGCAGTACCATCGTACGGCCTTGAACGCATGGTTGCCCGGCCAGGTTGCAGAGGTTCGCACTTGGCAGGAGGCAGGAGCTAGTAGGGCACTCGGCAAACAGCCGAGCGCCGGGATGAAGAGGCGCCAAGTCCCCCATGGCGACCTGTTCAACCGTTGAACCGGTCCTCCTTCCAATTCTTCGGATTGTTGCGGATGTAATTCGCGATGCGTTGATGTTCCGCGTCATTACGAATAATGTGGTCCCAAAAGTTCTGTTGCCATACAGGCGTGCCGCGGGTCAACGCATCATTCCGGTAGGCAATGCGTGTTACGGCCGATTTGTACGATGCCACGATCTGGCCCAATGCGCCATGCGGGATACCCAGCGGTTTCCGTTGATCCCGCAGGGGCGCGTCAAGACGCGCCCGGGTATGTTGCGCATGTGCGTCGGCGACCGGATCGGTGTCATCGCGCATTTCCGTTCCGTGGTCATCGGGTATTGAATGGATCCCACGGTCGGTGTGGTCGTGCGCATCCATCGCATCCGTGTTGGACGCGTTTGTCGTTGTGTCGGGTGCGTCCGCGGGATGAATACCAGGCACGCCATGGCGTGACGAATTACCGGGCACGCCATGGCGTGACGAACCATCGGGCACGCCATGGCGTGCCGAATTATCGGGCACGCCATGGCGTGACCCTACGACGCCGCGCGCGTCCGCCATGCGTTCGCGTATGATGACGATGCCATGCACATGGTTTGGCATTACCACGAATTCCCCGATATCCACATGTGGCATGTGTTCCGGGATCGCGTCCCAACATTGTTGGGCCAATTCACCAATGAATGATCGATGCACAACGCTCTCGGCAATGTGTCCGAACCAATGGCGACGGGCATCGGTGCAGATGGTCACGTAATACGCACCCTCTTGGGCGTAATCGTATCCCCGCATTCGGATGGTGCGACGGTTCGGTAATGGGCGGTCCATTCACGAATATCGGAATCAATCTTTGAACTCGTGCCAGACCCCATTAAACCAAAAGAACCCCGACCAACCAGTCGAGGTTCCTTCAACAATGCAGTATGCTCACGCAGCCCGCCGTATGCCATTGCGCAGGTCCTCCACCTCTTCGATCAGGCCTTGGTTCACTTGGTAGGTGCGCTTCACGCGGTTGTCCAACTTGGCTTTGGCTTTGTGCATTTCGTTCAATTCCTCGCGCATGTGCAGCAGCTCCTCTTGGTCCGCGGTGAGCGGTTGGCCGAAGTTCACTTGCTTCAAGAGCTGCTTGTTCTGTTGGCGGAGCTTCACCACTTCCTCCTTCAGCTCCTTGGCGAGCAGTACGAGGTAGTAGGCGCGCTCGTACCAGGTCTCGTTCGGTTCCAGCGCATGCAGTTCCAGCCGGGCCGGGGTGGTCTTTATGAAGTGGAGGAATTTTATGGCTCTTTTTGGTGTTGTGTTCCGGTGGATGATCCGTTCTTCGGGGTGCTTATGCGGCGATGGCGCGCAGTTGTTCCTCGGTGAGCTGTGCGCGGCGGAGGAGGTCCTGCCGTTGGCCCTTGGTGAGGGTGGTCCAGTGGCGGTCGAAATCGAGGCGTTCCATTTGTTCTAGCTGGTTGGCGTAGAGGTGGCCGAAGTCCACGAAGGTGCGGATGTGGAAGTAGCCTTCCTCGACGTGCCATTCCCCCAGGCCGAGGCCGTGGTTCAGCCCACCAAGTGCGTCAACCCACTGTTCACGCCTTCATACAGGTCGCGCACCCGGTGCGTTTCGCACAACTGGCGGAACCCTTCACGGATGGGCTTGAAGTCATCATGGAACGGGCAAGGGTGACTGTCACTGCATTGGCTAAGCCCTAGGCCGCATTGCTTGAAAACGTACTCACCATCCATGACATGTACAATGCGGATCACCGGCAGGTCGGCCTGTTGCGGTGTGATATAAAATCCGCCACGCGGCCCTTTATTGCTGCAGATCAGCTCCGCCCTCACCAATCGTTGTAGCAACTTGCCTACGGTGTGTTCGTTCTCATCGATGTACACGGCCACCTCTTTCAGGCTCATCCGTTCCCCGGAGGAGAGCTTCGAGCCGAGGAAGACCACGGCCTTGATGGCGGCTTTGCAGCTGAGGCTGAGCATCGCTCAATAACCATTAAGGAATAAACGCCCGGCCTCCGAGATCATCTCTTGGTTCCAATGCGGTTCGAAGGTGATGTTCACCGCCACTTCGTAACCTGGGAACGCCATCTTCAAGGCTTCCGTGGTGTTCCCTTGAATGGATTCGCCCATAGGGCAGAACTCCGTGGTGAAGGTCATGGTGCAGGCCACCTTCCGCTCGTCGTTCTCGCCGAACTCCAGCACGTATACCAAAGCCCAGGTCCACGATGTTCAAACCGATCTCCGGGTCGTCCACAAAGCGCAATGCATCCAAGGCGGTGTCGCACTTCTCGTTGTTGTTGGTCTGAATGTTCATTTTCTGAAGGGCTTGTGGTTCACCAAACGCAGTACGCTCCAGTTGTAAAGCACTGCGGTGGCCAGCAGTGCTATGCTGCCGATCATTAGCAGGAAAGGAGCGGCGAAGATGATACCGCAGCCGAAGAGGACAAAGCCCAGCAGATAGGCCAGCGCCATGGCGCGGTACACGGGTCCGCTGAACAGGTCCTTGGGGCTGGGCATCTTGCCCATGGAGGCGCGGTGGCGGTACACCTTGTTCCACACAATGAAGGGCAGGGTCTTGAAGGTCATGCCCAGAATGATCGCGGTGAGCCAGCCGAAGAAGATGGTGAAGCCATAGAGCAGCACCACGTTGGCCTGGGCGCCGGAGGACGCCAGCAACACGCCGATCAGCGCCAGCAGCACCACGGTAGGCAGCAACAGCAGGGCTACGGCGAGCAGCGAAATTTTCATTTGATCGTCCACCTTCTTCCGGATGCGCTCCTTGTAGGCTTGGCCACAGTAATAGGCGAAGAGCAGCAACGCAAGCAGCACCATGGCTGCGGGCAAGAAGCTGAGGCCCGGCCCCGCATGGAAGAGGAACAGCGAACCGTACACCACCAGCCCGGTGTTCACCAGCGCGAACACAACCCACAGCAGGCGGGGTGCGCTGTACTTGGAGATCAGGAACATGGGGATCAGCCGCGAGCCCACACCCAGCACCAGCAGCAGGAACCAGCCCACCAGACCGAGGTGCGCGTGCAGCGGGAGATAGGACAGGGAGTTTTCCGGCAGCACGGAGGAGGTGAAGTTGAAGAGCAGTGCCAGCCCGAGCGACACGGTGAGCAGCAACCAGATGGAGGCGGTGAGCACGAACATGGCGTGGACATTCTTCCGCTTGCTATGGGAAATGCTGAGGATGATGTTGGCGATGTAGGCGAGCACGGCACCTGTCACCAGCGAGCCGCCCACTTGGGCCACCACGCCCAAGTTGAACGTGTAGAAGCCGTACACCAACAACGGGATGCCCACAGCGGCAAGGCCGAAGGACAGATGGCCCAGCTTGTTACTGTACAGGTCGCTCTCGATCAGCACTGGCAGGAGCTGGTGGCTGGCGCCCAAGATGATCATGGTGGCCCAGCCCAGTGCCATCACGTGGGTGATGGCCAAAATGTGCGGCTGGAAATAGTGGCCCGTGAAGGCGCCGCCGGAGGTGAGCAGTAGGACGGTGGCCACCAGGAACGAGACCGCCGCATAGACATAGAACGGGATCACCACCTTGTAGGAGGTGGTGCGGGCCACAGGGCTGCTCAGGGCTGGACCGAACATTCAGGGTTTGAAGATGAACAGCTTCACGTTGCCCTCACTGATCTCCTTGGCGCGGTACTCGAATTTCCGCTCCTCCAGTTCGGGTAGCAGGAACACGGGGATCCGTTTGTGATCCACGTAGAGCGCTTGCCCTTCGGGGAGTTTATCCAACTCGTCCAGGATGGTGAGCATGGGCAAGGGCATCTCCAGGTGGCGCACGTCGATGGTGGTGGTGCGGCCTTCGTACTTCTTCACACAGGCCTCGAAGTCGTCGTCATTGCCCTTCACCGTGGTGTCGGGGATGCTGCTGGCATCTGCCTTGAAGAACCACGTGTGGTACGTGTTCCCGTCGTCCATCTCCGAGTAGACCTTGAAGCCTTGCTTTTCCAACAACAGGATCAGTGGGATGGGCTCAAAGTCATTGATGATCTTCAACGTTTGCCCGGACTCCAAGGCCTTTACTTTTCCGAGGATCAGGTTGAAGGGGTCCTTGCCTTCGTTCAGGATCGGCCGCACGTCCAGCTCCAGCACGTTCTCCGGGGAGATGTTCTTCATGAAGTCCGGCATGGGTGTGTGCGATCCGGCTTCTTCCGGGGCCTCCGCCTTGTCGATGGAGAAGCCCAATGGTTCCAGCTTGGCGAAGAAGGCCTCCGGCGTAACGCCTCCGATCTTGCTGGCCATGCGGATGGTGGTGCGCGAGGCCATCAGCTTACGCAGCAATGGGTTCCGCAGCTTGGTGAACTTGGGCGCGATGCTGATGATGGCTTCCAAGGCCGCCGGGTCCTCACGCAGCAGTGCGGAGATCTTGGTATTGGCGTTGATGGTGATCATGCTTTTTATATGGATCATGGTTGAAGCCGGACGCAGGCGACCACCGGGCTGCCAAAGGAAAAGCAGGGCCGGCATTCCCAAGCTGTCCGCTTGGATCCGCCGGCCCCGCTTGCTCCCAACATCAGGGCTGCCGTTCTATTTGAACTGTTTCTCCAACTCGGCGGCCTTGGGGAAGAGGATGTTGTTCTCCAAATGGATGTGTACATGGGTATCGTCCTCCACCTCATGGAGCATGCGGTACAGCAGGGTGTAGCTGGCGCAGGCATCGCTCGGCAGCGTGTAGCCTTTGGTGATCTCGTTGATCTCGTCCAGCTTTCCGCCTACGGATGCGTGCTCCTTCCTCAAGCTTTCCAAGTTGTCCTCGAAGCGGCCCTCAGGGCTGTCGGGTAGTGCCTGCCGGTTGTTCTTGGCGGCCACGATCTGCTTGATGTAGGTGAACATGTTGCGTTCCTCCTCGGGCAGGTGTGCGTTGAATTCCGCGGCCACCTCGTCCACCAAGCGGCGCACGTCGTGCAGCTCGGGGTGGTTCTGTGAATGCACTTGCTCCACCTTGGCCGCATACTTCTGCAGGTCGGGCAGGGTCTTGCGCAGATAGGCGTGGTGCGTGTTCACAATGAAGTCCGCCAGGAAGTCGATCCCCCAGTCGTTGTAGGGCAGCGCCGTGGTGGTGGTCGCGTTGTTCGAGGTGCGCAGTTCCTGTTCCACCTTGGTCACGTCCAGGCCTTTGGCGGCGCAGGCTTCGCGAACGGTGAGGTGGCCGTTGCAGCAGAAATCGAGGCCGTACTTCTTGAACACTTCCGCCTTGCCCATGTCCTTGGTCACGATCGAAGCCAGCGTTTCGGCACCATCTCCGGTAGGCCGCTTGGTGATCTTGATCCTCCACCATGCCGGGCCCTGCTCCAGATATTCCCACGTGAAGACATCGCCCATCTCGCCCTGCATCTGGTAGTACAGCGGCTTGGGGTCGTGGTCGTTGTGGATGGTGAGGCTCTCGCCCTCCTTCAAGGCGTGGTAGCGCGTGAAGATGGTGGAGTGCTTTTCCCGGGGCGCCAGCTTGGTGACGTCCAGGATGTTCTCGCCGGTCGCGTTCTTCTCCGCGACGCGCTTGGTGATCTTCACCTTCCACCAGTCGGGTCCTTGCTCCAAATACTCCCAGCTGTAGGCAGGGCCGTACTCGGCTTCCAGGTGGTAGCGCAGCGGGGCGGGGTCGTGGTCATTATGTATGGTAAGGCTCTCACCACTTTGCAATGCGGCGATGCGCTCGAAAATGGTGGAGTGCTTCACCGCAGGTGGCAGCTTGGTCACGTCCAGGATGTTCTGTCCGGCCTCGGGGTTGCGGGTCGCTTGTTTGGTCAGTTTCACCTTCCACCATTGGGGGCCTTCTTCCAAGTACTGCCAGCGAATAGTGTCCTGGTGGGTGTGCGCCAGTTGATAGCGCAGCGGTGAAGGGTCGTGATCGTTATGGAGGATCAGGCTTTCACCTTCCCTCAGTTCGGCGATGCGTGCGAAGATGGTGGAGTGCTTCACCTGCGGCGCCAGCAGCGTCGCGTCCAGGATGTTCTCGGTCGTTGTTTCCATGTTTTGCTTGATGATCGGGGTAGCGGGTGCAAAGGTAGCAAGCAGCAACAGTTAAAAGTATTTCAATGCTTTTATTCCGGTCCGGTGTGGAGAACGTTGGAAACAAAACTTGACATGCAGGTTTTTCACGCCTCCGGAACAACGCTGAATAACGATCTTCGCACACCAGACACTCCATCGCTATGCGCGTCCGCCTGCTCCCATTACTTGTCTTCCTCCCCTATTTCGCCACCGCGCAATCCGACACGGCCACCGTGCGGATCGTACACGCTACTGCATGTGATGTCAGCATCACCTTGGAGCAGCTGTCCGCATTGCCGCACCACACCGCCACCATCAGCGCCCACGATGGCGAGGAGTCGAGTTATGAGGGAGCACTGCTCCAGGATGTGCTGGAACTCTCCTGCCCTTCCATCGCGGCGACCGACAAACGTACCCGCGCCCGCTCCGCCGTGCGCGTTTCCGCTTCGGATGGCTACAGTGCCCTTGTGGCGTTGATGGAAGCCGACAGCACCTTTCGCGACCGCCCGGTGCTGCTCTGCTGGAAACAGGACGGCCAATTCCTTGATGCCCACAACGGGCCTTTCCAACTGATCGTTCCCGATGACAACCGCCATGCCCGGGACGTGCGCAACGTGGACCGGCTGGAAGTGGTAACGCCCTGATATGGGCCGCAGAGTTCCCGTGCACCTATATTCGCTCCGATGAAAACACTCCGGACCCTTGCGAACTTTAGCCTATTATGTGCTGCACCGCTGCTGGCACAGACCACCACCAGCGACTGCAACGGGGCCATCCAGCTTTGTGGCGGGGTATACACGGAGTCGACCGCGCCGCAGGGCACCGGCAACTTGTACGAGTTCACCGGTTCCTGCAACCTGAACCAAGAGAACGCGAGCCTGTGGTACACGTTCACGGTACAGGATGCCGGTAGCCTCAGCTTTATTCTGGACCCGGCGAACGACTTCGACGACTATGACTGGGGACTGTTCAACATCACCAACGGCGGCTGCGCCGGTATCAATGCGCAGGACGGCACTTCGCCGGAGGTGAACTGCAATTCCTACGGAACGTTCTTCGATAACGGGCAGACCGGTATCTCCACGGCGAACGGTGGTACGGGCACCTCTAACGGCCCCGGCGACCTCAACGGGCCGGCATTCAACGCCGACCTCCCCGTGCAGGTGGGCCAGACCTATGCCTTGGTGGTGATGAACTGGACCGGAAGCTCGGACGGATACAACATCGACTTCACGCAAAGCACCGCTTCGATCTACGATGAGAACCCGCCAACGCTGGTATCCGTTACCCCGGACTGCACCGGCCAGAACTTCCAATTGGTGTTCAGCGAACCGATCGTCACCAGCACGGTAAGCGCTGCGGACGCCACCCTCACCTCCCCTTCCGGCGATATCCTCCCGTTCATCTCCGTGATACCGAACAACCCGGGCGCCACTTCGCAATCCGGCTATAGCATGGTACTGGCAGCCCCTCCTTCGGAAGGTGGCCTCTATACACTCACCATCACGTCAACAGCCGGCAACGTGGAGGACCTCTGCGGCAACATCGTTGTGGACACTACCTTCCAAGTGCAGGTCCCAGCGCCATTGATCTACACCGTGGATGTGATCACCGCATGTAACGGTACCGGTGGATCCGTGCAGGCGACCTATGTATCCGGCGGTGCCACACCCATCCTGTTCTACCTGAACGGCGCTGTGATCCCCAACGGCAATGCATCCGGGCTCGCGCCCGGCAACTACGGCTTGACGGTGGTGGATTCCGTGAACTGCCAATTCAACGAAGCGGTGGTCATTCAGGATCATGCTATCATGGTAGTGGTCCCCGAAGATCAGGACAGCCTTTCCTGTTCGCACCTCACCATCGTGATCGACGGTGTGCAGGTGGTACCCCAGCAGGACGTGCAATTCCAGTGGACCGCTGTCACCGCTCTGGGCACGGACACCGCATTCAGCACCATTGCATCGCCGGAAGTGAACATGGCGGGTTACTATTCCGTGGTGGTGACCGACGTGGGCAGCGGTTGCACCGATACGGATTCCGTAATGATCGAATCGACGTCGCTGACCAATGTGGATCTGGGCGATGTGCAGCTGCCCAACGTGGTATCGCCCAACGGTGACGGACGCAACGACGTGTGGCGGCCCTACCTGCCCAACGATCCCGGCCGCGACATCACTCCCTTGTTCGACACCTACACACTCGCCATTTTCGATCGCTGGGGAAAGTCGGTCTACGATACCGCCAGCGGCGCGAAGCGTTCCTGGAACCCACAGCCTGTGGCCGATGGCACCTACTTCTACAAGGTTTCCTTCCGCTCCGAATGCGGCACGGTGATCGACAAGAACCTCAACGGCTCCATTACAGTATTGCGTTGAACGTGGCGTATACTGCGATCGCGCGGCTGCCAAAAAGCACGTCGATCAAGTTGTTCCGCCATGACCAGTGAAGATGTTGCTTGGCACATGTACCTGCATGCGCGGGACCTGCGCCACGATTGGGTAACGCCCAACGCGTTGCTCTATGCGTGGGAAAGCGACCTGCTCACCGTTACGCCGCAGCGCCATGTCTGCGAGGTGGAGATCAAGATCTCGCGCGGCGACCTGCTGAACGACCTGAAGAAACCGAAGCACAGCCAAGGCATGCTGCTGAACGGCTGTTTCATGCACAAGCTAACGGGCAAGGGTAAAACGCGGAACGAACTGGTGGAGGACAAGCGACGTGCGCGCGGCGAGACCGTCTGTCGCCGTCCCAACTATTTCGTCTTCGCCATGCCCTGCGCCGTGTACCGCAAACTGAAAGGCGTGGTTTTGCCGCCCTATGCAGGTGTGTATACCGTGGACGAACAAGGCCGAGTTTTCGAAGAGCGCCGTCCGATCCAATTGCATACGGAAACCGTTTCCACGGATGATCTGCTGGGCTTGGCCCGGCGCATGCACCAACGCTATTGGAACGCCTTGGGCAAAAACCGGCAAGAGCCTGTTGATGTCGGCACCGCACCGGTTGACCTTGCTGTAGAGCAGCTTTCCTCAGTGGATCCATATGCACTATTGATGCCGGCAGATCCGCGTTGCGCTTCGGCATTAGAGCGTCGGACAAAAATTCGCGGCACAACATCCGATCATAGATTCGTGTCATGAACCCCAAGGTGGATCGGTACTTCGAAAAGGACTCGCAGTGGCAAGCCGAATTCCAAGAGCTGCGCAACATCGCGCTGGCCAGTGGCTTGGAGGAAGAGTTGAAGTGGGGCCACCCTTGCTACACATTGAAGGGTAAGAACGTGGTGCTGATGCACGGCTTCAAGGACTACTGCGCGCTGCTGTTCCATAAGGGAGCACTGCTGAAAGATGACGCGAACATCCTCGTGCAGCAGACGCAGAACGTACAGGGTGCACGGCAGATCCGCTTCACCGGCCTGAAGGAGGTCAAGAAGCTGGCGCCCGTGCTGAAGGCCTACATCCAGGATGCCGTTGCCGTGGAAAAGGCAGGGCTGGAAGTGCCGATGAAGGCCACGAAGGAATTCGACATGGCGGAGGAATTCGCGCAAGCGCTGAAGGAGATGCCGGAATTGAAGAAGGCATTCTACGCCTTAACGCCCGGACGGCAACGTGGCTACCTCCTCTACTTCTCCGCCGCCAAGCAAGCGAAAACGCGGATGGCGCGCGTGGAGAAGTACGTCGACCGGATCTTGGCGGGAAAGGGATTGGAGGATTAGATCATCCGTTCGCGGTCCGCATGCCGCGCGCCGATCGTAGATGTGCGGTAACAAGCTTATCCTTATTCGCATCATGAAGTTGAATACCACTTGGCTCCGGAACATATTTGGCGTGCTGATGATCCTTGCCGGTATCCAGCATTTCAGGGACCCCGCGATGTACGGCCCGATCATTCCGGATGGTCTACCGAAGGAAATCATCACCTACTTTTCCGGTGCAGTGGAGTTCCTGTTGGGCGTTGGCCTGTTCTTCCAGCGTTCCCGCCTGTGGGCCGGCTTCGGTGTGCTGATCCTGATGATCGCATTCCTGCCCTTGCACGTAGCTGATGTGTTCCGCGATGCACCGGCCATGGGCAGCAAGCTGTTGGCCTTCCTCAGGCTACCGGTGCAATTCCTGCTGATCGGCTGGGCTTGGTGGGTGTACAAGGACGCACGGATAATGCACGCTCGCAGACAAGAAAAGAGCGGCGGTCGCGCTTGCGGCCAACAGTTAACGAGCAAGTGACGGCACATACTTCTGAAATAAAGAACATCAGAAGTCGGGCTTTTCCCGGGTCGTGGATTGTCCGTTACATATGGTGTTGAAAGGCAATATTGAAATGTCGGATCGATGCCCAAGGCTACCTTAGCAACATGAGCACTACCCCATCCGACCGCATCTCGGTATCCGCGAAGATCGACAAGTCCTTGGCCCGTGTGTGGGAGCTTTACACCGCACCGGAGCACATCACGAACTGGAATGCCGCATCACCGGAATGGCATTGCCCAAGCGCGGAGAACGACCTCCGCACCGGTGGCCACTTCAGTTCCCGCATGGAAGCACGGGATGGCAGCATGGGCTTCGACTTCGGCGGCACCTATACAGCCGTAAAACAGCAGGAAAGCTTGGCCTACACCATGGATGATGGCCGTGCATGCGAGGTGCGTTTCAGCAAGAACGGTGATGCCACCCGCGTGGATGTGGCCTTCGATTCCGACAACGCAAATCCGGTGGAAATGCAACGCGGCGGTTGGCAGGCGATCCTTGGGAATTTCAAGAAGTACGTGGAGGGGTGAAAAACTCCATCGCAGGGTCCCGAAACGGAGACCTTGCGGGAGAAAATAGGGGTAAGTAAAATCTCCAGCGCAGGGTCCCGATGCGGAGTCCCTGCGGGAGAAAATAGGGGTAAGTAATATCTCCAACGCAGGGTCCCGATGCGGAGACCCTGCGGGAGAAAAACGCAAATCCGGTGGAAATGCAGCGCGGCGGCTGGCAGGCGATCCTTGGGAATTTCAAGAAGTACGTGGAGGGGTGAAAAACTCCATCGCAGAGTCCCGAAACGGAGACCCTGCGGGAGAAAAAGTTCGTGGAGGGGTGAAAAACTCCAACGCAGGGTCCCGAAACGGAGACCCTGCGAGAGAAAACGGGTCAAAACTCCATCGCAGGGTCCCGAAACGGAGACCCTGCGGGAGAAAATAGTACGTGGAGGGGTAAAACTCCAACGCAGGGTCCCGAAACGGAGACCCTGCGGGAGAAAATACGGAGACGCGGCGGAAAGAAGTGGACCGGCCTCACCGCACCCTTAACGTCTTCACGTACCGCATCACCAATGCACGCTGTTCCGGGTCGAGCTTCCTTTCGAACGCCGGCATGATCCCCTTGCCCGTTGCGATCTGATGAAGGATCGCATCATCGGTCAATTGGCTTACGCGCAGGTCTTTCGCTCCCCAGCGGCGCTTATTCCCGTCCTCGCCATGGCACCGGTTGCAATTCGCGAGGTAAAGACCTTTGCCTGTTGATGGCGCATTCCCTGTTGCGGTTGGCGCAGCAGCGGTCAACATTCCAAACATGCTAAGCAGCACGATGGCCATTGTCCATTTCATTGGATCGCGGATGTTTGTTGCGATGAACGTAGCATTGCGAGAAGCACCAGCGCCAGTGCGGCGATAGAGGCTCCTGTCCGGATCGTGTTGAGACGGACCCACGGCTGCTCGAAAGCAGTACGAAGCTCTGCAAGCCGCTGCTGCGACGTGGCGCTTAGTTGCGCCCCATCCAACATATTGTTCAACGGCACGTTGCCGAACACGGTAACGCCCATTACACCGATCCAGTAGCATATCGCGGCAGCTAACAGCAGGCCACTACCTGCCCCGCCCCATTGCTTCCATACGCAGAGCGGCAACAGTATGGCCGTGCCCATGAAGCCTGCGAAAAACACCGGGTTCTGTATCGCTCGATTGATGGACTGCATGGTTTGCAGGTAAGCGACATTGGGCAGGAGTGCCAGTCCGGGGATAACGGAGCAGGACCAGCTATAAAAAAACCCGGCCATAAGGGCGGTCGTTAAGGCGGTGAGAAGAAGTAACATCGGGCGCATGTTGACGGGTTGATGCCACAAAGCACTACCATCAGCGATGCCGGAAATAGAACGGAACCGACAACCCGGAAAATCACCTTACTCCGGCGGCAACTCCAAGAAATTTTCGATCACCTCATTGCCATCGCGACGGAACTCCAACGGGGATATCCCCGTGAATTCCTTGAACGAACGGATGTAGTGTGATTGATCCGCGTAATCGGAGGCGTAGGCGATATCGGAGAGCTTGGTGTACTCCCCGCTGCGCAACAAATGCAGTGTTCGCTGGAACCGGCGGATGCGCGCGAACAAGCGCGGCGTTAGGCCCACGGTCCGTTTGAAACGACGCTCCAACGTGCGTTCCGAAAGACCCACCTTTTGAGCGATGGCATGCACGGCCACATCACCATGCGCCTCCACGATGGCTTGCACTGAGCTTATTATTTGCTCATCACGCTGCGGGCTGTTCCGTTCTGCCATAAGGACCAGATAGCTCGTGAGCATCTCAATGCACGCTTCCGTGGTGGTGGCCTTCGCCAGTTGATCGCACACCACTCGGCCAATGCCGTCCCCGGTGTTGGCAAGATCGAAGCAAGCATCCGTAAGTTCATTCGCGTTCAACGCGAAAACGGAATGCAGCGCATGCGGTTTGAAGAAGATACCCAATGCGTGCAAGCTGCCCTGGGCGGTAAGCGTGCGGCACGTGGTGGCTTGGCCATAGATAAAGGCTTGCGCCATGGCTCCATGGTCGCTGTCCACCAGCGTGCTGCCGCCGGGTAAGCGGACCATCAAGCCGGGCAAACCGTCCGCTACGGTATTGAACGAGCGCAAGGCTTTATCAGAACCGCTTTCCACGGTGTAGAATGTCTCTACCACATCGAGAAGCGCGACCGGGGGCGGGAAGGTGTGGAAGGCCATGTGCTTGTGAGATGCGTGCAAAGCTCAAGCAAAAATCCGCCGTGAAAAACTTGACTCTCGGCAGCCCACTCACGCCTTCTTCACAAACTCACTTTTCAAAGCCATCGCACCGAAGCCTTCAATACGGCAATCGATGTTGTGGTCGCCGTCCACCAATTTGATGTTCTTCACCTTGGTCCCGGCCTTCAAGGCTTTGGGCGCACCCTTCACCGCGAGGTCCTTCGCCATTACCACATCGTCACCATTCTTCAAGATGTTGCCGTTGGCGTCCTTCACCACCAGGCCGGTCTCTTCTGCGTTCGCTTCTTCCGGGTTCCACTCGTGTCCGCACTCGGGACACATCAGGCTTTGGCCGGTGGGATAGGCGAACGTGGAGTGGCAAACCGGGCAGGGAGGTGTGGTGCTCATTCGGCGCGAAGCTATCCATTGCTCCAAGGGCGGCACCTAACATCGATCATGTCCATCCGTTGGTCGTTGCATCGCATGCTTTCGCTCCGCCGAAGCGCACTTGTCCCGGATCACTTCTTCGGCTGGGGATAGAAGTCCTCGAACGCCTTGTACACCGCCCGGTGCAGGATGGTGGCGTGGCTTTCTTCCGGAAAGGGCTCTTTCCAGAACTCGAAAGGAGCCTTGGCATTTTCCCGGATGGATTTTACCACGTGGTCGATCTGGGCCTGCATCATGGCATCATCCGGCGCGTAAGCGATAAAGACGCGCTTGGGCGAAGTGGCGTGTTGTTTGACCCAAGCATCCGCCTTCGCGGCCAGCGCCCCGTTGTTCCACCAAAGGCTGGGACTTACGAGGATGTAGTCATCGAACAGCTCCGGCTTGGTGAATAGCACCTCCATACCCAACAACCCCCCGAGCGACTGCCCGATCAACGTGCGATGGCCGGAGGTGCGGTAATGCTCCTTCACCATCGGCTCCACTTCCTTCTCCAAGTAGCCGATGAAGTCTGCTGCCCCCCCGTATGTCGGGACCCACACCTTATCGCTGTCGCTCTGCGTAGGACCGGTGAAATCGTGGTAGCGTGACCTGCCATTGTTGGCGATGCCCACCACGATGCTCTGTGGCAGCAGGTCATACATATTCATGAACTGGGCCAAGCCGGCGATATGCGGAAAATCCTCGTTCGCTGAGCCGTCCAGCACATAGATCACCGGATAGCTCAACGTGCTATCCGCATAGCCATCCGGCAGGTGGACGTTCAGCACGCGCTCTTGGTCCAAGATTTTGGAATGAAAGGTGAGCGCTTCGCCGAAGATGAAGGGCGCGGTGTTCACCGTGGTGGTCACTTGCGCCGAGAGCGTGAAGGATAGCAAGAGGAATAAGGCCGTGAGCGTTCGCATGGGGCGAAGTTCGCGAAAACATGGCGCTGCCATACACCTTTGCGGGAGCATGGAACAGGACAGAACCAAACTGGCAGTTGAGCTTTTCGACGCTCATTCCGAGGTCTATGAAAAGAAGTTCATGGACGTAAGCCCCTATCACGCATCCTTGGACAGCTTTTGCGAAGCGCTGCCATCCGGTGCAGTGGACGTACTGGAACTGGCTTGCGGGCCTGGCAACATCACCAAGTATGTCCTGGACCAGCGCCCCGAACTCAGGATCCTCGCCACCGACCTTGCTCCGAAGATGTTGAAGCTGTCGCAGGTGAACAATCCCGGTGCTTCTTTCCAGCTGCTCGACTGCCGCGACATCCCATCGCTGGGCCGCTCGTTCGATGGGATCATCGGCGGATTCTGCCTACCGTACCTCGATCAGGATCAGGCGCGAACCATGATCCGGGATGCCGCACAGGCACTGCGTAGGAACGGAGTACTCTACCTGAGCACGATGGAAGGCGACCCTTCCCAAAGTGGTTGGAAGATCTCATCGAACGATCCGAGCTATCAACTGTTCATGAACTATCACACCGCCGATCTTCTCACAGGTCTCTTGTCGGAAAGTGGGTTCACCTTGGTGGACCTTCAGCGAACGCAGACCTACGCGACCGCCGGTACCGTGTACAACGACCTGCTGCTGACAGCGAAACTATCCTAGACCCATGCCAGAGCGTTCTGCTATCGCGAATTCCACCTTGACCTTCCTGCGCGACCTCAACAAACACAACGACCGCGACTGGTTCCTCACGCACAAGGAGCGTTACCAATCCGCATTGGAGAATATGCGCGCCTTCTCGGACGCCCTGATCGCACAGATGAACCGGCATGACCGGATCGCAACGGCGAACGGAAAGGAAAGCCTGCAACGCATATACAACGACCAGCGCTTCCACAAAGAGCGCCCGCCTTACAAAGCGCGTTTCGTTGGTGGCTTGGCGCGGATCAAACCAGCCTTGCGCGGGGGCTACCACTTCAGCATCAAGCCCGGTGCCTCGTTCATCGCCTGCGGTTTTTTCAACCCGGAAGCCGAGGACCTGAAACGCATCCGTATGGACATCCTGCATGATCCAGCAACATGGGACCGCCTGTTGAAAGCAAAGACACTGCGCAGCCATTGGGGAATGTTAGAAGGCAAGCAGCTCAAGACCGCACCACGCGGCTTTCCCAAGGACCATGAAGCCATCGACCTGCTGCGCCGCACGCAATTCCTGTTCCGCCATTCCTTCACCGACAAGGAGGTGCTCGCCCCCGGCTTCGTGGCTGCCGTGAGC
The DNA here is from genome assembly GCA_016719225.1 of Flavobacteriales bacterium. Lineage (GTDB taxonomy): Bacteria > Bacteroidota > Bacteroidia > Flavobacteriales_F > PHOS-HE28 > PHOS-HE28. The sequence continues at coordinate 80,442 of JADKAN010000003.1, read as the reverse complement.
ACCCACTTCAAAAGCATACGCCCGTTATTCGACCATTTCAGCGAAGTGCTCACAACGGACGCCAACGGGAATCCACTTTAGTCGAATACCCGTGGCCTTAAGCGGGCCTCGTAGAACGACCTTTACCGCAGAACATAAGATGTCTTCATGCTGAGATCGATCCGTGCTTGGACCCGCACCAACCTATACCGCGTCGTGGACAGCATCGCCTTCTACCCGGCGCTGATGGTCCTGCTGTACATCGGTGTTGCCGCAGGGATGATCTGGTTCGATCTCTCCGGTCCGGGGCTGAAGCTGAAGGGTCACTTGGGCTGGCTGAGCCTTAGGGACGCCTCGGCCGCGCGCGCCATCATTTCCACGATCGCCGGCGGCATCATCACACTCACCGTCTTCAGCTTTTCCATGGTGATGATCGTGTTGAACCAAGCCGCATCGCAGCTGAGCAACCGCCTGCTGGACCGCATGATCGGGAACCGGTTCCAACAGCTTGTGCTGGGTGCCTACATCGGGACGATCGTGTACGCCTTGCTTTTGCTCAGTACGATCAGGGAACATGATACCGGATCCTCGGTGCCCGCGCTCAGCACCTACTTGCTGATCCTCGCAGCCATCGTGGATATCATCCTGTTCATCTACTTCCTGCACTTCATCACCCAGGAAGTGAAGTATGAAGTGATCATTGCCAACATCCATAGCGAGACGCTGGGTTCCATGGAAAAGGATTGCAGCTTACCCCAGCCAGCGGTTGGAACTCCGCTCCCCGAGGTGCCGTTCGCCGTGGCGCCCGCAACTGCTGGGGTGTACGAGGACTTCGACCTGGAAGGTCTTGTGCGGTTCTGTCAGCGCAACGATGTCTGCGTGGAATTCACCCATCTGCCGGGGACGTTCATCCTTGCCGGCGCACCGTTGCTTACCACCGACAGGCCGCTTGGACATGAGCTGCAGCACGAACTTCTCCGCCATGTGCCGCTCGCGCCGACCGGAACGGTGGAGGCCAATTATACCTACGGCTTCCGGCAGCTTACCGAGATCGCAATGAAAGCGCTGAGCCCCGGCATCAACGACCCCGGTACCGCAATGCTCAGTTTGCGCGCTATTCCAGCTGTTCACCTTCCGCTTGGAACATCATCCAAAGCTCCAGTTCCAGGATCGCGAAGGTCGCATACGGATCCGCGCTCGGGCATGGAGCTTCGACCAGCTTTTCAACGGGACCATCCTTGCCATCTGGGACTATGGTAAAGGGGACCGTTCGATCCGCCACGAACTGCAGAGCATGTTGGCACAGCTCCGCACGGATTCCGAAGCCGTCCGTTCCATGCGGGACCGCGTTGATGCAGCGATCATGGAAAAGGAGTGAACACCTCGGGTCCACGTAGCATTGCACACCAAAATGGTACAGATGACGCTCGTTCATGAAAAAGCGTGCAGCGGTCAGAACGTGGAAGAAACCATCAATGCCTACCCGTTTCCCAGGTTGAAGGACCCCGCCGGAAACATTGTTCCGATCATTGGAACAGCCTGACGGGCGCATTCGCCCGCACTTCCCTATCTTTCGGACGAATAAAAACGCTCCACACCCATTGCCATGGTTAAACGCTACGCTTTCCTCCTGTTCGGTGCCACCTTCTTCCTCCCTGCTTTCAGCCAGTTGGTCATCAACGAAGTGGATTATGACCAGCCCGGGAATGATGGTGCCGAGTTCATTGAACTGAAGAACACCGGCACGTTGCCCTTCGATATGTCCACCATCGCCGTGAGGATGGTGAACGGCAGTAGCGCTGTGGGCGTGGTATACAAGTCCTACTTCTCCGATGATTGGCCGATGCTGGCCCCAGGAGCTTACTTCACCCTTTGTGGTGATACCACCGCCGGTTGCGATGCACGCCTGAATCCCGCCAGCAATGCCATCCAGAACGGTGCTACGGACGCCATCGCGTTGATCCTGCGCAGTGACAGTTCCTTTGTTGACCGCTTGGCCTACGAGGGCTTCCTTGCCGATTACTCTGAGGGCAACGGCTTCGCTGGAGGTGACGACAACGTGAACCCGGACCGCAGCATCGGACGCTACCCTGATGGCGTGGACACGGACAACAACAACGCTGATTTCATCGTGATGTGCAGCTCCCTTGGCGCTACTAACAATGGCGATACGTTGGGCTGCACCACTACCAGTATTGCCACACTGACCGCAGCCGCGGATCTCGCTCTGGTGGCCGATGGCGCCAGCGACCGTGTGCTGATGTCCTATGCTCCCGCTAACGGGAATATAACCTTCGACGTGTTCAGCGTGGACGGAGCATTGCTGGTCTCGCACTCCGTTTCCGCCAACGGCAAGGCCAATTGGGCGTGGAACACCGGAGGTCTGCATGGCCGTATGTTGATCGTGCGCGTTTCGGGACCCATGGGCACCAAGGCGAAGCGTGTTGTGCTTCCGTGACCGTTCGCTATAGGAAGATGGCGGTTCTGCGGACTGGCATGCCTTTAAAGCAGTGTGTGTGAATGGACGCGGACACTGCACGCGAAATGGCATTGGACATGCCCGGCACGGCTGAAAAGCCCCATTTCGGCCGGCCCAGCTACAGCGTTAAGAAGAAGATCTACATCACGCTGTGGAAGGATGAGGAACGCGCAGTGCTGAAACTCACCCCTGCCCAACAGGCCGATCTGGCGGACCAACACCCGGACGTGTTCGCCCCGGTGCCCAACAAATGGGGCACCCATGGTTGGACCAACGTCCTTATGCCTTTCTGCAGCGAGCGGTTGTTCCGCTATGCCATGGACCTGGCCTGGCGGAATGTCGCCCCGAAGTGGATCCTGCCCACCCGGCAGGCATCACCAAAGGGTGCCGCTGAATTCCCCCAGAACCGCTATATTTGCAGCCGTTTGGAAGCGGCGAAGACTTCCTCCAGAACATAAACGAAAGCACACTTGCACATGAACACCTTAGCCATATTGGCCCGCTTGGAAGCGAAACCCGGAAAAGAGGCTGAATTGGAAGCCTTCCTCAAAAGCGCTCTTCCCCTTGCGCAGGCGGAAAACGGCACCACACTGTGGTTCGCATTGAAGATCGGGCCTTCCACCTTCGGCATTTTCGACACCTTCCGTGATGAAGCTGGGCGCAAAGCACACTTGGACGGACCCATTGCCGCGGCATTAATGGCCAAAGCCGATGCGCTTTTGTCGCAACCACCTACACTGGAAATGGTGGAACTCCTGGCGGAGAAGGCCTGAGCCATCCTATCCGTTCCGTTCCGAAGGATAGCGACTACACCGGAGCATAGCGCAACCAGATCATGTAGCACGCCACCGTGCCTACGATCAGCGTGAGCGGCAGGCCTACGATGAAATAATCCTTGAACTTGTAACGTCCGGGTGTGTAGATCAACGTGAGCGTGTGGTAGCCGACCGGTGTGAAGAACGAAGAGCTCGCGCCGAACATCACCGTGAGCAGCAAGGCCTTCGGGTCGATGCCCAACTGCTGCGCCACGCTCACCGCGATCGGTGCCATGAGCAATGCCGTGGCATTGTTCGCCATCACGTTCGTGATCAGCACCGTGAAAGCGAAGAGGATGCCGATGACCCACGCGAAAGAAAGGCCGGTGGTAACACTGATGAAGCCGGTGGCGATCTTGACATCCAGGCCCGTGTTCTGTATCGCGATACCCAACGGGATGAGGCCCGCGATGAGGAAGTAGACTTTCCATTCCACGCGTTTGTAAGCATCGTTGAGGTGGATACACTTCGTTACCGCCATCAGCATCACGCCGCCGAGCCCTGAAATAACGATGGGCACCAGCCCCGTAGCCGCCGCGACGATCACACCGGCGAAAATGAGCACCGCCGTCCAACGCTTCCGCAAGCTGCGCACGGCGGGCATGGTGTCCAACAAGATGAGGTCCTCTCCCACTTCAGGGTCCGCGGCAAGGTTACCATTGGTCTCGATCAACAGCACGTCGCCAAGCCGGAGCTCGGTATCCGCCAAGGCCTCCTCTCCTGGAGGTTCCGAACGACGCAGTGCCAATGGGACCGCTTCGTACATCGCGAGGAGGTCAAGGTCCCGCAACTTGCGGCCGATCAATTCCGAACCCGGTGCCACCACGGCTTCCACGACGTGTGTTTCCTGCTTGTGCAACAGGTTCCGCTCCATGCTGAGCCGCGCCGTCATGGCGTATTTGTTGCCGGCTTTTAACTGAGCAATGCCGGAGGCGCTTCCGCGTAGCAACACACGGTCACCGGTCTCCACCATCGCTCCATCATTCATCTCTTTCGGCTTCGACAGCGCGGTACGAAGGCCGAGCAGCTCAGCTCCGAACGGCTTCAGTGCGGAGCGAACATCGGCCACGCTTCCTAAGTAGGGCGATCCCGAAAGCACGATGAGCTGCGTCAAATACTTACCCTCGCCTTCTTTAGAGATCAGGTCCATGGGCTTGCGCCGCGCCGGGAGTATGCGGTGCCCGATCAAGAGCAGGTACAGAAAACCAGCCCCGGCCATGGCTAGACCGATGTCAGCGAATTCAAAGAAGCCGAAAGGCTCCACGTGGTACTGCCTTGCGATGCTGTTCACCAGCAGGTTGGTGCTGGTGCCGATGATGGTGCACAGGCCCCCGAGGATGGAAATGAACGCCATCGGCATCAGGAGCTTGCTGGGGCTGATGCCTTTCGCATTGCCCAGGATCACCAGCATGGGCAGGAACAGCGCGATCACGGCGGTGTTGTTAGTGAACGCCGATAGGATCGCCACGAACGGCAGCAGCACCAAGAGGACGCTCCAAGGCTGCTTACCGGTGAAGGCCACCAAGCGCTTGGTCACCAGCAAGAGCACGCCCGTCTTCTCCAAGCCCGTGTTCAGGATCAAGAGCGAAAGGATCGCCAAGGCGGCTTGGTTGGAGAAGCCGGACAATCCATCCTGCACCGTGACCAGACCGGTCACCATCAGGATGAACGCGATCAAGATGGCGGTAACGTCGATGCCCACCTTTTCCGTCACGAACAGCACCAATGCCAAGGCGATGATCGCGCATAGTAACCACATCTCGAAGGTCATCGGGGTCGGTCAGTTTGGATGGAAGATGTCCGGGTAGGGTGAAAGCCTTCCGCTCTGAACAGCGCAACCGGCCCGAATGTTTGGCGGGAAAAGGAAAATGTTCAGGCCGCTACGCGCTGCACCAATGCTTTACACCAGCAGGTACCCGTTACTTCGACCGAATGCTTGGCGTACATCGGGATGGTGATCACATCCCCTGACGCTAAAGCCACCTCACGATCGCTGAAGTGCACGATACAAGAGCCTTCCAGGATGAGGATGCGTTCCACACAGTCCGTGTGTACCTCGGCCGGATAGCCTTCCTTCAGCCAGACTAACCCGGTCTGGCGGTCAGTAGAAAGATCAAGGTCGATCAAATGAAAAGTGTCCGCATCCGCTGGCAGAACATGCTCCGGCTTCTCGATCCAATCCTTGAAATCAACAGCAGTGGAATGAGCATGCATCACGGGCGGACGACCTAACTGCTCTTCTTCCTTGATAGCGGCTTCCATGGCGGCAAGGATACTGGCACGTGTAGCGTTCGAAGGGGCCACAGCACCCTTCAACGCCATGATTTCCAAGGAGGTACGAAGTTCCATGAGCTCATTTCCCAGAACAGCGTCGTTGCTGGTCAGGGACTCAATGTCACGCGCTTCCTCCGGTGTGAGCCCACCGAGTACATAAGACACCAATTGATGCTTGGTGTGATCCGCCGGATTCATGCTGCAAAGATACCGATCCCTGGTCTTGTAAGATGCATTCCTTAGCCCAAGGAAGACCCTTGACGTCGCTACCTACGGAATATGGACCTGATCGGATCGCAGGCCAATGTCCTGCTAATTGCGCTCTTTACCTTAGCGGCATAACTCTTCCGACCATGATCGCACGCACTGCCTTGTTGGCCTTGCTCCCATTGCTCGTTTCCACGGTGGTGGGCCAATGCCCCTTCACGCCGACCATCACGCCGAACAACCCGGTACTTTGCCCCAATGAAACTGCAACACTGACCACCCAGGCCTACGACGGGTATCAATGGTACAAGGACGGTCTGGCCATAGTAGGGGCCAACGGCCAGAGCCTGACCGTCCAACAGTTCAACGACGCGGGGTCCAGCTTTACGGTCGCGGCCACGCTGGATGCTTGCACCGAGAGTTCCGCAGCGTTGCTCGTGGACAGCTGGGTCTTTCTCTTTCCCTACATGATCCACGGAGGGGACGAACCGAACAGCACCGGACCGAATGGGGAACAGGTCTTCTGCCAAGGGGATACGATGACGCTCACCCTCGGTGGCTCTTACACGGCGAACATCACTTGGTACGCTAATGGTTCGCCCATTCCAGGAGCCGTCCAGCCGGAACTCACGGTAACCACCACCGGCTCCTACACGGCCAGTGCCGCTCCGGCGGTCTGCCCGAACTACGTACAAGGGATCGGCGTGGAGGTGGAGGCGACCTTCAACGCGCCCATACAACCCGACATCGTGCCGAACGGGAATGAACTTTGCGCATATCCCGTGGGCAATTCCACCCAGTGGTATGCTAACGGGGTGCCCATGGGCAACACGGATTGCATCGAGATGGACGGTCCCGGGCCGTACACCGTTTTCGTGGACTATGGCACGGATTGCCAAGTTATATCCGAACCGTTCTTCAGCACGGGGATGGGCAGCGCGACGCCAAAAGACTTCTCCGTGTCCCCGGTGCCAGCAACGAACAACGTCCTCATCATATGGTCTTCCGAGCTGCATCCACAGGGTGATTGGAAGCTGCTGGACCTTACCGGTCGCGAAGTGATGTCGGGTCGCTTCAATGGCTCGGACCGGATCCAACTGCAGGTGGAAGCACTGGCTCCCGGCAACTACCTGTTGGCTCCGGTGGCAAAGGAACTTGTGCCTGTGCGGGTGGTCGTGGCCCGGTGATCGGATCGCATGCTCCGCATCCGTACCGGGGCGGTCCTATGAATATGCGGGGAAGATCGTTTCTCTCTTTCCAGAACGAGAACGGCGGGCATCAGCCCGCCGTTCTTGTATACCGTAGCTGAACCGGACTTACTGCTCCGTCCCGTCGTAACCGAAAAGATCCATCATGGTGAGCTTCTTCACCGGGCCCAACTTTTCCAACGATTTCATGTCCAAGGAACCGTCCTTGCCGATGGCGAGGTAGGTGTAATGCTTCCCTTTGATGTTGGCATCGAAAAAACTCTTCAACCCTGCCAGATCGCTCTGCTGGATCTTGGGATAGATGATCTTGTTCACATCCTGGTCCAAGCCCCGGCGCTTGGCTGCTTCCCAGCTCCAATAGATCGCTTCTTTGGTAGTGCGTGTGGACTCGATCTTCTTCAACGCGGCCTCACGGCTGCCGGCGAACATCTTTTCATCCGTTGGCATGTCGTTCATCAAAGCGCTTAAAGCAGTTTCCGCTTCCCCGAGCTTGTCCGCTTGGGTGCCTACATAGGCACGCACGTAGCTGGATTCATCCTTCTTGCCCGGCATGGTGTAGGCCGCATACGCCGAGTAAGCCAAGGCCTTGCTCTCCCGGATCTCCTGGAACACGATGCTGGAAAGTCCTGAACCAAAATACTCGTTGAACAAGGAGGCATAGGGCATGTTGTCCACGTTGAACTGCGCCCCTTTGGACATCAGCATCAGTTCGGTCTGCACCATGTCGTAGTCCACGTAGAACACTTGGTCCTTGTCCGTGGCGAGTTCGGTGTAAGGCTTTGGCTGCGGCCAAGTGGCCAGCTTGGCGGGCGTGGTGTGCGCCCTGTTCAACAAGGCCACAACGGCATCCGGGGTCTTCTTGCCGTAATAGAAGAAACGGTGCTGGTGCGTGTTGATCCCCTTGATCAGACCAATGAGTTCTTCTGGCGTTACGGCCTTGAGCTGCGCTGCGGTGAGGATGTTGCGGATCGGCGAACGTTCCCCAAAACGTGCATAATTCATCATACCGCCGTAGAGGATGTTGTTCTTGTCCTTCACGTTGTCGCTGCGCTCCTTCAGTTCATCCTTTACCAGTTCAGAAAGTGCTTCGGCGTTCGGCTTGGGGTCGGCCAGCAGGCTTTCCAACAGCTTGATGCCTTGTGCCATGTTCTCCTCCAGGCCGCTGAGGGAAACGTAGACGCGGTCCTGCCCGGCGTTCACATTGAACTGCATGCCCAGTTTGAAGAATTCCTTCTGCACATCCTCAGCGCTCATGGTGGCCGTGCCGAGGTACGGCAGGTAGTTCACCGCCATCTTCAGCTTCGGATCGTCGTAATCCCCCAGGTCCAGGATCTGCGTCAACGTGAACAGGTCGTTGCTGGTGTTGGGGATGATCGCGAGCGGGATGTCGTGCGCCAACGTACGCCGGGTGATGGCGGTCTTGTAATCCACGAACTGTGGTTGCAGACGCGATTCAGGAATGCTGGACCAGCGCTTGTACCATTCGCTTTGCTCACCACGGTTGATCCCCAATGGTGTGATCTTCGGCTTATCCACATGGAACACGGTCTTGTCCTCGCCAGTGCGCTTGAACACCGTGACGTCGTCGTGGTTGAAGTTCGCATTGGCGAAAGCGACCACATCCGCCTTGGTGATCTTGGACATGCGGTCGAAGTAATCCACGACGTCCTTCCAATCCTTGCCCAGGATGAACGCATCGGTGAGCGCCGCCGCGCGCAGGTTGTTGCGCTCGTTCCAGTAACGGATCTGTTGTTGGCGCTTGTCGTTGATCACAGCAGGGATGAGCCAGTCCTCGAACTGGCCCTTTTTCAGCTTGTCCAGCTCGCCCAGCAACAGCGTTCGCGCCTCTTCAAGCGACTGTCCCTGCTTCGGGTTCGCACCCATGTTGAACTCTGAATAGTCGGTCTGCTCGCCGGAATAAGCGTACGCATCAAGCACCTTCTGTTGCTGCTTCAGGTCCAGGTCGATCAAGCCGGCCTGGCCGTTGCTCATGATGCCTGCGATGAGGTCGAGCATCATGGGGTCCTTGGTCTTGGTACCACCGAAACGCCAGCCCATGCTCACCGATTCCGCCATTGGTCCACGGACGCTCAGCGTATCGCTTTGTGTGATAGGGGCTTCCGGAGTGAAGGTGAACGCAGGTACGGGCTTGCTCTTCCAACTGCCAAAATACTTGTCCACCATGGCGATGGTGCTGTCGTAGTTGATGTCACCGGCCATTACCACGGCCATGTTGTTGGGCACGTAGTACGTATTGAAGTATTCGTGGATCTTCACCATGCTCGGGTTCTTCAGGTCGTTGCCCGTGCCGATGGTGGTCTGCGTTCCGTAAGGGTGGTTCTTGTACAGTTCACGGTTCATCGCTTCGCCCACCTTCCGGTAGTCATTGTCCTGCCCGCGGTTGAATTCCTCGAAGACCGTCTCCAGCTCGGTGTGGAACAACCGGAGGACCAGGTCCTGGAAACGCACGGACTCGATCATCATCCACTTTTCCTGCGCGTTGGTCGGGATGTCGTTCACGTAGACCGTCTGCTCGGTACTGGTGTAGGCATTGGTGCCTTTCGCACCGATCGACGTGATCATCTTGTCGTACTCGTTCGGCGATGCATATTTCGCGGCCACGTTACTGAGGCTGTCGATCTGCGTGTAGAGCAGGGCGCGCTGCGCTTCATCGGTCGTGCCGCGACGCTTTTCGTACAGTGCGGAGATCTGGTCGAGATAGCCGCTTTCCGTGGCCCAGTCCAGCGTGGCGATCTCGTGCGTGCCCTTGAAGAGCATGTGCTCCAAATAGTGCGCGAGGCCCGTGGCCGTGCTGGGGTCATACTTGCTGCCTGCCCGCACCACGATGTTGGTCTGGATGCGCGGCTCGTCCGTATTCTTGGAGAGGTAGACCTTCAGCCCGTTGTCCAGCGTGTAAACGCGGACCTGCATCGGGTCATTGGGGACGGATGTGTAAGTGTACTTCTTCTGCGCCGAAGCGGAGAAGGCCAGCACCACGCTGAGCAGTGCTAACGATAGCGATCGGATCTTCATCAAGGGTTCTGTATCAGGTGGGGTGAAGGCTTGCAGGCCAAGTGGGCCTAAATATAATGTTCGACACGGGCCGGTCAGCGTTGGAAAAGCGCTTGGCCGTCCGTTTTGAATGCTGCGGAACTGCCCGGCCGGCTGTAGAACATGTGGCCTCCGGGATATACGCTCAGCTTCACGCGCTGTTCAACGCCGAAGGAAGGCATCTGGTCCACGATCAGGCGCGAGCCGAAGTACGGACAGGCCAGGTCATCGTAGCCGTGAACGATCATCACTTTCATCCGGGGGTCGTTCGCGATCGCCTTGCGCAGGTCCGATACCGGTGAATCCCTCGGCTCCCCGCTGTCCCACGCATTATTGACCTCTTCGGACAAGGCGTTGTACCGTGCTTTGATGTCCCAGCCCACCACACGCGTCACGAGATCGACCATGGCACTGGTGGTCGGCGCGATCAAGGCATCGAGTATGGGATCGCCCGAACGCCGATAGGCCGATCCCGGGAAAGGATCCCAGGCGGTGACGTTGGAATCGTAGACGCTGCCGATCTTCTTGTCCGTCCGGTGACTTTCCCGCAGGAAGGTCCCCACATCCACACGACCGTCGAGCTTCGCTACCAGGCCGGTGTCCAATCCGGTGTATCCGCTTACACGTTCGATCAAACGCCGGCGCGCGGCGACGTCCTTCGGGCCTTTCAGCAGGTCCGTCACGAACTCGGTCCGCGTGTAGTCCTCCACTGCGGCGATCGTCTGCGGATCAAGCCGCCCTTCACGCTCCAATTTCGCGGCGGCCATCGATGGAAGGTCGATCATCCAAGGCAACGGCGACAAGGCGGTACCGTCACCCACAGCGGCAGGGTCCAAATAAGGCGATACCATAACGAGACCGTTCACACCCACGCCGAGCGACGTCTGCAGCGCATAAGCGATCCGCGGCGCGCGGTAGCCGCCATAGCTCTCGCCCATCACGTACTTGGGCGAACGCATCCGCTTGTTCTCCAGCAGCCAGTCGTAAACGATCCGTGAGAGGTAGGTGATGTCCGCCTCCGTGGAATAGAATTCCTTGCGGGCCTCGTCGGGGTCCACCAAGCTCCTGCTGAAGCCCGTTCCCACCGGGTCGATGAACACCATGTCCGTGAAGTCCAACCAGCTGTTGGGGTTGTCCACCGTAATGCCGGCATCGGAAGGCACATCGCCCTCCGCACCGAACTGCACGCGTTTGGGACCAACAGCGCCCAGATTCAAATAGACGGAAGATGCACCGGGTCCGCCGTTGAACGCGAACATCACCGGCCGGTCGGCACTGCTGCCGGGCACAACGTAGGCGGTGTAGACCACTTCCGCGATCTTCTTGCCCTTCTCATTGCGGACCGGGATGGAACCCACGGTCGCTTCATAGGAGATGGTCTTCCCACCGATCGTCGCGCTCTGCTTAACGGTCTTGTCCGCCGGAAGTGGTGGCAGGTCGATGTTTTCCGACTTTTCCTTTTTCGCTTTGGCAGTGTCTGATGAGTCCTGCGCATGGGCAGGGCCCGATAAGGCGGACGCGACCAAGAGAGCGGATAGAACGTACGTCTTCATGGGTTATGGTTGATCGGTGGTGGAAGCCGAAAGTAGGATGCGAAGCTTGCATATCCCGTCAGGCACTTCCGCCGGGGCCGCGCCGCACCATCTGTAGGACTTTCCGGAGCGGCTTGCGGAGCACGATCAACGGAGAAACCCGCTCCCCGTTCATGCGCCATGCCTTGTACACTTCAACGTTAGCGCGCCAGATGTGCGCAAGCGAGCGGTTGCTCACCCCGCCCAGCCGGAAGCGCACGAGCACTTTCGGCACGTAACGCGCGCGCAGCTTGTGCTTATACAGCAGCCGGAACATCAGCTCGTAGTCGGCGCTCACGCTGAGGGCCGTGTTGAACAGCCCGAAACGGTCGTAGGCGCTTTTGCGGATGTAGGTGCCCAAGTGCGGTGGCATCCAGCCCTTACGGAAATTCTCCCGCTTGTATTCGCCGCCCTTCCAGAACCGCTTCACTTTAGTGATGTCGTCCGGATCCACCATCAGCGCATCGCCGTAGATCACATCGAAGCCCCCTTCCTCAAAAGCCCGCACCATGTAACTCACCGTGTTGCGCGTGGCCATCATGTCGCCCGCGTTCACGAAGGCCACCACCTCCCCTGTCGCCAACTTCAAACCCTTGTTCATGGCGTCATAAACACCGTTATCCTTTTCGCTCACGATATGGGCGATGCATTCCGTGTAACGTTCGATCTTCTGCTGCGTGCCGTCGGTGCTGCCACCGTCGATCACGATATGCTCGATGTCCGTATGATCCTGCACCATCACGCTCCGGATGGTCTCATCGATCTGTGCCACGGCGTTGTAGCACACGGTGATCACGGATACTTTCATGCGTCCTGGAGAGGCACCTGTGGTCCGCGGGTCTCCCCTTCCATCATCCGCTCGCGGACGGCCACCGCCGGATTTCCGCGGTAGATCATATAGGCGTTCAGGCTTTTGCTGGTTACGCTCCCAGCCGCCAGCAGCGCATGGCTCTTCAGCGTTACGCCACCCAACACCAAGGCCCGTGCACCTACCCAACTTCCTTCCTCCAGCACCACCGGGCCGGCCATCGTGGGATAATCCACTTTCTTGTAATCGTGGCTACCCAGGATGAGCATGGCCCCTTGGCTGATCACGACGTTGCTGTGGATGGTAAGCTGATCGATGTTGTCCAACCAGGCCCGCTGCCCGATCCACACGTGGTCCCCGATGCTGAGCTTCCACGGGAACTTGATGTTGACGCCCGGATGGATCACCACGCCCTTCCCCACCTTCGCCCCGAAGAGCCGCAAGATCACCGGCTTCGGCGAGCGGAACGGAAAAAGCGGGTTGATGAAGAACAGCACGTTCACGAAATACCACAACGTACGCTTGATGATCCCGGCACCCAATGGATAATGCGCATTGTTGAACCGGCTGAGGTCGGCCTTGGGGCGTAGCGCATTATGGCTCATTACTTTTGGTAATGAAGCACTTCGATCATCGCCTTGGCCTTATTAAAAGAACCATCGGCTAACGGTGCAGCCGCGCCCCCCCCAGAACCCCCGCCCCCAAGTGGTTCATCCGTCCGGTAGATCTCTTCCATTCGCACCGGCACTACGAGATCCATCTCAGCGAATATCTTGGTGAGCGCACGGTCACCGGCCAACGAATAGAGTATGATGTTCGTATCCAGTACGACCCGTTATTCATCGCGAAGTGAACGCTGGAACTCGACCGGGTCGATGTGCAACGGAACGGACCCGCACAATGCCATAAGCTTGGACGACCGTCTCTTACGTCTACGGTCACGCATCCGGTTCAGGATGGCATCGAACTGTTTCTCTGGCCCCCTTTGGTCCGTTCATGCAAACATAATCATTACACCTTCGCTGGGGAATATCGTGGACGGGGATCTCGGGCAACGGACCACAGTGCCGGTCCAGCCATTCCTCTCATCTTCCGCCACGAGCAACTTCATGCTCGCTTCGATCGGCGTGACATCGGCCAAATATCGCGTCCCGCGTTCGAACGCCCCCTGCGACCACCGATCATATTCCGTTCGATCCATTGCACTCAGCTGTTCCACGGCTTCGGTGAAGCGCTCCGGCCGGTCGAGCGACAGGTCCCAGCCGGCGTGGTCTTGCTCCAGCCCGCGCCAAGGGGTGCGATCGCTGATCAGCAACGGCCGCCCTGCGGAAAGGGCTTCCAACATGGTGTGCCCGAAGTTCTCCCCGGCGCTGGGCATGTACAGCGCATGGTGCGCTTTCAGTATACCCGGTACCTCATCCGGTGGTGCCGTCCCCTTCCACTCCACCTTCACCTGGGCAGGCAATGAGGCGATCGCTTCGCGGCACTTGGCCCAATACGCTTCATCGTAAACCGGACCGTACAGGTCGAACTGCACGTTGCTCTTCACATCCCGCAGGCTTTCGATCGCCAACAGCGTGTTCTTCTCCATGGCGATCCGCGCCACGCTCACCAAACTAACGGCTCCTTCTTTCTTGGGGATGGGCGTGCGAAGCACTGCAGCCCTGCGCGACAGGTTCGGCACCACTGCCACCTCCGCATTCTTCAGCACGTGCATCCGGATCTCCTTCGCCTCATCCTCATTCGTTGCTTGGAAGTGCACGCCTTTGTACAGGTCCACCATGCGCGCGAACGAGAGAAAGAGCAGCTTTTTCAATGCGCCGTGCTGCATGGCTCCGCTGGCCAACATGCCGCGGACGGCAACCACCCGCCGCAGCTTCAGGCCTTGCGATAGCCAGAGCGGCAGGATGTTGTACCACCACGAGTACAGTCCGTTGATGTACACCGCATCCCATTTTCTTTCATTCAGGATCCGCTTCCACGCCTTGCGCGAAGTCCCTGCTTCCGAAGCATACCAGACGTGCTCCCCGCCAGGCAACGTGGTCCAACGGTCCGGTTCAATGCCGGGGTAAGGCGTGCTCTCAGTGTATTCCGTGTTCCGGGTCACGATGTGGAAGTCGATGCGATCGCGCAAGTGGTCCACCATGTTGGCAACGCTGCGCACGGGTCCACCGGCTTTATAACCCGGCAGGTACCAATCGATGAAGACGAGCACGTTCGGCCTATCCATGGCGCTCCGCGATAAGGTCCATCACCGTCGCGGCCCATTCCTTCGGTCCCCAGTCCGTGGCCAGCTCCGCGCTGCGCAGGCCCATGGCCACCAGGTCAATGTCCGGGGTGGCGATCACCGAGCGGAAGGTTTTCTTGATGCTCTCCTTGTTCCCGGCGACGAAGCAGTGCCCATTGCTGCCCACTTTCAAAAAGCGGTGCCGTGCGCCGACCGCGTCGCTCAACAACAACGGGAAACCGGCGGCGGCGTGTTCATGCACCACCACGCCCCAAGGTTCATAAAGACTGGGCAGGATGAAAACGCCGCTCTGCTCCATGTATTTCCAGACCTCGTCCGCTTGCACGAATCCGAGGTGCTTGATGCGCGGATGTTCGTGTGCCAACGGATGCAGCTCCCCCGTACCGATGCACCACAGCTCCCAATCGCCGCTCTCTCCCGCGTCGCACAATTCAGCGAATGCTTCCACCATGTATTGATGCCCTTTGCTGGGGATGTAGCGCGCCACGCAGAGGAACCGGTGCGGGAATTTCGCCGACTTCAACGATGCGAATTTCTTGGCCAACGGTGCGAAACGGTCGAGGTCGGCTGTGTAGAAGCCAGGCTTGATGCGCTTACGCTCGAAGCCCAAGTACTCGGCATACATGGCTTGGGCCTCGCCCGTAACCCACGCATGGCTGAAGGTGCGATGAAGCCACAGCCGGGCCGCGCCCACTGCTGCCCATTGCTTCAATCCGCCGCGCCAAGCGGTGTCGCTGCACATCACAGTGGGCACCCCTCGCTTGTGTGCATCGCGGCAGATCTGCAGATAGGTCTTGTCCACCCAACCGCTGGCAAGAATGATGTCCGGTTTGATGTTGTTCACCAACCGCCGCAGCGAGGTGTCGTTGAAGTCGCCCCGTTCATACACCATAATGCCATCGGCCACCTTCATTTCGAAGGGAGCTTCCTTGTTCACGGGCCAACGCACGATGTGCGCCTCCACGTTGTGGTCTTTCACCAAGCGCTCCACGCTCGCCATGAAGTAGGGCGCGGTCTCCGTATAGAGGAAGAGCACCTTTTTCATCGCGCGGCGCGGGGGAAAGCAGCGGTGCCTGCATCCACGATATCCCCGAAGGTGGTCATGGGCAGGTCGTCGAACAGCCTGCGCATCTTGGGCATGGTACTGTGCAGGTTGTGGTAGGTCATGAAGCGGCGCTTCGCGCTCATCGGCAAACGGGGATGCGCCGGATCCACCTCGCGCGGATGCAGATAGAACACCACGGGGCGCTCTTCCCGTAGCACCTCTTTCGCTTTGGAAAGCATGAGCCGGTAAGGAAAGAACCGCAAGTAGCCGCCGCCGAAGAAATACAACGGCTTGCCGAACATGGGCGTAAGTGAAACGGGGAATTCCACCAGCTCACCGTGTGTGGTGGCCACCACATGCGGCACGGCCAATGCTCCGGAAAGCCCGCCATGGCTGCGCTCCGCCGGGAATATCGAACTGTCGTAGGCATAGCCCGCTTCTGCAACGGCATCGAAGAACCAAGGTGTTTCCTTGGTCACGGAAAAGCCCGGAGCGCGGTAACCCCGCACGGCGATACCGGCCGCCTGCTCGATCAGATCCTTTGCCTTGGTGATATCGGAAGTGAATGTTGTACGGTCCTGCCGGAAAACCAGTTCGTGCGCGTAGCCATGCGAAGCGATCTCGTGGCCGCCAGCGACCGCCTCACGCACCAAGTGTGGATAGCGCTCCGCCACCCAGGCCAAGAAGAACAGCGTGGTCCGGACGTTCTTCTCAGCAAAAACATCCAGCATGGAACGGAAGCTTTTTTCCACCCGCGATTCCAGTGCACCCCATTCCGCAAGCGCGGGCGTGGAGGGCACGTCAAGAATGTGGAACCACTCTTCCACATCGACGGAAAAAACGGACTTCTGCATTAGGCTACAAAGTAAGGAGCTTGGATGGTTCATCACAGAGGCACGAAGGCACGGAGAAATGCGGATCTTGTGTGGAACGGTTATGGGGAACGAATGCACGGTAATGTCCGCGGCCGCGATCTCCTATTCCTCTACCCACACTTCTATTCGGTATCCGAGGCTTCGATCTCAGAAAACCTCCGTGCCTCTGTGCCTCCGTGGTGAATAACAACTCACTTGATCCGCACCTCCGCGAACGTCCGCAACCGTTCGCCTTTCGCGAACCGCCCTTTGAGCCTGCCGATCGTTAGGAAGATCAACGGGACACCGATGATCGTTGGCCAAAGCCACTGCAGCCAATCCGGATCGATCATGGTGAGATTGACCGCCGAGAATGCCGATAACGTAGCGATATATCCGCCGATGAACCCAGCGATATGGCCGTAAAGCCATTCCCGTTTGTCGTGCCGTGGACCGAAGAACTTCATCACCCCGTTCACTACCAACAAAGAGCCGATCAGCCCGAACACGGTGAATAGGATGGCCTGCGTGTTCACCGTCCCAAGGATGAGGTGTGCCAAGCCCCAGATCAGCAGGCCCCCGTTCACCACGCCCGCTATACCCTGCAGGGCCATGTCCAATTTCGCCGGACGCAAGCCTTTATGCAGTTTCTTGAGATAAAGGGAACGGTAGCCGGAAGCCACCAGGTAAAAGCTGAACACCGCCACCAGCGCCAACCAGAAATTCTGGGGATGCAGAATGCCCAAAGCGATCGCCGTAGCGCACACCACGATCATACCGTAGAAGAACACTTTCCCCCAGCGTCGGTGCCAGTCGCCACCCTTGTGGGCGTACATCGCCATGGGCGCAACCACCAAGGCGATCCCGCCGGCCGTGGCGTGGATGCCGAGCAGCCACGGGATCAGGGTTGTTTCAAGGGACATGGGAGACGATCGGAAATTGAATGTATGGTGTCTGGGGGAGCCGGAAGTAACACGTGTCCAACACTGAGGTCGCTTGTTCCAGTTCAAGCCCAACCACGGGTCCCGCTGTTTCTTCTGTTAGACCCAAAGAGTCTTGATCGATTCGCACAGTCATGGAGTTGACCGGCCCCTTCATCGAACTTATAAGAAGCGCGGTGTACGGAATTGGCCAATTGACATCGATGGACCTGCGTTCCAATTCCCCTATGCTCAACTCCGCTTTAATTACAGAGCGAGCGCGCATGTCTTCAAGCAATTTTTCGGTGCGTGAGTATTGCTCTTGAGCCGGTCGCGACGCGAAGGAGATATCACGAAGTTTGACGAACAATACGAGCGCGATGAGTAAGATGCCCATGCCAGCTCGGTGACCTCGCAGATCCCAAAGAAGGAAAACCGCCGGAAGAGCTATCAATGTCGCCACGGGTAGAAACGCTCGGTCCATCATGATCGCAGTGTCTCCGGACCGGAAGGTTACCAAGGCCAGCAAAAGAAAGCCAAGCACACCGGCTATCAGTACAATCGCGGACTTCCAGTTCTTCCTCAACACCAGCATGGCCACAACAATGGCGAAAACCACCAAGGCAGGCAAGTAATTCGTCGTCAACGTGAACGTATGGCCGAACAGAAAGTCCCAAGATGCCCATTTCGTGCCGAGACCCAAGGACGCAAATGAATTTTCGAGTTGGGCGTACTGAGCCTGTTCGTACACGGTCGGAGGGAAAACCAAGCGTACCGTTCCGGCTGCGATGAAAAGCCCTGCGCAGACCACAACAGCGACTTTACGCTGTAGTTGTCCCAAAGACCAGAGGTAGACCACGCCGAAAAGCAGTATAAGCCAACCGAGCGGATGCACCAATAGCGTGCATGCTGCTGCACAGAACAAAGCGATCCAACCTTGAATGCCGGTGTTTGTCTTGCCTCCTCGCTCCAGTAATCCGAAAAAGAGGAAAGGATAGCACAACAGATAATTCGCCTCTAAAACCGGTCCATAGAATGTGAGCCTCGTACACAGCACGGCTGCCAACGCCGCAGCCATAGCGGACCGTGGAGCATTCAACCAAAGGAGACACACAAGGAACACGGCGTAAGCCACAAGCACATGGGCCACGGAAGCGATCAACAGTAGCACAGGCAGTGGCGCATTGAACAGCCGTAAGAACTTTACCGTCGCTTGTGGCAGGATGGCCGAATAGCGATGGGCCTCAACGGTCCAATCAGGGTTGTTCACCCACTTGAATACTTGGAATGCCGTGTCTCCGAATGATGTACGCAGAAAAGCATTCTCCCAGGCGAGGATGAAGAGCACAACAAACGCTATATGTCCGAGGACCAACACCGACTTTCGGGCGATCGTCCGGTCCACGGTTTCAATGCTTTTGCAGGATCAAGGGCGATGTCACCACCTGACCCGCCCGGTCAGTTCCGCGCAGGAAGTAGGTCCCATCAGTCAGGTCTGAAAACCCAAGCGTTCCGTAGGGAGGTGCCCAAGAGCGCATTGTTCGTCCCGTGGCATCGAAGAGAACCATTTTACTCCATGATGTGGGTTCAGAAAGTAAAACCATCCCGGAGGTTGGATCTGGGTAGTAGAATGGCTTGATTAAAGAGGCGGATGTTTGGATGGAGAGAGGGTCGAAGTATGAATCGACTGCAATGCTTTGTGTAAGTCCGACCGAATCCGTTTTCACCAAATAAACATCTCTTGTCCCGAACCCAAAGCTCTCTGTATAACCGCAAAAAACAAATCCTCCGTCTGGAACGATTGCGACCGAGTATCCATACTCATCGCCTGCACCATTATCACCTCCATTGCTGATGCCAGCTAAGAAATCACCATCGGCTGAAGAAAAGAATATGAACATATCCTTACCCCCGCTCCCTGATGTGTTGACGTATCCAACAGAAAGTAAGCGTCCATCAGCAAGTTCCACCTGATCAAGGCTTTCTTGATTATTCACTTGTCCCCAGTTCCTTAACCATTGGAGACTACCAGTTGCATCCAACTTAAAATGCAGAGCCTCAGAATATATACTATAGCTCTTCGTTGTTCCCACAGCCGCATATCCCCCGTCCGCGGTTTGTATCACCGAATTCGCATAATCCAAGCTGTCACCACCTGCTTGTGTATCCCAAGTGACATTGCCTGATTCATCGAGTTTAACCAACCACGCATTCTGGTCATCTACCACTGTTGTAGCCCCAGCGATCAAAAAGCCCCCTTCGCTGGTAGTAATCACACTTCGAACAAAATCCTCTTCAGCCCCACCATAGGTGCGCTCCCATTGAAGATCACCTTCAGCACTCAATTTGACCGTCCAAGCATCACCACCACCGGCTCCTGAACTAAACGTCTCTCCTGCAGTAATAAATCCACCGTCGGGTGTGTTGCTAATGGAGTAAAGCAGGTCCCATCCTTCACCACCGTATGTATGTTCCCAAAGCAGCGTTCCATCAACGGCGATCTTGGCCACATAACCGTCATATCCCCCATTGCCGGAGCTATTCGTGATCCCTGCAAGGACAAATCCTCCATCCGGAGCTTGCACCACTTTACGGCCTTGGTCAATACCAGGACCGCCCAAGGTCCTCGACCAGATCTTGACCCCATAGGGATCTAACATGAGTACATAGATGTCCCCACTTCCCGCACCAAAGCTTCCGGTAGAGCCAACTACAAGATAATTGCCATCCATACTCACCAATACTGAATTGCCCTCATCGGTGGAGTTTCCTCCATACGTCGCTTGCCACGTTATTTGTGCTGATGCCTCAGTAAGGCACAGGAACCATGATGCCATTAACAACAGCAGCGACCTTCCGTTCATCGCACGAAGGTATTACTGTCGTGGACCCGATTAATGCCAGTTAAATCGACGGGGCTATATGAGCGCCCGTAACACCATCTTTGCCGAATGGGCCAAACCGCTTATTACAACTGCCGGGTCCAATAGCTGAACTGTAATTGAAACGCAGTAAAGTCGATCATGAAGAACAAGGGACCTGGCGCCTTGCTCATTTTCGGAGCTTGTGTCTTCCTTTCATTGAACTGGCACAGTCATTCGCCGAAATTCACCTACCACAGTGAGGTCGGGCGGTCCATGTATATCTGCCCGCAGTCTTTGACTACAATTTCGATCCCAAGGCTTTTCCCGATGGGATCGACCGCCGTACAGGTAGCGGCTTCTATCTCGATAGCATTCCGGGACGTGTTGTCACAAAGTACCCGTGTGGCGAGGCCATGCTTCGAGTTCCATTCTACCTTATCGGAAAGCGCTTAGGTCTCCTGAAGACCCGCTTGGAGCCGGCTTCACAATGGTCGACCACGCAATGGTCGATGTTGCAGCTTCATTCTACGGAGTGCTGGGCCTACTGCTCCTCTTTTGGACTCTAACAAAGCGTATCAAGAATTCAGCTGCGCTCGCATCACTCTTCGCCATCTTGACCGGCACCAACTTGCTATTTTATTTGATAGGAGATCCAGGAATGAGCCACGTGTACTCATTCTTCCTTTTTAGCGCATTCATCTTCGCCATTCAAGATGTTGATAAGCCAAGGCCAAAGTAAATCCTGTTAGGCATGTTGGTTGGTAAACAAGACCGACCAACATTTTCTTTATACCCCTTGCTTTTGTGGTCACAGCGTTGTCCTGGGCAGACCTAGTTGCGCGTATTAAGTCATTTGTCTTACCGCGTCACCTACTACCGTTTATTGCGGGCGCAACCATCATGTGTATTCCTCAAATGCTTTACTGGCAATATGCTTTTGGCACCCCGACAAGTGGTCATATGGACAGGAGGGTTTTGTCAATGCCTCATCCGCAGGTCATCAAATTCTGGTCGCTCCACATAATGGACTCTTCCCTTACAGCCCGATCATTGCTCTGGTTTTGGTCGGAGGATCGAGATATAGTCGTTCTATGAAATTGCCGGTTTTAGGGGCTTGGTTGACTTTCCTGCTTGTAAGTTATATCGGTGCCTCGTGGTTCGCATGGGCATTCGGATGTGGCTACGGTTCAAGGAATTTTGTCGAGTATGGAGCAATTTTCGCATTTCCTCTGGGCTATTTGTTGGATCAGAGAACCAAATGGCATAAAGTCATCTCCATCCTCGTTCTAGCCTGCTGCATCATCTCCTTAAAGCTTACATTTTCCAGTGCCATCTGTTGGTTTGGTACCGATTGGGACTGGAGCATGTACTTGCACTTCATCTTTGGCCCTTTCGAATAAGCCACCTTCCTTCGCCTCGCCATCACCATCCTCGTCCTTTTCCTCATCGATTGGTACGCGTGGCGTGGCATCCACACCGCTACCGGCCAATGGAGCGCTGGTGTGCAGCGTGTGGTGCGCATCACTTACTGGGCCGTGAGCCTTGCGATGTTGGCCGTGATCGCTTTCGGGGTGTTCCGCCTGGAAGAGCTCCGGTCCGTGCGCAACAGCGCCTACCTCTATTCGGTGATCGGGCTATTCGTGCTGTTATTGTTGCCCAAGGTGGTCATCATCCTCTTCCATGGGCTGGAGGACCTGCTGGAACTGGGCCGCTGGGCGTGGTGCAAGATGGCGCCCGGTGCCGCTGGTGACGTTACGGATGACGGGCGCTTGCGCTTCCTCTCCAAGATCGGGCTGGCGCTCGCGGCCGTGCCCTTCGCCGGTGTGCTGTACGGACTGACCCGCGGGTGGCGCAATTTCAACGTGGCCCAAGTGAAGGTGAAAGCCCGTAATCTGCCCAAGGCGTTCGATGGCCTCCGGATCGTGCAGATCAGTGATATGCACCTCGGCAGTTTCAACACGGGCACCGATGTGGTGCAGCACGGTATCGACCTCATCAACGAGCAACGCCCGGACCTCATCCTCTTTACCGGTGATCTGGTGAACAATTTCGCCGAAGAGGTGGAGCCTTGGCTGGAAAAGCTGAGCGGCCTTCGGGCTTCGATCGGGAAGTTCTCCATCCTCGGCAACCACGATTACGGCGATTATTCCAGCTGGACCAGTGCCGCCGAAAAGGCCGCCAACCTTGAAAAACTGAAGGCCCACCATCGCACCATGGGCTTCCGGCTCATGCTGGACGAGCACCTGCCGATCGAGAAGGACGGCGAGCACTTCACGTTGATCGGCGTGCAGAACTGGGGCACGCGTTTCCAGCAGTACGGCAATTTGGACAAGGCCATCGCCGGCACGGACCCGAACAAATTCCGCCTGTTGATGAGCCACGACCCCACGCATTGGGATGCACAGGTACGCGCCACGGGTATCGACCTGATGCTTGCCGGACACACGCACGGCGCGCAGTTCGGCATCACCATCGCCGGGCACACCTACAGCCCCGCCCAATGGATCTACGAGGAATGGGCCGGACTGTATAAAAAGAACGATCTGCAGTTGTATGTCAACCGTGGCTTCGGCTTCCTTGGGTTCCCCGGCCGGGTCGGGATGCCTCCGGAGATCACCGTGCTGACGTTGGAGTGCGCCTAGCGTTTGGCCGCAGAGGCGCAGAGCCCTCATCCCCGGCCCCTTCTCCCGGAGAAGGGGTGACCCGCTCTGTTTACCCAGCAAGGGCTTTCTTCGTTTGTGCTATCTACCCGACGACCGCCTTGCGGCAAAGGCACACCTTCGTCAAAGCGCTTCGGCGGTGCGGACCTGAAAACTGACAACTATTGACTATTTTATCGCCTTCGGATCGACGCAATTACCGTCACCGCCGGATACATGTTCCTCAATTGCCACAGTTGGTTCAGTTTCAACCATGGCGTGATGCCGCCGGAAGACCTGCTGGAACAGGCCCGGGTCGTGGGGTTGCGCTCCTTCGTGCTCACGGACATACACAACACTGCCGGGGCCTCCGACCTCGTGCGCCTCGCCCCCACGTATGGCATTCTTCCCGTGGTGGGCATCGAATTCCGCCGGGGCGCGGAGCTGCTCTACATCGGCATCGCCAAGAACAATGCCGGCTTCCAACGCTTGAATGAGCTGCTCAGCCCACACCTATTGGACGGCGATGAGCTTCCTGAACGTCCACCCGGATCGGAGGACGTGTTCTTCATCCTCCCCTTCTCGCCACATGCACCGCAACGCCTGCGGCCGAACGAACGCATCGGCATCCGTCCTTCCGATCTGACGCGATTACCCTTCAGCCCGTGGGCGGCACGGCCGAACGACCTGGTGGCGTTGCTGCCCGTGACTTTCCGCGAAGCCACCGCCAAGCGCGACTTCAACACACACCGCCTGCTGCGCACCGTGGCCCGCAACACCGTGGTGAGCATGCTGCCGACCGAAGAGCTCGCCGCACCCCATGAACGCTTTTACACCCCCGCGCAGGTCCGCCTCATCTACCGGGACATGCCCCACTTACCGCGCAACGCAGAGCAGCTGTTGGAGCAATGCAGCATCACGTTCGATAGCACCGACAAGACACGCAAGGTCTTCGGCGCCGGCCTTGCGGAAGACCGGGAGAAGCTGTGGACCGATACGCGCGCGGGCCTCACGCGCCGCTATCCCGATGCCGCACCGCATGTGTTAGCGCGCATGGAACGCGAACTGGACGTGATCGAACGGATGGGCTTCATCAGCTACTTCCTGATCAACCAGGACATCGTGCGTTTCGCCCGCAGCCAAGGCTTTTTCCACGTGGGGCGCGGCAGCGGCGCCAACAGCATCGTGGCCTATTGCCTCGGCATCACCGATGTGGACCCCATCGAGCTGGACCTCTACTTCGAACGCTTCATCAGCAGCGCCCGCAAGAAACCGCCCGACTTCGACATCGACTTCAGCTGGAAGGACCGCGATGCCGTATATCGCTACGCGCTGAACAAGTATAACGGAAGCGGCACCCGGAACATCCACGCCGCGCAGCTCGCCACCTACACCACCTATCAATGGCGCGGTGCCGTGCGCGAACTGGGCAAGGCCATGGGCCTGCCGCCGGAAGAGATCGATGCGCTCAGCGAAAGCGGCGGACGTTACGGGGGCGGGAGCCCCAGCACCGTAGTGCGCAACGGCCAAGTGGACCATGTGGCGCAGAGCGTGGTGCGCTATGCGCGCAACATCCTCGGCATGCCTCATCAGTTCGGCATCCACGTGGGCGGCATCCTCGTGAGCGAATTGCCGCTTACCGCGTACAGCGCGCTGCACCGTCCGCCCAAGGGCTTTCCCGTGGTGCAATTCAGCATGCTGGAGGCCGAGGACCTTGGGCTGCACAAGTTCGACCTGCTGAGCCAGCGGGGGTTGGGGCACATCCGGGATGCAGTGGAGTTGGTGGAGGCACGGGTAAAAGTTGCTAGTGATGAGTTGCCGGTTGCCCCGGCATATGTCGGGAGGCTAAGCCCCGACGCGATCGCCTCTCCATGTGCCCGAGCATCCTTATCTGCGCCTCAGCGCCTCGGCGGCGAACATTCCTTCCCTGTTCCGCGCATTGACATCCACGACATCCCGCGCTTCAAGTCCGATCCGGCGATCAAGGAACTGTTGCGTACCGGCAATACCGTGGGCTGCTTCTACGTGGAAAGCCCCGCCATGCGCATGTTGCTGAAGAAGCTGCACGTGGAGGACTACCTCACGTTGGTGGCCGCCAGCAGCATCATCCGGCCGGGCGTGGCCGAAAGCGGCATGATGCGCGAATACATCCTGCGCCACAACGATCCCGAACGACGCAAGCTCGCGCCCAAGGCCCTGCTGGAGATCATGCCGGAGACCTACGGTGTGATGGTGTACCAAGAGGACGTGCTGCGCGTGGCCCATCACTACGCGGGCCTCACGCTGGAAGAGGCCGACCTGCTGCGGCGCGGCATGACGGCGCGCTTCCGCGAACGGCCCGAGTTCAAGGCGGTGGAACTCAAATTCTTCGACAACTGCGCGGCCAAAGGACATCCCGCCGCGCAGGCGCAGGAGGTGTGGAGACAGATCGAGAGCTTCGCCAGCTTCAGTTTCGCCAAGGGCCACAGCGCCAGCTACGCCGTGGAAAGCTACCAGAGCCTATACCTCAAAGCTCACCATCCACTGGAATTCATGGTGGCCGTGGCCAACAATTTCGGTGGGTTCTACAACCTCGAATTCTACCTGCACGAGGCCAAACGCAGCGGCGCCGTTATCGAAGCGCCTTGCGTGAACCGCAGCGCGGAACTGTGCTCCTTGCTATATGGTGATCCGACATCTATTGTCGGTTCTGAGCTGTCATCTTCAACCGCTCCCAGCATCTTCATCGGCCTGTCCAACATTAAAAGCCTTACCGACTCTACCACCGGACTGCTGCTGTTGGAGCGCCGCCGCAACGGACCCTTCACCGACATCGCTGACCTGCTGCGCCGCGTGCCCCTGCCGCTGGAACAAGCGCGGATACTGGTGCGCACAGGCGCCTTGCGCTTCACCGGCAGATCGAAGCCGCAACTGCTCTGGGACCTGGCCTTGCTTCACCGGCCCGCCACGGTGCGCACCGATGGCGACCTTTTCATCGCCCGGATGGAAGAACCGGCGTTGCCCGATCTGCAGCACTATCCCTTGGCCGATGCCTACGACCAACTTGAACTGCTGGGCTTCCCGCTTGGCGATCCTTTCGCGTTGGTGCACGAAAGCACCTCGAATGAAAAGAGCGCGGCAGATCCCGCGACCATTCCGGCACGGGACATGCCCCGGCACCGCAACAAGCACGTCCGCATGCTGGGCTACCTCACCCACGTGAAGACCACTACCACGAATGCGGGCACGTACATGAGCTTCGGCTCCTTCATCGATCCCGCAGGCGATTTCTGGGACAGTACACAGTTCCCGTCAGTGGTTGCCCGCTTTCCCTTCCGAGGACGCGGCGTGTATGAACTCACCGGCGTGGTGGAGGAAGAGTTCGGACACTGCTCACTGCGCACGCAGACCTTGGAGAAACTGCCCTGGAGACCGGACCCGCGTTATGGTGACAAGTAGAGGAAAACCGCGCTCAGCCGCTACTTCATCTCCACCTTCAAACGATTGTCGTCCGGATGCCGGTCGAAGAAGAGATGATCAGGATCGATGTTGACCGCCGAAGGCTTGTGCGCTACTTGGAACGTGAGCGTGTGTTCCCCGGTGGTCAGCTTCATCCGCTGTTGCAACAGGGGAACATCGTTCAACTCCTTGTTCTTCCCGAATGAAGGCCAACGCTCCACGGAAATGTCCAGCCAGTCGGCCATCGGCACCTCCGTTTCCACGCCCAATGAATCGGCATGGACCTTTTCCAAGCTCATCTTCATCGTAACGGTCCACGTGCTGTCGGCATTCATCGCGGCCTTGGCCTCCACCACCTTGTTGTCGTAAAGCGTGATGTACTTGATGTCGTCCTCCAGCAGATAGTTCAAACTGTCCGGCGTTACTTTCTTCACGGCCCGGTACCACTCCAGCGAGGTGGGCCAAGGCGGTTCCGCATATCCGAACGAATCCACCAAGGACTTGAACGCCTTGTTCAACGTGTCCTCGCCGAGGTAGGAACGGAGGTTGTACAGCATAACGCTTGCCTTATTGTAGTGGATGTACCCTTGGTTCTCCACCGTCAACAGCGGCCGCTCGCCGATGGCCTCGGAGCCGCGTGCGTTCTGGTATTTGTCACCTTCGTACTTCAGGAACTTCCGCATCTTACCCGTGCCATATTCCTTTTCCATCACCATCAGTGCGGAGTATTGCGCCATGCTTTCGCTCAGCAGCGTACTGCCCTGCATGGCCGCACCGATCACTTGGTGCGCCCACCACTGGTGCCCGGTCTCGTGCGCCACCACATAGAACACCATGTCGATGTCCTCCTTGGCGGTGAGGTCGGTGATGAAGCCGATGCTCTCGCTGTAAGGCATGGTGCCCGGAAAGGCCTGCGCGAATGATGCATAACGCGGGAATTCGATGATGCGCGCCTGCTTTTGCCGGTAAGGACCGAAGTGCGCGGTGTAATAATCCAGCGACTTATGCAGCGAGTTCAACATCCGAGGCACGTTCACCCCGTGTTCCTTCTGGTAGTAGACCTCCAACGCCACATCCGGTCCCATGCCCTGCGGGTCTTTCCAAACTTCGCGCGATACTTCGTAACGGGCGCTCAGGAAGGAGTAGAAATTCAGTGCCTTGTAGTCCAGCTCGTAGGTGAACCAACGCTTGCCGCCTTCCGTCCATTCTTTCTTCAAGCTACCGGGTGCCACTGCGATCTGGTCCGCAGCGGTGCCGATGGTGGTGCGCACATTCACCCAATCGCTATACCGCAGGAGATAGTTGTCCATACGGTGCGCGGGATCGTCGGTAAGCTTGGGCATACGCTCATTCGGCGGCAGGTCGTATTTGCGCCGCTTCTCCTTGTCCTGCAATTCTGCGTTAGGATCGTAACCGATACCCGGGATAAGGTCCATGTTGTTGAAGAAGCTCCCATTGTCCACGAGACCGGTGAACTCCACTTCGTTCGGAAAGCCCTTTGCCTGCCATCCTCCGCTAACCTTCATGGCCAGTTCGGCGCCGGGTGCCAACGGCGTTGCCAAGCGGTACATCCGCTGGTCCAGGCCCTCATCGTTCAACACCAGTTCAGCACCAGCGATGTCGATCTTTACGTCCATGCGGTGCGGTACATTGAAATAGAGCGTGTCGATCGCCACGTTGTCCTTGTTGCGCAGCTTGATATCGACCGTGTACTTCAGCGCCCGTGCTTCCGGGTCCATATCAATGAAATACGACAGGTCGGTAAAATGCGGCTGAGGCATGTGCAGGTACTTCCTGTACTCCTTTTCATAACGCACTTGTAGCTTCTCCTGCTCCTCAGGAGACTTGTAGGTGTTCAGCACTTTGGTGTTGTAGTAGCCGAAGCCCGCCAACACTACGAATACCACGCCCAGCACAGTCGCTACAGCCCACGACCGGCCTACGCGTTGCAGCGCAGTGCGCAACCGCCAACGCCAATTGGTCTCGTTGCCACGCTCATACCAAGCATATGCCTTGTAGAGCAACAAGCCAGCGAACACCGTCCAGTAGCTCTTGAAGAACAACCAGCCTTTCAGGAACGGCCCATATCCGTTCATGTCGGAATACGTAAGGCCGGAAGTGCCGCTAAGGACGACCAGGTTCGATCCCACGTTCAATGCGCGCCATGCGAAAAGATTCAGCACGAAAACGAGGATGAACACGAAGTAGCCCATGTACTTGTTGTTCACCAGCACATGCACCAGCATCGCCACCACGGCCCAGAAACCGAACGTCAAGGTGCCCGAGAGTACAAAATAACCGAGGTAAACACTGGGCTCTATGCGCGTGTACCCGTGCAGCAATTGCGTCGCCATGCCGGCCAAGGCGGCGATCACATGTACCACGAACACCAATGCCACCAAGGCGGAGACCTTTGCGAGCAGGTTGGTCCGCGTAGCCATGGGCAGGGCGTCCACGATGCCGTCGATCTTGGGGTCGCGTTCCTTCCACACCAACTGCCCCGCATAGAAGGCAACGATAATGAGCATGTAGAACGAGATGCTTCCGCGCAGCACGTCCACCACGTTGTAAGTCACCGGGTAAGTGGTGTTGCCGTACATGCTGGTAACGAAGGTGAGCGCGGTGACCATCTGCACCAGTCCCAAGGTCATGATGATGATGAACGGCGTGCTCTTCAGCATGCCAAAGAAGTCACCGCGGAAGAGAGAAAGGAATTGCAAGCGGGAAGCCTTTGCACCGAACTGCCGGTGCACTGATGGAAGCGCCACACCGGAGAACGCCGTCACTGCAGGCGCATCCGGCTCCTGGACCTTTGCTTTCTGCACCCTGTCGGTGAAGGTGAAACGGAAGTAACCGATGAGGAAAATGCCGACCGCCACCGCGATCCAGATCAACCGGTTCCACAGCAGCACCCCGCCCATGGGCAGCAGTTGTGTATTCTTCTCTTGTACGCTCCAATATTTTGTGAGCAGGTCGATGGCGGCACTGCCGAAAGGATCCACCAAGGCACCCAAGGTTTCATTGGAGATGTCGCTCATGAAACTGCCAGCGATGGAATACCCCACGAAAAGCGCGATCGCTGCGATGAACGAGGCCATGGTGGAGCGCATCAGTACGGCCACCGAGAAGATGATGGCCGCCGAGAAAAGGATGTTCGGCACAGCGATGAACAGGAAGGCCTGTACGTGCGGCAACAACAGGTTCGGCCCCACGCGCAAAGGATCCACGGAAGGCCACCAACTGCCCAGCACGATACCAAGCGAGACGCCGAGCACCGGCAACGCGGCGATGAACGTGCTGCCTAGGAATTTGCCCACGAGATAGCTCCGCTTCATCACCGGAGTGGAGAAAACGATCTGCGAGGTATTGCTGGTAAAATCCCGGATCGCCGTGCTGTTCACGAAAGCGGTCACCATGAGGATGGCGATGAACGACATGGCACCATACCACTGGTACACCACGGAAGGTGCATTCTTATACACGTTACCGGCCCCGCCGCCAATGGTAACAAATGGAGACACCGTGGCGAAGAAAGGCAACAGCGCCACGATCAAAAAGAAAATGTACACCATGGGCTGACGCAGCCAATAGCGCACTTCGAATAAGAAGAAGCGTCCCGTCATCGTGCTGCGTTTTCAGCGTTGCTGCGGCTGATGGCACCGAAGAAAACGTCCTCCAAGCCGGGTTCCGCGCTGGAGAAGCCCTCTCCAGGACGTTCATCGCTCAGGATGTGGATAACCGGCCGGCCCGCAACCAGGCGGTTGCTGATGAGCTTGCCCGTCGCAGCATAGCCGTCCAGCTCACTTTTGGCGATGTGCTTTTCCCACACCTTTCCTTGAATGCTCTTCAACGATTCGTCCGGTGGACCGGCGTACAGCAATTTGCCTTTGTTGATGATCGCCATGTTGCCGCACAGCTCTTTCACGTCCTGCACGATGTGTGTGCTAAGGATCACCACTACGTTCTCCCCGATCTCGGTGAGCAGGTTATAGAAGCGGTTGCGCTCACCGGGGTCAAGGCCGGCAGTGGGCTCGTCCACAATGATGAGCCTCGGTTCACCGATCAAGCTCTGCGCAATGCCGAAGCGTTGCTTCATGCCGCCGCTAAAACCGCTGAGCCGCCGCTTGCGTTGGTCCCACAGGTTCACGCGCTGCAATAAAGCATCGACCAGTCCCTTACGCTCCCCTTTGGCCGTTACGCCTTTTAACAGAGCGATATGGTCCAGCATTTCATACGCGCTGACTTTCGGATAAACCCCGAATTCCTGCGGCAGATAGCCCAACGTGCGGCGCACTTGGTCCTTATCCTTCAGTACATCGATATCGCCGAGCATCACGCTTCCGGCATCCGCTTCCTGCAATGTCGCCAGGATCCGCATCAGCGAACTCTTGCCCGCGCCGTTCGGGCCCAGCAGGCCGAACATGCCTTTGGGAATGGTGAGACTGACGTTGTCCAGCGCCTTCACGCCATTACCGTAAGTTTTACTGAGTCCTTCGATGACGAGGTCCATTCGATGCGGGTTTTCGGGGGCAAGATGCTAAACATAAGCTGCGCCGGTCGCCGGATCACACCAGCGGTCGAGTGACATGGTTGATGGTGGGGTCGGACGAACCTGATCCTCGGTGTCACACCATGCGCTTCCTTGAAATAACTTGCGACATGCCCCTGACGAAGATCTTTTCAGGCAATATCCGATCCACCGGTCACAAAGGTCCGGTTTACGATCTCGCCCAAGCGGGTCAACCAGGAGCCTTCCTAAGTGCCAGTGGCGACGGCTCCGTAGTGCGTTGGAACCTGAGCGACCCGGAAAACGGCATCACCGAAGCCCGCGTTGGCCGCGCCATCTTCTCCCTGATCCGCACAAATACGGATCTGCTTTACATCGGAGATGAGGATGGTGGACTGCACGTGGTGGATCTGGCCACGCGGCAAGAAGTACAACTCGAACGCGCACATGTGAAAGGCATTTTCGCGATCCAGGAATTGCCCGACGGCAGGCTGGTAGTGGCCGGTGGCGATGGGGCGATCTCGGTGTGGACCACAGTGGGCGAAGGCGCCCACGGCATCGCACTGCAGCGGAAAATCCCATTGACGGATGAAAAAGTGCGCAGCCTTGCCGTGAGCAACGATGGCAAATTCCTAGCCGTTGCCTGCGGCGATGGCACAGTCCGGGTCTTGGAGTGTACCGACTTCAATGAGATCCATACCTTGATCGGGCATGATAAAGGTGCTAACTGCGTGGTCTGGCATCCCGGCAAACCCGTGTTGGTGAGCGGTGGCAAGGATGGCCACCTTCGCTTGTGGCGCACGGATGCCAAATTCCAGCAGCTTCACGCGTTCCCCGCACACAAGGACACCATCTACCGCATCGCATTCAGCCCCGATGGAAGCCGTTGCGCTACCGCCAGTCGCGACAAGACCGCGAAGATCTGGAATGCCAATAGTTTCGACCTTTTGCGCAAACTGGACCGCAACGCCGGCGGACATGGCTATTCGGTGAACACTGTGCTCTGGATGGGGGCGCAAACACTGGTTACCGGCAGTGATGACAAGTCCATTATTGCATGGGCTTGCAATGATCCAAACACAGCTGAAAAAGGATGAGATCGGACGTTACACGAGATGAAGACGTCCGTCAAGTGTGACCCGGGTCCGGAGCATCCGCCTATTCTTAAAGTCCAGTACAATCGGACCTTTCAGCTATTCTTGATCATGGAACCTATATATGGTGTGGCGAAAGGCGAACGACCTTCAGGCAAAGATGGTACACTCAAATGACCGCCAACTTCTACGCCTTACCTCAGTGCATTGGACCGCTCAGAACTGGACCGGACTGATCTGGCGGCGTTGAGGTTCAAGTGTACCGTTCCCATTACCATTGACCACACTGTTTGCGGATGCACCAACACCTTGTTGGCCCTGAATAAGTTGGTCCACCGGTAGGCCTAAGTAATTGCGCTCTGACAATCGAGCACCATCGATAGCGTAACGCACCCATGTGCCGGACTTTATTCCTGCCACATAGCGGCCTTCACTTTCCATACGGCCGTTCGGATGATAATAAGTGAACACGCCATCCTGTACTGCCAAGGCGCTGTCCAAATAAGCACCTTGCATGCGCAGGATCCCTGCATTGGAATTAACCGCCACTAAGTATTTCCCATTTCCGGCCTTGGCCACGATACGGACGAAAGTTTCTCCCTGCGTTCCCGCTGTAAGGCCCAACGCCTCAGGACCAACCCTTTCCACACGCAGAATGACTGCCTTACTCGAAAGCTCCAATGGAGCAGCAGCTGCAGTGAACAAGGGCAACCATAGTAGGCCGATGACAAAAGCTAACGTTACACGGTTCATCCCTCTTATTTCTACATCGCCCATTGCTAATACCATGCCGATCTCAATAAACTCTTTATTTCCGGCATGTGCCAGTGACTGGTCCGCATGGCTCGGGGTAATTATTCCCGGTCGATCCGGACTTGCACCGGGTCTTGTCCTTAACTGACCCCAAATGCGGGGCATGGGTCGCCACATCCAAAGGATCAGCTAGGCCATCTTGGCCTGGAACCGTGTTCAAGGAAATTGCCCGCAGTAATGCATGGCCATATGCAATTTCGTACTCAGCATCGCGGTCCGCGTTGGGGACCTTTCATTGAGTTCGCCCTAAGCTGGGTCATCACTTAATAATGGGATCAATGAACCCACCAGACCTTGCAAAAAGGATCTCGCCGTGCGTGAAAAACTGAAGGTCAGGGACTTAAGTAAATTCTCGCTAGCACCTACGTATCGTTACAATTGCGGCCCCTCTTTTGCTAGGGCCCACCCCATGCTTTTCAGGCCCGCACTTGTCCTTGGTTGCTTGCTTTTGGTCCTAATTCCGGAAGGGCTGAGCGCACAGTCGAATACGCTTTACACAAATGGTAAGGTGAAGGTGCGCGGAGGAGACTGGCGTGATACTCGCGTCACGGTAATGCCGCAGTTCGGCGAAGCTTTCGAGGTACCCTTGTCCACCGAAATATTCGACCTTGATCTGGGACTGTTTTCCACATATCTGGTCCGTGCATCCCATGTGGGCTGTGCGACCAAGGAGATCGTGTTCGACCTGTGGGTGCCGAATGCCTATCGCAACGCCGTCTTCCATTTCCCTTTTGAGATCGTTCTCGAGACCTTCCGGGCCAATGAGAAGCCTTACAGCTACGAGCATCCGGTAGGTATCGTGTTCTTTGACGAGACCAAGGCCGATTTCACGTACACAACGGACTACAAGCAGGTTGAGCGGGCCCGTTCGTTACCCACGATGGAGCAGCGGATGAAAACCCACATTACGCTGCATCCAAAACCAGTGAATGAACTCGCGGCCTATGAAGCCTTGTTCGCAAAGGACCCGAATGCCGAGGAGTCTCCTTCAGACACCACCCGGGTCGCGCAGACGTCACGGCCAACCCGGTCACATGCAGAAGTTGCGCCGGAGCCAGTGCCTGCATCACGGACCACAGAGCCATCGTTCACTGTCGCCCCCGCTGCCGTTCCGAGTTCCACCACACAAGCAGCCACACCACCAACCGTGAAAAAGGTCACCACTGTCCCGTCAGCACCCTCGAAGGACAAAGTCGCGGCAGAGCAGGTGGAGTTTTCATCCCGTATGTCCACACGATTGGAGATCCCATCTCCACAACAGGATCAGGGCTCACATGAATTCTCCGTTCTTCCGACAATGGTCATCGTCATTGATCGGTTCGGGAACGGGAACACTTCCACCGAAGTTCGTAAAGTGACACATGCTTATGGCGCTGTGTTCTATTTCCAGGACGGTGCACCGATCACCGAAAGGGCCTATAACGAAAAGCTCGCGGAATTTGTACGCCTGGGACAACCCTGACGTTGGTTCCAAACCGTCCAGCCGGGCCACTGGATCTATGCGATTCCTTTACGCAACCCTTCTATGGTCGCAGGCGGCACTTTGCTGAGGTCCAGAACCACAAAACCGTCCAGCGAATCGTTGAAGGACGGGTCACGATTGAAACCGATGATCTTCGCGTTGAGCGAGAGGTAACGCTTCAACAGCACGGGTACGGACCAGCCGTTCTCCTCCACGTCGGCGATCACTTGATCCAACCGTTTGATGTCCTCACCGGACGCATCGAGCAACGCCCCTCCATCCGCCTTATCGATGCCGATGTGAAAACGGTTGCGCGGCTTTACGTCCTTCGCCATTTCCTCATCGAAGTGGTACTTGTGCACGAATTCGGTTATGAGGCGTCTTGAGAATTTACTGTAGGCCCCGCTTATGCTCACAGGGCCGATGAGGTAGCGATGGTCAGGATGTGAGATCACGTGGAGCATGAGCCCTCGCCACAACAAGAACAGAGGCAGTCGATGCTTTTGGTACCCTGGGGAAATGAATGACCTTCCCAACTCAT
The DNA here is from genome assembly GCA_016719225.1 of Flavobacteriales bacterium. Taxonomy (GTDB): domain Bacteria; phylum Bacteroidota; class Bacteroidia; order Flavobacteriales_F; family PHOS-HE28; genus PHOS-HE28. Next base: position 45,625 of record JADKAN010000003.1, on the reverse strand, counting down.
AGCTATTCCCCAGAACCTGTAGCATGGGCCTTCCCATCTTGAACAGCGTGCTGGTGTAGAATCCACGCCTGCCGTAGCGGTCCAGGATCTGCTTTCCATCGCCGACCCGGTAAGCGCCTGCCACTTGCTTCTTCTCCCGGTCCCAGAGGAAGAGGTGGTCGTAGTAATGGTCGAACTCATCAAGGTCCATCGCCTTATTGGTGCCTTCCCCAACAGCACGGAACGTCTCTTCGCGTAAGCGCCCGATCTCCTTCAGTATCGATGGGATCCTTCCACTTGGCGCCAAATAAAGATCGAACTCGCCCTGCGTGTTCAGGCGCAGGTCGGGAATAGCTACAAGGTCCCGCTCCAATGCGGTCCGGGATACGGGAGCAATAAGATCCTTAGCCTTACGCGGGAACCGGAGCGGCTTGAATTGTTCGCGCCGCACCAACACGCCGCTGCCCAGGGCATACGTCTTCGCGCGCAGGTAACGTGCCAGCCCATCGGTGGAAGTGAAACGCGCTAATTCCTTCTCAGGGATCGGCTTGCCGATACGCAAACGCACCGTGCGCCCGTGCATCCGCAACATTTCACGCGGAAGCTGCAACGTGCGCAGACCCGGATGCACCATGCCGAGGATCTGGAACACCACACTGTTCGCTCCATCGAACCAAAGCGGCACCACGGGAACGCCGGCATGCTGGATCAACTTGATGGCCGACGCCTTCCAGCGCGGGTCCGCCACCGCGTCGAGGTCGTTACGGTAACTGCTGACCTCCCCTGCCGGGAAAACGCCCAGCGCATGGCCTTCGCCTAAATGCTGAAGCGCTTGGCGCATGCCTTGGAAACTGCTGCGCGAGGTGAGTTCTTCAAATGGATTCACACCTATGAAACGGTCGCGCAGCGGCTCCAACTGCTGCAGCATGAAGTTGGCCATGACCTTCAGGTCGGGCCTGTGGTCGCGCAGAACGTGCAACATGGCCAACCCGTCTATGGCTCCGTAGGGATGGTTGGACACTATGGCCAAGCCACCTTCGCGAGGAATACGCTCCAGCTCATCGCTGTCCACTTCCAAGCGCAGGTCAAGGTGAGCGAAGAGCGCCGCGATGAAATCCTCGCCGGGTGCCACCTTGATCTCGTTGTAGAACTTCTCCAACCGCTTCAATCCGCTCACTTCGGCCAACAAGGCAACGCGGGGATCGCCCGGCTTCATGTGGCTGGCCTTCGCCAACTCCGCCGGGTTCATCAATTTCCGCTCCTCCTCCATCTCCGCCAAATGTAGGCGCTTGTGTATTCCTATGTGTCTATTTCACAGGAGTGAATTCCTGATCGCCGAAGGGTGATCCACTGGGCAGCTTTATCACGTTGAAACCATGCTCCGTGGCCCGATGGCAGCTGTTGCACGAATTGGTGAGCGCTAGGTATGCGGAACGGAACCGCGCGGTATCCTCCTTGGAGATGGAGACCCGCACACTGTCGAGTGCGGGATCAAGTAAGCCGATCATTACCGTCTCCTTACGGTCCTTCGCATAGACCTTGATATCATCCAGCGATTCCATGATCTCATGTACCTCGAAGTCAGCCAACTTCCAATTGGCGTGGGTGCCTGCGAACCATAGCTTCTCGTGATGTACCTGGATCACGGACATGAATTCTCCAAGACCGGGCTTGTAAGCTTGTTCGACCTTGGCCTGCAGTGTAGCCACCTGCTGCTCCAAAGCTGCGGTCCTGTCCACATTCGGGTTACATGAGGCCGAACCGATCAAAAGCACTAGAGCACCCCAGAGGCTGTTCCGCTGGTAGTTGGCTTTCCCGAACGCTGCCGGATCCATGCGTTTGTGCTGCTCCGCCATCCAGGTCAAATTTAGAATGCACATTTGATCGCTATCCCCTTCACCCCTGGATCCAGCCGGATGCCTTGCGCGTTATGGCGTGCGGATGAAACTATCTTTCGTCGTCATTTGAGCTAACGATGACGTCAAATTGGGAATGAATTTGATGAAGTATATCGGCGTGAAGGTCGTTCAACCCAATGGGTGTTCCAAGGTTGGATGGGTGAAATTGGAGCGCCTCTGGACAAACCAGAGACCGCTGCTCGATACGCCATTCAGAACTGATCGGAAAAGATCGCGGGGTTCGACCCGCGCCGACAGTTTTCCTGTCAGTGGCTTACACGTGCAAGATCCCTACGATCTTCTCGTCCATCACTTCCCCGCCCGGATAATGGCGCGTATAGTCGAGATTGATCCAGTGATTGCCGTCCGCATCAGTGTGGAAGTAGAGGGCAGCGTGTCGCGCCTGCTCGGGGAATAGGACCCGGCGGATCAAGAATGCTGCGCGCTTCATTCCTTCGGCATTGCCGACATTCAGCTCCGGATAGATGTGCTGGGTGGTGCGAACGAGCCGAACACTCCCCCCGATGGCCTTGATACTCGCCGCCATCAGTACGGCGTGGTCGTCGCAATCACCCGCCAACAGGCCCACACTCTCACTCGCCTTGGCGAAGTACTCGTCGTCCATGGGATCGCTCACGTAAACCCAACCGTTGTTGATCACTTTGAAGATGGAGAAGCATTGCACCAATGTGAAGTCCGGCTCCTGCTCTGCCTCTTCGGTGAACCAAGTGGTCGCTGCCCGCACGGCGAATGACCGTACGACCGGGTCGGTATAATTGATGGCCGCGCGTACTTCCTCGGCACGCTTGAAAGGACGCAGCTCTTTGACTTTCGGAAGGGCTTCGGTGCTTTCACGCAGGTTGCCCAGCATCTGGCCATAGTCAGTAAAAACATCCTTGAGCCCATAGCGCCCCAAAAAGGCGAAGATGGTGACCACCGCAAGCGCCAGCACCACCGCGCCGTAGAAGGGGACCGGCCAACGCCGCATCAACAAAAGGATAGCGGAAAGCACGATGAGGAAAACAAAAAGCCGTTCCAACCCGATCCCGGCCACCGGCGGAAGTCCAAGCACGGGTACAAAGGGCCATAACGCTAGTGAGGCAGGCAGTGCGATGACCAAGGCCACCAGTACGTTCACCGCGCGCTGCACTAATGTGGGTTTTCCGGCTTCTCCGTCCTTCACCGTGTTCGGTCCTTCCATCTCACGGCAGCCTTCAACGTACTACCGAGAGTTCGTCCATGCCTTGGCGGAAAACAACGTCCACCGGGATACGCGCCGATCTCAGGCGGTCAAGGTCCTGCTTAAGCTCCGCGCCGACCACTCCTTGTTCCTTCATGAGGTCACGCAATTTTTCGAGGTCCCCATCGCCCTGAAGCTGCAAGATCAATGCGCTGAGGTCCTCAATGGCCATGCGCATTTTTTCAGGATCAACGCTGTAAGTGCTTGTTATACTATCGCGCTGGAACGCCCCGGCCTGCATGAAATAGTTGAACCGTAGCATATTCGCCCTACCGTGCGCGCTGCTGGTACCGAAGCGGACGGAACGGAACACCCCGGCCATGAAGGTGACGTAGTTGTCCATCACCTCTCCGTCCGTGATCTCTCCTTTTGCGCGGAGCTGCTCCACCATGTAAAGTCCAAGTACGTCCGCCTTGCCCTCCTCCAATGCACCCGCTTCCTCGCGCAGGGCATCGCGGACTTTCCCCTTTCCGTTGATCGTGTTCTTGATCCCCAACCCATGAGCCACTTCGTGGAACATAACGTTCTGGAAGAATGCGTCGAACGTGATGTGCTTGCGCTGGTCCGCCGCGACAAGCTTCTTAGCTATCGGCACCAGTATGGCGTCGAACTTTGCTTGCATGGCGTTCTTCAACTGCAGTCTCCGCGTTCCCTTCCGCAATTGGATCCCCTCATCGTTGGGTAGATTCACCGCGATCGTCTTGCTGCCCGCGTTGCAGTCCCCGGCATAGTACACCACATCGTACGCGCCAAGCTGGGCGTCACTTCCGGGGGTCTCTCGCTTGTAAGCAGCAGGCACGGGAAGCCCACGCTGAAGGCCCGGTAGCAATTTGGCGAAGCGCTCCAACTTCCTGCTCCAAGCAGTGTCCTTCACCACTACGTAGGCTTCATGCGCAGCCTTATAACCATACAACTTATCCTCATACGTTTCGGTGGGTCCGATAATGATATCCACCCGATCTCTCTTCATTTCCAACCAAGCCAGGTCGCTCGGGCCATAGTTGTCCGTACGCAAAGCCACGGCCCTTGCCAACAGGTATTTGCGTTGGCCAGCATCGGTGGCGATGGCCGCCGCCCGGTCCAATAATTCCGCGGCACGTTCGATCTGCCCGGAGAAGTAAGTGTGGTACGGCACGGAGATGAGCTTGCCGGTCGCGTCACGGCGTATCATGGTGTAGTGGCTGCTTTTTGAATCATCGTTCCAAGCAGTGAATTCCTCTGCACCTAGATCGGAAGGATAGAACCTGGCACCTTTCGGCTTTGGACCCACACCGTCCATGAAGGGCAGGTCTCCGGCCAAGCGGTCCCACGGTCCGTAATTGATAGCGAAGAATTTCCGCATGTCCGGATCAGGGTGGCTTACGGGGATGCTATCGGAAGCTCCCCAGGCTTCTTGCCAAAAAATACTGTCCATCACTTGCGCCGCTTGGATGAAAAGCGGAAGCATACGACTATCCTGATCGGACAGTGCTTGGAGGTCCGTGGTAAGTTTCACGGACTTGTAGGCTCCGGGCCGCACACGGGGATCCATGCGCGCGCTGTCAACACCAAGGACATCATCGGCGGGTGGCACATCTGGTGCAGTGCAACCGAATATTGCGAGGAGGGGAAACAAGAAGACCAGTGGACGGAAGGACATAGAAAGGAGAATAGCCCACAAAGATGGTGGCTGTGATCCGGCCACACGGATTATTTGAACGAAAATGGATGACCTACGTTGAAGCCTTATTATGGAACCATGGAAAAGCGCGCTAACAACTCTTGTGATTGCTTCAGGCAACCTTAAGGCTAAGCGGATAGTTTTGCGGACCATGTTCGGCAAAGCAACCCTTCACACACTATTTCTGGCTTGGCTATTGGCCGGGGGACAGAGCGCAATGGCGCAAACGGATACCACGTCCTTGGGTGGTCCTGAAAGCAATGAATCCTATTTGGGCGAAGGCGAAGGCGCCTTGGCGGACGATGCTACCTTTTCGGATGTATGGTCCGAAGAAGATAGCATTGCCCGTATTCCTGCATACCTGGCTTATCGCGATTGGGACACGGACGACATCTTCAAACGGAGTGACATCAAGGACACAGTGGACCTGGAGCTGAGCCGCAGCGCGCACGATCACTATATGCCGGTCTGCGGACGGATCACCTCACCCTTCGGTCCGCGCCACGGCCACAACCATTATGGTACTGACCTGAAGGTCGAAGTGGGCGACCCCGTTTATTGCGCATTCCCAGGCATGGTGCGTATTTCGCGCTACCATAAAGACTTTGGCAACGTGGTGGTGGTGCGTCACACCAATGGCCTCGAGACCTTATATGGTCATATGAGCAAGCGGTTGGTGGAAGTAGGGGACGTGGTGCAAGCTGGCACCGAGCTCGGCTTGGGCGGATCCACCGGCCGTTCCACCGGTAGCCATTTGCATTTCGAAACCCGCTACCGCGGTGTCCCTATCGATCCCCTTTGACGGTCTTCGATCATGAAACAGGCACCTTGCTGGCCACCAGTTTGGTGCTCACTCCGGAGAACAACCGCCGTCCCGTTCCTTTGGCCAGTTCCTCAGCCGCAAGCCATAAAGTTTGGAAAGTCCGTAGCGGTGACACGCTCTATGGTATTTCCAAACGCACCGGGGTACCGGTCAACAGCTTGCGGAAAATGAACGGTATGGGCAGCCGCAGCGCATTGCGCGTTGGGCAGCGTTTGCGCTACCATTAGGCACGGCCGGTTTGCGGTTCTCCAAAGGGGGATCCGGTTTCCTTCCAGCCCATTACACTAAGCTTCATCCTGTATGGCATTTTCTGTTCCTAGGCGGTTGTGCGGTGAAGTGCAGGCCCAAAGCGAGGTTGGCAATAGCCCCGATCTACTGTAGATAGGCCTGTTCAAGTTCCATTTACCGGAAGGCCGTGTAGGTAAAGCTGCAAACCAAGCAACACGATCGGCTGCTACTATCACCAAGTGCTTCGGCAAGCGCAGCTGCTCTCTCTCCTACACCGCTAAATAGTAAAAGCGGCTCTCGCCGCTTTTACTTGTACCGAAGAAGGGACTCGAACCCTTACAACCTTACGGTCACACGCCCCTGAAACGTGCGCGTCTACCAATTCCGCCACTCCGGTAGGAGTTCTGATTTTTCCAAGGGGCCGCAAATATAGTCGTGAACGCGTCCGCGACAAGGCCCCTCCGATCAATTCTTGATAGGCAGGAAGCTGAACTTTTCCCCGTACTCCAGCATTTGCTGGATGAAATCATCCGGGTATTCCACTTTCACGTCCGTGATCTTGCCATTGGCATCCTGTACCGCCACCAGCCGAGGCTGGATGAAGCCGGAATATGGGGCGGTCTTGATATTCTCCGCGCGCTTCAGCACTTCGGCATGCAGGGCTGCATCCACTTTCACGCCGTAGTTCTCCACCAGATCGTGCCCGGCCGTGTAATCGCCTTGGCTCTTGATGCGCTGTACTTCGCGTAGCAGTTCGCCGAAAATGGTGCGCAGTTTATCATAATCACGGATGTGGAAGTAGGTCTTGCCATCGCGTACCACCTTGACGATCACGCTGTCCGGCTGGCCTTTTTCAAACGCCCAAGCACTTACCCATTGGCGGTTGCGCATGTGGGACTCCTCCACTTGGTTGCCCAACTTCAAACGCCGCATTTGCACCATCAACCCGTTGCGGATGTAACTGTCGTATTCAGCTTTGCCGGCGTCCAGCGTAGGCATTACACCCCACTCCACCAGTTTGGGGTCCATCATGTAATAGAGTGCCACCAGATCCGCGCGGCCTTCTTCCAAGGTGCTGGCATAGGTCTTCAACGTAACATCGGTACCAGCAACGCCGGGCTCGATCTGGCCGCTGGCATGGCCGATCACTTCATGCAAGGCCGTATGCACTTTACCCGCGACCGAGCCGTATTTCTCCGCACGGGCAACCTCGGCGGAATCGTAACAGAACTCTTTCAAGGAGCTAGCTCCGGAACTGAGGTCGTAGGCATCGATGATGTTGCCGAGGCTTACGCTCTTGCTCCCGACGTCCTTACGGATCCAGTCCGCGTTGGGCAGGTTGACGCCAATGGGAGTGCTGGGTGCCGCATCGCCGGCCTCGCCGCAGGTGTTGATGAAGCGGTAGGTGATGCCCACCACGCTCTTCTTCTTATGCTGGGCCAGCAAGGGAGAATTGTCTTCGAACCATTGGGCGTGCTGCTGGATCACCTCCATTTTCTTGGTAGCAACGGGGTCGGTAACCTCCACTACGCTTTCGAATGAACCACGCTTCCCCAGGGGGTCATTGTACACTTCCACAAAGCCATTGATGAAGTCCACCGTGCTGGTGGTGTCCTGCGCCCACGCCACGTTGAAATCATCCCAGGTCTTCAGGTCGCCGGTATTGTAATAGTCTATCAACAGGCCGATGGCTTTGGCTTGTTGCGGGTTTTCCGCGACATCCTTCGCCTTTCCAAGCCACTTGTTCATCTCCGTTAGCGCGCCACTGTACATCCCGCCCACCTTCCATGTCCGCTCCATCAGCTTTCCGTCTGCACCACGCACCAACTTGCTATTGATGCCCCAGCTCACCGGGGTGCTATCGCCCTTTACTTCCTTGGCAGCGTAGAAGGCATCCACTTCCTTGGCATTGATGTCGTCCCCGTAAAAGTTGACGGCGGAGGCCAACACCACATCCTTGTCCTTGTCCAGGCTCACTTTCTTCGCGTCCAGCGTAGGGTCGAAAAGAATGTCCGCCGTTTCCTTGGAAAGCGCCGCGCCGCTCTGTGCCACTAGGCTATCGAGATACGTGCGTGGGAACTCAGGCATGAATTTGTCCATGCCATAGTGGTGGTGTATGCCATTGCTGAAGAATACCTGCTTGGCGTACAACATGAATTTCTCCCATCCGGTTCCGGAGCGCACGCCCTTGTAATCCCTCAAGATGGATTCCAGTGCTTTACGGACCTCCAGGTTGCGACTATAATTCTGATCCCACATGATATCCCGCCCGCTGAGGCCGGCCATGGTGAGGTAGTATGCGAGGGTCTTCTGCTGCAGGCTCAATTGTTCCCAACCCGGGACCTGGTAGCGAAGCACGCGCGTGTCGCCGAACTGGTCCGCTTCCCATTTGAAGGAATCCGTTGCGAGCGTGTCCACCTTTTTCGTGCTGGACCCATTATCCGCCGGTGCGCCGCAGCCATAGAATAAGGATACGGTCAGCAATGCCGCAGGCCAAATGAACTTCATGCTTTTCGATGTTGGGCCGCGAATATAGTCGTTGCCCAAGGGTATCCCGAAGAACCTGAAGCCTATACCTCCCGGTGCGGAGGTACCTATTCTCCGATCTTCCCCTTGATGGTCCTTGGCTGCCCCGCCCGCGCTTGTTCAGCCAACACGCGCAGCTTGTGGTAGGCCGCTAGTTGCCGGTTATAGCGCTTCAGGTCGGCTTGGGTCAATTCATTCAATAGCCGGATGTCCATCTTGTCGCTGAGGTCATGCAGCTTCACACGCATGGCCAAGCCGTCCTCTGCCACGCGATCGATATACGTCACATAGTCCTCGCCATCCCGCCTTGAAATATGCTCCAAGGATGTGAGCACCCTTGCCGGAAAGCCTTTTGCCGCCAATTCAGTTGTGGTAAGCTCCGAGCGTTCCAATACATCGTGTAACGCACCGAGCAACTGCTCCTCCAGGTCCTGACCGCGCATCATTACACGCATAACGTGCAGTATGTAGGGCTTTTGGGCCCTGTCCGTCTGTCCTTTGTGGACTTTGGCCGCCAAGCGGATGGCGTTCTCCAGCAAGTGTTCTTCCATCCTACTTGTCCAGTGTGATACGCAGGTCCAGCGCCTGCGGGTTTTTGCTGATCACGGACCAGTCCGTGGCCAGGTCGAGCTTTCTCCCGGATGGCCTTTCCTTGCTCATTCCCTCCGCAACACGGGCCTCTTCCACCCCGCGGGCGAACTTGAAGCTGTATTTGTACTTCATGCTCCGCAACACTTCTTCCGTTTCCAGGGAATCGGGATCGCCGCCCAGCTCATCGGCATGCCGGTTGTTGCGGCGCACCAAGGTATTTCCTTCCCATTGGAAGAATTCCGTTTGCGTGCCCGAACTGTCGGGCATCAATACGTTCAATGCCCGGTTCAACGCCGCCAGGTCCTTGAAATCGAAGAAGATCCGCTGCAGGTAACCATCCTTCCGCGCCTTGAACCGCACATGCTCCAAGCCTTCCACCCCGTTCAACTGTTGCGCTTGCGCTTCCAGGTCCAACTCACCCTGGTCCTCATGCTTGTTCTTGCCCTCCAAGTCCATGGACCTTACCAGCTCGCGCATGGCCGTCATGTCCAGCACGTATTCCATGCTGCCCGACCCGTCCTCGTGGAATTTGTAGTGTTCCTCTATGGTGATGCAGCCCGTGGCTAAGAACAGGATGGCCAGCAGCACACATGCCTTGCCCGTACACAATGACCGAAGCTTTGTTCCCATTGGTGGAAGCGCCGTTATGCGCCAAAGGTATTCGCCCGGAGAGTCCCCGCCCCGTGGAGGCGCAACAAGTTGGCAAGCGTGGTGGCCGGCGGCAGCCAATTCGCGCATGGTTGATACCAATTCAACCTATAAACTCCACTTGCGTCCGGAATAAAGGTGAACGACCTTCTGAACATGCCTATATCACTGGAGAATATTGCTCTCATGGGTACTTGTCCCATAGTCTTACAAGGATTTGGGATGGCGAGCTTTTGCGATGCCGGGTCACCCTTCGGCCCTTCGACTCGCTCAGTGCAGCGCGCAGCTCAGGGCGGGTGCCCGGCATGACAACATGCACAGGATGATCTGTTCGGAAAACCGCGCCCGGCGCAGTTATCCGAACAGCTCATCGCTCCGGTACTGTCACCCCGGCCCGTCGTCCCGGCCTTTGAGCCGGGACAGGGTCGCAAACGCAAGCCTGCCCGGAATTCCCCGAACACCAGTGATACAAATTCATCCGCCCAAACGGACGTTAAAGCACCAAATGCGTGAACAACCCCGGGTTGTCGTTGAGGTATTGGTAGGTGAACCGGAGGTCCTTCAACCGCCCTTCGATCGCCGCGAAGCCTTCACGTTCCTGAAGTTCGATGCCCACCACGGCAGGGCCGCTCTCGCGGTTGTTCTTTTGCGAGAACTGGAAGTAGGTGATGTCGTCGCCGGGACCGAGCACGGTGTTCACGAACTCCTTCAGCGCGCCGGGGCGTTGCGGGAAGTTGACGATGAAGTAATGCTTCAGTCCTTCGTGCAGCAGGGAGCGCTCCCGGATCTCCGCCGTGCGCACGATGTCGTTGTTGCTGCCGCTTACGATGCATACCACGTGCTTGCCCCGCGCTTGCTCCTTGTACAGGTCCAGCGCGGCGATAGCCAAGGCGCCGGCGGGTTCCACCACGATGGCTTCCTCGTTGTAGAGTTTGAGGATGGTGGAGCACACGTGGCCTTCGGGCACCAGCACCACCTTGTCCAGGCCTTCCTTGCAGATGGCGAAGTTCAGGTCGCCCACGCGCTTCACCGCAGCGCCGTCCACGAATTTGTCGATGCGGTCAAGCGTGGTGTTCACGCCCGCGTTCAGGGAGGTCCACATCGATGCCGCGCCCGCGGGTTCCACGCCGATGATCTTGGTTTGCGGGCTCAGTTCCTTGAACACCGAGCAGATGCCCGCCGCCAACCCGCCGCCGCCGATGGGCACGAACAAGAGGTCGATGGGCGTAGTGGCGTCCGCCAACAGTTCCAGGGCCACCGTGCCTTGGCCGCACACCACCTCCTCGTCGTCGAAGGGGTGGATGAATTCCACTTGCCGTTCCTTGCTGAACGCGCTGGCTTCCAGGAAGGCCTCATCGAAGGTGTCGCCTTTCAGCACCACTTCCGCGTTCGCCTTGCCGAAGAGCTTCACCTGCTTCACCTTCTGCTGCGGCGTGGTAACGGGCATGAAGATGGTGGCTCGGATGCCCAGCTTGCTGCACGCGAAGGCCACACCTTGGGCATGGTTGCCCGCGCTGGCGCACACCACGCCATTGCGCACTTCATCCGCGGTGAGCGATGCGATCTTGTTGTACGCGCCGCGCAGTTTGTAGGAGCGCACGGGTTGCAGGTCCTCCCGCTTCAGCCACACCTCGGCACCGGTGGCCTCGCTCAGGTTCGTGTTGCGCATCAACGGGGTGTGCAGCGCCACGCCTTTGATCCGCTCCCGCGCGGCATGGAACTTCTCCAACGGCACCCTCATTTGTGCGGACGGAGTTTCCGGACCTGCGCGCCCGTGCGCCACAGTTCGCTTTCGTGCATTTCCATCAATTCCTCCTGCAGCCCCGCTCGGTAGTCCGGCTTGCTGTTGGCGGTGATCACCACTTCGGCTTCCTTGCCGGAGACCACACTGTCGTACAGTTCATTGAAAACCGGTTCGGTCGCCTCGCGGAAACGGCCTTTCCAATCCAGGGCGCCGCGTTGCGCGGTGGTGGAGCAGTTGGCGAACATCCAGTCCATGCCGTTCTCCGCCACTAAGGGCATGAGGCTTTGGGTGAGTTCCTCCACCGTTTCGTTGAAGGCTTCGCTGGGGCTGTGGCCGTTCTTGCGAAGCACGTTGTACTGCGCCTCGAAGACGCCGGCGATTGCGCCCATCAGCACGCCGCGCTCACCGGTGAGGTCGCTGTGCACTTCCTTTTGGAAGGTGGTCTCGAACAGGTAGCCCGAACCGATGGCGAAGGCCAAGGCCAACACCCGCTCCCGCGCCTTGCCCGTGGCATCGCGGTGTACCGCGAAACTTGAATTGAGCCCTTTGCCTTGCAGGAAGAGGGACCGCAGCGAAGTACCGGAACCCTTGGGCGCCACCAGCACCACGTCCACGCCGGGCGGCGGCACTATGCCGGTCTTTTCCTGGAAGGTGATGCCGAAGCCGTGCGAGAAGTACAGCGCCTTGCCGTTGGTGAGGTGCTTCCTCATGCTTTCCCAGGCCTGGATCTGCCCGGCATCGGAGAGCAGGTTCATCACGATGGTGCCCCTGCTGCACGCCTCTTCCACATCGAACAGGGTCTCCCCTTCCTTCCAGCCATCGGCCTCGGCCTTCCGCCAACTGGCCGAGCCTTTCCGCTGCCCCACGAGCACGCGGATGCCGTTGTCCTTCAGGTTGAGCGCTTGCCCCGGCCCTTGCACGCCGTATCCGATCACGGCCACGGTTTGATCCTTCAATACTTCCCTTGCCTTGTCCAAGGTGAATTCTTCCCTTGTGACCACGTGCTCCTGCACGCCTCCGAAATCGATGGTTGCCATGGTTGTTTGTTGTCGGTTGTCAGTTGTCAGTTGTCGGTTGTCAGTTGCCAGTTGTCGGTTGCCGGTTGCTCCTTGGCTTCGAGTTCCTTCAAGTAGGTGCTCAGTTCCTTCATGGGTTTGGTTACGGCCACCCTGCCGGAGCGCGCGAACTCCAGGATGCCGAAGGGCTTTAGCTGCTCGAAGAGCTGCTGGGTCTCCTGCACATGACCGGTTTTCTCGATCACCAGGAACTCCGGGTCCACCGAAAGGACGCGCGCATGGTTCCCGCGGATCACGCGTTCCACTTCGCCATTCAGCAGCGCGCCCGTACGCACTTTGTACAGTGCGATCTCCTGGTGGACGACATCCTCTTCCTCATGCACGAAGGCTTTCAGCACGTCCACGAGCCGCTCAAGTTGGCCCACCACCTTGTCCACCTGCCCGCGCGTGGCGTTGAGCACGATGGTATAGCGGAATACGCCCGGCACCTCGGACTCCGAGGCCGTGATGCTCGCGATGTTCAAATGCCGCCGCGTGAAGATGATGGTGACGCGGTTGAGCATACCGACGCGGTCCTCGGTGAAGATGGACACGGTGAATGTTTTTTCCATTTCAGGTTCAGCGGTTTTCATACTGGCCGGGCCCATGGACAGCGGGCGGGCTTGCGATCGCGGCCCCGGGCCAGTAGCGGGGCGGCACAATTGGGGGACAACTTCCGTTTTCATGCCAGTCGTATTTCGGACACCGAAGCGCCAGTGGGTATCATGGGGAACACGTTCTCTTCCTTGGCGACCATCACTTCCAGCAGGTACGGGCCTTCATGTGCCAGCATCCGCGACAAGCCTTCATCCAGCCCGTCCTTCGCCTCCACCCTGTTGGCTTCGATGCCATACGCCTTGGCCAAGGCCACGAAATCCGGGCTTACCATCTCGGTGAACGAGTAGCGCTTCTCGAAGAATAGCTGTTGCCATTGGCGCACCATGCCGAGGAAGCGGTTGTTGAGGATGAGCACCTTCACCGCCACTTTGCTCTGCATGATGGTGCCCAGCTCCTGCAACGTCATTTGGAATCCGCCGTCGCCGATCACCGCCACCACGGTCTTTTCCGGCGCGGCCAGTTTGGCGCCGATGGCCGCGGGCAGCGCGAAGCCCATGGTGCCCAAGCCGCCGGAGGTGATGTTGCTCCGTGTTTTCCGGTACCGGTAATGGCGCGCGGCCACCATCTGGTGCTGGCCCACGTCCGTTACCACCAGCGCTTCGCCGCGCGTGCGTGCGGAGAGCAGCTGCACCACTTCATCCATCTTCAATTCCTCCGCCGGCATGGCGTTCTCCGCCAACGTTTCCACCTCCACGCGCTTGGCCTCTTGGAATTCCCGCAGCCAGTCCGGATGCCGGCGCGCTTGCACCAGCGTGGTCAATTCGCGCAGCGCATCCTTGGCATCGGCATGCACGGGCACATGGGGAGTGATGATCTTGCCGATCTCCGCCGCATCGATGTCGATGTGGACCACCTTGGCCTGTTTCGCGTAGCGGGAAACATCGCCCGTTACACGGTCGTCGAAGCGCATGCCCACGGCGAGCAGCACATCGCATTCGTTGGTCTTGATGTTGGGGGCGTAATCGCCGTGCATGCCCACGAAGCCCACATACAGCGGATGATCACAGGGGAAAGCGCCCAGGCCCAACAAGGTGGACGCCACCGGTATGCCGGTCTTCTCCGCAAAGCGCAGCAATTCTTCCTCCGCATGGGCCAAGAGCACGCCTTGGCCGATCACCATGAAGGGCTTGCTGGCTCCGTCCAGCAGGCGCGCCGCTTCCTGCAACGCCGCAAGCGGCAGCTCCGGCTTGGGGTGATAGCTGCGGATGCGCACGCACGGCTCGTACGCGAAGTCCAAGGCACCGAACTGCGCATCTTTGGTGATGTCCACCAGCACCGGGCCCGGGCGGCCGGTGCGCGCGATGTGGAAGGCTTTGGCCAACGCCGCGGGGATCTCTTCCGCGCGGGTTACCTGCACGTTCCATTTGGTCACCGGCATGGAGATGCCCATCACGTCCGTTTCCTGGAAGGCATCGGTGCCCAAGAGCGCCGATGCGACTTGCCCGGTGATGCACACCAGCGGCGTGGAATCGATCTGCGCGTCCGCCAACCCGGTGATCAGGTTGGTGGCGCCCGGGCCGGAGGTGGCGAACACCACGCCGGTGCCGCCGGTGGCCCGGGCATAGCCCTGTGCCGCATGGATGGCCCCTTGCTCATGGCGCACCAGCACGTGGTTCAGCGCATCGCGGTGGTCGTACAGCGCATCGTAGATGGGCATGATGGCCCCGCCCGGATAACCGAATATGGTGGTGACGTTCTCCGCCAACAGCGCCCGGATAACGGCTTGCGCGCCGGTGCAATTCATGGTCTTCATGTCGTTCATTGTTGATCGGTTACGCAACCCGTTGATGCGCAGGACACGCATTTGGCGTATTTGTACAGCACGCCCCTGGCGGCCTTTAGCGGTGGCTGTTTCCACGCCGCCCTGCGCTTGTTGAGCTCCGCTTCATCCACTTGCAGCGTAATGCTGTTCCGCTTGGCATCGATGGCGATCACGTCGCCGTTCTTCACCAGCGCGATGGTGCCGCCGAGGTAGGCTTCCGGGGTGATGTGGCCCACCACGAAGCCGTGCGTGCCGCCGGAGAAGCGGCCATCGGTGATCAGCGCCACGCTGTGGCCCAGCCCCGCACCGATGATGGCCGATGTGGGCTTCAACATTTCGGGCATGCCGGGCCCGCCCTTGGGACCGCAGTAGCGGATCACCACCACCTCGCCGGGCTTCACTTCACCGTTCCTCACGCCTTCCACCACCGCGTGTTCATCCTCAAATACGCGCGCCGGACCTTCGAACAGTTCGCCTTCCTTGCCACTGATCTTGGCCACGCTGCCCTTGGGCGCCAGGTTGCCGTACAGCATCTGCAAGTGGCCGTTCGCCTTTACCGGCGCCGTGCGGGGGAGCACCACTTGCTGGCCTTCCTTCAAGCCCGGCACCGCCGCGCAATTATCCGCCAGCGTCTTGCCCGTCACCGTGAGGCAATCCCCGTGCAACAGGCCCGCTTCGAGCAGATGCTTCATCAGCGCCGGCACGCCGCCCGCCTCGTGCAGGTCCTCCATCAGGTACTTTCCGCTGGGCTTCAGGTCGGCGAGCACGGGGGTTCGGTCGCTTACGCGTTGGAAGTCGGCGAGGGTCAACGTAACGCCCACCGCATGGGCCATGGCGATCAGGTGGAGCACCGCATTGGTGGACCCGCCGAGCACCACCACCATCGTCATGGCATTCTCGAAGGCCTTGCGTGTCATGATGCCCGAAGGCTTGATGTCCTTCTCCAGCAAGCGCTTCACCGCTTCGCCGGCTTGCAGGCATTCCTCCTTTTTCCGCTTGCTGGTGGCGGGTGAAGAGGAACTGTACGGCAGGCTCATGCCCAGCGCTTCGATGGCGGAGGCCATGGTGTTGGCCGTGTACATGCCGCCGCACGCGCCCGCGCCGGGGCAGGCATGGCGCACTATGCCCTTGAAGTCTTCCGGCGTGATGGTGTTGTTGAATTGCTTGCCGAGCGCCTCGAAAGCGGAGACGATGTTCAGCGTTTCGCCTTTCCACTTGCCGGAATGGATGGTGCCGCCGTACACCATGATGGCCGGGCGGTTGAGCCTGCCCATGGCGATGACGGAGCCGGGCATGTTCTTGTCGCAACCCACCACGGCCACAAGCGCATCGTACCAGTGGGCCTGCACCACGGTCTCCATGGAATCGGCGATGATGTCGCGCGACACCAGCGAGAAGCGCATGCCATCGGTGCCGTTGGAGATGCCATCGCTCACGCCGATGGTGTTGAAGACCAGGCCCACCAGTTCCTGCGCTTGCACGCCGCGCTTCACGTCCAGCGCCAAGGCGTTCAGGTGCATGTTGCAGGTGTTGCCCTCGTAGCCGGTGCTGGCGATGCCCACTTGCGCCTTGTGCATGTCCGCTTCGGTGAGGCCGATGCCGTATAGCATGGCTTGCGCGGCGGGTTGCGTTTCATCCTGCGTTATCGTGCGGCTGTATGTGTTCAGCGGTTTCATCGGTCCTGCTCTTTCCGGTTCGTTCAGGCTACTTCGAGCACGCTTGGCACGGGTTCGCATGCACGCACCAAGGCGGCGTACTTCCCCTGCAGCACTTTTCCCAGGGACGCGTCCCAGCTCTTCTTGAATGACCGGTCATCCACCGAGGCGATGCCCACCACTTCCGCGGCGGTGCCGCAGTAGAACGCGCCGTCCGCTTCCTGCAGGTCCCTCGGCCCGTAAAGCCCTTCGCGCACTTCCATGCCCGCTTGCCGCGCCAGGCCAAGCACCGTGGCCCGCGTGATGCCCGGCAGGATGTTGCCTAACTGCGGGGTATACAGGACGCCATCCTTCTCGAAGAACAAATTGGCGCCGGGGCCTTCCGCCAGGTATCCGTCGCCGTCCAGCAGCAGGGCCTCGTCGAAGCCCGCGTCCTTGGCTTCGGTGGTGGCGAGGATGGAGTTGATGTAGTGCCCGCAGGCCTTGGCCTCGATGTGCGTGGAGCGCGGATGCGGACGGCAGTAGGAGGAGGTCTTCAGGCGCAGCAGTTTCTCGCCGAGGTACGCGCCCCAGTCCCACGCGGCGATCAGCAACGACACGCTGGTGGGCTTGCCCAGCGCCATGTTCGGCCCACAATACACCAAGGGCCGCACGTAGGCATCCTGCAGCCCGTTGCGTTCCAATACTTCATCGGTGGCATCGGTCAATTCCTGTACCGATAGCTGGAAGGGGATCTTCAGCAGCTTGCAGGAATGGAGCAGGCGCTCATAGTGTTCCTTGGCCTTGAACACGCGCGCGCCCCGCTCGGTGCGGTAGGAACGGATGCCCTCGAAGACACCGTAACCGTAGTGCAGGGTTTGGCTGTACAGGCCGGTGAGCGCGGCATCGGCCTTCACGAATTCGCCGTCGAGGTAGACTACTGTTTCGCTGTTGTGGTACATGGTGCGGATGTGGTTGTTTGGTTTGGTCTGGTGTTTGGTGTTCTGCGGAGTTGTGTAAACGAAAAAGCCCCACTCGGATGAGTAGGGCTCGGGTCTTTGGGGGAAATAGCGGCCTAACTCACCTGGATCGGGTGGGTAATAATGCTGCTAATAATGGACATCACGGGCTTCATCTGCTCTGGGCTTGCTTGGTGTGGGCTGTGGTCAGCGTGCGTGTTCCGTGAATTGGGCGGCAAATGTAGGCACGGGATCGATATCCGCAAATCCTGATCCCGCAGGCTCCACCACCTACCACCTAAAAAGCAGTACGGACGCGGCTTTCCGGCTCACTCCACCTCCACCGCGGCGAATACGATCCGCGCATAGTCGTCCTGCTCATACAATACCCCGATGGTCCGTTCGTCCATCGGCACGATGTCGGAATAGGCCGCGTATGCTCCCTGATAGCCCGGTGGCGCTTCGGCGATCAAGGCATTGAAAAACCAGGTCCTTCCGCCATCACTTGAGAGCCGCAGGGTAAGCTTGTTCCTTTGGTGCTCATCCGCAGCGTTGCAATGCGCCAGGATGAAGCTGCCGTGGCGCAACCAGGATGTTACCGACGCTTCGTTCACGGGGTCCGGCAACTGCGGGTCGGGCGCGGAAGAGGCCCAGGAGCGGCCACCATCGGGCGAAACGGAAATGATCCGTTGCCGGGGCGAGAGGCGCTGGTTCCGCGAGCTCATGTATACCGCATCGTCGCCGATCTGCGCCGCGGTGGATTCGTTGGAACCGGCATACGGGATGTTCTCGGACAGCTGGAAGCTGCCGCCATGGTCATCGCTGAAGAATGCGTGGGCGTTCCAATCCTCGTTCCCCGGCTGCGGGTCGCCTGCGTTGTGGTTTGCCGCAATGAAGATGCGCCCCTTGTGCGGGCCCGTGATGAACTGGAACCCATGGCCGGCCGTGTTGGCATAGGTGCGCCAGTCCTCCGGGAAATCGTAAACGGGGTTCATTTCGGGTTGTTTGGGGCGGTGTACCTGCGTTGTGATGTTCACCGGTGCCGACCAGGTGGCCGCACCATCGGTGGAGGTGATGTACCACACCTCGCGCAAGCCGTGCCCGTTGCGCACATCGTGCTCGTGCGCGTTGCCCGTGTTGTAGAACAGGAAGATCCGGCCATCGGGATACCGCGGATCGAGCAGGTCCACCACGGGCGCCGAGTTGCTGGCCTGCAGCGTGTCGTTGTCCACCGCCACGCGCAAGGCGCCCCATGTCTTGCCACCGTCGGAGCTGGTCTTGTACACGATGTCGTTGTCGCCAAAGTCGGCGGCGTTATGCACCCGGCCTTCCGCGAAGGCGACCAGCACACCCTTGTGCTGCACGATCGCCGGGATGCGATAGCTCGCATAACCCGCTTCCCCGGAGGTGAAGACCGGCACATCCTGCGCCCGGCCCGCAACGGCGCAGGCCCACCACGGCAGCAGTATCAACAACATCCGTAACGACCGGGCCGGCACCGGCAAACACAGGTGGGCACGCAAGCATGCGGGCCGATCTTTGGGGAACATGTGGACCATTGTGCCGGGAAACTACATACGAAAATTGGCTTGTTCCATGGCCCGCGTCCTCGGCTGCATGATCGGGGTCGCGAGCGCCCGCGGCGCCTCGGTTTCCCGAATTGGAACCGCCGATAGCCACGGGGCCACGGGACCCGGCCATCCAGCATGGCGCTGCACCGGCCTATCCTGCATGCATGTGGCCTACATCCCCCTTCGGCTCCGATCAAGGCAACTGCTCCTCGCGCGTGTTGGAATAGACGTTGCCGATGGTGGTGGGTCGGATCACGTTCCGGTCGCTTCCTGCACCGGTGTATTGGACCGTACCGTCCATGTTCGCATCCTCCTGGTCGTACACGTCAGGTACGGTTTGCGCCGGGGTGTCCCCGCCCACGGTGACCAGGATGCGGTCCCGGTCGTTGCCGGTGCCCGCATATTTCACGGCATGGTCGCTTACGCGCACATTGCCGGGCCATAGCACCATGGTGCCGCCCATGTTATCGCGGGCCTCGTTGCCGTAGGTGCCTGTGCCGGGCAGGGTGAAATCCACGTTGGCCGGTGTGCCGGTGGCGAGGGTAACGGCCCCTGCCGTCATGCAACCCAAGTGGTTGCGGTGGCGCACCGCAATGCGGAACTGCCCTTGTGCGTTGAACCGCAGCGGCGAGTTGCCATCGTTCGCGGCCACCACCTTTCCGTTGCGCAATACCAGCCCGCAGCGCGATTCCACTACCTGCGCGGGGTTCGTGTTGGACCGCAATTCCACCAGCACCCAATCCACCACGGCCTTGTTCCCGTTTACCGACAGCACGGCATTGGTGGTGGTTTCGCCACCGCCTCCCCCTACCGGTGCCAAGCCCGCGCCGAGCCCTGAATACGGCTCGGCATGCGGGAATGCGGACAAGCCGCGCAACGCATCGTTCATCAAGCCGCTGCCTTGGTCGTACGGGCCGCCGAGCATCACCTTCATATTCACCTCGCGCATGGACCCACCGCCCGTAATGGTGGCCATCGCGCCCATGCTCAGGTTCCAGTAGGAGCCGCTCGGGGTGGTCTCCAACTTGGCGGCCCGCACCATGAACTCCGTGCCGTTGGG
Source organism: Flavobacteriales bacterium (assembly GCA_016719225.1). Taxonomy (GTDB): domain Bacteria; phylum Bacteroidota; class Bacteroidia; order Flavobacteriales_F; family PHOS-HE28; genus PHOS-HE28. The sequence continues at coordinate 25,629 of JADKAN010000003.1, read as the reverse complement.
GAAGGAACCGGTGGTGGACCATGACGTCCCGCTTACCGGGTTGTTGTTCAACAACGACGGCACGCCGCTCGCGCTGAAGGAGTAGACATGGTAACCGGTCACTTGCGGGTCCGCTGAAGCGCTCCAGTTGAAGTTCACCGAACCGCCCGCCGAGTTGGCCGAAAGGTTGGTCGGCGGGGCCACCATGTGCATGCGCAAGGTGGGGTCACCCATCAGGCACATGTGGATATTCGCGGCGTTACCGATGCCACCGATGCTTTGTGGGGAATAGCGATCATCCACGTTGTTCATGGACTGCACCGCGCTGCGGCCGATGGGCTCGCCCATGCCCATGTTGTGGAAATACCAATGCGGCTTCCCGGACCACACGTTCGTCAAGGCCTGACCCGAAGCCAAGGGTGAACGAAGGAGGTTGTTGGTGGTGTTCCATTGCCCGAAATAGCTCCCGAAGCCCATGTTGAACACTCCCCCATAACCATACCCCGATTGCGCATAATCGGCCGTGCTGCCGGAATACCCCGCGCTGGACACGTTCTCACCTCCTCCGATGAAGGTCCACAAATAGCTCCCCTCGTTGGTCAAGCTATTGCTGGTGGAAGTGGTCCCATTGAGGTCCACATAGCCCGAGAACGGGAACCAAGTAGGCCATGCCTGGTAGAATCCCGTGGAGGACAATGGTTGGTCCGGACTGTTGTCGTTCACTGCATTCCCCACTAACGGGGCAATTGATTTCCAGCCTCCCCCCGCATGGGCGTTCCCGGTCCAGTACAAAGCGTCGAAGATGACCCCACGGTTCTTCGGGACAAAGCCGGTGGTGCGGAATTGGTGCGCCCGCTGCAAATACGCGGCCGTCAATTGGCTTTCGGTGGATCCGAATGCAGGCAGGTCCGAAAGATCCACACGGCCCACGGCCAGTTCGATGGCCGAAGGAAAGCTGTGCATGTTGAAGAGGCCGCTGTATGGCCCAGAGGTGTGCTCGGTCCAGTTTCCGTTGATGTCCCCGTAGTAGCCATCCACTGGCCAAAGCCTACTGGGGTCGTTATGCCCGTCGGGTTGAAGGGAGTTGTTCTGTGTCAACGGCACGGCCACATGCCCGATCAGCAGCACGGCCTTTACGTGGGTTGGATCGCTTGCATAGGCATTCTCGATCACGGCATGTACAACGGCTGGATCGGTGGAGGCACTGAACGAAGTGTTCACGATGGGCACCCAGCCCTCGGCCTTAAGGTCGGCGGTCAACTGGGCGAGCCCCGTGCCAAGGGAAGCTGCCAAACCGGTTTCAACGAAGACCATCACCTTGCCCATGTAGTGGTCCGCGCTACCCGACCATGCTGAGGCGGGCACTTTGTAACCCGTGGAGATATAGCCGTAGCCTGCCCCCGAGTTCGCGGAACGCACCACCTTATACTCGTACAGCACGTTCTGTGACACGCTATTGTCCACATAGTTCAGCGCCGTGCCTCCGGAAACGGGTATGGTCGCCAACGGTGTACCGGGGAACTCGGTGGTGGTGCGGAGCTTGCGGTATACCTTGTACTGATTGGTGCCTCCAAAAGCGGGCGCGGTCAACGTGATGGTACCGGGACCGGCCACCGCGTTCAGCAGCACACTGTTCGCCAGGGAGGCCGTATTACCGGGTTGGGCGGACGCTAGCCACACGGTGCCCAGGGCGAGCAGACCCAACAGGCCACGCAACGTGAGGACGCGCGATCCGGGAAGCAAGCGATCGAAGAGGGACGGAGTGTGCATGGTCATGGGCAGGGAGGCTAACAGGCTACGTGTAACAAATGTAGGTAAGGTGCAAGATGCTTGATCTGCCAAAGATGACCAAAGAATGGTGATCCGTGATCGGAAAGCCCTTCCGCAACCTGCGTCAGGGTGGCAGCTACCGGGCCTGTCATTTGCCCACTGACCACCAAGGAACGATCAAAGCGCGAGCCTCCCCTGCTTCTCCATGGTCAGCCGCAGTTGGCCGACTTCCTTGCGCAGGTCCAGCACGCTCCGCGAAAGTTCGTCGCGGCTCAAATTGGGTTCGGGCAGCTCATGGCTGATGAAATGAACGAACTTCCAGACTTCGAAAACCTCGGAAATGGGCACTTCGTAAGGCTGGTATACCGGATTGGTGCTGCACAACAACAGCCCCCCGGTGGTCTTCAACTGGTTGTACACCACCTTGAAGACGATACCATCCTCCTTGGTAATGATGATGTAAGGCTGGCCGTCCCGGATGGTCTGCCAGTTCTGCACGTATTCACCCGTGACCCATGAACCCTCGCTCACAGGCGGCATGCTGTCGCCGCTGATCTGGAAGGTGCGGTACTTGCGGTCGCGGCTTAGGAAGGGCATCTGGAAGGCGGGCAGTACGCTGATGTATTCGGGATCAGCGTAGCCCAGCGCGTAACCGGCCTTGGCCTTTTCATGCACCAGTTCGATGTTCTCCCGATCCTGACGGTCCACTGTGGTGGCCAGCACGCGCAACCGGCGTCCGCTGAGGTCCACATCACCGCCGCGCTCCAAAATGCCGAGTTGACTTTCGCTGAGCAACGTAAGGTCGTCCTTCAGCAGTTTGTCGAGCGAGACCTTGAAGTAGCCGCTGATGCGCACCAGCAGGTCCAGTTGTGGCTCGGCGCTGCCATTCTCATAGCCGCTCCAACTGGATCTTTTCACGTCCAGACCGATGGCGACTTCTTCCTGTGAGCGACCGCGGCGGCCGCGCAACAGCTTGAGATTGCTTCCGAAGTAGGGATGTGGGCTCATGGCGCAAGGGATTGGTGCGCCAAATGTATTGACGTTTTATTTGGATTCCAAATGACAGTATTTCTGTCAATGTCTTGTGGGGCGAACCTTGAAGGCCAACAGGTCAAGGGAAAACAGTGCCTGCTTCCGCGACGCTCCTGTCCAGCTGTGCAAGGTCCAATCCCGTGCGGATGCCGCGCTCCTCCAAGTCCTGGACGAACCGTTCCATGGCCAAGTTGCCGACCAGGTCGTCCTCTGCCATGGGGCAGCCGCCGTAGCCTTTCAACGCACCATCGAAGCGTCGGCATCCGGCGTTCCAAGCGGCATCTGTCTTCGGTTTCCAATTGTCCGAACGGGCGTGCAAGTGTGCACCGAACTCCACTTCCGGCATGGCCGGTATCAGCGCAGTGAACATCGCGGTGATGTCTTCCGCGTTCGCCACGCCCACGGTATCGCTCAGCGCGATGATGCGCACACCGAGCTCTCTAACGAGGCGATCGGTCCAATGCGATGCGATATCCGCATCCCAAGGATCGCCATACGGATTACCGAAGGCCATGCTGATGTAGACCACCATCTCCTTCCCCGCCTTCCGCGCCAGCTCCGCGATGTGCGCCGTGCGGGCCCAACTGCCTTCGATGCTCGTGTTGGTGTTCCGCTGCTGGAAGGTCTCGCTGATGCTGAACGGATAGCCGAGATAGCGCACGTGCTCCTGCTTCACGGCATCCTTCGCACCGCGCTCGTTGGCGACGATCACCAACAGCTTGCTCTTCGTGGTGCTGAGGTCAATGCGCTGAAGCACTTCAGCGGTATCGGCCAGTTGTGGAATGGCCTTGTGGCTGACGAAGCTACCGATGTCGATGGTGTCATAACCCACGCGCAGCAGCCCATTGAGGTAGTTCACCTTCACCACCGTGGGGATGAAGGAGTGGATGCCCTGCATGGCATCGCGCGGGCACTCGATGAGTTTCACTTGCGGTTTTTCCATGTCACGTAAGCATTGTTGATGCGCTTCAGCAGCACTGGTCCTTCATAGATCAAGCCCGTGTACACTTGCACGAGGTCCGCTCCTGCATCCAGCTTTTCCATCGCGGCTTCGGCGCTGTCGATGCCGCCCACGCCGATGATGACGACCGGCTTGGGCAAGCGTTCACGCAGATAACGCACCACAACGGTGCTCCGTTCGCGCACGGGTGCCCCGCTCATTCCGCCCGCGCCCATGGCGTCCACTTCGCTCTTCGGCATTTTCAAGTCTTCGCGCGAGATGGTGGTGTTGGTGGCTATCACGCCCGCGATGCCGCTCTCCTTCACCACGGAAACGATGTCGTTCAACTGCTCGTCCGTCAGGTCCGGCGCGATCTTCAACAGGATGGGGCGATGCACGGGCATCGCCGCATCGCGCGATTTCAATTCATTCAGGATGGACAGCAACGGGCCCTTCTCCTGCAGTGCGCGCAGGCCGGGTGTGTTCGGGCTGCTCACGTTCACCACGAAGTAGTCCACCACGCCGTGCAGCGCATCGAAGCACTTCACATAGTCGTCCATGGCCTGCTCGTTCGGCGTCACCTTGTTCTTGCCGATGTTGCCGCCGACGATGATGCCGGGCGTGCGCTTCTTCAATCGCTCCACCGCCGACTGCACACCGCCGTTATTGAAGCCCATGCGGTTGATCAGCGCGCGGTCGGCCTTCAAGCGGAAGAGCCGTGGCTGCTCATTGCCGGGCTGCGCCACCGGTGTCAACGTGCCGATCTCCACGGAACCGAAACCGATCCGCGACAGCGCATCCACGTGCTTGGCGTCCTTGTCCATGCCGGCTGCGAGGCCAACGGGGCCGGGGAATTTCAATCCCATCACTTCCACGGCAGCTTCCTGCGGCGGACGTTCACCACCCACCAGTGCCAGCGCACCGGGGATGTGCTTCGCCATTTCCAAGGCCGAGAACGTGAGGTGATGTGCGCGCTCGGGCGACAGGCTGAAAAGGAACGGGCGGAGCAGTTTGTACATCGCCCGCAAAAATAGCCGCCCCTTATACAGGGACGGCTATTTATCGCAGACGAGGCTCAGCGCGGACTGATACGCATCCGACCTTCGAGCACTTTCAAGTAAACACGCAGACCACTATGCGAAGTCTATTCCACCACCAACTTCATGCTTCTCACGCCGGTGGAAGTCCGGAATTCCAACAGGTAAGAGCCCGCAGCCAAGCCCGAAACATCCAGCGATCGCACCCCGGCGCCATCCATACGGCGTTCGAGTAGCACGCGACCTAATGCATCCCGCACGAATAAGCTAACATCGCCAGTGCCTTCCGGTATGCCTACCCGTGTTTCACCATGGCATGGATTGGGAGCCAGGAAGAAGTCGTCGCCTTGGGTCCCGGAAACAGCGGATCCCTGCTCCAATTTGATAATGCAAGTAGGGCCGTAAGGCAGCGCTTCACCATCCACGATAGCACGCACCCGAACATCCAGGTCCAGGTTCGCAGGTATCCCTGCGGGCAATCCCCACACCGGCATTTGATCACTGGTGCTGTTCACCACCATGGAGAACGTTCCATGCGGATCATAAAGCCAAATGTCGTAAGAACCGGCATTGGCCACGGGTAGCAATGCCAAGGTGCTGGAAGGCAGCAGCAGGTACTCACTGCAGGTCGATCCCGCAAGCGCTCCTTCACCCAATGGCAGACAGAAACCTTGATCATCGGCGATAGCACTGGTGCTCGTGAACTGACCATTGGCAAGAATGACCGGAGCTGCGCCGTTGCGCAGTTCATATCCCGTGGAGGTGATCCCATTGTTCCCGGCATCCTGTACTGATAGCCGGTAGCATCCTTCCGGCACTTCCCAGTTACTCAGAACGTGTTGGCCGGCTTGGTCCATCTTGCCCTTTCCTGTGAACAGGACCGCCCCGCCATCCAGCTCAGCCAATTCCCACGATACATCCAAAGGCTGCGCATCCATGGCCACGTCCAAGGTCAATGGCAAGAGCGGTGCATCGCTGTACTTGGCGATGAACGCGTCCACATAGCCTGCGGTCAACACAACAGATCCCGGCCCTGGATCAAAATCCGGGCTTTCGGTGAACCAACCGGTGAGGAAGACGCTACCGGCGTTGTCCGTTGCCACGTTCAGTCCGCGTTCATGGTATGTGTCGCCCACGATGAAACCCCAGATATAATTGCCATCGGGGTCGTATTTTCCAAGAAAAAGATCGAACTCTCCAGCAGCAGTGAACAGGGCTTCCCCAGGCCCGGGATCCAGATCGATGGTGGCGCGTGTGCGGCCCGTTACGATGATGTTCCCTTGCGGGTCGGTGGTGATCCCCCGGGGCATGTTCTCTTCCGGACCACCTATGCCTTCACCCCAGACCAACTCGCCATCCGGCTGGTACTTGGCAATGAAGAAATCGGCATCCGCTCCGGTGGGTATCGTACAGATCAAGGTGTCCGCATTCGCACCAGTGCCAAGCACCATCACCTTGGCGAAGCGCCCGGTGACCACCACGTTACCGTCGGGACCTATGGCTACTCCACGGCCACTATCGGTGCCGTCACCGCCCATGTTAGCGGCCCATTGGAAGGTGCCGTCCTGTTGCACGCAAAGCAGGAAACCGTTACTCCAGGTGTTCGGTGCGAAGTAGCTGTGAACGCCGGGGCCTGCATCAAAATCCACGGAGTCGGCGAAATAGCCTGTGATGTAAACGTTGCTTCCGCCATTTACTGCCACGTCATAGGCCCGGTCGTCGCCCGCACCACCGATGGCCTGTGCCCAAACATATTCTCCCGTGGGACTGTACTTGGCCACCATGCCGTCGAAAGAGCCATGGGAATCCACCATGACCACCCCCGGGCCCGGATCGGCATCAAAGGCGCCGCTGATCTCGCCCACGATATAGGCGTTGCCTTCATCGTCCGAGCTCACGCTCCGTGTCTCCTCATTGTAAGGCCCGCCAATGGTCATGCCCCATTGCAAGTTGCCTTCCAAGTCGAACGAACATAGGTACACGTCGTAAAATCCACCGCTGACCTTGTTCAAGGTGCCGGGACCGGGGTCCAGATCTATGGAGCCGTTGAATATGCCCGTGGCCAAAATGCGGCCGTCCGTGGTGATGTTGATCCCATACCCTTGGCTGTCCAGTGCTCCGCCCATGGCAATGGCCCATTTGAACTCGCCATTGTTGGCGTAGCAGGCCACGAACGCATCGGTATAACCTTGGCTGATCAGCTCGTAAGTACCCGGCCCCGGATCAAAATCCACCGTATCGGAGAACTCACCCGTGATGTAGACGTTACCGCTCGGACCTACCACAATGCCGCGCGCTTCCTCATAAACAGGGCTTCCGATACCATGGACCCAGGACAATACCTGAGCGAAAGAGATAATAGGGCCCAAAACAAAGGCGATCATCAAAACCGCCTTGAACCGGTTGGTCGCGTTCAATTGAATCATGGAGCGAAACTAAGGTTATCCAACGGACCGGTCAACCTTGCCTTAGTTTTGGCCAGTACCATCAAGCCAGCGCACCTTGCTATTCAACTCCGCTGCCTTCCTGTTGTTCCTGCCCGTAGTACTTGTACTGTACGTGGCATCGCCTGTGGGTTACCGCCATTGGCTATTGCTCGCGGCCAGTTACTTCTTCTATATGTGCTGGCGACCGGAGTATATCCTCATCATCATCGCGATGACGTTGGTGGATTATTGGTCCGGCATCCTGATGGAACAGGCCGGGAGCAAACGGAAAAAGCTGCTCTACCTGTGCATCAGTCTTGGGATCGACCTGGGAATGCTGTTCTGGTTCAAGTACGCGATGTTCGCCGGGGAAACCCTCAATGAGCTCTTCATATGGACGGATGCCCCGTGGCGTTTGAACATCTGGTACATCCTACTGCCGGTAGGCATTTCCTTTCACACGTTCCAAAGCCTGAGCTATGTGATCGATGTGTACCAAGGCCGTGTGAAGGCGGAACGCGACCTGGGCTTTTTCGCATTGTATATCGCCTATTTCCCGCAGTTGATGGCGGGCCCGATCGAACGCAAGTCCGAACTGATACCGCAACTTCGTGCCCAGGGCCTGGCGACCGCGGAGGATGTGCGCTATGGCATCAACAAGATCCTGCTCGGGTTCTTGAAAAAGGTGGTGATAGCGGACTCGCTGGCACCTTTCGTGGACAAATTCTACGAGACGCCACAAGCCTGGAACGGAACCGCGCACTACTTCGCGCTGGTACTCTTCGGCATGCAGATCTTTTGCGATTTCAGCGGATACACCGACATTGCCATTGGTGCAGCGCGTTTGATGGGCGTGAAACTCACGGAGAATTTCAATCGGCCTTTCCGATCCCTGAGCGTGAATGAATATTGGCAACGTTGGCACATCACGTTAGGCACCTGGGTGCGCGATTATCTCTTCGTTCCTTTGATGTATGCACGTCCGCAACGGTTCGCGGTGAACGTGCTGATCACCTTTATCGCGATCGGGATCTGGCATGGGGCGAACTGGAATTTCCTGCTGTTCGGCCTGGTACATGGAGTGGCCACCATTCTCCAATACCACTATGGCAAGATCTCGTGGCTGCCCCAACTTACCAGCCTTCCCGGACGCTTTGTCCGCTGGTTCTTCACTTTGCAGATCCTGCTGATCTCCGGCGTGTTCTTCCGCGCTTCCACAACACACGATGCGTTCGCCATCCTTGGCAAGTTGGCTGCGATACGCTCGTTCGACCCCACTTCGATCCTGGCGGTGATGTCCAAACCACAACTTGCACATGTAGCTATCGTGCTATTGCTCCTGGCGGGCACCATCGCATTGAACAGATCATTGAAATTCCGGCACAACCGGGCCTACATGGTCGGCATGCTCACCGTGATCTTCCTCTTCGGGCAAAGTGGCGGCGATCACTTCATCTACTTCCAGTTCTAAGCCTGGCATCCAATGCGCACGGCACTGTTCCCCGGTGGGTGCGTATTGTCCGCCATGCTTTGGATGGCCTTCGGAATTTCCTCGAAATCGTAAGTGTGCGTGAGCAAGGGTGATAGCGTACCGTCCGCGATCATGTTATTGTATTCCACGCAATGCTCCAATTCGCCGAAGTGCGACCCTTGCAAGCGTTTCCTACGCAGCCACAAAAAGCGCAGATCGAAGGTCCCGAGGTATCCGCTCGTTCCGGCGCACGTCACCACCATGCCGTCGCCAGCGCATACGCGGATGGAGGTGGGCATGGTATCGGAACCCGGATGCTCCAGCACGATCCTCGGCATTTTGCCGCCGGTGAGTTCGCGCAACGCCTTCTCGAAGGGTCGCACCGCTTTGGCCCATTTATCCTGTGTTCCGGGCAATACATCTTCTGCTGTCAAGGGCCCCCAATGCGTGTATTTGCTCCGGTCCAATGTCAAGGCACCGAGGCTTTCGCAATACGCGGCCTTATCCGCTGAACTGACCACCGCGACGGGAATTCCCCCGCTGTTGCGCACCAGTTGAATGGCCGCAACGCCTAAGCCGCCGCTGCCCCCCCAGATCAACACGACGTCGCCTTCCTGAACGATGTGCGGCGGGAATTTGTACAACATGCAGTAGCTGGTAACGCCGCAGAGCATGTAGACCGCGGCCTCTTCCCACGACAAACGCGCCGGCTTTGGAAGGCATTGGCGCGACTTCACGTTGCAGAACTGCGCGAACGAACCGTGGTTGGTCTCGAAACCCCATGCGCGTGCGCTCGGCGCGATCACTGAATCCGGTGTTCCGCGTTGTACCCAAGGGTCGGCATCATCCACCCAAGCAGCTTGCACCACGACTTCATCGCCTACTTCCACGTTGGTCACTTTGCTGCCCTTCGCATACACGATCCCAGAGCAATCCGACCCGATGATGTGCGTGTCCAAGGTGGCCCCGTCGCGCAGCTTCATCATATTGATCAGGTCCAGCGGATAGCCCCGTGCGGCCCATACCGCATTGTGGTTGAGGCCCGCTGCCATTACACCCACCAGCACCTCGTCATCGGCTATCGATGGTACCGGAACTTCTTCCATGCGGAAAGCATTACGCGGTTCGCCGTAGCGGTCCCCACTAATGACCTGCGCCCACATTTTTTCCGGCACTTGACCAATGGGCGGCAAGGCACCTTTTCCTTTCTGTTCGCTCATCCTTTTACTCCTTTGGGTTCATTTTTCCAGAATGGAGCACGCACCGCGCGCCGCAAAACCTTTCCTGTTAACGTTCGTGGAAGTACATCCACGAATTCCAAACGAGATGGCAGTTTGCTGTCCGCCACTTTCCCGGCGCACCACTTGCGTACTTCCAGTAGGTCCAGATCGCTTTTTGTAGTGACCACCACTGCACATACCTCTTCGCCGAGATCTTCATTCGGGGCGCTTACTACCGCGCATTCCTTCACATCCGGATGCTTTTCCAGCACTGCCTCGATCTCCGCCGGGAAAATGTTCACGCCCTTGGAAACGATCATGTCGTTCCTGCGATCCACCAACGTTAAATAGCCCTCCTCGTCCAGCACGCCCATGTCGCCGGTGAGGAACCAGCCATCCGCAAGGAAGCGCTCGTTCACTTCGCGATCGCCCCAATAGCCCATGGACACCACGTCGCCTTTCATCCGCACTTCGCCCACCTCCCCTACTGGAACTTGTTGGCCATCGTCATCGCAAACGGCCAACTGCACGCCAACACCTGGTTTTCCTGCGGAAGCGATCGGCGGCACACGACCATGCGCAGTCGCGGACAAGATGGCGCGATGATCATCATACCGGAGCGCACAACCCACGCCCGTGGTTTCCGTGAGGCCGTACACCTGCGTAAGGTCGCACTGGAAAAGCCCCATCACCGCACGCATCAATGCTTCCGGCATGGGTGAGCCGCCGTATTGGATATGCTGCAAGGTGCGCATATCGAAGCCTGCGGCGTCCGGCACGGCGGCCATGGCGCGCATCATGATCGGCGCGAAGAGCGCATGCGTCACGCTTTCATCCTGAATAGCGGCCAAGGTGCTTTCGGGATCGAACATCGGAAGCAAGACCGCTGTGCAGCCCGTGTACAGCGAACTGAAGAACGCGCCAAAACCGAAGATGGAATACAACGGTCCGCACACAAGCAACCGCGTCGTAGGGCCGAAGCCCGGAGTTTCCATGGCACAGAGCGAGGCGCATGCATACAAGTTGGCATGGCTGAGCATCACGCCTTTCGGTGTGCCGGTGGTGCCGGACGTGTAGATGATCGCGGCCAGATCAGCGGCGGTTTGGGCCACTGCTTTCAGCGTATTCGCCGCATCCATTTCCTTCTTCAACTCCGCATCCAATGGATGGACCGTAACTGTTCCAGGCAAAGTAGCCAACGCGGGAAGGAACATGGGCGCAGCGAACACATGCCGTACCCCGGCGTCCGCGATGATGCTCGCATATTCCTGCGGCACCGCTTTCCATGGAAGTGATACCGGTACCACCCCGGCCACTATCGCGCCGAAAACAAGGTCCACGGCTTCCACTCCGTTCAAGCAAAGGATGCCCACGCGATCGCCCTTGGCCAAGCCCTGGGCCTGCAACATCCGCCCGGCCTTGGACGCCCGGTCATAAAATTCAAGGTAGCTGACGCTGCGACCTTCGAACACATAGGCTTCGCGATGCGGATGGATGCGTGCGCGCTGCCGGATAACCTTTGAAAGTATGGGTTCCATGCTTCTTTTTCATTTGAAGGCCCAGGCCAGGGATGCGCCGCCATCAACGGAAATAACTTCACCCGTAATGTAAGATGATGCAGGCGATGCGAGGAACAAAACAGCTGCGGCCACTTGCTCGGGAGCTCCTGCTTTTGCCAATGCGTTGTTGCGTGCGAATTTGGCGCGTAATTCCGAGGGGACACGTGTTTCCACGGAAGGAGTATCGATCAGACCGGGAGCCACGCAGTTCGCGGTGATCCCTTTTTGACCTTCTTCCACAGCGAGCGTGTTCAACAGCGCTTCCATGGCGGCCTTCTGTGCATTGTAGCGTGCTTGCCCCGGCATGCCGGTGCGTGCGGCCTTGGATGTAATGCCTATCCAGCGCCCAAAACCAGCGGCATGCTGCGCAGTGATCACCGGGTCCATCAAGGTGAACAGGTGATCGATGTTGACCGTGAAATCCGCGCTGAATTCTTCCGCCGAAATGTTGCGCAGTCGCACTTTGGGTGATGGCACATGCAGGTTGTTCACCACGATCACCGGCATGTCAACTTCCTTCAACCGCCCCAACAGGTCCGCTCTTCCCGGCTTCGTAGCCAGGTCGATGGACCAACATTGATGTCGCTTGTCCCCTAGCGTTGTAGCCAGCTGGTCCAGCTTCACCCGATCGCGTGCGACAGCGATAACCGTCGCCCCGGCCCCCGCCAGCGCAACACATATCGCATGGCCGATGCCGATGCCCGCACCCGTCACCAATGCTGTTCTGCCTTTCAACGTTTCATCCATTCCCACGGGGTACTTTATACAACACCGCTCCACCGGAATAACCCGCGCCCGCAGCCACGAGCAATACCAACGCACCGGGCTTCGATCGACCTTGTGCATACGCCTGCTCCAGTGCGATCGGGATGGTGCCGGCGATGCAATTGCCGACACGATCGATGGCCACCTCCATCCGTTCTTCCGGAATGCCCATGCTTTCCGCGATGCGCCGCATGATGTAGTAGTTGGCTTGATGCGGAATGAACACGTCCACATCCTTCGCGGCATATCCGTTCCGCTCCAGCACCTCCATGCCGAGCTCCGCCATTTTCGCGGCAGCGGCCAGTGCCAATTCCTTGCCGGGCATGGTGGCCATGGTGCCGTGCAAATTGCCCTCCACGGTCTCCTTGCTTGCGGGCATCATACTTCCGCCGGCAGGTACATAAAGCGTTTCGAAGCCGCTGCCGTCCGCCCACAACCGGATATCAAGGATGCCCTCACCTTCCCGTTCCGTGGGTGCCAACACCACCGCTCCGCCGCCATCACTGAAGATCGGTCCGAATACCGGATCGTTAGCACGAATGAAGCGGGATTTGGTGTCGGCGCCTATCACGAGCACGCGTTGGGATCCCGTACGCACGAGGTTGGCGCCCTGCTCCAACGCATAAATGAATCCTGCGCAAGCAGCCGTGATGTCCGAGGCGGGACACGTGGCACCGATCAATTGTTGCACGCGACATGCGGCGGCCAGGTTGGTATGGTCGGCACTGGAGGTGCCCAGGATGATCCGGTCCAGGTCCTTCGCGTCCACTTCGGCGCGGACCAATGCCACCTTCGCCGCACCGGCCGCAATGTGGCTCGTGGCCTCCAGCGCACCGGCCCAATGCCGAGCGCGGATCCCCGTAGTGGCCTCATGCTTTTCCAGATCGAACACGAGACCATGACGCTCCTGCAATTCCTTATTGCTGATGGGCGCGCCGGGCAAATAGGCTCCGACACCTTGGAAAACAACGCCCCAGCTCTTCATCGTTCAATGTTCCATTATCACGCCACCCCAGGACAAGCCACCACCTGCGGCGCCCAGCATGTAGCGATCGCCACTGTTGATCCGATCTTCCTCAAAGGCCCGGTGAAGTGCCAGAAAAATGGTCGCGGGTCCACAGTTGGCATATTCACCAAGAACGTTCACCATACGGGCCTCCGGAATATCCGCCTCCTTCGCCGCAAGCGCCAGTTGACGCTTGGCCGCTTGGTGCGGCACATAGCAAGCGATGTCCTTCGCAACAAGCCCGGAGCGCGCGTACAATTCATCCGGAATGCGTTTCCAAGCCCCATCCAACATGGCTTCCTTGCCTTCGTCCCTGTATTCCAGATAGTATCGCTTCGCCTCCACATCCGCCCGCGTTGGCGGTAAAAGACCGGGCACCCCGGTCTGTGCGGAGAAGGTGCCGTCCGTATCGATGTAGTGGGCGAGGAAACCTGCCTTACCCGTGGATCGCGATAGTACGATGGCGGATCCCGCATCCCCTCCGGCGTACACGGTGTTGTTCGTTGGATCGAGGATCTTGCTCGTGGTATCGCCGGCTGTTATCAACACGTTCCGCGCTCCACCGTCGATGAGCTGAGCAGCGATCACCAGGGCGAAGATCCCCGTTGCGCAACCGGTCCGCAGATCGAACGAAGGCGCTTGGACACCCAGTTGTTGGGCGAGACGGGCAGCAACAGCAGTGGTATAGAACGGCGAAGTGATCGTGACACAGATCATGGCATCCATGTCGGATGCTTTCATGCTGGCATTGGCCAAGGCATGGGTCGCAGCAGCGGACATCAGGTCCATCGCGGTCAGTGCGTCCGGCGAATTTTCCTGGCCAGGCCTTTGCACCCAATAGCGTCGACGCACGCCGAGTTTCGCCTCGTAGTAGCCGGGATCCGCCCCCTGCCTGGCCATTTCCGTGCGCCAATCCGGTCCGAAGCGAAGCGCATGCACCTCTTCGTTGCTCACCCATTTACCACCGGCAGGAAAGCCGATGCCACAACCCGTGACGCGCACTGGAAGAACCCGGCCCCGCATTTCAGAACCTGCTCGTGCGTTGCGTTCATCCATGGTCCAACTTGTCTTCCAAGGCCGCCACCAGATCGCCCACACTTTTAATGCTCATCGCCTTCTCCACACCAACGCGCACGTTGAAGTGCTTCTCCAATTTGCGCAGGATCATCATGGAGCGCAGTGAATCCCACTTCGGGATGTCGGCAGGTGTGTGGGCGAGTGAAAGCTCCAGGCCCGGTAGTCCCAGCTCCTTCCTGAAAACGGCTTGTACCTGTTCAAAAACAGAGGTTTCCTCTCCGGTGGGGTCCTTCGGCATGTTCCAAAGCTAAGGATCCATTCGAATTGGTATAAACAATAACAATGCTGCATTGGCATATGCTTATTAAGCAATTCGGAGGATATTCCCCGTTCGGAATGCTTCCTCCCACACCTACCTTCGCGGCCTTCCCGGGCCCTGCGTGCAGCACCCGCCCCCCCGACCTCGTCCATGTCCCAGCAAACCGTTCCCACGCCTTCCGTGCGCCCCAAGGATGGCCTCCTCATCGCCGGGATCCTGCTGATCGCCCTCAACCTCCGCCCCGCGCTGGCTGCGGTGGGTCCGTTGATCGGCATGATCCGCGACAGCACCGGGCTGTCCAACACCATGCTGGGCCTGCTGACCACCTTGCCGCTGTTGGCCTTCGCCTCGATCTCCTTGGTAGCGCCCTTGGTCACCCGGCGCTACGGCATTCCCGGCATGTTGGCAGCGGCCATGGGCCTGCTCACCATCGGCATCGCGGTGCGCTCCATCCCTGCCGTGTTCACGCTTTACATCGGCACGCTTTTGCTCGGCATCGCCATCGCCTTCGGGAACGTGCTGCTGCCCGGGCTGGTCAAGCAGAGCTTCTCCAAGAAGTTCGGCTTGATGACCAGCATGTATTCCGGTGCCATGGGTTTGGGTGCCGCTTTTGCCGCCGGCATCACGGTGCCGCTGGCGGAAGGCCTCTCCTGGGGCTGGCGCGGCGCATTGGCCGTTTGGGCGGCGCTGGCGACGATGGCGCTCCTGCTCTGGCTTCCGCAACTTTCGCGCTCCAAGTATGTGCGGCCGCCGGGGAGCTACAAGCAGGCCATGAAGGCCCTTCTCGCATCCCGGCTCGCATGGAACGTGGCGCTCTTCATGGGCCTGCAATCCCTGGCCTACTACGTGGTGCTCGCGTGGCTTCCGGACATGATCCAAGGGCGCGGCGAGGACGCGGTCTTCGCCGGTTGGATGCTCTCGCTTTCCCAGGCCACCGGCGTGCTCGGCTCCTTGCTCACGCCGCTGTGGGCCGGGAAGCGACCGGACCAACGCTCCATCATCATCACGCTGATCGCCTTGGAAGTGGTGGCCTTGTTCGGCCTGATCTTCCCCGGCATCGGGCCGGTGCAGCTCTGGGTGGCCATGATCGGCTTTTCGCTCGGCGGTGCCTTCGGGCTTTCGCTCTACCTCATCGTGGTCCGCTCCAGCAATACCGAGACCGCTACGAAGCTCTCCGGCATGGCGCAGGCCATCGGCTATTCCTTGGCCGCCACCGGGCCGTTCATTGCTGGCAGCCTCTTCGACCTCACCGCCAATTGGAACTACGTGTTCGTGCTGCTGCTGGGCGTGGCGGCCCTCAAGCTCTACACCGGCTTGGGCGCGGCACGGCCGGAAATGGTTTCGCTGGAGTGAGTCGTGGCAACGGGACGCCGAGGCGCGGAGGCGCGGAGGCGCACAGAAATGCGAGGCGGAGGACCGAAGTATAGGTTTTCTAATTCAATCCACATTCAATCTATATTTTAGTCTTGCCTAATCATTTAATTTCCATCCTACATTTGTCCCCATGCTTACCCGCAGCGAGGAGGACCACATCAAAGCCGTGCACGCCCTGCTGCAGGATGGCGCTACCGCAGGCACCAAGGACCTCGCCGAGCGCCTGGACATCAAGGCCAGCAGCGTCACCGTGATGCTGAAGAAGCTCGCCGAGAAAGGCCTGCTGAAGCATGAGCCCTACTACGGCGTGAAGCTCACCGCCAAGGGCAAGGCCGCCGCGCTGAAGCTCGTCCGCAAGCACCGCCTGTGGGAGACCTTCCTCGTGGAACGCCTCGGCTTCAAGTGGAACGAGGTGCATGAGGTGGCGGAACAATTGGAGCACGTCAGCAGCGAGAAGCTCACCGACAGCCTCGCCAAATACCTCGGCGACCCGGCCTTCGATCCGCACGGCGACCCCATCCCGGACCGCAACGGCCGCATGACCGAGCGGGACACCCGGCCGCTGACGGAATGCAGCGCGGGCCTGCACGTGCGCATCGCCGCCGTGAAGGACGGCAGCGATGAACTGCTGCACCTGCTGGATGGCAAAGGCGTCAGCATCGGGATGACCTTTGAGGTGAAGGCCCGCCATGCCTTCGACGAGAGCGTGGAACTGCAAAGCGGAAAGGCGCTGCACCTCACACTCTCCGCGCAAGTGGCCGCGCACCTGCTGGTGGAACTGCTGCCCAAGGGGAAAAGCCGGAAGCCATGACGCACGACCGCCGTTCCCTCGGCGACGCGCATTCCAGCGTGGCCATCCCCACCGCGAAAGGCTGGCGCCGCCTCCTCGCCTTCCTCGGGCCGGCCTACCTGGTGAGCGTGGGCTACATGGACCCCGGCAACTGGGCCACCGACATCGCCGGCGGATCCGCCTTCGGCTACCAGCTGATCTGGGTGCTGCTGATGAGCAACCTCATGGCGCTGCTGCTGCAAAGCCTCAGCGCCCGCCTCGGCATCGTGCGCGGCCTCGACCTCGCCCAGGCCAGCAGGCACACCTACCCGCCCATCGTGAACATCCCGCTGTACGTGATGGCCGAGATCGCCATCGCCGCCTGCGACCTCGCCGAAGTGGTGGGCATGGCCATCGGCCTCAACCTCCTCTTCGGCCTGCCCGTGCTTTGGGGCGTGCTCATCACCGCGCTGGATACGTTGCTCATCCTCTTCCTGATGAACAAGGGCATGCGCATGCTGGAGATCTTCATCCTCTCGCTCGTCGCGCTGATCGGCTTCTCCTTCCTCGCCGAAATGTTCATCGTGGAACCCGTGGTGGGCGATGTCCTGAAAGGCTTCATCCCCTCCGCGCTCTCCGACAAAGCGCTCTACATCGCCATCGGCATCATCGGCGCCACCGTGATGCCGCACAACCTCTACCTCCACAGCTCGCTGGTGCAGACGCGCCGCTTCGAGCGCACCGACAAGGGCATGCGCGAAGCCATCCGCTTCAACTTCTTCGACACCACCATCGCGCTCAACCTCGCCTTCTTCGTCAACGCCGCCATCCTCATCCTCGCCGCCGCCGCCTTCCACACCGCAGGGCATTACGATGTCGCGGAGATCGAACAGGCGCACGAGCTGCTCGGCGAGCTCTTCGGCTCCTTGGCACCCACGCTCTTCGCCATCGCCCTCATCGGCGCCGGGCAGAGCAGCACCATCACCGGCACCCTCGCCGGGCAGATCGTGATGGAAGGCTACCTGGACCTGCGCATCCGCCCGTGGCTCCGCCGCCTCATCACCCGCTCGCTCGCCATCATCCCCGCCATCATCAGCATCATCTACTTCGGGCCGGATTCCCTCGGCCGCCTGCTGGTGCTCAGCCAAGTGGTGCTCAGCCTGCAGCTCGGCTTCGCCGTGATCCCGCTCATCCACTTTACTTCAGACAAGTTGACCATGGGCAAATTCGTCATCAAGCCGTGGGTGCGGCTGCTGGCCTGGGCTACGGCGCTCATCATCGTGGTGCTGAACGCGCAACTGGTGGTGCAGGAAGTGGCGGGCTGGCTGCAAAGCGACGGACCGCACGTGGTGTGGGTGGAATTCCTGGTGATCCCCGTGATCGCCCTGTTCGCGCTGCTGCTGCTCTACATCACCGTAAAGCCGTTCTTTGCCAAACTGCGCACCGCCAAGCAACCCCTCGACAGCGCCCTGCCCGAGCTGAACGTGCAGGAGCTGCGCCCGCCGCAGCGCATCGCGGTGACCGTGGAATTCAAGCCGCTGGACGAGCGCGTGCTGAACACCGCCATCGCCCAAGGCGGAACGATGGCCGAATACATCCTGATCCACATTACCGAAAGTGCCGCCGCGCACTACCTCGGCGCCCTCACCGAGGACCGCGAAGCGGTGGACGATGCCCTCAACCTGGAACGCTACGCCGAAAAGCTTCGCGCTGCCGGCTACAGCGCACAAGCCGTGGTGGGCCAAGGAAGCCCCGTTACCGCCATCGCCAAACTGGTGAACAGCAGCGAGGCCGACCTGTTGGTGATGGGCTCGCACGGACACCGGGGGTTGAAGGACCTGCTCTTTGGTGCTACCGTGGATGCGGTAAGGCACCGGGTGAAGGTGCCGGTGTTGGTGGTGAAATAGATTGGTCTGATTAGCTGATTAGCTGATGTTATTGATTAGCTGATGGACCCGCTCCAAGCAGCCATCAGCTGATCAGCTAAACCCCCACATCAGCTAATCGGTTTCTGCCGGCGTTGGTGGTGAAGTAAATTTGGGCACATACGCCCGACACATCTGTCACCAAGAACATCATGAGAACGGAGTTCAGCCAACAAAGGGGAATGAACAGTAGGAAGTTCGTTCTGACTTCCAACAAAATGATCGTAGAGACCAAGACAATTCGGAAAATTGAAAAGTTCGAGGTCAAACTTGATAGACTAGGACTCGACATTCATTATCAAGCCGACGACACCTGATTCGGAAAGATCTTTTTTGGAATATGTGCAATTTGGATTGCTGGATCCATCGTCGGATACTTCAATACCGTCGGGAAGGAGCAGGGGTCTTGGGTCATCTGTACCATTCTGGGTGTGCTCATAGCAATCATCGCCTATTTTAAGCAACACCAGGACGACATCTTTCTGGTTGGTGGGCAGATCAACCTCACCTTTTACAGGGCTATTCCGAATGAGCACGACGTATTGGAGTTCATTGAAAAGACCCGGAACGAGGTGAAGGCCTATTTGAAGGAAAGATATGCAGTGTTCGATGCAACAACAACGGAACTGGATTTTTACAGCCGGATAAACTGGCTCCGTGAAAAGGAAGTGATCAGCCCTGCGGAATTCGCAGAATACAAGACCAACTTTGATACCCAGCGGTTACTTTAAACACCGTCCCGGCGCTCGGGTATTTCCCGAGTGCCACACGCTGTAAGCCTCCGGCCAACTATGTGTTTTCGAACACCAATCCGGGTTAAAGTATTCAAACCGCCAGAGGCGGATGGTAAGCCGGGCACTCGGCAGATCGTTGAAATACTGGAGAAGCCGAGCGCCGGGGTACGGGGAAATTGCGGGAGCTTAGGGTCATTCCTTCGCGACCCATCTCTTGGAACACGGAACGGACCTGCGCTATATTCAAACCCTGTTAGGACACAGTTCGAGCAAACCACCGAGATCTACACGCATGTCAGCACTAAAGCCTTGGGCGAATCGCAGTCCTTTGGAGGACTTGGACCGGTAATGGCCCATTGGGCCTTACATGGCCAAATGGTGCAGTAGGACCAACTTCAAGCACAAACCAAGTCCGGAAATAAACCCTATTATGGGTACAACCGTCTAGTTCTTGGGCATGGCCTTCCCGCCCAACCCCGCACAAGGCCCAACTCGAGCCGCCGAACACCACACAAAGCCAAACACGCCACGACCAAAGAACAAAAGCCTAAGCAACATGCCCGATGCACAATGCCCAACTTCGCACGTTGCTTAGCCTCGGACCGTTCTTGGGCATGGCCTTCCCGCCCAACGCCGCACAAGGCCCAACTCGAGCCGCCGAACACCACACAAAGTCAACCACGCCACGACCAAAGAACAAAAGCCTAAGCAACATGCCCGATGCACAATGCCCAACTTCGCACGTTGCTTAGCCTCGGACCGTTGGCGGCAAGCATAAACGACAACATCAAAAGACAATTAAGAATGAAAAAATATTTTTGGACACTTCTATTCCTGACGACATTTGTTCAATCAGTATATCCTTGTTCATCATTCGTATTGAAGAATGGAAAGACAATCCTGTTGGGCAAAAACTTCGATTGGACTTTTGACCAGGGTTATATTATCAAAAATTTAAAGAATACGACAAAAGTAGCTTACTACACACATAACGGAACACCTGCAAGTTGGACAAGTAAATATGGAAGTATCACGTTCAACCAAAACGGAAAAGAAATGCCTTATGGCGGAATGAACGAGAAAGGGCTTGTAGTAGAAATGCTTTGGCTGGAAGACACTCGCTTTAATATTTCGGAAGACAAAACTTACCTGAACGAATTGGAGTGGATACAATATCAGTTAGACAACTTCCAGACGATTGACGAAGTTGTTACACATATTGAAAATCTTAAAATTTATCCGATTAAAGGCAAAATCCACTACATATTGGCAGACACTCACGGTAAATCCGTAATTATTGAATATTTGGACAGCAAGCCAAATATTTATGAAAAAGAAGCCAACTCTTGTCAGGCTATAACCAATAAATCGGTGGTTTTTTCTGAAATATATATTGACAACATTCAGGATATTCAAAAGAAAAACACGTCAGAAATTTACCGCTACCACCAACTTGAAAACCAAATCAAGAAACTGCAAAACCCAAATGATTTTTCTGAAAATATAGCCTTTCAAATGCTGAAAGGCGTAAGTATTCCGAAAGGCGATTCTAAAACGGTTTGGTCTATTGTGTATAATTTGGAATGTAAAACCATTTCATTCTTTTCTCATTCGCACAAGAAAACAAAGCAACTCAATCTGAACAATATTGACTTTGAACAAGAATTAAGTCACTTCAATATCAATCAGGATATAGAAATTGTTTTGGACACTAAACTAAAGCCGTTTGTAGAACAGGTAAACTTTGAGATAGCATCAGCTTCCTTGAAACAACTAGGGTTTGATATTGATTTAAGCAAAGAAATAAGCGAACACCAATTCAATCAAAAACTGACGACACAATCTTATTTCTCACAAAATTACTTTCACTTTGACATTAGTATTCCGATGTTAGAAGTAGAAAAACGTTTAATGTTTGTGGTGATGGACAGTGAAAATAATTTTAATAAAAAGGTAGCCGTAACAGGTGGCTATCTTTTTGGTACAACATCAATAGGTACGGCTAACAGACACATTTACGGCTTGAAAAACGGCACATACTCAATGATTGCACTAATTGACAGAAACAAAAATTCCGAACTTGATTTTGACAGTAGACGGAAATCCGATTGAGAAGTACGCAACTTTCAGCGACTATAAACCGAAATCAATGGCTGAAATTACGTTTAAGAATACTTCAAACTATTTTACAAAAGACAATTCTAAACTGACAATAGAATGGAGGTGAGAATGCCAGCCGCTAACAGGCGTTTGGCTCAATGGCGGGTGACGTGGTTAATTGAATATTATACCTCGCATCAATTTTTGTGGTGTATTGACAGTTTTGTGCTCCGAAATCCGCCACTGCGCCAAGCGCCAAACCGTTAGTGGTAAGCGCTTGACGACCGAACAACAATAGACATGGCAGACAACGAACAATATTACGTTTACGTTTACATCGACCCGAGAAATTTCGAAGAGTTTTACTATGGCAAAGGAAAAGGTAGTCGCAAAGAAGCTCATCTATCTGACGACAGCGACTCCGAAAAAGCGACACGAATAAAAGCAATACACAAAGCGGGCTTACACCCAATAATAAAAGTTATCGCTAAAGACTTGACTGAACGAGAAGCCTTTTTTATCGAAAAGACTTTGATTTGGAAACTTGGACGAACACTCACAAATAAATCATCAGGACATTTCGCTGATAAATTTCGACCGCACGACACTTTTCACGACGACCTTGCTGGTTTTGACTTTAAAAACGGTATTTACTATGTAAATGTTGGACAAGGTGAACATCGTTGTTGGGACGACTGCAAAGCAATTTAATTTTCTTTCCGCTGGACAAGATAAAAAGTGGAGCGATCCAATTCGGACATTAGAACCTGGCGACATAGTTATACCCTATTTGAAAAATAGCGGCTTCGTTGGTATCGGACGAGTAAAAGAAAAAGCTGTTCGCATTGCTGACTTTAAACATAAAGGCAAGTCCCTTCGTGACCTTCCTTAAAAATGAAAACTATGTTTAACAACAGCGACAACGACAACTCAGAATATGTTCTTAAAGTTGAGTGGTTAAAAGCAGTTGACAGCGCCAATGCAAAGTGGTTAAAAAAAGGCGGACTATTTACAACACAACTTATAAAAGCTTCATTGCAAAGTCAACCAACGACATTAGAATTTATAAAAAATCAGTTCGACTTAGACGTTGTTGAATTACTCAAGCAGGAATAAAGCGCCAACCACTAACAGCGTGCTAAGCACAAGGCGGGCGGAGTCGGTCATCGCTCAGCCATTCAAGGCCTGCTGCGCAGACAAGATTAGTTTGGCTTTCGCTAAAAAACATATATCTTCGCAATAATCGTTTTCGGTAAAGACACATGATGTTTCAAAACCGCCCTGTGCCTAGCCGCGGAACGTTCTTGGGCATGGCCTTCCCGCCCAACGCCGCACAAGGCCCAACTCGAGCCGCCGAACACCACACAAAGCCAACACGCCACGACCAAAGAACAAAGCCTAAGCAACATGCCCGATGCACAATGCCCAACTTCGCACGTTGCTTAGCCTCGGACCGTTATGTGCGTCACTCTAAGAAACACCCAGCGTAAATGAACTATCAGACATATAAACCGCATAAAGACTTAGAAACCATAGTCAAATTTTACTGGACTTTGGAAGTGCCTTTTGACCCAAAATCAAAAGCAGAAAATCGTACCTGACGGCTGCATAGAAATGACCTTCAATTTTGGCGACAATATTAAAAGATTCACTTCGGAGACTGACTTCATTCTTCACCCCAATGCAATGGTAATGGGACAGAGAACTAAATCATTTGATATTTTGCCTACCGGAAAAGTTGAGACTTTCGCAATCTGTTTCTATCCTATTGGGTTTGCAAACTTCGTGACAATGCCTCTTGAGAACTTGGTTGACAAGGAAATACCTATTTCAGAACTTTCGACAAGCAGAAGCTAACGAAATAGAGCAACAGATGATTCGAGCTATTGACACTCAACAAAGAATTAATATTATTGAAACTTTTTTATTAAAAATACTTAACGAAAAGAATACGATAAGTAATACCTAAAATCAACTGTTGATGCCCTACTAAAAACAAACGGAACAACTCATATAAGTGTTCTTTGAAAGATGAAAATTTCAAAAAGAAGACAACTTGAAAGACATTTTAAAAAACAAATTGGCATTAGCCCAAAGCAGTTAGCAAAGCTATTCGACTGCAAGCAACATTAAATTTGTTGCTCAATAAAAATCAGAAACACTGACAGACATTGCTTACGAGAGTCAATATTTCGATAAAACCATTTCATAAAAGATTTTAAAGACCTTGTTGGAGTTACACCAAAGGAGTTTTTAGACAATGAGCATATGGCGTTATCTGCACTTTTCTATAAATATAATTTTGAAGTGTCGCATTTCTACTATTTTGACTTCTTTGTAACTAATAACTTGTACTCGAATTTAAATTTAAACATCAATGACAGTCAAAAGAATAATTTTAGCTTCGATGGTTTCTGCAATGTGTTTTGTTTCGTGCAACAATTCAAGCAAGACAAATTCTGAACCAACTACAAAAGACACTTTAACAAATTCAAAAGCAATAGATATGAAAAGTTACATTTCAATGTTTGAAATTCCAGCAACGGATATTTCACGAGCAATTAAGTTTTATCACATTGTTGGACATCAAAATAGAAAAAATGGATGTTGAAGGAATGCAAATGGGGATTTTACCATATGAAGGACAAATGGTAACAGGTGTCATAATTCAAGCAGACGGATATAAGCCATCAGCAGACGGAGTAACAATTTACTTAAACGCAGGAGAAAATCTGCAAGTAGTTCTTGACAGAGTTGAGAAAAAATGGCGGACAAACAATATTATTCAAAACAGCTCACGCAGACGAAAGTGGGTACTTTGCAATTTTCCTTGACTCGAAGGAAACAAAAATGGCTCTTAACTCACCGAAATAACGAAGAAAGAAAAAAAAGCGAACGCATAACAGCGGTTTTGCGTCAGGCGGGTTTAGTGCTTCGTTTGACGGATTTGCGTATATTTGAGTTCGGTTCTTCGTATCAAGTGTAGTGCTATAAAGCCCGCCCGAACGCAAAGCCGCCAAACGTTAGCCGTCACCTTAGCAAAATAATCAACATAATAATTTAATAGAAAAACATGCAAGCAATAGATTTAAAACAGTTTACCAATTTCACAAGCAGACAGTTTCATACAATTTGAAAAAAGAAACACCAGTGCCAAAAGGGTATGAATTGTTAGTGAAAATACAAGCTGTATCCATAAACCCTGTGGACTATAAGATACGCCAGAATAGTCTGAAAGATCAATCAGACAATCCCAAAATTATAAGTTGGGACGCTGTTGGAGTTGTTGACGCGGTTGGAGAAAACGCCACTTTGTTTAAAAGGGTGACAACGTGTTTTTGCGCAGGAGATATAACAAAGGACGGAAGTTATCAAGAATTTCAATTAGTTGATGAAAGAATTGTAGGGTTCTCTCCTAATAATATCCTTATCGAGGCATCTGCTGCTATGCCGCTTACTTCATTGACAGCTTTTGAAATATTATTTGACAGAATGCAATTAAGTGCAGAAAAGACAATGGGAAATCAATTTTAATTATCGGCGGTGCTGGCGGCGTTGGCTCGATAGCTATGCAGATTGCCAAAAATATTTTAGGTTTGAAAGCACTGCCACTGCATCAAGATAACCCCAAAGAATGTGGTGTAAAAAAAGGTGCTGATTTTTGTAGTAAAATCATAAAAACTTACTAAAAGAGACAAAAGACATCGGCTGCGAAAACTGTTGATTTATTGTGGACTTTGTGACCTAACCAATATTGGAATACAATGGGTGCAATTAATAAACCACAAGGGAAAGTTGGTCTGATTAGCTTAATCTGACTGAGCCTACACTTACGTCAATTAAAAAGTAAAAGCGTTTTCATTGGGAGTTAATGTTTACCCGTTCCATGTTTCAAACTAATGATATAGTACAGCAACATCACATCTCTTAATCAAATTTCTCAAAGTGGTTAGATGATGGGATATTACAATCTACCTTAACGACCACATTGCGTTTTTCGTTGAAAATCCTCTGCAATGCACATACCAATTAGAAAGAGTGGCACCACAATCGGGAAATTAGTAATTAAGTATTAAAAGTATAGATGACTAATAAAGAAAGGCGAACGGCTAACATCAGTATTGGCAACAGTGGGGTTGATAGTTGTAAATTCAACATTTGGTATTCTATCGGGAATTTGTGCAAA